>URSC01000007.1 GCA_900550465.1 uncultured Alistipes sp.
TTCTTTCTTACCTTCTTTCTTACCTTCTTTCTTACCTTCTTTCTTACCTTCTTTCATGCCGGCCTCAAGCCCTTCTTTGTGGCCACGTCTGAAACCTTCCTTACGGGAACTGGATATCTGCATCTTGGCCGTACTGACCATATCCCAGAAACGGTCATAACCCAGAAGCTGTGCGTCTGAGAATGCCGACACCTCCAGCTGAGCCACCGCCTTGTTAATAACAGGATTACTTGTCAGTTCCTCAGACACGACACGCGTCCTGCTGTTGATCTCAGTCAGATACCGCAGCCACAGCACCTGCATCTTCTTATCCCCGTAATTCTTCGGCGTGAACTTGGGCAACTCTATGAAGATGAAACGGAGCCCCTCTATCACCTCATTGGTTTCCGCAATCTCCACTATACGGTAATCGTGATAATAGTCCTCGCTGTCCGAATATATATCGTTCACCATGTTCAACGAATACACCGGATGCAGAAGATCGTAGTCCTGTCCGCATTCCAACTGACTCACGTATGCTTTAGAGGCATTGAACAGAACACGCTGCTTATACTCGGACGTCCACATCATCTGCATCTCCACTATGAACTGGCGGCCGCGCGAATCCTTACAACGCACATCCACGATACTGTCCTTTTTAAGAGGATTGAGCGGCACCAGCTCCGGATTCAGATATTCCACACTTTTGATAAACTCGTCCTCACTCTCGAACGGCAGCAGAGAATTCAGAAAACTTATCACCAAATCCTCATGTTCACCGAACACCTTCTTGAAAGTCATATCAGCTTTCGGATCCAAATATTTCATACACATATCTTTTTAAGTTTTCTGAGGCAAAGATAGCGATTTCATCCGCAAAAGGCGATATCGAAACGTTTATAATCGGTTATAAACGGCTAAAATCGGATAAGTTCCTGAAACGTGCGACTAAGGCCCCTACATCCGCATCACGCTTATACGGTTCCCATATATATCCCAGAACGGCAGCGCCTCCGAAACCGGTATCCGCAACCCGGCGGATATTGTCCGGACAGACTCCTCCCAGGGCGAGAACCCGCTTCCAGTCTACCCCGGACCCCGCATCATCCCTTCTCCGCCGGATTTCCTCCAGCGGAAAGCGAGAGACATAACCCTTCTTCGAGATACTGTCGAAAATAGGACTGAGGAACATATAATCACATACCGGCGCATACTCAGTCAGCTCCCCGAAGGAATGACAGGAACGGCTGACCATACCTGTGAATTCCTGGGGAGGAAGCGGATTGCGGGCGTTCAGATGCACTCCGCCGACTCCATAACGGGCAGCCAGCTCATGGCAGTCGTGCAGAGAGATGCGCTGACGGTAAAGCTCCGGCAGTTTCTCCAGCAGAGCCTCCACCTCAGCCGCATCCGCTCCGGGTTTACGCACATGTACCCTCCAGGCCCCGGCCTCCAGCAAGGCGGTAACAGCCTGTGTCTCTCCCGGCAGAAACTCGGGATCAGTTATCACGACTGTCCTCATCTGTAAAAATGCCTGAGCGGACCATGGCCGTGGCCGATCCTTAAGGGAGCCGCGGCCACAATTGCGTTGTGAACGTAGGCGACAGCTGTCTGAACGGCTTCACGAAGGGGATGACCGGCTCCGAGGAAGGCCGCTATGGAGGAAGAGAGGGTACAGCCTGTGCCGTGCAGGTTGTTGGTGAGCACCCGCTCGGAAGTGATGTGCACCAGACCATCCAGGTCACAGAGTACGTCCGTGGACTGAGAAACTATATCCGGAACGCTCTGCCCGGATGCTGCCGGAAGGTCCCCGCCCTTAACCAGAAAGGCACAGCCGTAGCGGTCCCTCAGCAGTGCGGCAGCACGGTCCATATCCTCTACGGAGCGTATCCTGAAACCGGCCAGACGGGAGGCCTCGTCTATATTCGGCGTCACCAGGTGTGAACGGGGAAATATCTTGGAACACAGGGCATCCACCGCCTCGGGAAGTGTAAGTGAATCCTTGCTGGTAGAGACCATCACTGGATCAGTCACGACGTACAGCACAGGATGGACCGCCAGCTGCGAAGCTATGGCCTCCACTATCGGCACCGTGCCGGTCATGCCTATCTTTACGGCATCCACAGCCAGATCGGACATCACCGCATCTATCTGGGCTGCGACCAGTTCAGGTCTAAGATACTCCACCTCGGAGACACCGGCGGTATTCTGCACCGTCACGGCCGTTATAGCCGCAGCCGCATAACCTCCGCAGGCCGATATAGCCTTGATATCCGCCTGTATACCGGCTCCTCCAGACGGATCGGACCCGGCAATCGACAATACTATCGGATAATCTTTCATGATATCACTCAAAATAAAAAAGGGGCGGACTTTCAATCCACCCCCGTTAATTCTATCTGCTTTAGTTCATAAAATGTATCTTTTTACCATACATTCAGAGGACGACCTGCTACGAGAGCATGAGCGGCATTCTTAACCTTCTCGATAACAGCCTCGTTCTCTACGTCTGAGAGAACCTCGTCAATAAGCTCGACGATAGCCTCCATATCCTTTTCCACCAGGCCTCTGGAAGTGATGGCAGGTGTACCTACGCGGATACCGGAAGTGGTGAACGGTGTACGGCTGTCGAAGGGAACCATGTTCTTGTTCACTGTAATGTCGGCACGCACGAGGGTCTTCTCTGCCACCTTACCTGTCAGATCAGGGAACTTGGTGCGGAGGTCGATCAGCATCAGGTGGTTGTCAGTACCGCCGGAAACGATCTTGTAACCTCTGTCAATGAATGCCTGAGCCATGGCTGCGGCATTCTTCTTGACCTGGATCTGGTACTCCTTGAACTCAGGCTGCAGGGCCTCGTAGAAAGCCACGGCCTTGGCACCGATGCAGTGCTCGAGGGGACCGCCCTGGATACCGGGGAAGACGGCGGAGTTGATCAGCTGAGACATCATCTTGATCTGTCCCTTAGGAGTCTTCAGGCCCCAAGGATTCTCGAAGTCCTTGCCGATGATGATGGCGCCGCCACGGGGACCGCGGAGAGTCTTGTGGGTGGTGGTGGTCACGATGTGGGCATACTTCACAGGGTTGTCCAGCAGACCTGCTGCGATAAGTCCTGCAGGGTGAGCCATGTCCACCATGAAGATAGCGCCTACCTCGTCTGCGATCTGACGCATCCTCTTCCAGTCCCACTCACGGGAATAAGCGGAAGCACCGCCGACGATCAACTTGGGCTTGTGCTCGAGGGCTGCTTTCTCCATCTGGTCATAGTCCACGCGGCCTGTCTCCTCGTTGAGCTTGTAGGCTACGGGGTGATAGTTGATACCGGACATGTTGACGGGCGAGCCATGGGTAAGGTGTCCGCCGTGAGCCAGGTCCAGACCCATGAAGGTGTCACCTGGCTTGAGGCAGGCCATGAATACTGCCATGTTGGCCTGGGCTCCGGAGTGAGGCTGCACGTTGGCAAACTCAGCACCGTAAAGTTCCTTCAGACGGTCGATGGCCAGCTGCTCCACCTGGTCCACCACCTCGCATCCGCCGTAGTAGCGGGCTCCGGGATAACCCTCGGCATACTTGTTGGTCAGGCATGATCCGAGTGCAGCCAGGACATTATTGGTGACAAAGTTCTCAGAAGCGATGAGCTCAATGCCGTGAAGCTGACGGCTCTCTTCCTTCTTGATAAGTTCAGATATTTGAAGATCCTGTTTCATAATATTTTGTTAAAATTATTCAATTCAGTTTAACTTTGCGAATGTAAGCAAAATTTTATCTTTTGGCAAATGTTTAGGAAATTATTGAACAGCGAACTCGGACGCCCCGCCGTCGAGGAATACAAGGCCCTCTCCAAAAGCCCCATAACAGTGATTCTGGACAATGTCCGCAGCCGTCACAACATCGGCTCGGCCTTCCGTACCGGCGATGCTTTCCGCATCCGGGGCATAGTCCTCTGCGGCATCAGCTCCACCCCTCCCTCCCCCGAGATTCACAAGTCCGCCCTGGGAGCCGAATTTTCCGTGGACTGGACCTACCGGGAAGACACCGTAGAGGCGGTACGCGAACTGAAGGCCAAAGGATACACCGTCATAGGAGTGGAACAGACCGAGAACTCCGTATCCACCGACTGCTTCCTGCTGGGGGAAAGGAGACTCGACCCGGAGAAGCAGTATGCCGTGATCTTCGGAAACGAAGTGCACGGCATATCTCAGGAAACGGTGGACCTGTGCGATTTCACACTGGAGATTCCCCAGTGGGGCACCAAGCACTCGCTCAATGTATCTGTGGCGATAGGTATCGTCCTGTATGTCCTGACTCCGAGGGGCTAGGGATTCATCAGATCCACATTGACGAAGTGCAGGATGTCGTAGATCGACTCTATGGCAGCTGCCGCCGGACCCTCCGGGTCGATCAGTTTGGCCCGGTTGTAGGCATTGATGGCATCTCCCCAGAGCTCGTGCCTGCGGTAGATGCCGCCGAGCAGAAACCAGGCATGGGAATTATCCGGTTCCGAAGCCAGCAGCTTCTCCAGTTCCTCGCGGGCTTCGTCCAGATGTCCCGAGGCCACCAGTCTTTCTATCTCGATAACTGTCGACATAGGCCTACACCAATCCGCTGAATCCCATAAACGCCATAGCCAGGATACCGGCTGTAATCAGGGCGATGGGAGTACCCTTGAAAGCCTTGGGCACGCCTATCAGCTCCATCTGCTCGCGGATACCTGCGAAGAGCACCATTGCCACACCGAAACCGAGGGCACTGGAGGCTGCATAGACTACGGTCTCGCCGAGATTGAGCAGATGGGCCTCACCTCCGAAGGTAAACTCCTTGGTCACCACGTTGATGGCCACACCGAGCACGGTACAGTTGGTGGTAATCAGGGGCAGGAAGATACCGAGGGCCTGATAAAGCGAAGGCGATATCTTCTTGAGGATAATCTCCACCATCTGCACCAGAGCAGCTATGACCAGGATGAAGACGATGGTCATCATGAACTCTATCCCGAGAGGCACCAGCACATAGTAGTGCAGCAGGTAGGTCACCAGGGTCGAGAGAGTGATCACGAAAACCACGGCGGCCGACATTCCGGTAGCCGTGCTTACCTTGTTGGAGACACCGAGGAAAGGACAGATACCGAGGAACTGCGACAGTACGATATTGTTGACGAATATCGCCGATATGATAATTATCAGATATTCCATAACGATTAAGCCTTTTTGTTAATAAGTTTCCTGAAGATCACCATGAGATATCCCAGCACCAGGAATCCGCCGGGAGCCAGGACGAACGCCAGCATGCCGTCGCCCCCGCCGAGTTTCATTCCGAAGAGGGAGAGGCTGCCCAGCAGCTCGCGGACCAGTCCGATGAAAGTAAGGGCCAGGGTAAATCCGAGTCCGATACCGATACCGTCGAGAGCGGAGTCTCCCGGAGTGTTCTTGTTGGCGAAGGCCTCGGCACGGCCGAGGATGATACAGTTCACCACGATAAGGGGAATAAACAGACCCAGAGCCGCATAGAGATCGGGCACATAGGCCTGCATCAGCAGCTGGAGCACCGTCACGAAAGATGCTATGATCACGATATAGGCAGGTATCCTGACCTTATCGGGAATCATCTTGGCGAACAGGGAGATGAATACATTGGAGAGAATCAGGACGAAAGTCGTGGCCAGTCCCATTCCCATACCGTTGATCGCGGAAGTGGTGGTGCCGATGGTTGGGCACATACCGAGCACGAGGACGAAGGTGGGGTTGTCCTTTATGATGCCGTTGATTATAATTCTCAGTTTACTCATATTCCGCAACTATTTAGAGTTTACTACTTTCTGAAATGCCCTCCAGGCTCTGTCCACGGCATCGCAGTAGGCCCTGGAGGTGATGGTGGAGGCAGTGATGGCGTCCACCTCTCCTCCGTCCTTGGTCACAGCCAGGCGGAAGGACGCGGGGTTCTTGCCCACGAACTGGGAATAGAAGGAGGGCTCGGTCATCTTGGCGCCCAGACCGGGAGTCTCGGCGTGGGAAATGACTGAGGTACCGGTGATGTTGCCGTCCATGTCGAATCCGACCATGATGTTGATCGTGCCGCTGAAGCCCTTCGACGTGAAGGACTCTATGGCGTATCCGACAGTCTCCCCGCCCTTTCTGGCGGGATAGACGGTGATCGCGTCGCCGTCCAGCTCGACTGAGAGGCTCTCGGCGGAGGGCTCGTTGTCGAACTCGGGCGTTACTAAGGCTATGGCATTGTTGGTTTTCTTGACCACCTCCTGGTTGATCTTGTCGAGGGTCAGCACATACACGCCTCCGAGGAGGGCGGAGCAGGCCAGACACACCAGGAAGAGGCAGACAGCCATGCTGCGGAGTGTGGATTCTTTAGGCATGTTTTACCTCCTTCCCGAACCTTGCGGGCTTTATGTATTTGTTGAGCAGGGGAACTATAGAGTTCATAATCAGTATCGCGAAGGACACTCCTTCGGGATAGGAACCGAAGTAGCGGATAAGCACGGTGAGCACTCCGATACCGATACCGTAGATGACCATGCCCTTAGGCGCCATCGGTGAGGTCACATAGTCGGTAGCCATGAATATGGAACCGAGGAGGAGGCCACCGGTAAGGATGTTGAACAGAGGATCGGTGTACTGCTCAGGGTTGATGAGCCAGAAGATGCCGGACATCACGGCCACAGTAAGGATGATGGTGACGGGAATATGGGGACGGATGACCTTGCGTACCAGCAGGTAGATGAATCCCAGAATCAGAGCCAGGGCCGAGGCCTCGCCGGCAGAGCCGCCTGCCCGTGCAAAGAGCATCTGACCGTATGAGAGGTCGGGATTGGCCGCCAGAATCTGGTCCACCGTCTGCCCCTGAGCAAGCCCTTCCTTGACCATGGCGAGAGGAGTCGCACCGGATACGGCATCCACTCCCGGACGGAAGATCGACTCAGGCACCGTCCAGTCCGTCATGATTACGGGGAAGGAGACCAGAAGGAAGACACGGCCCACCAGGGCGGGGTTGAAGATGTTGTGTCCCAGGCCTCCGAATGTCATCTTGGTGATTCCTATGGCCACCACACCGCCTATCACGGCCACCCACCAGGGAGCCGAGGGAGGGAGGTTGAGCGCCAGAAGCACTCCGGTCACTACGGCAGACAGGTCGCTGACCGTGGGCTGCCTGCGGAGCATGTATTTCTGAATCAGGTACTCCAGTCCCACGCAGACGAGCACTGACACCAGCAGGAGCTGGATGGCGCTCAAGCCGAAGAAATACACGGCCACCAGCATCGAGGGAGCCAGGGCAATAATCACGTCCAGCATGATCTTCCTGGTGCTCTCGCTGCCGTGCACGTGGGGTGCGGGAGAGACTATCAGCTTTCTCATATATCTCAAGTATTTAATCGGTTACTTTTTAGGACGGCTGCGCATGATACGCATCACATCGGCCTTGCCGGTGCGGATGTAGTCGAGCAGCGGTATATATGCGGGACAGGTGAACATGCAGCATCCGCACTCGATGCAGTCGTACACCTTGTGCTCCTCCAGCTCCTCCATGCGGCCTGCACGGGAGAGTTTGTTGAGCAGATAGGGCTCCAGCCCCATAGGACAGGCCTCAACGCATTTGCCGCAGCGGATGCACTCGCCCTCGGCACGGCGGCGGGTCTGTTCCTCGGTAAGCAGAAGCAGGGACGAGGAGCTCTTGACGGTGGCGGCGGACAGATTGGACACAGCCTTGCCCATCATGGGACCTCCGCTGATGATCTTGGCCGCAGTCTGCGGCACTCCGCCCACATACTCCAGGATACGGTCAAATGTGGTGCCGGTACGCACCAGGAAGTTGTGCTGTTCTTCCAGGCACTGTCCGGTAATGGTCATCACTCCCTCGAAGAGAGGCTTGTTCTTCTGTACGGCCTCATACACGGCGTAGGAAGTACCCACGTTCTGGACCACCACCCCGGTATCGATGGGCAGGCCCATCGAGGGCACCTTACGGCCGGAGACAGCGTCGATGAGCTGCTTCTCACCGCCCTGAGGGTATTTCTTCTTCAGAGGAACCACCTCTATCTCCGCATAGGAGGAGGCGGTCAGCCTGCGCATGGCCTCTATGGCGGCAGGCTTGTTGTCCTCTATGCCGATATAGCCTTTCGTCACGCCCAGGGCCTTCATCATGATACGGGCGCCCAGCAGGACCTCCTCGGGATGCTCGACCATCAGGCGGTAGTCCGAGGTCAGGTAAGGCTCGCACTCGGCTCCGTTGATAATCAGGAATTCGGCCTTCTTTCCCGGAGGGGGAGACAGCTTGACATGGGTCGGGAAGGAAGCACCGCCCATACCCACTATGCCGCAGTCGGCTATCCTCTTTATAATCTCGGCAGGACCGAGGGTTATCTCACGCACAATATCGGATGTGCGGTCGATGTTCTCCTCCCACTCGTCTCCCTCCACGTCTATCACCACGTGCATCACGGGGTTGCCGGCCAGGTCGGCGTATGGCTCGACGGCGGCTACTGTACCGGATACGGAGCTGTGGATATTGGCGGAGATGAAACCGGCGGAGGCTCCTATCATCTGTCCGACCTTGACCTTGTCGCCTTTCTGGACAAGGGGCTTGGCCGGTGCTCCCAAATGCTGGGACATGGAAATGTACATCCTCTGTGGCAGAGGGAATATCTCTATCGCTGAGTCAGCGGATATCTTGCAGTCGCGCGGGTGGACACCACCCATTGAAAATGTACGTCTCATGCGGTTATTCTTTAGGTGTTTCTGCTGCCGGAGCGGCCGGCTTCGGAGGGAAGTTCACGGCGTGAATGGCTCCCGTGGGGCACTCGGCCACGCATTTACGGCAGAGCTTGCATTTGTTGAAATCGATGTAGGCCAGATTGTTCTCTACTGTGATGGCGCCGAAGGGGCAGGTCTTCTCGCACTTGCGGCAACCGATGCAGGCGGCCGTGCAGGCCTTGCGGGCGATACCGCCCTTGTCCTGATTCATGCAGGAAACAAAGACACGGCGGTTCTTGGGTCCCTTGTTGCGCAGCTCGATGATGCCCTTGGGACATGCCTTGACGCAGGCTCCGCAGGCTGTGCACCTGTCCTCGTCGACCTCGGGGATAAGAGTCTCGGGATTGACCCTGACGGCACCGAACTGGCAGGCCTTCTCACAGTCCCCGCAGCCCAGACAGCCGTACCGGCACGCTGTGTCTCCGCTGTAGAGGGTGCTCATGATACGGCAGGAGGAGGAGCCGTCGTACTCGTTGGTGCGCACCCTGTTGGCACAGGTACCGTTGCACCTTACCACGGCCACCATGGGAGCCTTCTCCTCCATGGCGACTCCGAGATGAGCGGCCACCTTCTGCATGACGGCATTGCCGCCTACAGGACAGAACTTGCCGTCAAGGGATTTGGACTTGACGCAGGCCTCGGCGAAAGCCCGGCAGCCTGCGAAGCCGCAGCCGCCGCAGTTGGCTCCGGGCATAGTGGCCTCAACGACATCGATGAGGGGATCCTCCACCACCTGGAACTTCTTCGCAACGAGGAATAGAACTACCGCCAGCAGCAATCCCAGCACGCTGAGAATGACGACAGTGAAAATAAATGTTGTACCCATCTGTTGTTAGTTATTAATCTTTTCAACCGTAAATACGAATCCGCTGTTGAGCCTGTCCCTGAACTGAGCGAGCACCAGGTAATAAAGAGCCACGAATCCCAGTGCCCCGAGCCCCGTCACCAGTTCATTCTCAAAAAACAGAGGCAAAGTTAATAATAAAACCAATAGAATGAACAAAGGAATTAAATAAGCGATAAAAACTGCCTTGAAGCCCTGCCCCTGACGGACAACCACATTGACCCTGTCCTCCGGCTTGATCTTCCCGTCGTCCTCGCGGCGGATGGTTATTACACGGCTCTCACCGTTGGAAGCCCCGCAGACAGCCTTGGCGTGACATGCCGCGCAGGCCGTCTGAGCCAGTATCTCGACCTTGGTCTGGACCGAGGTGACGGACAGAACCCGTCCCTCGTGCCTGATTACTGCTGATGATGACTGTTGCTGTTTCATTTTCTATTGTTTTTAATGACCTTACATTCTTCCAGAGGATAGCGCAGCCCGTCCCAGTCCGACAGCCGTCCAAAGACAGATCCGACGATGATGGGCGACTCGAAAAGCAGCGGAACGCGGTTCATGTCATCCGACACCCAGATGATCATCTCCTGCTCGCCGGTAAACACCTCCCCGGCCACTACCTTGGCGGCGAACTTGAGAGTCCTGAACACACCCAGCCCGGGCACCCTCTTCTCCTCCCTTCCGATAAAACGGAAATAGATATCGAATATCTCCTCGTCTATAACGAAAGAAACAGGATTGTTCACTCCGGGTTCCAGGGCCTCCAGATCCATATTGCGGGCATTGTAGAACAGGGTCAGCACATCGAAGGTGCACTCATGGCCCGGCAGAAGAGTATCCCTCACGCCGGAGCGCCTGACCACCTGCGCGTCTATGGCGTGGGTAGTGTCGTCCCATTGAAAATAATTCTGGATAGTGTACTTGCCCTCGTGTATGTCCCGGTGGAAATATATCGGCCGGACGCTGTCCTCGTAGAACACCGATTCATAGCGGTCCCTCACCTTGAAAAAGACATCCCAGAACCGGTAGGTCGTACCCACCGCCACCGGATGCAGCAGCCGGCGTCCGTTACGGGTACCGCCGTCCAGGAGATTGACCTCTGCGGCTCCGACATCGGTGCGTATACCCAGCCACTTATAATGGATAATGTAGGACAGCCTCTCCCCCAGGGCAAAGGCATGGTCCTCTTCCAGGGCAGGATGGACCGGATAGCACTGGCCCTGAAGCTGCCGGGGCAGTACCGCGCACAGGATGAGCGCCAGCCCGGCCACAGTTGCGATATATCTAGAACTCCTGTTCAAATTCCGAATTGTTCATGCTCGACTCCACTCCCTGATACTCCTCCACATCGTCCTCCGGCACGATGAAGCCTCCTTCGTTGGCATCCACGAAACGGGCCTCGTTCTTGCGGAATATCATGGGCACCACATCGGTGGAGCCGTTACGGTGCTTGGCTATGATGATCTGGGCCTGACCGGGCACCGCACCCTCATCCTCCGTGCCGTAATAGTCCGGACGATGGATGAACATCACGATATCCGCGTCCTGTTCTATGGCTCCGGACTCACGCAGGTCACTCAGTTGCGGAATCTTGTTGCCTCCGCGCTTCTCCACATCACGGCTGAGCTGTGACAGAGCTATGACGGGGATGGACATCTCCTTGGCTATAGCCTTGAGCGAGCGGGAGATATTGGACACCTCCTGCTCCCTCATACCCCTCAGTTCCGGAGGGCCGGTCATCAGCTGCAGGTAGTCGATGATGATGAGCTTGACTCCCGCGTTGCGCACCAGACGGCGTACCTTGGAGCGCAGCTCGTATATGGAGATGGACGGCGTGTCGTCTATGAACAGGGGGGCGGCCGAAAGATCCTTGATACGCTCGTGCAGCTGCACCAGTTCATAGTCCAGCAGTCTCTTACCGCCGCGGATCTTCTCCGAGGACAGCCCTGTCTCTGAGACCAGAAGCCTCTTGACCAGCTGCTTGGAGGACATCTCCAGAGAGAAGAACGCCACCGGGATATGATGGTCCACGGCCATGTTGCGGGCCATGGTCAGCACGAAGGCCGTCTTACCCATCGAGGGACGGGCCGCGATGATCACCAGGTCGGACTCCTGCCAGCCCAGGGTCACCTTGTCGATGCCGGTAAAGCCGGAGGGCACTCCGCTCAGGCCGTCGGTACGGTCCTGGTTGGCCTCTATCTCAGCCACGGTGTCCTTAAGCACGTCCTGCACCGGAAGAGTCTCCCGCTTCATATTCCGCTCCGCCAGTTCGAAAAGCTTCTGCTGCGCGTTGTTGAGCAGGTCGTCCACCGGTATGCTGTCATCGAAGGAGTCGCGCTGCACCTCCGCCGAGATGGTGATCAGCTCCCTCTGTATGTGTTTCTGGAGCAATATATTGACATGGTACTCGACATGCGCGGCCGCACCCACCTTGGAGGAGAGCAGGCTGAGGTAGTAGGGTCCTCCCACCGTCTCCAGGTCTCCCGTCCGCTTGAGGGCCTCGGCCACGGTGAAGATATCCACCGGCTCATGGTCCTTGGTGAGGGCGGATATAGCCGAGAATATCTTGCGGTTGGCCTCCTTGTAGAAACATTCGGCGGTCAGGCGCTCCAGCACATCCGGCACGCAGTTGGGTTCGATCATCATCGCTCCCAGCACGGCCTCCTCTACGTCCACGGCCTGAGGGGGCACCTTGCCGGCCTCCAGTCCAAGGGCGTCGATAGAGACTTCCTTTTTCTTGGTTCTCACAGTCTTTGCCATACCGTTACAGTCTATTCAATGCTCTGGTTACAATATTCAGGGCCTCTTCCACCTCCCCGTCACTGATGCACAGCGGCGGTGCTATCCTGAAAGAGGTAGGATGGTAGAGGAAATAATCGCTCACGGCCCCCTCCTCCAGGAGCAGACCGAGCATCCTCTCCGCAGCGTCGGGACGGCCCAGGTCCACGGCCAGCAGCAGACCGCTGCGGCGTATCTCCCGCACAGCCGGATGAGAGGCCAGGGCCTCCTCCATACGGCGTCCCTTCTCCTCGGCGCGGGTCACCCAGTCCTCGCTCAGCAGCAGACGGAGAGAGGCAAGGGCTGCGGCGCAGCACACCGGATGTCCTCCGAAAGTGGTGATATGCCCCAGCACCGGATCACAGGTAAATGCGTCCAGCCTCTCCTTCGAAGAGACTACCCCGCCCAGGGGCATTCCCCCTCCCAGGGCCTTGGCCAGCACCAGTATATCGGGGACAACCCCGTATTTCTCAAATGCGAACATTCTCCCGGTCCGGCCGAATCCGGTCTGCACCTCGTCGAAGATCAGCAGCGCTCCGGTTCTGGAGCATCTCTCCCGCAGGGCCTGGAGGAATCCAGGCTCCGGCACTATCACGCCCGCCTCTCCCTGCACCGGCTCCACGATCACACAGGCCGTCTCCTCAGTGATGCGCGCCAGGTCCTCCTGACGGTTGAATCTCAGATGGTCAACCTCCGGCAGCAGCGGCCGGAAAGCATCCTGACGGACGGTATCGCTCATAAGGCTCATCGAGGCATGGGACGAGCCGTGGTAACAATTTATGAATGAGGCCATACGGCGACGGCCGGTGAGCCTCTTGGCCAGCTTCAGGGCCGCATCCACGGCCTCGGAACCGGAATTGACATAGTAGATGCAGTCCAGCGAGGGGGGCAGGATGGAGGTCAGCAGGGAGGCATGCAGCACCTGGGGCGCCTCTATCATCTCCCCATAGACCATCAGGTGAAAATAGTCCCCGGCCTGTCTGCGCACGGCCTCGACCACCTCCGGACGGCCGTGCCCGACATTGCTCACGCACACGCCGGAGACCAGGTCCAGATACCTGCGGTCACCGCTGTAGAGAAAGACACCATCCGCCCTGTCTACCTCTAAAGCCAGTGGGGATGGTGATGTCTGTCCTACGTGTCTGAAGAACGTACGGCTGATCATAGTCCTCAGTCCTTCGGCTTATCTTCCTCGAAGTCGGGACTTACCAGGATACGGCCGCAGTACTCGCAGACGATAATCTTCTTGTTCTGGGCGATGTCGAGCTGCCTCTGGGGCGGGATCTTGTTGAAGCATCCGCCGCAGGCATCCCTCTTGACGGTAACCACCGCCAGACCATTGTGGGCATTGGCCCTCACCTTCTCGTATGCGGCAAGGGTCCTGGCGTCGATGGAGGCCTTGAGCTCGGCGATCTCCTTGGTCAGAGCCTCTTCCTCCTTGGCTGTCTCCTCCGTGATGGACTCACACTCCTTCCTCTTCTCCTCCAGGTCAGCCTCCTTCTGGGCAATGGCGTTCTGAGTCGCTGTCATGGCGGCCTTCAGCTCGGAAATGCGGGCGTTCTTCTCGCCTATGCGCTTGTTGGCCAGCTCGAGCTCCAGCTGCTGATACTCCACCTCGCGGGAGATGGACACATACTCCCTGTTGTTCTTGACATTGGCCTGCTGCTCCTGATACTTGGCGATGGCAGCCTTGCTGTTCTCAGCCTCTATCTTCTTCTGGGCCACGAACTTCTCTGCATCGGCCATCTCCTCGCGGATCTTGCCTACACGGGTCTTGAGTCCCTCTATCTCATCCTCCAGGTCGCGGATCTCATCGGGAAGCTCGCCGAGCAGCATGTGGATCTCGTCGATCTTGGAATCCTTCTGCTGGATCAGGTACAGGGTATGGAGCTTGTGCTCCATCGCTGCGTCATTGTCATTGATGCTCTTGGAGAGGGACACGAATGTCTCCCGCCTGTCGATAGGGGTGTCTATCACATTCTTCTGTTTGGTTGTAGCCATATCTGTTCTAAAAATAATATACTGGGTTGACCGTACTGCTCCGCGCAGTATAGACGGCAAAGTTAGGAATTTTTTCCCTAACGATGTCACATATCACGCCGATTATCTCCACCTCGCTCTCAAAATGCCCGATATCCGCTATCATCATCCCGTCCGGCGCGTAGAAATCATGATAGGAGATATCTCCCGAGACATACACATCCGCGCCCGAGGACCGCGCCTTTTCTATCAGGGAGCGTCCGCTGCCCCCGCACAGAGCCACTGACCGCAGGAGTTCCGCGGGAAGGCGGGAATGACGTATTGTCTTGACACTCAAGCACTGCTTCAGATGAGAGAGAAATGCCTCCGGAGCCATTGGATACGGCAGATTCCCTATAACTCCCAGCCCGTTGCCGTCAGAATCACTGTCCAGCACCCTCACATCCTGCAGTCCTATCCTCGAAGCCGAAGTGCCGCTGACCCCACCGGGGACCTTGTCCATATTGGTATGACAGGCATATACGGTGATTCCGTGACGTATGGCTGAAATCACCGTCCTTCCGGTGAGCGTCGCATCCGAGATTTTCCTGATACCCCCGAAAATAAGCGGATGATGAGTAATGACCATGTCCGCACTGACCGATACCGCCTCGTCTATAAGTTCGGGGGTGCAGTCGAAGCCGACTATGGCAGCGTGAACCTCTGAGTCTCCGTTACCGATACAGAAACCGCTGTTGTCCCAGCTTTCCTGGAGGGAAAGGGGAGCCGCCTGCTCAATGGCGGAAGCTACTGCCGAGGCCTTCATCTTTCAAGCGACCTGGAAATTTCGAGAAGGGATTCCTTGATGCCGCGCAGGCGCTCAACCACCTCTGTACGGGTATCCAGTCCCTCCCGGTTGTGCTTCATCCTGGCAGCAGCCCCGTCGAGCGTCATCTTCATATCCTTGACCAGATGATGGATGATCTTGAGGTTCTCCACATCGGATGGAGTAAACTTGCGGTTGCCCTTACGGTTGCGCTCCGGCCTGACGAACTCTGTGAACGTATCCGACCAGAAACGGACCAGTGAGGTGCTCTCTCCGAGAATTTCGGCCACCTCTCCGATGCTGTAGTACAGCTTCTGCGGTTTGTATTCCTTGTACGGCATGACGATATATGTTATTAGTCCAGTGATTGTCCGGTATTTACGGCGTAGACGAGCAGTTCTCCGAAACGCTCGGTATCCAGCTCGCCGTTGAAATAGTTGAGGGGGTCCAGCTGCACTCCGTTGAGAATCACCTCATAGTGAAGATGGGGGGCAAAAGAGGTGCCGCTGTTGCCGGTACGTCCTATGACATCTCCGCGGTGTATTCTCTGTCCTTTTCGGACGAGAAGATCGGAGAGATGGGCGTACACTGTCTCGTAGCCGTTACCGTGATCTATAACGATACGGGTACCCTGAAGTTTCTGAGCCCTCTCCACCTCCTTGACACGGCCGTCGGCGGTAGCACGTACCTCCACCCCTACAGGAGCCACCAGGTCCAGACCACCGTGATACACAACCTTCTTATAGAAAGGATGCATCTTACGGCCGACAGAGGCTCCGACATTGCCAAGAGGGAAATCCGCCACCGGCATTATCGACGGAATCCTTGCGAGGGAATCGGAATCGGCCTCATCCAGGGTCATTCTTATCTGCGATATCAGCTCCGAGCAGTAATCGAACTCATCAGCAAGCCTGGAAATATTCTGCGCAGTATGCCTGATGACATCATCAATGTAAACGGTATCCGACATGTAGTCCAGAGATGCCGAATCGGACAGGGAAAATTCCGGGAAATCCGTATTGAACAGTTCCCTGTATATGTTCTCGTCCTTCTGGCTGAGTTCTCCGATGACACTCTCAAGCAGTTCCGTCTGACTGGAAAGAGAGGCATACTGCTCCTCTATGAGACGGCTCTCGGATATCATGCGCTTCTCCTCATCGGATGAGAAGAAAAGAGTGAATACAGCATAATACAGGAGCACGAGCACCAACGTGTAAGCCAGGTACTTCAGTACGCGCAGGACATGATATCCGACCGAGTGTTTCTCCTCGACGAAGTCCAGCAGGTCCTTATCGTACTTGAGCTTTCCCATGGCGTCAGCTCAGCGGTTTCTCGTTGGAAGAATCTATGATGGCAGCATAATCCTCGGGAAGGATGTCCTTGTTGTAGTAGTTCACGGGATTGACGTGACGGTTCATGTAGATGACCTCGTAGTGCAGATGAGTGCCTGTGGAGCGTCCGGTATTGCCCATCTCGGCGATCTGCTGGCCGCGCTTCACCTCCTGTCCCTTCACCACCAGGGCCTTGCGCAGGTGCGCATAGCGTGTCTTATATCCGAAGCCATGGTCCACAAGTACATAGCGGCCATAACCGCCCGCATCGTAGCCCACGTACTTCACCACTCCGTTACCCGTAACATACACCGGCTCGCCCTGCTTGCCGGACTTGGGGGCCAGGTCGACTCCCAGGTGACGTCCGTAACGGTCCTTGAGTATGGGATCCACGCGCGTACCGAAACCGGAAGCCTGACGCACATGAGTATAATTGACAGGGGGAATGGTAGGGGCGCACAGAGCCATCTCGGCCGCACGCTCGGAGATAAGCAGCACCTGGTCGAAAGACTTGGACTGCACGTATGCTTTCTTGAGAAGTATGTCGGAGAGGGTTACGGCAGAGGTAAGTTCACCGGTGTAGTCCCTCTCACGGATATCCGCGTAACGGTCCACACCGCCGTAACCGGCATTGCGTATGTCCTCCGGAATCTTCTCCATACCGAAAACCGAACGGTAAAGACTGTTGTCCCTGCGCTCCATATCCTGAAGCGCCATACCGGCCGACTCCAGCCTGCGCTGCATCAGGTCCAGCTTCGAGTGCCACTCCTTGGCTTCTCTCTCCACCAGCATCCGCTTGGGAGTCCTGAGATGAAATACATCAGTTATCAAGAATAGAGAGAGTATGAATACCGAGACGCTGGAGACCACATACAACAATGCGGCCTTCATGTATCTTTTCACCGTAGAGGGCTGCTCGACAACATCGTAATCGAGTGTCTCGCGATTAAGGACATACTGTTTATCAACTTTTTTGCGCATATACTACTCAACCAAATTCGCGCAAAAATACAAAAAATCCTTATTTTCAAGATATTTTTTTCTCTTCCTTGTGATTCCGCCGCCACAACTGCCAGGAATTGAAAATGTTTTGCCATATAGCGTATGTGCCGGGCGCCAGCGACGACACCGGCGTCAGATAAGTGTAGGCCATCCAGATAGCCAGCACCGTATTCTTCTGCCCCAGAGCCTGCCCCGCCGTGATGATGTCCCCGAAAGCGAGCCCGGTACGCTTCCCGAACCAGTACTGCAGGACACAGCTGAGCAGGGCAGCGGCGGCCAGAAGCCACAGCACCAGAGCCGGAGCCGTACTGTTGTGCATGGAGCGCACAGTCTGCCCGATAGCCAGGGCCAGAGCCCCCGCCCAGAGATAGAAAGCCACGCCTGCATGGTCCCTGAAATAGTAATGAGCCTTGGGCCACAGATACTTGATCAGCACAGCCAGCAGGAAGGGACAGATAAGCAGGGGAAAGACCTTCGAGAGAATCTTCAGGAACGAGCTGACAAACCCCGCCCCCTGATGCACCTCCACCAGCGGGAACACGAGAGGCACGAAGGCCGCCGCCAGGATATTGGACATAAGGTTGTACACAGTGATGCGGGCAGCGCTGCCGCCGAGCTTGTCGGTAACCACCGCAGCAGCCGTAGCCGTCGGACAGATCAGGCAGACCATCGCACCCTCAAATATCTCACGGTAAGTCTCATCCATCGGAACGAATATCAGCACCCCGGCCATCACCAGGGCCGAGAGCGTCTGGAAAGCCAGTATGATCCAGTGCCACCTGGAGATACGCAGATCCTTGAAGTCTATCTTACAGAAAGTAAGGAACAGCTGTATGAAAATCAGCGACGGAGTAAGCACCTCCACCGCCTTCCACACCGCCGGTTTCACCGGAGACAGAAATCCCGCATAATGAAAGAGGAAATAGCCTCCGGCACCGGCCAGCATGGCTATCGGCAGGATCCAGTCCTTTAGAAATTGCCTGACACTCATAGCCTCTCCACATCCAGCATTCTATTGAACCATCCGGGAAGATATAGCAGCACCTTGGCCGGATGACTCAGACGCAGCTCCACCTCAGGAGAGCTGACCCGGTTGAGCGTGGCCTTCCACCACATATCGAAGCGCACCCCGTCCGTAGGAAACTCCAGGCCGCTGCTCTCTATCCTCAACGAGGAATCGAAGGCAAATATGGAAAGCGGCTGTCCCTTGGGGAGAGTCATTCTGCATGAGCCCAGGATGGGGATGAAGGCTCCGTAATCCGTCACCAGCGAGAGGATGCCGCGGGCCCCGCACTGCTCCATATACTCGGCGAAGTCCGCCAGAAGCGAGATGTTGCCCAGAGTGTGGTCCTCCCGCTTGCCGGTGGCGCCGAACACGGTGATGGAGAATTCCGGCAGCCTCCTGCCCTTCCCCACCCTCAGCATGGAGCATATCCAGCGGAAAGCCTTCGAGAGGTCATTGCTCTCCTGCTCTCCCACCGGAAACAGCTGGTCGGCCAGCTCCTGCCGCAGGTCCTCCGGCAGCGAGTCCATGTCCCCCACCACGAATTCCGGCTTGCGGAAACGCATGAACGAGGATGCGGCCCCGTCGCAGCACACCACCACGTCGCAGGACATCAGACGGTCCCGGACATCGGCGTTACCGGGGAAATCCCCGTCGCAGAGTATGGCGTATGATATCGGAGGTCTCATGCGGATGCGCCCCTCCATCCGGCGAGAAAACTCCTGACATCCATCCTTTTCTTTGCCGGTGCCTGAAGTTCCTTGAGCGCAAGGGCCCCGTCCCCGCAGCGCACCAGTATAGTCGAGCGGTGATCGGTATATGCCGCTCCGGGCGCTGCCGTCAGGAAGTCCTCCGGCGCACCGGCTGATACTGCTTGTGAATCAGACAGTACATCGGTACAATAAATCTTCAGTTCCAGGTCCTGTCCGTCCAGAACGACCGTCCCGTGAGCCCCCGGTCTGGGAGAAAGCCCGCGCACCAGATTGTGCAGGGACACGGCACTTCTGTTCCAGTCCAGCAATCCGGTCTCACGGCTGAGCTTGGGTGCTGCGGACTGACAGGGGGACAACCCGGAGGCATCCTGTTCCACTGGCCTGGCCGTCCCGTCCTTCAGCGCATCCACGGTCTTCAGGACCAGTTCCGCCCCCATATCCATAAGTCTCCCGTAGAGAGCGCCGAAGTCCTCGTCCGGATGTATCTCCGCCTCCTCCTGGAAGAGCAGCGAACCGGTATCAATATGGTCATCCAGCAGGAAAGTGGTCACACCGGTCCTGGTCTCTCCGTTGATGACGGCCCAGTTGATGGGAGCCGCCCCGCGGTATGCCGGAAGAAGTGACGCATGCAGGTTGAAAGTACCCTTCGGAGGCATGGCCCATACAGCCCTGGGCAGCATTCTGAAAGCCACTACTACGAACATATCGGCCTCCAGCGCCCTGAGCTCAGCCAGGAATCCCGGTTCCTTCAGCGACTCAGGCTGCATCAGGGGCAGTCCCGCGGACAGCGCATACTCCTTTACAGGCGAGAATCCCACTTTCTGTCCGCGTCCTATCCTGCGGTCCGGAACTGTAACCACAGCCGCCACGTCATAGCCTCCCTCCACCAGGGCCCTGAGAGACCCCACGGCAAATTCAGGAGTACCCATAAATACTATTCTGGCCTTTGCACCACGGCTCAGAGTTCCGTCCGTAGTACCGGCCGTCTTCTTTCGGTTCATTGACAGTTTTGCAAAAAATTTCTTAACAGGTACAAGATAAGTGTCCAGATTGAACATGGATGAATCCTTGGTGGATTTCCATGTAAGGAAAACCCCTATAGGCAGCAGGACCATCGTAGAGATGAAGGCCCCGAGCTCCGGGGATATGGCCCCGTCCCTGGCCAGTTTCCTGCCGGAAGTATCCACTACCCAGTAGAGGACGAAGAACAGCGCGGACACGATGACCGGCGTCCCGAGTCCTCCCTTACGGATAATCGCCCCCAGCGGAGCCCCGATGAAAAAGAATATGAAGCAGGCAAACGAGAGGGTGAACTTCCTGAGAGACTCCAGATCTATCCTTCTTAGATAAAAGGTATACTGCAGGGACTCCCTGTCATAGCTCTGCACTGTCTGCAAAGCCTTCTGCACGGAACGGCGGGCACCTTCCAGAGCGTCCAGCTCCTCCTGCGCACCGGCCCAGACGACTGTATCGATGGGGAAGTACTCGCTGTATCCCTTATTGACGGATGTATCCAGCTGCCTGGGCGTATTAAGGGATATGCTGTACACTATTCCCTTGCGCTGCTGCGAGACAGTCTCGTCGTAAAGAGCCCCGAGTGAGTCCCGGTCATGATGCAACTGCTGGAGGTTGCGGGACATGATGTCATTGCCGTAGCGGTTTTCCTCGGACTTCTGAAACGCATAGTTCTCCAGAGGTATGACTATCTCCTGCATGTCAAAGTCCACCTGCCGCAGCTGGAAAGTGGTGTCACGGTACTTGCGGTTGTTCTCCTCCTCGTACGACACTCCGCTGTACAGGGTAAAGACTATGGCCTTCTTGTCCGGGGTAGAGCGGAACAGGCCGGAATCAGCCACGGCCAGCGACACATTGCCCTTGTTCCTGGTGTGGTTGTAGACCATCACCCCGTACATCATGTCCGTGTTCTTGTCCCTGGAATCCACCCGGATGGAATACCCGTCAATACCGTTGTAGAACGTGCCCGTAGGTATCTTTATCTCGTCCTTTGTACGGGCTATGTCATATTGAAGAGTATAGATCTTGTTGTAAGCCAACGGGATAAGGTTATTGGAGACAAAGAACGCCGCCACGCTTATCCCGAAGGCCACGAAAATCAGGGGCAGGAATATCCTCTGGAGGGAGATGCCCGCCGCCTTCATGGCCAGCAGCTCGTTGTTCTCGCCCAGGTTGCCGAATGTCATGATGGAGGCCAGCAGGGTGGCCAGAGGCATGGACAGGGGCAGGATGGTAGCCGAGCCCCAGCCCAGGAACTCCATGATGACCCAGAAACTCAGACCCTTTCCCACCAGCTCGTCGATATACAGCCACAGGAACTGCATCACCAGTATGAACACGGTGATGAAGAACGTCATCACGAACGGGCCGAGGAACGACTTGAGCAGGAAGAGGTCCAGTTTCTTCATTCAGCAGGGTATATGCCGTTTAACCTATCTTGTTGACGGATTCGATCATGGCGGTCAGAGCAGCCATCAGGCCCTCCGGGTCCTTGCCTCCGGCCGTTGCCAGGAAGGGCTGTCCGCCTCCGCCGCCCTTGATATGGGCCGCAGCGGCCTTGACGTCCTTGCCGGCATGAGCACCGGCTGCCACCAGGTCGTCGGTGTACATCATCAGCAGCGAGGGCTTGCGGTCCGGAGTCATGATGGCGGCCACCATAGCAGCACGGGTATTCTCCTTGCGCAGCTCGAAAGCCACTTCCTTGATAATATCGGGCAAATACACTCCGGTCAGGGTGAACAGACGGACTCCCGCAGGTGTCTCCTCGCTCTTCTCGACCAGAGTCTTCTTGAGGGCGGCGGCTCTCTCGCGGGCCACCTCCTCGAGGGAATGGCGGAACGAATCGTTCTCGGCCACGAGTTTCTTGATGGCCGTGATAACGTCCGGTGTGTTCTCGAAGAATGAGCGCACGGCCGCTATCTGGTCCTCCACTCCGTCGAACATATCCTCTACGTAGCTGCCGGTGACTGCCTGGATGCGGCGCACTCCGGCGGCGACAGCCGACTCGGAAACTATCTTGAGCATACCGATACGGCCCGTCGAGGCGGTGTGCGTACCGCCGCAGAGCTCTATCGAGTCTCCGAAGCGGATAGCGCGGACCTTGTCCCCGTACTTCTCTCCGAAAAGGGCCATTGCCCCCATGGCCTTGGCCTCCGCGATGGGGATGTCGCGGTACTCCTCGCGCTGGAAGTCGGAACGGATCAGACGGTTGACCATCCTCTCCACCTCACGCAGCTTCTCCGCAGGTATCTTCTCGTAATGGGAGAAGTCGAAACGGAAATATGAAGGGCAGACGTACGAGCCTTTCTGCTCGATGTGGGTTCCGAGTACGGAGCGCAGGGCGTAGTGCAGGAGGTGGGTGGCCGAGTGATTGTTGGCCGTCTCCTGACGCTTCTGTCCGTCCACCACAGCATGGAAGCCGGCCTCGGGCTCCGAGGGGATGCGGTCGGCGATGTGGATGCTGAGGTTATTTTCCTTTATAGTATTGACGATATTGATCTTCTCGCCGGAAGGAGATACGATGTATCCGCAGTCCCCGACCTGTCCGCCGCTCTCGGCGTAGAAAGGTGTGCGGTCAAAGACGAGCTGGAATATCTCCTTGCCCTTGGTCTTGACAGTGCGGTACTTGACTATCTGCACATCTGTCTCCAGCAGGTCGTAGCCCACGAAGGAGTGCTCGTCGGTGTCGGTGAGCACCACCCAGTCCCCGGCCTCCACGGCTGCGGCGTTGCGGGCCCTGGCCTTCTGCTTGCCCAGCTCGACCTCGAACTCCTCCAGGTCGATGCTGTATCCGTGCTCGCGGGCTATCAGCTCGCTCAGGTCGATCGGGAAACCGTAGGTGTCGTAGAGGGTGAAGGCATCCTTGCCTGATATGCGCTTCGTATCAGCATTGCGCTCCATGATAGTGTTGATCAGGCCGATACCCTTGGCGAGGGTACGCAGGAAGGCTTCTTCCTCCTCCCGGATAACGTTCTCGATAAGAGCCTGCTGCCTGGCCAGTTCGGGATAGGCCTCGCCCATGACATCGACCAGCACCGGTACGAGACGGCACAGGAAAGGCTCGTTGAAGCCCAGGAAGGTGTAGCCGTAGCGCACTGCCCGGCGCAGGATGCGGCGGATGACGTAGCCGGCCTTGACATTGGAGGGCAGCTGACCGTCGGCTATGGAGAATGAGATGGCCCTGATGTGGTCGGCGACTACTCTCATGGCGACATCCACGTCCTCCGACTCAGCTCCGTACTTATGCCCCGAGAGCTCGCCTATCCTGGCGATTATGTCCTGGAACATGTCCCCGTCGTAGTTGCTCTTGTTGCCGTTGACGGCCATCACCAGGCGCTCGAAGCCCATGCCGGTGTCCACGTGATGCAGGGGCAGCTGCTCGAGGGTACCGTCAGCCTTGCGGTTGTACTGGATGAAGACGAGGTTCCATATCTCGATTACCAGGGGGTCGCTCTGATTGACCAGGTCCCGGCCGGGCACCGCCTTGCGGTCTGCCTCGTCGCGCAGGTCGATGTGTATCTCGCTGCAGGGGCCGCAGGGGCCGGTGTCGCCCATCTCCCAGAAATTGTCCTTCTTGCTGCCGTAGAGGATTCTGTCCTCCGGCAGATACTGCTTCCAGATGTCCAGGGCCTCCTGGTCCGGACCCAGTCCGTCCTCGGGACTGCCCTCGCAGACTGTGGCGTAGAGCCGCTCCGGGTCGAGCCTGTAGACCTGCGTCAGCAGCTCCCAGGCCCAGGCTATGGCCTCCTTCTTGAAGTAGTCGCCGAAGCTCCAGTTGCCCAGCATCTCGAACATGGTGTGATGGTAGGAATCGTGGCCGACCTCCTCCAGGTCATTGTGCTTGCCGCTTACCCTGAGGCACTTCTGGCTGTCCGCCACCCTCGGGTAGAGTATGGGTGTGTTGCCGAGGAACCAGTCCTTGAACTGGTTCATACCGGCGTTGGTGAACATGAGCGTGGGGTCCCCCTTGACCACCATCGGGGCAGAGGGAACGATCCTGTGGCCCTTCGAGGCGAAGAAGTCCAGGAACTGTTTTCTAATCTCTTTCGATGTCATATAGCGTAACTGATCAGTTTGCAAACTGCAAATATATACATTATTTCGGTGCGAGGCGGTAGAGAACCGCAGCTATGACTGCATACAGGATGTTGGGCAGCCACATGGCCAGCCAGGGCGGCAGGGTATCGGTGATGACGAACATCTGGCTGAAGCGCAGGAAGAGGATGTAGGAGAAGCTCAGGGCAATGCCCACTCCCAGGTTCAGGCCTATGCCTCCGCGGCGCTTCTTGGAGGAGAGGGAGACCCCTATAAGGGTGAGGATGAAGGCGGAGAATGGCACCGCAAAGCGGGTGTGCTTCTCGATAAGTGAGTATTTCACCATGCTGTCTCCCCTCATGTGCTGCATGTCTATCAGCTCATCCAGTTCCTTGTATGTAAGCGTCTCCACCGTATTTTCCCTGCGGTAGAAATCATCCACCGTCAGCCGTATGACAGTATCAAGCTGCTTGCCGGACACTATCCGCTGCTGTGAGGTGCTGTAGTCCCTCAAGGTGTAGTTCTTGAGCTTCCAGCTGCCGGAGGTACTGTCCCAGGCCGCGCTCTCCGCCGTCAGCTTGGATGTCAGATGGCTGTCATCTATGCTCTCCAGGGTGAATTTATATGCCGTATTGTTCCACGTGCTGAAAGATTCCACATAGACGAATTCGCCGGGAGCTATCTGGTAATGAATGTTCCGGTTGGTATTGTAGAACTTCTGCCCCTTGATGTACTGTTCCTCGAAGGCCAGCCTCCGCTCGTTGGCCCTTGGTATGACAAACAGATTGAGCGACAGGCTCATCAACGCGATGAACAGAGCCGACAGAAAGTACGGATACATCAGCCGGCTGAAGCTTACTCCGCCTGAGAGCATGGCGACTATCTCACTGTTGCCCGCAAGCTTGGATGTGAAGAATATCACGGTGATGAATACGAACAGGGGGCTGAACATATTGATGAAGTAAGGAATGAAGTTCATGTAGTAATCGAAGACGATGGCATGGAGCGAAGCCTCCTTGTCCACGAAATCGTCTATCTTCTCGCTGATGTCGAAGATGATTACGATGACGATTATCAGCAGCAGAGCCACGAAGAAAGTTCCTATGAACTTCCTTATGATGTACCAGTCCAGTATCTTTACTCTGAATGTGCTGAGATTCATCTACTACAATCTGTTCTGCAGCCGCTTGACCGCTGCTTCCTTCCATGGCAGGAAATCGCCTGCCTCGATATGCTTCCTTGCCTGGACCACCACGTCCAGATAGAAAGCCAGGTTGTGCTCGCTGGCTATCTGGGCGGCCAGCATCTCCCCGGCCACGAAGAGATGCCTCAGGTAGGCCTTCGTATAGGCGGTGTCCACAAAGGATGTGCCATGAGGGTCGATCGGGGAGAAATCCCTCTCCCACTTCTTGTTGCGCATGTTCATCCTCCCCTCCCAGGTGAACAGCATGCCGTTGCGGCCGTTGCGGGTGGGCATCACGCAGTCGAACATGTCGATGCCACGGGCAATGCCCTCCAGCAGGTTTTCGGGTGTCCCCACTCCCATCAGATAGCGGGGGCGGTCCTTCGGCAGGACGGGATGGACCACTTCTATCATCTCATACATCACATCGGTAGGCTCCCCCACGGAAAGCCCTCCGATAGCGTATCCCTCGCAGTCATACGAGGCCACGTTCTCGGCCGCCTCGACCCTCAGGTCAGGATAGACGCATCCCTGGACTATGGGGAAAAATGCCTGGGAATAACCATACAGCGGCTCTGTCTCCCGGAAGCGGGCGATGCCTCTCCTGAGCCACTGCTTCGTCAGGTCCAGGGACTTGCGGGCATAGTTGCGGTCAGCGTCGCCGGGGGTACACTCGTCCAGGGCCATGATGATGTCGGCCCCGATGATGCGCTGGGTGTCCACATTGTTCTCAGGGGTGAAACTGTGGGCCGAGCCGTCGATATGCGAGCGGAAGGTGCAGCCCTCCGGAGTCAGTTTCCGGCTGTCGGCCAGGGAGAATACCTGGAAACCGCCGCTGTCGGTCAGTATCGGGCGGTCCCATCCGGCAAACCGGTGCAGGCCTCCGGCCATCCGCAGGGTCTCCAGCCCGGGCCGCAGATAGAGATGATAGGTGTTGCCCAGGATGATCTGAGCCCCGATATCGGCTTTCAGGTCCCTATGGTACACTCCTTTAACAGAACCGACGGTACCCACGGGCATAAAGATCGGTGTCTCTATGGTCCCGTGGTCCGTCCGGATCCGTCCTCTGCGTGCATTGGACGCAGGGTCTGTCTTAAGCAGCTCGAACTTCATTTATTTGCCGAGCTTCGCTGCTATGGCCTTGAGCATGTCGTCCACCATGGCGTCGATGTGCCACTGGGGATTCCAGCCCCACTCCTCGCGGGCGCAGCTGTCGTCCATCATGTTGGGCCATGAGTCGGCGATGGCGGCCTTCACAGGGTCTACATTGTAGTCGAATGTAGCCGAGGGGATGCGCTCCTTGATCTTCGCGAAGAGTTCCTTCGGGCAGAAGCTCATACAGGTGATGTTGAAGCTGTTGCGGTGCTTCAGCTTGGAGGGGTCGGCCTCCATCAGCTGTACGACTGCGTTCAGTGCGTCGGGCATGTAGAGCATGTCCATATAGGAATCCTCGGGGATGGGGCAGGTGTAGTGTCCGGTCTTGAGGATCTCGTAGAATACCTCTACGGCATAGTCGGTGGTGCCGCCGCCGGGCAGACAGCCGTTGGAGATGATGCCGGGGAAGCGCACGCTGCGGGCATCCACGCCGAAACGGTGATAGTAGTAGTCGGAGAGGAGCTCACCTGTCACCTTGCACACACCGTAGATGGTGTCGGGTCTCATGACTGTGTCCTGAGGAGTCTTGTCGTGGGGAGTGCTTACTCCGAAGGCTCCGATGGAACTGGGAGTGAAGACAGCTGTCTTGAACTCCTTGGCGAGGGTCAGGGAGTTGACCAGGGCTCCCATGTTGATCTTCCATGCGAGCTCGGGGTTCTTCTCGCCTGTGGCGGAGAGGAGGGCTACGAGGTTGAAGATGGCATCTATCTTATGTTCCTTCACAGCCTCGCCGAAAGCGTTGAAGTCGAGGGCATCGAGCTTGATGGCCCTGGCGTAGGAGCCGATCTTGGCCACTGCCTCGTCCTTGAGGTCAGCACCGATAACGTTGTCGTGTCCATATACTTTCTGGAGGTGGGGAACCAGTTCGGTGCCGATCTGTCCGCCGGCGCCAATGACTAATATGCGTTTCATATCTTGAGTATTTTAGAATGTTTTCCAAATGGCAAAAATAGTATTTTTCTACTAATCTTCTACAAAATCTGTTCTGTTGATTTGAAGCGCTCCCAGACAACGTCTATGGCGGCCTGCGTAGGATGTGCTCCGTCGGACTCGAACCAGATGCGGTCGCGGAGCTCGTCGAGTATGATCTCGTAGGAGGGAAAATACTCAGCGTTGGGGTACATCCGGACCAGAGCGTCCTCGGCCAGGAGGAGCGTGGCCTTGGAAAGCTGGTTGCCGTGGAGGCCGTCCTTGAGGTGGCGGATGGGCGAGACTGTCAGGATAAAATGCCTGTCACTGAAGCGCTCTAGGATGGGCGACCAGAGGGAGACGATGTCTTCGACGTCAAGGCGCTCGCGGCGGAACTCCCACGCGGGATGCTTATGGCAGTTCGACACGATCATGTCCCGTTCAATGTGTCGGAAGACCCAGGCAGTACCGAAAGTTATTATGACCGTTCCGGCCTTGTGGAAAGAGGAGGAGGCTTCCGCCAAAACTGAATTGGCATTGTTCAGAAACTCCTCAGGACTCTTGCGGGCAAATGAGCCATGATGCCAGAATGAGACGTAGCCTCCGCCTTCGGGGGCTATGGGACGGTGTTCCGGCGAAACAGCTTTCCGAGGCCTCCCCTCCCGCACCGGATTGGTATCCCGCGGTATGACATCCTCCGGTCCGAACGGCCGTCCGTCCGCCAGGCGCAGCAGCGACGAAGCGACAGATGCCGGATTGTACAGCACCCCGAAGGGATTGCAGCACACTTCCATCCCCGAAGCCGCCATCCTCCGGCCCATCTCCGCGGAGAAACAAGAGCCGAGCGACAGCACTATGTCGTTCCTGTCTATCTTCATGACGGCAAATGTACACAAAAAAAGCCGCTCTTCGTAAGAGAACGGCTTTTCTACTGTCAGGACTGACGGAATTACTCGGCCTTGGGAGCCTCCTCGGCTGCAGGTACTTCTGCAGCAGGTGCTGCCTCTGCCTTGGGAGCTGCTTTCTTGCGGCTGCGGCGGGTAGTGGTCTTCTTCTCGGCTGCCTTGTTTGTTCCGAGGGCTGCCTCGTTGAAGTCTACCAGCTCGATGAACGCCATGTCAGCGGCATCGCCCTGACGGAAGCCGGTCTTGATGATGCGGGTGTATCCGCCGGGACGGTCGGCGATCTTGGGAGCCACGTTGCGGAAGAGCTCTGTAACGGCCTCTTTCTGCTTCAGGTATGCGAAGACAGTACGGCGGGAGTGGGTGGAGTCATCCTTCGACTTGGTAATCAGGGGCTCTACATACACTCTGAGAGCTTTTGCCTTGGCGACGGTGGTCTCAATCCTCTTGTGGAGGATCAGCGAGCAGGCCATGTTGGCGAGCATAGACTTGCGGTGACCGCTCTTGCGTCCTAAATGATTGATTGTCCTATTGTGCCTCATTGTTTTCTACTTCTGATTTCTTTTTTACTTCAATATTGTATTTGCTTACATCCATACCGAAACTGAGCTTTACTCTGTCCATCAGGACATCTATCTCGTTCATGGACTTCTTGCCGAAGTTCCTGAAGCGGATGAGCTCGGCCCTCTGGTGCGAAACCAGATCGGCGAATGTCTCGATGTTGGCGGCTTTCAGGCAGTTGAGAGCCCTTACGGAGAGCTCCATGTCGGAAAGTTTGGTAAGCAGCAGATGCCTCATGCGCAGAGCTTCCTCGTCAAGAGCCTCGGGAGCGCTCTTCTCGGGAGGTGTCTCCAGGGAGATTTTCTCGTCGGAGAAAAGCATGAAATGGTAGATGAGAATCTTGGCGGCCTCGGTCAGG
Organism: uncultured Alistipes sp.; assembly: GCA_900550465.1. Classification (GTDB taxonomy): domain Bacteria; phylum Bacteroidota; class Bacteroidia; order Bacteroidales; family UBA932; genus Coprenecus. The sequence continues at coordinate 29,306 of URSC01000007.1, forward strand.
GCATCCTTGGGATGGATGGATCCGTCGGTGGTGATCTCGAGGTTCAGCTTGTCGTAGTCGGTCTTCTGCTCTACGCGGTAGTCCTCCACCGAGTAGTTGACGTTCTTGATAGGGGTGAAGATGGAGTCGATGGGAATAGTGCCCACGGGTGCCGACTCGACCTTGTTCTCGTCCGAGGGAACATATCCGCGGCCCTTGCCTATATGAAGCTCGACGACGAGTTTCACTGTAGGCTCCATGGAGCAGATATGCAGCCCGGGATTGAGGACAGAGAAGTTGCAGAGGTTCTTGGAGATATCCTCGGCGGTGAACTCCTGCTTGCCGGTAACTGTAAAGTTGACAATCTCGGACTCCTCTTCCTTGACCTCTCTCTTGAAACGTACCTGTTTGAGATTCAGAATGATGTCTACTACACTCTCAATAACGCCAGGGATAGTGTCAAACTCGTGGCTTACCCCTTCGATCTTTATAGAAGTGATGGCAAATCCCTCCAACGAGGACAACAGGACCCTGCGCAGGGCGTTGCCTATTGTTATCCCGTATCCGGGTTCCAGCGGGCGGAACTCGAATTTACCGAAAGTATCGGTCGACTCGAGCATTATTACTTTGTCCGGTTTCTGAAATGCTAAAATTGCCATGGCGTCAGTTATTATTTGGAGTACAGTTCGACGATCAGCTGCTCGTTGATATTCTCAGGAATCTCAGTCCTCTCGGGGAGGTTGAGGAATTTGCCGGAAAGATCGGTGCGGTTCCACTCGATCCATGAATACTTGCAGGTGTCGGCCACACTGTTCTGGATGACCTCGAGACTCTTGGACCTCTCGCGGACACCTACGGTCTCACCGGGTTTGACAATAGTGGATGGTATGCTGCAGACATTACCGTTGAGTACGATGTGGCAGTGCGACACGAGCTGACGTGCGGCGGCGCGTGTAGGAGCTATGCCCATGCGGTATACGATATTGTCCAGACGGGACTCGAGAAGCAGGAGGAGGTTCTCACCTGTACGTCCCTGCATCCTGCGGGCCTTGGCGTATGTGTTACGGAACTGTCTCTCGAGAACGCCGTAGGTATATTTCACCTTCTGCTTCTCCTTGAGCTGGTTTCCGTACTCGGAGATCTTCTTGCGTTTCTTGGCCATTCCGTGCTGTCCGGGAGGATAGTTTTTCTTCTCGAAATACTTATCCGGACCGTAGATCGGTTCACCGAACTTGCGGGCTATCTTTGTGGTAGGTCCTGTATATCTTGCCATAATTCTTAACTTTTAATCTTTTGTTCTATACCAAATTATACTTTACGGCGTCCTTTGGGACGGCATCCATTGTGAGGAAGCGGTGTCACGTCGACAATCTCGGTAACTTCAATACCGGCTCCATGGATGGTGCGGATCGCAGACTCGCGGCCCGCTCCGGGACCTTTGACATATGCCTTGATCTTGCGTAAACCCAAGTCGTAAGCAACTTTTGCGGCGTCAGCTGCTGCTACCTGCGCGGCATAGGGAGTGTTCTTCTTGGAACCGCGGAATCCCATCTTGCCGGCCGAAGACCAACTGATAACCTGACCGAGACTGTTGGTCAAGGTTACGATCACATTGTTGAAAGTCGAGGAGATGTGTGCCTCGCCGTAGGCGTCAACCTTTACGACTCTCTTCTTATTGGTTGTTCCAGATTTCTTTGCCATATTCAGTTACTTGTTACTTAGTTGCTTTTTTCTTGTTGGCCACCGTCTTCTTCTTACCCTTACGTGTACGGGCGTTGTTCTTGGTGCTCTGTCCGCGTACGGGGAGTCCGATACGGTGACGGATTCCTCTGTAGCATCCGATATCCATCAGACGCTTGATGTTCATCTGAACGGATGAACGAAGTTCACCCTCGATCTTGTAGTGCTCAGCGATAGTGGACCTGATCGCTGCGATCTGGTCGTCGTTCCACTCGCTCACCTTGGTGTCGAAGTCGATACCGCAATCGGTGAGGATCTTACGGGCGGAACTACGGCCGATACCGTAGATATAGGTAAGACCTATCTCTCCTCTTTTGTTTTTAGGTAAATCTACACCGGCTATACGTGCCATACTATATTACTTTTTTATTTGTTTTACACATTTAATTATCCCTGGCGCATCTTGAACTTAGGATTCTTTTTGCAGATGACATAAAGGCGGCCTTTGCGCTTTACTATTTTGCAATCCTCGCTGCGCTTCTTGATGGATGCTTTAACTTTCATTGTCGTAAATTTTTATTTGTACCTGAAAGAAATTCTTCCTTTTGATAAATCATAAGGGGACATCTCTACTCTGACCTTGTCGCCGGGCAGGATACGGATGTAGTGCATGCGCATCTTGCCGGAGATGTGGGCTATAATTACATGGCCGTTGTCCAGCTCCACGCGGAACATGGCGTTGGAGAGGGCCTCGATTATAGTTCCATCCTTTTCTATAGCAGCTTGTTTGGGCATAAGTACTTGTCTCTTACAACTTAATATTGTCTCTTACCTTCTATAAAGTCAAAAGTAGACAGAATATCGGCTTTCTCGTCCCCGACGGCGACCGTGAGCTCGAAGTGGGCTGACTTCTTCTTGTCACAGGTGCTGACAGCCCATCCGTTCTCGTGGAGGTAAATCGCTTTGCCTCCGGCGTTGATCATCGGCTCGATGCAGATAGTCATACCCTTCACCAGCTTCTTGCCGGTGCCCGCCTTGCCGTAATTCGGAACCTCGGGATGCTCGTGCATGTCCTTTCCGATTCCGTGTCCTACCATCTCGCGGACCACCGAGAAGCCGAAGCCTTCGGTGTACGACTGGATGGCATGGCCGATGTCCCCTATCCTGTTGCCCGCGACTGCCTTCTCTATGCCGCGATACAGGGATTCCTTGGTGACTCTCAGGAGTTTTGCGGTCTCCTCGTCCACCTCCCCGACAGGGAAGGTGTACGCGGAGTCACCGTAGTAGCCCTTGTATATAGTTCCACAGTCGACGGACACTATGTCGCCCTCGCGGAGCTTGTAGTCCGACGGGAAACCATGGACCACGACATCGTTGACGGACAGACAGAGCGTATAGGGGAAGCCGCCGTATCCCAAGAAGCCCGGCTCCGCGCCGTTGTCACGGATGAAAGTCTCGGCGATCTTGTCAAGCTGCATGGTGGTGACACCGGGAGCAACGTGCTTGCCGACTTCCGCCAACGTCTTGGAGACGAGGATCGCATTCTCTCTGAGAATCTCGATTTCTTCTTCGGATTTTATTCTTATCATACTCAAAGAACTTTTTGAGAATTACATTCCCGAACGGCCTTTAAGACGTCCGGTCTTCATCAAACCGTCGTAGTGCCTCATGAGCAGATGCGACTCGATCTGCTGCAGGGTGTCGAGCACTACGCCTACAAGGATAAGCAGCGAGGTTCCGCCGTAGAACTGGGAGAACTGGTTGTTTATCCCGAACATCATCGCAAATGCCGGAAGTATCGCCACGATAGCCAGGAAAATGGATCCGGGCAGGGTGATACGCGACATTATTGCATCGAGGTAGTCGGCTGTCTTCTTTCCGGGCTTCACTCCGGGGATGAATCCGCCGTTCTTCTTCATCTCCTCGGCCATCATGGTGGGGTTCACCGTTACTGCGGTGTAGAAGTAGGTGAAGGCCACTACGAGGAAGGCGAAGATGAAGTTGTACCAGAATCCGGTATAGTCGCTCAATGTAGCCGCAAGTCCCTGTGAGGCGTCGAAACGCGAGAGGAGGAGCGGGAACATCATCAGTGCCTGGGCGAAAATAATCGGCATTACGCCGGCCGCGTTTATTTTCAGAGGTATATACTGACGGACTCCACCGTACTGACGGTTTCCGACCACTCTCTTGGCATACTGTACGGGAACTTTGCGCTGTCCCTGTACGAGTGCGATGGTGGCGATGAAGACGAGGAAGAGAATCACTATCTCAATGAGGAACATGAGAGCTCCGCCATTGGTCTGGTTGAATCTCTGCGCGGCTTCAGCGAAGATGGCGAAGGGCAGACGGGCGATGATACCGACCATAATGATCAGGGAGATACCGTTACCGATACCCCTGTCGGTAATGCGCTCGCCGAGCCACATCACGAACATCGTACCTGCCATCAGCACGATAGTAGCGAAGATGTTGAATCCGAAACCCTGTACTAAGAACGCATCTGCGGGCAATTGTGCGTGAAGGTTGGTAATGTACGCAGGTCCTTGAAGCAGAAGGATTACAATTGTCAGATAGCGTGTCCACTGGTTCATTTTTCTACGTCCGCTCTCCCCTTCTCTCTGCATCTTCTGGAAATAGGGGACCATCACACCCAGAAGCTGGATGACGATGGATGCGGAGATGTACGGCATCACTCCCAGCGCGAAGATGGAAGCGTTGCCGAAAGCGCCGCCGGAAAACATATCCAACAGACTGAGGAGGCCTGTGGACGCCTGAGCCTCGAGCTCCTGCAGTTTGGTCGGGTCGATACCCGGCACTACAATGAAGCATCCGAGACGGTACACAAGCAAAAGGAGAAAGGTGTATCCCAACCTTTTCCTCAGCTCTTCAATCTTGAAGATATTCTTGATTGTCTGAATAAATCTTTTCATCGGCCGCTTTACTTATTAGAGTACGATAGCCTTGCCTTCGAGGGCCTCGATCTTCTCCTTGGCTGTCTTGGAGAATGCGTCGGCGGTAACCTCCAGCTTGGCGGTGAGCTCACCGTTGCCGAGAATCTTCACCTTGTCGTTCTTGGAAACGAGACCGGCGGATACGAGTGTATCGAAGTCAATCACGGTAATGTTCCTCTTCTCGCTCAGAGTCTGAAGGGTGGAGAGGTTCACGGCCTTGTATTCCACTCTGGTGGGATTCTTGAATCCGAACTTGGGCAGACGCCTCTGGATAGGCATCTGGCCGCCCTCGAATCCGATCTTGTGACGGTAACCGGAGCGGGACTTGGCGCCGTTCATACCGCGTGTGGACTGTCCGCCGTGGCCGGAGCCTTCGCCGCGGCCTACGCGCTTAACATTCTTGCGGGAGCCCTCTGCAGGTTGTAAATTATGTAGTTTCATCTCTTTTTACCTTACTAGTTAGTTAATCTCTTCTACTTTTACAAGATGGAGAACCTTCTGGATCATACCGTTGGTCACGGGAGTCAGCTCTATCTCCACCGACTGGTGCATGCGGCGCAGTCCGAGAGACTCGAGGTTGGCCCTCTGCCTCTGGGTCGAGCCGTTCTTGCTCTTGATCTGAGTAACTTTAACTTTTGCCATAGTCTTGCCTCCTTATCCTTTAAATACTCTTTGCATGGGGATACCGCGGACACCTGCCACAGTATATGCATCGCGGAGCTCTGCGAGGGCAGCGATGGTGGCCTTAACCAGGTTGTGAGGGTTGGACGAGCCCTTGGACTTAGCCAGCACGTCCTGAACGCCTACTGACTCGAACACGGCACGCATCGCACCTCCGGCCTTTACTCCGGTACCGGGGGCTGCGGGCTTCATGAATACCTTGGCTCCGCCGAACTTGGCCTCCTGCTCGTGAGGGATGGTTCTCTTGTTCAGAGGAACTTTTACGAGATTCTTCTTAGCATCCTCGACGCCCTTGGAGATAGCGGTGGTAACTTCATTGGCCTTTCCGAGACCATAGCCTACCACACCCTTCTCGTCGCCCACTACTACGATAGCGGCGAAGCTGAAGTGACGTCCGCCCTTGGTTACCTTGGTAACCCTCTGAACTGCTACCAATCTGTCCTTGAGTTCCAGATCGGTGGTCTTTACTTTCTTTACGTTGATATCTGCCATAGTCTCTTAGAATTTAAGACCGCCCTCGCGGGCTGCGTCTGCCAAACTTTTAACTCTTCCGTGATAGAGGTAGCCTCCGCGGTCGAAGGAGACGGTGGAGATACCCTTCTCTACAGCACGCTCGGCGATGAGCTTGCCGACCAGAGCAGCCACCTCAGTAGCGGTCTTGCCCTTTACAGCCTCTGCAAGAGACTTGTCGGTGGAGCCTGCGGACACGAGGGTGATGCCCTTGGTGTCGTCGATCACCTGTACGTAGATCTGCTTGTTGCTTCTGAATACAGACATCCTGGGTCTCTCGGGAGTTCCGTTTACGACCTTGCGGATGCGGTAGCGTATTCTCTGTCTTCTCTGTATTTTAGTCATTGCCATATTCCTATCCTCCTAATTATTTAGCGCCTGCGGACTTACCGGCCTTGCGGCGGAGCTGTTCGCCTACGAACTTGATACCTTTACCCTTGTAAGGCTCGGGAGCGCGCATAGAGCGGATCTTGGCGGCTACCTGGCCGAGCAGCTGCTTGTCGCAGCTCTTGAGAACAAGAACAGGGTTCTGTCCCTTCTTTACAGGCTCAGCCTCGGCCTTGATCTCCGAGGGGAGCATGAAGTGGATGTCGTGGGAGTATCCGAGAGCGAGCTCCAGGATCTGGCCCTTTACCTCCACGCGGTAACCGACACCGATGAGTTCCTGCTTGATGGTGAAGCCGGTGGAGACACCGGTTACCATGTTGTTGATGAGTGCGCGGTAGAGTCCGTGCAGGGAACGGTGACGGGGCTGGTCCGTGGGACGTGTTACCGTAATAGTATTCCCTTCAACGGATACTTTGATGTCAGGATCAACCTTCTGACTCAGTTGTCCGAGCGGTCCTTTAACCAGTACCACATTGTCGGCGCCGACCGTTGCGGTCACGCCCTGCGGCAGGTGTACAGGCAATTTTCCAATTCTTGACATTGTAATCTTACTTTTTTAACATTAATAAACATAACAGAGCACCTCGCCGCCGACGTTCATATCCTTGGCTTCCTTGTCGGTGATGATTCCCTTCGAAGTAGAGAGAATGGCGATACCCATGCCGTTGAGCACGCGGGGCATATCCTCTACGCCTACGTACTTTCTCAGACCGGGAGTCGAAACTCTCTGAATCTTCTTGACAGCCGCCTGCTTGGTCGCAGGATGATACTTCAGGGCTATCTTGATGGTATTGTAGGGAGTACCCTCGACCAGCTTGTAGCTGAGGATGTATCCCTTCTCATGGAGGATGCGGGTGATCTCCATCTTCATCTTGGACGCGGGAATCTCAACGATCTTGTGCTTTGCGAGATACGCGTTTCTGACTCTCGTCAGGTAATCTGCTATTGGATCAGTCATTTGTTTGTTTTGTTTTAGTGGTTCGACGCCTTCCGGCGCCCGATATCCAATGGTTTATAAATTAAGTTAAATGTATTCTCTTACCAGGATGCCTTGCGAACGCCGGGGATAAGACCCTTGCTGGCCATCTCGCGGAACTGAATACGGCTGATGCCGAAAACACGCATGTAGCCTTTGGGACGTCCGGTGATGGAGCAACGGTTGTGCTGACGGCAGGGACTCGAGTTCTTGGGGAGTCTGTCGAGAGCGGCCCAGTCGCCGGCTTCCTTGAGAGCTTTACGTTTTTCTGCGTATTTAGCGCACAATCTCGCACGTTTCACTTCGCGAGCCTTCATTGATTCTTTTGCCATATCTTCTAATTACGATTTTTTGTTCTTAAAAGGCAGTCCGAACTCACGGAGAAGTGCATGAGCCTCCTCATCCTTCTCAGTGGAGGTTACAAAGGTAATCTCGAGGCCGAAGATCTTGGTGATCTTGTCGATGTCGATCTCGGGGAAGATGATCTGCTCCTTGATACCGAGGGTGTAGTTACCGCGGCCGTCGAACTTCTCGTTGATACCGTTGAAGTCACGGATACGGGGCAGGGATACTGCGATGAGCCTCTCGAGGAACTCATACATGCGTGCGCCCCTGAGGGTAACCTTCACTCCGATGGCGGTGCCGCGGCGGAGCTTGAAGTTGGAGATATCCTTTCTGGAATAAGTGGTCACGGCCTTCTGTCCTGCGATGGCGGTGAGCTCCTGCTGAGCGACCTCCACGAGCTTCTTGTCTCCGGTAGCGTCGCCGATACCCTGGTTGAGGGTGATCTTCACCAGCTTGGGCACCTGCATTACAGTTGCGAAACCGAACTCCTTCTGGAGCTTGGCCACGATTTCCTCTTTGTATTTCTTCTGAAGATTAGGAACGTATCCTGCCAAGCTCACGTGCTGTTCCTGCTTGGTCTCTTCTACTTTTTTCTTTGCCATTATTTGATCTCCTCTCCTGATTTTTTAGCGTAACGGACCAACTTTCCATTCTCGCCCATGCGGCGGCCGATCCTGGTGGGACCTCCCTTGGCGGGATCCACTACCTGGAGGTTGGAAATATGAATTCCGGCTTCCTGTTTGATAATACCGCCCTGAGGATGCTTTGCATTGGGCTTGGTGTGCTTGCTCACCATGTTCACACCCTCTACGATGGCGCGGTCCTTCTTGGTGATGATCTCGAGAACCTTTCCGGTCTTGCCCTTGTCATTGCCGGCGTTCACGTAGACCATGTCTCCTTTCTTGATATGCAATTTCTTGTTCATGTCTGTGCCTCCTATATATTAAAGTACCTCGGGTGCAAGAGAGACAATCTTCATGTAGTTGTCGCGCAGCTCACGGGCAACGGGGCCGAAGATACGTGTTCCGCGGACCTCACCCTGGTTGTTCAAAAGCACGCAGGCATTGTCGTCAAAACGGATGTACGAGCCGTCGGCACGACGGATCTCTTTCTTGGTGCGCACTACAACGGCCTTGGATACCGATCCCTTCTTGGCGTCACCGCCGGGGATAGCGCTCTTGACAGCGACTACGATCTTGTCGCCGACGCTGGCATAACGGCGGCGGCTACCTCCGAGTACACGGATGCAGAGTACCTCTTTTGCTCCGCTGTTGTCAGCTACCATTAAACGTGATTCCTGTTGTATCATTTTACTTCACTTTTTCTACGATTTCTACTAATCTCCAGCGTTTGGTCTTGCTCAGGGGACGGGTCTCCATGATGCGGACCGTATCGCCTTCGTCGCATGTATTCTTCTCGTCATGAGCGACGAACTTGGTGGTCTTGTTCACGAACTTGCCGTAAACAGGGTGTTTTTCCTTAACTCTTACAGCCACTACGATGGACTTGTCCATCTTGTTGCTGACCACCACCCCGATTCTTTCCTTGCGTAAATTTCTTTCCATAACTGTTACTCTGCTTTAGCCTGGTTTTCCTTTTCAGTCAGGATGGTGAGCATACGGGCTATGTCCTTTCCTGCCTTTCTGATCTTTGAGGTATCCTCAATGGGGGAGACGGCATGGTTGATCTTCATCTGCGCCAGGTTGGCCTTCTCGGTCTCGATGCGCTCGCGCAGGTCCTTGATAGACATTTCTCTGATTTCCTTGGGTTTCATTTCTTCTCCTCCGGTTTATTACTGTTCAACATAATCTCTGCGGACCACGAAATTGGTGGTTACAGGCAGCTTCTGCGCTCCGAGACGGAGAGCCTCCTTGGCAACTTCCAAAGGCACACCCTCTGCTTCGATGAGCATGCGGCCGGGAGTGATGGGAGCTACGAATCCCTCGGGATTACCTTTACCTTTACCCATACGTACCTCAGCCGGTTTCTTTGTGTAAGGTTTGTCAGGGAAAACGCGAATCCAAATCTTACCTTCACGTTTCATGTAACGCACTACAGCCTGACGGGCAGCCTCGATCTGCTGACCTGTGAGCCATGCCGACTCAAGGGTCTTGATGCCGAAAGAACCGAAAGAGAGCTCAGTTCCACGATGAGCATTTCCTTTCATACGGCCTTTCTGCTGCCTTCTGAACTTGGTTTTCTTTGGTTGTAACATTGTCTATACTTTTTGTAAGTCTATTATTTTCAACAACTAAATACAATTCTCCCATTAAACGGGGCTGCAAAGATATTACAAATTCCTTTAACGCCAAACTTTTTTAAGATTTTTTTGAAAAATTTTCAACACATTTTCGACCGGAAAATTTTAATATCAAAGCACCAATGATCAGGAACTTATAAAAATGAAAAAAAATCCGGCGCGTACGTTTTCGACCGGAGGACAATTCAAGAAGAGAAATGAAAGTAAACTTGCATTGCTCTCGGCTTCTGTGTATATTTGTGGCTTAAAACAGTATTTGGTATGTTCAATAATTTCACAAATGTCGAGAAAGCCTACATAGGCTCTGTAGAACACAGATTTCCGACCAACATCCCCTACATTACTGTAGAGAATTTCCCTAAACTGGGAAAACTGACAGCCTTCCGCTTCCTGGAGTGGGCAGCGGAGCATCCGGACGGAGTCATCAGCCTTCCTACCGGCAAGACTCCCGAGTACTTCATCGCATGGGTCAAGAAGGTCCTGACCGAGTGGGACACAAAGGAAGGCGCTGCCTCCAGGGAAGAGAGCGGACTCCTTATTAATAAGAAGCCCGACCTGCGCGGCCTGCACTTCGTACAGATAGACGAGTTCTACCCGATCGACCCCCGCCAGCACAACAGCTTCTACAACTACGTGCAGAAATATTATGTCGAGGACTTCGGCCTGGACGCCTCCAAGGGCATATTCATCAACTGCGAGCAGATACCCCTCGTGGACGGCAGGCACTTCACCGAGGTGTTCCCCGACGGAGTGATAGACCTGAGCCTGCGCTACCGAAACGCCAGGAGCACGGCCGAGGAAATGCAGCAGAAGTCCATCTTCATGATCGACAACTGGTGCGCGGCCTACGACCAGAAGGTAAGGGACATGGGCGGCATAGGATTCTTCCTCGGAGGCATCGGTCCTGACGGACACATCGCATTCAACGTCCGCGGCAGCGACCCCCACTCCACCACCCGCCTGACCCACACCAACTACGAGACCCAGGCTGCGGCCGCCAGCGACCTCGGAGGTATCGAGATATCCCGCATCAAGCCCGTAATCACCATCGGCCTGGAGACCATCACACACGACCCCGATGCAGTAGCCATCATCTTCGCTGCCGGAGAGGCCAAGGCACCCGTCGTAGCCGACGCCCTGGAGAAGACTCCCTGCAACCTCTATCCCGCATCGGTGCTCTCGAAGCTGCCCAACGCCCGCTTCTACCTCACCACCGGAGCCGCCTCGATGCTGCATGAGTCAGTGTACCATTACTACACGGACACCCCCTGGTCCCAGGAGAAGACCGACCGCGCCGTCATCGACTGCTGCAACCGCATCAACAAGTACGGTGACAAGATCACCCTCGAGGACCTCAAGGCCGACGAGTACTGCAGCATGATTCCCGGTCTGGACGAGCACACCGTACAGAGCGTCATCGACTCCCTGACCCGCAAGATAGCCCGCGGCACCTCGACCTGGAGCAACCAGACATTCTACTACACCGGCCCTCACCACGACGACATCCTCCTGGGTCTGCTGCCCCACATCCACAGGGTATCCCGCAACGAGACCAACGAGTCTCACTTCTCGGTGATGACCTCCGGCTTCAACGCCGTGACCAACCACTTCCTGATCGACGCCCTGCAGGAGACCATCGGATTCCTGGACGCCGGTAAGATCGAGATGACCGACTATCCCGACTTCTTCACAGAAGGATGGAAACTGAAACGCGACAAGGATATCTATCATTCCCTGATCAACGTCGCCTCCGGCAACATGGAGGAGCGCCGCAGGGGACGTGCCCACCGTCTGGTACGCGACTTCATCGAGATCTACGGTGTCAAGAGCAAGGAAGAGCTGAGAGCCAAGATCCTCGACGTCATCGAAGAGACCCGCCGCAGCTACGACGGCCAGAAGATGTCCGCCGACATCCGCCTGCTCAAGGGTATGATCCGCGAGTTCGAGGAAGAACTGGTATGGGGCTTCTTCGGCATCAAGAACGAGAACGTGCATCACCTCCGCCTGGGCTTCTACACCGGTGACATCTTCACCGAGCAGCCCAACCGCGAGCGTGACGTGGCCCCCATCCTCGAGGAGCTGCGCACCATCAAGCCTACCGTGATCAGCATCGCCTTCGACCCTGAGGGCAGCGGTCCGGACACTCACTACAAGGTGCTCCAGGCCATCGCCGAAGCCATCCGCGAGTGGGGCAAGGAAGCCGATCTGAGCAACCTCAAGATCTGGGGCTACCGCAACGTATGGTACCGCTTCCTCCCTTCCGAGGCCACCCACATCGTACCAGTATCGCTCAACGCCATGAGCGTGTTCGACAACGCCTTCTGCAACTGCTACGCCTCCCAGGTACACGCCGACTTCCCGAGCTACATGCTCGACGGCAAGTTCAGCGACCTGGCCAAGATCATCTGGGTGGACCAGCTCTCGAAGGTACAGCACGTACTCGGCAAGCCGTTCTTCTACCAGAACCCCAGCCCGAGGCTCAGGACCACTCACGGCCTGCTCTTCTTCAAGGAGATGAACGTAGAGGAGTTCCTCCAGTCAGCCCGCGAGCTCCAGAAGTCGATGACTATGTAAGCGGAGGGTTCTCCGTAAGAAAAGGGTACGGTGTTCCGTCAGAACTTGGACGGGACACCGTATTTTGCAAATATATCCACCGCTGCCTGCAGGTCTGCCTCAGAGGGCGCGGACATGGGCACGGCATCCGGGTTGTAGACCGTCCCCATGCGGGAATGTTTGGACTTGCCTATGTCGTGGTACGGCAGCAGCTCGACGTAGCGAGGCAGACGGGGAAGGGAGGCGAGGAACGCGGCCGTAGCGGTGACATTGGCCTCATCCGCATTGACACCTATTATATAAGGTATACGGATGATGTAGTCGGCGCCGGCCTCCGCCAGCACGCGCAGGTTGCTCAGGATAGGCTCGTTAGGCACTCCGCAGCAGCGGCGGTGAACCGCTGAGTCCATGTGCTTGAGGTCCACCAGGTACAATTCGCATCGGCCCAGGGTCCCCCGCACCAGAGCCTCCGGAGCGAAGAGCGTAGTGTCCAGGGTACGGTGCAGAGTGTACCCGTCGCGGGCGGCAGCCTCTGAAATGAAGTCCAGCAGGGGAATAATGGATTCTCCCTGATACAGCGGTTCTCCCCCGCTGAAGGTCACTCCGCCGCCGGAGGACTCGAAGAAGGGCCGCTCCTTGGCTATCTCGGCGTAGATCTGCTCAGCGGTATAGGACCTGGCGGCCATCTCCACGGCTTTCGTGGGGCAGACCTCCGCGCACTTGCCGCAGAGGGTGCACCTGGAGGCATCGCAGCGGATACCGCCGGAAGCGCCGCGCCGGGGCACGGAGAGGGCTCCGGAAGGGCAGAAATGCACGCAGGCCCCGCAGAGAATGCACTTGGAGGGGGTGTACATGCGGGTCTGGGTTCGGGATATGCCTTCGGGGTTGTGGCACCACAGACAGGACAGCGGGCATCCTTTGAAGAAAAATGTAATCCGGATGCCCGGTCCGTCGTTAATCGAGTACCGCTTGATGTCGAATATCCGGTACATCATCAGAATGAGGCGTTCTCAGTACGTGCTATGATCTCCTCCTGGTAGTCGGCGCAGAGGTCATTGAAGTAATCGCTGTAGCCGGCCACGCGGACCATCAGGTCGCGGTACTGCTCCGGATGCTTCTGAGCGTCGCGGAGAGTGGCGGTGTCCACGATGTTGAACTGGATGTGGTGGCCGCCGAGACCGAAGTAGGCGCGGATGAGCTGCCCCAGCTTGGTGAGGTCCTCCTCTTTCTTGAGTATCTGAGGTATCAGACGCTGGTTGAGCAGGGTACCGCCGGAAAGGCTCTGGTCGAGCTTGCCCAGGGACTTGACCACGGCTGTGGGTCCGTGGGTGTCGGCGCCGTGCGAGGGAGAGGTTCCGTCCGAGATGGGCAGGAAGGCATGGCGTCCGTCGGCCGAGGCTCCGAGCACCTTGCCGAAGTAGATGTGGCAGGTGGTGGAGAGCATGTTCATGTGATAGCACGAGCCCTTGATGTTGGGACGGCCCTCGATGGCCTTGAAGAGGTCGTTGTAGACACGTACAGCGATGGAATCGGCGTACTCGTCGTCGTTGCCGAAGAAAGAGGTGTGGTTGATAATCCACTGGCGGTCGAACTCATGGCCTTTGAAGTCAGCCTTCAGCATCTCCAGCATCCGGTCCATGGTATAGCGGCCCTCCTCGAAGACATGCTTCTTGATCGAGGACATGGCGTCGGTGACGGTGCCGAGGCCGGTGCACTGGATGTAGTTGGTGTTGTAGCGGGGACCGCCGTTGTAGTAGTCCTTGCCTTTGGCGATGCAGTCGTCGATGAGCACGGAAAGGAAGGTAGCCGGAGCGTACTTGGCGAACATCCGGTCGATGTAGTTGTTGACCTTTATCTTCTCAAGCACCACGTACTCAAGCTGCTTCAGGAAAGCAGAGTACAGGTCCTCGAAGTTCCTGAACTCCCTGGCGTCGCCGGTGGCGATGCTGATCTGACGGCCGGTGACGGGATCAACACCGTTGTTCAGAGCCAGTTCCAGAAGTTTGGGCACGTTCAGATAGCCTGTGAGCAGATAGGCCTCCTTGCCGAAGGCGCCGACCTCGATACAGCCGCTGCAGCCTCCCTCACGGGCGTCCTCCAGGCTCTTGCCCTGACGGACGAGTTCCCGGACGTATGTGTCGGGATTGAAGAGGGACGGATAGCCGTATCCGAGACGGATGACCTTGCAGGCGGCCTTGACCAGATCGTCGGAGGTCTTCTCGCTCACGTGTACGGAGCAGCCGGGCTGGAGGATGTGCAGTTCCCCGAGCACCTCGAGGAGGATGTAGGACACCTCGCTCTCTCCGGAGGTGCCGTCGCGCTTGACTCCGCCTATGTTGATGTTGGTGAAATCGTTGTATGTACCGCTCTCCTTGGCCGTGATGCCCACCTTGGGAGGAGCGGGATGGTTGTTGACCTTGATCCAGAAACAGCTGATGTACTCCTTGGCCTGCTCGCGGGTGAGGGTGCCGGCAGCCGTCTCCTTCTCATAGAAAGGAGCCAGATGCTGGTCGAAATGACCGGGGTTCATGGCGTCCCAGCCGTTGAGCTCGAGAATCGTGCCGAGATGGCAGAACCAGTACATCTGTACGGCCTCACGGAATGTCCTGGGGGCGTTCTCAGGCACCCAGGTGCATACCTCGATGATATCCTGAAGTTCCTTGATACGGCGCCTGTAAGCGTCCTCCTGAGTCTCTCCGGAGAACGGAGTCACCTTGAACGCAGGGCCTCCGGCCAGAGCCTTCTCTATCCTGGCTATCTGCTTGCGGGCCTCGTCGGCATGACGGCGTCCGAACAGTATCAGGGCATCGCAGGAGATGGCCATGGCCCTCAGCTCGTCCTGCTTGTCGGTGGCCTCGGGGTCATTGAGGAAGTCCAGCCGGGAAAGCTGCTCCTCGATACGGGCCTTGAAGTCCTTCATGCCCATACGGTACATCTTGCCGTCCAGGGCGGTGTGGCCGGGAGCCCTCTGTTCCATGAATTCGGTGAAGACACCGGCCTCGTAGAGGGATTTCCAGCTTTCTGGCACGTGGTTGAAGATGCGGTCACGCTGGGTGCGGCCCTTCCAGAAGGGAATCACCTCCTTCTTATATTTCTCAATCTCGCGGTCGGAGATAGTGTAGTGCTGGATCTCGCGGCTTCGGAGCACCTTGAAGTCCTCCACGGAGTGGCAGTTGAGCTCGGGGAATGTAGGCACGGCCTTGGGCTTGGGGCCGCGCTCGCCGACGATGAGCTCGTTGTCGCCGATGTATATCTTCTTCTTGGCGCAAAGGTTATAGAAATTCCGTGCACGCATGACGGGAACAGGGTACTTCCCGTCATTCTTCCGGTAAAATTCGGTTTCGATCAATGCCCTCTCTATGGTCAGCGAAGGCTCTGCATTGACTGACTGCGCACGCAGCAGTTCTATTCTTTCTGTCATGATAATATCTGCTTGAATGTTAAAATAAAATGTGAAAAGGTAAATGGGCCTGGCACACATGCCCGTGACGACGCGCCCGCATCAGCAGATAATGCAGGAGAAAAGCCCGCGGCCGGGCTTGTGATAGAGGTTGAGTATGAAAGAATAATCTGTCATCAGCGCAAATTTAGAATAAAACGCGTATATTCGCAACACTATGGCCGTGAAAAATTACATCGTCATCCTCCTGCTCCTTGCAGCGGTATTCCAGGACGCGCAGGCCCAGAGCCGCAGGGCCGACAGGCCGCAGGTGCTCAGGCAGGCACAGACTGCAACTAAGGACACCGCCTCGCTGATGCAGTACATCGTGGATGAGAACGGAGACACGGTCTATCTGGACGAGATCGAGCCGGTCTACAAAGTCGCCGTGCGCAAGGGCCGCGAGTGGCGCCGCTACTACCGTCTGGTCCACAACTTCGCCAAGGCCTACCCCTACGCCCTGCTGGCCGAGGAGAAACTGAGCGAGGCCGACTCGACCATCACCACGGACGGACTCAGGCGCGGCAAGCGCAACCGCTATATCAACATCCTCCAGAAGGAGCTGTTCGAGACATTCGAGAAACCGCTGAGGAATCTTACGGTCAGCCAGGGCAAACTGCTGCTGAGGCTTATAGACCGGCAGACCGGCATCACGCCATACGAGATCATCAACGAGTACAAGGGACGGGCGGCGGCGGGTTTCTGGCAGGGCATCGCCAAGCTGTTCGGCTCGGACATGAAACTGCCCTACGACCCGGAAGGAGCCGACAGGCAGACCGAGGAACTGGTGATCCTCTATCAGAAAGGGGAGTTCAATGTCCTGTACCGCTCTGTATTCGGACAGAATCCGCCCGAGCCGGTGGTCAGGTCCCGGCTGGACGTGGCGCAGCGCTGATCTCCAGCCGCTCACCGTCGAAGACGGCATATTCCCCGCCGTCCACCCAGCATCCCAGGATGACCATCCGTCCTCCCGAGGGGATGTCTATCTCCCCCGGAGTGTGGTAATGCCCGAAAATGTAGTAGTCGATTCCCTCCCCGGGATGCTCCTGATTCCATTGTCTTCCGAAACTGTCCGCGAAGCGGTAAAGAGGCTCTTCCTCTCCGCGGAACCGGTAGAGGGAGGAACGTTCCGGATCATTTTTCACCTTACGGGAATGGGAGGCCCAGGCATAGCCCAGTCCGAAAGCCCACCGCGGGTGAATGGCGGAGAAGAGCACCTGCAGCACCCGGTTGTGGAACATACAGCGGATCAGCCTGAATCCCGGCTCATTGCGGCCCAGCCCGTCTCCGTGCCCCAGGCAGAAGCGGCGACCCGCGAGTTCCGTGACAAAGGGCTCACGGACTACCTTGATTCCCAACTCGCGCTCGAAGTAGGAGTAGGCCCAGACATCGTGGTTGCCGGGGAAGAACCACACCGGCACCCCGCTGTCCGTCAGCGCGGCCAGTGCTCCCAGGGCCCGGGTATGCCCCCGCGGAATGACATAGCGGTACTCATACCAGAAATCGAAGATATCCCCCAGCAGGAAGACCCCGGCCGCATCGTCCCGGACTCTCCCGAGCAGCGATACGAAACGGTCCTCCAGTTCCCTGGGGTCACATCCGCAGACACCCAGATGGACGTCCGAGATAAAATAATATCTGTTTCTCCCGGCCATCCGTCCTTCCTAGGCCAGTGACTCAAAGATGAAGCAGAATGCGGCGGCCACCAGACAGTAAAGGGCGAACCAGCGCAGACGGGCCTTCTGTACTATGCGGATCATCCAGCGGCAGGCGATGTAGCCGGAGATGAAGGCCGTGAGGGTGCCGAGGATAAGGGAGAGAGCGGAGATACCAGAGGACGAGGCGGAGAAATCCCCTCCCACGAGCTGCAGGAAAGCCTCTCCGAGTATCGGGATGAGCACCATCAGGAAGGAGAACTGCGCCATGGAGCTCTTTTTGACTCCGAGCATAAGGCCGGTGGAAATGGTGGTACCGGAACGGGAGAGTCCGGGCATCACGGCGAAAGCCTGGGCAATGCCTATGATGAGGGCATCCCACCAGCCCACCTCGCGTCCGGGCTCACGTCCCTCTACGGCGGCCCTGCGGGCCTGACGATTCGAGAGCGTCTCGCCCAGGGTCAGCAGTACTGCGGTAAGAACCAGCATGCTGCCCACGATTATGAGGCCGGAGCCGAAAATATCAGTCACGAAATCCTTGAAGAAGACTCCTACGATGAATACTGGGATCATGGATACGCAGATCTTCAGGAAATACTCTGTCTGCGGATTGTACTTGAACTTTAGGACACCGCCGATGATGTCCCATATCTCCTTGCGGAAGGCCACGATGGTGCTGAGCACGGTGGCGGCGTGGACGGCGACCTCGAAGCTGAGATTGTCGGCGTCTATGCCGAAGATGGCCTTGAAGATGGTGAGGTGTCCGCTGCTGCTGACGGGGAGAAACTCCGTAAGGCCCTGGATCAGACCCAGGACCACTGCCTGAAACCATTCCATCAGTTCCTGCCCTCCTTGTCCTTACGGTTTCTGAACAGGGTTATGGGCCTGCGGCGGAGCAGGACGACCAGCTCGATGACGAAGCCCCCGACTATCAGCAGGGGAGCCACGTACATTCTCGAGAAGCTGAAAAGTGCGTAGTTGAACACTTCCGGGCTGTCAGCGCCTCCGCCCATGAGGAAGAGGCAGCCCAGGATGATCACGGCCAGGCCTATGATCAGATAGAGGACGTTCTCTTTGGGAATTGCGAATTTATCCATTTTCCAATTTATCGTGTTAATAATACAGTTCGTTGCGGCTGAGCGATATCATGCTCCTTACTCCCGCCGATGTGGAGACCATGCAGATAATCATGCCGAGCACCAGCACCGCGGCCATGACTCCGCCCAGCAGGACAGCGTCGAAAAGGGAGAAAAGCTGGTAGAACTCATTGCGGATAAGATACAGGGCTCCCAGGATAAAGACATCGGCTATGGCTCCGGCAATCAGTCCCTGGAAAAATGCCTGCCCCACAAACGGACGGGTAATGAAGCCCTTGGTAGCGCCCACCATGCGCATGGTATGTATGGTGAAACGCTTGGAATACACATTGAGCCGGACAGTGTTGTTGATGAGGACCACGGATATGAAGAGCAGCAGAAGGACGAAGACTCCGGCCACAAGCCCTATCCGCTCCAGGTTGGCATTGAGCAGCTCGACCAGAGACTGCTGGTAGACCACGTCGTCCACAGCCGGATAGTCCATAAGGGAGTTCTCTATCACCGACAGGCTGTCGGTCGAGATATAGTCCGCGGCTATCTGAAGTTCCAGGGACACAGGGATGGGATTGACCTCGAAGACATCCATGAAATCGTCTCCGAGAATCTCCTTCATCTCCTCAGTTCCCTCCTCCTTGGATATTATGCGCACATCCTTGACATAACCGGAGGTCTCCAGCTCGTCCGCCAGCGCCGAGGCATCAGCCTCATCCGCCTCCGGGGTAAGGACGGCTGAAACAGTAATGTTTTCCTTGAAATAATTGGACACGGAACGGGCATTGACGATGAGCACGCCCGCCATTCCCACCAGGAAAAGCACAAGGCTTATGCTTATCACAGAAGAGAAATAAGACCTCAACAGTCTTCTGTACAGAATGTTGCTTTCGTTTCCTGCCATCTTGGTCCTTTACATAAAACCCTCAAAGATAAATAAAAAGATGATTATTTTAGATATTTTATTCGTATATTTGCAGAAAAGTACCTGAAATGAAAGATCCCAAAAGAGTTTTATTCGTCAATTCGGAGATTTACCCTTATCTGCCGGAGACCGAAATCTCCATAATCGGCAGGTATCTTCCGCAGGGTATACAGGAATCCGGGAAAGAAATAAGGACATTCATGCCCCGATACGGCTGCGTCAACGAAAGGCGCAACCAGCTCCACGAAGTGATAAGGCTCTCCGGGATGAACATGGTCATTCACGACATCGACCGCCCTCTTGTCATCAAGGTGGCGTCGATCTCCTCAGCCAGGATGCAGGTATATTTCATAGACAACGACGACTACTTCCACCGAAAGACCATATATGAGACTGAGGACGGAAAGTTCATGGAAGACAACGACGAGAGAGCCATCTTCTTCGCACGCGGCATACTGGAGACGGTAAAGAAGCTGCGCTGGAAACCGGACATCGTGCACTGCTCCGGATGGATATCGTACCTGGTGCCGCTCTATCTCAAGAAAGCCTACAAGAACGACCCCATATTCTCGGACGCCAAGGTGGTGGTATCGCTATACAATGAATATCCGGAAGCGGAATTCTCTCCGGACATGAAGACCAAGGCCCTGACCTCGGGCGTACGTGCGAAGGACGTGGAGATGCTCAAGACTCCGAATGGCATAAATCTTGCAAAACTGGCTATCCAGTATGCCGATGCCGCCATACTGGGCGCCGAAAACATCAGTCCGGAAGTGACCGCATATATCGGGTCCAGAAAACTGCCCGTACTGGAATATATGCCCATAGACCGTACGGAAGGCACGTACATACAGAAGTACAACCAGTTTTACGACAATTTAACAGACAGTGATGCCCAGTAAGAGAACAGCTCTCCGCTTCCTGACAATTCTGGCAGCCGCAGTGACGGCTGCATCATGCATAGAAAACGACCGCACAATGGGCGAGGGACTCATCCCGGGCTCAGCGACCATAACATTGGGAACCAAAACATTCGATCTTCCTGTAATCAACCGGGTCAGTGACTCCGTCCAGTGCACCGGTACCTCCAACATGCTGGTGGGCACGATGACCGACGAGGTCTTCGGTACAGTCATGGCGCATGCGGCCTCCTACATCCTGCCCTATTCCGACTCAACCGACTACGGAGACAACGCGGAACTGCTGGGCGCATACCTCACGCTATCCATAGACTCCACCTATTATTTAGAGAGCAGCCAGGAAGGCATTCACCAGCGCATCAAGATATACGAGCTCACCTCGCCTATAGACAGCACCTTGATTTTCTGCAACTCCATCACTCCGGACCGGTACAGCGCCACCCCGGTGACAGTCAGCGATCCGGTCATCTACGGAAAGGGAGACATCAGGATAGACCTCACCGACGAATTTGCGGCCAAGCTGCTGACGGTAACCCCTGAGGAGTTTGAGGACCTGGGCCTGTTCTCCGAGAAAATACACGGTCTCTACCTTCAGGCCGAGGCTCCGGTAGGCTCGGCAGCCGGAGGCAGACTCAACTACATCAATCTGGGCAGCTCCACCATCAACCTCGACTACCGCACGGACGTCGTCAGGAGCGACGGCAGCGTGGAAAGAATAGACACCACCGAGTCTTTCGTATTCGGTTACTATACCGCCCTGAACAACTTCACCACCACTTCAGCGAACCTTGAGAGCGATGCTCCGGGAGAACACCTGTATCTGGAAGGTCTCTCAGGCATAAAGCCACTCATACCGGCCAAGGCCCTCAAGCAGATGCTGGAAGAATGGATAGCCGAAGATGACCTCGATGAATATGCGCTTCTGCTGTCCAGGGCCGAAATCAAATTCCCCTACAGCAAGCCCGAAAGCTACGACAGATTCGACAAGGAGCACCCTTCGACCATCTACGCATTCACAAGCACACCCTGGGCGACAGACAGCCTCCGCACCTATGCTCCCCTGGATGAAGTCTACGCGTCCTCATCCTCTGCAGGAGCCATAGACCGGTCCAACATGGTCTACAGCATGGATGTTACAAGCCATCTGCAGAAACTGCTGATTACGCCTGAAGAAGAGATTGACGGGTCCATGGACCTGTGGATAGCCCCGCTCCTTACGGTCACCGACAGTTATTACGGAACCACTGACTACGGATTTGACAACAGCAACTACAACAAGATCATCCTCAACGGTCCGTCCGCCGAGAATCATCCCACCATTACCCTTACATTCGGAATGATTCCCAGATAATCATCTGGGAAAATATATCAGAAAGATTTGAAAATCAGACAGGAATTGTGGCCTCCGAAACCGAAGGTGTTATTAAGGGCCACATTGACCGCACGATGTCCCGCCTTATTGAGAGTAAGGTCCATGCGATAATCTATCTCCGGATCCTCATGCGCGAAGTTGATGGTCGGAGGAACAACTGAGGACTGTATCGCGTGGATGCAGGCAAGCGCCTCTACCGCTCCGGCAGCACCGAGCAGATGGCCGTGCATGGACTTTGTGGAGCTGATGCTGAGCTTATACGCATGATCTCCGAAAACAGTCCTGACTCCTCTCAACTCCGCTACATCTCCGAGAGGTGTGGAAGTTCCATGAACATTGATATAATCCACCTCCTCCGGCCTGAGACCGGCATCCTCAAGAGCCAGCCGCATGACCTTGGCCGCACCGCTGCCGTCCGGAAGGGGTGCCGTGATGTGATAGGCGTCGGCGCTCATTCCGGCACCGGCCACCTCGGCATAGATACGGGCCCCGCGGGCCAGGGCGTGCTCCAGTTCCTCGAATACCAGGACAGCGGAGCCCTCGCCCATGACGAAACCGTCGCGGGTGGCATCGAAGGGACGGGAGGCCGTCATGTACTCTTCGTTGTTGGTGGAAAGAGCCTTGGAGGCATTGAACCCTCCGATGGAAGGAATGGTGACGGGAGCCTCCGCCCCGCCGGTAAGTATCACGTCGGCCTTACCGAGACGTATCAGGTTGAGAGCGTCGCCCATGGCGTGGGAGGACGAGGCGCAGGCCGAAGTGGTAGTGTAATTGGGCCCCGCAAATCCATAGTGAATGGATATCAGACCGGGAGCCATGTCCGATATCATCTTGGTAATAAGAAATGGGCTAAAGCGAGGGACATGTTCCCCTTCGCAATAACCCATTAACTCTTCTGTGAGGCTGCCTATACCTCCGATACCCGAGCCCAGTATGACTCCGGCCCTGTCCTTGTCAATCTTCTCAAGGTCCAGGCCGCTGTCAGCCACAGCCTGAAAGGCCGCAGCCATCGCGAACTGAGCGAAACGGTCTATCCGCCTCAGTTCCTTCCGGTCGATACCGTGCGCCGCGGGATCAAAATTCTTGACCGTGCAGGCAAATCTGGTCTTGAAACGAGAAGTGTCGAAAGCTGTTATCAGCTCAGCACCGCTGACTCCGTTGTCCAGACTGGAGAAATATTCCTCTACTGTACTACCCAGAGGGTTGATCGTGCCGAGTCCTGTTACGACTACTCTCCTAAGACCCATGCAGTAATTATTTGGTATGCTCCTCGATGTAGTCGATAGCCTCGCCTACAGTCGAAATCTTCTCGGCTGCATCATCGGGAATCTCGATATTGAACTTCTTCTCGAACTCCATAATCAGCTCGACTGTATCGAGGGAGTCAGCACCTAAATCGTTGGTAAAACTTGCATTGCGGGTAACTTCGCTCTCGTCAACACCGAGTTTGTTGACGATGATGGCGGTTACTTCAGAAACAACATCTGCCATGGTTTAAACTTTAGTTAATTGTTAGTTATTAAATCAAAATTTGCTGCAAATGAACATATAATTTTTGAAATAATGAAATTTTTATGAACTTTGCAAGAATCCTATCCTGCTTTTCAATGATGGAAAAAACTCCTAATATCGTCATATTTGCCTCTGGTTCAGGCTCTAACGCAGAAAACATCATCAACTGGTCCAAAGAAAGGAATACCTACACCGTAAAAGGCGTGCTGTGCAACCGGAAAGACGCCTATGTCCTCACCCGCGCGGAGAGGCTCGGCATCCCCCACTGGACATTCACCGGAGCCGAGTTCAGGAACAACACCTTATTATATAATGGAAAGCAGACCTCCCTCACCGCAGCTTTGGCCAATCTGGAGACGGACTACATAATACTCGCCGGATTCCTGCTCAAGGTGCCCGGATACCTGCTGGAGGAATACCCGGAGCGCATCCTGAACATCCACCCCGCCCTCCTGCCGTCGTACGGAGGCAAGGGCATGTACGGAGACCATGTCCATCAGGCCGTAATAGCAGCCGGCGAGAAGGAATCAGGTATCACCATCCACATTGTCGACAGCCAGTACGACCATGGCAAGACCATATACCAGGCCCGCTGCACAGTTACGCCCGAAGACACTCCCGAGACTCTTTTCGCCAAAGTCCATGAGCTGGAAAAGGCCTATCCTGAGGTCATCGAAAAATATGTCACGGGCAGGCAATAAACCTCTTTTCTAAAAATTTTTTATAGATATCCGAACAGTCTCCCGTCCTTAGAATTAATTAACCTTTACCCTTTTGGGTATAGGATAAATAGATTTTTTAAGGGACCTTTGGAATAAATCTAAAATTCAATATTATGGGACGGTATGACTACAATCGGATTTTCATCTCCGACCAGGAGCAGGAGACAATCCGAAACTGCAGGGTATTTATCGGCGGAGCTGCCTCCGGCAGTGTAATAGCCGAATGCGCTCTAAGACTCGGCTTCGAAAAAATGACCCTGGTAGACAACAGCAGTGTTCAGATGTCCGATCTCAACCGCCACAATTTCACCATGGAGGACATCGGACACAACAAAGCTGAAGCCGTAGGCAGACGCCTTCTATCCATAAACCCCGACGCAGACATCAGGGTCATAGACCGGACAATCAATCAAGACAACGCCGAAGCCCTGCTGGAAGGACACAACATCGCCGTCAACGCAATCGACATCAGTGCCGAATCCCGGGCCGAGACCAATCTCGCTTTTGACAATGTCTGTGAGAATATGAACATCACCGTCATACATCCCTACAACATAGGCTTCGCCTCCCTCGTCGTGGTCGTCAAGCCCGGTAAACCCAGGCTGGCGACACTTAAAGAGAACGGGGATGCTGCTGAAGAACGTTTCGAGCGGGCAGTCATAGAATACATAGACAGGTACTTCGACCACAAGGCCAATCCCAAGATATGGCTGGACCAGCTGCTGTGGGCCACCGTAGACACAAAGGAAGAACGCCTGCCCGAAATGTCGATAGCCGCGTACATCGCGGGAGGCGTATGCACCAATCTGCTCTACAAACTCGCGTGCGGCAAATTCGTAAAGTTTTTTCCGAACTTCTACTTCTATTCCGCCAAGGACGACATGAACTAAACCAGCTTTCTGGCTTTAGCACAGGCTATGGCCTCCGTGATGTTGCTGACTCCCAGCTTGACGAACAGGGACTTTCGGTAACCTTTGACAGAGTCTACCGATTTGAAGATGGCATCGGCGATCTCGTTCATGGTAAAGCCTCTGTTGGAGAGAATGAGCACCGCTTTCTCAAGGTCCGTAAGAATCTCCTGAGGGCTCTCTTTCCATGTCATCGTGTCAAGGTCGTAATACCACACCTTGGATGATATTTCGCTGGTGACAGCGGCCCGCAGGACGGAATCATCAGGTGCCCAGTCAATCGAGCACAGAATCAGCCACAGCTCTCCGGCATCCGAAAGAGCCAGGGGGGTACGCTTGTGGTGAACCAGCCTCCACTCGCCCATACGGGGACTGCGGATGTGGTAGTTGTATGAAACACTGTACCGGGTACGCTCGGATACCGGCAGATGGTGAATAAAATCCAGGGATGCTCTGTTAATCTCAATCAACGCATGAACTTCTTCCGGCTTACACTGCTCGATAAGGAAATCGAAACCCTTCGCCATGACCTCCTCCCGGGAGCTGCCGCAAAGAAAGATAGGATTGTCCGAAACATACAGAAAGTTCATCTTACAATAATCCATTACATAAATTGACTGATAAGTAAGTCTTGAGACCGCATCGAGCATCTCGAAATAGGACTGGACTTTGCTGTACTCCACGTCGGAAACCTTAGCGATCGGTTCATTTCCTACGAGGAGGCCTGACATAGAGGCAGTTCTATCGTTGTCACTCATAGTTAAAAGATGTTTTGGAATAAATCAGAATCAACATTGCAAATATAACATTTTCGTTTTTTAAATCAAACAGTTAAAAGCGGTTTTGTGTCCGCATCATGTCATCATTTATAGGGATTGAAGCCCCCGTGAATAGTCATTTGTAGGGATTGTGCCGATACAGGCGAGCGCGTAACTTTGGGCCTGTTTTTAAAATTTTGACATTCATGAAAAGAAGCGTTGTTATTTCTGTCCTCGCAGGTGCAGTGCTCATGGCATCCGTCTCATGCGAGGAAAAACATCCCGCCCCCAGCATCTCAATCGAGCCTACAAGCATCTCCGTTCCCGGAGAGGGCGGCACCTATCAAGTCAGCATCACATCCAACAGTTCGTGGAGCGCACTTCATGACGTAGAATACATCGAGGTCTCCCCGGCCAGCGGCGAGGGAGACGCCACTGTAAATATCACGGTAGGGCAGAATCCACTGGAGGGCACAGCCACATCCTTCAACGTCGTATTCACATGTACCAGCGGTGAGAGCACCGCTACGGCCACACTCACTGTCAACCAGGAGGCCGCACAGCCTGAGAATACAGTTCTCATCGACGGGGAACTGTACCAGACAGCCGTGCTGGCGGACGGCCGCACATGGATGGTGGAGAACCTCAGGTATATACCTGATGGAATGATTGTATCCTCCGACCCCGCCGATGGCTCCGGCCTCTGGTATCCCAACTTCGGCAGCGACGTGGCCATGACAGATGCGGACAGCATAGCCAAGTACGGCCTGCTCTATTCTCCGTTCACAGCCATGGGCATAGAGCCCGGGGACGTGAATGAAAGCAACTACACCTCATTCGAGGGTACTCAGGGCATCTGCCCCGACGGCTGGCACATTCCCACTCAGGCAGAGGCAGAGGAGCTGATACAGGCTTATTGGGATGATGACCAGGAGGGTGCCTCCATCGACAATCTGGATGCAGCCGGCTTCAACACAGTCCTCGGCGGTTTCGTTCAGCGCAACAACTCAGGGGCAACCGGACGCTACTCCTCAGCAATGCCCGGATATATCATCCTCTCTACCGGCAACAGCTACACCGTCAACGATGAAGGAGTCATCACCTCGCAGAACAAGGGGCTGATGAAGACCGTAACCACCAAGTACCAGAGATTCACCGTCGCCAACATCGCCAACTACGGCGGAGCCAACGTCCGCTGCATCAAGGACGCAGAGTAGCCGATGCCTCTCTTCAGACGCATCATCGCAGCCATTGTACTGCTGGCTGGACTGACTGCTTCGGATGCCCGCGCAAGCAGCAGCCAAGACGGATACAGCCTCTCCGGAACTGTCACCGACAGCACCTCCGGAGAGGCTTTGTACATGGCTGAAATCGTAGTGAGGGAACTGGGTCTGTGGACCGCTACTGACGAGAAGGGCCGGTTCAGCATCGGTCCATTGCCTCAGGGACATTACATCATGGAGATCTCCCTGCTTGGATATGAGTCCCGGGGCATCGGCATCAGCATCTCCGGCCGCGACATCACGGACCTGAATATCCGGCTGAGAATATCCAGCCTCTATCTGAACGAAGTGGTGGTCACAGCCGAGGAGGGCGGAGGCCTCAGCTCCGTATCCCGCATCTCCACCCAGACCATAGAGCACGTCCAGCCCTCCAGCCTGAGGGACGTGATGCAGCTCCTTCCCGGCAGCGTGACATCCAACCCATCATTAACATCGGCCAACACCCTGTCCATCCGCGACATCAGCGACAACTCGGCCAATATAGCCGGCACGGCCCTCATCCTCGACGGGGCAGCCCTGAGCAATGACGCCAACATGCAGATGCTCTCCGCCGGAACGGCAGTCAACTCCGGCAACAGCAACACGGCTTCTACCGCAGGAGGGGGCATAGATGTCCGTCAGATATCCACGGACAATATTGAATCGGTCGAGGTCATCCGCGGCATCCCTTCCGTAGTCTATGGGGACATGACCTCCGGAGCGGTGATAGTCAACACAAAAGCAGGAGTGACTCCCTGGCAGGTGAGGCTCAAGGCCGACCCTCAGCTCAAGCAAGTCTCCTTCGGGAAAGGCTTTTCCCTTGGGGAAAACCGCGGTGTGATGAATTTCGACGCGGACTATGCCAATGCCGTATCGGACGTGCGCACCCCCACCTCGGCCTTCAACCGGGTAAACTTCCAGGCCGGTTACTCCAACTCATTCGCACAGCGGCGCCTTACCTTCAACGCCAGGCTGAGGGCAGGATGGTCCAATGCGACCAACATCAGCGACCCCGACCTCTTCCTGGACGAGATATCCCAGTCCCGGGACCTGAGCCTGCGTCTCAACATCAACGGACGCTGGAACATCAACCGGCCATGGATCTCCAGCCTGGAATATCTGGCCACCGGAAGCTGGTCCGACCAGTATTCCCGCGACCGCAGCTACCAGGGCTCGGCCGGCTACACTCCCGTGGCCACAGTACGGGAGGATTTCACGGGCACAGGCTTCTTCACACAGCCGCAGTACTATTCTGACGTGAGTGTCTACGGAGAGCCTGTAGACGCCAACATAAAACTGACGGCCAACCAGTTCGGACAGTACGGAAAAGTCTCCAACCGCGTCCTGCTGGGAGGAGAGTGGAAGGTTCAGGGCAATGTGGGAGAGGGAAAGGTGTTCGACCCCCTCTGTCCTCCCAACCCGGGAGCATCCACATCCCTGAGGGAAAGGTCCTACTCCGACATACCGTTCCTTCACCGGCTGACCGGCTACATCGAGGACAATCTGAGATTCCCTCTCGGTCCCACTTCACTCGAAATTCAGGCCGGAGTCCGCATCAACGGACTGATGGCCGGCGGCATCGGCACATCCAATTTTCTCACCGCAGAGCCGAGGGCCAACCTCAAATACCATATAGCCGGGAACGGCCCGTCATCATGGCTGCGGGAACTGAGCATAAGGGGCGGCTGGGGTATATCGTACAAGATGCCGTCCATGGTCTATCTCTATCCGGAGGCGGCCTATAAGGACATGGTGTCTTTCTCCTACAATGACTTCGACGCCAACGGCTATGGCATGAACGTGATCACCACCAAGAAGGTAGAAACCGTCAACCCGGACCTGACCCCCCAGCGCTCCCGCAACATAGAGGCCGGAGTGGAGTTCGACGCCACTGCTGTCAGCGGCTCGATAGTGTACTTCAACGAATACCTGACCGACGGCTACGGCTTCGTCACGGAATACGTCCCCATGATGTACAACCGCTACGGCTATACATGGGGAGCGGACGGCAACCCGTCCCAGACGACCCTGCCCTCGGGAGTGCGGCCCGTATTCCTCGACGGACAGGTGAGTGTGGGCGGGGAGACCCTGCCATTCATCACCGACACGACGTTCATGTCCTATTCCAGGCCAGTCAACAACATCACCAACCGCAAGTGGGGAGTGGAGATAGCCCTGGACTTCGCCCGTATCAGGGCCCTCAACACCACGATAAGTCTAAGCGGTGCATACATGAATATAGAGACCCACAATGGCGGAGAGACCATGAGGCTCTACTCGGGAGGCACCGGAGGCCGCTCCTACCCCTACGTGGGAGTCTACGCCGGAAGCACCTCCGCATCCAATGGATCAGTCCGCGAGAGACTGAATACCAACCTGATGATAGTCACCCACATTCCCCGCATAGCCATGGTCATGACACTCACCGCCCAGATGGTATTCCTCGACCGCAGCCAGAGCCTGTCGGAGGTGAACGGAGTATCCCAGCCATATTTCTACGACGAGTCAGGCCGCAGGGTGTCAGGCGCGGAGGCCCTCAACGACAGGGAACACACCAAGCTCATCAACCCCCTGTACATCATCAACCGGGCAGGAGACATCATACCGTTCACGCAGGAAATGGAGGCAGATCCCACATACGCCAACCTCATCCTGAGCACCAACACCGCCAACTACTACATCCGCCAGAGCTATCCCTTCTACGGCATGCTCAACATCCGTGTAACAAAACAGATCAAGGACATAGCCACCGTCTCTTTCTACGCCAACAACTTCCTCAATTTCCGGGGCCGGGTGCGCAACAGCGTCACCGGCTACCTTTCCGACCGCAACACCCCGATATACTTCGGAGCTGAGGTAAAAATCACCATCAAATGAGAAAAGCCCATATCTTCATACTAATAGCCGCATTGGCCCTGACATCATGCCTCAGGGAGCAGGACAGCTCAGCCCTGCTGGAAGTGCAGCTGGTCCTCCCGGAGGAGACTGATGCCGGCATAGACCTTTCCATGGTGGAAATCAAACTCCAGGCAAAGGATATCCAGCTGACCTACACCGCCCGGCCCGATACGTCCGGCAAAGCCGTATTCCACGTCCGTCCGGGCAAATACGACCTGCTGGCCTCGGCCTATTTCGAAGACACCCGCACCGCGGTCAACGGCTCCACGACGGAATTCATCCTCACCGAAGAGGGCATTATCGCCGACGACGGCAGCACGGAGGGCTCTACCATAGAGCTGCTGCTCAACGTAGCCGCCCCCAACCCCCTGATCATACGCGAGCTCTACTTCCACGGATCCTCCACCCTTGAGGGGGCCAACTACCTCAGGGACCAGTATTTCGAGCTGTACAACAACGCCGGTCCGGAAGGAGAGGTCATCTACCTCGACTCCACCTGCGTGGCCTGCGTCTTCCCGGCCAACTCCACCACCGGCAACAATGCCTGGGAGGGCAGTGACACCGTAGCCATTTTCCAGATGTTCTGGATGTTCCCCGGAGACGGCAATACCTGGGCACTGGCCCCGGGAGAATCCTGTGTAGTGGCCGTAAGGGCAGCCGTAGACCATTCTGACAGAGCCACCTCGGGGCTACAGCTCAACAAAGCCCATTTCGGCTGCTATGCCGACCATCTGACCGGACAAGAAATATCAGCCGGAGTCACCCCTATGGTCTGCTACATGGCCGGACAGGGTACGGCGTGGGGTCTCTCCTACAGCTCGCCGGCCTTCGTGGTATTCAAGCCGGAGATGGGAGTCACCCAATACCGGGCTCATCCGGAAATATGGGAAAGGTATGAGCCGGGCAAGACCTCAGGGACCAAATACTGGCACATCCCCGCCTCGTGGATTATCGACGGGGTAGAATGTGTGGACACTCCGGAAGGGGCCATAAAGCGCCTGCCCTCCACCGTGGACGCCTCCTATACCTGGATGCGCTCGGCCAAATACTCCGGCAAGTGCGTCACCCGCATCCTCGACAGAGTCGAGGACGGCATAGAGATATTCATGGACACCAACAACTCGGACACGGACTTCATCCCCGACAGTCCCCTGTCCCCAAGACTAAGACAGTAGTCCCATGAGCACGGTTCGTCACATATTCCTGCTTCTGTCTCTATTCACGGCCACAGTCCGTACGGTCCGTGCAGAAGAAATGCCGGACAAATCCCTGATTACTCCAGGACGGCTGTGCTGGGCCAGTCCGTGGCTGGAAGGCAGCAACATGGCTGCGCACACCCTCAACACATTTTTCCTGACCGATACCGTATCGTCCCTAAGCCATGCCGCCCTCACTGCGGACTACTCTGAAGGGAATCTGCGGAACATCTATACCCCTGCTTCCGAAGTCAGGGCCGGGGCATCCGTCAGCTCCTATATGCGCATACGCAGGACATTTCTTTACGGACGCTTCGGCTACACCTACGACTACGGGCAGAACAGCCGATGGAGAGGCTTCGCAGACCCGTACCGCAGTCCTTTCATGCTGGCCGACTCCATTCCTGGAAACATCTCCCGCGAGACCTACTCCATGGCCGCAGGAGCCGCCCTTCAGGCCGGAAAGCACACCTCATTGGGACTGCTTCTCTCCTACGGATCCTCTCTCTTGTCCAAGCACAAAGACCTGCGCAACAAAAATACAGTCATGGATTTCAGCATAACCCCGTCAGTGGTGTTCCACACCAGGACATTCCGGGCCGGACTGGACCTCACCTACAGCAGGTACACCGAGGAAACGGACTACACTCAGATAGACGAATCCACAGAGAAGTACCTCTTCGAGATCTACGGACTCTGGCTTTACACCAGCAGCGGATATTCCGGGGCCGACCACAGCCGGATACTCATCAGTTCCGCTGTCAGCGGCAATCTTACTCTGGAGCTGCTGCTCGGGGAAACGAGAATCATGAACGTCCTGTCCCTGGACTACGACTACGGCAGCCAGACCGAGACCGGCTACAACAACCTGCGCTACGGTGATACCCGCACCCTGACATGGAGCGACCGGCTTATACTCACGTGGGGAGTCTCGCACAGATTGGAGGCATCCGCAGTATCCGGCCAAATGCTGGGCTACCGCTTCCTGCAGCGGCAGGAACTGGACCCGGACTCGGGAGTGAGGATATGGGTCACATACGGCGACCCCATCAACTCCTACTCCAGCCTGTGGAGATATGCTGACCTCCACTACACCTGGCGGTCAGCCCGGAGCATGATGCAGGTCCGCTGGGAAGTTACTGCAGGCGCATCCTGGAGCGACATGAGCCGGACAGCGAAGGAATACCCGGTGTATTTCAGCCAGAGTATCTCTTCAGCAGAGCCTTACCTGAAACTGGCCGGACACTGGTACAAGGGACGCAGCCAGTGGAGTATCAGCCCATCCGTACGGTGGAAGCACGTCTACAGCAGTACACCCGACCACGTGTACAATGTCTCGGACATGGAAATCACCATCGGAGAGACCCCGCTTCAGCTTGAGGGTCCCCTTATGGAAGAATATAGTTTCCTGGCCTCTTCCCGCATCGACACAGGACTGGATCTCCGCTACGGATGGACTGTCCCGCAGACCAGGGGTTCAGTGCTGAGCGTCAGCGCCGGATGGGTCATGCAGACCGCCCTCGGAGACCTCATGCCCGAAGGTGCTGCACGGCACTGTACCAGACTGAGTATAGGATTCACATTTTGATATTTACATATGACAACTTCTTTCCGACACAGATTCATTACCATATTCCTCTCGACGGGATGCCTTCTGGGCATCTCCCTGACTCGCACCGCATCTGCGGATGAAGGAATGTGGCCCATACAGTCCGTCAACGACTCGGTACTGCTCTCAGCAAGCGGGGCCGTGGTATCCCTCGACTTCGGCTGCACCGGCAGCATGATCTCGGACAAAGGACTGCTCATCACCAACCATCACTGCGCCTACAGCGACATCGCGGCCATCAGTACTCCCGGACACAACTACCTGGAAGACGGATTCTGGGCCTTCAGGGCCTCGGAGGAGATACCCATAGAGGGCAAGAGCGCGTATTTTCTCCGGGGGACAGTGGACGTAACCGGGGAGATGGAAGTCCTGCGCGAGAGCGAGCGGCGTGCCGGCAGAGGGTACGGAAACCGTAGGATAGGCTGGCTTTTGGAGAAAAAATACTCGGAACAGACCGGCTATGAAGCCTCCCTTGCAACCATGTGGAAGGGAGAGCGGCAGGTAATCTACCTGTATGAGGTTTACCGCGACCTGCGTCTGGTAGCGGCCCCTCCGGTATCCATCGCGGCATTCGGAGGTGATATAGACAACTGGGAATGGCCCCAGCACAAGGGGGATTTCGCCATCTACCGGATATACACGGCACCTGACGGCAGCGGTGCGTCTTACTCACCGGACAACATTCCTCTCAAGCCAGACAAAATCCTGAAAATCGCCGGTGAGAGCGTGCAGGACGGGGACAGCACATTCGTCATAGGATATCCCGGAAGGACAGACCGGTACTCCTCGTCGTGGTCTGTGGAAAGAGGTCCGCTGACCGAAGCTCCGCTGATGTGCCGGATGCAGGGCCACCGGCTCGGCATCATGGCCGGATGGATGGAGAGCGACCCGGCAGTGAGGCTGATCTATGCGGACACCTACTTCAGTACATCCAATGTGCAGGAACTCTACCAGGGACAGGCCGAGGCAGTCAGACGCTACGGAGTGACGGACATCAGGAAGACCGAAGAGGCAAGGCTGTGGGAATGGATAAAGAGCGACAGTCTCCGCCTCAGCCGCTGGGGAGGTCTAAAGGAAAGAATGGACTCAGTGTATGCCGCCACCGAAGACAATGCAGTGCAGAGGGTCTACTACCGGGAAGCATACGTGCGCAGTTCCAAATACTATCTGCTGGCCATGAGGATAAACAACATGATACGTGCCCAGCAGCGGAATGAAGGCGGCGCGGACACCCTGGACTTCAGCCGTCACGCGGCTCTGATGCGCACGGCCCTCGGACACTACAGGGAGATGGTGCCGGAGGCCGAGACCCGGATGCTGGCCTGGTCCTTGGGGGAGCTGACAGAGCATCTGCACCCGGAATACTGGGGAGAGTACCTGACGGCTGCTGCCGCCTCCATCCGGAATGACGCAGATGGCTATACGGATTCGGTCGTGGGTGCCTCATTCCTGAGGGACAGCGCGTCATTCAAGGCATTTACCTCCAGACCGCGCACATACGGAGAGATTATGTCCGACCCTCTGATACAGCTGTTCACTTCCGCATCCCTGCCGCCGTCGGACGCAGCTGAGATACATGCCCTCGAAAAGGAGTACACCTCAGCCCTGTACAACATGAGAAAGGAGGAGGGGATGAGGCAGTACCCGGACGCCAACTCCACCATGCGGCTCAGCCGTGGGACGGTAGGCCCGCTGCTTCCCAGGGACGGAGTGACCTGCCTGAGCGGCAGCACCATGCGCGGCATATTGGAAAAATACGACCCGGGACAGTACGAATACGGGCTGAAGCCGGAGTTCAGGACTCTGCTCGAAGAGGAAGTCAGGAGCCGGCCGGCAGACGGAGGAATGCGGGTCAATTTCCTCACCGACAACGACATCACCGGAGGCAACTCGGGCAGTCCCGTGCTCAACTCCAGGGGAGAGCTTACCGGCCTGGCCTTCGACGGCAACAAGGAATCCCTATGCTCGGATGTCTACTTCCATCCCCAGTACGGCAAGACTGTCTGCGTGGACATCAGCTACGTCCTGTGGATACTTGACCGGTACGCCGGAATGGACTGGATCGTGGAAGAGATGCTGCGTCAGGGGCAGTAGTCCCGCAGACAGGTCAATACATAGAGCAGTGCAAACCGAACAAGTTCATTTGCATTGCTCTCGGCTTCTGTATATCTTTGCGGACTTGTAAAATACCTTGTATGAAAGAAGGAATCACATATCAGGAGGCCGTCAGGATATCCCGGGAAGTCTCCACAGAGGAGTTGTGTACTGAGGCTGAGAGACTAACACGTCAGTATGCCTCCAGACATTTCGACCTGTGCTCCATCATCAACGCCAAGTCCGGCCGCTGCCCGGAGGACTGCAAATGGTGCGCCCAGTCAGCGCATTATCATACCGGTATCGAGGAATACCCGCTGGTTCCGGAAGAGGAATGCCTGAGGCACGCCTCTGTCAACGAGGCATCCGGCATAGGCCGATTCTCCCTGGTCACCAGCGGACGCAGGCTGTCGGACAGGGAAGTGGACGAGGTCTGCGCAAGGGTGCGTTACCTGCGCGGCAACAGCTCCATCCGCATCTGCGCCTCGCTCGGGCTGCTCTCCGAGGAGAGCCTGCGCAAGCTCTACGAGGCCGGAGTCACCCGATACCACTGCAACCTGGAGGCTGCTCCTTCCTATTTTCCCTCCCTCTGCTCCACCCATACCCAGCAGCAGAAAATACAGACTCTGGAGGCTGCCCGCCGCGTCGGGATGGAGATCTGCTCCGGCGGCATCATCGGCATGGGCGAGACCGAGGAGCAGCGCATAGAACTGGCATTTACCCTCAAAGGGCTGGAAGTGCAGTCCATTCCCCTCAACATACTTTCGCCGATTCCGGGCACCCCCCTGGAAAACACACCACCCATCTCCGAGGAGGAGATATTCAGGTGCATAGCACTTTTCCGCCTGATTCACCCTACTGCCTACCTCCGCTTTGCGGGAGGACGGGCCAGACTTTCGCGGGAGGCCGTCCTCAAGGCCATGCGCATCGGCATCAACTCGGCCATTGCCGGAGACCTGCTGACCACAGTGGGCTCAAAAGTGGCTGAAGACAAAGAACTCATCAAATCCGCCGGTTATGAAATCTGAAGAATCCCTCAACCCCAATTTCGACATATTCGACCGCGACCACCTGTGGCACCCCTACACCTCCACCATCAATCCCCTGCCCACCTACAAGGTCCGCAGCGCGCACGGCTGCCGGATAACCCTCGAGGACGGTACAGAGCTGATCGAGGGCATGTCCTCCTGGTGGTGCGCCGTACACGGGTACAATCACCCCGTGCTCAACGAGGCCATACGCCGGCAGCTCGACAGCATGGCCCACGTCATGTTCGGAGGACTGACCCATGAGCCGGCCATCGAGCTGGGCAAACTGCTGCTGGACATTGTCCCGCCGTCGATGAGCCATATCTTCTACGCCGACAGCGGATCGGTGGCAGTGGAAGTGGCCATGAAGATGGCCGTACAGTATCAGGTGGCCGCAGGACATCCGGACCGGACCAACTTCGTGACCATACGCACCGGCTACCACGGCGACACCTGGAACGCCATGTCGGTCTGCGACCCCGTCACCGGGATGCACTCCCTTTTCGGCTCGGCCCTGCCGGTGAGGTACTTCGCGCCCTCGCCCCACAGCCGTTTCGACGGGGGTTGGGACCCGCACGACATAGACCCGCTGCGGGAAATCATAGAACAGCACGGAAAGGACATAGCGGCCCTTATCCTCGAACCGATAGTACAGGGAGCCGGGGGAATGCGGTTCTACCATCCCCAGTACCTGCGGGAGGCGGCCGCCCTCTGCCGGGCTCACGGACTGCTGCTGATATTCGACGAGATAGCCACCGGATTCGGCCGCACAGGGAAACTCTTCGCCTGGGAACATGCCGGGGTGGAACCGGACATCATGTGCATCGGCAAGGCCATCACCGGAGGGTACATGACCTTCTCGGCGGTGCTGGCCAATGACTTAGTGGCGGACACCATCTCCTCGCACGACCCGAGGGTATTCATGCACGGGCCCACCTTCATGGGCAATCCGCTGGCCTGCTCAGTCGCCGTCGCATCCACCCGCCTGCTGCTCGAGAGCGGCTGGCAGGAGAAGGTGCGCAGGATAGAGGCGCAGCTGATGGAAGAGCTCGCTCCCGCACGCCGGATACCGTCGGTAGCGGACGTGAGGGTGCTCGGAGCCATAGGAGTACTCGAGATGAAGCAGCCGGTGGACATGGCCTGGATGCAGAAGCGCTTCGTCGAGGAAGGCATCTGGCTCAGACCCTTCGGAAAGCTTGTGTACACCATGCCGCCTTTCATCATTGAACCCGGGGAGCTGTCCGTGCTGACTTCCCGGATGCTGAAAATAGTAAGCGAAATCCCGGGATAACTTTTGATACCGCTGATCATGGAAACAAATAGAGCTGTTTACGGAAGTTACGCCGCCGAGCTCGGACGGTTGGAAGCCACGGGGAGCCTTAGAGCTCTGCCGAAGGCCGGGAGCCTGGGCCGGTGGATCAGCCGTGACGGCCGCAGGATGCTCAATCTCTCCTCCAACGATTATCTCGGCCTGGCCTCGGAGCGGAATTTAGCGGAGGAATTTGCGGACAACCTGCATTCTTCCTCCTCCGGCGGGGGCTGGCTGCCCCTGTCCTCCTCCTCGTCCCGGCTGCTGACCGGCAATCATGAGGCATACGGGGCACTGGAGGGACGCCTGGCCGCCATGTACGGCCGGGAGAGCGCCCTGGTGCTGAGCAGCGGCTACCACATGAACAGCGGGGTGCTGCCGGCCCTCTGCGACCGGAAAACCCTCATCTTAGCGGACAAACTGGTACACGCAAGCCTCATCGACGGCATACGGCTGTGCGAGGGGCGGTGCGTTCGGTTCCGGCACCAGGATTACGCCCAGGTGGAGAGCATCTTAGAGAAGGAGGCCGGAGCGTACGAGCGCATATTCATCGTCACCGAGAGCATCTTCAGCATGGACGGAGATCTGGCTCCGCTGCAGCGGCTCGTGGAAATCAAGCGGAGGTGGCCTTCAGTGATGCTCTACGTGGACGAGGCCCACGCCGTGGGAGTACGCGGGGCCAACGGGCTCGGCCTCGCGGAGGAATGCGGCTGCATCGGGGACATCGACCTGCTCTGCGGCACATTCGGCAAGGCCCTGGCCTCAGTAGGGGCATACGTGGTCTGCGACCGGGTGATCAAGGAGTATTTAGTCAACAAGATGCGCACCCTGATATTCACCACCGCCCTGCCTCCGGTCAATGTCGCATGGAGCCTCTTCATCATGGAGCGGCTGCAGCGGTTCGGAGGACGCAGGGAACATCTGGACAGGATATCCTCTGAGGTACGGAAGGCATTCGCCCTGCGCGGGATGCAGATGCCCTCCGGTAGCCATATCATACCGATGATCATAGGTTCCAGCGCCGATGCGGTGCTGCGGGCCGAAGACATGCAGCGGCACGGATTCTACGTGCTGCCCATCCGTCCTCCTACTGTCCCGGAGGGGACTTCCCGGCTGCGGTTCTCGCTGACCGCTTCCCTGAAGGAGGAGGACATAGCAAAGTTGATTGAATATGAAACAGGTTTTTCTGAGACGAGTTGAGGGGGCCTCCGACCTGCTGCTGTTCTTCGCAGGCTGGGGCGCCGAGCCCGGTATGTTTAAGTACGATGAATTGACTGACGGAAGCGGGACCAGCGATGTGATGATGTGCTGGGACTACCGTGACCTTGATTTCGACGCCGGAGTGCTCGAAGGCTACAGCACCACGAGGGTGCTGGCATGGTCGATGGGCGTCTGGGTGGCCGGTCAGGTACTGTCCGGGCTGGACATGGCACCGGGCTACCGGGTGGCGGTCAACGGCACTCCATTTCCCATACACGACAGCCTGGGCATCCCGGAGGCCGTATTCGACGGGACGCTGGCCATGCTGTCCGACAAGACTCTGAATAAGTTCCGCAGGCGGATGTGCGGCTCAGCCGAAGCCTTCGAGAGACTGATGAGCAGCTCCCTGTCCAGGACACTGGAAGATCAGAGGGAGGAGCTGGATGCCCTCGGAAAGGCAGTGCGCGGCAGCAGGCCCCGGCCATTTGCCTGGACCCATGCCGTGGCCGGGCTGGAGGACATGATATTTCCGGCCGCCAACCAGAAAGCCGCGTGGGCCGCTGCAGGAGTGCCTGTGAGCGTGCTCGACATTCCGCACTGGAGCAAAGACATCCTCAGAAAACTTATCTACCTGGACAATACATGGACAAACAGCTGATACGCACACGTTTCGCTAAGTCCATAAGGAGTTATGCGGAGTACGCCCAGGCTCAGACGGTTATCGCCTCGAGGCTGTGCTCGCTGCTGTCCGCAGTACTCCTGGAAGAGCCGCGGAGGGTGCTGGAAGTCGGCTGCGGGACCGGGACATTCACCAGGCGGTTCCTGGAGCAGTTCCGGCCGGAGGAGATGGTTCTCAACGACATCTGCCCGGAGGTGGAGGAGGCGCTGGCCGATCTGCTCTCGCCTCAGGCCGGTGAGAGCACTCCGCAGATATCATTTACTGCCGGAGACGCCGAGCTTTGCAGCCTGCCCGGAGACCGGGACCTGATAGTCTCCTGCTCCGTCCTGCAGTGGTTCGAGGACCCCGGAGCCTTCATCGCCCGCTGCCGGACGCTGGTGCGCAGGGGAGGCTGCATCGCCCTGACCACCTTCGGTCCGGACAACCTGCAGGAGGTCACCGCCGTCACCGGGACGGGACGGAGCTACCTGCCCTTAGGGTGGCTGCAAGGACTGCTCGACGAGGCCGGGCTGAGGACAGTGCTGGCGGAGGACGAGCATCTCACCCTGCATTTTCCCTCCCCCACCGAAGTCCTGCGCCATCTCAAGCACACCGGAGTCACCGGTGTCACCCGCACCTCCTGGACCCGGGGACGGCTGGCTGAGTTCTCCGCAGAATACTCCTCCAGATACGGAGCCGGCGACGGAAGCGTACCGCTGACCTACCACCCCGTATACCTGATAGCAAGAAAGTAATTTTCATACAGTACCACCTCATCATGAAAAACAACGTATACTTCGTAAGCGGAATCGACACCAACATCGGGAAAAGCTACGCCACAGGATTCATCGCCCGTACCTGGAACTCAGAGGGCAGGCGTACCATCACCCAGAAACTCATTCAGACAGGGAACACAGGCATGTCGGAGGACATAGAGCTGCACCGCAGGATCATGGGATGCGGCCTGCTGCCCGAGGACCGCGAGGGACTGACCATGCCCGAGATATTCTCCTACCCGTGCTCTCCCCACCTGGCCGCCGAGATAGACGGACGTCAGATCGACTTCTGGAAGATACAGAAGGCCACTGAGGAACTGGCCGACCGCTACGATGCCGTACTGCTCGAGGGAGCCGGCGGACTCATGGTGCCGCTGACCCGCAAGCTGCTGACGATAGACTACATCGCATGGAAACGCTACCCGCTGATCTACGTCACCTCAGGACGCCTGGGCAGCATCAACCATTTTCTCTTAGGGCTGGAAGCCATCCGCGCCCGCCGCATCCGTCTGCACACCGTAGCCTACAACCTCTTCCCCCGCGAGGAGGACGACCGCATCAGCCGCGACACCGAGGGATACATCCGCGATGTGCTCGCCCGTGAGTGGCCGGATACTCAGTTTGTCACTGTTCCTGTGATGGAATAATGTCCTCCAGGAGGCCGGAGACATCGTACCTTATGAGGAGTTCCTGACCTGATATCAGAACGTAGAGGCATCCGCCTGGAATGTCCATATCGTAGAAAATGCCTCCTTTCGGCAGAGGTATTTCGGCAAGCGGTTCTCCCTCATAGCTGAACAGGCGGACGTATTGCTTGACCTCGGGTTCCCGGAACCAATGCAGGACAGAGATAAAGTCCGGGTAAGTCTTGGGACGGAGAGCCAGTCTGGCATCGCTGTCATGTTCCACGGACGATACGTCGTCCACTCTGTCTCCGTAGGTGCAGACTGTCCGGGCGTATGTCCCGTCTGCAGAGAAGATGTTCATGGTGTTCAGCGTCCGCTCCGCCTCGACTATCAGGCCGCGGCTGCTTTCATAGACATGGCTGCCGTTTAAAAGATTGAAACCGGGCACGCTGAAGGCCACCATGTTGCCTGAGCCGACAACGCGGCCGCTGCCGGACTCAGATTCCGCCTTCACCGTTGCGCTGTTCAGCCTGGCCAGCGGAGGTGTCGTCCTCCTCTCCCCGTCTGAGGTAAGGATAAAGCGGTTTATGGAATTGCGGTCCGCACCGGCGTGTACTATCAGATACTCCTGCCCGTCAAGAGGCACTGCATCCAGCAACCATGGCGAATCCTGCAGTTCAAGACTCCTCGACGTCACCTCCGTCTGCCCGCTCTCCAGGGAGGCCGTCACATCCCATTCCATCAGATTTCCCGCATAATCCGTCCAGGATGCCGTCAGATGACCGTTCTCCTTGTGGCTGAACTGCACACTGCTCACGCCATTGAAACTTACTATCTCGCCCGGGCCGCGTCCTATCCGCAGGAACTTCCCGTAGACAGTCCTGCCGTCCAGACTGAGGACCGTCACCTGCCCGGCATTGTCGTTATTGCTCACTATCAGCAGCGAGTCCTTCACCACGAAATCGCTCACCCCCAGCACCGGTAGATCCAGCGTATCCCCCTGGGCCAACTCCCAAGTCACCGGATACCCGTCCTCCACATACACCACGTCCTCGAACGCCAGCGAATTCTCCGGCACCATCCGCCCGTCACCGCATCCCGTCACCATCAGCATCATTGCCCCTCCAGCCGCCGTCACAAACATAGATTTGCTAAAATTTTCTGCTTTCATTGTAATTATTCAGAATTTAGTTACTACTGTCCTCAAAATTATGACAATTTTTTGAAAAGGCAATCGTGGAATACGAAGTAACGGTAAGCAGAAGAGCACCCTATAAATGCAAAACTCGTATTTTCAATCAGTTATTATCTTAACGAGTATCTTTAGTAGGTTTCGGGAGGCACGGCAAGAGCACCATGCTTCACTAACTATTTGATTACTGAGCGGTTACGAAAACACCCTGCGCCCGTACTTACCATTGCCACCCAGCCGCGAGGCGCCAGCCAGCAGCCGTCCCCATCCTAACACACCAGCTCACTGCCCTACTGCCACTAACAAGGACAGCGAAGCTGTCCGATTCCCGCCCCGAGCACAAAAAAAGCCGGCTTGCGCCGACTTTTTTTTGTGCTCGAGACGGGAATCGAACCCGTACGGACATTGCTGCCCACAGGATTTTAAGTCCTGCGTGTCTACCTATTCCACCACTCGAGCAAATAGACCGCAAAAGTACTTAAATTCTATAAAAATACAATAAAATATAAAATCAGCCGCGCTTTTTGTAGCTGAGGACGGCCCAGCCGATGACGGTTACAGCAGAAAATCCGGCAGTTCGGAAGGGGTTATGCATGAATAACGGGCTGCCGGATATGACTGCGTGAACTGAGCCGGAATCCTGACCGTCCTGCCCGGTCTCCATTTGAACTCGAATGCATCCATGACACCATCCTCAACCTCGATAAGATCCACCTCCTTTTTCTGCTGCGTACGCCAGAAATAATGCTTGACAAATGTACGGCCCTCATAATCATTCCGTTTTATTCTTTCACTAATTATGAAATTCTCCCACATACGCCCTGCCTCTTCCGGGGAGCGCATGGACAAGGGGGCCATATTGCCTATCACACCATTGCGTATGCCCATATCGTAAAAATACACCTTACGCGAGAATTTAAGTTCATTGCGCTGATTAGTAGCATAGGAAGGCAGGAGGAAAATGATATAGCTCTTCTCCAGTATCTCAATATACCTCTCTACTGTCTTGGCATCAATGCCTACCAGTACAGCCAGCTCATTGGCTGACACCATCGAGCCTATCTGGAATGCAAGGGCCTGCACCAGCTTCTCCAGTTTATCCGGTTTGCCTATATCGTTCTCATCGAACACATCTTTATAGAGATAGCTTTCTATCAATTCCTTCAAGGTCTCCTTCGCTCCCCCGGGATCAGTCACCACTTCCGGATAATACCCGTACACCATTCTGTGCTCCAACATCCTGGTTTCCTCAAGCAATGACGAATGATTCACCATCTCCTTAAAAGACAAAGGGTAAAGACGGAATTCCCGTTTCCGGCCGGTAAGCGACTCATTGACAGTATCTGCCAACTTAAATGATGAGCTGCCGGTGATTATTACGCTCACATCCTTGAATTTGTCAGCTACGATTTTCAGCATATTGCCGACATTGCGGATTTTCTGCGCCTCATCCACGAGAAGCCATTTCCTATCTCCTATCAAATACCTCAACTGCGTCTCATTCACGGCCTCAAACATTGACTGCACATCAGACTCATCGCCATTCAGTTCCAGCAGTTCTGTCCCTGAACCCGCCAAGCCGGACGCCAAAGTGGATTTACCTACCTGCCGCGGCCCGAGTATTGTCACGACTTTTTTCTTCTGAACAGTATTCCTTATTCTGTCCTCCAATATTCTATGTATCATAACTACCCCGTGTATTTGATTGCACAAAGATACTTAAAATCCATAAATATTAAAATATTTACGGAGGATACTCCATAAATATTATAATAAATCTGGAATCAGCCGCGCTTTTTGTAGCTGAGGACGGCCCAGCCGATGATGACCACGAAGAAGGCCAGAAGCGGGTAGACGTATGGGAGGATGTCCCGGAATGTGCTGCCCTTGAGGTAAATCATCCGCATGATCTCGGCGAAATAGGTGAAGGGATCGAAGAGGGATATGGTCCTCGCCCACTCCGGCATGCTGCTGATGGGGGTGAAGATACCGCACATCAGGATGAAGACGATGATGATGAAGAATATCATGAACATCGCCTGCTGCATCGTGCTGGAGTAGTTGGAGATGATCAGGCCCAGGCCGGAGAGGCCGAAGATGAAGAGCAGCGACAGGCCGTAGAGTAGAAGGACGCTGCCCTCCGGGCGCAGGCCGTACAGCAGCCAGGCGACCACCATGCCGACACTGAGCACGATGACACCGATGACCCAGTACGGAATGAGCTTGCCGACGATGAAGGTAATCTTCGGGACGGGGGTGACATTGATCTGCTCGATGGTGCCGGCCTCCTTCTCCCCGACGATGTTCATAGCCGGAAGGAAGCCGGTGATAAGGGCCACGACGAGCATGACCAGGGCCGGAATCATGGGTATCTTGTAGTCCATCGTGGGATTGAACCAGTAGTAGGAGTCCACGGCTATGCCGCCGGGAGCCGTCAGCGTCACGGCCCCGCGCTCCAGGTTCACCTCCTCGGTGAAGTCCAGCACTATGACGTCGAGGTAGGACGTGCCGAGGCTGGCCTTGGTCCCGTTGACGGCATTGGCCTCTATCAGAAGGGAGCTGCTGCCCTCCGAGAGCAGATCCTGCTCGAATCCGTATGGTACCTCGAGGATGATGTCCGCGTCCCCGAACTCCACCTGCTCCAGGGCCTCGCCCGAGCGCATGAAGACCCCGGTGATGTCGAAATACTCGGTAGAGGCTATCTTCTCGGTCAGCAGCCTGGAGAGGTCCGAGCGGTCGTTGTCCACCACAGCCACATTGA
The DNA here is from genome assembly GCA_900550465.1 of uncultured Alistipes sp. Lineage (GTDB taxonomy): Bacteria > Bacteroidota > Bacteroidia > Bacteroidales > UBA932 > Coprenecus. The sequence continues at coordinate 73,536 of URSC01000007.1, forward strand.
CGTTCTTTATCTCCATGGTGGTAGCCCAGGGGAAGACCAGCATCACTAATACGGGCAGGGCTATGACGATGAAGAGGATGAAGGGGTCTCTCGCCATCTGCTTGAATTCCTTTTCTATGAGATATTTGAGTATCATAGCCTGTCCTTGAATTTAAATACGCTCAGTCCGGTGATCACCGTCAGGAATCCGCACAGAATCAGCACCGCGTCGAGGCAGTACCGGATGCCGAGGCCCTGAATCATCATCACCTTTATCGAGTCAATATACCATTTGGCCGGTACACACCAGGATATCCACTGCAGCACCTTCGGCATGCTCTCGATGGGGAAAAGCATGCCCGAGAGCAGCATCGTAGGGAGCATCAGCACCATGCCCGAGATAAGTATCGCCACCTCCTGCTTGGCCACGAGGGTCGATATCAGGATGCCTATCGACAGCGACACGAGGATGAACAGCAGCGACACCAGCACCACCCACATCAGGCTGCCCGATATCGGCACCTTGATCAGGAACACCGACAGGCAGAGGACTATCAGCAGAATGAAGGCCGAGACCACGAAGTAGGGTATCGCCTTGGCCAGTATCACCGAGAACGGCTTCACGGGCGAGACCAGCAGCACTTCCATCGTCCCCCTCTCCTTCTCACGGACGATGGACACCGAAGTCATCATCGCGCACACGAGCATTAGAATCATGCCCATGACTCCGGGCACGAAGTTGAAGGCGCTCTTCATCTGGGGATTGTACATCATGCGGGTGGAGGTATGTATCTGCACGGACGGGACAGCCTCCGCCGAGGATGATGAGCCGCTCGCAGCTGCCTGGTTGAGAGCCGCCTCCTGCGCCAGCTCCTTCTGGAAGGAGGAGACTATGCTGCTGACGTAGAAGACCGCCATCGAGCCGATATTGGTATTGGAGCCGTCCACGATGACCTGCAGGCGGCCGTCGGAGTCATGGACCGCACGGTGGTAGAAATTGTCCTCGAAGACCAGGGCGATGTCCGCCGAGTTGGAGCGGAAGGCCTCCAGCACCCCGTCCTCTCCGTCCAGAAAAGCAGTTACCGTGAAATATTCGCTGGCATCTATCTGGCTGATGAGCCGCGATGTGGCCGCATCCCGCGAGGGGTCGTAGACCGCCACCTTGACATCCTTGATCTCGGTGGACAGGGCGAAGCCGAAGAGCACTATCATCACCACCGGCATCACGATAAGCACCATAAGGGTCCTCGTATCCCGGAGAATGTGGTTGAACTCCTTGCCCACAAACGACATGAACCGTTTAAAATCCTTCATCCTTCCCATGGCGTCATTCCTCCCTTTTCGCCCGCCCGGCGAGCATTCTGAATACTTCGTCCATACCCGAGGCACCGTACCGCTGCTTGAGGGCAGCCGGCGAGTCGAGCGCCTCTATCCTGCCGTCCACCATAATCGACACACGGTTACAGTACTCCGCCTCATCCATGTAGTGGGTCGTGACGAACACAGTAATTCCTCTCTCGGCAGCATCGTAGATCATCTCCCAGAATCCGCGGCGGGTTGCCGGATCCACTCCTCCCGTAGGCTCGTCGAGGAACACGATCCTCGGATCATGGAATATTGCCACGGAAAATGCCAGCTTCTGCTTCCATCCCAGCGGCAGGTCCCGCACCATCCGGTTCCTCTGCTCCGTAAGGTCGAGCCGCTGCAGCAGATCATCGGTCTTCTCCGCGATATCCCGGTCCTTCATCCCGTAGATACCTCCGAAGAGGCGGATATTCTCCCAGACCCTGAGATCCTCGTAGAGAGAAAATTTCTGGCTCATATACCCGATGACTTTCTTGAGCCGCTTGACGTCGCTGTTGAAATGCAGGTCGTAGCCGGCCACCACCGCCCTGCCCTCCGTAGGCTTGCTCAGGCCGCAGAGCATCTTCATGGCCGTAGTCTTGCCCGCGCCGTTGGCCCCGAGGAAACCGAATATCTCCCCCTTATTGACAGAGAACGAGATATGGTCGACAGCCGTGAAGTCCCCGAAACATTTCGTGAGCCCTTCCGTGCGTATCACCTCATCCTCCCTGAGGAAGCCGTCGTCGGCATACCCAAGGAACTCACGGATGCGCTTTCTGGTATTTTCTCCCCTGCTCATGAGTGTTCCTCCAGTGTGTCAAGATACATGTAACAGTCCTCCACATTGGGACGTATCGGCTTGATGGAAAGGCCGCTGTGGCCCTTGGCATGGAGGGCGGTGTTCAGGAAGTTGATCTGCGCCTCGAGGGACAATTCTCCGGGCCGCATGACCACGTGGTGGGTGTCTCCGAAGGCGAAGCAGCTGAATACCTGCGGTATCAGGCGGATGTCCCGCAGCAGGGAGGGCATGTGGGGACCGCTGACGGCCAGCAGGGGAAGGGTAAATTTGGAAATAATATCGGCGGGAGTATCAGTATCCAGGAAAATGCCTTTGCGGATCAATGCTATCCGATCGCAGAGCGTCGCCTCGTCCATGTAGGGGGTGGAGACGACTATCGAGAGTCCCTGTTCCCTGAGACGGCGCAGCATCGTCCAGAATTCCTTGCGGGAAACGGGATCCACACCGGTGGTAGGCTCGTCCAGGAAAAGGACGTTCGGCTTGTGTATCAGGGCGCAGGAAAGAGCCAGCTTCTGTTTCATACCGCCGGAAAGAGCTCCTGCCTTACGTTTCCTGAACGGCTCCAGGTAGGAGTAGATGTCCTTGACCAGGTCATAGTTCTCCTCGAGAGTGGTGCCGAAGAGGGTGGCGAAGAAACGGATATTCTCCTCCACGCTCAGGTCCTGGTAGAGGGAGAAGCGGCCGGGCATGTAGCCCACGCGGCGGCGTATCCCGTGGTAGTCCTGCACGACATCGAGGCCCAGGACCCTCGCGCTGCCCCCGTCGGGCAGGATGAGGGTGGTCAGGATCCGGAAGATGGAGGTCTTGCCGGCACCGTCGGGTCCGATGATGCCGAATATCTCCCCCTCGGAGACCCTGAAGGAGACTCCGCGGAGAGCCTCGTTGCTCCCGTACCGCTTGATGAGATTATCTGCCTCGACGCTGTACATGGTCTAGAATTTCAGATCGCCGTACATGCCTATCTTGACATAGCCGTCGTTGACGAACGAGACCTTGATGGCATAGACCAGGTTGGCCCGCTCGTCCCGGGTCTGGATAGTCTTGGGAGTGAACTCGGACTGGTCCGATATCCACGACACCGTACCCTCGTACTCACGGACTCCGTCCTCGCCGGAGTCGGCGAACACCCTCACCTTCTGGCCCACCTTGATGGCCGTAAGCTGGGAGGCGGTGATGTAGGCCCGCAGGTTCATCCGGCTCAGGTCGGCTATCTTGAACAGGGGCTTGCCGGCGGCTGTCAGCTCACCGGCCTCGGCGTACTTGACCAGCACCGTACCGTCTATCGGAGAGGATATGCGGCAGCGGCGCAGGGACTCCTCGACCTGGGCGATCTGGGCCCGGTAAGAGGCGGCCTCGGCCTCGGCTATGGTGTTGTTCTGGGCAATATCGGCTTCGGTGGCTGCCAGCTGGGTCTCCAGGAGCTTGATGGAGGAGGTAATGTCGTCCAGCTGCTTGGTGTTGGCAGCGTCTGCGGCTATGAGGTTACGCACGCGGTCGGCCTCCCGGCGGTTGACCTCTATCTGCTCCTTGATGTAGGCGGTCTGGGTCTCCACGTCCCGGCGGCGGCTCAGGGCCGCTTCCACTCCGGCCTCCAGCTGGCGCTTCTGCAGGTAGAGCTGGAGGGTGTCGACCAGGCCGCAGTCCTGCCCGGCCGTGAGCACCCCGCCCTCGTGCACGTTCAGGGCGAGAATGCGTCCGGAAGCCTCTGAGGAGACCATCACCTCAGTGGCCTCGAACGTACCGGAGGCGTCGTTGGTCCCGTCAGTATCCTTGCAGGAAACCGCTGTCATAAGCACTGCACCGGCCACTGCCGGCAGGAGGTATATCCATCTGATCTTTTTCATGATATCCGTGTTGTTTCTATTTTCGTTTGTCAGCTGTTCTTTATAGTCTTGAGTTCGTACATAGCCTTCATCATCTCTATCTGGTGCATGATGAGCTGCTTGCGGGCCGCGTTCTCCTTGTTTATCTCGGAGACCAGGTCGGAAGCGTTCTTGGTGCCGTTCTCCACTCCGGCGGCGGTGGACTCGCGGATTTTCTCCCTGAGTTCCACTATCCTCTCGTCATCCTCTACCGTCTTGAAATAACGCTGTATCTCCGCCACCTGCTCCTGCACCTGGAGGTTGGTGTTGAAGAGGAAGGTCTCGCGCACCGAATTGACCTGCTCCTTCGAATAATTCACTATCTTCTTGCCGTAGCCCAGACTGTAGAGCTGGCTGATGTTCCACACCAGGCGGATACCGCCGATGGCGAAAGGCTGGAAACTGTCGTCCAGCATGTTGAGTCCCGGACGGCCGTAGCCTCCGCGGATGAAGAGGCTGAACTGGGGCAAACCTCCGGCGGTCCAGTAGTCGAGCTGGGTGTCTATCTCCAGCTCCTGGGCCTTGTAGAGTTCCAGTTCAGGGCGGCGTATCTCGGATGCAATCAGGGCATTGAGCATCTGCTCCTTGTCGGAGCCCTCAGGGACGGGGATCACCAGCTGGGCGGCATCGCTTATCCTGACCCCGGTCATGAGGGTGAGTACCCGCAGGTAGGCATCCAGCATCGACGAGAGCCTGTCGCGGCTCTGGTTCTGGGTAATGCGCTCGACCTCGATCAGATCCAGGTCGGAGAGGCTGGCCACTCCGTTGACGATGCAGCCCTCGATGCGGGCGTACTCCCTCTCAAGCTCCTCCATCATGATGTCCACCTGACGGATCTGCTGGTCGAGGTAGAGGATGCCGAAGTACAGCTCGTTGACCTTCTCCCGCAGCGAGTACATGTTGATCTCCTGCTGGGCCATGTCCACGTCGGCCTTGGCCCGGATGTTGGCCCGGTTGGCCGCAATCATGCCGCCGTCCCAGAGCACCTGCGACAGCTCGATGACCGCCGCGTACTGGTCCTTGCTGAAGGTCGGCATCTCGATCCCGTAGGGGCTCAGATCGAAGGGGAACTCCAGCACGTCAGTCTGCCAGGAGGCCGAGCCCTGGAGGGATATCTGGGGAAAATAATTCATGTAGGCATTCTTCAGGGTGTACTCCTCGGTCAGGTCCAGCAGCTCATAGCGCTTGACCAGAGGGTAGTTCTGCCGGACAAGATCGTAGCACTGCTCTATGGTGTACACATCCGCGGAGTCCTCCTGCACCGCAGACATGGCGGACGCCCCGGACACCGGGAGCACCGCTGCCACAGCGAGGGCCGCCGCCAGTATATATTTTACAGTCGTTTTCATGGCTTGAGACTTCCTATTATGGTTCTGATTATCTCCTGCTTGCGCTGGGCGATGAATTCCTCCTTGTTAGCCTCGGTGACCAGGCCCATATCCTCCAGGAAGGGCAGGACCACGAAGAATGTCACGACGAGGGAGAACATATTGAGCGTGATGTCCATCGTGCCGGTGGGCCGGATGCGGCCGCTCTCCACCTCAGCGGCGATCATCGCCTCGAGACGGGAAGTAGCCTCCGCGCAGAGGTTGAAAATGCTGTCCTTGAGGGTCAGGCGCTGCTCCGGGTTGATGACGAACTCGCTCAGAAACATGAACGGCAGCCGCTGATTGTCCGCCATCAGGTCGAAGAGACGGGACGTGCGGGCGGAGATAAGCTCCGCGAACGGAAGTTCCTCGTCCTCCCGCTGGACTATGCAGCCTATGAACTGGTGGAACTTCGCCTCGAAGATCTTCGAGAAAAGATTCTCCTTTGTCCTGAAATAGTAGTGCACCAGAGCCTGGGTGCAGCCGGTCTCCCGGGCTATCTCGGTCATGCTGGTGAGATTGTACCCCTTGCTGAGAAAGAGCCTCTCCGCACTCGCGAGTATCCGTTCCTCCATGCTGCTGTCGCCGCCCTCCCGGCCTTCTTTGTCGTCCTTGTCTTTCATCGCGTATTTAATAAGCAATTAAATGATTTATTAAATGCAAATATAATACCATTTTCCGTTTCTCTTGCAAGTTTTTGCTACTTTTGCGCCCGCTTTTCCAAAACACGGCAGATATGACTTTAAGAGAATACGTACCTTTCTATAAACGCAACCTGAAAGTGGCCTTCCCAGTGATGATTACCCAGGCCGGGCAGGTGCTGGTGCAGCTGGCGGACAACATCATGGTCGGACATCTCGGCGCGGCCCAGCTGGCGGGAGTGTCCTTCGCCAACGCCATCATCATGATCGGGCTGGTCTTCGCGATAGGCTTCGCACAGGGTGTGACCCCGGTAGTGGGCCAGCACTTCGGCAAGGGTGACGGCCGGGCCGTGGCGGTGGCCTTGAGCAACTCGGCCGCCCTCAACGCCATCATGGCCGTGGTCCTCACCGGCATCATGCTGACCGTCGGCGCCTTCATGGACCGGATGGGCCAGGACCCGGAAGTGCTCCGGTACGCCAGGCAGTACTACTTCATCATCGTCGCGGGATTCATCCCCATGATAGCCTTCTTCAACGTCCGCTTCTTCTCAGAGGGCATCGGCAACACCCGCAACGAGATGTGGATAACGATAGGTACGAACATCCTCAACATCTTCCTCAACTGGGTGCTCATCTACGGAAAGCTGGGCGCTCCCGCACTCGGAGTGGCCGGAGCGGCCTGGTCCACGCTGATATCCAGAGTTCTGGGCGCAATAGCCTTCCTGATCATCCTCTTCCGGGTGGAAGAGTACCGCAAGTTCGTCAGGCTCACCCCGCGCCGGGCTGTACACCTTCGGGAGATGCTCCGCCAGCTCAAGCTCTCCCTGCCCATATCGCTGCAGAACCTTCTGGAGGTCACGGCATTCAGCTTCGCCGCCATCATGGTCGGCTGGATGGGCAAATACCAGCTGGCAGCCCACCAGATAGCCCAGAACCTCAGTTCCCTGTCCTTCATGATAGCCACCGGCATCGGGGCCGCCGCCACCATCCGCGTCTCGCACCAGTTCGGGGCGGGCCGCCGGGAGGACGCCTACCACGCCGGCATAGCCGCAGTCCACATGGCCGTGGCCATCATGGTCTTCTTCGGCCTGCTGTTCATCAGCCTGCACCGGGTAATACCTTTCATATATACTGAGGATCCGGCCGTCATCCCTATAGCCGGAAGACTGATCATCATCCTGGCCCTCTACCAGGTCTTCGACGCCGTGCAGCTGGCCAGCCGCTCTTCCCTGCTGGGACTCAAGGACATCAACATTCCCACCGTATTTTCAGGAATTTCCTACTACGTCATCTGCCTGCCGAGCGCCTACCTCCTCGGATTTACCTTCGGACTCGGCCCGGACGGAGTATGGATCGGACTGCTGCTGGGACTGGCTGTTGCCGCGCTGCTGTTCAACGTGCGCTTCCGCCGCGTCTGCCGCCGCTACATCACGAATTCCCGCCAGGCCTCGCCGTCCCACTTGGAGGAGTAGACCTCCGGTGCCTGCGTGCGGCCGTAGAGATGTCTGGACACACGCTCCACATTGTCAGATATATAGTCAAACAGATCTCCGTAGGAGATGACTTCGGGACGGTCCTGGAGGGCCTTCAGGAGAAAATAGGTAAACAGGCCGTGCCGCTTCTCCGGATAGGGATAGGCGCCCTCGTCCTCCCCGGCGGCGTAGAACACCACCATACGGTCGGAGGGCTGCAGCCATGACTCCTCGATGTCCCCGTCGTCGAAGACCCCGACCCTCATGCCGTTGCGGCTGAGCTTGCCGTAGGAAGCGTCGATCAGGAAGAGGGCGTCGTCTATTTTACCGGAAAGCCGGCTGTACAGCGAACGGAGCCTCAGGCCGCTCTGTACACCAGTGGAAGCGTAGTCGACAGGGAGGAGGAAGGTCTCGCCCACCCCCTCGTCCAAGAGGCACTGGCCGGAGAAATACACTATAACCCGGGAATCCGAGTTGAAGAGGGCGGCGGCCTTGTCCAGCCACAGCAGCACGCTGCGCATCTCCTCCGTATCCGCATCGGTCAGGTACATGATATTGTCCTCGGGAATCCTCAGCCGTTTAAGACAATATTCCCGGAACACAGCCCCGTCGTTCAGGGCATAGGGGACCGTCATCCCCGTGGTGTACTCCTGATTGGCGATTATCACCGCATAGACGTCCTGGTTCCTGCGTCCTCTGGAGGAGGGAACGCTGCTGTCCGTATCCACGGCGGTGGAATCATCCCTGCTTCTGACAGCCTGACGGTAAATCTTGCCCGGCAGAGCGAAATCCAGTTCCTCCAGGTCATAGTCCATAAGAAGCTGCCGCTTGGGGCTGTAGGCCGGATCGGTCCATTCGTAGAACTTGCGGCCGGGGAATGTCAGCGTGACATCAGCCAGGGCAATACGGTCATTGCTGATGAAATACACGTATTCGGCCTTCAGTCTCCGCCAGTTGCCTTCCACCTGGGCGGCCTCCTCCGCCGGCACCGGCAGGTCGATATGGAAAGTCCTGAGCCGCTCCGGGCTGCCGGAGGTATCCGCATCGTGGACTACGTGGTCTACTATCTCCACCGGGAATGTCCCTTTTAATGTATCGTAGGGTCCAAGTATCAGTTCGGGGTCTTCCAGGCGATTGGCTTCGATGTACTCTGCCTCGTACCGCATCTCCAGCCCCTCGAGGCGGGCCAAGAAGGACTCCTCGTTGACCCTGGCCTCCCAGTCCGGGACAGTCTCGCCAGGCTCTATCAGCTGCCATTCGTTCATGCGGTTCATCACCTTGTCCTTGGCATAGACCGAGAAGGGTATGCCGCGGATCCAGTTCAGGGCGCGGTCCTTGGAGGCGTACCAGTTGCCGTCCCTGTACACAAAACCGGTGGAGTCGGCCCTGGTCACCGCCGCAAATCCGTCCGTGCCGAAATCCGATGCGACGTCGTACCTGCACGGTACCAGTTCATTGCCGTCCGAGTCGATATAGCCCCATCGATTTCCCCTGCGCACAGCCGCATAGCCGTTCACGAAACGGTGCACCTCGTCGTATCTGTAGGACACGAGCGTATCACCGTCTATGTCGATGAAGCCCCATTTGTTGCCGGACATCACCGCCGCATATCCTTCGGTAAACTGTCCTGCGTAGTCGTACACACAGGGAATGACCATCATGCCGGATGTGTCGATGTAGCCCCACTTGAGGGTGAGGGAGAGCGAGCCGAATACTCCTTCTCCAGAGATGTCGCCTCCGCGGGAGAGAACTGCCGCCCGGCCCTCCGAAAAAGCCTTGGCATCATCGAAACGGCACTCGATCACGATGCTGCCCGCCGTATCGACATAGCCGTAACTGCCGAACCAGTCCCGGTACGGTTCCAGGTCCTGTGCCTGAGCGGCCGTACGGCCTGTCACTGCCATCACCAGCAGCATGGTCAGCCACAATACGGCCGTATATTTAAAGTTAAAGTTTTTCATATCCTTTATTTAATAGCCCTACAAATATAGTCACTTTCCCCTATCGCAAACCACGTGCCGCAGGCAAATGCAGTTGAAAATGCCGGTGCTGTCATCCTTACGTCAAGCAGCCGCCCTGGACGGGGATTCCGCAACGGCACTGAATTGCGGGATTTGCTGCCGTTGTGGCTCGGGTCGGAAAGGCCATCACGCTTCAGAAGGCCTGTAGACGCGGCGCACTCGGCTGGGGGATTCCGCAACGGCACTGAATCGCGGGGTTTGCTGCCGTTGTGGGCGGAGAGGTGATCGGCGGGCTTCGGAGCGAAGCGACTATGGTATCCCCTCACCTGGGGGATTTGCTCCCTTCGGTCGCACATCCCCGCCCGCCTGACGGCGGGCTTTGCAGAAGTGCAAGAAAAAAGGCTGCTCGAACAAGTTCGACAGCCTTTTTTCTTGCACTTCTGCGGTGAGGGGGGGATTCGAACCCCCGGTACGGTAACCCGTACGGCAGTTTAGCAAACTGCTGGTTTAAGCCACTCACCCACCTCACCGGGTTTTGTGAACGGGAGGGCAAAAGTAGGCAATTTTGCGGAATTTGCAAAAAATATCATGACATCTGCAATATTTTGCATGAAATTGGATTTAATTTGTGAACAGTAAAAATTTGTTAGAGATGAAAGCGAATGTAAAAATGATTATCTCCGCCGCTGCCCTGAGCGCGGCCCTGATGACCGTACAGTCCTGCGACCAGGACCGCAATGACTATTATTACTACATCCCCAACGCGGTGGTGACAGTAAAACCGATAGCTGAGCCGACTGACAGTCTGACATTCTACATGCAGCTGGACGACTCCACCACCCTGGTGGCAGAGAACCTGAAAAAATCTCCTTTCGGGGATAAGCAGGTAAGGGCCCTGACCAGCATCGAGGAGACAGACGCCACTGTCCCCGGATATGACAAGGTAGTGCACGTCTACGCCATAGACAGCATCCTCACCAAAAAGACCGAGCCCTTTACAGATGACAGGACGGTGGACAGCCTCTTCGGCAACGACCCCGTAGAAATGATCGGAGACTGGATGACTGTCGTGGAGGACGGCTATATCACTCTGAGAGTCAGAGTGGCCACCGGAGGCTACGGAACCATGCACAGACTCACGCTCCTGACCGGAGTCAATCCCGACGACCCGTATGAGGTGGAATTCAGGCACAAGAGGGAAAACAGCACAGGAGGTCCCTACGTACTGGGGGACGCACTGGTGGCATTCAGCCTGGACAGCCTGCCCGACACTCAGGGCGAGACGGTGAAGCTTACACTGAGATGGAAAGCCTTCGACGGAGGCGAGAGAACGGCTCAGTTCGATTACTGCACCCGCAAGTCCTCTCCTTCGAAGATGAGGGTAGAGAGCGGAGCCTCTTTCCTGACCAACGTAAAATAAGCAGTGATATCAGGCAGACAACCGGATCCCGGGATAAGACTCATAAGGGCTGCCGTAGAGGGAGATCACCAGGCGGTGAAGTCCCTCTACGAAGCCCACATAGGATATCTTACAGCTGTCTGCTCCAGATACATCGCCGATGACGAGGATGTACGCGACATACTGCAGGAGAGTTTCGTGAGGATTTTCGGATCACTGGACAGGTTCCGGTACAAGGGGAAAGGCTCTCTCAGGGCATGGATGACGAGGATAGTGGTCAATGACGCTCTGAAATTCCTCCGGGACTCAGGCCGTATCGCCACGGTGGAACTCAAGGATACGGTGCATGACACGGCGGAGGAGGAAGAGACGGACGTCGGCTCCGTTCCGCCGGAGGAGATGCAGAGGATGATACGCAGTCTGCCTGACCCTTACCGGACAGTATTCAACCTCTACGTTTTCCAGCAGATGAGCCACAAGGAGATAGCGGCGGCTCTCGGCATGGCCCCGGGAACATCGGCCTCCTGCCTGCACAGGGCCAAAAACATGTTGGTCAAAATGGTAAATGATTACAAGAATGAAAGGAATGCTTGACGACATAAGAGAGAAGATGGACGGCTGGGAAGAGCCCGCTCCGGAAGGCCTCTGGGAGAAAATAGAGGCTGCACGGACAGAGGCGGACCGGAAGCCCGCGGCCGGAAGAGGCAGGCGACCCGTACCCGTGATACGGAGGGTTGCTGCGGCAGTCGGTGCGGTGGCGGCAGCGGCAGCATTGTTCCTACTCACGCTTCCCAGGCAGCAGACAGCCGGAATTATGGTCGCGGACATTCCACAGGTGACGGCGGAACAGGCCAGGCCGGCCGGGCAGATGCCGGAAAAGCCCGCCATAGAAAAAGAACCCGCCGGGCAGAAGAGGCCCTCCGCACAGCAGGGACTCCCGGAAGAGAACGCTCCCGCCGGGACCGGGAACAACATGAAAGAACCCGTAACGACATATAATACCGAACTGAACAGCCGCGGGCGGAAGATGTCCGCAGAGACAGTGGATCAGACTGAGAATAAGGCCGCACCTGAAAGCCGAGTACATGAAAAAGCGGCCGGCACGGACACCGGCTTCGGAGGTAATGACAGGTTGAGCAATACCGGAGCCGGAAAAAAAGATCAGGTGCTCTCCGCAGCACTGGAAGAGAAGAGGACCCGCGGTCTGTTCAGCATCGGTATTTCGGCATCCAACTCCACAGGACAGAGCCTGAGCGAGCGGAAATACACGGCCATGTCCGGATACTCCGCCTTTCCGGTAGCCATGACTGCCAGCCCCACTACCCTGTGGGTGGATCCCGAGGCCAATATACGGCGTACCAACCTGGGCAGGGAAGTATCCTCGGACACCCGCCACAGGCTGCCCGTCACCACGGGAATAGCCCTGCGCTACCGGCTTCCCATGGATCTGGGCATTGAGACCGGCGTAAACTACACCTGGCTCTCGTCAACACTGACCTCAGGCTCGGAACAGAGTCACTACACCTCCACCCGGGAGATGCACTACATCGGTATTCCTCTGAATATAAGCTACATGTTATGGAACAGCCGCTATCTGGGCATCTACGTGTCAGCCGGCGGTCTGATGGAAAAATGCGTGGGAGGCTCTACCCTCACACAGTACACCCTCAACTCCGAAGCCCTGGGCGCCGACCGCCGCGAGCCCCTGACCGTCAAGCCTCTCCAATGGTCCGTCAATGCCACTGCCGGAGTGCAGCTGAATATCACCCCCGCCATCGGTCTGTACGCCGAACCGGGCATCGCCTGGTGGTTCGACGACGGCACAGACCTGGAGACCATCTACAAGACCCGGCCCCTGAATTTCTACCTGAGATTCGGCCTGCGCTTCTCGTTCGAGCTATAGTACGATGACCGCGCTACAGATCCGGCATGATTCCGAGCTGGTCGGTGCGGAACTGTCCGTACTCGTCAGGGGAGAAGACGTAGGGCCAGGTCATCACGCGCATAGGAACTGGACGCGAGTCGGGATGATAGGCCGGCTGGATGTGGTCGTGGGGATTGAGGATGAAGCCGTTGCGCTCATAGAAAAGCTTGCGGCGGAGAGTCATCTCATCCTCTTCGGAAGGCATCTCGATCTCCAGTATCATCGGGATGCCGAGGCTCTTGATATAGTCGAGGACCTTGGTGCCGGTGCCGCCTCCGCGACGGGACGGGTCCACCGCGAAATGCTCACCGTACAGATAGCCGTGACCGAAGTCCCAGAAAGTGAAAAAGCCGACAGGGCCGTCCTCCTCCCGGTCTCCGTAAAAGACGATGAAATGGAATCTGTCGTCAGACAGCATCCCGGTCATGACAGCCGTATCGCGGCGCTCCTCGTATGGGAAACTTTCCTCGTATATCCTGACGCACCCGGAATAAAGGGCGTCCGAGGACGATGTGATTCTGCGTATATTAAGGGTACTCATAGTATGGTCAGCCTATGCAAATTCCGCACCATCGCTACAGGATATTGACCTCAGGACGGAGCTCCACTCCGAAACGCTCGCGGACGGAGTCCCGGACGGCCGTGGCAAGGGCCTCGATCTCGGAGCCGGTGGCCCCGCCGAGATTGACCAGCACCAGGGCCTGCTTAGGATAGACCCCGGCCCTTCCGAGGGAGCGGCCCTTCCATCCGCACTGCTCGATGAGCCAGCCGGCGGAGAGCTTGACGCAGTCCCCGGGAGCGGGATAATGGGGTATTGCGGGCCACTGCCGCTGAAGTTCCTCGAACTTGGAGCGGGGCACGACCGGATTGGTGAAAAAACTGCCGGCGCTGCCGGTTTCCGAGGGTTCGGGCAGCTTGGAGGAGCGCACCGCCCGGACTGTCTCCCGGACGTCCCGCAGAGTGATATTGTCCCGCCCTGAAAGAGCCTCGGAGAGAGCCTTGTATCCCAGATTGAGCTGCGGCCGGAGCCCCAGGCGGAAGAGGACCGACAGTACCACATAACGCTTATTGTCCTGCTGCTTGAAGATGCTGCGGCGGTAGCCGTAACCGCAGTCCGCTGCCGGGAAGACCTTCTTCTGCCCGGAAGACATGTCCAGAGTCTCCACCTCCAGGATCAGGTCCTTGACCTCCACCCCGTAGGCCCCGATATTCTGCACGGCGGCGGCGCCCGTCTCCCCGGGGATGGCCGAGAGGTTCTCCGCCCCGTACCATCCGCGCTCCACGCACATCTCCACGAAGTCGTCCCAGACGACACCTGAGCCTACCCGGACTTCCACCGCGTCCTCATTTTCAGAGACTGTCTCACAGCCGGTTATCCGTGAATGGAGGACGGTGCCGGGCCAGTCGCGGGTCAGCAGCAGATTGCTTCCACCGCCTATGTGCAGCCAGGGCGAGGGCAGGGTCCCCTCCCGCAGCATACGGGCGGCCTCCAGCAGTTCCGCCTCCGAGGAGTATTCCACGAAGGCAGCGGTGCGGGCGTCTATTCCGAAGGTATTGTGTCCCAGCAGGGAATAATCTTTATGAATGTTCAGCATAACGGCATTTCAAGTCAATGGCACATCTCAGTCAATACGGGTAATCCGGGCTCCGAGGGCATTGAGCCTCTCCTCGATGTCCTGGTAGCCGCGGTCGATCTGCTCGATGTTGTGGATGCGGCTGGTGCCTACGGCTCCCATGGCGGCAATCAGCATGGCGATGCCGGCACGTATGTCGGGGGAGGTCATCTCCCGGCCGCGGAGGTTCATCCGATGGTTGTGGCCCACCACCACGGCGCGGTGCGGGTCGCAGAGAATGATCTGGGCGCCCATGTCTATGAGCTTGTCCACGAAGAACAGGCGGCTCTCGAACATCTTCTGGTGAATCAGCACGCTGCCCTTGCACTGGGTGGCCACCACCAGCATGACGCTCAGCAGGTCCGGGGTCAGGCCGGGCCAGGGCGCGTCGGCGATGGTCATGATCGAGCCGTCCAGGAAGGTGTCTATCGCATACTCCTCCTGAGCCGGCACGTAGATGTCGTCTCCCCTCTGCTGCAGGGCGATACCGAGGCGTCGGAAGCTCTCGGGGATGATGCCGAGGTTGTCGTAGGATACATTTTTTATGGTTATCCCGCTCCGGGTCATGGCGGCCATGCCGATGAAGCTGCCGACCTCGATCATGTCGGGCAGGACGGTATGCTCGGTACCGTGCAGCCCGCTCACGCCCTCGATGGTCAGGAGGTTGGAGGCAATGCCGCTGATGCGGGCGCCCATGCGGTTGAGCATCCGGCACAGCTGCTGGAGGTAGGGCTCGCAGGCGGCGTTGTAGATGGTGGTGGTGCCCTCGGCCAGGACGGCGGCCATCACGATGTTGGCCGTTCCGGTGACGGAGGCCTCGTCGAGGAGCATGTAGGTGCCGCAGAGCTTCTTGGAACGCAGCTCGAAGGTGGCATTGTCCTTATTGTAGGTAAATTCCGCGCCGAGTTTTTTCAGTCCCTCGAAGTGGGTGTCGAGCCTCCGGCGGCCGATCTTGTCCCCACCCGGCTTGGCGGTCAGGGCATAGCCGAAACGGGCGAGCATCGGGCCGGTGAGCATGATGGAGCCGCGGAGGGAGGCGTTGCGCTTGAGGAACTCCGGAGTGCGGAGATACGCCGTGTCTATGTCCTCGGCGCAGAAGGAATAGCTGCCATTGCCCAGCTTCTCGGTTCTGACTCCCATGTCCTGCAGGAGGGCGATGAGGTTATTGACATCCAGAATGTCGGGCACATTGTGGACGGTTACTTTCTCCCGGGTGAGCAGTACGGCGCAGAGTATCTGCAGCACCTCGTTCTTTGCCCCTTGCGGGCGGATTTCTCCTGAGAGCCTGTGGCCCCCTTCGATTACGAAACAGGACATGACGGTATTTTTATGTTGGTTTTCAATTCTTCGTATCCTATGGCGGGGAGTTCCTGCTCCAGATAGCGGCCCGATTCCACATCCGGAATGATCACAGACTCTATCGGAATGTAGAACAGCCTGGAGCTGACCTCGCCCGGAATACCTTTCAGCGACCGAAGACGCTGGGCGTCCTTCTCGGTAGTAAGAACCACTGCGGTGGGATGACGGCGCACGGCCGCGGCCACCTTCGAGATATCCGAAAGAGTATAGTCGTGATGGTCCCCGAAACTGACAGTCTCGCTTACCGTATATTTCCAGCTCACCCCGCGGCGGACCGAACGGTCGTCCGCAATACCGGCCAGCACCACCGCACTCTTCGAATAGACGAAACGGCTGTCCCCCTTCTCCGGGATTACCGGCTGCGGCGGCAGATATTTTATACCGGAGAACAGCAGCGGGATATCCTTCCTCAGTTCCAGACTCTCCCTCCACCGGAGCCGCTCGGAAGACGGGATTTCTCCCTCCATCTTGGTGACAATCACCATGTCCGCCCTCCGGATCTGATTCGGCAGGTCGCGCAGCCTGCCTATCGGCAGAAGGCTGTCCTTGAAGACAGGACGGGTGCTGCTTACCAGGACAATCGAGAAATCCGGACGCAGCCTCCGGTGCTGGAACGCATCGTCCAGAATCACCAGGTCCGGCCGCACATCAGGGGACATGGCCGCCAGGGCATCCACCGCCCTTCGGCGGGAAGCGTCCACGACCACCGTAACATCCGGGAACTTGCGCTTTATCTGCAGGGGTTCGTCCCCCACATCGCGGTAATTGTCCTCCACGGATACAGTCCTGAACCCCTTGGTCCTCCGTCCGTACCCCCGGGACACCACCGCTATCCTCTGGCTGTCCCGGTAGAGCCGGATCAGCATTTCCACCGCCGGGGTCTTGCCGGTGCCGCCGACGGTAATGTTGCCCACGCAGATGGAGGGCAGAGCCGAAGGATATGACTTGAGAATCCCCTTGTCATAAAAAAAGTTTCTCAACGCCAGTACCAGAGTGTAAGGGAAAAGTACTATTCTGTCTATCTTCATACGTCCTGACTTCACAATAATTTGTCAAATATACTCATTTTTAAAAATAATGTCATAATTTTGCGGAACTAAAACCACCCGTACCAGAGTATGAGTATAGTTATCAAAGAGGTGCTTACCCTCAAAGACCTGAAACGCTTCGTAAGATTTCCACGTGAACTGTATAAGAACGACCCGCTCTACGTTCCGCCCCTGGACGCGGACGAGATGAACTCGCTGCGCAAGACCAACCCGGCGTTCGCTCACTGCGAAAGCCGTTACTGGCTGGCTTACAAGGACGGAGAGATAGTAGGACGCATCGCCGGCATCATCAACCACAACGCCAACTCCGACTGGAACGAGCAGAATATCCGCTTCGGCTGGCTGGACATGATAGACGACATCGAGGTCACTGAGGCACTGGTGGATACCGTGGCCGAATGGGGTCGCGAGAAAGGTCTGGAGACCATGAACGGACCTTGGGGCTTCTCCGACATGGACAAGGAGGGACTGCTCGTGGAGGGTTTCGATCGCGAGCCTTCTATAACCACTCTTTATAATTTCCCCTACTACGGCGTACATCTCGAGAAGCTGGGATTCCGCAAGGAAGTGGACTGGATACAGCGCAAACTCGACATCCCGACAGAAGTTCCTGAAAAACTAGCCACCTACGACAAGATCATCAGGGAGAAATACGGACTGTCCGTCATCGTGCCGCGCAAGGTAAAGGACATTACCCGCCGAGCCGAGGAAATCTTCGCCGTCCTCAACGACTCCTACGCCGTCCTGCACGAGTTCACCCGCCTGACCGACAAGCAGGTCAAGATGTACATCGGCCAGTATATGCCCTTCATCAACAAGAACATGATCTGCGTCGTAGTAGACCAGAACGACCGCGTGGTAGGATTTGCCATCACCATGCCCTCACTCTCGGACGGCTTCCGCAAAGCCGGAGGAAAACTCTTCCCTTTCGGTTTCTTCCACATACTCAAGTCCCTCAGAACCTTCAATACGGTAGAGTGCTACCTGATAGGAGTCATCCCAGAGTACAAGCACAAAGGTGTCAACGCCCTAATATTCAACCATCTTCAGAGAAACTACGTAAAGATGGGCTTCAAGACCCTCGTCTCGAATCCTCAGCTGGAGAACAACCTGGCCGTCCAGCGTCTTTTCGACTACTACGACACCGAGTTCTACCAGCGCCGCCGCTGCTACACCCGCACTCTGGTGGAGGGACATCCCACGACCGAGACCGCAATCTTCGCAGCCGGCTGCTTCTGGGGAGTGCAGCACTACATGGACAAGGCCCCCCGGCGTGCTCTCCACCACCGTCGGCTACATCGGAGGTCACCGCCGCAACCCCACCTACGAGGAAGTCAAGTCGCACAAGACCGGACACTATGAGGCCATCCGCGTGGAGTTCGACCCCGCACAGACATCCTACGAGGAACTCTGCAAGCTCTTCTTCGAGATACATGACCCGGCCCAGCTCGACGGACAGGGCCCGGACCTCGGCCCCCAGTACCTGAGCGGCATCTTCTTCACCTCCGGCCTGCAGAAGAGCAAGGCCGAGGAAGTAATGGCCCTGCTGCGCCGCCGCGGCTACGAGGTCAACACCTTCATCGCCCCCGCCGCATCCGTCACCACCCCCGACACCCCCGTCGACCAGACCTTCTGGCCCGCCGAGGACTACCACCAGCACTACTACGAGAAGACCGGCGGCAGCCCCTACTGCCACTTCCGCACCAAGAAATTCTGATATTGATATGACCGCCAGGAAACACTTAGACAAGACCAATGCGGCCAGGCTGCTCGACCGCGCCGGAATCGCCTACGAACTGATTCCATACGAGGTGGATGAGGAACACCTCTCCGCCGATGCCGTAGCCGCCAAGCTCGGTGAGGACATCGCCTGCGTCTACAAGACCATCGTCCTGCGCGGCGACCGCAACGGCCATTTCGTCTGCGTGGTCCGCGGCGACAGTGAGATCGACCTCAAGGAAGCCGCCCGCATCTCCGGCAACAAACGCGCCGAACTGATCCACGTCAAGGAACTCCTTCCCCTGACCGGCTACATCCGCGGCGGCTGCTCCCCTATCGGCATGAAGAAGCCCTTCCCCACCTACTACCAGGCCTCCATCGCAGAGCTCCCCTACGTCTACGTCAGCGCCGGCATGCGCGGCCTCCAGCTCAAGATTGCCCCGGCCGACCTCATTGCCTTCACTCACGGGCAGCTGTTCTGACCGCATCACCACCCTGACACACCTCCTCAACTCTTGCGAATGACACTCACAGCAAACACATCGCTCATCTCCCATATCGGCAGCACCGTCCTGCTGACATTGTTCCTCATACTGATTCTGGGCATTGCGGTCTGCGCCATACTCTCATTCGTCCCCAGACGCCCGTATCTGGACCGTGCCTCCGGCATGATTGTCCAGCCCTTCCTGATTCTCTCCTCCCCACTGCACTTTCCCCTGAACCGAATTCAGATCAAGGACATGCCCGAAGGCCTCATGGAGCACCTCTCGGTCATCAACCACGGATGCCTGAACATCTTCGGCATCTACTCCGGCACCTTCCGCAGCACCCGCGACAAGGCCCCGGTCTACATCTACCTCCGCAACCGCAGGCACGGCCTCGTCTACTTCGAGTACGACGGACGCCGCTATGTCCTCAATCCCTGGAAATAAACGCCATATTGCCCGAGCCTCATTCAATCACATTCTGTCTGTATTTCGCATATTCACTTAAAAGCATGACCTTCAGAACATTGCCTCAAGATGCTCCCCAACAGATTAGCGGTACCTTCGACGTGTCTGTTTCAGCCCTTTTCCGATAACAAACTAATTTCCCACACATTACGTCTGCCTCCGTTGTACAGACTGATGGTGATTATTTCTTTCGACAGTCCCCAGACGACATGTAATGCCGCTTCCGCATTTTTGCCTCACTCAGTCTGTTGTGAACAAAAACCAGCAACTTTATGGTTTCATGCTATTTACAACAATGATACCTATACAGACACTTCGGCGCAAAAATACCCCTGATGCCGTTTACGTCCGGCCGACATCTTCAATCATTTCACTCCTTCGGAAGGAGTGGGGAAAACGTGCTGTTCGGTGACTCCTGCGGAAGGAGTAGGATGGGTGGAAAGGAGGCACAGAGAGAGCTTATGGGAGAAGGTGGACGGAAAGCGGCCGGCCCGCGGAGTCTACGGGATAGCGGGCGCCCTCACGCTCAAGCTGCGCGGCCATGTGCTCCAGCAGCGAGGCGGTCACGTCCGGATAGCGGGCACTGACATCCTCGGTCTCGCAGGGGTCGGAGGCTAAGTCATACAGGACACAATGCGCAGCAGAGGGTTTCTCCGGTGACCAGTAGTAAATCAGCTTCCAGTCGTCCTCGCGGTAGGCGGTGAAATATTTTCCGCGGTGGTCGTGGGGGAAATGCATAAGGAAGGTATCGGGATGGCGTCTGTCCTCCCCGCGCACGATGATCCGGCTGAGGTCGTGGCCGTCCACAGGATGGGTCTCCGGCACCCGGGCTCCGACAAGGACGGCTATAGTCGGGTAAATGTCCATGATGGTCCCCATCTGCGTACGGATTTCGCCCTGAGGAATCGGGAGCAGGCGCTGTGCACCAGAAGTATTACGGGCCAACTGTCCACGGCGGACGGAACGGTCACCTCCAGGAGCAGCCCACGCAACTATGAACGGCACGCGGATACCCCCCTCGAACTCCGTGCCCTTCTTGCCCCGCAGCGGTGCCGAGGAGCCGTAACCCCGCTCCTCGCCTATGGGTGCGTCGGAGCCATTGTCCCCGAGGAAAAATATCAGGGTGTTCTCCGCCACTCCCTTCTCTTCCAGGAAGTCCATGATCTCCCCGAGGGAGCGGTCCATCCCCTCTATGAGGGTGGCGAATTTCTTCGCAGATACGCTGTACGATGTGTCGGCGTCATAATTCTGCATATAGCGGGGGTCCGACATGAAGGGGGCATGCACGGCATAGTGCGCCATGTTGAGGTAGAACGGCACGCCATCCTCTATGGCGCGGGACATCTCTTCCTCTGCCCTGAGGGTCAGCGCGTCGGTCAGGAAGACGTCGTCCTCGAAGAATTCCTCCAGGCCGGGGACTGCCCGCGAGCGTGTACCTCCGTAGAGGCCGTATCCGTCCCGACCGTAGTAGCTGCCGGGCTCACCTATCGAACAGCCGGCCACATTGACGTCAAAGCCAAGAGCCAGAGGGTTCTCGCCCTGACTTCCAAAGGGTCCGAAATGGGCCTTGCCCACGTGTATCGTGCGGTAGCCCGCATCAGAGAGCAGGCGCGGCAAAGTATAGTCGGCACTGTCCAGGCCCTGCCAGTTCCAGTCGGGCGGGCCGTAGGTGTTGCGGTTGTTGGACTCGGAGTATATCCAGTTGGTGACTCTGTGACGGGTGGCGTTCTGGCCGGTGAGCAGGCTGGTGCGGGACGGCGAGCTGACGCTCTGGGCGTAGAACTGCGAGAAGCGCACGCCCTGGTCGGCTAACCGCTGCATATTCGGCGTGCGGTACCAGCGGTTGAGCGGATGCTCCACAGGCTGCCCCTCCGGGTCGGTCAGAAAGGGCACCGAAGCATCCATAAGTCCCATGTCATCCACAAGGAAAACTATGATGTTAGGCTTCTGTTGCCCGGCTTTTACACTACTGTCACACGCTACTGTCATCACAGACGCCACGGACGCGGCTGCCGCCACCGGAATTATCGCTGCTGTTTTTCTATCCATAACTTTCAAATGCTGTTTGATGTCTTCCTATATTCTGACAAATCACGTTCCAGTTCCTTTAAACTCTCTATTTTTTCAAGATGTCTCTGTTTCTCCTTATACTCTGAGAACACTTTCTCCGATAGCCTTATCTCGCGGATGCGATCGATAAGTTCTTTGAAATGGGTAAGTGACTGTCCTTTCTTGAAGCGATTGTCATCAAGAGCGAAACCCTTTATGAGATAATCTCTCAGCACCTTGGTTGCCCAGATGCGGAAGGCAGTGGCACGCTTGCTATTACATTACGCTGCACTTTGCGCGAGCCCTCTGACTGAACTATTAAGTTTTTCTTAACAGTTGCCGCTTCCGACAACTCACCTTCCTGATACACATTCTTCACATGCTGGTTAATTGCCGGAACAGATACACCGAATAATACAGTTTCTTTTACCGTGTCCACCTGCACCTGCACATCACCGTCTTCAGTATTGAAAATGATGACCTCACCTCCACTCTGCAATTCAGAACTTTCTTTCACCATAATGTTCTCTATTATTTGTCCTACCGCAAATTTACTCAATAATACCGACCCCGGCGTACAGACAACTCATTTGTCAAAAACTTTTTACGTTTTTAAATTCCGGTTATTTTATAAAAATCCCCGCAGGGAGGAAATATCCTGCGGGGACTGTATGCGATGCAGCTGTGTGCGGTTAGTCCTTGGTGGCGTTCTCGAGCTTCTTCATGATGGAGAAGATGAAGACGGCGGAGATGACGCAGAGGGCGATGAGGATAGACCACAGTACCCAGAGAGGCAGACCGCCCCAGAGCATGCCGATGATGGACACCATGTAGTTGCCGATGGCGGTGGCCACGAACCAGAGACCCATCATCATGCCCTTGTACTTGGGAGGAGCGACCTTCGACACGAAGGAGATACCCATCGGGGAGAGGAAGAGCTCGGCGAATGTCAGCACGAGATAGGTGGATATCAGCACATTGGGCGTAACACGCTGGAATGTCGCGCCTTCCTTCAGGGCATCCGGAGTAGGCAGGCCGAGGGAGCCGAAGACCATGATCAGGAAGCCGAGGGCGGCGATGAACATACCGATACCGATCTTGCGGGGTGCGGAAGGCTCCTTGCCCTTGGCGGCGAGGGCACCGAATACGGCCATGGACACAGGGGTCAGGGCCACTACGAAGAAGGGATTGAACTGCTGGAATATCTGGGGCAGCAGGGTCACGGGCTCGTCACCGAGGGAACGGTAACTGAATATCAGGGCCACTATCGAGGCCAGGGTCACAAGACCGGCTATAATCTTACTGCGCTTTTTCTCCGACTGGAAAATGGCGAACGCCGCATATACCGCAATGATTATGAATACGAGGTTCAGCACATTGGCCAGAATCCTGGAAAGTCCTGTCATCTCGGTAGCCGTGTAGTCACGGGCGAAGAAGGTCAGGGTGAGACCGTTCTGCTGGAAGGCCATCCAGAAGAAGATGACCACTGCGAAGACGAGCAGCAGGGCCACGATACGGGACTTGGTCTGCTCCTTGGTAAGCTCGACGACGGGCTGGGTACTCTTGGCCTCGAGCTCGCGCTGGGTGACGTCGGCGTGCTTGAAGCTCTTGCGGAAGCCGAAGTAGATAAGGATAGAGAGTACCAGCGACACGCAGGCCACGGCGAAGCCCCAGTGATAGGCTCCGGCGAGCACATCGATGTAATGGCGGGAGAACTCGGTAAGATCACCGGTTGCACCCTGAGCGGCAGCAAGTGTCTCGAAACGGCTGAGCGCATCGGGAGCCATCGAGGAAGCATCGGCCAGATACTGGTTGGCCAGGGCGGGGATCTCACCGTTGTAGGTCAGACCTTCCTGCCTGAGGCAGAATTCAGTGATCTTGGTAGCCGCCGTGGGAGCGAAGAGCGAGCCGATGTTGATGGCCATGTAGAACAGCGAGAAAGCCGCGTCCCTCTTCGACGAGTACTTGGGGTCGTCGTAGAGGTTGCCGACCATCACCTGCAGGTTGCCCTTGAACAGGCCGGTACCCACCGCGATGAGGAGCAGGGAGCCGAACATGGCTATCTTGCCCACTATGTCTCCTCCGGTCGGAATCGCCAGGCAGAAATAGCCCGCGAACATAACGATGATACCGGCAACAACCATCTTGCCGTAGCCGAACTTGTCGGCGAGGATACCTCCGATGAACGGCATGAAATATACTGCCGCCAGGAAGCCAGCGTAGATATTGGAGGTCACTGCCTCCGAGAAGCCGAACTTCGCCTGCAGGAACAGGGTGAAGATCGCAAGCATCGTGTAATAGCCAAAGCGCTCGCCCGTGTTGGCAAGGGCAAGCGCATACAGGCCTTTGGGTTGACCTTTGAACATATCAGTTTATTTTGACAAAACTATTCCTGCTGCATGGTAATCTTCTCCAGCCACTTCACCATGCCGAGCATGACTCCCATGGAAATGAGGCATACCACCATGAATACGAACCAGCACATCCACTGGCTGCTGAAGCTGTTGTACATCAGAGGGCCGATCCAGATGAGGAGGTTGCCGACTGCTGTTGCGCCGAGCCACAGACCCTGGCAGATACCCTGCAGATGCTTGGGAGCCACCTTCGATACGAAGGACAGTCCGAGGGGCGAGATGAACAGCTCAGCTACAGTGAGGAAGAAGTAGGTGACGATCAGTACCCAGGGTCCGGCCTTGACTGCATTCTGAGCAGCTACGTCCCAGCTTCTGAACTCCTCGCCGGAGGGATAGCCCATGATGAGGGAGAAAATGGTGAGGAAGAGGTAGGCGATAGCGGCGATGAGCATACCGATAGCGATCTTCCTGGGAGTGGAGATGTCCTTGCCTCTCTTCTTTCTGAGAGCGGAGAATACCCACATCACGATAGGAGTAAGGGTAATCACGAAGAACGGATTCACAGCCTGCCAGATCTCGGGAGCGATGGATTCGGTGGTCACGAAGTCACGGGCAAACACTGAGAGGGACTGACCGTTCTGATGGAACGAGAACCAGAAGAAGATAGCGATGCCGAGCACTGCGAACAGAGCATAGAGTCTCTGCTTGATCTCCTTGGCCATAGCGAGCTTCTCTTCCTGTGTGTACTGCTCCACGACCTTGGCCTCTTTCTTGGCGGGGTTGGGCATGTTCTTCTTGGTGAAGACGAAGATGAGGAGGGATATCAGCATGGCGGCAACCGATGCGAAGAACGAGTAGTGCACGCCTGTATTGAATACATCGAGGTAGTTCTGGGAGAATGTCATCAGGTCACCTACAGGTGCTCCGTTCTGCATTACGCTGGCAGCGAGCTCCTGGAACTTGGTGAGCTGGTCGGCGGCCATTGTACCGTCAGCGTTGATGTAGGCGTGGCAGAGCTCGGGCAGACCTGCGTTGTAGGTCATGTTGTTGACACCCAGCCACCAGCTTCTGAGCAGGGGGGCGATGAAGGGAGCCACGAGACCGCCGATGTTGATGAACACATAGAAAATCTGGAAACCGGAATCCCTCTTGTCAGAATACTTGGGATCGTCGTACATCTGGCCTACGATGGCCTGGAGGTTTCCTTTGAAAAGGCCGTTACCGAATGCGATCAGCAGCAGGGCGCCGCAGGTGAAGGGCAGCAGCCAGCCTGTGTTCTCGGGAGTGGCAAGGATAGGAATGGACAGGAGGGCGTATCCTACTGCCATCGTCACCAGACCGGACATGATGGTAGCCTTGTAATTCTGAGTCCTGTCCGCGATATAACCGCCGATAAGGCTCAGCACGTATATCAGCGCATAGAATACTGCATAGATGACACCGCTGGTTTCGTCGCTAAGTCCGAACTTGGAGCACAGGAAGAGCAGCAGTACTGCATTCATGATGTAGTAGCCGAATCTCTCGCCCATGTTACTCAGGGCAGCGGCCAGCAGGCCTTTGGGATGGTTTTTAAACATGATTTTAGTTAATTATTAGTTATTGTTATTAATTAATGTAAATTTTTCTACATATCCTGCAAATATAGAAACTTTTAAAATATATTCATAATATAAATCACACCGAGCGTCACCCTGTGTTCCTGCCGCGAGGCAATATCCAGGAGCGGCCCTCTCTCCACGGCCCCGGCCTGATAGTAATTGTAATGCACGAAAAACCGGAAATCCCGGCTTCTGGTCGGCATATACTCCAGACACGCCTGCCCGTTCCAGCTGGCGCGGAGCATCCCTGCCGGCACGTCTCCCATCGCGCGGTAAAGCCCCCCGTACTCCCGCGAGCCCTTGAAATACATCGAGAACGACGGACTCAGGAAGAGGTGAAGGTAACCTATGGCGGACAGATAGTCCACATTCTGCAGGGTACGGTAGTCCCCGTCCGGACCTACAGGCGCCGCGGAGCTCAGCACTCCGTTGATGTCCAGTCCCTGACGGGAATATATCAGGTCGAGGTACACCCCCCATTTCTTACTGCGGTAGGACTGGCCCATGGCGAATATCCACATATCCCTGTCCCCCGCCTGAGTGCCGTAGGAGGCCGACCAGCGGAACTCCAGGGCATTGTTCAGGAAATTGCCGTTCCAGTTCAGAGTATAGAGGAAAGGCGCCCGGGAGCTTTCCACCCCCTCCGGCAGCCCTCCGTGGTAGAACTCATCGTCCCAGAAGCCCCGGATGTTGGACATCTGCAGCGCCAGGTCCTGCGTCGGAGTGATGTGCCAGGTAGCCATCGCCCCCATCTGATAGCATGGCAGACTGCCTCCGAAGTCACTGTACTGCACCACATAGACCGGCGCAGCCCAGAACTCCTGTCCTCCGATAGCATGCACCTGCTTGCCGAAGGTCAGGGAAAAATGCTGCCGCGGCCTCCAGGTCATGTAGGCGTAGTCTATGGATTCAAGGAGGTTATCGAATGTATTGGAACGGAAATTGGCATTGAAGCTCTGGCGGAAATGATAGTAGAACTCCCGGTTGCGGCCGAAAGAGCCCTCGACGTTCCACCGGAAATTGTCCATGCGGAAGCGGGCGGAAGCCTCCTCTCCTCCGGGCATCTCCGCACGGAGGGAGCCCCTCATCTGAAAGGAAAGGTCGTGGCTGCTCAGGGGGAAAATGGTGTCGGTCAATGTCCATCCGGCCTTCTTTTCCGGAAGGGCGGCATCAAGGCTGTCGGGGGAAATTCCTGCCGCGGAAAGCAGTGCGGCGGGAGTCATCAGAAGGGTCAATAGCAGAATCAATTTTCTCATAGGTTTCAGCACTTTATCTCTTCGCAATCTATTCTATCCGCTCCACGGAACGGGCATAATAACTGATAATCCTCACCGTGGAGGTATCGGAGGCAAATACCGAATACAGCCCCTGCTCCTCCTGGGCGGGGTCACCGGTGTAGTCGTCCCCGGGCTGCCACATCAGATGGTCCTCGGAAGGCTCGGCGAGTCCTCCCCATCCCCAGAAATTGAACCCGGCCAGGAGCCCTCCTCCGGCAGCCTCGTCCGTAATCTCAGAAAGCATGGCATCATAGTACACGTCGCGCATGCTCACCGATGTGCTGCGGGAGAAGCCCACGCTGTCCCTCGGGAAGCCGAACTCCTCTACTACCAGGGGCTTGCCCATGCGGCGGGCGACCTCCAGATGCTCCTGCAGATATTCGCGGGAGAGCTCCACGGCTGGCGTCACATTGCCCGAGGCCATGTCCTCCCGGGTAGTCCAGCCCCAGTTGAAGGGCCAGATATGGATGTTCAGATAATCGATATGCGGGGAGCGGCCTATCTCCTCCCAGAGGCCCAGGTCCACCTCGCAGCCGTACTTGCCCTCGCTGCCGACCGAGACCATGTGGTTGGGATCTATGGACTTGATGAGTTCAGCGGTAGAAGTGAGCCAGTCGCGGAAGACCTCCTTGTTGTCCGCTCCGAAAGGCCGGGGCTCGTTGCATATCTGCCACGAGAAGATGGCCGGGTCATCGCGGTAAGCCTTGCCTGTGATCGTGTTGGTACGGGAGATGATGTCCATCACGTAGCGGCGGAAGAGAGTCCGCGCGGTATCGGACTTCATGAATCCGGCCACATAGTCCACGTATGCGTCATAGCCCGCGACTCTAGGCAGGGGTATGTCCCCGTGCCCGGTCCACTGGAGGTACTGCGAGTAGCCGCCGCTCCACTCCCAGGCATTGTTCAGGTACAGCACGGCCTCCATATCCCGCTTGCCCAGTTCCACCAGGAAGTAGTCCAGGCCCCGGAGCAGAGTGTCGTTGTACCTGCCGGGAGCATATTGCAAAGTAGGCTCCACCTTCGTGTACACACCCTCAGGACCGTCGGAGCCCACCAGCACGCGGAGATTGCGGACGCCTATCGAGCAGAGACTGTCCAGTTCGCGGGTCAGCCGCTCCCGGTCGCCGCCGCGGCCCTCCGAGGCCAGAATCGGGCCGTACCAGAAATTTGTACCTATAAAATAATACGGACTGCCGTCCTTGACGAACTGCCCGTTCTCTATACCTATAATATCCGCTCCTCCCCGCCCGGTACATGAAATGATAACCAGGGACAATACCGCTGCCGAGACCACGCAAGAGAGGCTCCTGCGGGGGTTGCGGCGGACCTTCCCTGCCCAGGAGCGGGCACGGTAGGAGGCCGTCCACAGCTTGGAGGCATACCGCCATTTGCGCTGGGTCGAGCGGAAAGGGGTGCCGCCCCTTATTGTCCCCTCCACCACTACTCCGACCACATCGGAGACCGTCGCACTGATATAGGAGGACCTGCCGCAGTCGCACCGCAGCAGGAGAAGGGTTCCCCAGACATGGACCGCCCGCAGCAGACGGAGGGTCCGTTCCTCTCCGGTACGCACCAGGACTACGTCCCGGCGGCGGATGGTGATACGGTCCTGACCGGCAGTGACATTGCGCCACTTGCGGCCGGGGACGTCGCTGTGCGCCTCGAAGGCCTGCAGCTCAGCCTGGGTATAATGCTGTGCTCCGCTGAGTCTTACCGGCGCGAGCAGCACGCTGTCCCGGCCCGGACGGAAGAACGGACGCATGTCCTCCTCCGTCACGGCCAGCCTCACGAAACTTCCCCTGGAGAGTCTCAGGGCCGCTTCGTTGTAATCCGATAATACTGCTGCCGCCATTAGTCCTTAAGAGAATACTCGATGGTCGTTACTACTCTTACTATCTTGATATGGGGGGTGTTCTGGTCCCGGTCGGAGATGGTGAACTGACCCTGGGAAGCCGAGCGGATCTTGCCGATCTTGCTGTCGGAGTCCTCCGCGAACTTCTGGGCAGTGGCCCTGGCGTTCTTCGTAGCCTCAGCCACCATTTCCGGCTTGATGTCGTTGAGTCCGTTGAAGGAGAACACGGTCTGGAACTGGTAGTCGTCACCGGCTATCACCACGCCTTTTTTAAGCAGATCACCCTGCTTGGTCATCAGGCTGCGGACCAGGTCTATCTTGTCGGAAGCCACGGTCACCACCGAGACCGCCTTGTAGCGGAAGGGGTCCTCGTTGTTGTAGCCGTACCTTTCGGCCTGCATGTCTGTCACCGATGCGGGGGAAACGGTTATCTCCTCCTGAGGAATGCCGTTGGACGTGAGAAAGTCCATTATCACGGTGTTTGAGCGCTCAATCTCAGTGTACAATGAGCGGAGATCGTTGCCGGCCAGCCTGTAGGCCAGCGGCCAGATGACCTTGTCCGCCACCACCTCCCTCTCAGAGAGGCCCTTGACCACCACACTGCGGTCCCTGTCCGAGAAACGGCCGATACCGGCGTAAATAAACCATCCGAGGACTATCAGCCCCAACATGATAGAGCCGCCCCCTACCTCAATCTTCGTCTTGGAAATTCTGCTGTTCTCTGCCATAGTGTTTAAAATTTCAGTACATCTGACAAAGATAGGAAAATTCTGGCGTAAATCCCAAAATTCCGGAACTTATCCCCCACTTTACAATACTTCAGTTTATTTTGACGTGCCCGCACGCCCTCTTTTCATAACAGACAGAATACCAGTATTTTCCCAAAAGTCAATGTGCTTTCATTGACTTTTGGAATTGCCTGCTTCCACGGCCTCAATCGCCAATACGCTGAATGTAAGCACATTCCAAAACAGGTCCGTGCGGACGATTCTTTTTCGTTCATCTGTCAGAAAAACTTGTACTTCCAAAAGACTGTCCCGGAAGTGACGATACCGTTGGATGAGCCTTATTTTAAAAAAAGCACATCGTTTCAAAAGTGAAAGGATAATTTTTTAGGAATACGAAAAAAATAAGATGCTTCAGATTTGAATCAGATTTCCGAGGACAGATCGGTTTTCGAAGAGGGAGTTCAGCGGGGCTGAATAACCGATGAGGAAATCGATATGGACTGGAAAGATTTTCAAAAATGGCGCATGGTATTTTTTGAAGATTCCTTAAATTTGCCTGACAAAATCTCAGACCTATGAACATAAGGCAAATATTATCCGCAGCGGCAGCCTCACTGACAGTGGGCGCAATGGCCGCACTTCCGCTTTCCGCCCAGAAGAAACCGCTGGACCACAGCGTGTACGATTCCTGGCAGACGGTATCTTCAATACAGAATCCCTACGGCGGCAACTGGCTGCTGTACAGCATCACCCTTCAGGACGGGGACGACACCCTCCACATCTACGACATCGCAGAAGGGGCTGTTGCGTACACCATCCCCAGAGGCAGCGGCGCCGTCATCTCTCAGGACGGTTCCACGGCCGTGTACCTGATTGAGGCTCCCAAACAGGCCGTGAGGCAGGCTAAGATAGACAAGAAGAAGGCCCACGAGATGCCCAAGGACACTCTGGTGATTCTCGACCTGAAATCCGGGACCAGGACTGTCTTCCCCGATGTAGACCGCATGTATGTCGGAGACGACCTGCAGAACTACGTGGCCTACCGCCAGGCTCAGACCGAAGCGTCCAAAGAAGGCGGCCGCGACCTCTACATCACCGACATCCGCACCCTGACGACTGACACCATCGCCCACGTGGACGACTGCGTGGTCTCCTCCAAGGGCGAGAAGATCATCTATGCCACCGAGCCTGCGAAAGACGACTCTCTCGGCCAGAGGGAACTGCACCTGCTCATTCCGGCCTCCGGTGAGGACCACACCCTCTACAGCACTCCGAAAGAAGGCCTGATCTCCGGAATAAAATTCAATGAAGAGGCCACGGCTGCCGTATTCTACTCCCGCCGCGACACATCCGAGGCCACAAAGGACCTGCGCGATATTTTCTATGCTGACCTTACTGCAGAGAGACCGTCGGCAGAATGCATCGTGCCCTCCGACATCAAGGGGCTCCCCGAAGGCATGGGTATCAGTGACAAAGCCACCCTGCGCCTGAGCAAGGACGGCCGCTACCTGGTCCTGGGAGTCAAGGAACTGCCTGAGCCTGAGGACGAGAATGTTCCGGATTTCGAGAAAGTCAGTCTCGACATCTGGAGATGGGACGCCGACTACCTGCCCACGCAGGTTAAAATCAACAAATCCCGTTTTGAACGCCAGACCCTGACTGCTCTGTATTATTTCGACAAGCCCGGGCAGATCCTCATGCTGGCCGACGAGACCATGCCTATGGTCAGCATACCTGAAAACCTGACCGGCAACACCGTTCTGGTCCTCAATGACAAACCCTACAGAGTGGAGCGTCAGTGGGACCCCACCCCGCGCTACGACCTCTACCGCCTCAACATTGAGAACGGCGAGAGGGAGCTCATAAGCAGGAACCGCACCGTGCGCAGCACCCTCTCCCCCGACGGCCGCTACGCAGCGATGTTCGATGCCGCCGACACCTGCTGGCACCTCTACGATATCGTAAACAACGAATGGAGGAACCTGACCGCAGACGTGCCCGCCCTCTTCTGGGACGACGAGGAGGATACTCCCTCGGCAGCCGGCCCGACAGGACCCGCTCTCTGGTACAAGGACGGATCGGCCCTGCTCATCGGAGCCCGTTTCGACGTATGGAAGTTCTACACGGACGGCAGCAAGGCCCCCGAGAACATGACCGAGGGCATCGGAGCCGCCGACTCCATCAAATTCACCCCCACACTCAGCATCCTCTTCGACTCCCGCCTGGAACAGCGCGGCGGCAGGGCGGCTGACCGTGAGATACTGGCCGACAAGCCCCTGTATTTTTCCTCCTTCAACGACGTGACCAAGGAAACCGGTATCTACCTCAAGGACCTGAGCGCCCGCAAGCCCAGGATGAAAGAACTTGTGAGCGGCCCCGCCACCTACCGCCTCAGCGCGATTGGCTCCGGGAAGAAACCCGTCCTCTTCTACACCATGGGCGACTTCCGCAACCCCTACGACCTCTACCGCACCTCCGACCTCTTCAAGACCTCGGAGCAGCTTACCGCCATCAACCCTCAGCAGGACCAGTACCGCTGGGGCAGCGTGGAACTGGTGGACTGGATGTCCGAGGACGGTGCATTCCACTGCGAGGGCATGCTCTTCACCCCCGATGACCTCGACTCAGCGGGCAAATACCCCATGGTGCTGTATTTCTACGAAAGAAGCTCCGACGGACTGTACTCCTACCATGCCCCCGCACCCAGCCGCTCGATCATCAATATTTCCTACTTTGTCAGCAACGGCTACATCGTATTCGTGCCCGACATCTACTACCACACCGGACATCCCGGCCAGAGCGCGATGAACTGCATCATGCCCGGCGTGGACAAGGTGCTGGAAGGCCGGCCCTGGATCGACAGTTCCAAGATGGCCCTCCAGGGACAGAGCTGGGGCGGCTACCAGACGGCCTACATGATCACCCAGACCGACCGGTTCGCAGCAGCCGGAGCCGGAGCGCCCGTATCCAACATGACCAGTGCCTACGGCGGCATCCGCTGGGGCTCCGGAGTGACCCGTCAGATGCAGTACGAGCACGGACAGAGCCGCATCGGAGACAATCTCTGGGACGGATTCGACCTCTACGTCGAGAACTCCCCCCTGTTCTTCGTGCGCAATGTCACCACCCCCGTGCTCATCATGCACAACGACGAGGACGGAGCTGTGCCATGGTACCAGGGAATCGAGTTCTTCACCGCCCTGCGCCGCTGCGGCAAACAGGCCTGGATGCTCACCTACAACGGCGAGGACCACAACCTCGTGCAGCGCTACAACTGCAAGGACTACACCGTCAAGCTCGTGGAGTTCCTAGACCATTTCCTCAAGGGAGAGCCCATGCCGGAATGGATGAAATAATCTATAATTCAAATATTTGACAAAATGAAATTAAAATTCGCAACAACATTGATGCTAATGTCCTCAATGGCAGTGATGTCCTCCTACGCCCAGAGCGGCAGGAAGGGCGCTGCCACAGTTATCGAGAAGACTCCGATAGAGGTCGTGGACGGCAAATTCACGCCTGAGATCATGCTCCGCCTCGGCAGGGTATCCGACCCTCAGCTCTCCCCCGACGGAAGTAAGATACTCTACGGAGTTACCTACACCAGCATAGAGGAGAACCGCAGCGTGCGGCAGCTCTATGTCATGAACGCCGACGGCAGCGGAAACCACCAGATCACCCATTTCTCGTCGAGTGCCAACAATGCCCGCTGGTACGGCGACGGCTCCGTTATCCTCTACCTTCAGGGCGGCCAGATATGGTCGATGAGCGCTGAAGGCAAGAACATCCGTCAGGTGAGCAATATTCCCGGAGGCATCTCCGAGTTCAAGCTCTCCCCCGACCAGACCAAGGTGATGTACATCGCCCAGGTGCAGTCTGCCACCAGACCCACCGACCTGTATCCGGATCTGGACAAATCCACCGGACGCGAGATTGACGGTCTGATGTACAGGCACTGGGACTGCTTCGTGGAGACCATCCCCCACACATTCGTGGCCGATGTTGTCCGCTCGGGCAAGTCGCTGAAAGTGGCTCCCGGCAAGGATATCATCGAGGGTACGAAGTTCGAGCTCCCCACCCTGCCTTTCGGCGGACTGGAGCAGCTCTCCTGGAGCCCCGACGGACAGTGGATCGCATACGCCTACCGCAAGCTCACCGGCAAGGACTACGCCTTCTCCACCAACACCGACATCTACCTCTACAACGTGGCTGACGGCTCCTGCGAGAATCTCTCCGAGGGCATGAACGGCTATGACACCGATCCGGTCTTCTCTCCCGACGGCAAGAGCATCGCATGGCTCAGCATGGAAAGGGCCGGCTTCGAGGCTGACCGCAACAGGGTATTCGTCATCGACCTGGCCTCCCGCGAAAAGAGGGAACTGACCGTAGGCTTCGACCACAGCGCGGCCTCACCTGTATGGAAGGCCGACGGCAGCGGCATCTATTTCAATGCCCTTGCATTCGGACTCCAGGCCATTTTCTCGGTCGACCTCCAGGGCAATGTTACACGCATCACCCCCGATGACCTCTGGTACGACTTCGGCAAGGTAGCCGAACTGGGAGAAGGCCGTCTGCTCAGCACCGCACAGTCCATGAGCCGTCCCGACGAGATCGTATCAGTATCCCTGGCTGACGGATCATTTACAGTCCTCTCCCACGAGAACGACGACATCTACGCCCAGCTCGAACAGGAAAAATGCGAAATGAGGTGGATACCCACCACCGACGGCCTCGAAATGCTTACCTGGGTCATCTATCCCGCAGACTTCGATCCCGCCAAGGTATATCCCACAATGCTTTTCTGCACCGGCGGTCCCCAGCAGTGCAACAGCCAGAGCTGGTCTACCAGGTGGAATTTCAAGCTGATGGCCGCTGAGGGCTACATCGTGGTCATTCCCAACCGCCGCGGCACCATGTCCTTCGGCCAGAAATGGTGCGACGATGTATCGCAGGACTATGCAGGACAGTGCATCGATGACTACATGTCGGCTGTCTACGAGATGAAAAAGGAACCCTACGTAGGCAAGATGGGTGCTTCCGGCGCCAGCTTCGGCGGCTACTCGATCTACTATCTGGCCGGTTCCCATCCCGATGATTTCGACGCCCTCCTTTCCCACGCCGGCATCTTCAACCAGGAGCAGATGTACATGATGACCGAGGAGATGTGGTTCCCCGAGTGGGAGAACGGCGGAGCACCCTGGGATCTCGAGAAACCCGCTGCCCGCAAGCACTATGTCAACTCTCCCCACAAGCTCGTCCGCAACTGGAAAGCGCCCATCATGGTCACCCACGGAGAGCTGGACTACCGCGTACCCGTTGAGCAGGGCATGGCCGCCTTCAACGCCGCCCAGATGCTCGGCGTACCCTCGCGCATGCTCCTCTTCCCCGACGAGAACCACTGGATACTCAAGCCCCAGAACGCCGTCCACTGGCAGAGGGACTTCTTCGAGTGGTTCGACCAGTGGCTGAAAGACTAACGGTTTGCTGAAAGGTAAGCGTCGCAGAGGACAATGGCTGCGGCGCTTTCCACTACTACAGGGACGCGCAGGGCGAAACATACGTCATGGCGTCCCTTTATTATGAGCTCTTCTTGACGGCCGGTAGCCAGGTTGACAGTGGTCTGGGGACGGGCAATGCTGGAGGTGGGCTTGACGGCGGCACGGAAGATGAGGGGGTTGCCGTTGGTGATGCCGCCGTTGATGCCGCCGGCGCCGTTGCGGGAGGTGTGGCCCGCGATGTCGGCAATAGGGTCGTTGTGCTGCGAGCCGCGCATGCGGGAGGCTCCGAAGCCGTCGCCGAACTCTATGCCCCGGATACCCGGTATGGAAAAAATCATCTGGGAAATGGCCGCTTCCATCGGATAGAAGAATGGCTCGCCCAGACCGGCGGGGACCCCGCTGCAGACACATTCCACCACTCCGCCGACCGAATCGCCCTCCGCCGCCACCTCTGAGAGGAGGGCGTCGAGGGCCGCATTGTCCCCTTCATCCCCTGCGAGGGACAGGCCCCCGACCTCCGTCAGACGGGCATTGACCTGTATCGGGGCAATGATTTTCTTGGCTACCACACCCGCAGCAACGAGGGGAAGGGTCATCCGCCCGGAGAACATTCCGCCCCCGGAGGTGAGGCTGTCCGCTCCATATTTGATCCTGCGCACCCAGTCCGCATGGCCGGGACGGGGAATGTCGGAAAACTGCTGATAGGCGGAAGGGTCCGTATTCTCATTGCGGAAGAGGAGCTTGAGGGTGGTGCCGGTGGTCAGGCCGTCCTCCACGCCCCGGACGATCTCCGGGATATCCTTCTCCGTGCGGGCGGTAGTCCCCTTGCGGCCGGGACGGCGGCGGTCGATGTCCTCAGCGAAGTCTCCGGGACTCAGAGGAATACCCTCCGGCACGCCGTTGATCTCAACCGACATGAGAGGACTGTGGGATTCCCCTGCCATGGCAATCCTGAATATGTTTCCGAAAGCGTTGCGCATATCGTATCGTGCTACTGGTGAATGGATTCGAAGAGCTTGAGGAAGCCGGGGAAGGACTTGTCGATGCAGTCGGTACTGTCCAGTGTGACCTTGGATGAGCAGCCGAGCGAGGCGACCTTGAGGGCCATGGCCACGCGGTGGTCGGAGAAGGTGTGGATGTTGCCGCCCTTGAGCATTTTGCCCTCAACTATCCTGCGGGCAAGGCTTATACCGGTGATGTCCATAGTGTCTCCGTCGACCCGGGCCGGAACGCCCATGGCATTGAGGCCCTCCTCCATGACCACGGGACGGTTGCTCTCCTTGTTGCGCAGGCGGGCCACTCCGGTAAAATGCGAGGTGCCCTCGGAGAAGGCAGCCAGTACGGAAAGGGCCGGTACCAGGTCCGGAGAGTCCGTGGCATCGAAGTCGAAGGCCCTGAGGCTGCCCCTCGAGACGCGGATGCCGCCGTCGTCGGGCAGTTCCTCGACCGAGGCTCCGCAGCCGCGCACCACGTCGAGTATCTTCTTGTCGGCCTGAATCGTCCCGAGATTGAGTCCCTTGATGGTAAGCGAGCCGAAGATGGCCGCGGCCACGATGAAGTTGACCGCCGCGCTCCAGTCCCCCTCAAAGGTCATCTCGGTGGGGGAATATTTCTGTTTGCCGGGAATGTTGAAGACCAGCTCATCCCCTTCCCGGTGCCACTCGACGGTGACTCCGAACTTCTGCATGACATCCACAGTCAGCAGGATATACGGTACGCTCGTAGCGTTCTGAACGCGCAGCACACTGTCTTTCTTCGACAGGGGCAGGGCCATGAGAAGGCCGGTGATAAACTGTGAGCCCTTCTTGCCCGAGATAGTAATCTCGCCGCCCTTGATGGGGCCGCAGACTACTGCAGGCAGGGTCTCCTCGGCTGTCAGGATGCAGCTCGCACCGAGTTCCTCCATCGCCTCCTTGCAGCCGTACATGTGGCGGTCCATCAGGCTGCCCTCTCCAGTGACCGTAACGGATTCCCCGAACTGAGCCACAACGGGGATACACAGACGGGACAGCAGGCCGGACTCTCCGACGAAAGCCGTGCGGCCTCCGCTCTGCATGGACATGGAGATGAGACTGGAAAAAGGGGAGTCGTTCTTTTTCTTCTCAGGCGGGAAGCCGCCGCGGATGATAAGATTGCCGCCCTTGTCCACGTATGCCTCCTGAGCGAACTGTTTGGCTACGCCTATGGCCGAATCGATGTCGCGGCAGCGGGTACAGTTGTGGAACTCGCTCTCGCCCTTGGCCAGCATGGCCGCTATGATGGCTCTCTGAGCCACGCTCTTGGAAGCCGGCATATCGACAGTGCCGCTGACGGCTGTCCGGTCCTGGAAACTTCCCACCTCCTCGACGGTGAACATTCCAGGAGCCACTATGTATTTCTGTTTCAAGGCACAATAGGTAAACGGAGCGCCTTGTCTGTGAGCCTCCAGACGGCTGAAACGTCCGGCATCCCCCATAGCGAAAGCTATCAGAGGCACCTTCTTACGACCCATCCTGCCGTCTTTCAGCAGCTTGTACAGATCCAGCACCCGGAGAGCGTCCGCCGTGGTCTCCGCTGTCGTGACTATCTTCACGATATCGGCTCCGGCAGCCACCGCCTCCCTGTACACCTTCACCAGGGCATCCGTACCGGGAGTCATCTGGTAATCGTGGAACGAGAGTATGATCTTGGTCCTGCGGCTGCGCAGCAGGGCCTGGTTCTCTTTCTTTAGGTTGATAAAGGAAAATACGTTGACATCGACATAGGCGGCACCGGCCAGCACCGCAGCCTCGTAGAGATGGCTGCTGCGTTTCATACAGGTGGCTATCAGAGGTATCCTGGAGCCGCTGAAGAGCTCGTGCACCTCGTCCTCCCCCAGCCCGCAGAGATCCAGACGTATCTCAGCCACCAGGTCCGGAAACTGCCTGCGGTACTTCTCGCAGCGTTTCAAGGCCTTCCTGCAGGCATCCAGGCCGTAGTCCCCTATGCTAATACATATCATAGATTATCTCCTGTAGTCCGTTCACGTCCAGAGCCGCTGTCTCCACAGAGCCCAGACCGCGAATCAGTACAAAATTAATAAAATCTTCCTTACGTTTCTTATCATTGAGCACAAAGTCCGATAATTTTGCAGCCATCTCCTCCTCCGGAACATCGGTACAGTTTGCCAAAATCTCCCGAACATCCCTGTATCCCAGTGACTTGAAATCACGGACAATCCTCACCGCCACATCCTCCGCCAGTACCCCTTTTCTCAGGGAAATACCGGCTGCGGCGATGATCCCCGCAGCGACCGCCTCCCCGTGCGTCACGGGCCGGCCGGCATTGAGGCAGATGGACTCCACCGCATGGCCGAGGGTATGTCCCAGGTTCAGCTTCATCCGCTCCCCCTTCTCAGTGCGGTCAGCCTCCACTATCGCGGACTTTATCCCGATGCAGCGGCGGACTATCCTTCCTAGTGTCACCGCATCCCACTGCCCCAGCACCGCCTCTCCATACATCTCGGCATCGCCTATGATCAGCGTCTTCAGAACTTCAGCCATACCGGAATGCCATTCCTCGGCCGGCAGACTCCCCAGCACCTGGGGAGCGACTATCACCGCCTCCGGAGAGCCGAACGTCCCTATCACATTCTTGTACCCGTGGAAATTCACTCCGGTCTTGCCGCCGATTGAAGCGTCTACCTGGGCCAGAAGCGTCGTCGGCACCAGCGCATATTTTATTCCACGCTTGTAGACCGAAGCCGCGAATGCCGTGATATCCGTCACCACCCCGCCGCCGATGCCCAGCAGCAGAGCCCCGCGGTCAGCCTCCCGCTCCAGCAGCCATCCGACTATCTCCTGCAGGCCCTCGAGCGACTTCCGCTCCTCCTGCGCCACGAACGGCATCCATTCTATGCCTGCGGCTTCGAGTACCGGAGCGAACCTTCCGGCCACATTGCCGTCCACCACCGCATAGATGCCTGTCGGCCTGACACCGGAAGTTTCTTCTGCACCGGCTGCTCCCGCCCAAAGACGACGCAGAATCCCAGGTAATTCCAGTTCAATATCCGTGATATAAATTACTCTCTCCATTGACCGCAAAGATACGCAAAACGGTGACTTCCCCTGCCCTTAACCCAACTATTTTCCCACTTCCCGCTTGGCGTATGAATAATCTTTCTTATCTTTGCATTCCAATGCACACCAGCACGCATCAGCCCGGATGGCGGAATCGGTAGACGCGTTGGTCTCAAACACCAATGGCCGCGAGGCTGTGCCGGTTCGACCCCGGCTCCGGGTACGCAGAAAGCTACCTAATCGCTTGATTAAGTGGCTTTTCTATTTTATCTACCAGACTATTTTCTGCGTACGACATACAGCATCTGGAGCGCCAGCGAGAGGACGATGAGCGCAAGACCGGCCCAGAAGGCAGGACCGAGAACGCGGTGCTCATGGAAGATGAGGATGGCGAGGAGGATGCTGTAGACCGGTTCGAGGTTGAAGGTGAGGCTGACGGTAAAGGGGGTGATGGTGCGCTGGGCACGGTTCAGGAGGAGGCACATGCAGACGGTGCTGCCGAGGGCGAGCAGCAACAGGTACATGGTGTCAGCGGCGGTGGGGATTAAGAGCGCAGAGGGCACCGCAAGGTGGTAGAAGGGCTGCAGGACAGTCAGGGCGGCACAGCCTCCGGTCATCTGCAGGGCGGTGATTCTGAGTGCATCAGGAACTGTACCGGAACGTGCTGGCTGAATGCCGGGAGTATCAGAGGGAGTCGGAGCGGAACGTAAGGTCGGGCTGGAGTCTGAAGGGGAGGAAGAGTTCACCCGTCCGTTGAGCGTGGCATACAGGGCGAACAGGAGGGAGGAGACCACTCCAAGGCCTATTCCGAGGCGGAATGATGTGTCGAAATGGAAGATCAGCAAGATGCCGGCAAGGGTCAGGGAGCTCAACAGCAGTTCGACCCAGGAAATCCGACGGCGGTTAAGCAGCGGGGAGATAATCGCCGTGAAAAAGCCTGAGAGACAGAAGCAGACCACCCCGACAGAGACATTGGAACACTTGATACTGGCATAGAACAATATCCAGTGCAGGGCCAGCAGGGCTCCCACCGCAAGCACCTTCAGGTCAGTCCGTCCAAATGCTGGCCGCCTCTCCCTCACCACCAGGACCGCCATGAGTACAAGCCCCGCCAGCAGCATCCTGTACCACGTCACCATCACGGCATCCAGCGATATCAGATTACCGAGGATACCGGAGCACGATGCCAGCAGCACCGCCGCATGCAACTGTACAAAAGCATTCTTCATCGCACGTAAAGATACGTAAAATATGCAGAAGCCAAAAGAATGGGAACAGGACCTGGGAAACTTGCCGCCGAAGCGGGCTGTTCGCACCACCGCCTGCAGTTTTGGTGTCCAACTTTTTGGCACACCTCAGTGTCTGTAAAGCGAAGACGGCGCATAACATCTGTGTATCACCGCGTTATACGGAATAGCGGATTACAGACTGAACGGTATGCAGGGAGCATGTGTTTCTTCAAATGCGCCCAGAAAGTGCTGTGGCATGGGTAGTCCGCAGTCAACGCATTTTATCCAGAATGAGTCTGTTAATCCGACGATTCGTGCATAGTGTTGTCAGACAGCGATGTATATAAAAAACTATGATAACAGACAAGTGGTGACCGCCCGCAGTCTGTGGCCTAACTGCCTTGCACATTCGACTGAAAAACAAACGATTACAGACCCAAGCATCTAACAGACTGAGCTGTCCATTATGAACTTGACCGGAAGGCCAAAAGACTGGGATGCCGGTTTCACGCCCCCTTCATAACCTTGTCATTCATGGCTCTCCCCGTCATTCCCTCACTCAAGCTCACGGATATAAGGCTTGTGGATGTGGATAACTTCTGCTTTACGGAAGTGCTGTACGGGCAGCCTCCAGCAGGCACAGAGCCTTGCGGTGCTTGTCGTTGATGCGGGTCAGACGCTCCGCCTTTTCCGTATCGCCTTCCTCCACAGCCTGCGCATAGGTCCGCAGCCCCCTTTCAAGATTGTGCCGGAGGTCGTTCATTTTGACGTGAATGGCCGTGGTGTTGCCGGACGCGGCGATTCGCCGCACATAATCGAAGTAGTCCTCAGTCTTAGCGTGCGTAAGCAGCTGAAGTGCGGCAAGCACATCCTCATCGACCCCTCTGCCGCGCAGTTCATCCAGAGTCAACTCCGAATCCTCCACCACATCATGCAGGAAACCGGTCTTGGTCTCAGCATCATTACAGCCCATAAGCCCCACGGCGACCGGATGCAGGACAGCCGGCCTCCCGTCCAGGTCCTTCTGTCCCTCGTGCGCCTCCAGCGCAATCCGCAATGTCTCTTCTATTATCATATTATCTGATAATCTCTGTGTCTGTTATTTTTTCATTATCACCCAGTTGCCGCATTTCCGGCCATTATTCCGCTTAATCCAACCTTTGTCTTTGAGACTTTTTATTATTTTATACACAGAAGTTTCTCCTACACCCGCTTTGTCGGTAATATATGCATAAGTCACTGCCGGATTCTCTTTAATAAGATTAAACACCTTATATTCCATCTCAGTAAGCTTTTCCTCACTCTTTTCCTCACTCTTTTCCTCACTCTTTTCCTCACTCTTTTCCTCACTACCACGAATACCTTCATTCGAGGATAAAGATATATGCTCTATAACCATAAAAGCAGTACCCAGATTCAGACTGAACTCAGGTTTCCCATTTCCATTCTCCTTTAATTCTTCTTCTACCCTAAGGATGCCACGGCTGAAACGATTGACAAAACCCAATACTTTCATCGCCTCCGCCACAACAGGATTACGGTAATCATTCACCATTGGGAAATTTTCAGAATTGACTTTACCATACAATCCTCCTGGATTCATAATTTCTATACGGTCGTCATACTGATAGAACTGTATCGGGCCGTTACTGTCGTAAGCACGGTGGCAGACTGCGTTCATCAACAACTCACGGGTCGCCCAGTGCGGATAATCCATCACGATTTTTTCTCTCAAAACACTGACCGGCACAGGGCGTCTGTTTGTGATAGCGGTATCTACAAACGTGTCTAACTGCGCCAACACTTTACATAAATTCCCTGAGAATTTGTATTCATTCTTTATCTCACAAGCCCGTCCTTTACCTCCAAACCTCACATACTGGACATACGCTCCGGGTAAAAACCGTTCGACATGCTTAGCAAAAAACAATATGCCTGCGTATGTCGGGCAGTCATGACGGAAATCATAAAAGCCCAGAGACTGAAGCTGCAACTTA
This sequence comes from uncultured Alistipes sp., assembly GCA_900550465.1. GTDB lineage: Bacteria > Bacteroidota > Bacteroidia > Bacteroidales > UBA932 > Coprenecus. The sequence goes on from URSC01000007.1 coordinate 115,596, forward strand.
ATATCCCTTTTGTCCTCCTGCAAAACATCCGGCGGTACAGCTTTAGAAAGGTACTGCTGCCTGAAAAGCACAGTATCCAGATCCTCCACAGTAGCCCCCATGCATGGCATTGCATCAAAAGTCTTGATATGAGCCGCCCTTTTCTCGTACAATCTGCGCTCATCATCCTCATTGGCGATTCCTTTTCTCGGGCCGACTCTTATCCATACCCGTCCCTTATATTTCACAGGAGGGAACTGAGATGGATACACTTCTGCTACAACCACATCCCCTTCCGGCAAAGAGACTTTCTGCACATTCATGGACGGCTGGGGCTGAATATTTCCATCTGTGCGAATAGCACTGACATTTTTTAGTAGATCATCCGTCACGTGTATTGGACACACATCTCCGTTATCCCATGCTCCTATAATCAGATAACCTGGACAGTTGTTATCAGGAAGGTCATTGGCAAAAGCGCATATCGCCTTCGCAAATTTATCTGTATCAGTGGTAGAAATAGTGCGTTCCACACAGTCATTCTCCAAATCAGCCAACAGGGACTGTATCCTTTCTGCTGTAATTGCCATGTCGTCCTTGCTTTTTAGTTCCGTTTAAACTTTCCCAAAGTTAGTACACAATTCGGAACTAAGCCGACATCCGGGAAATTATTTTACAGAAACAGCATACTGACGCCTGCGGACCACCGCAACATAAATCAGCAGCACGACATTCATCAGCAGGGCATAGATGATGGCGGGTATGGCCATCTCGCCGCTGTTGAAGATGAAGGGGGAAAATGCTATGGCTATCGCCTGGGCGGCATTCTGCATCCCGACCTCTATGACGATGGTGCGGCGGACGGCGGGCGTGAACTTCCAGAGGCGGGACAGGAGCGAGCTGCACATCATGGCTAAGAGAATCAGGGCCGCCGTGGCTAACCCCAGCACCGCAAAATTGTCCACTATCTCCTTTGTATACTGCAGGAAAAATACCAGCGCAAGGAACATCAGGGCCGGAAACGCCGCCTTGCTCAGCACCTTATGCACCTTCTCGGCCGCCACAGGGCTGAAATGCCGGAAGGCCGCCCCGGCAAGTATGGGCACGAAAAGCAGCACCAGATTCTGCAGCAGCAGCTTGCCCACAGGCAGATGGACCTCCACCCCGGACTGCTGCGAGATGAAGACGGAGGCCAGGTCCATTATCAGAGGCAGGGTGAACAGGGTTATCACGCTGCTCATAGCGGTCAGCGTCACGGACAGGGCGACATCCCCCTTGGCCAGCATGGAGAACACATTGGAGGAACTGCCGCCGGGACAGCAGGCTATGAGCACCAGCCCCATGAAATAGACCGGACTCAGCCCTAAGGCCCAGCCCACGCCGAAGGCCAGCAGCGGAAGCACGATTATCTGTCCGACCATCCCGGCCACCACGGCCTTGGGATTGCGGGCCACATCTACGAACGACTTGACTTTCAGATCTGTTCCGAGCAGGAACATCAGCACGATAAGAATCGGCATTACTATCCACACAGTATTCATGGCGCAAAAGTAATATTTTTTGCTTATCACCGCTTCTTACCAACAAATAGGGATAAACCGCGGAAAATCCGGCGAAAAAATCTCTATTTTTAGCGATTGCGCGGCAAAAGGCATTGCCATACTTTTGCAGCGCAATGAGAAACATCTATCTTACAATAAGACGCTGCGCTCTCATAGGGACCTGCATACTCATGCAGCACATCTCAGCCTCGGCGCAGGAAATGACCGGCATATCCGGCAAAATCATCTCCGCCGAAGACCGGAGCGCAATAGATTTTGCCGACATCTATCTTAAAGAGACGACATACGGGTGCATCACGGACGAGAATGGTACTTTCCGGCTGGAAGCGCCTCAGGGGACATATACTCTCGCAGTAGCCGCAATAGGATACGGGACATACGAAACGACAATAACCCTGAGCGGGCGGGACACCACCCTCAGGACCATAGCCCTGAAACCGGCCAGGAACCAGCTGGACGAAGTAGTGGTCATGTCCGAAAGGAAGAGCCACGTCCGGCAGTCGGCATTCAACGCCGTAGACCTGAGTGTCAAGGAGATGCACAACAGCAGCAGGAGCCTCGGCGAGGCGCTGTCCCAGCTTCCGGGCCTTAAGCTCCGGGAATCCGGAGGCGTTGGCTCGGACGCACAGCTGACACTCGACGGCTTCTCCGGGAAGCACGTCAAGGTGTTCATCGACGGAGTGCCGCAGGAGGGAACCGGAACAGCGCTGGACATCAACAACCTGCCCGTGAACTTCGCCGAGCGCATAGAAGTCTACAAGGGAGTGGTGCCGGTAGGGTTCGGCTCCGATGCCCTGGGAGGCGTAATCAACATCGTGACCAAAAAGCGGCGGCACGGCTGGAGCCTGGACGCATCCTACAGCTACGGCTCGTTCAACACGCACAAGTCGTACGTCAATTTCAGCCACACCCTCCGGAACGGACTCGCCTACGAGATAAACGCCTTTCAGAACTACTCGGACAACAACTACTGGATAGACAACTACATAACTGAGTTCGGAGACGACGGCATATCGGAGAACACCGACCGCAGCAAGATCTACCACGTCCGCCGCTTCAACGACCGTTTCCACAACGAGGCCGTAATCGGGAAATTCGGAGTAACCGGAAAGTCATGGGCGGACCGGCTGATGCTCGGATTCAACTACTCGCACTTCTACAAGGAGATACAGACCGGAGTCTACCAATACATCGTATTCGGCCAGAAACACCGCAAGGGGCACTCCCTCGTTCCCTCCCTGGAGTACAGCAAACGGAACCTGCTCACCGAGGGGCTTGATGTCATGCTGAACGCCAACTACAACCACAACACCACCATGAACATCGACACCTCCTCCTTCAAGTACAACTGGCTGGGAGACCGCAAATACACCGGAAGCCGGGGCGAGCAGTCCTACCAGGACAACCGCTCCCTGAACACCAACTTCAACGCCACCTTCACTGCCGAATACCGGCTGAAAAAAGCCCACACCTTCACACTGAATCACGTCTCCAGCACATTCCGCCGCACCACCCGATCCAAGGTGGATGGCAGCCAGCAGCTGTCGGACTTCAGCATTCCCAAAGTAACCAGGAAGAACATAACCGGCCTGTCATACAGGCTGATGCCGTCCAGGAAATGGAGCGTCACCGCATTCGGCAAATACTACAACCAGTACAACCGTGGTCCCGTCTCCCAGAGCAGCGACGGAGTGGGCAACTACGTGGAGATGAGCCGCACCACCAACGCATTCGGCTACGGAGCGGCCGGCACATGGTTCATCATCAAGGGCCTGCAGGTCAAGCTCTCATACGAGAAGGCCTACCGCCTTCCCACCACCGACGAGCTGTTCGGCGACGAGGACCTGGAAGCCGGCAAGACTGACCTGAAACCCGAGAACAGCAACAATGTGAACCTCAACCTGGGCTACAGCCGCCACTTCGGCGAGCACTACGTCAATGCGGAGGGCACCCTGATATTCCGCGACACCAAGGACTACATTCAGCGCGGCCTGAGCACAGTCAGCGGCATGAGCTACGGCTTCTACGAGAATCACGGAAGGGTGAGGACACAGGGGTACAACATCTCCGCCCGCTACGGCTGGTCCCGCTGGCTGAGCATCGGAGGCACCTTCAGCAACATCAATGTCCGGGACCATGAACGGTATGTAGCCGGAAACACCCTGCAGGAGAGCGAGACATACGGACAGCGCATGCCCAACCAGCCGTATATGTTCGCCAGCTTCGACGCCACATTCACCTGGCATGACCTGCTGGCCGACGGCAACACCCTGACCGTCGCATACGACGGATACTATCAGCACGCATTCCCCCTGTACTGGGAGCATTTCGGAGACCCCACCTCCAAGAGCGTCGTGCCCGACCAGCTCTCACACAACCTGAGCATCAGCTACTCCCTCCAGAACGGAAGATACAACATCTCCCTGGAATGCCGCAACCTGACAAACGAGAAACTGTATGACAATTTCAGCCTCCAGAAGGCCGGACGCGCCTTCTACGCCAAGGTACGCGTATTTTTCGGAAGCAGACATTAATATCAATTTAAATTATAACACATGAAGAAAAGAATTTTCTCAAAAGCGATTTTACTAGCCATCCCCGCAGGCCTCCTGCTGGCAGCAGCATGCGAAAAGACCCCCACCCCTGACCCCGATCCCACTCCGGAGCCCGGAACCGAAGCCATAAGCCGCTACGTCATAGTAGCACAGGCCGGCAGCCAGGACCAGTCCGCCTCCTACCTTATATCGTCCGAATCCCTGGACGAAGGAAGCGTCACCCCTCAGGGCAACGGCTGGGAGACCCAGTCCGCCTCCAACTGGATATACTACGGCGAGCGTTATCTCTTCGGATTCCAGTACAATGACGGAAACCAGGGCACAGGCTTCTCCTTCAAGCTGGGAAGCGACGGCAAGGTCATCGAGGACCGCCAGTACACATTCAACCGCACCACCACCTACGGCACCTGGGGGGACAATGTCATCACGGCCTCGACCAACGCCGGCAACAACGAGCAGGACGCCGAGGGCAACTATGCCTACTACCTGCAATTCAACTATCTGAGTGTGAATGACGGCAGCAGTACTACCGGAAGTCACATAGCCGAGAACTTCCTGGGCAACGGCGAGCGGGTAAGTTTCGCAGGTTTCGTAGAAGCCAACGGCAGGCTATACACCTCTGTAGTACCTATGGGCATGAGCCACTACGGCGTGAACACCTTCCCCTGGGCCATCCAGGATCCCGGCTACGTGGCCAACGGTGACGGTGGAAGCGGCTCGGGGGCATACACCGCCGGCATGATACCCACGACCCAGTATCCTGACAGCGCTTTCGTCGCCATCTACAGCGGGGACAATTTCGACGAGACTCCGGCCATCGCCCGCACAGGGAAAATCGGCTTCGCCAGCGGACGCATGCGCTCGCAGTACTACCAGACCATCTGGGCTGCCGACAACGGTGACCTCTACGTATTCTCCCCCGGCTACGGACGCACGACCACCACACCGGTAACGAACAACGACGGAAGTCAGTTCGACCGCGTACAGGGCAAACTGCCCTCAGGCGTAGTCCGGATCAAAGCCGGCGAGACGGATTTCGACCCCTCCTACTATGTCAATATCGAAGAACTGGGCAACGGCAACCCGATGTTCCGCTGCTGGCACATCAGCGGGGATTACTTCCTGCTCCAGATGTATAGCGAGGGCGCCGAGAACATGAGCGGCACCAGCGCTCCCCGCAACGAGCTGGCAGTCTTCAAGGGTGAGGAAGGCACCCTGACCGTAGTCACAGGCCTGCCCGACGCCTCCGTCCTCTCCAGCATCGGCACACCATACAGTGAGAGCGGCATCGCCTACATTCCCATCACCACCACCGACGGCAGCGTTCCGACCATATACCGCATAGACGCCGCCACCGCCGTCGCCGAACCCGGTCTGACAGTCAGCGGAGCCAACTCCGTCTCCGCAT
>URSC01000008.1 GCA_900550465.1 uncultured Alistipes sp.
CCTTCATCACACTCTTGTCCACAGCCAATGCCCAGCAGAGCAGGCTCTTGGGTTCATGGAACGGTAAGCTGAAAGCCGGAGGAAACAGCCTCACACTGGTATTGCATTTTACCGTGGACTCGCTTGGAAAGACATATTTCTTCCTCGACAGTCCGGATCAGGGAGCCGAGGGTATACCTGGAGAAGTCGCACTGCTTGACAACGACTCCGTTTCGGTGACAATACCGATGATCGGAGCGGCCTACCAAGGCAGGCTGGTAATGACGGAGACGGCTGAGGGAAGCAGACCGTCCGGGGAAATCCACGGAACCTTCTCCCAGATGGGAATGCAGTTCCCGCTGAATCTTCAGATGGGCGTGCCGCTGCTGAACCGGCCGCAGGAGCCGCAGCCACCGTATCCATACCGGACGGAGGAAGTGACATTTTCCAGCGGAGCGGACGGAGCCGTCATGGCCGGAACTCTCACCTGGCCGACGGGCTATGGGGACAATGGCTCGGAATCCGGCAACATTCCCGCAGTACTGATGATCACCGGCAGCGGATCGCAGAACCGGGATGAGGAGATATTCAACCACAAGCCGTTCCTCGTGCTGGCCGACTGGCTGGCCCGTCACGGCATAGCTTCCCTGCGCTACGACGACCGTGGCATGGGAGAATCCGAAAGAGGCACCGTAGAAATCACCACTGGGACCAATATGCAGGACGCTCTCGCAGGCATCAGATATCTTAGGAGCCTCGGAGAGTTCGGCCCTGTGGGAGCCATAGGGCACAGCGAAGGAGGGCAGATAGTATTCATGTTAGGTGCAGCAGACGAGGCTGACTTCATCATCAGCATGGCCGGCCCGGGAATGCGCGGCGACAGCATCCTCGTGGAGCAGAACCGCCTGATACTCACCAGATCAGGGTTCACCCCCGAATCAGTCGACAACTACGGCCGCGTCCTATCCGGCATGCTGGAAATGAAAATGGAAGGATACGCTACTGACAGTCCGGAGACATTGGTGGACAGCCTCATAACCGCACTCGAAGCGCAGAATATGCCGTTCGGCTCCGCAGCCAATCTTGCAGCCGCCTGGGAAACAATAGACAACCCCTGGATGCTGTATTTCCTGCAGTCCTCCCCCGTCCAGGACATATCCCGCACCACCTGCCCCGTATTTGCCCTCAACGGCAGTCTCGACCTGCAGGTTCCGCCGGCCAACTTAGAGCACATCCGCAGACATCTGCCCGACGGCCCTAACAACAAGTTCAAGGAATACCCCGGTCTCAACCACCTCTTCCAGCCCTGCACCACAGGTATGCCCACAGAATACGGCAGCATCGAGACCACTATCTCCCCGGAAGTGCTGGACGACATCACCGAATGGATACTCATACTTTCTGATTAATTGTCATTTGCGAAGTCCATTTGCAGGATTAACGGTCGCTGCCCGCCAGCTCTGGAGGGAGATTGAGAGCATGGAGATGAGGAGTACGGCTGCTCCGGAGGCAGCGAAGAGCCACCAGTCGAGGGACGTCCTGTAGGCAAAACGTTGAAGCCAGCTGTGAAGGACAAGCCAGGACACGGGGACGGCCACTACAAAGGCGATTGCGATGTAGCGGATGAAATTGACATTCAGCAGACGTACGATGGTACCGGCAGTGGCCCCGTTGATCTTCCGCACGGCTATCTCCTTGGTACGGCGACGGATGATGAAGGCCATGAAGACAATCAGACCGAGGTCTGCCATGACAAAGCACAGCAGGGTGAATACCAGCACCAGATTCCTGGCGTTGAGTTCATTGCGGTACATGGAGCTGTAAATGTCGCCAAGCGGTACGAAATCGCCCTGCCGGTCAGGAAATACCTCTGCCCATGCTTCGTTCAGTTCCAGTACGGCCTCATCGGCACGCGAATCGTCTATCCGCACCATAAGGCAGAACTGGAAGAGATTGCGGTGCAGCATGATAAGGGGCAGGCTCTCCTCAAAAACGCCGGTATAGCTGTAGTCCTCAGAGACTCCGGCTATTACCCCGTGGTCGATATAGTCGAGAGTGCCCTGCCTTATCTCCAACGGCCGGCCGACCGCTTCCTCCGGAGCCGTGAATCCCAATGCGGTCATTGCCTTGCGGTTGATAATATACTCCTCGCTTCGTCCGGACGGTTTTCCAGTCATCATGAAATCCATCAGCATCTCCTTCTCCTCCACCGCATTGAATGTAAGCGGAGAGAAGTCCCGCCCGGCCAGCAGCGGTATGCCGTAGAAAGGCAGGAAGCCGTCCCCGGCCACCATTACCGGTATCTGCACCCAGTCCTCAGAACCGCCGATGCGCACACTCAGATGATCCCGTATCGCCCTGCCCGGCAACTGGAAAGACGTGGTGACCTCCTTGATAAGCGGGCTCCTTTCCAGACGCCCGGACAGAAGAGGATATCTCTCCATTACCGTATCGGTAAGGCCGCTCATCACCATAACCCCGCTGCCGTCACCTCCGGTCTGTACTCCGGCTATAGTCCCGAGCTGACGGCTGATGCCCACAGCTAAAATAAGTACGGTAATCACCACTGCATACTGGACCGCAAGCATCCAGCGCACATTGCCGTAGGAGAATTGTACCGGACGGCTGTCATGCTCTGTATTCAGGAAACGGGTCAGAGTCATGTTCTGGGCTGCAGGAACAATTGCAGCTGCTATGGTTACTGCGATGAACGCCGCCAGGGTCAGTACTGTCGTCCCCAGCTCCAGACTGCCCGACACCAGTCCATAGCCGAATACCAGGGCCGCCAGCAGGAGACCGGCAACGGCTGAGCACAGTACCAGGACAAGAGCCTGCAGTGCCTCGTCCCGGAATATCACTGAGCCGGGCGCACCGTGCAGGCGCAGAAGCTGGTAGAAGCGGCGGTTGTAGGAGAATATCAAGCTGCCGTTGAGCCAGAGGTTGAACAGCACCACCACGAGCAGCAGGGCGTTTGCCCCGACTGCCAGCCAGATATAGGAAATGTTGCCGTTGACACCCAGTTCCCTGAGATTGTGGCTGTGAAGATGAATGTCTGTCAGCGGCATGAGCCGGGCCCGCAGCGGCGCAGCATTCTCCGGACTCATCCCGCTCACTACTCCGCTTATCTTTTCCTCCACCTCCTTCACATCGCTGCCTGCGCGAAGCAGGAGATAGGTATAGCAGAATGTTGCCATATCCTCAGGAAGAAGGGAAAGGGCATCGCCCCTCCAGTGGGAGGTCTCCGGGATATCCCTGAACACTCCCGATATGTGCCGCGGCATCCCCTCTACCTGCAGTTCCAGTCCTATAAGACCTTCATACAGACCGGCACCCGTATCAAGTCCTGAACCCGTCTCCAGCATCCCCTTCAGCTTCTTGGCCAGACTCTCGCTGACAATCACCTGGTCCACCGCCCCGAGCGAGGTTTCCGTATCTCCCTCTATCATCTCTATATCGAAAGTCCCGAGAAAATCCTGATTGACATAGAAAACCTTTTCATCAGCCGTCAGGAAAGTCCCGCGGAACTTCAGATCAGGTTCGTAGACCTCATGCAGCTTTGCCAGGGCCTCCAACTCCGGTATCTGACGGATCGGGTCGTCGGTCATATTGCCGTGAACCCTGCCGTCCACCGCCTCCCCTTCTGCTGCCAGAGTCAGCCTGACTATGCGCTCCGCATTACGGTTGAAACGGTCCCAGCTCAATTCCCTGCGGATATAATTCACCGAGACGAGCAGGGATGCAAGGACTATAGAAAGTCCTGCAAGATTGACAAACCTCAATGACAGATGACGGCGGAGCAGCCTGAAAATTATTTCCAAATTCTTCATAATGCCTGTTGTTTTAAAGGTTCAACAAGCGCAAACATAGCACGAAAAATCCCCTCCTCAAAATATCTGGCATATTAGCATCGGCTCGCTAAGTTATTGATAATCACAGCATGCTGACTTCATTTTTATTAGCATTGAGATGAAATGGACTTTCAGACACCTTCGGGACGGCATTTATGCCCTCAAGAAAATCGCATTGCTGACATAACTTTTTGCAAATTTTTACAAAAGGGCAGTTCAGGCCTGCTGCGTACAACATCAGGAAAGTCTGCCGGAAAACAGATATGACAATATGGGAAAACATACCTTCAAGGAATGGATGATTGCGGTAAGGGCCTGGTCCTTCCCGGCTTCGGCGATGCCGGTAATAGTCAGCACCGCCTACGTGTACTGGAAATACAGGACCGGGACAGCAGAGGACTTCGTGCTCTGGCCCGCAATAGCCGCACTGGCGCTTATGGTGCTCCTGCATGCAGCCGGCAACACCTGGAGCGACTGGTTCGATTTCCGCAAGGGAGTGGATGCCAAGGACACCTTCGGAGCCACCTCACTCACCAGCGGGATGTTCACTCCGAGGGAAATCATGGTCATATCCATAGTAATCATCTCCGCAGGCATCATCGGAGGAACAGCCCTGATCATCGCGACAGGACTGCCCCTGCTGTGGATCGGTCTGGGCGGACTGGCCTGCAATTCCCGTAAGCCTGATAACGGTGGCCATCCTGCACGCCAACAATACCCGCGACACGGCCACCGACATCCGTTCGCACATCCGCACCATACCCATCGCCTTCGGGCCGAGGACAGCCAGAGCCATCTACTACAAGGATTTTTCCAGAGACAGGAACGCCTCTCCGAGACAACCGGCTATGTCCCGGCTGTTCATACCGTTCTGTCCGTAGTGCAAGGCCGCGATATCCCCTGCTCTGCCGTGCAGCCACACTCCCAGACGGGCCGCATCGAAGGACTCATAACCGGAAGCCAGGAGACCGGTCAGAAGGCCCGTCAGCACATCCCCGCTGCCACCGGTCGCCATCCCGGGATTGCCGGTGGTATTGCAGGAGACCTGCCCGTCAGGAGCGATGACAGCCGAATGCGGTCCCTTGACCACCACGCAACTGCGGGTCTTCACTGCCAAGGCGACAGCTTTTTCAAGCATCTCCTCCCGGGAATCCCATGCTCCTGTCAGACGGCGGAGCTCCCCGAGATGAGGAGTAAATACGGAACCTTCCGGTACGGATTCAAGCAGTTCTGGGCTTGCGGCAATGATATTCAGGGCATCCGCATCGAGCACCATCGGCTTCCGGTACGCATCCAGCAGCGCACTCAACGCCTCTGCTGTCTCAGGATGCCGGCCGAGTCCACAGCCACAGCCCACCGCCGTGTATTTCTCCAGAACAGAGGGCAATATGGAAAAATGCCCCTGCGGATCACTGTCCACCATAGCTGACGGGCATGTACAGTGAATCACCGCACGCTCGGACGCCGGAAGATGTACCGTCACCAGGCCGCAGCCGGAGCGCAGGGCACCCATAGTGGCCAGTACCGCAGCTCCGGCCATACCGCACGAGCCGCACACCAGCAGCGCATGCCCGAAATCCCCCTTGTGGGCATCCTCCCGCCTCGGCCTTAGAATCCGGCGGGCATCCTCCATCCCGGTATTATTAATTTGCGACATTTTCATTTTTATCAACATTTATCTTTTTTTCATCTGATTTAAGCCTCTTTTCCACTTTTCTCACATCCTCCCCGGCAGGAAGTTGCTCCGGTACTATTCCACGTCTGAGCAACATTTTCCTTACTGCCTTGTTATTATCGACATGTTCCTCTCCGATGTCTTTCTGACCATATAGGTCTTTCTGCTGTACGTTCACAGATGTCATCTCTGCCGCAAGATCCTTTGCCTTAATGCTCACTGTCGGTAAAAAATCCGCCAGGGGACGGCTCGACGGTGCCCCGAGTTTCCGCTTAAGTAATGCTGTATCCAACTTAAACAGAGCCTTGTCACCATTTGATCGGATGACTGCGAAGCCTCTGCCGTCTACACCCCTCTCATAGAGTATACCGGACATACGTTTCTCTGTTTCAGCAAGTTTATTTCTGGCCTGCACGCGTTCATACTCTAGAATGCGTTTCTGAATAAGCTCCGCACGTCTGGTCTGAACAGCGAAATAGCTCTGAGCGAAAGCGACTTGTGGCTTCCTGGCATCTCCGTTCTGTGCGATAAGATAACATGCATAGCGCGTAAGCATCAAATCGTAAAGTTCTCTTTCTGAGCCAGATCCTAGGGAGACCATTTTGCTGACGTCAGCAAAATGGTATGAGACATCCTGACCGGCATTCCGACATGCAGCCTTGGCCTTCTCAACAATGTTCTCAAAGTTCCGCCACTGTGTGTAACCCAGCAACTTAGACAACTCCCTGGCACTCCAGCACTCTACGCCCTCATAGTCATTGGCGATTGACTCGAACTGTCTGAACAGCTCCATAATCTCATCAGCTTTCATATACGAATCTATTTTAAGTTAAACTCATAACTAACTACAAATGGGACGGCTGCTGAAAAGAGAATGCACAAATATAATGATTTGATGTCTTATAACAAAAAGGGCGCGACATAAAAGCGCCACGCCCTGAATAGATGATACCTGTTTAAGGTTACTTGAAAGCCTGCTCGCTGAGACCGCTGCCTCCGAGAGCCAGATCCCTGAAATACTCAGGAACCTGACGGCCGAGGAGTGCGTCGACATACAGTTTGCCGATATACTGCGAGAGCATGAAGCCGTGTCCGCGCATACCGATGAAGAGACCGAGAGAAGGGTCGACGATATAGCGTGGTTCCACGTAATAACCTGCCCACGTTGCCTGTATCCCGACATTCCTGAGGGCAGGTATCCACTCGGAGAAGACCTCGGAGGATATCTCGAGGAAGGCCTGAGTGTTGACTTTCAAATCCTTACCCGCCTCTGCCGGATCAGTGGCCGGTGAGGCACAACCTATGATCTGGCCGGTATCGGCGAGCTGCTGGCCGTAGACTGCGGAGAATCCCTTGTAGTGACGGCGGTCGATGAGCATGTCCAGAGCAGCCCCGTCCTTGCCCAGCAACGGCAGACGTTTGGTTATAAAGGCCTGATGCTTTACAGGATACAGTCCGGTCTCTATACCCAGCATGTGGGCAAACTTCTCGGCCCCGTATCCGAGGGCATTGATGAATATCTCCGTGCGGAACTTCGTGTACCGGCGGGAACTATCGCGCACCAGCACCTCATACTCTCCTCCGGTCCTGCGCACATCCACCAGTTCGGTATCCTCCAGAATACGGCCGCCGTGGCTGCGTCCTATCAGACGGACTGCATTTACTGTCTTGCCGGGTGTGGCCTGCCAGCAGTCCTCCGTTACCTGAGCGGCAACATACAGATTCAGAGCGGGATTCATATAAGGAGATATCTCCTTCTGGAAATCCTTGGGATCCACCATATAGGCCTTCGACCAAGCCCTGGCGGCATCGAGAGACCTGTAGGTGGCCTCATCGTGAGCGAAGTTGACGTAGCGTATCAGCCGGAAATCGATATTGGTATGCTGCTGCAGGTCACGGAATATCTCAAGATTGTGGTTTGCGATATCCGCCAGAGCCGGCAAGGAGAACGCCGGACGTCCTCCGGCAATATTCCTCCACGAACTGCCGCGGTCCTTATTGACCAACACGGGAGCAAAACCGGCCTCGGCCAGATAGCGGAACACCGCAGACCCGGCCATACCGCCTCCTGCCACCAGGGCCCCCACCTTACCGCCGTCGGTAACAGAACCGGCCGGTAAGATGATTTTCTCAGATCCTGGAATATTGATGACATCCCCGAATTCCACCAGATTGGCCATGGGTGCGCGGGGAGTCAGGTCTCCCGTTACCTCTATACCATAGGAGCGCAGGGCGGATTTGGCCCTCGAAAGACATCTCTTGCCACGGCATGGCCCCATACCCATACGTGAGATATGCTTCAGCTCATCGGCCGAAATAGACTTGCGGTCTCCTATGAGTTCCAGCATACGCTCGATGGTAATATCCTCACAGTGGCATATATAGGTCTTGCCGTCAGCTGCTGGAGCCGGTTTCATTTCTACCGGAGCGGGATATCTTTCCTTTACGATGAATCCGCGGGCATCGGTCAGCACGCCGCCGTCATATATCCGGGCCACTTTGACGCGGGCGACATTGGTCTTGTTGGGCTTGACCAGTATCTTCTCTATGACTCCCTCTCCGACCTTGCGGCCGTTGTCATCCACCAGAAATACCTCAGAACCTTCCTTTGCATCGTACTCAATGGGCAGAAAGAGCTTTCCGGCACGGGTATCATAACCGAAAATGGCCAGGCCCGGACACTGGTACACGCACTGCATACAGCCGATACACTTGTCGTAATCTATCTTCGGGGTAGTAGAAGTAGAGCTCTTGGTGATGGCTCCCTGCTTGCAGGAGAAAGAACAGGGATTGCAGGCAAATCCGTAGAGGCAGTCCATAATCACAAAGGGAGCGGCTGCGGCTCTCTCGGCCGTAGGCATCGCGGGCTCCTGGAGGATTCTCACGGGATGCTGCTGGGAATCAATGTATTCCTTGGACACCTGCAGGTAATTGTCGTAATTGAAACGGCGTCCGAGATTCTGGAGAATCTCGTAGGCGCACTGCCGTCCGCGCAGGACAGCCGAGGTGCCCTCTCCGATACGCACCGCGTCGCCTACCCCGTGGCAGCTGCGGCCGTATATGGCATTACCCTTGACAAAGAGCTGGTTGTCAGGCATAAGACCGGTGCATATATTGATGCAGTCGATACCGTCGATCAGTCTCTCCGTCCCGGGTATGGGCTTGAAATTCTCGCACTCGGCGATAATGGCCCCGGTAATGCCGGTATAGTCGGCATTCGGTACGGCCTCCACCAGCACGTGGGATGTCAGGATGGGGATTCCGAGACGGCGCACTCTGTTGGCCTGCACAGGGAAACCGCCCTCACGGGGCATTCCCTCGATGATCATCTTCACATTGGCTCCGGCCTGCATGGCCTGATATGATGTCAGGTATCCTATATTGCCGGCACCTACTGTCAGTATATTCTTGCCCAGAAGCGTGAACTGGGTATTCATCATCCTCTGCACCACTGCCGCCGTATAGACTCCGGGGACATCATCGTTCTTGAAGGCCGGCATGAACGGTACCGCACCTGTGGCGATGACCAGCTCATCGGCATCCACGTAGAATACCTTGTCCTGCACTATATTCTTCACAGCAAGTCGCTTGCCCTCGAGTATGTCCCAGACCACAGAATCCAGCATGATGCCCTCGTGGGAGTCTCCGGCGAGAGTCCTGGCGATATCGAATCCTCTCATACCGCCGAAGCGTTTCTCCTTCTCGAAGAAAAAGAACTGGTGGGTCTGCATCAGGAACTGGCCTCCTATCTCACTGTTGCTGTCTATGACCAGGCAGTCCACACCCTCCTTAAGCAGTTCCTCGCGGACAGCCAGACCGGCAGGACCGGCTCCTATGATGGCCACGGTGGTCCTGTAGACCTCCTTCTCCTCCACCACGCCGTCTTTCTCCGTGACCAGAACACCTTTGAAGCCGCTGTCGGCACTGAGCCTGGCGACCTCCCGTACCCCGTCCACCTTAGTGACACAGATACGGCGGATCTTGCCGTCGACGAGCATCTCGCAGGCTCCGCACTTGCCGATACCGCACTCCATGGTCCTCTTGCGGTGTTCGATACTCAAACTGTGTACCGGATAACCGGCCTGGTGCAGGGCGGCGGCGATGGTCTGTCCCTTTTGTCCTATGATAGTTTTCCCCTCAAAAATAAATGATACTGGATCTTCCGCAGGAACGGGAAGAATGGGATGAGTTGTTATGCGATACATACTTTCTATAGGTTAGTGTTGTTGTCACAAATTTAATATTTTTTAAAAACAAATAAATTCTCACGCGTTTTTTTTCAACGGCAACTTGAAATTTTTTATCGCCTTATTTTTGCCGCAGAATCAATCAAAAAAGGAATAATATGAAACAGAGAAAGTTAAAAGGAGCACTCCTCCTTATTATTATGGGAGCATTGTCAATCTCCTCATGCGAGGACAGAATGAACGGAGACGCCTATATCTCTTTCCTCCTGTCTTCCGATTACAGTTCCTATTCCATGGACAGGCTGACGCAGAAGCTCAAATCCGAAGGAACGGACATTGTCATCCCTGACACCAGCGAGTTTATTCTGTCAGTCATCCAAGAAGACGGAGAACCAGTATACGAAGGTCCTTATGGAGACCGTCCGGATCCCATGCAGGTGGCTGCGGGCACATACGACGTAGCACTCTATTCTTCCGAATTCGACGAACCCGCATTCTCATCCCCGCAGTTCGGAGACTACCGGACAGTCGTCATCGGCAGCGGCCAGACCCTTTCCGTAGCCTTCGGCTGCACTCAGCTCAACTGCGGAATGAGGCTTCAGTTCACAGACTCATTCCGGGACCGGTTCTTCAGCTCCGACATCCTTATCAGATCGGAAGAACATAGTCTGGCATACCCTTACACTGAAAAGCGCATCGCCTATTTCCAGCCAGGCATACTCAGGGTAATAAGCTCCGAAGACGGGCAGGAGACAGCCCTCCTGTCAAGACAGTTGAGCGCAGCGGACATACTCACAGTCAAGCTATCCGCTTCAGCCGAGTCCTCCGGAGCCTTTTCCATAGAGATCGACACATCGCGCAACTGGATCTTCGAGGACTTCACCATAGGCAGCGGAAACAATGGCTCCTCCATGGAAAATGCGCTGACAATCACCGATCTCGCGATGAATCTCGGCGCAGAGGACGTATGGGTCGGCGGATATATTGTCGGAGGAGACGTTACCACAGCCAACCTCAAACTGGAGCCTCCGTTCACCAAAGCCAGCCATATTGCGCTGTCTGACAATGCCGGTGCCTCATCCAGGGGAGAATGCGCTGCCGCCGAACTTCCTGATGGAGATGTCAGAGAAAGCCTCAACCTTATTGAACATCCGGACATTCTGGGCAAAAGACTTTACATCAAAGGAGATGTCGAGGAGTATTTCGGCTATCCGGGAATCAAAAATATCAAGGAATTCCATATCGAATGACATGATGTCACAAAAAGGTCTATCTTTGCGCAACTTTTAAAGAATGTTTCGATATGAAAGAGCAGCTGCTTAAGAAAATAGAGGACAGAACAATCAGTGCGGGCGTGGTAGGACTGGGATATGTAGGACTCCCCCTGGCAGTAGAGATAGCCGAGGCAGGTTTCCGGACTGTAGGGTTTGATTTGCTGGAAGACAAGGTTGCGAAAATCAACAGAGGAGAGAATTACATCTCCGACGTAAACCACGGCCAACTGAAGGAACTGGTCTCCGACGGAATGCTTGAGGCCACCTCTGACTTCAGCAGGATACGGGAAATGGACTTCATCGCCATCTGCGTACCCACCCCTCTGGACACGCACCAGCAGCCTGATCTATCATATATAGAACACTCTTCCATTCAGATTGCCGAATACCTGAAAAAGGACACTATGGTCGTCCTGGAATCCACGACTTTCCCCGGGACCACCAACGACATAGTGAAGCCCCTTCTTGAGAAAGGCTCAGGCCTTACCTGCGGGGTGGATTTCTACCTGGCCTTCTCCCCTGAGAGAGTGGACCCCGGCAATCCTCACTACAAGACAGGAAATACCCCCAAGGTACTGGGTGCCGTTGGGGAGGATGCGAAGGAAGTCATCAGTACCATGTACAGGGCATTCCTGGATGGCGGAGTACATACTGTATCTTCCCCTGAGATTGCCGAGATGGAAAAAATCCTGGAGAACACATACAGGAATATCAACATCGGTCTGATAAACGAGATGGCCATGCTGTGCGAGAGAATGAAAATCAATATCTGGGAAGTCATAGACGCCGCACGCACCAAGCCCTACGGATTCCAGGCCTTCTATCCTGGTCCCGGCCTGGGCGGACACTGCATCCCCCTCGATCCATACTACCTGAGTTGGAAAGTGCGTGAATACGCTTTCCACACATCCATGATAGAGACATCCATGATGATCAATGACAGGATGCCTGAATATTGCGTACAGAGAGTTGCCAACATTCTGAATGACAGGTCCAAAGCCCTTAAAGGCTCAAAAGTTCTGGTACTGGGTGTGGCTTACAAGGCCGACATTGACGACTGCCGCGAGAGCCCTGCGATAAGAGTAATCAACGTACTGCGAAAAAAAGGGGCGGAAGTCCTGTTCTACGATCCCCTGGTAAGAAAGTACAGAGATAAGGAAACCGTCTATTCAGGACAGCCGTCCCTGACAGAGGAACTGCTGGAAAGTGTCGACATTACGGTAATAACCACCGCCCACAGCTGCGTTGACTACGATTTTGTCCAGCAGCATTCGGACATAGTGTTCGACACCAGAAATGCAATGAGAGATGTAAAGGACAGGAGCAATATAGTCCTGCTCTGATTTCCGGACTCAGACCAGAATCATCGCGACCACTCCTATTGAGATAATTGACAATATGCTGATTATTGTCATAAGATAGCCTTTTTCGTTTTCTTTCATATCTTTTGTCATAAGCCTGCTTTCAAATTTATCCATAACTGTTGTTTTTTGATACGACAGCCACTCAATGCTTACAAGGAAATTTTGTGACAGGCAGGCATAAAATTCACCGGCCCGCCATCCTTCAGATCGGACGCGGGCCGGCTACTTAACCTAAACTTAAACTATGAAAAACTTCGTCTTATACTATTACAAGTTTCGTGCCACAATCATATCTTTTGAAGCTTTGCATACTTCAAAAGCAAAGTTTTTTCACCTCCGGCGTCAAATTTCACCACAGCCTTGGCATCTCCACCGTTTCCGGAGACAGAAATCACAGTTCCGGAGCCGAATCTGTCATGATGCACACGGTCCCCTCCTGCCACTGTCATGTCCCCCACCGCCACGGGCGCCGTGAAATGATGCGTACCTCCGGAAAGACCCGGCTTTCCGGATTCCGAGGGAGACAGCTTCCGTAACCTGGACATATCCGGAGTAGTACGGACCTGCGCCTGGGGTACATACTGACTGCGCTGCTGATAAGACCTGGATGAAGACCAGCCGCCTTCGTCCTCATCGTAGTCATTGCCTCCTACCGCCGAATAATCCTCCACCGCCCCGTCCAGATACTGAGAATCTATTTCCTTGAGGAATCGGCTGGGGCGACAGGCCGAAGTCTTGCCGTTCATGAAACGGCTGCCGGCGTAGGATACGGTGACAGCTTTCTCAGCCCTCGTCAATGCAACGTAGAAGAGCCGCCTCTCTTCCTCGACCGATTCCAGACTCTCGCCGGACATAAATGAGGGGAAGAGATTCTCCTCCATGCCGGAAATATAGACATAGGGAAATTCCAGTCCCTTGGAGGCGTGTACCGTCATCAGCTTGACCCTGTTGTTCTCATCCTCCTCATCGGCATTGTCCGCATCTGTAAGCAGGGCGACATTCTCCATATAAGCCTCGAGCGAGGGTATCCGGCCGTACTCTCCCCCTTCCTCCGCCGCCTCAGCCTCCTGGTCTACGAACTCCTTGACACCGTTCAACAGCTCAGAGACATTGCCCAGAGCCGAGATACCCTCCACCGACAGGTCGGCCTTCAGCGAAGGAAGGTACCCTGAGCCTTCTGCTACCGCCACGGCCAGGGTATATGCATCATCGGAGGCTATCCTGGAAGAGTAATGGTCGATCATATCCGCGAACATCCGGAGTTTGGCGGCTGTGGACTCCTTGATATCGAAACGGTCCAGACCGCTCTGACGGCACATTTCGAGCAGCGGCATGCCCGTAGCGGCGGAGGCCTCTCCCAGCCTGTTCAAAGAAGTCTGCCCTATTCCGCGGGCTGGAAGATTGACGATACGGCGGAAAGCCTCATTGTCATTGTGATTGAGCACCAGCCGGAGGTATGCCAGCATGTTCTTGACCTCCTTCCGTTCATAGAAGGAATGACCGGCATATATAATATAGGGTATATTCCGTCGGCGGAGAGCCTCTTCCAGCACTCTCGACTGGGAATTGGTACGATACAGCACTGCAAATGAGTCATAGGAGGCCTTCGATGAATAGATGCGCCTCATGATAGAAGAGACGATGGACGAAGCCTCGTCCTGCTCATTGTAAGCCTTGATCAGCTCTATCTTCTCCCCCCTGTCGCCTTCGGAGAAACACTCCTTCTTCAGACGGTTCTGGTTATGGGCAATAACGGAATTGGCGGCATTGACGATTATCTGAGTCGAGCGGTAATTCTGCTCCAGACGAAATTCCTTCGCCTCGGGGTAATCCCGCTTGAAATTGAGAATATTCTGGATTCTGGCTCCCCGGAAAGCGTAGATACTCTGGGAATCGTCGCCGACTACGGTAAGGTTGCGGCGGTCCCGGGCCAGGAGGTTGACTATCCGGTACTGCGCCATGTTGGTATCCTGATACTCGTCCACCAGGATATGTGAGATGACGCTCTTGAGATTCTCCGCCACCTCCGGATGGCGGTTCAGGAGGATATTGGTATACAGAAGGATATCGTCAAAATCCATGACCCCTTCCTTCCGGCATTTCTCCGAATACAGCCTGTAGACATCACATATACGCCCCCTGCGCATCTGGGTATCCCTGCGTATGGCCTCATGATTGTTCATATAGGCCTCTGCAGTAACCAGATAATTCTTCGCCGCAGATATGCGCGAGAGCACGTCTCCCGGCTTGTAGACCTTATCGTCCAGCTGCAGTTCCTTTATACACATCTTCACCGCATTCTTCGCATCCGTGGCGTCGTATATCGTGAACGCCTTCGGGAACCCCAGCAGATCGGCATACTCACGCAGAATACGGGCGAATATGGAATGGAATGTTCCCATCCACAGACGGCGCGAGCGGTCCCGGCCCACTATCGCCGCAATCCTTTCCTTCATTTCCTTGGCCGCCTTGTTGGTGAATGTCAGAGCCATGATCGAGGAGGGCTCCACCCCGGACTCAATCAGGCACGCTATCTTCCACGTAAGCACGCGAGTTTTCCCGGAACCGGCTCCGGCTATTATTATTGAAGCTCCGTCAGCACATCTAACTGCCTCTTGCTGAACACTGTTCAACCCCGACAAATTCATATTGCATTCTTTTTAATTTTCAGCGCAAATCTACAAAAGTTTTATCTATATTTGCACCCGAATTTTCATATATAATAATATAGGATATGGTTGACTATATAAAATTGAAACAAGGGCTCGACATTCCCGTCGAGGGTGTGCCGTCCGCCCAAATCCTCAAAACGATAGTTTCTGAGACAGTAGCAGTCAAGCCAACCGATTTCAAAGGTCTTATCCCCAAACTCGCAGTAAAGGAAGGTGACGCCGTCAAGGCCGGAACCGTCCTTTTTGTCGATAAAAAGAGACCTGAGATCAAGTTCACCTCACCGGTGAGCGGCACTGTCAGCGAAATTGTCAGAGGAGAGAAGAGAAAGCTTCTCGAAGTCAGAGTCAAGGCTGACCCGGAAACGGAGTATGCCGAGTTCAATCTTCCCAAGCCCGAAGCCATCACGGCCGAGCAGGCTGTCAGCGCCCTCCTGGAGAGCGGTCTGTGGCCCTGCATCAAGCAGCGCCCCTACGGCATCGTGCCCAACCCTGAGATACGTCCCAAAGCCGTCTACATCTCGGGATTCGACACCGCTCCACTGGCAGCGGATTACGACTACATTCTCAAGGACGAGGTTGACAACATCCAGACAGCCGTCAACGTACTCGCAAAACTTGCTCCCAAGATTCATTTCGGTCTCTGCGCAAAAACCCACGCCAGTTCTCCTTTCCACAAGCTTTCCGGAGTCGAGTTCCACATCTTCGACGGACCTCACCCCGCCGGAAACGTAGGCGTGCAGATCAACCACGTCTGCCCCATCAACAAGGGTGACCTGATCTGGACCGTCAATCTCCAGATGCTGGCCATCATGGGCCGTTTCTTCAACACCGGCAAGGTGGACATGCGCAAGACAGTGGCCGTAGGAGGCCCCCGAGTAAGCACCCCGGGCTATATCAAATGTATCAGCGGCATGTGCTTCAGCGGCATAGCCGACATGGTCAACGACAATGTGGAGAAGCTACAGCAGGGCTGCCCCGTACGCTACATCAGCGGCAACATCCTCACCGGCACCAATGTCGGCAAGGAGGGTTATCTGGGCTTCTACGACGACTGCATCTCCTTGATCACCGAAGGCACCTACTACGAGACATTCGGATGGGCCAAGCCTTTCAGGACCAAGAAGTACAGCTTTGCATCCACATACTTTTCATGGCTGACTCCCAAGAAGAAATACAAGATGGACTCCAACCTCAACGGAGGTGTGAGAGCATTCGTGATGACCAACAAGTACGCCCAGGTGTTCCCCATGAACATCTATCCCGTGTACCTGCTCAAGGCCATCATCGCCGAGGACATCGACAAGATGGAGCAGCTCGGCATCTACGAGGTTGTCGAAGAGGACTTCGCCCTCTGTGAATACATTGACCCCTCGAAGATAGACATACAGGCTATCGTTTCCAAGGGAATTGACCTCATGATTAAAGAAATGGCATAAGAATATGGAAAAGAAAGAGAAAAAAGGCTCAATATTCGACTCCACCATCGAGGCCTTCCAGTCATTCCTCAGAGTGCCCAATACCGTCACCAAGAGCGGCTCGCACGTAAGGGACTGCAACGACCTCAAGAGAGTCATGATCATCGTGGTGGTCGCCCTGATCCCCACCCTCCTCTTCGGTATCTACAATATCGGAGACCAGCACAGCATCGCAGCCGGAATCGATATGGGCTTCTGGCAGAAGGTCTGGTTCGGCATCCTCAAGATACTTCCTCTCTACCTGGTATCCTACATCGTAGGTCTGGGCATAGAGTTCGCCTCCGCACAGATCCGCGGACATGAGGTCAATGAGGGATATCTGGTAACAGGTATGATCATTCCCCTGATCGTGCCCATCACCACCCCCCTCTGGATTCTCGCCCTCGCAGTGGCCTTCGCAGTCATCATCGGCAAGGAGGTATTCGGAGGCACAGGCATGAACATCTGGAACCCGGCACTCCTCGCCAGGGCATTCCTCTTCTTCGCCTACCCCTCCAGCATGTCAGGTGACAAGGTTTGGGTCGCCGGCGTAGACGGATATTCCGGAGCCACTCCCCTTGCGGATGCTGCTCTCGGCAATTTCAACAATATGCCCTCAGCCCTGGACATGTTCCTCGGATTCATTCCCGGATGTCCCGGTGAGACCTCTACCGTTGCAATCCTCATCGGTGCTGCCATCCTGCTGTTCTTCGGAGTGGCAAGCTGGAAAATCATGCTGTCCACCGTTGTGGGAGCTCTGGCAATCGGCTACATCTGCAACGCCCTCGCTCCTGACACTTCGTCCTACCTCGCGCTTCCCGCATGGGAGCACCTGATCATGGGCGGCTTCGCATTCGGAGCAGTATTCATGGCCACCGACCCTGTAACCTCGGCCCAGACCGAGACAGGAAAATGGATCTACGGATTCCTGATCGGTGCATTCACCATTATCCTCAGGGTATTCAACCCCGGATATCCGGAAGGAATGATGCTGGCCATCCTGCTTATGAACACATTCGCTCCGCTGATTGACTACTGTGTAGTTCAGAGGAACATCAAGAAACGTCTCAAGAGAGCGCAAATCAATCAATAAGGGAGAATCACACTATGAATACCAACAGTAACACATATACAATTATCTACTCCACCGTCATGGTGGTGATCGTGGCTGCTGTTCTCGCGTACGTGTCCGTATCCCTGAGCGGCAAGCAGCAGGCCAACGTGAATACCGAGACCCGCCAGAGCATCCTGTCCTCCGTAAACCTCGGGCAGGGCGCTGATGAGGCCTCCGACAAGAACGCCTACGTAGAGCAGGAGTTCAACAAGTACATCACCGACTCCTATCTGGTCGACGCACAGGGCAACAAGGTGGAAGGAGACGCATTCTCCCTCGCCCTGACAGCAGGTCTGAAATCCCAGTACGACATCATGAAACAGGCCAATCCCGATGTCTCGAAGCTCACCCTCCCTGTCTTCGTCTGCACCCTGGACGACGGCAGCAAGGTCGAGATCTTCCCCATCTACGGAGCCGGTCTTTGGGGTCCTATCTGGGGCTATGTATCCCTCAAGGATGACTACAACACCATCTACGGAGCCACCTTCCTCCACAAGGGCGAGACTCCCGGTCTGGGCGCCGAGATAGCCACACCTATGTTCAGCGACCAGTTCATCGGCAAGTCCATCTTCGACGGAAGCAGCCTGGTATCCGTGACAGTAGTCAAGGGAGGTGCACCCGAAGGCTCTGCCCATGAAATCGACGCCATCTCCGGCGGTACCATCACCAGCCGTGCCCTGGAGAATGCAATACGCCAGTGGCTCGAATATTATGAACCTTATCTTGAAAAACAGAAAGCTGAAAGATAATCATGAAAAAGGAAATATATCAAAACCCGTTTTTCAAGGCCAACCCGGTAACGGTCTTAGTCTTGGGTATCTGCTCCTCACTGGCAGTTACCGTAAAGCTTGAGCCTGCCTGCGTGATGGCTCTGTCGGTTACATTCGTGACCGGATTCTCAAGCCTGTTCGCATCCCTGCTGCGCAATACGATTCCCAACCGTATACGAATCATCGTCCAGCTGGTGCTCGTATCCCTGTTCGTGATTCTCATCGACCAGTTCCTCAAGGCCTATGCCTACGATGTCAGCAAGCAGCTCTCCGTGTACGTCGGTCTGATCATCACCAACTGTATCATCATGGGCCGCATCGAGGCCTTCGCCCTCGGCAACAAGCCCTGGCCCTCGTTCGTTGACGGTATCGCCAACGGTCTCGGCTACGGTATGATTCTCGTGGCTCTGGCCTTCATCCGCGAGCTCCTGGGCTCCGGTACTCTGTTCGGACATCAGATCATTCCTGACGGCTGGTATGAAGCCGGATACATGAACAACGGCCTGATTATCCTGCCTCCCATGGCCCTGATCCTGGTAGGTCTGTTCATCTGGCTGCAGAGAGGCATTCAGAAAGAACTTATCGAAAAATAATAAAAGCACATCACTATGGATTATTTAAGTCTATTTGTCAAGTCGATATTCGTCGACAATATGATTTTCGCATACTTCTTGGGGATGTGCTCATTCCTGGCTGTATCGAAGAATGTCAAGACGGCCTTCGGCCTGGGTATCGCAGTGATCTTCGTAATCCTCGTCACCCTGCCTATCAACTACTTGCTCAACAAGTTCTTCCTCACCCCCGGAGCCATGTCCTGGATCAGCCCCGCTCTCGCTGACCTCGACCTCAGCTTCCTGAGCTTCATCATCTTCATCGCCGTCATCGCGGCCATCACTCAGCTCGTGGAGATGATCGTGGAGAAGTTCTCCCCCGCCCTGTACTCGTCACTGGGTATCTTCCTGCCCCTTATCGCAGTGAACTGCGCCGTAATGGGTGCCTCACTGTTCATGCAGGAAAGGGATTTCGCCAACCTCGGTTACGCGACAGTATATGCCCTCGGATCCGGAATCGGCTGGTTCCTCGCCATCGTGACCATCGCGGCCATCCGTGAGAAACTCGCATACTCCAACGTTCCCAAGCCTCTCAAGGGCCTCGGAATCTCATTCATCATCACCGGTCTGATGGGTATAGCATTCATGAGCTTCATGGGTATTCAATTATAGGAGGACTGACGTATGACTACAATACTTATCGTATCAATTATCACGTTCCTTGTAGTGACCCTGATACTGGTCGCTCTCCTGCTGGTGGCCAAGGCAAAACTGACCCCTCAGGGCAATGTCAAGATCGACATCAACAACGGCGAGAGAGTCCTCGATGTCAATCCAGGCTCCTCCCTGCTGACCACCCTCTCCAACGAGAAGATATTCCTTCCCTCTGCCTGCGGCGGCGGCGGAAGCTGCGGTATGTGCAAATGCCAGGTGCTTTCAGGCGGCGGCAGCATCCTGCCCACCGAGGTAGGTTTCTTCACCCGCAAGCAGCAGCAGAACAACTGGAGGCTCGGCTGCCAGGTCAAGGTGCGCGAGGACCTCAAGATACTCGTACCCCAGAGCATCCTCGGCATCAAGAAACTCGAGTGCGAGGTGGTAAGCAACAGGAACGTCGCCACCTTCATCAAGGAATTCGTTGTAAAGCTTCCCGCAGGCGAGCACCTCAACTTCCGCTCCGGCGGCTATATCCAGATCGACATCCCCAAGTACGATATCGACTACAAGGATATGGATATAGAGGAGCCCTACAGGGCCGACTGGGAGAAAATGGGCGTATTCAACCTGCACGCACACAACTCCGAGCCTACCTTCAAGGCATACTCCATGGCCAACCATCCTGCCGAGGGTGACATCATCATGCTGAACGTCCGTATCGCCACCCCTCCTTTCGACAAGGCCAAGGGCGGTTTCATGAACGTGCCTCCCGGAATCAGCTCGTCCTACATCTTCTCCCGCAAGCCGGGTGACAAGGTGATCATCTCGGGCCCTTACGGAGAGTTCTTCATCCCGGATAACGCACCCGCAGACCAGGAGTTCATCTTCATCGGCGGCGGTGCCGGAATGGCTCCCATGAGAAGCCACATCATGCACCTGTTCAAGACCGAGAAGACCGGCCGCAAGGTCAACTTCTTCTACGGTGCCCGCAGCCTGAAAGAGGCCTTCTACCTCGAGGACTTCCACGAGATAGAGCGCGACTTCCCCAACTTCAAGTTCCATCTGGCCCTCGACCGTCAGGATCCCGAGGCCGATGCAGCAGGAGTTGCATACAAGGTGGGATTCGTGCACAACGTCCTCTACGAGACATACCTCAAGGCCCACGAGGCACCCGAGGACTGCCTCTACCTGATGTGCGGTCCTCCGATGATGACCCAGTCGGTACTCAAGATGCTCGACAGCCTCGGAGTACCTCCCGAGAACATCCTCTTCGACAACTTCGGCTCATAGTCCCTCCGCGGACTTCCGCAGCCGACAGTATAGAAACCAGCCCGGACGACACGGATATCCACATCGTCCGGGCTTTTCTTTTGCCACAACGGCAAGCAGTGCCGCGGGCACTGAGATGCCGAACTCTATCTTCTCTCCGTCACAATCACGGCCATAACCGTATGACTCACCGCCGACGAGATAGACTGCAGCATCGACATCCAAGTCCTCGAGGACATACGAAAAACGCGGAAATGTCTCCATCTCAAGAGTCTCTACAATAAAGCACTGACCGTCTTTAAGGCACAATGCCCTGCGTCGGCTGGAGTATTTCCATCGGCTGGACTCCTTCACGTACTTGCCGTCACTGACCAGCTGTTTGGAGATAAGCGCCTCAAGCTGACCGAGCTGCACCGTCAGGATACGGCTGCCACCGTCCGCCTGAATAAGCGTCGAATAATTGCCGTCAGAGGAGATATACACCACGCCCTCCGTGGCAACGCGCACCAGGTCGACAGATGTGGATATGACTATGTAAAATTGATACGAATATCAAAAATAATGGCACTCCATTCATCGGTGTGCCATTTAAATTTTGCATCATCGTAATAAAGTAAAAAAGAAGAAATATGAAACCTTACATTTTCGTTCACATGATGACTTCGGTCGATGGTCGTATTGATTGCCCGATGGTGGGGCAACTCAGTACGGATGAATATTATATCGCATTGGAGAAACTCGGTCTTTGTTCTGACGTTCAGATGAATATACCATAATAACAGATACACGTGGCAGGCTACGCCGGGCTTCCGGAGAAGCAGACGGACATCCATTACTCTGTATTACAAGCGAAAAGGTCACGGAAGAACATTTGCGGGAACAGGGCATTTCATGGATTGCCACAGGGCGGGACTGTATTGATTTGTCCCGTGCGATGGACATACTCGGAGAACAGTTCGGGGTTAAGCGGCTTGCCGTAGTCGGAGGTGGACATATCTGCGGCGGTTTCCTTGAAGCAGGCTTGGTTGATGAGGTAAGCATAATGGTAGCTCCCGGCATTTACGGACGGCAGGGACAGACGGCTGTATTTGACGGCATAACGGATAGAGGATGTAATCCCTACCGACTGAAACTTAAAAGTGTAGAACGATGGGATACAGATATAGTATGGTTGCGATATACAATGAAATCAATGCCGGCTATCCCATGCCGGGAGCTACGGTGATGGGCGATGCAGACAACAGCAAGACTTTACAATCTGGGCTATACTGAAGCTAAGACTTATCTGGTAGCCGCATTATTTGTAATGGGCAATATCGCATTGCCCCAACTTTTCCATCTATTTCTTCACTCTTGTCGGTGCTTATAAATACGGATGGAAAGCCGGACTGATGACGGCGGTAGTTTCACCGCTTGTCAATTCCCTGATGTTCGGGATGCCGGCCTTTGGTTCACTCCCCTCCATCCTGCTTAAATCCGTATTGCTGGCCATTGCCGCTTATGCTGGCGGTGGTACTTTTCTATCAGGCAATTTCTATGATGCCGTCCAGGATTTTCGCATAGGAGTGCCGGGCATGCTGCTGCAAATCTTCGGCGGTTATCTGTTTGTCAAATACTTAATACGCAAGTAATGATGTTTGGGATAGGAACTCAAGAAATAATCTTCATCGTATTGATTGTCCTGCTGTTCTTTGGTGGCAGGAAAATTCCGTAACTCATGAAAGGTCTGGGTAAAGGGGTACGTAGTTTCAAGGAGGGCGTGAGAGGCATCGAGAATGATAATTAATTCAAGGGAAGTTCCTTTTGTATAAAAATGGCAAAGGCTTTTTCTCTGCATCCTCATGCTTGAAAAAGGTCGTCCATAGTAACTTCGCTATGGACGATGCTTTTATGTTTTCCGCCCACGACGCCATATGTCGTCACAAAAGTGATTACAAGCGATTTCTTGTTTTTTGTCGCCATCCGAAACAACCCCATCCGCTCCCTCAGCTTCATCTCATAGCTGTCAGTTATGCCATATTGGTCTGTACTGAATTTCATTTCGCACAGGTGGATAATTCTGTCTGCCCGCTCGATTATCATGTCAATCTGAAAACCGGGTATCCCTTTTTCCGTGTCGGCTTTGCTCCGCCATGTGGATATGGAGGTTCCCACCCCTGCGATTCCGAGTGCACCTTTAATCTGTTTATGATGGCTCAGACATACCAGTTCAAAACTCAGTCCCATCCATGCGGATACACTGCGAGAATCCATGTTGTTACTCCACCATCTGTCATCCTTGGTGTTGTTGGAT
Organism: uncultured Alistipes sp.; assembly: GCA_900550465.1. Taxonomy (GTDB): domain Bacteria; phylum Bacteroidota; class Bacteroidia; order Bacteroidales; family UBA932; genus Coprenecus. The sequence continues at coordinate 23,105 of URSC01000008.1, forward strand.
TCAATAAACTTGTAATAGAACAGCGTATAGAAATCCGTAAGCCTGAAAATGTTGTTACGGACTTTGCTGCCATATTGTGACAGCCGTGTGATGAAGTCACAACGCTCCAGATTCTTCAGTATCTTGCTGAGGAACGCTCCTTCCAGGCCAGTGGCCTTGACAATATCTTCCCTTGTCATCCCCGACTTGTTCTCTGACAACAGCCTGACTACTGATATATAAGTATCGGCATTCGTAAAAAGGGCATTGTAAAGTTCATCGAACTCCATTTTCAACTGTGCTCCCTCGGAGAAGAACAGCCTGTCTATATTCTGCGCAAGGCTGTCTGCCGTATTCAGAAGACTCAGATAGAAAGGCACGCCTCCGAATATCATATAGCATTGCAATATCTGGTACCTGTCCCATTGGCAGTTCCTCTGCCGCAGATATTCTTCAGTCTCGTGAAGGTTGAACGGGGACAGGTGCAGGTTGCAGGTGATCCTCGCATGAAGACCGCCTTGATTCCCCTCTATCTTGTCCGCCATCCATGATGTTGCTGAACCAGTAGCGATAAGCACGATGTCCGTGCGCCTGTTGCACCAGCCGTTCCAGAAATTCTCCAATGCGCTTACAAAGTTTGACCGCTGTGTATCCATCCATGGCATTTCATCGATGAATACCACTTTTTTTCTGCCAGAAGGCAATGTCTCAAGGTAATCTTCAAGCGCATTGAAAGCATCATACCATGTTTCCGCCTTCGACTGGCGTTTCTTGGACTGCCGCTGGAGTGCACGCATGAAGTTCTGTATCTGGACTGTCGCAGGGGTCTTGTGCTCTCCTACAAATGTGAAATCGTATTTATACTTGAAGAATTTATCTATAAGATATGTCTTGCCTATACGGCGACGACCACTTATGATGACAAGTTCCGAACGGTCTGAATCCAGACACCGCTGCAATTCTTCACATTCTCTTTTCCGTGAGATCAATTTGCCCTGCATGATACTTCAATTTTCGACAAAGGTACTAAATCCGCCTGTGTCAGCCAAACTTTCAAAACATAAGTTTATACCTTATCCGCAAAAAAGATTGAGATAAAGTATAAACTCGCACTTCTTATTCATTTTTGAGATATTACTTTATATGGATTTTTATATCAGATAAAGTATAAACTCACAAATTAGTCAAATAAGGAAATTAAGACATGACCTCTCTTCTATTGGCCATACATTATGTTCAGCTTGCTGAATTATGTGGCACGTCCTCAAAAGCGACAGCTTTTTGGGGTATTAGGCTCCCCCTATGGGATTTTACTGGCAGACGGGCAAGCCCAGAGATGAATCGGACTGGCAGGGAGCGGATGGCGGAAACATATCTGATGCCGTAATCATTCCACTCTCCCTGCATCCACCAGTTCGAGCCCGAAAGCGTCGATGAGGGACTGCAATACGGGATTGCGTGCTATCATCTGTTAAAGGATCATCTGCGGCGTGTCCTTCATCAGGAGGAAGTCAGCGATGTCCAGTCCGGTTTCACGCTGCGCACCGGTCGCAATCCTCTTCAGCATGTCGGAGCAGGTGGCACGCCTGCAAAAGGATTCCAGCATCGGCTGCCGTCGCCTCCATTCTTCCGTCGCCTTGAGGTCGGGGAAGAGGACAACCTCCCGGCCGCCCAATACCTGCATGGTCTCGCTGTTGAAACACCCGTGCATCCCTCCGGTGGCAAGCCAAACGAAGTCGGGGATGAAATGGGCGGCGACAAGCGCCTTCTTCTCGCTCTCGACAATGGCTACGGGCTTGGCGGACATGGTGGCGGAGGTGTCCGACAGCAGGTGCTCGCCGAACAGGCACTGCTTCATAAGGAGCTGCTGATGAAAGTTCTGACGCCAGAATACTGCAAGGAATTGTTAAACAAGACAAAAACACTTCAATTATGGATAAAGGGCAGGCTTTAGATATAGCAAGGAAATACAAGGCAATGGTAGCTGAACACCTGCCATTGAAGGCGTTGTATCTTTATGGCTCATACAGCAAAGGGAACTACACTGAGGAAAGTGATATAGATATTGCCGTAGTGGTTTCAAAAAGAAGTGAAAACTACTTTGAAGACACTCCTTTACTCTGGAAGTTAAGCAGGAAAGTAAGCTGTCTGATAGAACCGGTCCTACTGACAGAGGATGATGACAGTCCTCTTTATGAGGATATTCTCAGGACTGGGGTACTGGTGTGACACAATTTATTGCGTCAACTTAAGTCCCGCTATTCCAATCAAAATATGACGTGAATAATTTGCCTATTCGCGTCATTAATTTTATATTTGCGAATAAACCGAATGGACATGAGACCAATATACATCTGGCAATATCCTGAATGGCCGTCTTTTACATGGAATGATTCCAGGCTCATAGCCCTGCTCTCAGAGGTACGCAACCTCGAAGGAAAGATACAGGGAATGATGGGCGGACTGGGATTTGATGTGCAAAGCATGACTGCTCTCAATGTAATGACCGAGGATGTGCTGCGCTCAAACGAAATTGAGGGCGTAATATTGAATTCTGACAAAGTGCGGTCGTCCATCGCAAAGCATTTGGGAATTGACACCGCAGGTCTTCCACAACCAGATCACTATACCGAAAGTGTTGTGCAGATTATGATGGATGCTGTGACAAACTGCAACAAACCACTCACCCCGGAACGCCTGTTCAACTGGCACGCCGCATTGTTCCCTACCGGACGGAGCGGTATGTATCCGATTACAGTCGGGGCATACCGGACAGGCGGTGAGCCGATGCAGATAGTTTCCGGAGCGATGGGCAAAGAAAAAGTACATTACGAAGCACCGCCGTCAGATGTTGTCCCTGATATGATGACTGATTTTTTAAGGTGGATAAATTCTGACAACACCGTAACCGACCCTGTACTGAAAGCGGCAGTAGCACACTTATGGTTTGTCGCCATCCACCCATTTGATGACGGAAACGGGCGTTTGACGCGGACTATAACCGATATGCAGTTGGCCAAGGCAGATGGATTCCATTTGCGTTTTTACAGTATGTCAGCAGAGATACTGCGTGAAAAAAAGACCTATTACGAGATTTTGGAGCATACTACGAGCAACTCTACAGATATTACAGAATGGCTTGAATGGTTCTTGAATACGATGAAAAGTTCCATACTCAGGGCAGAGGAAACTGTAAAGAGAGTTGTAAGCAAATCCTCTTTCTGGCAACGGCGCCGTGAAATACCGATGAACGAGAGACAGGTGAAAATGGTCAATATGCTTTGGGACGGCTTTACAGGCAAGCTCACATCCTCCAAATGGGCAAAAATAACCAAGACATCACAAGCCACCGCCCTCAGGGACATAACTGACCTTATAGAGAAAGGCATACTGACAGCGGCAGCCGACGGCGGACGCAGTTCCAACTATTTGCTGAAAGACAATGCAGACCAATATAGCGGCAAAGAATGTTGAAATACGGAACTACACAAAGGACACTCCAGAATCAGAGTTTGTCCAGCTCCTGCATCATACGCGGGCGCCTTATGTATTTCTGCCGGAATAAGGCGATCAGCCCTGACACCGCCTCCGGTCCTCCGTTAAGTCTGCGCATCTGCCTAAGCACTTGCACTACATAGGGATAAGCCTTGACATTGATATTCTTCTCAGCATAATCTTGTATCAACGGAACGAACATTGCCAACAGCTGCTTAGAATACATATCCTTCAATACTTCCGAATACTGCATCAATGCTTCCAAGCGGCTGTCAGGTCCCAAATTGGCAATCAGATTAAGAAGACGGCCATGCTCCTTTTCCTCTTTGAATATCTTAGCCTTAGAGCAGGACGCATAGCTGGAGTAATCGCAGAGTCCGGCCTGGTCAATCAGCCTGTCAAGATACTCAGGCCACTCGTCAGCACTCACCAGCTCCTTTAGCCTCCGGTATTCCTCAATCGTAGGAGAGTTCATAAACAACTTGCGGGTGATATTCACCCGATGCTATACACCTCTCCACCTCGTCCTTGCGTATCTCCGGAAGATAAAGATAATGACGTACTGTATCTTCCGCATCTTTCACCCTGCCCAGACCGGTGAGGAGCACCACTTTCCGGCGCACCCAGTCCGCAAGACGATATTCAGAATCTGTGGTCAGATGAGCATCTATCATTCGTCCCCGTCCATCACCTCTATGCATGGATATGCCATCCCCTCCGGCATGTCCGGTGCCCCCCACCAGTGACTCCGTCCGGTGAGGTCCCGGTCTGTCAATCCTGTATCAATCCGTATTGCCATAAACTAAGTATCCAGCCTGACAAAGCTACGAATTTTAGCGATACCGACCAAACATGCCGGCGGTCGGAATAATGCCGGAAGGTATTCGGATGAGACAGCAAGAGCCCTATAAACGCAAAAAGCGTGCAGTTCATGGAGCTGCACGCTTTTGCTTGCGATTTGGTATGTATTTACTTATCGGTGTTATTTGACTTCCTCATAGTCCACATCCTTGACATTGTCATCACCGGAACCAGAGTTGGAGCCGCTGTTGGATGAGCTGCCGCCTGCCTGGCTGCCTGCTCCGGATGTGCCGGCTGAAGGACCTGACTGGGCGGCACGGGCCATATCCTCGGAAGCGGCGTGCCATGCGCTGTTCAGGGCCTCGGTTGCACGGTCGATATCGGAGATATTCTGAGACTTGTGGGCCTCCTTGAGCTGTCCGAGGGCATTCTCGATAGCACCCTTCTTGTCAGCGGGAATCTTGTCACCGTACTCCTTGAGGTTCTTCTCGCTCTGGAAGATGAGGGCATCGGCGCCGTTGATCTTGTCGATCTTCTCACGCTCCGCCTTATCGGCAGCCTCGTTGGCCTTGGCCTCGTCGCGCATACGCTGGATCTCCTCCTCGCTCAGTCCGGAAGAGGCCTCGATACGTATCTTCTGCTCCTTGCCGGTAGCCTTGTCCTTGGCGGACACGTTCAGTATACCGTTGGCATCGATATCGAATGTCACCTCAATCTGAGGAACTCCACGGGGAGCGGGGGTAATGCCGTCGAGATGGAAGCGGCCGATGGTCTTGTTGTCACGGGCCATTGAACGCTCACCCTGCAGGACGTGAATCTCAACTGAAGGCTGGTTGTCGCTGGCAGTCGAGAACACTTCCGACTTACGTGTAGGGATGGTTGTGTTGGCCTCTATCAGTTTGGTCATCACGCCTCCGAGGGTCTCGATACCGAGGGACAGAGGAGTTACGTCCAGCAGGAGGACATCCTTCACGTCTCCGGCAAGCACTCCACCCTGAATGGCTGCACCAACGGCCACTACTTCATCGGGGTTGACACCCTTGTTGGGAGCCTTTCCGAAGAACTTCTCAACGATCTGCTGGATGGCAGGGATACGTGTAGAACCTCCGACGAGCAGTACCTCATCTATGTCGGATACCTTCAGGCCGGCATCGGAGACAGCCTTGCGGCAAGGCTCGATGGTCCTCTGGATCAGGTCATCGCATATCTGCTCGAACTTAGCCCTGGTAAGGGTCTTGACCAGGTGTTTGGGCACACCGTCCACAGGCATGATGTAAGGCAGGTTGATCTCAGTGGAGGTCTGGCTTGAAAGCTCGATCTTGGCCTTCTCGGCAGCCTCTTTCAGTCTCTGCAGGGCCATGGGATCCTTTCTGAGGTCCACACCCGGATTGTCATTCATGAACTCGGTTGCCATCCAGTCGATGATTCTGTGGTCGAAGTCATCACCGCCGAGGTGCGTATCACCGTTGGTGGACTTGACCTCGAAGACTCCGTCGCCGAGCTCGAGAATCGATATATCGAATGTACCGCCGCCGAGGTCGTAGACAGCCACCTTCATATCATTCTTCTTCTTGTCCATACCGTATGCCAGTGCGGCTGCGGTAGGCTCGTTGATGATACGCTTTACCTTCAGTCCGGCAATCTCACCGGCCTCCTTGGTAGCCTGCCTCTGCGAGTCGCTGAAGTAGGCGGGCACTGTGATGACTGCCTCCGAAACCTCCTGTCCGAGATAGTCCTCGGCAGTCTTCTTCATCTTCTGAAGAATCATCGCCGAAATCTCCTGAGGAGAATAGAGACGGCCGTCGATGTCTACACGTACAGTGCCGTTGTCGCCGCGCACTACCTTGTAAGGCACGCGGGATATCTCGTTCTGAACCCTGTCATAAGGCTCACCCATGAATCTCTTGATAGAGAAGATGGTCTTGTTGGGGTTGGTGATCGCCTGCCTCTTGGCGGGGTCGCCGATCTTCCTTTCCCCGTTGTCCGTAAATGCCACTACCGAAGGAGTGGTCCTCTTGCCCTCGCTGTTGATAATCACTGTGGGCTCGTTACCTTCCATCACTGCTACGCAGGAGTTGGTGGTTCCAAGGTCTATACCGATAATCTTTCCCATAATTCTTATATTTTTTAATTTTTTTCTACAATTGCCGCCGCCTGATTTTCAAGCGGTCGAAACTCTCTTACTCCAAGATTATGCCAAATGCCGAAAACTGACAACATGTCATATTGGAATTGTGATAATTATTCTCTTCCTTTGCAGGTCCAAATCCAAGATAAAACAGGCAAAGACATGTCAACAGAAGGCAACGTAAGGGTAATGACCACCCACAGACTACTGGAAATGAAGCAGAAAGGCGAGAAAATCGCCATGCTCACAGCATACGATTTCACATCGGCCCGCATAGTGGACGAGGCAGGGATAGACGTGGTCCTCGTCGGAGACTCGGCCGCCAACGTGATGGCCGGACACGAGACCACCATCCCCATCACCGTCGACCAGATGATCTACCACGCCCAGAGCGTGACCCGCGCCGCCAAGAACCCTCTGATAGTGGTGGACATGCCCTTCGGCTCCTATCAGGGCAATTCCAAGATGGCTGTCAGCAATGCCATCCGCATCATGAAGGAATCGGAGGCCGACGCAGTGAAAATAGAGGGCGGAATGGAAATCCTCGAGTCAGTCGAGCGCATCCTCTCGTCCGGCATCCCGGTAATGGGCCATCTGGGCCTCACCCCCCAGTCGATACACAAGTTCGGCACCTATGCTGTCAGGGCAAAGGAAGAGGAGGAAGCCGAAAAGCTGCTGCAGGATGCGGTAGCCCTGGAAAATGCGGGATGTTTCGCTCTGGTGCTGGAGAAAATACCGGCAATGCTCGGCAAGAAGGTCGCCGAGACTCTCAAAATCCCCGTAATAGGAATAGGTGCGGGCAAATACGTCGACGGCCAGGTCCTCGTGATGCACGACATGCTCGGACTGACGACCAAGTTCTCTCCCAGGTTCCTCCGCCGCTACGCTGACCTGCACGACATCAGCCTCAAGGCATTCCGCCAGTACATCGAAGATGTAAAGTCCTGTGATTTCCCCAATGACAACGAGCAGTACTAGTCCATACCGGACACTCTCCCCGGAGGAGACGGAGGACATCGCCTCCCGCATCCTCTATGAGGACAACCACGTACTGGTCCTGAACAAGCGCCCCGGCGAGATAGTCCAAGGCGACAAGACCGGCGACGAGCCTCTGGTCGAGAAACTCAAGGCTTTCATCGCCCTCCGCGACGGAAAGCCCGGCCAGGTGTTCATGGGTGTGCCCCACCGCCTCGACCGTCCGGTCAGCGGGGCCGTCATCCTGGCCAAGACCTCCAAGGCCCTGACCCGCCTCTCCGCCGCCTTCCGGGAGGGAAATGCCGGGAAGGTCTACTGGGCCCTGGTGGAGAATGCCCCCGTACCTCCGGAAGGGGAGATCCGTACCTGGCTCACCCGCAACGAGAAGCAGAACAAATCCTACAGCCATCCGCAGCCGCAGCCCGGAGCCAAGGAGGCCCTCCTGCGCTACCGCCTGCTGCGTCCTACCAGGAAATATTTTCTGGTGGAGGTGGAGCTGCTCACCGGCCGCCATCACCAGATCCGCTGCCAGCTTGCATCCATCGGCTGCCCCATCAAGGGCGACCTCAAATACGGAGCGCGGCGCTCCAACCCGGACGGCAGCATAAGCCTGCACGCCCGCCAGGTGACATTTCTCCATCCCACCCGGAAGGAGCCGGTGACTGTCACCGCTCCCACTCCCATGGAGGAGATGTAGCCCCTACCCTTCCACTACTGTACGGTATTCCTCGTATTTGGACAGAACATCCCTGACATACTGGACGGTCTCCCGCCCGCGGAACCTCCCGTGACGGAGAAAGTCCGCCTCCTCGACATACTCCTGCTCGACCATCAGCGGAATGGTCGCCGCCACCGTCTCCCAGTCCGTAAAGTCGCGGCCCTGGTCGAGAGTGAAGTTGATGCAGTCCTCGATACGGCTCTCTCCGGCATTGTATGCTGCGAGGGTGAATTTCACCACATTGACCGAGTCGAAGCCCATGTTCTGGTAGCGGCGCTCGATGTGCCTGAGATGCATTGTCCCGGCCTTGATATTTTCCTCCGGGCTGAACAGGTCCGTGATGCCGTAGACTGCGGCCGTGGAGCGCATCACCTGCATCAGACCCGTCGCCCCGCGCCTGGAATACGCTCCTATCGAGAAGCGGGACTCCTTGAATATCACCGCCGAAAGCAGCCTCCAGTCCCAGCCCAGAAGGCCGCAGTGCCGCTTGACTGTCTCATCGTACGGGGAGATGCGGTCCGTGCGCGTGCCTGCCTTGATATAGGGTTCCAGACTGTAGGAACGGAAAAACCTTTTCTCCATGTCCGCGTACTCAGCGCTGTGGACCATACGGCCCAGCCATCTGTTGGCCCGGTACAGCAGCCCCTGGTCCCCGCTCCGCACCGCCCAGGCATAGCCCCGGAACGGCATGGTAAGGGCGACGGCTCCTGCATGGTCGGCGGGGATGGAGTCAGAGACACTGACAGCCACCATGTCCACCTGTCCGTCCTCCAGCATCTGCCAGCAGTTCCGCCTCTCATACACACCGGAAAAGCCCATGCGGACATTCATGGTATCCGCCATCGAGGTCAGCATGGTGTACTGGAAGCCGGTAAGGAAGCCTTTGCCGGTATACATGCCGCTGCGGATGTTGATGCACGCGGTGAGTGAATCCCTGACCGGGAATGAATCCGGATCCAGGGCGCTCCGGTCCGGCCTCTCACACAGTCTTAGGAGATTGCCCAGAACGAATATAGCCGCTACGGCTACAGCTGTCTTCCATAGTCTGCCCATAGTCCTGTCCTTACTCGATGTAGAAGGGCCAGTGGATTCCGACCTTGAAGCCGCGGTAGGGCTTGATGTAGTGATATGCAGAGAACATATTGCCTCCGTCGGGCCATCCCTGTCCGACATTGATGACCTTGATGAAGACATTGACCCGCTTCCACTGCATGTTGAGGAAGACGTCGATATAGGGATTGTAGCCTATGAGTTCCCGCGTCTGGAGCTGGAATGTGCCCAGAGCGGGGTTGTACGCCGGAGCGTAGTAGGGAGTGTTCATGGTGGCGTCGGCGCCGATCTGCACTGTCAGTACGTTCCTGACGGCCTCCAGCTCGAGATAGTACCGCATGTGGAAGGTCAGCATCGGCAGGGGCAGTACGTCCCGGTTAGAGGAGTACTGGAAAAGTATTTTGTTGTCCAGATGGAACTTCCACAGTTTGAAATCCTTGCGCACATAACCGCTCATCACGTTGATCAGGCCGCCGTGCTGACGGATGACACCCAGAGTGTCGTTGTAGAGATAGTTGTTGAGCAGGCCGTAGCTGAACGACGCTTGCAGCCGCCACTTAGGGATATCCAGAAAGGCCTCTGCCTTGGTGGTGGACGTCTTGCCGAAGTCATTGTCCCAGACATAGTGGTTGGAGTAATAATGCTGGGAGAACCAGTCCGGTTCCTTGAGCGAGGTGCTGAACTTGCCGCCCAGGACTATGGGCTCGGACTTGTCCCTGAACGGATAGAACGACACGTCCACATCGGCATCCACGCTGAAGTCGTTCTGCCAGTATCCGAGGAAACTGTAGCGGGCCTGAGCCCCCCAGTTCAGGTACTTGCGGTATTGTCCCCGGGCTCCGGCGTAGACATAGAGGTCGTGCAGGCTCCTGTTGCCGTTGCCTGTCAGGAACATATCCGGATTGAAGGCATAGATGCTGTTCCACTGATATCCCAGTCCGCCGCTGATCTGCGATACCACGGCATCGCGGGCCCAGGGCTGGAGCTTGAAGAAGAGCTTGTTGTCGATGGTCAGCATCCGGGTAGAGTCGGCCGACGAGGTGGGATTGATGTAGAACATGTTGTTGTAGAAATTCCGTCCTACCTCATCGTTTAGGGCTATGTTGTCAGTATAGTAGCGGTAGTATCTGGTCACTTCCCCGACATGTCCCACCGACAGCATGGGGCCATCCCCGGCACTGCCGAAAAGCAGGGAGTCGGCCAGGGCAGTATATATCTCATCCTCTGAAGGCGGCAGGAGTGTGTCCATCACCGAGGCCCTCAGCAGGGAATCGGCGACAGGGTCCACCGGCTGAGGCATCGCGGGGGCTGCTGTATCAGCCGGCACCGAAAGGGAGTCCGCGGCCTGGGCCATAAGGCTATCCGCCAGCGGCGGCAGCGCCGCGCTGTCAGCCGGTGCGGGCAGCTGACCACCGGCCGCCGTACTGTCAGCCGCACCGGTGTCCGCAGGCATCCGGGCCGCCTCGACAGCCGCATCCACGGCCTCGGCATACCTCTGCATCCTGAGAGCCACTATGGAATCCACCGCCGCGGCCAGCACCGAATCCTCCTCCATGGCCTTGCGCAGCCTCCGGGACTTGGACTCGAGATGGATATTGTACGAATGGTCTATGAAGAAGGTATTCCTGGAGAGCTTGTTCTGAGCATCCTGCAGATTGACCGCTATGGTCTTGGCGTCCACCGTCGTATCGCGGACCATGTAGGAGTCCTGGATACCGCCGTTCTCCTGCCGGGTGATATTGTGGTGGATGAGTCCGGCATGGGCGATATAGTTGCGGCCCAGATAGTTGGCGCTCACTTCAAGAGAGTTGTTCACCGTCTTTTCATTCTCCAGCATACCCAGAGCCTTCCAGCCCTGGTAGAGGACAGCCAGATTGAGTTCCGGAGTTATGTTCTGGGTGTGCAGGAAACGCACGTTGGTCTCCTCCTTGTCCTTGAAGGCGAAGATGGTGCCCCAGTAGGCCAGTTCGGTGTACGGCGCCTTGACATTGTAGAACGGCATATTCTCCGGCACATGAGAATAGGTGATATACGGTGCATAGGCCTTGAAGCGGTCCAGCTCCCGGCGGCGGAAGAAGTTGACATTCTGCACAGCGGAGCCTACTGTACCGAGATACACGGCGTCCAGGTCCTCCTTGTAGAACGGATATTCGGTGAACCAGTCATTGAACGTGGTGTCCATGTGCATGTGCCGGTACTCGTTGATATACGGTCCGGTATTCCACGATAGTATCCTCTTGTAATACAAGCTGTCAGGGACAAATCCGGTTTCCAGCACCCTCGGCTTGGACCAGCGTATACTGTCCCTTATACCCTTCAGGCTGTCGCGGACCCGGCGGGCGCTGTCCCGGGCCATCTCCCTCAGTTCCCAGGGCTCATACTCCTTCGTGCCGGAGGCAGTGTCGGCGGAGGCGGTGCTGTCGGCCATGCCCGTTGTGTCAATCCCGGACGAAAGGGAATCCGGCAACAATGCCGTAGAATCCGGCAGCATCACCGTTGAGTCAGCCGTATTCAGCGAATCTCCTCCCTTAGGAACCGTATCCTGCGGGAAACCGGTCTGCACAAGCCGGATATAAGGCATGGACATACCTCTTATAATATATGCCGAGCATGGCAGCATCAGCATGACGGCGCACGCGCACAGTATGTCCCTTAACCTTTTTCTGTCCATAAGAGTGCAAATATAGGGGATTTTTGTTTTCAGCCTATTATTTTCCTACATTTGCCATCACTATGGAAAGGATACGTTCGCTCTTCGAGAGGTACTCCGGAGTCAGGGAGTACCGCATCACCCCCCTCCCCGCCTCGGGAGGCAACCGTCAGTATTTCAGGATCAGCTGGGATGGAGACAGCTGCATAGCCGCAGCCGGGACGAGTCTGCGGGAAAACGGTGCGTTCCTCTACCTCGACCGGCATTTCTCCCGGCTGGGACTGCCCGTGCCGGAAGTGCTGGCCGTGAGCGGTGACCGGATGGTCTACCTGCAGGAGGACCTGGGAGACACTACCCTTTTCGACGCTGTGGCGGCAGGGCGCAGGAGCGGGGAATACAGTTCTGAGGAGAAGACTCTGCTGCGGGCGGCGGTGGAAGCCCTGCCGGCCTTCCAGTATATCGGGGCCCAGGGACTGGACTTCTCGCAGTGCGGCCCGGTATCCTGCTTCGACCGGACAAGCGTGATGTTCGATCTCAACTATTTCAAATACTGCTTCCTCAAGCCCTCCGGCGTGGAGTTCGACGAGGTGGCGCTGGAGGAGGACCTGGTCCGGCTGCGCGACCGGCTGCTGATGTGCAGTTCCGGGAACTTCCAGTACCGGGACTTCCAGGGCCGGAACATCATGCTCACACCCTCTGGGGAAATGAAATTCATCGACTTCCAGGGCGGAAGGATGGGACCGGTCCACTATGACCTGGCCTCCTTCGTATGGCAGGCGCGGGCCCGCTACCCGTCCGAGCTCAAGGCCGAACTGACCGAGGCATATCTCGAGGCACAGTCGCACTATGAGGTAGTGCGCCGGAAGGACTTCCTGACCGACCTGCGGCAGTTCGTCCTCTTCAGGACACTCCAGGTGCTCGGGGCCTACGGGTTCAGGGGCATGTTCGAGCGGCGGCCGCATTTTCTCGAGAGCATCCCGTACGCTATGGACAATCTCCGGGAACTCCTGTCATCCGGCACCTTCCCCGAATACCCCTGCCTGTGCCGGGCACTCGAGGAGCTGATACCGCTCTACGGGCACAGGACGCCCAGGCAGGACGGGAAGCTGCTGATAAGGATTTTCAGTTTCTCATATAAAAAAGGAATACCCGAGGATGAGGGCGGCAACGGCGGAGGGTATGTTCTGGACTGCCGCGGAGTGCCCAATCCGGGAAGGCTCCCGGAGTACCGGGCGATGACAGGGCTGGACGATCCGGTAATAGAATACCTGCAGGGGTATTCCGAGACGGAGGAATTTGCCCGGCACACCGCCGCCCTGGCCGACATGCATATCGAGAACTATCTTGAGCGTGGATTTACCGACCTGATGTTCTGCTTCGGGTGCACCGGAGGCCGGCACAGGTCCGTATACTTCGCCGAGAGGCTGGCCGACCATCTGGCAGAAAGATACGGTGACTCTTCCGACAGGCTCAGCATCACCCTCGTACACCGGGAACAGAATCTGGAGAGACAGGTACTATGACCGCAGAGAGACCCGCAACGGCGATGATACTGGCGGCAGGACTGGGCACCCGGCTCAAACCGCTGACCGACACTATGCCAAAAGCGCTGGTACCCTACGAGGGAGTGCCGATGATACAGAGACTTATGCTGCATCTGAAGAAGGCCGGCTTTACCCGGGCCGTGATCAATGTCCACCACTTCGCGGACATGCTGGAGGAGTTCGTCCGCTCCCACGGCGGATTCGGGCTGGACGTGGCATTTTCGGATGAGCGGGACCTGCTGCGCGACACCGGAGGGGGCATCCGCCATGCCGTCATGTCAGGGCTGCTCGGGGAAGAGCCGGTGCTGGTACACAATGTGGACATCATCACTTCCGGGATAGACCTCGCGACCTTCTGCCGACAGGCCCTCGACAGACCGGACGACACTCAGGCCTCCGCATCACTTCTTGTAAGCAACCGTGCCTCCTCGCGCTATCTGCTGACCGACAGCGAAGGCCTACTCCGCGGCTGGATGTACCCCGCCAAAGGACTGTTCAAAGGCACAACCCCCGAAGCAGCCGCAACCCTTCAGCCGCACGCCTTCAGCGGCATCCACCTCCTCACCCCGGCCGCCCTGCAGCTGCTGCGGCCCTGGCCCGAGGCATTTTCCATCATCGACTTCTACCTCTCCATAGCCGCCTCCCATCCAGTCAGGTGCGTGGATGCCCCCGCCGGTGCCGTCATCACCGACGTCGGCAAGCTTGCGCAGCTCCGCTGAGTCTGTTCGGTTGCAGATTTCAGCTGACCTTGATGGTGCGGGCGGGAGAGACCCTGGCGATGAATAGCGAGGGAATGATCATTATAATCAGCATGAGTACAAATGCGGCAATATCCACCGCTATGATATGCAGGGGATTGAGTTCCACCGGCACGAAATTCACGAAATAATTCACCGGGTTGAGCGTGAACGGCTTCAGCCACTTCTGCACGGCCAGCAGGAGGATGGCCGCGGCATTGCCCCAGATCATACCCTTGAGGACTATGGCCCCGCCACGGTAGATAAACACCTTGCAGATATTCGAAGTCCTCATGCCCAGCGACTTCAGCAGACCTATCATGGAAATGCGCTCGAAGAGGATGATCAGCAGGCCGGAAATCATGTTGAAACCGGCCACCGCCATCATCAGCACCATCACCACCAGCACGTTCAGGTCCAGCAGGGCCAGCCAGTCGAACAGTCCCGGATATATCTCATCGATTCTGCGCACCACCACCGGAGCATCCGCCGTGATATCCCGGTCCATTATTATCTCCCCTATCTCATCGTAAACTTCAATCCTGCGACGGTCAGCCGCCTTGCCGCCGTCCCCACCCAGGGCTATCTCCAGACAGGAAGACTCGTGGTCCTCCCAGCCGTTGAGCCTGCGTATCTGACGGATATCCATCACCGCCAGCTTCTCATCCAGGTTCTCCAGCTGTATGTCGTACAGGCCGGTCACCGTCAGTCTGCGGGCCCTCACCTGCTCACCTATAAAATACACCGTCATCCTATCCCCCGTACTCAGGCCCAGCATCGTCGCCAGCCTTTTGGAAATCAGCACCTGGTCACTCATACGCCTTCCCGAGAAATCCGGAAGCGTACCCTCGGTCAGAAAATCTGCGAAGAAATCCAGCGAGTAAGTCGAATCCACCCCCTTGAACATCACACCGTGCACATCCTTGTCCGACTTGACCATCCCGGGCTTGTAAGCCGTCTCGCTCACCGACCGTATCTCCGGTATCTTCTCTATCTCGGACAGATAAGACAGGTCCGCCTGCAGAGGGTAGACATCGTTCATATAGTCCATCCCCGGAACCGTAATCAGTATCTCGCCCGTGAACCCGGCAGCCCTCTTTCCTATCTCCTTCTTGAACCCCTCCGAAATCGCTACCGCCATCAATATCACGCCGATACTGACAGCCACCGACACACATGCTATCGCATTGCCGGTCGTACTCACTCCCCGTCCCTTGATTTTTTTGGCTATAAATAAATTTAAATTCATATCTTTGCAGTCCCAAACCCTGCAAAGGTAAAAATTTTTCGCGGAAATAGCTCAGTTGGTAGAGCGTCGGCTTCCCAAGCCGAAGGTCGCGGGTTCGAACCCCGTTTTCCGCTCAATAAAGTTTCCAAGAACCACCGACCGCAGCACCCCCGCCGCGGTCTTTTTTATACTGCCACCAGCACCCGAGCGGAAAACCACCCTCACAGACATCCCCAACGAGAATAAGATTCCCCACCTTCCAAAGGTGTGCATTTTCCCCGCGATGTCACCCCACCTTCCGAAGGTGAGTTTCCGTACCATGTCCAGCAGAGCATCTGTAGCGGCGTTTTGCCTCCATTCTGCCTTTCCACACCTCCCGAAGGTGAGCAGAAACACAAGGAAATCTACTCACCTTCCAAAGGTGGAACAGCAACAAAGCCACCGACTCCGAATATTTCGTTATTGTCCGCAGGATTTCGTACCTTTGCAGCACTATGGCAGACAATTATCTCGAAAGAAGATACGACGAATACCTGGAGCGGAAGGCCGCAGCCGAGAAAGCGAAGCGGAAGGCCTGGAAGAAGCGGCTGGACGCCTACCGGAAGCAAATGACGGTCGATAATCAGAGCAGCGGATGCGACCCCAGCAGAGGCCGATAGCCGTCGCGTATCAGACCGTCGAGCATCAGATACAGCTCGCTCATCTGTCCCACGTCGATCCTGCCGGCCTCTCTCCATCCGTCGATAATCGGCTCCGAGACATCGAAGACCTGGTCCTCGACCTCCAGCAGCTGCTGCATGTAACCGCCTCCGGAAGGCCTCCACAGCAGTTCCCAGTTCATATACCGGTCAGTGCCGTCGCCCTGATGATAAGAGTACACTCGGTCCGCAAGAGTCTGTGAGAAATCGCACAGCGGCGAGAGCTTAGTCGCCTCATCCCTGGCCACCAGCGCGGGCAGGTACTTGTCCGCACCCTTGACCCACAGCGGCATGGCCACCCCTGTCGGAGGATAGCCGAGGATGGTCCACATCACCGACAGCTCGGGATTCTCGCCGGGACGCACACCCTGCACCACCGCCGAGCTGGTGGAACCGCGGCGGGAGATAAAGTCGTAGTCAATGAACCAGCCGTTGGTCCTGGGCTTGTTGAAATCCCCCGAACGCAGATCAATGCCCATGATCGGATTCTCGAAGCAGCGGGCCACGTCGGTCAGAATCCACTGCGGAGTGAACAGTCCCATACCGGAGCCGGGCATCAACAACCCCTCCTCGATGAGGTAGCGCACCTGTCCTAGACCCTCATTCACATCCCCGGTGAAGGAGAAATTGGTCCTGGCCACATAGCCGTGAGGCGCCACCGCCGGGTCATTGGCATCGTACACCACGTACTTGTAGTAGTCCACCTCCAGCATCTGGGCCCCGCCCTGAGCATCGATCACGCCGAGACTGGCCTCGATCATGGAAGGCTTCGCCAGCGTATCCAGAAAATGATGGAAGTCCTCCACCGTCGCGCATATCTCCAGGGCCCGGCGCATGATCCGTCCGTTGGCGGCCCCGCGCTCCTCTCCGGGAGCCACGTCCACGAGGTTGAACGACTGAGTATTCATGATTGCGAAGCCGGCCGAATTGACCCCCATCCACACATCCGTCGGGTCGTCCTCCACGCTGTTGACGATAGCGATGAAGGAGTATTTCTCCCCCTTGAAGAACTTCACCGAATTCTGCAGATAGTCCGAGTCCCTGTGCTTCCACAGCAGCGGCCTCCCGTCCGGAGTCACCTTGCCGGAAATCACCACCGAAGAGCATGCGGATGAAGGCACCGCCGTGAAAAGCAGGGCGGCCGCCGCAATAAAGATTGTCCCTATTCTTGTCATCTCATCTAAAGGTTAATGTTAAGGTTACAAATTTAAAAATAAAAATACGGATATTCCACCTTATCATGGAAATATCCGTATTAATTCTTTCGAGACCGTCCGCTACATCAGCGTCACCACCAGCAGCGAGGACACCGAAATCACCACCCACAGGGAGATACCGAGCAGGAAGGGTCTGAAGCCCACCTCCTTGACGCTCTGCACCGAGAGGCCGCATCCTATCAGGAAGAGAGTCGAGCCAAGGGCATTCTTGGCAAATCCGGCGATACCGGCGGAGACGGCCTGGGGGATATTGAGGTACGTATTGGCCAGCATGGCACCGATGAAGAGGAAGATGAACCAGGGGATGGAGATCTTCTTGCCTTTCTTCTTGAAAATGAAGGTGGTGGCAATGGCCAGGGGAATAATCCAGAGGGCGCGGGTCAGTTTGACGGTAGTGGCGACTTTCAGCGCCTCCTCCCCGTATGCGGCGCCGGCTCCCACCACCGAGCTGGTATCATGTATGGCAATGGCAGCCCACGTTCCAAACTGCTCCTGGGAGAGTCCCGCGAGGTGACCTATCGCAGGGAAAATCAGCAGGGCCACGGCATTGAGCACAAAGACCGTCACCATCGAGAGGGTGGTCTCGTTGTCATCGGCATCGATGACGGGGGCCACGGCGGCTATCGCACTGCCTCCGCAGATGGCGGTACCGGAGGAGATCAGGTAGGAGTTGTTCCGCGAGAGTTTGAAGACCCGTCCGAGCAGGGTACCGATGACCATGACGCCCACCACTGATACTATAGTGAAGAGCATGCCGTCCTTGCCGGACTCCACGGCCGAATAGAGGTTCATGCCGAAGCCGAGGCCTACGACTGAGGCCTGCAGCAGGTACTTCGACACTTTCTTGGTAAACACAGGGAAGGGTGAGCCGAGGGTTACGGCGAGGGCTATGCCGGCCAGCAGGGCCACGGCCGTAGGCAGGAAGAACGACGCTATAAACAGGGTCACGAAAAGTATTTTTGCAGTAGTTTTCATGCCGCAAAACTACAGCGTCTCCCGCAACCCATCACAACACACTTACTTATACGCTATAACCTCCCGTTATACCCCAGCCTCGCGGATGACGAAATCATGGAAGCGGGCATTGAGCCCGGAGAACTCGCCGGGACGGACGGCGGTGGCAAACTCCCGGGGCATGTCCACACCGTCGATGTCTACGATGCGGAGGGAGCCGTCGGCCAGCTCGCGGTGCAGGGCGATGACCGAGACGATGGCCAGGGTGTCACTGCTGCGGACGAAGGACTTGATGGCCTCGGTGCTGCTGAGTTCGATGACCACATTGAGGTCCTCTACGCGGATACCGCGCCGGTTCAGCGCCCTTTCGATAATCTCCCGCGTACCGGAGCCCTTCTCCCTCAGCACCAGCGGCAGCCCCCTAAGTTCCTCAGGCGTCACGGACTCCAGCGTCCCGTACCTTCCCTGAGTCCCGGCCACCAGCACCAGCTCATCCGCCATCAGCGGCTCATAGTGCAGCCACGGCCGCCGCGAGGCATTCTCCACGAAACCGATGTCCACCGTCCCGTCACGGAGCCATTGTTCCACATTCTCACTGTTGCCGGAGAGCATGGATACCTCCACTCCGCCCGAAAGTTCCATGAAAGAGGCCAGCACCGGAGGCAGCAGATACATGGCGATGGTGGTACTGGCACCGATGGACAGCCTGCCCTGCGAAGTCTGGGAAAGCAGCTCCATGTCGTAATCCATTTTCTGATAAGCGGAAAGCAGACTTTCCGCATGGGACAGCAGCAGACCGCCGGCCTTGGTCAGCGCCACCCCGGAAGTACCGCGGGTGAACAGCGGCATGCCGTACCGGGCCTCCAGTTCCCCGATATGACGGCTCACCGCCGGCTGGGTGATATTCAGTACAGCGGCGCATTTGGAAAAACTAAGAGTCCTCGCCGCAGTGACGAAGACTCTCAAACGGAACTCGTCCATAGATGGGTAAAGTTAAATCGTCCTGTGGACCTCGTGTCCTGTAACGTATATCGCAGCGAACGGACGGGCCGGGCAGACATACTCGCAGGAGCCGCAGCCGATACACTTCTCGGTGTTTATGGCGGGAACCATCAGATTCTTGCCGTCATTGCCCTCCTCACGGCCGCCTCTATGACGGTGATGACCCTTCAGAGGCACCATCTGGATAGCCTCGGCGGGACAGTGACGGGCACAGTTGCCGCACTCCTCGCCGTCCCGCACAGGGATACAGTTCTTCTTCACCCATACGGCATGGCCTATCTGAGTCGAGGACTTCTCCGCACGGTCTATCGGGCGGATGGCTCCTGAGGGGCACACCTCCGAGCATTTGGTACACTCCGGACGGCAGAAACCGCGCTCATAGGACATCTCGGGCTGCATCAGGCGCATCAGGTCGGTGGCTGGACGCAGCACCCCGTTGGGACATACCGACACGCAGAGCTGGCAGCGGGTACAGTGCTGGGCAAAATGCTTCAGGCTCACGGCACCCGGAGGCACAATCGGAGTCCCGCGGTCGGGAATCACCTTGTCCTCGATAACAGCTAAACCGCCGTCCACCTTCTTTTCCTGAGCCCCCACGGTCACTGCGGCCGCAGTCATCAGCGAGGCTGTCAGGAAACCGCGTCGGGAAGCATCCACAGCCTCGGCCTTATCGGCCTTGGGAGCATCCGGAGCAGCGGGAGCCGGAGAAACCGCTTTCTTAGGATGCGTGTACGAGATGGCATCCTTGGGGCACTTACCGATGCAGTCCATGCAGGCCACGCAGCGGCTGTAATCTATCTTGTGGTTGGCGATGTCGATGCAGGAAGCCTTGCAGTTATGCTCACATATCCTGCAGCTGATGCACTTGTCGGTATTGATGACGGGCTTCAGCCAGGAGAAACGGGAGAGGAAGCCGAGAACGGTTCCCACAGGGCAGATATTGTTGCACCATGTACGTCCTCCTCTCCAGGCCAGGACCGCGATAAGCACCAGCATCACAGCCGCTATGATAAAGGTCGGCAGGCTCCTGAGCCATACGTCGGTCTCATAGAAGGCATAGCTGTCGGCCCTCTCGGCTATCAGAGCGAAGAGATTGTTGATCCATCCGTAGACAGGAGCCAGGAGGTTCGAGGCGATACGTCCGAAGATGCTGTAGGGTTCCAGCAGGGTCACTACCGAGCCGACCCCGAGTATCAGTACGACTACGAACAGAGCCAGCATCGCGTATCTCAGCCAGTTGTGGGCCGGAGAATAGGTATAGCGGTTCTTCTTCTGTTTCTTCCCCAGCCAGGCGAACAGATCCTGCATCACTCCGAGCGGGCAGATGACCGAGCAGTACACCCTGCCGCATACCAGCGTAAGCAGCACCAGCGCTACGATGACTCCCAGATTGAGGGCCATCACCGCAGGGAAGAACTGAATCCTAGCCATCCAGCCGAGCCAGGCATGGAGCGTTCCGGTAAAGTCCAGGAAAAGCAGTGTTATGCCCGTCAGGAATATGAGGGCAAGGACTATTCTGATCTTTCTTAGCATACCCATAAATTTTGAGGCAAAAATATAAAAAAAGTTCCTATCTTGCGGCACAATTTTTCATCCCAACAAGACAAATATGGCAGACGAGAAAATCATCTTTTCAATGAACGGCGTAGGCAAGGTCCTCCCGCACAACAACAAGGTAATACTCAAGGACATCTACCTCTCATTCTTCTACGGGGCCAAGATCGGTATCATCGGTCTCAACGGCTCGGGAAAGTCCACCCTGATGAAGATCATCGCAGGAGTGGAGAAGTCCTACCAGGGCGAGGTAGTATGGGCTCCCGGCTATTCGGTGGGCTATCTGGAACAGGAGCCCCAGATGGACCCGGACAAGACCGTCATCGAGGTGGTAAGGGAAGGAGTGCAGGAGGTCGCCGACCTGTTGAAGGAATACGAGGATATCAATATGAAGTTCGCCGAGCCCATGTCGGACGACGAGATGAACAAGCTCATCGAGCGTCAGGGCGAGCTGACTGAGAAAATAGAGCACTGCGACGGCTGGGAGCTGGACTCCAAGCTCGAGAGGGCGATGGATGCCCTCCAGTGTCCTCCCTCAGAGGCCAGAATAGCCAATCTCAGCGGAGGTGAGCGCCGCCGCGTGGCCCTGTGCCGTCTGCTGCTGCGCCAGCCCGACGTGCTGCTGCTCGACGAGCCCACCAACCACCTCGACACCGAGAGTATCCAGTGGCTCGAGGAGCATCTGCGCCAGTACAAGGGCACCGTCATCGCCGTCACCCACGACCGTTACTTCCTGGACAATGTGGCCGGCTGGATCCTTGAGCTGGACCGCGGCGAGGGCATCCCCTGGAAGGGCAACTATTCCTCCTGGCTGGAGCAGAAGAGCAAGCGCCTGGAGATGGAGGAGAAACAGGAGAGCAAGCGGCGCAAGACCCTCGAGCGCGAGCTGGAGTGGGTGCGCATGGCTCCGAAGGCCCGTCAGGCCAAGTCCAAGGCCCGTCTGGGAGCCTACGAGAAACTGGCCAGCCAGGACGGCAAGGCCAAGGAGGCGGCCCTCGAGATATACATCCCCAACGGTCCCCGTCTGGGCAACAAGGTCATAGAGTTCAACGACGTGTCCAAGGCCTACGGTGACAAGCTCCTCTTCGAGCACCTGACCTTCTCCCTGCCGCCCGCCGGCATCGTCGGAGTCATCGGCCCCAACGGAGCGGGCAAAACCACCCTCTTCCGCCTCATCATGGGCATAGAGCAGCCCGACAGCGGCTCGATAACCGTCGGAGAGACCGTCAAGCTCGCATACGTGGACCAGCAGCACAAGAGCATAGACCCCGACAAGACCGTCTACCAGACCATATCGGAGAACTCCGAGTTCATCCGCCTGGGCAACCGCGAGATCAACGCCCGCGCCTACGTCTCCCGCTTCAACTTCTCGGGAGCCGACCAGGAGAAGCTCTGCGGCATCCTCTCCGGAGGTGAGCGCAACCGCCTCCACCTGGCCCTGACCCTCAAGGACGAGGGCAATGTCCTCCTGCTCGACGAGCCCACCAACGACGTGGACGTCAACACCATCCGGGCCCTGGAGGAAGGCATCGAGAACTTCGCAGGCTGCGCCGTGGTCATCTCCCACGACCGCTGGTTCCTGGACCGCATCGCGACCCACATCCTCGCCTTCGAGGGTGACTCGCAGGTATATTTCTTCGAGGGTACCTACTCGGAGTATGAGGAGAACCGCCGCAAGCGCCTGGGCACCGACGAACCCAAGCGGTTCAAGTACAAGAAACTTATGGAATAGCCCTACAGCTGCAGTTCATCCAGAAGTCCGTCCAGCAGACCCGCCTGCAGGCGCGTGACCGGCTCTCCGAAGCGTCTGAGAGCTGTAGCATAAAGGTACATAATAGTCTGATCCGTCCCCATGAGGTCTGTATCCAGCCAAGACTTTCTGGGGACGGGGTCTGCTATGCGGCCACGGTTGACCAGGTCCATACTGAAAAGAGTCTTGCCCCCATCGAAATACGCAACATAATAACCGGGGACCTTCGGGAAGACAGGGTAAACGGGCAGACCAGCATACCGCGCGAGGAGGAAATAAACTGTTGAAATACCTACGACACCGGCCTTCCGGCTATCTATGACATCCGGAAGCAGAACTATCGCCTCATGTGCATCCCAGGTGTCCTCCGTCAAGGTAAATCCATATTTATCGAAAACATAATAATTGAGCATCTCCACCTTCTCGACAGCCGTCATACCGTCCTTCAATTCGCTCATTAAAGGGCTTCCCAGCTTCCCGCACGTTACCCTGAAATCAGTCTGAAGATATTCCGGATCCACGATACGGGTCAGATAATACAGACCTTCAGGGAGAAAAAATGCTGACGGACCATACTTCAGCAGTTCATGAGCCTGCCTGGACGCATAGACGGACGATACTCCGCACAGTGCGGACAGAACCCGTCTCTGTTCCCTCTCCGGTATCAGTCTTTCCACATTGCACAGACAATAGTCTATGGCCGTCCAGCCCAGTTCCCACAAGCGTCCGCTGACAAGTTCCCGCGTACGCCTGTCACTGTCCTGCATCAGAACGAGCAGGCTGTCCAGTTCTTTTGCTTTCTGCTTTGCGGAAGGCGTTCTCATCGTGCCAGCCTGTCAAGACACATCTTCACCAGGCCGCCCATCAGGGACTTATAGTCCGCATTGGCCTGCTTGGCATAACGGTGGGCGATAGCCAGGCAGACGGTGGCGCCCTCATGCCCCAGCTTGCGGGCCAGGGAGGCTATGGCCGAGCCCTCCATCTCGAAATTGGTGAAACGCAGGTCCCCGAAGCGGAACGACTCCAGCCGCTCCATCAGGTCCGGCATGGCCAGCGGCAGACGCACCACCCGGCACTGAGGGCCGTAGAATCCGGAAGCGGAAATCGTCATCCCGGGAACGGTGCAGTCACGGAACAGCTCCGTCAGAGCATCCCCGGCCTTGACAAAATAAGGCGTCGGAAGATACCTGTTCCAGCCCGCATGAGCCAGAAAAGCCTCCTCGACATCCTTCAGCACCACCTCATCGCGGCCGCCGTACCAGTTGAGCAGGCCGTCGAAACCGGCCGACACCCTGGAGAAAATATACGAACCGAGCGGAATATCCGGCTGTATCACCCCGCAGGTGCCTATGCGCAGAATCGTCAGGCAACGGTGCTCCGGAAGCACCTCCCTGGTCCGGAAGTCGATATTGGCCAGAGCATCCAGTTCGTTCATGACTATGTCTATGTTGTCGCAGCCTATGCCGGTGGAGAGGACAGTCATCCTGGTTCCTTTATACCTGCCGGTCACACTGCGGAACTCCCTCGAGGAGGCAGTGCTCTCGATCTCAGAAAAATACGAGCTGACCAGCTCCACCCTGCCGGGGTCTCCGACGAGGATCACCTTGTCCGCCAGCGCCTCAGGACGGATGTGCAGATGGAACACCGAGCCGTCACCGTTGATTATCAGTTCAGAATCACCTATCTTTCCCATAATTTTCACTTTAAATAGTTTCAATGTGGTATCAAAGATAGTACAGATTTCCGATTTTTCCCTATTTTTGCGCCTGCAAACCCATAAAATCGACGTCAATATGTTTTTCAGAATACAGAGCCTCTTCCTGACCATAGCAGCCGGACTGCTCATCTCCATGTTCTTCGCGCCCATGATCCGCTTCGTCGGAGAGGACACCGTCATCCGCTTCGTAGAAGTAGCGGCATTCAAGGGCTTCACCCTCACCACCATCTTCCAGCTGGTATGCGCGGTGCTCAGTATCGTCACCCTCGTATCGTTCAAAAACCGCATCCGCCAGATCCGTCTGTGCAACCTCAACACCCTCATACTCATCGCATACCAGATAATCCTGGCAGTGTACTTCTTCCAGAGGGACACCAAGCTCGGAGAAGACGCCATCTTCACCGTTCCCTGCCTCTTCCCCATCTGCGCCGCCATCCTCACCTTCATCGCCATGCGCTACATCGCCCGCGACGAGGCCATGGTCATCGCCTCCACCCGCCTGCGCTCAGGGAAGCGCGGTCACCGCTCTCAGGGGAAATAATCTATTCTTCCGTATCGCAGTACTTGGAGATCACACTGTAGGCGTCACCGATACCCAGTTCTCCGGCCTTGCTCAGGTCGAGGCAGCCTTTTTCCTTGTCCTTCACGTAGATGAGGACGAGGCCGCGGTTGTAGTATGCCTCGCCTAGACGGGGATACAGGTCGATAGCCTTGGTGTACTGTGTGATAGCCTCAGGCATGTCGCCTGAGAGGCAGTACAGATTGCCTAAATTATAATAGGTATAGGGAAATTCGGGGTAGAGGGCGGCGGCATGGTTCATGTCGCTGATGGCCGCCGAGTAGTCGTAAGTGCGGGAAGAGCCGTCCCGGACGCGGGCCTTGGCCGTACCGGCATTGTCCATGGTGAGGACCTGGACATTGCTCTCGATGGAGGAGATAAAGTCTATCATCTCCGACTGCAGGGCTCCGCGGTTGATGTAGTAGAATACCTCCTGAGGATTGCGCTCTATCGCCTCCGAATAGGACTGGAGCGCTGCATTGAACTGCTTGCTCTCACTCTCCATTATTGCCCTGGCGAAAAGCACCCTGTCATTTCCTGTCCTCTCCGCCTCTTCCTCGACCGCCTCACGCAGACGGCTGTTGTCGACAGCGGCAGCCTCCGCAGGACGGCACGAAATCTCAACATCCACGGGGACTGAGGCTATGAAGGCCTCCATCTGCTCATTCTGGTACGTATTTCTAAGCATGATGGGCATCCCCTCACTGTCTGTCGCGCTGCGGGCAGTCACAAAACGGTACAGAGGCTTGAGATTAATGTTGACATTCCTGTTCTGCAGCAGTTCATCATTGAAATCGCTGCGGGCGAAATCCGAATCAAGAGCCAGCAGTCTGTCATATTTCCTCGATGTATCCGCAAATGCGGCCCTTCCCGCACTGTCAGATGTCATGGCCCGGTACCGCGCGATCTTGCCCTGAGCGGTACGGTAATCTTCCTGCGCCGAGGCATACTGCCCCAGCTGGTTCTTGACGTAGGAACGGTTCATGTAGGCGTTGGCAAAGTCGGGATACAGATCTATGGCCCGGCTCAGGTCATCTATGGCGTCCTGCCAGCGGCCCATCTCGATGAAGAGGATGGAGCGGTTGTAGTAAGCCAGGACATTGTCGGGGTTGATGTTCAGGACGCGGTCGTAGTCATCCAGGGCATTGTTGTAATCGCCTATCTGAGAGCGTATCAGAGCCCGGTTGTAGAGCGTCAGGGAGTTGTCCGGCTCA
Organism: uncultured Alistipes sp.; assembly: GCA_900550465.1. Lineage (GTDB taxonomy): Bacteria > Bacteroidota > Bacteroidia > Bacteroidales > UBA932 > Coprenecus. Next base: position 49,075 of record URSC01000008.1, read on the forward strand.
CGGGAAAGCACCTGGTTGAAATCACTCAGCGTCCCCTGGATGTCCTTAAGTTCATACCTGATAAGAGCGCGGTTGAAATATGCAAAAGTATTAGCGGTGTCTATCTCTATAGCCTTGTCCAGATCACTCAAAGCCTCATCAAGCCTATGCTGGGAATAATATATCCGCGACCGCCGTATATAACCTTCCGGGTCCAGGCTGCGGAGGGTTATGGCCTTGTTATAGTCCTGCAGGGCCTTAAGAGTATCACCCAGGAAAAGGTATGAGGCTCCTCTGTTGAGATATGCATCCGCCTCCCTGGGCTCCTGGCTTATGAAGCGGTTGAAATCCTCCACCGCCTTCTCGAACTGCTGGGAAAGGAAATAAGTCACGCCGCGGCTGAAATACAGACCGTAATAGTTGGGGCGCAGGTCCACCGCATGGCGCAGGTCCTCTATCGCCTCGTCGTAGTGGCCCAGGCGGCTGCGGGTGATGGCCCGGTAATGGTACGCAAGGGTATATACGGGGTTGAGGTCCAGGGCACGGTCGAAGTCCGACTCGGCGCCCGCGAAGTCCCCCAGATTGTACTTGGCTATGCCGCGGAAAAAATAGGCCTCGTAGAGGCTGCCGTCCAGGCGGATGATGATGTTGAAGTTGTTGATGGCCTGAGTGTACTGCCCCTCCATGAGGGCTCTCTGGCCGCGGAAGAAGAACTGGTCTATGTCGTACTGCGCTCTCGCGCTCCATGCCGTCAGCAGCAGGAGCAGGGCCAGAAGCGGCCTCATCAGTACAGACATTCCGCGTTTCATGCCCGCAAAGATAGTATTTTCTCAGAAAGTATAGCCCAGACCGATGCGGAAGTGATGGAAAGGCCAGTCGCGGAGACCGTACTCATAGGCCAGCAGAGGCCGGAAACCCTTCACGGGGAAGGACAGTGAGACCTTGAGCACCATCGGTCTGTCCCCGTTGCCGATCCATCCCGTGTAGCCCTGCCATGCGCAGGACAGATCCGCCACCGAAGTCGACAGAGAGGCCATGAGACCGTACATCACGGCGTCATTCTGCCCTGTCTGGGTCACCTGCCAGCAGAGGAAACCGCCGGAGGCCGCCACCCTTACACTCCTGAAGAACCCCTCCCCCAGCCTGAATGACTTGCCGACCGAGGCATCGAAGAAATATCCCGGAGCATCGTAGTAACGCGCATACTCGTCCCCGTCCCCGGAGGCCGTGATGATAGCCGCCCGGACCGAGATATCCGGCATTATCCGCCTCTCCCTGAACACGTGGATGTCCACCGAGATGTAGACATTGCCCACCTGATGCCCCCTTTCCGTGTACTCCCGGGGCTGGAAATGCTCCAGTGCCCGCGGAGTGTACTGATAGAACTCCACCACCGGCATCCACACCGAGAGATTGACCCGCGGCGTGAACAGCGGAATATTGACCTTCGCCGACACTGTCTCCGTCATATCCCCGTAGAACCCCTTGTGGATGTCTCCCGCCAGCTCGGCATACAGCCTCGGAGCCACCCGCCCGTCCAGCATGTCCGGCACCGGCAGCGCATTGGGCCCGAAGTACATAGGTGACACGCTGTTGCCTTCCCACTACGGCTGGGCGGTGAGGGATATGGAGGTGCTGAGCCACAGCAAAAATATGATAGCACATCTTCTCATTGTCTGCAAATCCAGCAACAAATATAAATAAATTAACCATTATAAGTCAATGAACTCACATCGACATCAGGAATGATAACATCTGTAAGTTTGTCGTCAACAAGAAATCCCATGTATAGCGGGATGGTGAGTATATCTCCATCACGTCCCACATTATACTGCCCCAGTTTGATTGCATTTTTAACATGATACACATCCTTATTTTTAAGGACTGTAGTCATGCTTTTTGACTTACCTGTCTTTGCCTTTATTTCAAGGATAACACATTCGCCTTTGAACCTTACCAGAAAGTCCAGCTCAAGCCCGCTGTCCTTATGAAAATAGTATAGTTTCTGATGGTGTAATCTTATTTTCCTGCGACAAAGTTACACTTTTTAGAGCGAATAAACCAAAGTTTGATACATTTTTTTAAATGAATAGCGCCTATTATCTCACACTTTTCCCAACGAATTAGAAGAAATACCTATCTGTTCCCAAAACTAAGAGGCCTGAGGACTTAACCCAGACACACTGTTTGAAACACTACCCCAAATTGACCGACTTTAATGAAATATCCCGACTTTGATCAGATTTCGTCAAAGTAAAATCCCGCAACCGGCATACACCTAATTGCGGGATTCTACTTCTGCATGTGTTCTTCTATGACTCGTATATGTTGAATTCTTCAAAAAATTTTTTCCTCCGCTCGGATATATCATTTAAATCCTGATACATAAACTTACAGGTCAAATCATATAGAGGTATCGCCGTACCATGCTCCTCTGCATCCTTAAATCCAAGAAACGACCTGTAATAATTTACCAATAGTGCATCAGGTGTCACATCCGCTGCAAACAGAAACAAATACTGACACCCTACCAATTCACGGATTTTCAATATAATAGGCACAACATACTTCCAAAATACAACAACTCCGAATTTCTGTGCAATACCCGTTTTATCCCAGAAATCACGACATGCATCATTTGCACAAAAATGCACCAACTCTACTCCAGCGAATGTCCGGCCGACCCTCTTAAGATTATCTTCTGACTCGTTCTCTAAATCGGCTATTATCTTATTCTTCTTAACTTTTGATATTTTTGCCAATTCACCTTTAACCAATCCTTTTCTTGACCGGACACATTCCAGAACAGAAGCGACCGCCAAACGCTCCTCCTCACTGACATCAGACGAATCCCGTCCCAACTCTATTAATAGATTATACAAGTCCCTTATGACACTCAATCTATCACCTAAACCGGATGAATCATACAGCAAACCGCATTTTAACGAAAAATAAAAAAGGATGTCTTCTCCCCTTTTTATCACATAAAATGCTGTTTTGCTACTTTCATCATCCTCATAAGCAGCACTTTTGAGTGTATGCACAAGACTCTCGTTCCGTTCGTTGAAAAAACTCTCCACAAGCCTCAGATTTTCCTGACAGGACGAAAGACGCTCACACCTAAGCGAACTTAGAAGTTTCTTCTGATGGTCAGTGATTTGCATTCTCATCAGACAGACTTTTTAATCAAAGGGACAATTTTCTCAAACAATATCCGGCGGTTCCTCACACGGTCTGCATCTTTTCTAATATCGTCCGTAGAGATCAGTTCACTACTTTGCTCACCATCCGGCACACCTTTTCGGGCATTACGCCACGAATACTCGCCATGAGTAATACTGCTCAAGCTCCATGAATCCTTGACTGCATACTCCTCAAACACCTTATCAAAAACTTTCTCATACTTTCTGATAACTTCCAACGGCAATGTCTCGTGTAATGCATCATCCTTATACCGCTGACGGATTGCCACCAGGACAGGTCCATATCTCCACGCCTCAAACTGCTCCTTGAAGATAGGTTCTCCAGTCTGGATAATAGCCTCCCGCTGGGTAAAATACAGCAGTTTATGCAACTTCATCTCGTCAATTCTCTTTCCGAACTGACGTTCATAACGCTGACAGATATATGATGCTATTTTTACTGCGCTTTCCATATCAGTTTTGCATCTCACATCATTATATAGCAAAGGTAAACAAATTATCTGTTAAGTCAAAAATAAACACACAACTGCTAACCAAATTTACCATAAAATTCCCGCAGATGGGTGTTTCTCTAAGAAATCTGTGGAATGTAAAAATTCTACGAACGTTTCTGCGACAGTGGTCCAAAACTGCGACAGGCTGTTGCAGTCGTCTTGTCCAAGATTAACATCGAAAATATTCTTTGTTGTACATGTTTGTTTTTATTAGCTACTGACGTTAGACTACAACTTTTTGGGCCAACATGGATATGGCTTAATATTCATCAAGTCTTTATTATCAAATCTCATTTTATATAAAGGTATTCCTATATCTTTAAGAGCACCCTTAATTTTTCTCTCATTCTTACGATTTACTTTTAGGCCTAAATAGACCGCTTCTATAGCAACGTTTTTTATTGGGTGATAATCCTCGACTTTCTCTACTGAATAAAATATCATACGCCGTTCTTTTTCATAAGACCAAACCTTTGACTTAAGGCCCAATGATTGATTAAGTGACATGTTATCTAGCCCTACACGTACATTCCGGTATCTTATGGGCTTTAAATAACAAAATTCTTGCTTGTTCTCGTCCAAATATTGATTTTCCCTTTTTATTCGGTATTTTACCGCTATTCCTGTATGCATGTTGGCATAATGCGCCCACATTAACTGATTCAAAATAGAATCTTCTCCCTTATCATAAGCTTCGCATAAACAAGCCATTCTAAAATGACCTACTGAGGAGCTCATCCCTTCATACCATTTTTTTCTGTTATGTCCATTACTCTTTTTCATCTTCCTCTCACAGAACACAGACAATAATGGGTCCAGTGCATCATTAAAGTTAATCTTTCCCAGACAAAGCTGCCTCCTTTTTATTTGAGCGAGAATCACGTCCAAACAATTATCTATATTATAAAAACGTAATCCGACAAAATCTTCATTTGGTATTTTCTCTGGCTTTAAGGTTTCATATAATACCTCCCGGACATGGTATAACGCTGAATTATAGTCTCCATCCATAATGCTCTCTGATGCTATTTCTCGATGACAGGATCCATACTCCAAGTTTATTTCTTCATCACCGACAAATACATCCTTCAATATTTTTTGTAATAACGGTTTTTTATTCCTCATATTAGATTTTTTACAAAAGAAATAATATTTTGTAAATAACCCAAGGCCCAAACTCATATTTGTACCAGATTTATATTACGCTCTTTTACGATGAAAGACTCAAGGCTTTCTAGAGATAATCCTATTTACAACTTTATCAGCGACATTCAGCCTAAGTTTCATTGAATCACACCCAGGAGCCACCAATATTACATGCCATCATAAAACGTTCCGTCAACCATATACAGCAACTACTCTCTAACACGGATAAATGAATTAATTATTTGGAATGTTCCTACGACTAAGTGGATCACAGACGGCTGCATCATCACTATCTTCTAAGTAAATGCTTATAAATAAACGACCTCAACTTGTTCGGTATAATCCGCACGAAAAAACGAATTACTAAATTTTTCAAAAAAGTTCCGAAACCAATATAACCAATACCTACAAAGAGAAACTGCAATCGAATTTCTGTCATAGCATAGCGCCATCCACCTCTACGTCGATAAACATCCGTGGTAGTTCTAAACCAAAGCAGGGACTCCTGGAAATTGTAAAACTTAGCGCCTGACACCAACATTCTCGCCCAAAGATAATAATCCTCAAATAACGGATAATGCATATACCCACCGGCAGCCACTACTGCATTCTTGCGGAATACTGCAACGGGATGATTAATCGGACACCTTCTCTTGCCATATTCATAAATCTCCGCACTAGTTTCCGGCAAACGCTTAATTGCAACGACATTGTCAATATTGCCCTGAAATTCCTCAATCCAAGCACTGCACACATCTATCTCCGGATGGCACTCCATGAATCTGACTTGCTTCTCAAACCTGTCAGGCTTAGAAACATCATCCGTATCCATCCTTACCACAATATCGTATGAACAATGCTTCAATCCCTCATTCAAAGCCTTACCCAACCCTCCATTAACTGGCAACGGTACAACTTTCAAACTAGGATACTTGTCCGCAAATTCCTTGACAACAGCATATAAATCATCAGCCAACGGGCCATCCTCAACAAGAATCACTTCATCAGGAGATAATGACTGTGCAAACACACTGTTAAGACTTTCACGCAAATATAATGGACTCTCTTTTGAATAAAGAGATAATAAAACAGAAAACATATTTTAATGGTAAATTTTTTGTATTCTCCTATATATCAAATAAGGGACATGAAAACAAAAAGAAAACACACCAAATGGCAAATTCATTATAAAAGAATACTTTGTGTTGCAATTATTATTTTTTTGCACTACATTTCTATACCACTCTCTTTTCTGATTGTAATTATTATCACTTGTTGTGAGCAATAATGCAAAGACAAATTGCCATCTACTAACAAATTTATTATACAAATATAGCTCTTTTTTTGTTTTTACTATTTCTGTTCTTTGTTTTAAGAGTTCATTAAGAATATATTTCAAACTATTAAGTCTCTTCTCAGAACAACGCGACGAGGTTATAGAATTCGGTCTTATCTTGTAATGATATGTTTGATGTGGAACACATACCGCGACTGAAGCATTTCTACACATTGTTAGCGCCCATAATACATCTTCATGCAATAAACCCGGTATAAAATCTATGTTGTTTCTCTTAATAAAATCTAATGATATCAATTTATTGTTTGCAGATTCGGGTAATTCTCGCTGCAAGTAATGACAAAGAACATCTTTCCCTCTAAGTACTCCGTAATTTTTATACTTCACATGGAGAGACCTGCTACCTTCCATTCTCACAAAACCTGTCGTGAAATCTGCATTATTTTCAATCAATGCATTATAATGTAGTTCTATACAGTTTTGAGATATCACATCATCAGAATCCATAAAAAAAACATACCTTCCTGTAGCTTTTTCAACACCCGAATTACGAGCAGCCGACAAACCACAATTCACCTCATGCCTATATATGTACACATCATTCTTTCGAGAAGATTTTTCCACAATATTGTGGACTATATCCATGCTATTATCTGTTCCACAATCATCTACAAGCACATATTCAATAGATATAAATGTCTGGTTTAAAGCAGAATTCAAGGCATCTGCCACATAATTCTCCACATTATATATGGGAATAATTAATGAGACTTGATAATGTTGGTTCATAACAAACTTGAAAGAATGTGATTAGAATAGGGTAAGACCTCTCCATTATTATTCACTAGTAAAACAGAAAGATAAACAAGACCATAAATGAAAGAAACTGCACTTAGAAAAGTTTTATTTCCGGCATAGAGGCTTCGAAAGTTCGTAAATAATATCATCTGTGATGACATAAAGTAAAGTGCACACCTACCTATTGTTTCACTAAAAGCAAATAAATTATAACATACTATTCCTAGATAAAACAACTTCAGTAAATTGTCATTTCTACAAGATGCACTAATAAACAACAAACACAGACAATTAATTAATAGACGAGGGATAGAAAAAGATGCTGTCGCGTCTCCTAACAAATATACACTATATTGACCTACAAGCGGGACATATTGAACAAGATTGGGGATTAATACTATCCCAAAAATGTATGTTGCAGGCAATATAAAAACTGTCTTCGCCACTTCTAGGCGGACATATTTAAAGATAAAAGGAATTGCCAATCCAATAATGGCCGAATAATGAAATAACCCTGCGATAAATATTTGGACATAAAAAGCCTTCTTCTTTTCATGCAAATAATCATTATATGCCGAGAACATAATAGCAATTGCTATCATCTGCCTCGCTATATTAAATGACTGAAAATAAAAAAATAGTAAATAAAAAAACAAAATAGACACAAAAGGTCTGTCACTATACTTCCATACGGTAAAAAAAATTGGAACTAACGTAAATAAACTGGCCAGAAAAACCACCATGGAGTATCCTGCATGCATTTTAACCGCCAAATTATTTATAACTCTCCAACCAGGTTCAATTGTAAACCATGAGGGATATGTTTCTAACCTAAAATACTCATATATTTCATAGTAATTTTGTGTGTCAGTCCCTACTGATGTATCTCTGAAGCCAGCAACAAACAGCATTAAAACAAATGCCATTATAAAAAGAATTGAATTCTTTTTACTGAAAATAGAGCAAACTAATAAAAAAATAAAAATGAAAATATATGCCGACATTATTTCGATTTCATATAAAGGCCGAACCTACAATACAAATAAATCAAGAATGGTATCCGCAATCTTTCTAAAAATATTAACAATCTATCCCCTATCTTTAAATATTGTTTAAACTCTCTCTCCAATTCTTCATAAAGAGGAATGATTAATTTATAAAGATGTGGTTTTGCTTGCTTAATCAAACTTAACTTACTTCTCAAGATTGATAATTTTGCATATATGCTAAATTCTTGAGACTCTCCGAACTTTTCACATATGACAGTATTGATTTTAACAATATTTTCTACAGATTGTACTGTAATATTTTTAGTTAATGAAGCATTATTTGACAATGTGTAATGATACAAGTAATTCGCTTTATATGAAATTCTTTCAACTGCTGTGAATAACTGGAGCAACACTAGAAAATCTTCCCCATAATCTATTCCCTCTATGAAACGGGCTCCACTTTTTTTATAAAAAGAAGCCTCATATAGTTTTGCCCACAAAACCGACTCTACTTCTCTTATCAATAGTTTTTTTAAATATTCTTTCGGACTTGCGGTATAGAAACTTAACGCATGGAACTCTCTATTCTCATAAGACTTAAAAAAATCGCAGACTACTATTTCTGCCTGATCTTCTTCTGCCTTCTGCACAAGGAGCTCAACCATGTTTTTCTCTATATAATCATCACTATCCACATACATTAAATAATCACCTGACGAATTATCTATTCCTGTATTGCGTGCAGCAGCTACTCCCCTATTTGTTTCATGACTAATAATTTTTACCTGGGAAAATCTTTGAGGATAATTTTTCAATACATCATTTAAAACATCTATACTTAAATCTTTTGTGCAGTCATTAATAAAGACATACTCTATATTCTCATAGGTCTGTTCAAAAAGCGACACAGCACACTTTTCAATATATCTTTCTACATTATATACAGGTACTAAAATTGACACTTTTTTCATGGCTTATTAAGCAATATGGCTTTTTCTATTTTTTTGACAATTTCTAAATCTTGAGAAGAGAATTTGCGGGCAAAAAATTTTTTAGATTTCATCAAATATTCAAAATCTTGCATTTGCCAAGTATACGGAGAGCCTCTATCCCAATCTATCTCTCTCATACACATTGAATATTCATCCAGACACTCTTCATATCCGAAAAGTTTTTTTCTTAGAGGAGAGTTCCACAAAACACTCTGAATAAAAAGTTCATCGGGGCACAATGTATTGCGAAATTCTCGTAATATTATATTCTTACGTGACAAAATGTAATTTACCGCTTCGTCCGTTAGACTGCACCAATTACACCCCTTTTTAAGTATTGTCTCACTTCCATTCTCACTAAGATGCAATTTCCTCCTTATCCCTATTACTTTCTGTATATTATTGAAAATACATGAGAGTAGCCGTATTTGTTTCTTTCTGCAATAAGTTGTAAAAATATGATACACTCCTGTCCTATTCACAATGTCTTTTTCGTTCTGTGGACCAGACGCAAACCCAACAAAGGATTTATCTTGAAATTTTTCACATATACCATGTATATAATCTTGGCTATTGATAGGTAAATCTACTCCGGATATAATATGGTAAAACGAGTACTTATGATTTCCAGCAGCAACCTCCATCAAGAGTAATTCCGCTCTAACCTGGCTTATATCACCCCAGCGAACATCAATCCGATCTACAAAAAATAAGTGGGAATGTTCAGTTTTAATATCTCTAAATTGGTTTTTATCTGATTTGCTATCTATATGGATGTAAATGTCGTTTCTTTCATCGTCAATCATATGTACGAGAGTAGCCAATAGGTCAGGCTCATTGTGCGCAATAATCAAATAAGCATGTCTCAAGATATTTTCCATTTAAATAATATCTTTTTTTAATACAAATGGACATGACTCAAGCAACGGTCTATAATCCCAAATAATCTTTTTATAGTTATCACATTGCCTGATCGCATAAATAAAATCGTTGACGCAATTGATTGTTACTGGACTTTCTATATTTCTATCTACTGAAAGAAAATAATCTTTAAATTTAAATCCATTACCCTCAACTTTATCTGATAGTTTAATCCATACATTAGGAACGTCATACGCATCGGAGATAATTAAACCATGAAGGGAGGAAGATAAAATAATATCGCATGCAACTATTTCATCTATAACATCAGTCCATACATCATATTTATTCAATTTGATAATAGCCACTTCTGGATTTTCTCTTTTAAAATTGATCATCGTTGAGTTATTTAAATCTGATATATGTGGGATAATACCGATTCTCCACTTTTTTTCAACATGATGCGGTCGATAAATTTTTGGAAGAAGCAGCGCCGGATCTCCATAAACTGCAGGACAAGGAACGTTTAAAGATAATAAATACTTCCTACTTAAAGGTCCTCTTACTGCACGTACATCTAAGGGTTTATCTTGAAATCTATTCACATCACCATACATTGAACCGCTACCCCAAACTGTTACGCTATCATAACAATACTCTAGTAACGAGCCAACACACATCAAACTTAACATTTTTCTACTATGAAAAATATTACTAATAGTAATGACTTTTTTACCTGATAATTCAGAAATCAAATAAAAATTTAAGTCATCCCCAAAATTTCTTGGAGTTATTTTATTTCCCCACTGAATCAACCAGGCATTGATAACGATAAATTTATCATTCCCTACTGCGCAATAATATATACTGTTATATATTTTTCTGATAAACAATGATACAATCAAGAAAAACCTTTTAAATAAACTTAACATAGTTTAATATAACGTTTGAGATTTTGGACTATTGCCTTTCGTTCATTTACGGGAAGTCCTAACACAAAGGAACTCAGAATAACAGAGATCACTGATAATAAACAAACAATAACTGATGACATTATAGACTCTTTTAATAAATGCTGTACACATATCGGTACAATAGCCGCAGCTATTGTTACAAATACACAACGCATAATTACACTTGTAATATATTGCGTTAAACTCAATCCTATCATTGCTTTAACCATGAACAGCCTTACAATAAAAGCGATGATGCAAATAACTATCTCCACAAGAAAAACAGACTGCGGTGAACCTCCTATTTTTAAAATAATATATGACAATGGTAATGTAAAAACAAGCAATCCTCCCACTATTGATTGATAGTTTTTCACTTTACCTGTTGCCTGAGCAGATGTCATTAATGGATTAGAAACTGATTGAAGGACTGATACACATAATACTAACTTTAAAAATATAGTGGCATACTCTGGGACAATTTTAAGCCATATCGATAATAGCATATCCGTCTCTAAAAACACAGGAAGACAAATACAAAGAAGTAAAAAGAAGGAGTATCTTGATGCCCTATATACCAGATTATGCATGTAATTTATATTCCGTGACGCATATGATTTAATTATCGAGGGATTTATCGCTGTTTGAAAACCTACAGCAAATTGACTGACTGCTCCCTGGACCTGTGCTGCAATACCTAATGCAGCATTTACAATAGGTCCGAAAAAAACATTCAGTAGAATATTTACACCTTGTCCCATCCCTACTGATGCAGCACTACCCCAAATATTCCATCCCGAAAAAGTTAACATTTCTTTAAATAACTTTCGATCAAATACTAGCTCATACTTTGTTTCTGGGAAATGTTTTTTACAATAAGTGCCATAAATTACTCGAATTAAAACTTGTTCACATAGCATTAATATGGCATATGTTATCAAACAGTCTGTATTGACACAGAGAAGCAGAACAGCTATTAATAACTTTAATAATGCATCTAGTATAGAAATATAAGCAAAAGTGCCCATTTTTTCATGGGCAATGATTGCTGCATTATATGGCACACTAATAAATAAAACAATTGTCGATATTACTGATAATTGAAATACCCAATATGCAGCATTCATTCTGCTTTCAGGGATAATCATTTTATTATTAAAAAACCACAATCCAACAGTTTCTGCTAATAATACGACAATCAAGGATATTAACAGATGTATATTGATACTTGTTGTAAAAACCTTTTTAAGTCTATTAAAATCATTTTTCCCTAATTCAAATGTTAGATAACGTTGAGTTCCTGTCGCCATTGCACCGCTTAAAAAACTAAGCATTGCGACAACTCCTCCTACAACATTATAAATTCCATAATCCTCTACACCAAGAGCGGCAAGAACTATCCTTGAAGCGTATAAATTAATAAGCATCAAGAATATCATCCTTATATACAGAATTATGGTATTTTTAGCTATCCTACTATTATTTATTGAGTTTTCGACCACGCTGATTAACTATTACCAACTCATTGTCACCTAATATTTAAAGTCAATAAGTTTTTTATTTAACATTTCTATGTATTGCTTTCCCCATTTCAAATCTGGCTCCATATAATTTCCTTCACCCCACTCATTCCACGATTTTAAGAAAACTATGTTTACATTATCTGGTTTGTGTACGCCTTGTTGAAATACATCATCCAAATGTTTTCCAAATAACTCCGGAGTGCATCCATTTAAAACATATCCGTTTTTTCCACTCCTTGGACTATGATCCCAATTTGGAATAATAGTCGGATAAACATCCTCCCTCAATGATTCATCACCAATAAAATGCCTATAACTATCTTTATACGACAGCATTTTAGGTATTCCAAAAAGGACTTTCATTACTTTCTGCTTCATCCGCACAAACATACTTCGTTTTACAAAAGGATGCCATAACCTTACTATATTTACAGCATCAAACCCAAGACTCTTCGCTTTTTCAATATCCTGTTCAGAATCTATATGAGCAATAAAGTGAAATCCAGATATTTTATTATCCTTTGCAAGTTTCCTCCAGTCTGACATAAAATCTGACACTTTAGGAAAGTCAAATGGTTTATAAATCATAAATATCAATTTACCATTGTATGTCATGTATCTTGAATCCTTAAATGCAGGCAACAGACTGAAAAAATGTTCAATATTATCCTTTTGACCAAAATACCTCTGTTCGATCAAAAGCTTTTTAGAATAAACACTCCCTTCATTATTCCAAAATTTAGAATGCCATGATTCATTAGCCCAGCATAGACAAAATGGGAAATCAGGTTTCTGTGTTCTTACGACCTCTTTAAACGGCATTTCAAGTTCTTGTTTACCATTTCCGAACCAATAATGATAATAGCAAAAACCCTCAATACCCGCTTCTTTTGCGTATTTCGCCTGTTCTTCTCTAACCTCAGGAATTCGCAAATCATAATACCCTAAATCTGCCGGCACTTTAGGTTGATAATGACCTCTAAATAAGGGCTTAGCTTTTCCAACATTTGTCCACTCCGTAAACCCCTTTCCCCACCATTTATCATTGTCCGGGGTAGGATGATATTGAGGAAGATAGAATGCAATTATACGTGGCATATTTCTATTACTTTAATATCTTATATTTGATTTTATAATTCTTGCAAGATTCCCTTCAAGCATTGTGAGCGAATATTTTTAGTAATAATCGCATTTACCACTATACGCCATCAAATTAAGCAAAACTATAAACTTGCCTTCTATTCAAACATTTTCCACCATCATACATCTGTCTCCTCAATAATTGCCTGGTAGCAGGAGAACAAATCATTCGTTATATTTATTGGAGAATGACGGTGCATTGCTCTGTTTCTAGATGCTTTACCCATATAAACAAAAGCACTCATATTATTAGAGTATTGCAATATTTTCTCAGCCAACATAAATGGATCATTAGCGGGTATCAACACACCGTCTTTACCCTGTTCAATTAATGACGGTACTCCTCCCACATAGGTAGCAATTATAGGCATTCCCAAATACTGCGCTTCACAAATTGCATTGGGACTATTGTCTATATATGCCGTATGCACATAAAGATCTGATTCTAACAGTAGTTCAACTAGTTTGTCTGAATTCACAAAGCCATGTATTCTAACATTATTCTCTTCAAATGAATTTTTTTCTTTATATTCTATTATATTTTGCACATACATTACTCCACATAGATGCCATTCGAAATTAAATCCTAGTTTTTTTAGCAATATTGCTGTACGTAAAATTGTATCTGCTCCTTTCCAGAAAGTACTTACACCTGTTGTTATAATCCGAAATGTATGTTTTTCTCTATTCATTTTCCACCCTTCATTTACATTTAATATTGCAGGACGCAATGCCTCACTACAATAGAAGTACTTCGCCTTTGAATTATATAGACTTACAATAGCTTTATCCCATTCAGTACGTCCCATGTAGAATCGAACTGACCGTAATGTACGAATTTCTTGATCCACCCATGTTTTGTATTTTTTACGATGCATCCATGATATAAGTTGCTTTCGTAAATTCAAGCCATTATATCTAACTATGTCCAATTCGCTATAATTAGGAGGTAACCTTGCATTATAATAGGGAGGTATCGAGCCTTGCATATGAATTACCACCGGGATATTAGTGTATAATTGAACTTGTCCCCAACACCATTCGGACCCAAATACTTGAATTATATCTGGACGAATTTCTTCTACAACTTTAACCGCCATCGGAATAAGTATATTACGACTCACTTCCCATGACATTGTATTACGCAAACGCTCTAGATAAGAGTATTTTGGAACAATGGGGATATAAGTTACTCCATCTATCACTTTCTTTTTATCATCTTTTTTACCCTCGAAAGATATATAGAGTTCTACCCTTTCATCTTTGCGTACTATTTCTTCTAATGAATCCTGCCATCCATTTGTTGGATTCCCTGTCTTATAATACTTGTTTGGTATCGATATTTCAAACCACAAAACTCGTAATTTATTTTTCATACTTCAATTGATTAAGACACTTTACAAGCGAATCTTCCCAATATGATATCGTCACTTTAAACACATTTCTCACTTTTGTCTTGTCAAGAACAGAATAATGTGGTCTTTTGACTTTCGAAGGGAACTCGTCACTATGGCACGGGCGAATTTCGCAGGTATTTCCGCAAAGGTCACGGATCTCAACAGCAAAGTCATACCACGAACAAACACCCTCATTCGAAAAATGATAGATACCCTGACGGTCCAGCATCCTATCAGTGATAACTTTATATATCAATGCTGCAAGGTCTGCAGCGCAAGTCGGAGTACCTACCTGGTCAAACACGACATTTAGACTATCTTTTTCTGCTGTCAATTTCATCATCGTCTTCACGAAGTTCTTGCCGTAAGTAGAATAGAGCCATGCGGTACGGAATATCAGGTAGCGGCAGCCGGATTCGATTACAGCACGTTCACCGGCTAACTTTGTCCGGCCGTATGCTCCGGTGGGAGAGGTCGTGTCGTCCTCCTTGTAGGGGATGCAGCTGCGACCGTCAAACACGTAGTCCGTAGATATGTGGATCAGCGTCGCATCGTGCTTCGCTGCTGCAGATGCCAGTATCGCCACTGCCCTATGGTTGATGAGGTCGGCGGTCGGCTCGTCCTCCTCCGCCTTGTCGACATTGGTGTAGGCGGCGCAGTTGACGATTACGTCCACTTTCTCCGATGCAATGACTCTGTCTACTGCATCCGCATTTGTGATATCCAGTTCTGCAACATCCGTGAAGATGTACCTGTCAGCACTGCCGGCGGATACATTGCGCATCTCCATCCCCAACTGCCCGTTGGCACCGGTTACCAGTATGTTCATCGTATAATAATGGTTATTCGTAAAGGTTTACGTTGTAATCAAAGACATCCTCCAGGTCCTTCAACAGAGGATGATGTCTGTCTTTCTCCGAAAGAATCACTTTATCCACAGGCACCCTCCAGTCTATATTCAGAGCAGGGTCGTTCCACACTACAGCGCCCTCGCTCTGTGGTGCGTAGAAGTTGTCGCACTTGTACTGGAACAGTGCTGTCTCGCTGAGCACACAGAAGCCGTGGGCAAAACCCCTTGGGATGAAGAACTGGCGGTGGTTCTCGCCGGAAAGTTCCACTGCTACGTGCTGACCGTATGTAGGCGATCCCTTCCGGATATCCACCGCCACGTCGAGGACTCTGCCTCGAACCACTCTCACCAGCTTGCTCTGGGCAAATGGTGGTTTCTGGAAATGCAGTCCGCGCAGCACTCCATAGGACGAGTAGGATTCATTATCCTGCACAAATCGCACAGGACCTATTGTCTCGTCAAACTCTTTCTGACTATAGGACTCGAAGAAGTATCCTCTCGGGTCCTCAAATACGCGGGGCTCGACAATCCACACCCCGTCTATTGAGGTTCCTATTATATTCACTTCTAAAAGACTTTTCGGCCCCTGGGATTCCGTTTCTACTCGAATGATTCTGCTTCAGGGAAATATTGTCCTATACTGCCTTTCAGCATATCAGGATTGGCACGAGTATCCCAGAGTTCCAGGATTTTAACTATTTCGTTCTGAAGATTTTCTGTCTCGATGATATAAATCAATCTGAAATGCTTGAAAACAGTGATGCCTCTTATCTCGCGTCCATAAAGTTCGGTGAGTTTCTCGTCAACTGCACCCATACGCGGATTTGTCGCCAGGTAAGCGTTGTAATTCCTGAATCTGTTTTCAAGTCGTATAACGGCTTTTTCACCGAATTCATATAGACCGTAAAGGAGAACGTGCTGACGCTCGTCTACTGCATTTTCATGCCAGATCACCTTAGCCATGGCAGAGTCCTCCCCACTTCCTCATCAGCCTCTTCTGCTGTCAACCATTTACTTTCACTTGCGCGACCTGATAAAACTGACGTCATGCGGCTGTGCACCGCATCTGATGAATATGTTCGTTTCCACCACTGCCGCTGACTCTCAAGAATCTCTTCCGGCCCCATGCTTTGTAAAGTTTCGCTCAAACTCTGAATCCCTCTACTATGACTTCGCTCATGACAAGTACGTTTAACTTTGCGAGTAGAATGCTGATAAGCAAGAGCTCCGGGTTCGGAGACATTTTCCACCCGTCCCGTCTCTTTTTCTACTGAATATCTCCTATTTCCTTTCATATTAAAGATTATTTTGAGTCAAAGTTAATCATTTCTCCGCGACCTTCCAAACTCTTCGCTCACTTCCCCACCCGCACCCACTCCGGCGCCCCCATCTCCTCCCTCTCCACCACCTCCACGGCCCCTTCCTCCTCCAGCTCGAAGAGCAGGGGATAGACCCTCAGGGGATTGGCCCCGGAGGATTCCTTGAGTTCCCGGACGGAGACGCGCTTGCCGGCCCGGCCGGAGAGATATGACAGGATCCTGGCCCTGTCCTCGCTTTTGTAATCAGTTTCCATTTTCCTGTTTCTTTTCCATTAGCCTGGCAGCCACGCGCCTGCGCACCAGGGCGTCTATCACGAGGGTGTACAGAAGCATGAAAGCGAGGTCGACGGCTACCACTATGTTGATATTGACCTCCTGAAGGAGGTAGTTGATTCCGAAGGTGCAGGCCTGCAGGGCGAAACAGATGAGGGTGCACTGCAGGTGGGTAAGGCCCAGCTCGAGGAGCTTGTGGTGGAGATGGCGCTTGTCGGGATGGAAGGGCGACATGCCCTTGGATATGCGCACTGCAAATACCCTGGCGGTATCCAGCAGCGGCAGCGACATCAGTCCCAGGAGGATGGCCATCGGATGCCAGTCGATGTCCGCGCCAGCTCCGGTATTCCGGTTGTAGAAGGTCAGAGCCAGGAATACGATGATATAGGCCAGGTTGGTCGAGCCGGTGTCCCCCATGAATGTGCGGAAGCGGGTATGGGTCGTATTGTAGTAGAAATACACCGCCGTGATACCGGCTATCGAAGCGGCTATCAGCGCATAGCCCGGCATTCCGTGCGTGATGAACCATGCCCCGAGCATCACCGTCGCGAAGAACGACAGCGAGGAGCACAGCCCGTCGATTCCATCTATGAGGTTGTAGGCATTGACCACCAGCATCACTGCGAAAACGGTAAGAGCCGCTCCCAACAGCGGATGCACCTCGTGCAGGCCCAGGAGCCCGTCCAGGTCCGTCACTCCCATCCCGGCGGCCAGCGGCATCAGCGCGGCCAGGAACTGCACCGCAAACTTCCGCCTCCACGACACCCCTATCAGGTCATCCACGAATCCCATCATGTACAGGAGGCTCAGGCCCGTAAGCAGCATAGCCGCCTCGAGGATGTACCCCCGGATATCGCTTCCGCTCCACCATCCGGCCAGATCCGCCACCACCATAGGGATGAAGAACGCCAGGATAAATGTCGGGAAAAACGCCAGTCCGGCAGTTCTCGGAATATTCCCCTTATGGGGCCTGCGTCCGCCTCCCTGGTCGTAAAGGTTCTTATGCTTGCTGATAATGACTATGCCGGGGATATAGATCAGGCCGGCGGTGATGGACAGCGCCAGCGACAGGGCAATAATCAGGATGTCGTTCATAGTAAGGGGAAAGGTCAAATTTCTAAAGTTCGTCCGGCCACGCCAGGTCCTCCGCCAGACGGCGCACCGCTGCGACCGTCCCGGACTCATCCTCAACGGCCTCCGCTGCCAGGGCCATCCGCAGGTACTCTCCGCATTCGGGAGAATGCAGCGTCTGCTCCGCCAGTTCCCGGCATGTCTCCTCTTTTCCCGGATCGGGCACTGAGGAGGCGTCGAGAGTCACCGCGAACATCCCCGAAAGGAGCTCACAGCGGTCGCGGAGATCTTCCGCACCCTCCAGCGCATCCCGCAGTGAACTGAATATCCGCTCTCTGCGGCCGTTCAGCTCATTCACGCGGGCGTCGTCACCGTCAAAGCAGCGCACCGCTCCCTCGCGCCATGCCGACACCAGCGCGGCAGCATCCGCGAGCAGGCCGCCGTATGTACTGCTACCATGCATAAAATTACTGTATCTTCTCCACCATCCGCGGAGAAAGTTCCGTCGTCGCCACTGCCGCGACGGCATCTATTTTCACCACTACTCTCTTGCCGCGTCCGCCGTTGAGACGCATGAAGGTACCCTCCACTCCGGCAAGCGGTCCGTCTATGATCCTGACCCTGTCACCCGCGGACAGATTGACTGCCGATGGCTCCAGGAACAACGCTTTGTCATCTCCGCCGCTGGCCACAGCAATAAAACTCCGCATCTGCCTTTCAGGAACAATCATGATTTCTCTCTTCCCCCCTCTCACGCACGTCGCGTAACGCATGTACGGAAGTTTATAGTTCTTGATATCATCGATGATTTCCCTTTGTGAGTAGACAAAGAGAAAATTATGGATAAGCGGCACTTCGACCCGACAGAAACGCCCGTGGGAATTCCGGCGCCGTTCGATGCGTATCGGCAGATAATTTTCCACTTCCAGCGCATCCAGTCTCTGCTTTGCAATCACCTCCCGCTGATAAGTGACTCTCATCACGAACCACTGACGGTGATCCTGTACCGATACCGAATTAGGGCTTTCTTCCATGCACTGCTTCTGGGATGTATAATAAAAAGGGACACCGAAAACAATGTAAAACAAAGTCTTTCAGTCAATTACACAGACACCACGCTTCTCCCGCGGGGCTATGTATGTGCCGTCTCTTGCGCAGAGACGGCACCCCTCCTCCAGATAGTTCCACGTTAAGAAATTGTAATAGGAATACTCCTTTTTATCAGGTTTGATAAAATATTTTGCAGTGGGAATGAAAAAAATGTTAGATTTGCATACTGAAAATGAAGATGTGCCGTCTCTGCGCAAGAGACGGCACACATTTTTTCCTATAAACATCCGATATCACGCCTCTCCTGAAACGAAAAACAGGGACGACTTTTCGAAAGTCATCCCTGTTTCTGCGGTGCGGACGGGGCTCGAACCCGCGACCTCCGGCGTGACAGGCCGGCATTCTAACCAGGCTGAACTACCGCACCGTTTCTCTTGTTTGCCCTTCCTTTCCGAAAGGGATTGCAAAGATATAGCGTTTTTGATTATTTCCAAATTTTTTCGAAGAAAATTTATCGAAAAAATGAAAAGTGAACATTCCCGTACTTCTTCTCACGTGTGAATCTCGGGTGATTATCAAAGGAATAGGCGCCAGGATGCTCCAAAATAAACACGCCCCCTTCTTTCAACAGGCCACCGGGAACGCAGGGAGCACCGAACACTCTGTCCGGAATCGTGTCAAGCCCGTCAATCTCATAAGGCGGGTCTGCGAATATGATGTCGAAGTCCAGGCGGCAGATGTTTAGAAAATCGAAGACGTTGTGCCTTATCACATGCATGCCCTGTATCCTGAAAGCCGATGCGCTACGCTTGATGAAAGAGGCATACAGAGGATTCATCTCCACCGAATAGATCTCAGGCACCCCGCGCGAAGCGAACTCATAGGAAATACTGCCGGTCCCGGAGAAAAGGTCGAGTACCCGTACTGCCGTAAGGTCGTACTCATTGTCCAGGACATTGAACAGCCCTTCTTTTGCGAAATCCGTCGTAGGGCGCGCCCTGAACCCGGCCGGCGGCATTACCTGACGGCCCTTTAGACTGCCTCCGATTATTCTCATGAGATATGTCTGACCCCGGCGAAATATTTACTCAGTTCTCCGGATATCCTGTCTTCCACGCTGCCGTAGATATGCAGCACGGTATGCTCCGGATTGAACATCACCTCCTTGGTGACGGAGAATATGAAGTACTCGGCCGTCGCCAGATCTGCCGCAGGAAAACTGTTGGCGAACAACAGACGGTCCCTCTCGGCTGCCGCGATGTGAAGCATGCCGTCAGTGAAAGATACCAGAAGCCGGTTATTGTCGCTTATCGACGCGATACGGTCTATAAGCAGATAAGCCGTAGGATAGAATTTTGCGTTACGGCAGATGTTTACGATACCATTATATATACGGGACGGAACCGCAAAGGCCATGCCGGCTTTTCTAGACGGCAAGTCCAGGGAGAGTATCGTCTCATCATCGTTCACATCCCTGACTGCCGCGAGATATGAGCGCTGGCGCTCCCGGACGAAGAGATGCTGGGGTACAAGGATATATTTCCACGTAGTGTAGTAGACGGACACCGCCGCATACTGCCGTTTCAGCAGACCTGAAAGTTCTTCCACCGACAGATCTATCGGACACGGACGGCTCTCATGCGACACTACCGCACCGCTGCGGTCATATATGGTAAAAGAATAACCACTCAAGTCGAGTTGAATGGTTATTCTTCTGTTCTGTGCTCCGGACATGGGGTGACGTCTTACTCCCAGTTACCGGCGTTGTTGTTAGGATTCTCTATATCACCTACTTTCAGACCGGTATACTGTTTCATATCCTCTTTCTCTGCCTTGAGGTTGACTATAAGCTGCCTGTCAAGACCATTGAGAAGGTCATCGTAGGGAATGGTAGCCTCGAAAAGGGGAATCTCGATACCGGACACCTTCCTTACCACAGACTCCATGTGGATGCGCTTGCCTCCTGAATAGGGGATGAAGCTGATGGAATCGATCAGATTGGCCTTGCCCTTGAGAAGGGTATCCCTTACGAAAATCCTGATACTGTCACGGCTTACACGGCCCTCGGCAACAGCCACGGAGTCGTCCATGGATCCGATCTGACGCACGATGGTGATCTGACCGTTCTTATAAAAATCGATCAAAGAGTCTGTAGAAGAGAGGAACCTGCGGTTCTCAGTCTTGTAAGCCTCCTGCAGAGTCCTGATGCTGACCAGCCTGTCAATAGCGACGGCTTCTCTCCTCTCCACTTCGTTGTCAAAGCGGACAGGCTCCATGATACTTTCATAGTTAAGATACACCAGAACGATGATCGCAATAGGAAAGACTACGTAAGTCAAAACCTTGAAGATTGTTTTCATTGTAAGTATTGTTAATTAATATTAGTTCGTTAAAATATGACGACAAAAGTAAAAATAATAATTAGTACTTGCAATATATTTTTAATTTTGCAGCGACAAAATTTTACTCAGATGACACCTGTACAGCCGGCACCGGAACTGGAGAAACTGCTCAGCGAAGGGAGAAAGATTACGATTATCAGCCACTTCAATCCTGATGGAGACGCCATCGGATCTTCCATCGGCATGCAGCGTTATCTCGAGAGCAGAGGAACATCATCCACCGTTATCATCCCGTCGTCCATACCCGCGTTCCTGGACTTCCTGGATCCTGAGAGAAGAATCATCTGCTATACCTGCGACAAGGAGAAGGCCGTCGCGGCAGTTAAGGAGGCAGAGCTCATCCTGTGCCTGGACTTCAACCGCCTGGACCGCACCGAATGGCTGGCAGAGCACATCTCGTCCTCCTCCGCCGCCAAGGTCCTCATCGACCATCATCTCAACCCGGAGACCTCCAGCTTCGACCTGATCATCTCCGACCCCGGAGCATCTTCGACCTGCGAACTGCTCTACCGCACCCTTATGAGTTTCCGGTCGACAGCCGGCGACCCCGGGAGGCTGGACCTCCCCACCCTCACAGCCATTACCACAGGTATCCTGACCGACACCAACAACTTCAACAACTCCATAACCCCCGACACATTCCTCACAGCCTCGGACATGCTGAGCCGCGGAGTAGACTTCGATGCCATCAACAACCTGGTGTTCAAGCGCTACTCCGAATCCAGAATGCGCCTCATGGGCCACCTCCTGACCGATTCCATGACCATAGACAGGAGACTGAAAGCCTCCACCATGATCATCACTCTCAAGGACAGGGAGCAGTTCAATTTCGCCGACGGCGATTCCGAAGGATTCGTCAACCTGCCCCTTATGATACACGATGTGGAAGTATCGGCCCTGTTCAGCGAGACGAAAGATTATATAAGGGTATCCCTCCGGTCCAAAGGCGGTGTGTCCGTCAATGCCCTCTCCAATGCCTATTTTAACGGAGGAGGACACGCCAGGGCCGCCGGAGGAAGGCTGTACATGCCGGTAGGAGAAGTCAGGGAGTACTTTCTGAAATCATTGGAACAATTCTTGCAAGCCTCCGCAAAGCAACAATGAGAGCCATCCTCACATACCTGGCGATACTGGCTGCGGCCGTACTGATATCCTCCTGCTCCAAAGAGGACAAGGAGAATACTGTTGCGGACCAGGAAGCGTCCATCGACTCCTACATTACCCAGAATTTCCAGGACTACAGGATTTTCCGGCGCAACGGTTCCAACCGCATAGTCATAGACTCCACTGTCCTGGCACTGCCGGACTCCCTGGAATACGGAGACTCACTCCATTTTTACTACGCAGGTTACATCTTCACCACCTCCCCCTCGCAGCTCTTCTGCACCAACAGCGAATACGTGGCGCAGGAAAGCGGATACACCGTCACCGACCCTGATTACTCTATCCGGAAGACGCTCTTCACCAGTGACTGCATGGTCAGCGGACTGGTCAACGGACTGTACGGTGTACGGGAAGGCGAGCACTGCATCCTGATTTTTTCAGCCAAATACGGATTTTACGACGACTACGTCTACAACATACCCAAGCTTTCGGCCCTCGCATACGAGATATGGGTCGAGCGCGTAATCAAAAACTGACAGAATGAAGAATATGAAGACACTTTACAGAATATTGGTTATCGCCTCCGCTGCCGCACTGGCATTTTCCTGCGCCAAGGAGACAGATGAGAGCTCAGACTCCGTGCAGAGACGCATTCTTGAGGCCTACGTGGAGAAATACTACCCCGAAGCCGTGAAAAAGCCGTCAGGCCTGTACATAATAGACACTGTCAAGGGAACCGGGCGGACTCCGGCCGACACTTCGTTCGTACTGGTGGACTACATCATCTCGTATCTTAGCGGAGACATCAGCGGATACTCTGGGGACAGCGTGGCAAGACAGCTTGGAGAGTTCAGTTACTCAGGCTACTACGATCCCAGGATATGGGATCTCACCAGCAGCACGACCGGTATTGTCGAGATAGTGACCGACATGCAGGAAGGCGGATACACCAAAGCCATCATACCCGCCGTCCTTCTCGACACCGAGAGCGGCATGGAGATATCGCAGGGAGAAGGCTCATCCCTCATCTACGAAATCTATCTGCGCAAGGTAATAGACGACATCGACGCCTATCAGATAGAGCAGCTGGAAGAGTACGCCGCCACATATTTCCCAGCGATCACTGACTCCACCGCATACGGATTCTACTACCTCAAGACCGAGGCACATCCCGAAGACTCCTTGACAGCCAATGAGATAATCTCCATCAGATACATCGGCCGCTACCTCAACGGAACAGTCTTCGACACCAACATAGCCGATACTGCCAGAAAGTACCGCATCTACACAAGCGGAGGCACATACTCCGCCTCCACATACCAGCGCTTCGAGGACAGCACGGAAGCCATGGAACAGAACTCATTCATAGCAGGATTCAACAAGGCACTTCACGGCATGACCTATGGAGAGAGCGCCGTGACATTCTTCTACTCCGACCTCGGATACGGAGACAGCGGGAGCGACCCCATACCCGGCTACGTCCCCCTGCGGTTCGACATCTGGGTAGAGCCTGAAGAAGACGTTACGGAATAATGAAAAGGGTCTTCATCACCGGCGCCACCGGCAATATGGGAGGCGCCGCATTCCGGGAACTGCTGAGGCGCTCCGACAGATTCGACATAGTCCTTTTGGCAAGGCCCGGCAAGAAGAATATCAAGAAGTTAAGACAATATCAGGACAATCCCTCCGTCCGCATCATCTGGGGCGACCTCACGGACTACGAGGCGGTGCTCAAGGGCGTCACGGGAGCGGACTACGTCCTGCACATCGGCGGTATGGTATCACCGGCTGCGGACATGTATCCGGAGCGGACCATGAAGGTCAATGTCCTGGGCGCGCAGAACGTCGTCCGGGCCATCAAGGCCCAGCCCCGTCCGGATGAAATCGGAGCGGTGTACATCGGCTCGGTGGCCCAGGTGGGCAATCACCTGCCGCCCAGGCACTGGGGCCGCTGCGGCGATCCCATCTACACCAGCGTCTACGACTGGTATTCCGTATCCAAATGCCTGGCAGAGCTGGTCTTCGCCGAATCGGGCCTGAAGCGTTGGGTATCCATCCGCCAGACCGGCATGCTCTACCCCGACCTGCTCAAGAAGGCCAATGACCCGATAGCCTGCCACGTTCCCCTGCGCGGAGTGCTGGAATGGAGCACCCTCGAGGACTCCGGCCGGGTCTGCGCCAATGTCTGCGAGGACGGCGTCCCGGAGGATTTCTGGAGAGGCTTCTACAACCTCAGCAGCGGAGCCCCCTTCCGCCTGACCAACTACGAGTTCGAGTCGATGCTCCTGCGGGGTATGGGCTGTCCTCCTGTAGAGAAGGTCTTCGGGGCCAACTGGTTTGCCACAAAGAACTTCCACGGCGAATGGTATCTCGACGCCGACAGGCTGGAAGAGTACCTGCATTTCAGGGAAGGTATCACGGCGGAAGAATATTTCCGGCGGATGAAACGGCAGCTGCCCTGGTATTTCTCCCTCGCACCCATAGCTCCGGCCTTCGCTATCAAGGCGTTCATGCGGCATGTGGCCGTCAGCAACCCCTTAGGCACCCTCTACTGGCTCAAGCACGGGGACACCGGACGCATCAAGGCCCACTTCGGCTCTCTCGAAGAGTGGAAGGCCATACCCTCATGGAAGGACATGGACCTGAGCCGTCCTTCCGACCGCCCCGAGGACGCTGTCGTCCTGGATCACGGCTACGACGAGACCAAGCCTCTCTCGGAACTGAATATCGAGGATATGCGGGCTGCCGCTAAATTCCGCGGCGGGGAATGCCTCTCGGAGACCATGACCCCGGGTGACCTCTTCACCCCCCTGCGGTGGCGCTGCCAGTTCGGCCACGAGTTCGAGATGACTCCCAACACCGTCCTCCGCGGCGGCCACTGGTGCCCCGACTGCCTGCCCAAATACGACCCCTCCAATCCCAATCCCTGGAACTTCGAGGCCATCGCCGCCGGCAATCCGTTCTTCGCACAAGTGACAGAATGATCACCTGTCGAAGAAAGTCCATCTCGCCGTCAACTAAATATTCTCGGGGAATCGGTCGTAGTGCCAACTTGCTTATTATAAGCGCATTCCAATTTCACGACACTCCCCACAAGCCATTTGAAAAGCCATCCGGGAGAGCCTTAAAATGCAATACCCTAAAGACCAATCACTTAACAGAGCACCCCTCTCCCCTACATTATCTCGTTCAGAAAAGCCTCCGACTTTTACACCCCCACGAAAGCCCCATACGGCAGCTAAGCGCAAGGGACACTACCTGTCCGAACCACTCACTCCATCTCCTGAACATAACTTACCAAGTATTCGCCGAGCACACTTTCATACGCAGCTTTACTTCCTTTCGGCACCAATATCCTCTCCAGGCTATCTGTCTGTAGCCAATAGTCTCCAGCAATCATCGGCGGTTCAGGACTTAGAAAGACCATCTCTTTCATGGACTGGCATTCTACGAAAGCATATTCTCCTATAGAAATCACATTTGCAGGAATAGTTATTTCGAGTAATGTAAAACATCCGAAAAATGCACGTTCTCCTATTGTCGTCACAGCTTCAGGTAAATCTATGTGCGACAACTTCGGACATGACTCAAACAGCCCATTTCCAATCGACCCAAGTCTCTGTGGAAGAACAACTTTTGTCAGTTCAACACTTTCCAAGAAAGCCATATCACCAATAGTTTCAACAGTATTCGGAACAACAACTTCCTTAAGGTTTGGGCAAGCACTGAAAGCCATCTTTCCTATGGACACAACACCGTCATGAATTGTAATTTCTTCAAGACTTGAGCCCTCGAATGCCCCGTCACCTATAGACTGCACAGTAGAAGGTATTTCAATCGATACAATACCGCTGCTGCTGAACACTCTTTCTTCCAATGATGTCACTCCTGCAGGAATGTCCACACTTGACAAAGCCCTGCATTCTGCAAATGCATAAGGGCCTATGTACTTCACTCCTTCAGGTATAATAAAATCACACAGTTCCAAACACCTTTCAAATGCTCTTTCCCCTATTGATGTAATACTTGATGGAAGATTAATCTTAGACAAATACATACAATCATAAAACGCTTCTGTTCCTATCGCGGTCACTCCTGAAGGAATGTCTATTTCTGTTATGCCACTATCGGTGAATGCTCTTGCCTCAATACTCGTAACACTCAACGGTATGTTTATTGTTCTCAAACCAAGGCATTGGACAAACATACCTTCATTGATTGAAGTTATGCCGGCTGGTAAAATTACACTTTCTAGAGACTCGCAACTGAAAAACAGGTCTGTTCCGATTGATTTGACTCCAGAAGGAATCTCTATTTCAGTTATAGACTTACACTCTCCAAAAACTATGTTCCCCAAACTTTCAAGACTTTCCGGCAACTGTACATCACTCAATACAGTACAGCCGTGAAACGCTCCTTCGCCTATAGAAGTAACTCCTTCCGGTATGTCTACCTTCGTCATATTGTAACAGCCCATGAATGCATTGTCACCAATATGAACAAGCGAAGACGGGAGAGTTATTTCAGACAGATATTGACTAAAGGCAAACATACTGTTGTCTATAGATGTTACCTTGGTAAAATACTGAAATTCATTGAAACTTTTTATATCTGAGCCCTCGAATGACGGAAGCTGCTCACACTGAGCCGCCTCATAAAGAGTAATTTCATTGTCTCCATCAAGGTTTACGGCAGGGTCTTTCAGCAAGACATACTTCACCAACTCATCTGCGAACTGAATCGGTGTATTGGCGATAGACGACTGTATCACCCGAATCGACTGCACGACCTTGTCGCGGTAGATGAGGGAGATGGTGGCTTCGCGGTCGGGGCCGTCGGGATATTCGGCGACTGAGATGCGGAGGATGTCTGTCCGGACGTCGGACTTGGTGGCCGGTCCTACGTAGATCCAGCCCTGGGCCTCGGCAGTGACGGTCATAGTGTAGTCCAGGTTGGTTTTTATCTCGACATTGATGCATTCAGCATTGCCTCCTACCTTGTACGTATCCGATATCTTTTCAAAGATGCCTTCCTCGAATACAAGGGTCTTCATGACTGTCCGTCCAGCAGCATTGTAGGCATAGACCAGAACCTTTCCTGAGACTACCGGATCCGGAACACTTACCTCCACAAAGCCGGAGGCTGCGTCAACAGGCACTATCTCCGCGCTGTAGCCATTATTGTCAAAGCACTCCACGACGGTATGGCTGTCCCCGCCGACTACCCGGTAAGCCACGCGCACAGATTCTCCAGGACTACATTTTATATCCGAGGGCTCGTCAAAGAGCAAATTCAGTTCTCCTGCTTTCGGAATCGTTATAGTCCCGCCTCCGCGCAGCACAAAATACACATAGCTGTCATCCTGAGTAACTTCCTCAAAAATGGAGTCAGATCCGATAAAGCCCTCGTCATCTTCTGTATCAGACAGCTGCGTCCACGTCGTGCCTCCATCATACGAGACGTACCACATGCCGCCCTCTATCTTCAGCCTTGGCGTAACCCCATCCTCACCTGCCTCGCCGTCAGAACCGTCCGCACCCTGTACAGGTATCTTCCGGCCGGCAGCATCCAGCAGCCACTCTCCGTCCAATGTCCAGTAATACACCCCGTCATCACCCTGAGCCGCACTTATCTCTGGAGCATAGCCAGGCATACTGTCGTCTCCGTCCTGACCATGGTAAATGGTTATCGGTTCTCCTTTAGCGAAACTGATGGTGTAACCGACTGTCCTGTCACCCTCCGTAACCGGAACCACTGACGTTATGTAGTCTCCGTTCTGAGATGCATCCACTATCGCCTGAAGAGATGAGACATTGGTATTGATCTGAGCGCACAGCTCCTCTAGAGCCTGCACCCTTGCCTCTAGGGCCTC
Source organism: uncultured Alistipes sp. (assembly GCA_900550465.1). Taxonomy (GTDB): domain Bacteria; phylum Bacteroidota; class Bacteroidia; order Bacteroidales; family UBA932; genus Coprenecus. The sequence continues at coordinate 77,791 of URSC01000008.1, forward strand.
GAGACGGTCGTTGATTCCGTCAATATCCACGCTGCATCCATACAGGAACAGCACAAGGACGACACTTGTCAGGATTCCAGCAAGTCTTTTCATAATCCGTTTAGAGTTTGATGAACAGTTCTATCGTGTAAGTATCTTGTCGCGGACGATGGCAACGATGCGGTCAGCGGTCTCCTCCTCACCGAAGAGAGAGGTGCTCAGACACAGGTCGTATGAAGAAGAGTCTCCCCACTTCTTGAAGGTAAAGTAGTTGTAGTACTCGGCACGCTTGCGGTCGCACTCCTTGATCCGGGCCTCGGCCTCCTCCGGGGTGACGGACAGCAACTTAGAGAGACGCTCTATGCGGTCCTCCATCGTGGCAGTGATGAACACTGACAGCACCCGCGGACGGTCGCGCAGAATGTAGTCGGCGCAGCGGCCCACGAAGACACCGGGCCCCTTGTCGGCCAGCATCTCGACTGTCCGGCTCTGTATCTTGAAGAGATTGTTGTTGCCCAGATAGCTCTCGGTATCTAGGTAGCCGCCCGAGAAGAACGGGATATGCACCCCGGCGAAGCCACCGAGGATGGGAACGGTGGGCTTCTCGTCCACCTTCTCGAAATATTCGGGGTCCAGCCCGCTGTCCTTTGCGGCCTGATTGATTATCTCCTTGTCGTAGAAAGCAATCCGCATCTTCCGGGAGATGGCGAGCGCCACGTTGCGGCCGCCGCTGCCGAGCTGACGTCCGATGCAGACGGCGAAATTATGACTGTAGTTGTTCATGGGCACGGTTTTTCTTAATGAAGTTCAACAATAATGCGACACCTACGACACTGGCCAGGAAGTCAGACACCATAAAGCTGACCCACACTCCGGCTATGTCGAAGAACAGGGGAAGTATCCACAGAGAGGGTATCAGGAAGATAAGCTGGCGGGACAGGGACAGGAAGATGGCCTGACGGGGCTTGCCGATACTCTGGAAGAAGTTGCCGATGACCATCGACAGGGACACCAGCGGGAACATGCCGACCACCAGGCGCATACCCTTTATCGACTTCTCCTTCAGCTCCGGGTCGTCTGTAAAGATGGACACCACCAGTCCGGGGCAGAGCTCGCCGATCAGGAATCCGGCGGTCAGCACCACCGTACCGTACAGCAGGGTCTTCTTCAGCACCTCGTAGACACGGGACATCTGCCGCGCACCGTAGTTGTAGCCGGCGATGGGCTGCATGCCCTGGGTCAGTCCGGAGACTATCATGATAAAGACGAAGGAGATACGGTTAACGATGCCGTAGGCCCCGATGGCCAGATCACCTCCGTAGGTCTTGAGCCTCATGTTGATGATGATGACCACGAAACAGGCCACAAAGTTCATCAGGAAGGGGGCCAGGCCAATGACTATCGAATCCTTGACGATCCTGCGGTCCAGCCTGAAGATGCCTTTCTCGAAGTGTATCAGCTCCCGCTTGTCGCAGAACCAGTAGACCACCAGTATCAGCGCCACTATCTGGGCCAGGATGGTGGCCACCGCCGCACCCCGGATGCCCATGTCGAAGGTGAAGATGAACAGGGGGTCAAGGGCCGCGTTGAGCAGCACCGTCATGATGGTCGCCGACATGGCCTTCTTGGGATGTCCGGCGGAGCGGAGCAGGGAGTTGAGGCCGAAGTAGATGTGTGTGATCACGTTGCCGGCCAGGATTATCTGCATGTACTCGCGGGCGTACGATATGGTGTTCTCGCTCGCCCCGAAGAAGTAGAGTATCGGGTCGAGGAAGGCCAGGGCCACTATCGTAAAGAGCAGACCGATAAGGAAATTAAGCACCACCACGTTGCCCAGCACCTTCTTCGCGACATCGTAGTTCTTCTGGCCGAGAAGCATCGAGGCCATAGTCGAGGCTCCGACTCCGACGAGGGTGCCGAAGGCCGCCGCGAGGTTCATGAAGGGGAAGGTAAGAGCCAGTCCGGAGATGGCGTATGGCCCTACGCCGTGGCCGATGAAGATAGCGTCGACCATATTGTAGAGCGAGGAGGCGGTCATGGCGATGATCGCCGGGATAGCGTACTGTTTCAGAAGTTTGGGGATTCTCTCAGTCCCCAGCTCGGTAGGAACTCTTGCATTCATGCCGCAAAATTACACAAATCCGGCTAATATTTTTCTGGAGAAAATCATAAATTTGCATTCTGTAAAAAATACTAAAACCGATGATTACCTTTATCGTCTGTCTTGCAGCCCTGATTACAGGCTATTTCACTTACGGAAAATTTGTGGAGAAGTTCTTCGGAGCCTCCTCCTCCCGCCCCACCCCCGCCAAACGTCTGGCCGACGGGGTGGACTACCAGGAAATGAAGCCCTGGAGAATCTTCATCATCCAGTTCCTCAACATAGCCGGTCTCGGTCCCATCTTCGGAGCCATTCTCGGTGCGGCCTACGGCCCGGTGGCCTACGTCTGGATAGTCCTCGGCTGCATCTTCATGGGAGCGGCCCACGACTTCTTCTCAGGCATGCTCTCGGTACGCAACGACGGCATGAGCCTGCCGGACATGGTGGGCAAATACCTCGGAAGCGGGGTCAAGAAGTTCCTCGTATTCTTCTCGGCCTTCATCCTGATAGCAGTGGGAGTCTCCTTCGTCACAGGCCCCGCCGACCTGCTGCACACCCTTACAGGCTGGGACAAGCGCATCTGGCTCTACATCGTATTCGCCTACTACATCATAGCCACCCTGCTTCCGGTGGACAAGATTATCGGCAAGCTCTATCCGTTTTTCGGAGCCATTCTCCTGTTCATGGCCATAGCCATAGCCGGGGCAATGCTCGTCAAGGGCTTCTCCGGAGAGATACACCTCACGGAGCTGACCGCCGGCAGCTTCCGCAACTTCCACACCAACCCCGAGAGCAACATCCTCATCCCCATGCTCTTCGTGGTCATCTCCTGCGGAGCCATCTCCGGCTTCCACTCCACTCAGAGCCCCATCATGGCCCGCTGCCTGAGCGATGAGAAGTACGGCCGTCCCATATTCTACGGAGCCATGATAGCCGAAGGCATAGTGGCCATGATCTGGGCCACAGCCGCCATAGCCTACTTCGGCGGTCCTGAGGGCCTCAACGCCGCGGCCGACGCCGGCAAGACACCCGCCATCATGGTCGACGAGATCTGCCAGTCGTGGCTGGGTCAGGTCGGAGCGGTAATAGCGATTCTCGGAGTGGTGGTCTGCCCCATCACCTCCGGCGACACAGCCTTCCGCAGCCTCCGTCTCACGATAGGCGACGCCTTGAAATTCAACCAGAAGCCCATACGCAACCGCCTTATCATAGCAGTGCCTATATTCGTAGTGGCATTTATCCTCTGCAAGGTGGACTTCTCCACCATCTGGAAATACGTGGGTATCGGCAACCAGGTGCTGGCGACCGTAGTGACATGGACCGCAGCGGCCTACCTCGTCCGCAACGGCCGCAGCCACCTGATGATGTCCCTGCCCGCCACCTTCCTGACCTTCATCTGCGTATGCTACTTCATGATAGCCCCTTACAATGTAGGAGGACTCTCCCTGCCCTCTACCGTAAGCTACATCACAGGAGTCGCCGCAGCCCTGGGCCTGTTCACATTCTTCGTGATAAAAACAAAAAAGCTGAGAGGACAGATCCCCTCAGCTTCCTATAAAGATTGATTCGGAAAAATCAGTATTTCCTGACCTCCTCGCGTCCTTCGAGCACCGCAAGGGCATTGCCTGCGAGGGCGCCCATCTCATCCTCTCCCGGATATACCTTCACGGGAGCGATGAAGGACACCATGTCGGCTATCTGCTGCATCAGCTCCTTGCCGTAGGCGATTCCGCCGGTGAGCAGGATGGCGTCCACCTTGCCGGAGAGCGCCGCCGCCATGCCGCCGATGGCCTTGGCCACGTTGTAGGCAAATGCGTCGGAGATGAGCCTGGCCTTGGCGTCGCCGGCAGCCACACGGTCCTCCACCTCCTTGAAGGAGTTGGTGCCGAGATGGGCCACGATACCGCCCTTGCCGGAAATCATCTTCTTGATCTCAGCGTGGGTGTACTTGCCGCTGAAGCATGCGTCAGCCACCTGCATGGCGGACAGACCGCCGGTGCGCTCGGGGCTGAACGGTCCCTCACCGAAGAGTGCGTTGTTGACGTCCACTACCCTGCCGCCGCTGTGAGCTCCTACTGAGACTCCGCCGCCGAGGTGGGCGACGATGAGGTTGAGGTCCGCGTAGGCGCGGCCGGTCTCGCGGGCATAGAGCTTGGCGATAGCCTTGTGGTTCAGTGCGTGGAAAATCGAAATCTTCGGGAAGAGGGGATGACCGCTGACGCGGGCTATGTCCGTGAGCTCGTCCACCACGACGGGATCGGCGATAAAGGCCCTGCAGCCCTCTGTCGAAGCTGCAATCCTCTTGGCCAGGATACCGCCGAGGTTGCTGGCATGCTCGCCGTAGCAGGCAGAGGCCAGGTCCGCGGTCATAGCGTCATTGACTTCATATACACCGGAGGATATGGGACGGAGCAGACCGCCGCGGCCGACGATGACCGCGATGTCGGAGAGCCTGACACCGTTCTCTTCCAGTGCTGCAAGGATGGTCTTCTCGCGGAACTCGAGCTGGTCGATGACCCTCTCGTACTGCGAGATTTCCTCGGACGAATGTCTGAGTGTCTTTGTAAATACTTCTTTTTCCCCCTCGAAAAGAGCTATCTTGGTAGTTGTGGAACCGGGGTTTATTGCCAGTATATATGCCATGATTCCTCGGTTCTATTTTGCTGTGAGTGCTGCGAGTGCTATTGAGTTCAACTTGGTCTCGATACTGTCGGCACGGCTGGAGAGCACGCAGGGAGCCATGGCTCCGGCTACGATGGCAGCCTGCTTGACACCCTGGCAGAGCTGGGAGTTGACCTTATAGAAGGTGTTGGCGGACTCGATGTTGGGGAAGAGGAGGCAGTCGGCGTCGCCGGCCACGGGGCTGACGAGCTTCTTGATCTGCACGGCTTCCTTCGAGATGGCCACGTCGAGGGCCAGAGGACCGTCGCCCAGGCAGCCGGGAATCTGACCGCGGTCGATCATCTTGGAGATGATGGCGGCATCCACACAGGCCTGCATGGCGGGCAGCATCTGCTCGGTAGCGGCAAGCAGGGCCACCTTGGGTTTCTCGATCTGGAGGGCCTTGGCCGTGTTGACCAGATACTTCACGATGGCAATCTTCTGATTGAGGTCGGGAAGAGGTATTACGGCCATGTCACCGAGAACGATGAGCTTGTGGTAGTTGGGGTTGTCCAGCACGCATACGTGGCTGAGGACTGCCTTGGGAGGAAGCAGTCCCTTCTCCTTGTTCAGGATACCCCTCATGTACTTGTCGGTAGAGCAGAGACCCTTCATCAGGATGTCGCCCTGTCCCTCGCGTACCATGAGGACGGCCTGCGCGATGGAGGCCAGCTCATTTTCGTTGTTGATGATGGTGAATACGGAAGGGTCGATCTTCTCGGCCTCGCAGACCTTCTTGATCATGTTGACGTCACCCACGAGGGTTGCGTCTACGATACCGAGTTCCACGGCCTTGTAGGCAGCTGTAATGGTGTGGTCGTCCACGGCCCAGGCCGCGATCAGACGTTTACGGGTCTTTGAGCGGAGAATCTCATAGATCTGTTCAAAACTTGTAATCATGTCGTTGATTTTAAAATTATACGGTTAGTGTTATTATTTCGGATATCTATTTGCGTACCAGGCTCATCGTGTCGCGGGCAATGACCAGTTCCTCGTTGGTGGTGAGGGTCAGCACCTTGACCTTGGACGAAGGCTTCGAGAGCAGCTTGTCTTCTCCGCGCACGCCGTCATTGGCCGCGGAATCGAACTCAACTCCCAGGTATCCCAGAGTCCTGCATATCTCCTCGCGTGCCTCGGCGTCGTTCTCACCTATACCTCCGGTGAAGACGATCACATCCAGACCGCCCATCACGGCACTGTAGGCACCGATATACTTGCGCACGCTGTGGAAGAACATATTCAGGGCCAGACCCGCACGGTAGTTGCCTCCGTCACGGGCATTGACGATGTCGCGGCAGTCGGAGGAGACGCCGGAGACGCCGAGGAAGCCGCTCTTCTTATTCAGGAAACTGGTAATGCCGCTGACGTCCAGATGCTCCTTCTCCTGGATATAGGTCACCACGCCGGCGTCGATGTTGCCGCAGCGGGTGCCCATCACCACGCCCTCTACGGGGGTGAAGCCCATGGAGGTGTCCACCGACTTGCCGTTGAGCACCGCTGTCACGGAGCCGCCGTTGCCGAGGTGGCAGGTCACGATCTTGGAATTGTTGATGTCCATGCCGAGGAACTCGCAGGCTTTCTGGGCCACGAACTTGTGGCTGGTACCGTGGAATCCGTAGCGGCGGATACGGTAGTTCTCATAGCACTCGTAGGGAATGGCGTACATGTACGCATAGTCAGGCATGGTCTGATGGAAGGATGTGTCGAAGACTGCGACCTGGGGCACTGCGGGCAGGAGGGTCTTTACGGCACGGATACCGAGGAGGTTGGCGGGGTTGTGCAGGGGAGCCAGCTCGCAGAGGCTCTCGATGCCCTCAATCACCTTGTCGTCTATCAGGCAGGACTCGGGGAAGAGTTCGCCGCCGTGAGCCACGCGGTGACCTACGGCCTGAATCTCGTTCAGGGACTTGAGCACACCGCACTTGGGGTCTGTAAGCAGCTCGAGCACGGACTTGATGCCCTCGGTATGGTCGGGCACGGGCTTGTCGATTACAACTTTATCCTTGCCCGCGGGACGGTGGGTAACCTCCCCCATCTCGAGTCCGATTCTTTCCACAAGTCCCTTGGCCAGAAGGGAATAGTTGTTAGCGTCCTGCATGTCGAGGACCTGATACTTCAGCGATGAGCTTCCGCAGTTGATTACCAGTACGATCATAGTCTTTTTATTTTGTTAAAATTTATTCCATCAATCTTGCAAATATAAACAAAAAATAGGAAAAGTCGTAAACAATTATTACCTTGCGAATCAAATCCATAAACGTGAGGAAGGCATGAGGAGGGAGCTATATCTTCTTGCAGCCGCGCTGCTCTTCGTATCCGGCAATCTGACAGCCGGATACATCATTTCCTGCACCGCGGGCAGCATCCGGACCGCCGCAGCCCTCATCTTCCTCACCTGCATTGCCGACATTGCCCTCATTTTCCTGATAAAGAGAAGAATACCCTGGATCGTCCTGATCGCCTTCCCCTTCCTGGGAGCCTCCGGAACTGCCGCGCACGAGTTCTTCCGGCCCGGCCCCGGCACCTCGTCCCTGAGCGCGAGCCGCAGTATGACGGTCAGGGGCATCATCTCCGACGGCGGCCTCTCCTCCTCCGGACGGCCGTTCCTGGAGGTGGAGCTGGAGGGAGAGAGCACCATTATATACAATATTCCCCCTGAGGTACAATGGATGCCGGGCGACACCGTCCTGGCCGCCGGCGTGGGATGCTCGAGGGTGGAGAATTTTACCCCGGACTTCGACTACCGCCGGTGGATGGAGAGGCAGGGGATATTCTACACCTGCTTTTTCAGGTACAATTCCAGCCTCGACATCCGGCCCTGTACCTCCCCTCCCCTGCGCTTTGTCCCGGCCAGGATGAGGGAAAGGTTCTCCTCAGCGGTGGACAGGGCCATGCCCTCGGAGGAGATGGCTGAGACCCGGGCAGTGGTCAAGGCCCTGGCTTACGGATATCAGGACGAGATCCCGTCGGAGACGGAGGAGACCTTCCGGCGGAGCGGCGCCATCCATCTGCTGGCCCTCTCCGGCATGCACCTGGGCCTGCTCTACGGGGTGCTGACGCACCTGCTGGCATTTGCCGGCAACTCCCCGGCGGTGCGCAGGGCCCGCTCCGTCCTCATCATCCTGGTGCTCTGGGCCTTCACCATCTTCACCGGCTGCGGAGTCTCCATCCTCAGGGCTGCGGTGATGTTCAGTATCTATGAAGCGGGAGCCCTCCTGGGCCGGGCCCGCAACGGAGTAGACTCCATGGCCCTGAGCACCATCATCATCACCGTCGCGGACCCGGACGCGCCCTCGGGACTGAGCTTCCAGCTCTCGTATGCGGCGATGACCGCCATTTTCCTGATATACCCGCATATCAGGGCCATTGTCCCCACCCGCGGGAAGGTCCTCGGAAACATTGTGGACGTCTGCGCCATGACCGTAGCCTGCCAGATAACCACCGCACCTATTATATATCTGCACTTCGGGACATTCGCCTTCTTCTCCCTGCTGGCAAACCTGCTGTGCACCCCTCTCGTGAGCATTGCCATGGTCCTGATTCCAGCCGCCCTCGCCGCACCCTGGCTGGGAGAGGGAGCCGCCGCTGCCGCAGCCGGAGTTCTGAGTGCGGTGATAAAAATTTTCATCGATATAAATGACGTTATCAGCCACTTATAGGCTTTTGACGAAAAAGGGTAAGTTTTTCTTGCGAAAAGTTCGGAAAACGGATGTATATTTGCGGCCGGATTAACTAACTACTACTTTTATGGGAGGAATTTTTGGAGTCATCTCCACCAAGCAATGCAGAAATGACCTCTTCTACGGAGTAGACTACCATTCTCACCTGGGAACACGCAGGGGCGGCATGGCTGTCTACAACGGTGACGGTATCTTCGCAAGAGATATCCACTCTCTCGAGAATTCCTATTTCAGAGTCAAGTTTGAGGACGACCTGTACAAGTACACCGGCAACCTCGGCATCGGGGTGATCAGTGATACTGACGCACAGCCAATAGTCGTCAATTCCCATCTGGGACGCTTCGCCATCGTGACGGTCGGCAAGATATGCAACATCGCCGACCTGGAGAAGGAGATGCTCTCCCAGAACAAGAACTTCACCGAGCTCAGCTCCGGCAAGACCAACCCGACCGAACTCATCGCCCAGATCATCACCTGCTCCCCCTCCTTCGAGGAAGGCATCAAGTCCGTCCAGCAGAAGGTCAAGGGCTCGTGTACCTTCGTGATCCTCACGGAGAACTGCCTCATCGCGTGCAGAGACCTCTACGGCAGGACTCCCCTGATCATCGGAAAGAAGGACACCGAGGAAGACGGACAGAGGGTACAGGCCCATGCAGTGGCCTCCGAGTCGTGCAGCTTCCCCAACCTGGGCTACAAGGACGAGTACATTCTCGGTCCCGGTGAGGCCGTCAGGATGACAGCCGACTCCCTCGAACAGATAGTAAAGCCCGGCAAGAAGATGCAGATCTGCTCCTTCCTGTGGATTTACTACGGCTATCCAGCTTCCTCTTACGAGGGCATCAACGTAGACGAGGTGCGCTACAACCTGGGCTACAAGATGGCCAAACAGGACGACTCCGACATGGATACCGTATGCTCCATCCCCGACTCCGGCACCTGCATGGCCATAGGCTACTCCGACGGCAAGGGCGTGCCCTTCCGCAACGGCTACGTCAAGTACACCCCGACATGGCCCCGCAGCTTCACCCCGACCAGTCAGGACAGACGCAATCTGGTGGCCAAGATGAAGCTCATCCCCAACGGCGCCATCCTCCACAACCACCGTCCCGTCTTCTGCGACGACTCCATAGTCCGCGGCACCCAGCTGCGCAACAACGTCCGCAACCTCTACGAGTACGGAGCCAAGGAGGTGCACGTGCGCATCAGCTGTCCTCCCCTGGTGTATCCCTGCGAGTTCATCAACTTCTCCGAGTCCCGCACTCCGCTGGAGCTCGTATGCCGCAGGTTCATCCAGCAGAAAGAAGGAGCCCACGACCGCAACTTAGGGAAGTATGTGCGCAATGACACAGCCGAATACGCCGAGATGGTGGAGTACATCCGCAAGGAGGTCAACGTGGCTTCCCTCAAGTTCAACACCATCGGGAACCTGGTTTCCTCCATAGGTCTTCCCAAGGAGATGATCTGCACCCACTGCTTCGACGGCAGCAGTTACGGACACGAGTAAATAACAGTTTTGTTTATTTTTCTTTTGAGGTATGGATTAATTTTATACCTTTGCGAGAAATATAACCAAACTGCACGCATGAACATCTTTGTATCTAACCTGAATTACAGGGTAAGAAAGGAGGATCTCACAGCATTGTTCACTCCCTACGGTGAAGTCACCTCGGCCAGGATCATTGTCAATAAGGAGACCAGAAGATCCCGAGGTTACGGATTTGTCGAAATGTCTGAAGAAGAAGGCATGAAAGCCATCGAAGCCCTCAATGGAACCGAATATATGGGCCGTACGATAACAGTCGCCGTTGGCAACGAGAAACCACAACCCAAAGAAGAAACTGCCGGGTAAAACTCACCTTTTCTCCGATGAACACCGCAAAATTGCGGTGTTTTTTTATATTTGTATCCCAAACTCACTCAGAATATGGACAAACTCGCAAAATACATAATCATCGCAGGAGTCACGGCCATCGTGCTCTTCCTGGGCTGGTACTTCCGCACAGTACTGCTCTACATCGCCATAGCTGTGGTCATCTCCCTGATAGGAAAGCCTGTAGTGAAGGCCATGACCTCCATCCGCATCAAGAACTTCCATATTCCCAGATGGCTGGCCTCCGCACTGACTCTGGCCCTCATAGTCTGCGTCTGCCTGTCCCTCTTCCTGCTGCTGGCCCCGATGATAGGTCAGTTCGTCCACCTTATCAACAACATGAACCTGAGTTCCCTCGGAACACAGGTCAATGAGCCGCTGGAGAGGCTGAACGAGTTCATCATCAAGTCCATTCCCTCCATTGACCCCGGATTCCGGATAGAGATCTACCTCTTCGACTATATCCGGAACTTCATCAACCTCAACACCTTCTCCAACATCATAGTATCCCTCGCATCCTTCATCGCAGACTTCGGCATTGCCGTTTTCTCCGTCATATTCATAGCGTTCTTCCTGCTCATGGAGAACGGTCTGATCACGGACCTGCTGACATCCATTGTCCCTGACCGTCTGGAGGACAATGTCCGCAGAGCCACCCGCTCCATCAACTCCCTGCTGTCCCGCTACTTCGTCGGCATATCCCTCGAATCTCTCTTCGTAGCCACGCTCAACAGCCTCGGGCTCATCTTCATCGTCAAGATGGATCCGCAACTGGCCATAGTCGTGGGATTCGCATCGGGAATACTCAACATCATTCCCTACCTCGGCCCCTTCATCGGTGACCTCCTGGCCGTGGTGATGGCCCTGATCTTCCACATCAACAACGCCGTGGAGATGCCCCTGCTCATCTTCCTGATCATAGTCCTGGCCATATTCATCGTTACCCAGTTCATCGACAACTACGTCTTCCAGCCCCTCATCTACTCCAACAGCGTCAAGGCCCACCCCCTGGAGATATTCCTCATCATTCTTATCGCAGGACAGATCAGCGGCGTATTCGGCATCCTGATAGCAGTTCCCCTGTACACGGTACTGAGGGTCATCGCCAGCGAGTTCCTCTCCGGCTCGAAGTTTGTCCAGCGCATTACCCGCAACATCAGATAAACAGAAAGCGGCGGACCTTCAGGGATCCGCCGCTTTTATCGTTCATTTGAGTCAGAGACTACTGAACTCCGGCCTCATTGAGGTAGTTGTTGTACTTCTCATATCCCTCGGCATACTTGGCGTCACGGGTACGGAACCTGAAGCATACCTGTTTCAGAGCGCTGGCGCAAGCTACCTTGATATCCTGGTCATCAGTCATGTTGAAGGCTCTCTCGAAAGGCTCGACTGACATTTCGAGGTATTTCTCGAACTCCTTCTGGAGAGCGTCATATCCCTCGACATCCTCGAGATCGAGAGCGTTCATCTTCTCCTGGATGGCGATAGCCTCGTCGAAGTAGGTGTTGCCCACCGAGTATACGCCGTATACATAGTTGGGATCCATTTCGGTAGAGCGGGCATAGCACTTCACGGCGTTCTCGATATCGCCGAGATTCTTGTAAACATTACCCTCTGCATAAACCAGAGAAGCGTTGTTGGGCTCGTTGGCCTGGGCAGACTTGATCAGGTCGAGAATCTTCTGAGGGTCGTCGTTGGTCTCCATGTAGAGGTTGATCAGCGACACGAGCACTGCCTGGCTTGAAGGATATTTTGCGAAGGCGTCATTCAGATACTGCTTTGCGAGGTCTGTATTGCCCTCTGCCTTGGCAATCTCGGAAAGTGCGGCTGCTACGTCTCCTCCCTGGTCATATCCGATGGCGATGCACTTATCGAAGTACTTCTTGGCCTTCTCGGTATTTCCTGTCGCATTGTAGGTCACAGCGGTGTAATAAACGATCATGCTGTCCACGGCATTGACTACGGGATTGTCGCTGCAGGGGAGGGACTCCTCGAAATAGTAAGCGGCCTTCTCCACATTGCCGAGAGTGTAATAGCTCATGGCGTCATTTACGAACTTGTCGCGGAGCTGCTGGAGTTTCTCGCTGATAGCCTTGGTCTTGGAACCCTTGGCATCTACTTCGGCGGCTTTAAGGTAAGCCTCGCGGGCCTGAACCAGCAGGTCCTCGTCCATGATGGGCTTGGTGAGGATCACTGCCTCGAGAACACCGCCTCCGTTGTAGTAGAGGTCACGGTACTCATAGTGCTCAACGCTGTAGGCTGCGCCGTTAAGCTGAACCTGCTCCTCGGATGCGGGTTTGTCACCGCCCAGAAGCATAGCCTCAGTCTTGGTGATACCGATCCACTGGTCTCCGAAGAGTGTGTTGTAGGCATCCAGGAACGAATCGCCGTATTTGATCCAGGTATTGGGATTGGCAGCCTTCTTCTCGTTTTCAGTTGCGGCTTTCGCCTTGTCTATAGAAGAAAGCAATTGATCTTTGTTCTGTGCTCCGGCGGTAAGCGCTACTGCCAGCATAGCAACGGTCAATAAAATCTGTTTCATGATTCTTTGAATAAAAAGTTGTGTTGTTTTATGTTTAGTTATTGTTCTTTCTAAAGTTCCTCGCCTGTCTCCTGAAGCTTCTCCTCACTCTTGTTCACCACGCAGACAGCTGCTATCGTGTCGCCTTCGCGCAGGTTGATGAGCCGCACGCCCTGCGTTGCACGTCCGGCCACACGGATATCCGAAACAGGTACGCGGATAGTTATTCCGGACTTGTTGATAATCATCAGGTCGTTCTCGTCGGTGACCATCTTGATGGCTATCAGTTCGCCGGTCTTCTCAGTTATATTGAGGGTCTTCACACCCTTGGCGCCACGGCTGGTGACGCGGTAATCCTCGAGAGGAGAGCGTTTTCCGTAGCCCTTGGCACTGACCACCATTATATTGCCCTGAGTCTCGCCCTCAGCCGGCCTGGCAGCGCATACCATACCTACAACCTCATCGTCATCCTCGATGCTGATGCCGCGGACTCCGGACGCCGTACGGCCGATGGAGCGGGCGTCCGACTCGTGGAACCGCACGCACTTGCCCTTGCGTGCCGCCAGCAGGATCTCATTGTCCCCGTCTGTAAGCACTGCCTCGAGCAGTCCGTCTCCATCCTTTATAGTAATGGCGTTCACGCCCTTCTGACGGGGGCGGGAGTAAGCCTCGAGCAGAGTCTTCTTGATGACTCCGCGCTTGGTGGCCAGGACGATATAGTGACTGTTGACATAGTCCTCATCACTGAGGTTGCCGACATTGAGATATGCGCACACATGATCGTCGGCCTCGATGCTGATGACGTTCTGTATCGCGCGGCCCTTGGAAGCCTTGGTTCCCTCGGGTATCTCGTAGACCTTGAGCCAGTAGCATTTGCCCTTGTCCGTGAAGAAGAGCATGGTGCTGTGGGTATTGGCCACGTAGATGTGCTCTATGAAGTCCTCGTCCTTGGTGGTGCTGCCCTTGGAGCCCACACCGCCGCGGTTCTGGAGGCGGTACTCTGTCAGAGGGGTGCGCTTGATATAGCCTGAGTGGGAAATGGTGATGACCACATCCTCGTCGGCATAGAAATCCTCGGGATTGAATTCATCGGCAGAAGGTACGATCTCGGTCCTGCGGGGATCCCCGTATTTTTCCTTGAGTTCCTGGGTCTCCTGCTTGATAAGTGCATACTGCAGCGACTCGTCGGCCAGGAATGCCGTGAGTTCCTCGATCAGGGCCACCACCGCATCATAGTCTGCACGCAGTTTCTCACGGTCCATACCGGTGAGCTGTCCCAGACGCATTTCCACGATAGCACTGGCCTGTATCTCTGTGAAGCCCAGCTGTGTGCATAGTGCATCACGGGCATCCTGACGGCTTCTGGAAGCCCTGATCAGGGATATCACCTCGTCGATTATGTCGATGGCCTTGAGCAGACCTGCCAGGATGTGCTCGCGCTTGCGTGCCTCATTGAGGTTGAACTGGGCGCGGCGCACTACCACGTTGTGGCGGTGACGGACGAAATACTTGATGAGCTGCTTGAGGTTGAGCAGGCGGGGACGTCCGTCCACCAGGGCGATGTTGTTGACGGAGAAGCTGGACTGCAGGGATGTAAGCTTGAAGAGGGTGTTGAGCACCACATTGGCTACAGCGCCCATCTTGAGCTTGATGACGATACGCATACCCTTGCTGTCGCTCTCGTCATTAATATATGCGATACCCTCTATCTTCTTATCCTCCACCAGCTTGGCTATATACTCAATCATTTCCCTCTTATTGATCATGTAGGGTATCTCGGTGACTACTATCACCTCCCTGCCTGAGGGCTGCACCTCTATTTCGGTCTTCGAACGGATGACTATGCGGCCGCGTCCTGTCTCGAATGCGTCGCGGATGCCGGCCAGGCCCTGGATGATACCTCCTGTCGGGAAGTCCGGACCTTTTATATAATGCATCAGCTCGTCGACAGTTATGTCGTTGTTGTCTATGTAGGCGCAGATGGCGTCGGCCACCTCACCCAGATTGTGGGGCGCCATGTTCGTCGCCATGCCCACCGCGATACCGGACGAGCCGTTTAGCAGCAGCAGGGGCGCCTTCGAAGGCAGCACTACCGGTTCCTTGAGAGTCTCGTCGAAGTTGGGAGTGAAATCCACGGTATCCTTATCCATGTCCTCCAGGCACTCCTCCGCAAGCCTGCGGAAACGGGCCTCGGTATATCGCATCGCTGCGGCAGGGTCACCGTCCACAGAGCCGAAATTACCCTGGCCGTCCACCAGCATATACCTCATGCTCCAGTCCTGGGCCATGCGGACCATGGCCTCATACACGCTCGAATCTCCATGAGGATGATATTTACCAAGCACTTCTCCCACGATACGGGCAGACTTCTTGTGCTGGCCGCCGGAGGTGAGTCCAAGATCGTACATACCATACAACACCCTGCGGTGCACCGGCTTAAGTCCATCCCTTACATCGGGCAGGGCTCTCGCCACGATAACGGACATGGAGTAATCGATATACGCCGTTTTCATCTCCGTCTCGATATCGACCTGCACTATCCTGCCATGATTTATTTCTTCGTTTTCTACCATATTACTTATTTACAAACAAAACGCTAAAATACTCAATTTTTTGTAACTGCAAGCAGTAATTTTATCCAAATTATGATTATTTTAGGGCCCTCAAATTGCAAGAACTTATGCGCGAACTCGATATAGTCAACAAAATCTATGAATACGCCCGCGAGGAAGCGGCCCGTACAGGCTGGATGTCCATCACTACGGAGCATCTCCTGCTGGGTATGATACGCCACGGACGCAACGAGGCATGCCGTTTCCTTACCGACAGCGGCATACCCCTCGACGAACTCAAGTCCATGATTCTGGACGAAATAGACAGAGGGTATCCGGTGCCGTACCAGGATACCGGACGGATACAGGCGGACGCAGGCCTTCAGCACGTCATAGAAACCGCATCAGGAATCATGCGCTCGCCCAAGGCAGTGCATATCCCGGGCACAATGGTGCTCCTGAGCGTTATCCTCAAGGAGGACAACACCCCTGCAGCGGCAGCTGTCTGCGACCTGGGCCTGGACTTCAACGGACGCTACTCCGAGTACCCGGAAGACGCATACACAGGCGCCCCCCTGCCTGAAGACGACCCGGACGACTTGGATTACGGGGCTCCGTCAGGCAACCGCGGCGAAAGCCCGGAAGAGACTCTAAGGCGGTTCGGAACAGACCTGACTGCGGCCGCGGAGGAAGGAGATCTCGACCCCGTCACCGGACGCTGCCGCGAGATCGACCGGGCGATAGACATACTGTGCCGCAGAAAGAAGAACAATCCCATGATAGTAGGAGAGCCTGGAGTAGGCAAGACCGCCCTGGCCGAAGGCATTGCCATGCGCATAGCCGGGAACGAAGTTCCTGCAGGCCTTCTCGGCAAGAAGATAATATCCCTGGACATGGCAGCCCTGGTGGCCGGCACCAAATACCGCGGAGACTTCGAGGAGAGACTGCGCAGGATCCTGGAGGCCGTGCGCAACCATCCCGACATAATCCTGTTCATTGACGAGATCCACAACATCGTCGGGACCGGTGGCGGAGGTGGTTCCATGGACGCAGCCGCCATCCTGAAGCCTGCCCTGTCAAGAGGTGACTTCCAATGCATCGGCACCACTACTTCCGACGAGTACCGCAGGATTATAGAGAAGGACGGTGCCCTGGCCCGCAGATTCCAGAAAGTACTGATAGAACAGCCGACCCCGGCCATGACCATAGAGATACTGGACAGACTCCGACCGCATTACGAGCAGTTCCACAACGTAGTCTACACTCCGGAGGCCGTCAGGGCCTGCGTCAGCCTCTCGGTGCGGTACATGACCGGACGCAACCTTCCCGACAAGGCAATAGACCTGATGGACGAGGCCGGAGCCGCAGTGCACGCATCCGCCACCATGCCTGACAGCGGCCTCAAGGAGATGAACAGCAGACTGCAGGAACTCCGCAGAAAGAAGAGAGAATATCTGGAAAACAGCGACTTCGAGATGGGTGCCGAGACCATGCAGATGGAACTCCGGCAGCAGCATGACATCGAAGAGGCCACAGCAAGGCTCAAGGACAGCACCGGACACAGCAGGGCCACTGTCACAGAAGAGGATATCATGCGTACAATGTCGGTGATGACCGGCATACCTGTAGAGAAAATGGCAGCCTCCGAGACCTCCCGCCTGGCAGGACTGAGACAAGTGCTGGGCAAGCGCATAATCGGGCAGGACGAGGCCGTGGACAAGGTGGTCCGCGCCATCTCCCGCAACCGGGCCGGACTCCGGGACCCCGGCCGCCCCATCGGCTCCTTCCTCTTCCTGGGTCCCACGGGCGTGGGCAAGACCCATCTGGCCAAGACCCTGGCAGCGCAGCTCTTCGACACCGGCGACGCCATCATCCGCCTGGACATGAGCGAGTACATGGAGAAAATATCCGTCACCCGCCTCATCGGAGCCCCTCCGGGATATGTCGGCTACGATGAGGGCGGCCAGCTCAGCGAGAGAGTCCGGCAGAAACCTTACTCAGTAGTGCTGCTCGACGAGATAGAGAAAGCCCATCCGGACGTATTCAACATCCTGCTGCAGATCCTGGACGAGGGACGCCTGACAGACAGCAACGGCCGCATCGTGGACTTCCGCAATACGGTCATCATCCTCACCTCCAACATAGGCAGCCGGGACATAAAGGACTTCGGCCGCGGCATCGGCTTCGGAGCCTCGGAAGAAATCTCCCAGCAGCATCAGAAAGCCCTGATCGACAAGGCACTCGGACGTTCTTTCACCCCAGAGTTCCTCAACCGGCTCGACGAGACCGTATATTTCCGCAGCCTCACCCGCGCAGATATGTCCTCCATCCTCGACATCGAGCTGGAGACCCTCCACAAGCGTGTCGCCCAGGCCGGCTACAGCCTCCATCTCAGCACCCGCGCCAGGGAGTTCCTCTGCGACAAAGGCTACGACCCCGCATACGGCGCCCGTCCCCTCAAGAGAGCGGTACGCCGCTACCTCGAGGACCTCATAGCCGAGACCGTCATCTCCGGACTCAGGCCCGCCTCCCGCATCTCAGTAGATGTCAATGAGGACAATACCGCACTCACCGTCACCGGCAGTTCCGGAAACTCAGGCACCTCCGGCACAGACACCGGCGGAAAGAAAGACAGCGGCCTGAAACTCATTATGCCGGGAAGAAAATCCGCACACAGGAAAGAAGAACCGGCGCACTAGCAGCCCTGCGGCCGCTCACCCCCGGGAAACATCCGGACATATTTCCGGCTTCCCGGATTTAGAATCCGGACCATCCTGTCCGCCTCCCCCTCCAGATGACGGAAGCGGCGGTCGCTCCGAATTTTACCCTCATGCACCCTCATACTGCCGTCAGGAGCGCAGAGAAACTCCACCAGCGGCCGGCAGCCCCGCTCCTCGAAGCCCAGCCGGGCGTATGAGCGGCCGTCGTACCACTCCAGGTCCGCGTAGGTCATCACCTCCAGCGGTCCTTCCGCCCCCTCATGCCTCCGCTCCTGCACGAAAGCCTCCAGCAGCCGACCCATCCCGCCGGTCACCCGCAGACCGCGGACCGAAGCGTATCTCTCCCATTCGTACGATATGCATGTCCCGCAGGACGATATCCCGTCATCCATTCTCCTGCCCTCCGAGAACATGGCCACGGCCACCAGTTGCGGAGTCAGGTCCATCGGAGCCTCCGACCTCCCCGTCGAGCGGCTGCGGAACAGCCCCAGGCGGAAAGGAGCCTTCACCGCACCGTAGATGTGGTTGCGCTCCAGAAAAGCCGCCGCCGTCTCAGCATTAATCCGCCGCACCCCGCAGTTCCGGGCAAACACCCTCTGCCCCAGACCCAGCCGCACCTCCAGCATCGAACGCACCAGCGGCCCCGCGCCCCTCCAGCGGTCCTCATAGAGGAACACCCGGTCCGTAGCACCTGCCTCCTCCCCCGCCCTCACCACATCCTCCACCTTGCCCCCGTCGGCGAAATAATCCAGCGGTACCAGCACCACCGCCAGTCCCTTCTGCCCGCAGAGCAGTACGTTCAGGCCGCGGATGCTGATACATTCCACTACACCGCACACTTCCCCACCTCCTGTAACGGATAGGCACCTGTTCAGAAAATCCCGTATTTCCCTCTCAAAGACTCTCATGCCGCAAAATTACATTTTTTTTGCTTTTTCAATCTTTTTCACTACTTTTGCGGCCCATTCCGATCTGCTAGCTCAGTTGGTAGAGCACAACACTTTTAATGTTGGGGTCTTGGGTTCGAGCCCCAAGCAGATCACCCCCACGAAAACAGCAAAAGCCGCCCGAACAGCGGCTTTCATTGTTTTTTTGCAATTGCAGTTAACCCTCTTGTCCACTATAACTTATTTACAAAACATATAGGTTCATTGTGGTTAAACCTATTCCGGATTAAGTTATCCCGCCAAGACTGTACCACATCAAGACAGCCTCAGCGGGATAACGAAACATCATTATTTCATATTCTTTTACTGCAGCAGCGAACGGATGCCTTCCACGATGTAGCAGGCGTCCTCGTCGGTGACGCAGGGGCCGCTCGGCAGGCAGAGGCAGTCTGCATCAACCTTTGTAGGTCTTTTTAAGATTGTCATAGATGCTTGCTACCGTATCGAGTTTGGATATAAGTTCATTGACGGCACTGACCACCTCATTGTCTGACTGAGGATAGTCGTGCGCCACGTTGTTCCTCAACTCACGGATATACACCCACTCATGAGCGTCAGGAACTATCTGAAAACGTTCCAGTTTATTGAGGATATCCCGCATCGGCAACTCCGAAACGTCCTCATCAAGATATTCAAGAATGTAACGGAACAATTTGCCGCCCATAGCATCCTGAAGCTTTGCAAACCTGAATATAAACTGGTCGATACAGCGGATCTGCTCAGCACTCAAATCCACATACTGGTCAACAGACATCGGGCCATCCAGCCC
Source organism: uncultured Alistipes sp. (assembly GCA_900550465.1). GTDB lineage: Bacteria > Bacteroidota > Bacteroidia > Bacteroidales > UBA932 > Coprenecus. Next base: position 97,591 of record URSC01000008.1, read on the forward strand.
GAGACTATCCAATGCTTCGTTTATCCGGACTATGTGCCTGTCGCACACTCCGAACTCCCTGTCAAGTCTTTCTATGATTTCCTGCCTGCTCATATCGCCAATAATATCCCATTTTTAAGTGCTTCCTGCACCACCTGATTATCTTCATAATCTCCGATGATATCTATCTTCTGGTCTCCTATAAGACTCTTGATGCGTGCTGCCATGCGGACCCTATCCAATATACCCTTCTTCTCGGAAGTCGTCCTCACAAGCAGATCGATATCTCCTCCGCGCCTGGAATCATCCACACGCGAACCGAACAGATAGACCTTCACATCTGTTCCGTAAATATCCTCCGCTACTTGCAGAATAGCTTCTATTTCCCGCTTACTCAATCGCATAGAGTTCATTCATCTTCTACAAAAGTAGGATTTTATTTTCTTTTGTGCAAACAAAATCCCGCTGACTCCGTCAATGACGAACTCAGCGGGATATCTGTTTTCATTCTGCACTTCGGTATGGCAGACCGTTACTGCAGCAGCGAGCGAATGCCGTCCACGATGTAGCGGGCGTCCTCGTCGGTGACGCAGGGGCCGCTCGGCAGGCAGAGGCCCACCTTGAAGAGGGACTCGCTCACGCCGTTGAGGTAGGCCGGGCAGTCCGCGTACACCGGCTGGCGGTGCATCGGCTTCCACAGAGGGCGGGACTCGATGCCCAGAGCGTCCAGGCCGATACGAAGGGCCTCCACGTTGGCGTTAGGCTCGCAGTCCGTGTGGGTCGTGTCGGCTGCGTGGGTCACTCCGGCGGCACCTCCTACTGCTCCCTTTATGACGTTGCGGTAGGCATTCTCCTGGCCCTTTATGCGCAGCTCCGGGTCGACGGTCACCGTGTTCAGCCAGTAGTTGCTGTCGTATCTCTCATCCGGGTTCTCGTGGAGGGTGATGCCGTCCACGTCCTTCAGCAGCTCCCTGTACAGGGCGCACATATGCTTGTGGTGGGCAATGTGAGCGTCCGCCACCGTCATCTGGCCGCGACCGATACCCGCGCAGATGTTCGACATGCGGTAGTTGTAACCGATGCGCTCGTGCTGGTAGTAGGGATAGGCCTCGCGGGCCTGCGTCGCGTAGAACATGATCTCGTTCTTGGCCGCCGCGTCGGGGCAGATGAGAGCTCCGCCGCCAGAGGTCGTTATCATCTTGTTGCCGTTGAACGACAGCACGCCGTACCTTCCGAACGTGCCCAGCACCCGGCCGTCTAGCCTGGAGCCGAAGCCCTCCGCAGCATCCTCTATCACCGGGATACCATAGCGGCCGGCTATCTCCATTATCTCATCAATCCTGTAGGGCATGCCGTACAGAGCCACCGGGATGATCGCCTTGGGCTTACGTCCAGTCTTAGCAATGCGGTCCTTTATAGCCTCCTCCAGCAGACCGGGATCCATATTCCAGGACTCTTTTTCAGAATCCACGAACACCGGCCGCGCCCCAAGATAAGTCACCGGATGCGACGACGCGCAGAACGTGAAGCTCTGCACCACCACCTCATCCCCGGGCCCCACCCCGCAGGCTATCAGCGCCAGATGCACCGCAGCCGTACCCGCAGACAGAGCCACCACCTCCTTCCCCTCACCCACAAACTTCCTCAGGTCGTCCTCGAACCCGTTCACATTGGGTCCCAGAGGAACCACCCAGTTCGTATCGAAAGCCTCCTGTATGAAGGCCTGCTCCGCCCCGCTCATGTGAGCGAGGCAGAGGTAAATTCGCTTTGCCATAAATTTTCTATGATTTTAATAATATAATGCCCTGAACATCCGCCTGGTGTCTTTCCATGGACTTGGATTCTCACTCGGAATAAAACCACACTTAGAATAAAATGTATAAGTGTTGTATGGGTCTGTCACCAATGCGTCTACTGTCAAAAATTGACAACCGGCTAATGTTTGGGACTGAGCCCTCTCTACTATCATCTCCACTATCGCCCGCCCCAATCCCATTTTCTGGTACGCATGATTTACTGCAAGATATGCTATTGCCAACGCTGGATAATGTAACTTGTCAAGAAACAAATCCCGATACTCAAACCCGCCATCTGAGAATCTCTTTCTCATCCCGTCAACAATATCGGTCTTGTCCTCATAGTCCATTTCCAAAGAATCAAAACTAAGAGCAAACAAAGCCAGCACCTCCTCGCCATACCGCACAATATAAAGTTGGCAATAATGATGCATTACGCTCAACCTCAACTGACTCTGGATAAACTGATCCATCCTCGGAACTCCACATTGAAAACCACACAAGTCATTCCAGTCCCGAATACACTCTATATGAATATCCATCCCCCCTCCTATCTACTTCCACACAATATTCCAATCTTTAAGAATCTCCTTATGCTTACGGATCAATTCCAAATCCTGTTCATTCAATTTACCGGAATAGACCCTACGCAGAATCTCCCTTAGTTCTTTTGCATACTCGCCTCTGATAGGCTCTCTCTTTGAATTAATTCCCAACATATCTCTCACATTTTAAAGTTTTACTTCAAGCAAAGCTAGAAATAATCCGGCAAAATTCCAAATAAAAAACATCAGCCGAAGCCTCTTCTCTACCGCAGCAGATCACAGCACATAAAACGTTGGCGCAAATGCTGCTCCCGGCCTATCAGAAATGCATCTTTTTCCTCATCCTCCAATTCATATACAAGATTAAAACCATTCTTCTTGTAAAAACCGATAACCTTGTCCTCATTCAGAGCATCCACTATAAGAAAACGGCAACCAGTCTTGTTCGCAGGATGAGTAAACCAGTCCTTGATATAGTTCAGAACCTGAGTACCCACATTCAATCCCCTAAAACACCTGTCCACCCCCATCTGACCAATCAGGACCGCCGGATAACTCCGCATCCGTTTTGGGTTTGGTATCCTGCGCTGCAAACGATTCCGGAACCGGCTTGGAAGCATTCCGGCTTTTACACTATCATTTGATACTGTGAAAATACATACAATACGGCAATCAGCATCATCCGTCACAAAAGCATACGTTTTAGTAAGAAGCTCCCGCCCGTACAGATAATACGAATGTCGAAAAAATGCATCAATCTCGCTGTCTCCACAGATAAAATCACGAGTATTGACTTCAGGGCTCAGTTTTACCAGAGCACACCTGTCAATCAAGTCGAAATCCCTGCCCCTCATGCTCCCTCACAAATTTTTTAGATTTCTCCAAAAGTCTGTCAATATAATCGTAATAATCCACCGGCCTCACTCTCCTTGGAAGCCTATTCACTCTCTCCACTTCCCGCAGGAAGCGCTCCGCCGATTTTCCAGTCAGCACCGGCAAGCTTCTAAAAGACAATGACATACTTCTTTCGTTTAAAGTTTCACTTTCACAAAGATAGCACTTCCCGCTCATTTTGCAAAAGAAAATACACATCAAACTGTCAAAAATCAATTCGTCCCGTCAAACGGATGCGTCGTGGCCTCTCCCTCGAAAGCGATATCCTCCCGCGCGAACACCTTCTTCACCGTAAGCAGCAGAATCTTTATATCCAGCCACATCGTCAGATGGTCCACATACCACACATCCAGCTCGAACTTCTTCGTCCACGAGATATTGTTCCTTCCGTTGACCTGAGCCCAGCCCGTAATCCCCGGCCGCACCTCATGCCTCCGGAACTGCTCCTTCGAATACAGCGGCAGGTACTTCGGCAGCAGCGGCCTAGGCCCCACCAGCGCCATATCCCCCTTCAGCACATTCCACAGCTGCGGCAGTTCATCTATCGACAGCGACCGGAACACCCGCCCCACCCGTGTAATCCTCTCCGCATCAGGCAACAGCTTTCCCTCCGTATCCCGCTCATCCGTCATCGTCTTGAACTTCACCGCCTTGAATATCCGAGCGTCTTTCCCCGGTCTGTCCTGCGTAAAGAACACGCCCGTCCCCTTGTTGGCGAAATACAGGATGACGATAAACACCAGCATGAATGGGGACAGCACCACCAGGGCACAGAAAGTGATGCAGAAATCGAAGAATCTTTTGAATAAATGACTGTACATTTTATTCATTTTTAACACTTTGACCGGGTTCAACAATCTTTCCATTTCTAACAATTACGCCCGTCTTGATGATTTTCGCTGGATTTCCGGCCACAATACAATGGGGGGGGGGTATTTTTTGTCACCACACTACATGCTGCAACCACGGTGCTGTCTCCCACCTTTACACCTGGCATAATCAAAGACCTTATACCTATTACACAGTTATTGCCAACGTATGTATCAGTCTTCAGAGAACGGCATGCATCGTGTGAAAGGACTCCGGCTCCAGCCAAAATCCATGTTCCGTCACCGACATGAACTCCTTTGGGATTAACTGCATTATCAAGACGGGCTTTCCTAGAAATGACACAGCCTTTTCCTATATCCATTCCGTATACTTTTCGTAAAAAAGCCGGATATATTTTCGCCGTCAAAGCAAATAAACGACGTCGCCAAAATGAAAGATCTAAAAATTTCATTATTGAATTTTTATCACGGTTTTCCAATCCAATTTCTCATTGGCTGTTTCAATCGATACGAAATCAAACGCATTCACTAGTTTGCAGAACTTAGGAAAACAATGCTTCAATCCATAATAGTTCTTGAAGTATCTCACAAGAGCCGATTCATTTTCCAGACCTCTGTATTTTCGGACCTGTCCCGCATCCATATCTTTGATGTGGAAATATGTCATGACATAATCGCTCTGACTGACGATAGATTTTATCCTCCCATACGGGAAAAGCCTAAAATAACCTCCGCCGGAATATGCAATCCTCTTCCCTACCACTTGCGTCATAGGAATCGGGAATTCCTTTATTTTTATTCCATTGTAGTCTACTATCACAGGCCTGTCAGAATGGAAATCAGCAAAACCTCCGAATGCTCTTCCAGCAGGAAATATCGAGGCATCCATCTCTATTCCGCATTTATGCAGAATCTCGAACATATACTTGTTTTCCGGAGTTATCGAGAATGCCGGAGCACGGTAGGCCGTCACTTTCTTACCTATCAGCTGCTCCACAGCGTCAATGCCTTTCCTGGTATCCTCTTCCGCCTGAGTATAATCGAAATTACGCAAAAAGGTGTGACTGTACGAATGGGAACCGATATGATGCCCAGCCCGGTCGATCTTCAACACCACATCCGGAGCACACTCCACCATTTTCCCCAGCACGAAAAATGTAGCCTTGAAACCGCGCATGTCAAGAAGTTCCAATATACTGTCCAGATACCCGTCCAGACGCTTGCGCCACTCCGCCTTATCTCCCAGACCGGCTTTTTCGTATACCCACCAGTCCTCGATGTCAAATGTCAGAATATTCATTTCCTATCTATCTCTAAATATTTTTCTTACACCTTCCCATATAGTATAAAACGACATCTTCCAGTCATCTTTATACATGTCCTGATAGAACAAATTCTTTCCAAAGAATTTAAACCAACTCGGAGTTGTAGAAAATCTTTTCCAGGACTTCAGAAACCACATAATATCCAGTCCCAAATACCTCAAATAAACACCTGTATGGTACTTCATATCAGGCTTGGCCAGTCTCAACGCATCATGCACTATTATCTGAGGGTAATTTATTCCGGACACATCCGCAGCCCTTATACTAGCCGGCACGCGGGGATTTATCTCGATTATCTTGTATTTGCCATCCTTCTTATCATACAGCACATCAAAATCCGCAAACCCGTGCCAGTCAAGAACATCCAGCGTCTTCCGGCATAAAGCCTCCAATTGACTATCTTCAACAGTCACACATAAAGAACTGCTGCCTCCAGTAACAGGATAAAATCTCAGAATCTTTATTATTACACTTGGAGCATAACTGCCGTCGCGGTATCGGTACAACATCACATTGAAGTAGAAATCATGATTCTCAACATACTCCTGTAAAGAACATGTCCCATATTTCGCTTCGATATCAGATAATTCTCTTTTTATACTTTCTATGTCCGATACTTTTGTAATGCCTCGTGCGCCAACTGAATGATCCGGCTTAATCAATGCCGGAAAACCGACAAATTGAGCAGCCTTCTCAATCTGTTCCTCATTCAAAGGAGATGTCTTTGGAACTGTTATGCCATTTCTTTGACAGATACTCAAGAGGGTCGATTTTGTGGATGCCTTGTTGAATTTATCATAATCCTCCACTGCACAGACTGCACCTGTCTTCGATTGGAGTTCTTGTTTATTCGCACTAAGCCATGCCGCTATCTTGTCTCCCATCGGGATTACAACCGATATGCCTTTCTCCTTTATAAAATTAGAGACATCTTCTACCAATAATTTAGAGATATATGCATGCCCTGCTACAAATTTACATTTTTTGAATACTCCCTCATTAGAATAAACAAATGAGGAACATCCTATTCTATATAATGAATACGCAACTGACAATCCTTGAAGACCACCTCCTAAAATCAGAACGTTAACATCGTTTTGCATTTTCCTGTTAATGAATACAATATATTATGATTTTGGGCACTCCGCGCAGTATCATATTCTTGAGACACAAGCGTGCCATACCCTAAAACTCTACTTCGTATTTCTTCAATATTTCCTTGCCCTTGGAGTACGAGGTCAGTTCGAGGATATCCTCCGCGTCCAGCATAATGTCGAATGTATCCTCAAGGGCCGTGGTCAGGGCAAGCTGCTTAACCGAGTCCCAGCCGTCCACAGACTTGTTGTCAAATGCATTATTGAGGGCCGAGTCCTCAACCATAAACACGTCACGGAAAACTCCGTTGTACTTCTCTAGATTGCTCATGAAATTTCCTTTTTGTTTGTTTCTGATTAATTGTAATTCTACTGCCTATAGAGTATGGCCTTTCCGGCCTCGTTGCGCTCTATCTTGTCTACGCACAGGACCTCGATATTTTTATGGAAAAGCTTGGTCTTCTCCACTATCAGGTCAAGGACACTGTCCTTTATCGCCGGATTGGTAATGCGGACCGTGAGCATTTCGTCCGTACCGCTGCACAGGCAGTCCGTGTCGAATGCCGACTTCACGATATGCTCCACCTCGTCCAGGCCTATGCGCAGACCGAAGATCTTCAGGAAGCGCTTCATACGGCCGACGATGTAGTAGCAGCCGTCAGAATCCCTGTGAGCGATGTCACCGGTATGGAGCACTCCGTGGTTCTCATCTCCCTTCATCAAGTCTTCCGGGCATGTGGCATATCCTAGGGTGACGTTCTCACCCCGATACACCATCTCACCGGTGGCCTCGCCCTCGAAGGTCTCGGTTCCGCTGTCGTCTATTATTGAGAGTTTGCCGCCAGGCTCCGCGACACCGATGCTGCCGGTCTTAGTCTGTGCCAGCTCCGCCGGGAGATAAGCCATGCGGGCCGTGCCCTCTGTCTGGCCGTATGTGGCGATGAACTGCCTGCCGGTCCTTGCCGCATAGTCGGCGCAGGCACGGAACAGCTCGTCGCTCATCCTGCCGCCTCCCTGGGTGATTATCTTCAAATCCGGAAGGTCCATGCGGAAGAAACGCATCTTGCTCAGGATCTCGAAACTGTAGGGAACACCGGTGATGATGGTCGCATGCCCGTCACGCAGCATGCTCCAGAAGCCCTTGTCAAGCATCGACTTGCCGCACAGAAGCACGGTCGCGCCGCTGTAAAGGTGGCTGGCGATGACGGACAGGCCCATGGTGTAGTGCATCGGAAGGATGGCCATGGCACGGAACTCCGGAGTGATGCCGAACATCCTCGAGACATTCTCCGCATTGGCATCGATGTTGCGGTAACTGTGGCGCACCAGTTTGGGGCTGCCCGTGGAGCCGGAGGTGGGCAGCAGCAGGGCTAGGTCAGAGTACAGGTCGGGAGGGGTAAGGCCGGTGCGAACGAGGCTGTAGCCATGGGAGGAGAATACACGCTCATAGCCGAATTCCAGCTCCATGTCTGAGGGTATCCAAAGGTATTCCGGGCGGTACAGGTCCCTCAGGTGCCCGTAGAGGTCTTTTTCTGTATGGGCACTGAGCACCAGGGGAACGATGCCGTCCGAAAGACACGAGGTGTATCCCAGCAGGGATCCTACCGTGTTGGTCGCCATGATGAATATAAGGGTGCGCTTGGGTAGAACGCACCTGAACTCTCCGGCAAAAGACACTATATCGCCGTATGTCAACGACATGCGGCTGTCGTCCACCGCAGCCACGGACTGCGGCGGTTTCTGGTCCAGATTTAAAAACATTCTGATTCTGTTATGCTTGGAAATATCCGTCAGATGGTGGCGCAGCCATCCACGCCCAATATCTGGCCGGAGATGTAGGAGGCGCGGTCCGAGGCCAGGAAGGAGCAGGCGTCGGCCACGTCCTCGGGTGTGCCAAGGCGGCCGAGAGCTATCTTCTCTATGCGCGAGTCTATCTTGCCCCCGTCGCTAAGGTACAGCTCGTCGAAACGCTCCGTCCTCACGATGCCGGGGGCCACTGCGTTAACACGGATGTGCTGCGGGGCAAGTTCCTTGGCCGCGGACTTGGTGAGAGAGATGACGGCCCCCTTGGTCGCTGAGTAGGCAACCTGTCCCGGAGAGCCCACGACTCCGGTGATGGACGCGATGTTCACGAAGCAGCCGCCTCCGCCGCGGGCCATCAGGCGCGAGGCTGTCTGGATCATGTCTATCACGGCCAGTACGTTCACGGAGAACATGCGCTCCATGTCGGACTTGACTATCATACCGAGCTTCTTATTGGAGATGATCGCCGCGTTGTTCACTACACAGTCTATCCGGCCCTCCTCCTTGTAGACCGACATGAGGCCGGCCTTAAGAGCGGAACTGTCCGTCACGTCGAAACATACGGGAAACACCCTCGTGCTGTTCCTAGAAGCGCAGTCAGCAGCCCATGAGTCCATGTCGCCGGGTGCAAGGTCATTTACATAAACCACCGCACCGTCCGAGGCAAAGCGCTCGGCTATGGCACGACCGATGCCGCGGCCGGCACCGGTAATCAGGCAGACTTCGTTTTCTAATAATCTGTTCATTTGATTACTCTATTTTAATCTTCTCGCAGGATTCCCAAAAACAGTTGTGCCGGATTCTACGTTTGAGATCACAAAACTACAAGCACTGATTTTAGCGTCATCTCCTACATTGACATTGTGGTTTAAAACGGCTTGCGTATGAATCATATTGTGATTTCCTATTTTTATTCCGCCTATAAGCATTACCATCGAATCAATCCTGTTCCAATCACCTATAATAACGTCATGACCAATAATTGTCAACGACTGAATGAAATTATAATCTCCTATCCTGGCATCAGCAGCAATAGTCGTAAACGCTCCAACCATATTACCTTTACCCATACGGACATTACTACCTATGCGAGCAGTTTTATGAATCAGACTAATAAACTCACCACCTTTTCTGATTATTGACTCCATACAGGCTTTTCTAGATATTCCACCGATAGAACAAATAAAGACATCTTCTCCTATTGGTGCGTAATCTTGTATCGTTCCCAACAATGGTGGATAATTATTAAAATTCACCAAAGCATCACTATTATCATCTATAAAGCCTTTAATATTAAATAAATCGTTATATCCTATAGATTCACGCGCCATGTCAAACATAGTTCGCCCCATACCCCCAGCGCCAACTATTACCAATTGCTTCATCTTAAACTCATCTTTTTATTCTAATAAGTATCCGAAATCCCAGTAGCCCCGACAACTGAATATATATCGCAAGTAAACGTTCTTTTATGCATTTATGATTGTTAAGAATAATTTTCCGCGTAATTTGCTTAAAAAGTCGGTTACTCAATAAAGATTTTACAACAAACCTGCTCTCTTTCGTATCTAGACCATTTAAAACATATTTATTATAAGTAAATGACGTTGCTATTTTAAATGCTGTCAAATGAAAAGATATTATTTTTCCAAAGTCTGCATCAGTATAGTACAAACTATTAATTGTGTTAATAACTGTAATATCACTAGGATAATTTGGCTTATGCGTAGCACTTTGATCATGCATCACATAATAATAAATTGGATTGTTTATAACTTTTATTTTATTTGCATATTGTAGAAATTTTACGGTAAAATCATAAACTTCTCCCACCTTCAATTTAGAATCAAAAGATATATTATTTCTTTTTATAATAGCATTTTTATATATATTTTGGGGGGGTGTCGGAAATATCTGTGAACTTTCATATAGTTGTTTTGGTGTATAATTCCCTGGCAATAT
>URSC01000009.1 GCA_900550465.1 uncultured Alistipes sp.
CCAGGACCCAGGCCATGGCATTGCTCCGGCTCCTGCGGGAGGCAGACGTCTTCTTCCCGGAGCCTTTCTTCTTTGCCCCGGCAGCGCTTTTCTTTTTTCCCTTGCCCTCTTTTCCTTTTACTGCTGCTTTTTCCATTTGTTCTTCTTGTTCTTATTGCGTCCCTGCGGCCTGAACTGATTGCGGCCGGGCTGGTTCCCGGTAGGCAGGATCATACCGGGCCTGGTGAATTTCTCCTTGTCCGACACACTTTCCAGATGAATGTGCTCCGGAACCCTGAGAGCACCGCCCGAAAGCCTCTCTATATCCTTGAAGATGGTCTCGTCCGACACTGAGTCCTTGTTCCATATCAGATACTGCTGCCTCATGTACACGGCCATGGACTTGATCATCCGGTCGCGGGTCTCGTCCTCGGGCATGGCGGCGATGACCTTTATCATATTCTGGATATTACGGCCGTAATGGGCGGCTGCCAGCGGCTCCTTGGGCATGGGCACGATGTCGGGAGGAGTTGAGAACTCTTCCTTGGTAGGTACCGGATAGGGTGAGTCCACGTCCAGGTCGAAACCGGCGATGAACTGCACGTGGTCCCAGAGCTTATGCTTGTAGTCAGGCTGCTCGGTCAGATGGGGATTGAGTATCTCCATCACCGACACCACGGCCCGGATCTGCTCGTTGCGCTTCTCGCGGTCGGGTATCTGCTTGACGTGTTCTATCATTTTCTGGATGTGCCTCCCGTATTCAGGCATTATAAGTTTCTCTCGGTTGGTGTTGTAATCCATTTGTGTTATAGAGCGTGTTAAAAATTTCCACAAAGATAGTTTTTTTAGATTAGGTTTTGAGTATCTTTGCCGCACAATTTTAGGAAAGATGGAAAACATTCTGATTACCGGCGCTGACGGACAACTCGGTAGCGAGCTCCGCGGCCTCACCAAGGGAGACAGCGGCACCAACTGGCTGTACACGGACGTCCATGAGCTCGACATCACTGACGCCGCGGCCGTGGAGGACTACATCAGCGCCCACGGAGTCACCAGGATCATCAACTGCGCCGCATACAATGCCGTAGACCAGGCTGAAACCGACACAGACGCCGCCATCAGGCTCAATGTCACAGGCCCCATGAACCTTGCAGAAGCCGCTGCGCGCCACGGGATATACCTTATACACATATCCACCGACTTCGTATTCGACGGCACCAAGACATCGCCCTACCACGAGAGCGACCGTCCCGCCCCTCTTTCCGAGTACGGACGCACCAAGCTAGCCGGGGAAACCGCCGTCAAGCGCTCAGGGTGCCTGTCGATAATCATCAGGACGTCATGGCTTTACTCACCTCTCGGAAAGAAGAACTTCGTCAGGACAATGCTCCGTCTGGGAGAAGAGGAGGAAATAATAAAGGTAGTGTACGACCAGAAGGGATCTCCCACCTATGCCAGGGACCTGGCCGAAGCCATACTTCACATCCTTCCCCAGCTGGACGCCGTCCCCCGCTACGGAGAAGTCTTCCACTATGCGGACGAAGGCTGCTGCACCAAAGCTGAATTCGCACAGAAGATCATCACTCTCAAGCATCTGGACAATGACTGCGATATCGTTCCGGTACCCACCTCGGAGTTCCCGGCCCCGGCACAGCGTCCCGCCTATTCCGTCCTGGACAAATCCCTGATCAAGACGGTCTTCGGAGTCAAAGTTCCCCTGTGGGAACGGAGCCTGTCAAAAGCGGTAAGGCTGTTCTGAAAGCAGGGGCGCCCTGCGGTCCTTGTCCGAAAGAATCAGGGGGCATCCCGGATCCATCCACTCCACCCCTACGGCAGGATCATCCCAACGGACCGAACCCTCCGAGGAAGGCTCGTAGAACTCCCCGCACTTGTATTGGAAGACGGTATTGTCCTCGAGAGTCAGGAATCCGTGGGCAAAGCCCTCCGAAAGGTAGAACATGCGCTTGTTCTCCCCGCTCAGCACCACTGAGAAATACTTTCCGAATGTAGGAGAGCCCGCCCTGAGGTCCAGGGCCACATCCTGTACGGCCCCGCGCACCACCCGCACCAGCTTGGACTGGGCATGCGGCGACTTCTGGAAATGCATGCCGCGTAGGACACCCCGGGAGGACATGGACTCATTGTCCTGCACGAAATGCACGTCAAGCCCGGTGGCCGCCCGGAAATCCCTTTCGGAGAAAACCTCCATAAAGTAACCTCTGGAATCCCCGAAAACCTTGGGCTCCAAGACGAAAAGACCTTCAATATCCGTTTTTACAATATTCATGATTTTTAAATTTATGCGCAAATGTAGAAAACGTTTCTAAATTTGCAGTTCAAAACCATCCGAACATGACGCAAAAACCATCCATACCCAAAGGCACCCGGGATTTCGGTCCTTCCGAAATGGCCGGACGCAACTACATCTTCGACACTGTCAAAGCCGTTTTCCGCAAATACGGATACTCACCCATCGAGACTCCGGCGATGGAGAACCTCTCCACCCTACTGGGAAAATACGGAGAGGAAGGAGACAAGCTCCTCTTCAAGATTCTCAACTCCGGAGACGCGTTCAAGGACATACAGCAGATGCCCGCGGCGGAGCTCTCAGAGGCCGGCAGCAACGCCCTGGCGCTGAAAGTCTGCGAGAAAGGACTGCGCTATGACCTGACGGTGCCTTTCGCGAGGTTCGTGGTCCAGCACCGCAACGAGCTGACATTCCCATTCAAGAGGTACCAGATCCAGCCGGTATGGAGGGCCGACCGTCCTCAGAAAGGCCGCTACCGCGAGTTCTACCAGTGCGATGTGGACGTAGTGGGCTCCGATTCCCTGCTCTACGAACTGGAGATGGTGCAGATAGTCGACGAGGTATTCCGAAACATGGGCATCGGCGTGAGAATCAAGATCAACAACCGCAAGATCCTCTCCGGCCTGGCCGAGATCTCCGGCCAGAGCGACAAGCTCACCGATATCACAGTCGCCATCGACAAGATAGATAAAATAGGTCTGGACGCCGTCAAGGTCGAACTGGCCGAGCGCGGTGTCCTGCCCGGGAGCATAGCCCGCATCGAGCCTGTCCTGACCCTGACAGGCAGCACAGAGGAGAAAATCACAGCCATGAGGCACATCCTCGAAGGTTCTCAGACCGGCATGCGCGGCCTGGACGAACTGGAAGAGCTCTTCCGCCTCATCCGCGAAGCCGGAGTAGCAGCGGAGACCGAGTTCGACCTTTCCCTGGCCCGCGGCCTGAACTACTACACCGGCGCCATCTTCGAGGTAAAGGCCCTGGACTTCACCATCGGCAGCATCTGCGGAGGCGGACGCTATGACGACCTCACCGGCATATTCGGCCTAAGCGACACCTCCGGAGTAGGCATTTCCTTCGGCGCCGACCGCATCTACGACGTCCTCGCCGGACTGGACAAGTTCCCCAAGGAGGCCGTCCGCGGCACTGAGTACCTCTTCGCCAACATGGGCCCGGCCACCCTCCCCTACATCCTGAACGCCGCAGCCCGCTGCCGTGCCGCCGGACACTCCTGCGAAATCTACCCCGACCCTGCCAAACTCCGCAAACAGTTCGAATACGCGGATAGAAAAAGCATAAAATACATCGTACTCGCAGGAGAGGACGAAGCCGCAACCAACGAATTGACCATCAAAGACATAATAAAAGGAGAGCAGAAAAGAGTCAAAATTTCCGAGATTTTTTAATAAGAAATTTTTGGTTTTTAAAAAATATTCTCTACTTTTGCAACCTCACACCGCGGAGTAGAGCAGTTGGTAGCTCGTCGGGCTCATAACCCGGAGGTCAGAGGTTCGAGTCCTCTCTCCGCTACAAAAAGACAGAAGCCGCCGGATTTGTTATCCGGCGTTTTTTTGCTATATTCGCGGACTACTTAAGACGAATGTAATATGGCAGACAACAATAAGAAAGCGGCCCTGGACTATCACCGTCTCGGCCGTCCGGGCAAGATAGAGACCCTGCCCACCAAGCCCTACTCATCCCAGCACGACCTTTCCCTGGCCTATTCTCCCGGCGTGGCCTACCCCTGCCTGGAGATCAAGGACCATGCGGAGGATTCCTACGAATACACCAACAAGGGCAATCTCATGGCCGTCATCTCCAACGGCACGGCCGTCCTCGGTCTGGGCGACATCGGAGCCCTCGCCGGCAAGCCCGTGATGGAGGGGAAGGCCCTTCTGTTCAAGATATTCGCCGGATTAGACTGCTACGACATAGAGCTGAACGAGAAGGATCCGGAGAAATTCATCGCCGCCGTCAAGGCCATAGCCCCCACCTTCGGAGGCATCAACCTCGAGGACATCAAGGCCCCGGAGTGCTTCGAGATAGAGCGCAGGCTCAAGGAGGAGTGCGACATCCCCGTGATGCACGACGACCAGCACGGCACGGCCATCATCTCGGCCGCGGGCCTGCTCAACGCCCTGGAGCTGCAGAACAAGAAGATAGAGGACATCCGGCTGGTGGTCAACGGAGCCGGTGCCGCCGCCGTCGCCTGCACCAACCTCTACATCGAGCTCGGTGTGCGCCGGGAGAACATCGTAATGTGCGACAGCAAGGGAGTTATCTCCACTTCCCGCACCGACCTCAACGCCATGAAGCGGACCTTCGCCACTGACCGCGACGTACACACCCTGGCCGAAGCCCTCGTAGGTGCAGACGTCTTCCTGGGCCTTTCCGTACGCAACGTCCTGACCAAGGAGATGATCCGCACGATGGCCGACCGCCCCATAGTATTTGCTTTGGCCAACCCCGATCCGGAGATAAAATATTCTGAGGCCATGGCCTCCCGCGACGACCTGATATTTGCTACCGGCCGCTCGGACTACCCCAACCAGATCAACAACGTCCTCGGATTCCCCTACATCTTCCGCGGAGCCTTAGACGTACGCGCCACAGCCATCAACGAGGAGATGAAGTTAGCCGCTGTCTACGCCATAGCCGCACTGGCCAAACAGCCCGTCCCCTCCGTGGTCAACGCCGCATACAACATTGAGGAAAATATCCGCTACGGGCGCCACTACATCCTGCCCAAGCCCCTGGATCCCAGGCTGCTCTCGGCAGTAGCCCCGGCTGTAGCCAAGGCCGCCATGAGCTCCGGAGTGGCCCGTAGACCCGTCACCGACTGGGACGAATACGAGGAGCACCTGCAGGAGATGATGGGCTATGACAACAAGCTCGTCCGCCGTTTCGCCGATGTGGCCCGCTGCCAGCCCATGCGGGTGGTCTTCGGAGAAGGCAATACGGACAATATGCTGGAGGCAGCCGTACAGGCCGGCGCGGAGGGACTCTGCCGCCCCGTCCTGCTTGGCAATGCGGAGCTTATCGGCAAGAGGGCCGCAGGTCTCGGGCTGTCGCTCGATGGTGTGGAGATCGTCAATCCCAGGCATCCGGACGAGAAGGCCCGCAGGGAAAACTACGCGGAGGCCCTGGCCACCAATCTCGCCCGCAAGGGGTACACCCGCCAGGACGCCTACGAGAAGATGTTCGACCGCAACTACTTCGGCATGATGATGGTCGAGAGCGGAGACGCGGACGCCTTCATCGCCGGCACCTATACCAACAACGTGGCAGTAGCCTCCATCGCCCGCGACATCATCGGCATCCGTCAGGGATTCAGCACCTTCGCGACGATGCACATCCTCAACACCAAGCGCGGAGTATTCTTCCTGGCCGACACGATGATCAACGAGCACACCGATGCCTCCACCCTGGTGGACATCGCCCGCCTCACTACCGGAGCCGTGGAATACTATGCCTTCGACCCCGTAATAGCCATGCTCTCCTACAGCAACTTCGGGTCCAACCTGCACGAAGGAGCGGCACCCGCCTCCTGCCAGTCCGGCACCTGCGGCACACCCTCGGCAGTCCATCAGGCCGTGGAGCTCCTCCACGAGCGCTACCCCGACATGGTGGTGGACGGTGAGATGCGCATGGACATGGCCCTGAACCGTCAGCTGCGCGACCGGACCTATCCGTTCAACCGCCTGTACGGCAAGGAAGTCAACACCCTGATCTTCCCCGACCTCAACTCCTCCTCCGCCGCCTGGCGCATGATGATGGAAATGGGCACAGGAGAGGCCATCGGCCCTATTCAGATAGGTCTCAACAAGCCGGTGCACTTCATCTCGGTGGAAGCCCCCGTGCGGGAGATAGTCAACCTGGCGACCCTCGCGTCCCTGGACGCCGCCATCTATCTCAAGGCCGGCAACTGCCTGCTCGACAGATAATGACAGATCCATGTCACATCACCATAAGATACTCATTTATACCGTTTGAAATTTAACAACTCACTTTAAAAACATATCATTTTATGAAAAACTACTTTTACATTCCCGCTGTCGCTGTAGCCGCAGCGGTGCTCTTCGCCTCCTGCACCAAGGAGCAGTCATCCCTCACTATTGACTCTGTCCAAGGTTCTGCCACCGTTTACGGAACCGCTTTCTATGATGAAGGTGCCGCTGAACTCGAGAACGGAGCCATTGCAGAATCCAACATGGTAGCAGCTGCCGGACAGACTGTGCTCGTCAAAGTACCGAACAGTGCGTATGCCAACAATGCTCAGGGCTACCAGTCCTATCTGACCACGGTCAATGACGACGGCAGTTTCGAGATAACCGTCCCTGTAGGCAGCACCGATGACTCTGCCCAAGTCTCCATCCTCCCCTTCAAAGCCACCTACAACAAGATCATCAACGGAGAAATCGTAAAGATGGACAGCACGCTCTTCACCACCCAGTCTCCCAAGAACGTCAATCTTTCAGATTACGGCGGTGAGTTCGTAACCCTGAACGCTGAGAACAAGTCCGTACAGCAGGTGCAGTACAATCAGCAGATCACCATACAGGGAAATGTCACTGCTCCGGCATGGGTTTCCAATCAGACAGCTTATGAAGGTAAATATCAAGGATTCGGAACTGATCTTACCGTCAAAGTCACTGTCAAGGAAAACAGCAATGTGATAAATACTTTCACCTACAACTGCACCTCCGACAACACAGGTAAATACGAGCAGATGATAGTACTCCCCGACGATTTCCTCTCCAACAGCAGCATGACGGCTGACATCACAGTCTCAAGCCCTGCATATCAAGCTGATTTCTCCCACTATTACGAAATCACATCGTCTTCCCAGGATGGAGGAACCTCGACAAGCTGGATGACACAGAAGATCCTGTTATATTATTGGAGTTCCTCCGCAAGCGAGACCCTTGATGACTCCAATAAATCAAATTATCAGAACCTGCCGCTCATTTTAACAGATATCAGGATTGACACTGACCCCGTAAACAGGGACGAGGTATATGGCCTCGGCAACAGCATCGACAGCAGCAACCCCAACTTTAGAATAGAGTATAACAATCCTTTCAACTGGTAACAACTATGAAACGATTTATCACACTATCTGCTGTCATTCTCATGAGCGCAGCCGTCCTGTCCGCCCAGAGCAGGAATGACAGACAGTACATCCAATACACCCCTGAAGCCGGAGAGTTCGGCCTCACCGTAAGCGCGAATCCCATCACCGGCTTCCTCGGGAACCTCTTCAACGGTTCACAGAGCAATAATATAGGCGAGGTCGGAGGTCAGCCCTACAACCCGGGTATAAACAATCTTCTGCCTACAGTTTCCATCGCCGGACGCTACTTCCTCACCGACGAGCTGGCCATCCGCCTCAACGTTGGATGGATGTACAGTCATGACAGGAACAACTACTACGCCACTGATGACGCTGCCCTGGCTGCAGATCCTTTCTCCAGAGACAAGGTAATAGACTCACACGTGACCAACAACAGCGGCGGCAGTTTCATGATAGGAGCCGAATACAGGCTGGGCAGAGGCCGCGTACAGGGAATCTTCGGAGGAGGACTGCTGTATGCATTCAACTACTACAAGGAGAATTTCAGCTACGGCAACGCCGTGACCGAGATAAACCAGTCCCCGAGCACCGGAATTCCCAGCACTCAGACCCCCAGTATCCCCGGGTTCAGTTCTCCCCGCTATCTCAGCACATTCAACAACAACCCCACGCATTATGCCGGCCTTGTCGGATTCGTAGGAGTTGAATGGTTCTTCGCTCCCAAAGTATCGCTCGGAGCAGAGGTCAACATCGCGGCTGCATACAACTGGACGAACGGCACGTACTACACGGCTGAAGGCTACAACACCCTCTCCGGACAGGTTGAGGAATGGACGGAGCTGCTGTCCCCTTCTTCCAGCGGATTTGACTTCGGAACAAAGAACATAGGAGCAAATCTGTCAATCAACTTCTATTTCTAACAGGCGGTTCCGCCAGTTTTACAGATCCTGCCGGCCATGAATCCGGCAGGATTTTTTTATATTTGCGGAAATAATACACCGCTATGTTACAGAAAGGAGACAAAGCCCCGTACTTCGAGGGCCCCGACCAGGACGGAAACATCATCCGCCTGAGTGATTTCACAGGACGCAGGCTCGTCCTTTATTTCTACCCCAAGGACAGCACTCCCGGCTGCACTGCCGAGGCCTGCGACCTCCGGGACAACTATGAGCGCTTTCTCAGCCAGGGCTATGCCGTGGTGGGCGTAAGCAAGGACAGCGCGGCCTCGCACCGTAAATTCATCGAAAAATACAGTCTGCCTTTCCCCCTGATCTCAGACCCGGAGACTGTCATCCTGCAGGCCTATGAGGCCTGGGGCGAGAAGAAGAACTACGGCAAGGTCAGCATGGGCACCCTCCGCAAGACCTACGTCATCGATGAGAACGGCGTCATCACCGACATCATCTCCAAGGTCGATACCAAGAACCATACCGCGCAGATATTGAAATAACTTACCATGAAGAAAATGTGTTTTTTTATCAGCGTACTCGCTGCTGTGTTATGTTCCCTCAGCACTTTTGCCGCGACTGCGGAGAACTCCAAACCGTTTGTCATTCCGGAGCTGAAGACCTGGAAGGCCGGCAAGGGGGACCTGACCATTTCCGGGACGATGCGGATAGCCGTGCCGTCCGGAGACGGGGAACTGCTGCGGATAGCCGGGATGCTGGCCGGGGACTGGAACACTGTTGCCGGTTTTAGGCCGGAGATTGTCACTGAGAAAGGAGGAAAAGGAGATATTGTCCTGGAAATCAAGACTGACAGGAGGCTGGACAAACTCAGCGGCGGCAGCACCGGGAGTTATTCGATCGATATCACCGACCGCGTGCGGCTTTCCGCCCCAACTGCCAGCGGTGTGTACTGGGGAACGCAGACCCTGCTGCAGATGGCGGACCGCGCCCTGCAGACAGACGCTGAGGCCGGAGGCATTGACCTGGCCTGCGGCAGGATCCTCGACTGGCCCGACTACGGCATCCGCGGCTTCATGATGGACTGCGGCCGCAAGTACATCCCGATGAGCTACCTGCGCAAGCTCTCCCGCATCATGGCCTACTACAAGATGAACACTCTCCAGATTCACCTCAACGACAACGGCTTCAAGCAGTACTTCGGAGGGGACTGGGACCGCACCTACGCAGCATTCCGCCTCGAGTGCGACACCTACACCGGACTGACCGCCCGTGACGGCCACTACACCAAGGCCGAGTTCATCGACTTCCAGGAGGAGGCCGCAGGCATGTACGTGGAGATTATCCCCGAGATCGACGTACCCGCCCATTCCCTGGCCCTCACCCGCTACATGCCGGAGATAGGCTCTGAGGAGTACGGCATGGACCACCTGGACCTGTTCAAGCCCGAGACCTACGAGTTCGTGGACGCCCTCTTCAAGGAATACCTCGAGGGTGACCTGCCCGTCTTCCGCGGTCCCAAGGTGCATATCGGCACAGACGAGTACTCCAACAAGGACAAGGAAGTCGTGGAGAAATTCCGCTACTTCACCGACCACTACATCCGCCTCGTCGAGAGCTACGGCAAGCAGGCCGTAGTCTGGGGTGCCCTCACCCACGCTGACGGAGAGACCCCGGTCAAGTCGGAGAACGTGATAATGAACGCATGGTACAATGGTTACGCCGATCCGGTCAAGATGGTGGAGGACGGCTACAAGCTCATCTCCATACCCGACGGACTGGTCTACATCGTACCCGCAGCCGGCTACTACTACGACTACCTCAACGAGAAATATCTCTACGAGAACTGGACACCCGCCCATGTCGGTGACGCCGTCTTCGCCGAGCGCGACACGTCCATCCTCGGCGGCATGTTCGCCGTATGGAACGACCATGCGGGCAACGGTATCTCGGTCAAGGACATCCACGACCGGCTCTTCCCCGCCCTGCAGACTCTGTCCGTGAAGATGTGGACCGGTGCTGAGACCTCCCTGCCCTACGCTGACTTCGACAGCACCCGCTACTTTGTGCGAGAGGCTCCCGGCATCAACTTCGCCGGCCGCATCGGCACTGAGCCCGGCTGCGTGCTGAAGATGGCCGAGGTGGCTCCCGGCACAGTCATGCCCTATCCTGAGATCGGCTATGACTACACCGTCAGCTTCACCGTCGATGGTGCCGCCGAGAAACCCGGCACTGAGCTGTTCCGCTCAGAGGACGCCGTCTTCTATCTCAGCGACCCGATCAGCGGCATGATGGGCTTCGCCCGCGACGGCTACCTCAACACCTTCCGCTACAGCATCCAGGACGGTGACCGTCTCGAAGTAACTGTCAAGGGTGACAACCGCTCCACGACCCTGATCATCAACGGCCGCGTCATCGACCGCCTCGAGACCGAAAAGCGCTGGCACAACGAAGGCGAGAGCGTGATGTACTACGTTCCCACCCTCGTATTCCCCCTGCAACAGGCCGGAGACTTCCAGAGCCGCATCACCAATCTGAAAGTCTACAACCACTAGAACTGACGGGCGAGATTGACCATCTCGATAGCGGTGGTCATGGCGTCGAAGCCTTTGTTGCCGGCCTTGGTGCCTGCGCGTTCTACGGCCTGCTCGATGGAGTCGGTGGTCAGGACGCCGAAGATGACGGGGACGTTGCACTCCAGACCGACGTGGGCTATACCCTTGGTGGCCTCATTGGCGACCATATCGAAGTGAGGGGTAGCCCCGCGGATTACGGCTCCGAGGCAGACGATAGCATCGTACTTGCCGGAGAGAGCCATCTTCCTGGCCACAAACGGAATCTCGAACGCTCCGGGCACCCAGGCCACCTCGAGATTCTCCCCCGCACCTCCGTGACGCAGGAACGAGTCCTCCGCCCCGCCCAGCAGCTTGGAAGTGATGAATTCGTTGAAACGGGCCGCTACGATGCCTATCCTCTGGCCGGCGGCTGACAGATTGCCTTCTATTACTTTCATGGTTGACTTTGTATTTATTGTTTTCTATTTCTACTTAAAATGCTCCTTCTGCTCGAAATGGAGGAGGTGACCCATCTTCTTGTACTTGGTGTACATGTAGGCCTCGTTCTTCTCGTTGCAGGTCATCTCGATGGGGTCGCGGCCCACCACCTCGATACCGTAGTGGTCCAGGCCGAAGATCTTCATCGGATTGTTGGTCATCAGTATCAGTTTCCGGATGCCAAGGTCAGAGAGGATGGCGCCGCCGACATCGTAGTCGCGCAGGTCCGCCTTGAAGCCTAAGGCCAGGTTGGCCTCCACGGTATCCATGCCCTGGTCCTGCAGCTCGTACGCCCGCAGCTTGTTGATCAGCCCGATGCCGCGTCCCTCCTGCCGCAGGTAGAGCAGCACACCGCGTCCGGCCTTCTCGATACGTCTGAGGGCCTCGGCCAGCTGCTCGCCGCAGTCACAGCGCAGTGAACCCAGTACGTCTCCGGTCAGGCACTCCGAGTGCATCCGGCACAGCACCGGCTCGGGAGTGGTGATGTCGCCCTTGACGATGGCCAGATGATGCTCCTTGGTGATGCGGTTGACGTAGCCCATAATCCGGAAATTGCCGTACTTCGTAGGAAGGGCCGCGTCCGTCACCTTCTCCATCCACTTCTCGTGGTGCTTGCGGTAAGACACCAGGTCATCCACGGTGATAATCTTCAAGCCATGTTCAGCGGCGAAGGCTATCAGCTCGGTAGTGCGCATCATGTCCCCGTCCTCCCGCATGATCTCGCAGCACAGTCCGCACTCCTCCAGTCCGGCGATGCGCATCAGGTCCACGGTGGCCTCGGTGTGACCGCGGCGCTGCAGTACGCCTCCAGGACGGGACTCCAGCGGAAACATGTGCCCGGGACGGCGGAAATCCTCCGGCTTAGCATCCGGCTCCACCGATTTCATCGCAGTGATCGACCGCTCAATGGCCGAGATACCCGTACCGGTCGAGACGTGGTCGATGGACACGGTGAAGGCCGTGCAGTGATTGTCGGTATTGTGCGAGACCATCTGCCCCAGGCCCAGCTTTTGGGTCAGAGCGGAGCTCATCGGCATGCATATCAGGCCCTTGCCGTAGCAGGCCATGAAGTTGACATTGGCAGTGGTGGCGTGACGGGCGGCACAGATCAGGTCCCCCTCATTCTCCCGGTCGGGATCGTCGATGACCACGATTATCTGTCCCTGGCGGAGAGCCTCGGCCGCCTCCTCGATGGTATTGAATTTACGTTCCATATATTAAAATCCGTATTTCTTTAAAAATTCTTCTGTAATTCCGCCTCCGGCAGAGTCGCTGTCCACCAGTGCGGAGGCGGGGACAGCATCCCCGGAAGAAGCCAGCAGCCGCTCCACATACCGCGCCAGCATGTCCACCTCCACATTGACCGGAGAACCCGGTTTCAGAAGGTGGAGCGTCGTCGAAGCCATAGTGTGCGGAATAAGCGAGACTGTAAAACTGCTGTCCGCATCCGAAACCGACGCCACGGTCAGGCTTACCCCATCGAGAGTCACCGACCCCTTCCGGGCCACATATCGCAGGACATCGGACGGCACCGACACCCTCATAACCAGGGCAATGCCGTCCCGGACAAGGTCAGCCACCCGTCCGCAGGCATCCACATGCCCCGAGACGAGATGCCCGCCGAAGCGGCCTCCGCAGGCCATGGCCCGTTCCAGATTGACCTTCGAACCGGGCCTCAGACTGCCCAGGGAGGTACGCCGCAGCGTCTCCGGCATCGCGTCAGCCGTAAAATGCCCGCTGCCGGGAGTCACCGTCAGGCATACCCCATTGACCGCGATACTGTCCCCTGTCGCAGTGCCTTCCAGCACCCTGGAAGCCTCGATATCCAGCACCACTCCCGAACCGCCTCCGCGGATGGAGCGGACCGTCCCTATTTCCTCTATTATTCCTGTAAACATTTAGACCTATCGTATTTGCTTGAAAATCCGTGTATCAGTATATCCTCCCCGACCATTTCCACCGAGTCTACCCGCAGGCCGCAGGCCGCTGCCATTGTCCCGAAGCCGGAACCTCCGACCGGACCTTTGGCGGTACGTCCTCCGACTATCTTCGGAGCCACGAAGACGTAGAACTCGTCCACGAGCCCGGAGCGGACCAGACTCCAGTTGAGTTCCCCGCCACCTTCGACGAGTACCGAATCGAGCCCCATGGTCCCGAGCTGTCCCAGCATATTTTCCAGATCCACCATACCGTCCGCACCGCATGAGCACAGCAGCGTTTCCACTCCGCAGGAGCGCAGTGCCTCCAGCCTCTGAGCCTCAGCCGCATCCGTATGCGCCACGACAGTCCGGTATTCGCGGGCAGTCCGGGCCAGCTGACAGTCCGCCGGCATGGAAGCCTTCGAGTCCACGATGACCCGCACCGGCTGACGCATCCCGTCCACGCGGCAGTTGAGCATGGGATCGTCGGCCAGGACGGTGCCTATGCCGGCCACTATACCCATATACCGGCCCCGGAGCTCGTGCACCAGGCGGCGGGACTGCTCCCCGCTCACCCACCTGGAGTCCCCGGAGACAGCGGCTATGCGCCCGTCTAGAGTCATGGCCCATTTGAGCACGACCCAGGGACGGCGCGTAGTTATGTACTTGATGAATATGCGGTTGAGATGACGGGCCTCAGCCTCGAGCACACCGGTAATCACTTCTATGCCATGATCCCGCAGGATGGCGGCTCCGTGTCCGGCCACCAAAGGGTTGGGATCAGTCATGGCCATGACCACCCGGGATATGCCGGCAGCGATGATGGCATCCGTGCAGGGCGGCTGCTTGCCATGATGACAGCAGGGCTCGAGAGTCACGTACATCGTCGCGCCCTCCACGGGCTCCTTACAGGAGGCCAGCGCGTCCCTCTCGGCATGCAGGCTGCCGCAGACATGGTGCCAGCCCCGGGCGAGCACCCTTCCGTCGCGGACTATCACCGCCCCCACCATCGGGTTCGGCCCCACGTGCCCCCTGCCGCGCTCAGCCAGCGCGAGAGCCATCCGCATGTATCTGATATCTTCGTCGTTACACATAACAAAAAACCCGAATACCACAATGGCACTCAGGGCAGTCTGTCATTCCGACAATCACAAGCGCCGGCACCGCTTCCACGGCTTCCGGCCAAGACCTCTCTTCCATCCGGACTGTCACCGTCGGTATCGGAATTTCACCGATTCAGTCCCTGATAATCAGGGAGTCGCGGACTGTCACCGCCGGTAGGGAATCGCACCCTGCCCTGAGAGATATTCTTATTGGACGGCAAATATAGAAAATTTTTACAAACTTTGTAGCCGCTTATGAGAGAAATACGACACATCATCATCACCGACCCGCACGACTGCTGCGGCTGCACCGCCTGTGCGTCGGCCTGCCCCAGAGGCAGCATCACCATGAAGGAAAATTCCGAAGGCTTCCTCTATCCCGCTGTGGATGAGAGCACCTGTATCGAATGCGGCATCTGCGCGAGGGTCTGCCCCGTCATCACGCAGTTCCCCGCCCGCAGGCCACTCGAGGTCCACGCCGTGAGGCACCCGGACGGAACGGTAAGGATCAGCAGCGCCTCGGGAGGGGCATTTCCCCTGATAGCCTCCGCCATACTGGAAGAGGGAGGCATAGTCTTCGGCTCCCGCTATGACAATGTCCATGAGGCGGTCCACGACAGCGCCGGCACCCCTTCGGAAGCGGCGGCATTCATCGGTTCCAAATACCTGCAGAGCCGGATGGAGGACTGCTGCGGAAGGGTCAGGACGGCTCTGCGCGAGGGACGTCCGGTGCTGTTCACCGGCACCCCCTGCCAGGTGGCGGGCCTCAACCATTTTCTTGCCTCCGGAGCTGGAAAGACCTCGACAGACCGGCTGCTGACGGTGGATCTCATCTGTCACGGAGCGCCCTCGCCGGGGGTATGGAGGCGGTATCTCGCGGAGGAGAAAGCCGCCCTAGAGGCTCAGGGCTACCGTGATGTGAACATAGAAGAGGTCCGCTTCCGCGACAAGGAGGAGGGCCGCGCCGGATGGAAAGGCTACAATTTCAAGATATTCTTCCGCGCCACCGACCCCTCGGGAGTCCCCTGCCGCCCAGTATTGAGCGAGCGCGGCAAGGCGGAGAACCTGTTCATCCGGGGATTCCTGGCCGACTTCTATTCCCGCCCGAGCTGCTACCGCTGCCCCGCCCGGGAGTTCCGCAGCGGCAGCGACCTGACCATCGGCGACTTCTGGGGCATCGGCGACCTCCGCCCCGACTTCGACGACGACCGCGGAGTCAGCGCCGTCCTGGTCAATACCGAAAAGGGCCGCGAGTTCTTCTCCCGCATCCATTGTACCCGCCTGGAAATGACCTACAAAGACGTCCTGCGCCGCAACCGCTGCCTGGAGACCTCCGTCACGGAGCCCGCCGCCCGCGCCGCGTTCTTCGCCTCCATGGACTCAGTCCATGATACTGTGCGCAGGCTGTTGCGGTAAATGATAGCAGATTACAATTAAATGATATTGGAGACAACGTAATGTCCAATGTGCTAACAGGACTTTTATAAGTTCATTGGAGAATGAGTGAACGACGGCCAAAGTAAAATCTGACAACTGAGCGTCCGTTACTATAAAAACAGTTCGGCCAGCTCATCGGCCGTGGCCGGTCCGAAGTAGTCGGTCAGCGGCAGCGCGGACAGGGCATTGAGTACGGCATCATGGGAGTGGGGCAGTCCGGTCAGGGCCTGCTCCACTTCTTCTGTGGGGCGGGTGAAGAAGTAGTCGCCGCGGATGGAGCAGGAGCGGATAAGGCCGCCCGAGACGTCGAGGGAGACTTCGATGAAGCCCCAGGGGAAGCGGCGGGTCTGGTTGAGGCCGTAACGGGGGGAATTGCCGTAGTTCCACTGCCAGGTGGAGTATTTTTCCCGGCACAGCCGGTCTATGGCCGCCATCTCCTCTGCGGTGTAGCCGCGGAGAGTGTCCGTACCGCCTGCAATATGGTCCTGAAGATAAGTGATGAACTCCTCCACTGACATGGAGCGGTGCCGGGCGGGCAGATGCTCCGAGATGTTGGTTACCCGCGAGCGGTTGGACTGCACGCTCTTGCCGATGAATTTTTCCGGACGGGTGTTGAGGGCGCCCGAGAGGTCGGCTACGGAGGCGGAGAAAAGCAGGGTGCCGTGCTGCAGGACCCGGCCGCCGTGGACACAGACCGCATTGCCCGAGAACTTCCGGCCGCTGATGACCAGGTCGTTGCGCCCTTCGAGCGAGGCTTCCACCCCGAGTGAGCGCAGAGCCGAGATGACGGGAGCAGTGAAGCGCCCGAACATGGCCGCGGTGTCCTCCCCATCCACCTTACGGTCGATGAAGGTATAATTGACATTGCCCAGGTCGTGGAATACCGCGCCTCCGCCAGTGAGACGGCGGACTACAGGTATGCCGCGTGTCCGGACATATTCTGAGTTAATTTCGGCAGCGGCATTCTGGTAGCGGCCGACAATGACCGAAGGGGCATTTCTCCAGAGGCGGAATACCGGCTCGGAGAGAGAGGTCAGGAGGTATTCCTCGGCGGCGAGGTTCCAGTAGGGGTCGGTGGTGGAGTCTACGATGCAGAGCATGTGGGCAGGGTTATGAATATTTTCTGGAAATCAGGGACAATACCCATCGGTAGAGGCTGTAGACAGCAAGGGCGACCAGCACTCCGGCGAGGGCACCGCAGACTACGTCCGTGGTGAAATGCTTGGCCAGGTAGATGCGGCTGAAGCCTATCAGCGCGGCCCAGGTCAGGATACCGGCTGAATACCACCCGCGTCTGAATATCAGGGCAGTGAGGGCTGCCATTCCAAAGGTGTTGGAGGCGTGGGCCGAGAAGAAACCGTAGAGGCCGCCCCTGCCTTCCGGCAGATGGAGCAGGCCCTCCAGCAGGGGGTCGTGGCTCGGGCGGGGACGGGCGACCCAGTCCTTTACCAGATTGGTCATCTGCTCGGTGAGACCGAAGCACAGCGCCACAGCCAGCACTCCGATGAGTCCCGTGAGCCAAAGCGGTATCCGGCTGCCGAGGCGGAATGCAGGCGATTTCCGGCCGTACCATTTGGGAATGAACATCAGTGCAACAATGACCACATACAGCGGAATCCACACCTTGCTCGACGAGAGAAAGAGCATGATGCTGTCCAGGACCGGTGTGTGCAGGGCGTTGAGGCCCAGTGTGATGTCGTGGTCAAGCTGTATCAGCCAGTCTATCATATCGCGCTGCGGTTAAGGGTGTTCCAGAGCAGGTCCTTGAGTTGCGGTATGTTCTCTCCGCTCACTGATGAGAAAAATATGGCGGGGATGCCCTCGGGCAGTTCCTTCTGCAGTCCGGCGCGGAGCTCGTCGTCCAGGATGTCGGCCTTGGAGATGCCGAGGACGCGGTCCTTGTCCAGCAGTTCCGGGTTGAACTGTTCCAGCTCGCCCAGGAGGGTACGGTATTCGGCCCTTATATCCTTGGTGTCGGCGGGTATGACAAAAAGCAGCATGGAGTTGCGCTCGATGTGCTTGAGGAATCTGAGTCCCAGTCCCTTGCCCTCATGCGCTCCCTCGATGATGCCCGGGATGTCGGCCATCACGAAAGAGTGGTCGTCGCGGCAGGAGACGATGCCGAGGTTGGGCTCGAGGGTGGTGAAGGGATAGTCGGCGATCTTGGGCTTGGCTGCGGATACTGCTGAGAGCAGAGTGGACTTGCCGGCATTGGGGAAGCCTACCAGACCTACATCGGCCAGCAGCTTGAGCTCGAGGATGAACCAGCCTTCGCGGCCCGGCTCTCCCTCCTGTGCGAAACGGGGGGTCTGCATGGTGGCCGTCTTGAAGAAGTTGTTGCCCTTGCCTCCGCGGCCTCCGCGTACCAGGATTTCCTGCTGCCCCGGCTCGAGTATCTCGCAGAGCACCTCGCCCGTCTCGGCGTCCTTGGCGACAGTTCCTAGGGGGACGTCGAGGATGATGTCCTTGCCGTTGGCCCCGTGCCTGAGGCCTCCGCTGCCCGCTCCGCCGTGCTCGGCCTTGATGTGCTTTCGGTATTTGAGATGAATGAGGGTCCAGTACTGCGGGTCGCCCTTGAGGATGATATGACCTCCGCGGCCGCCGTCACCTCCGTCGGGCCCGCCCTTTGGGATGTACTTTTCGCGCCGCAGGTGGGTGGAGCCATTGCCGCCGTTCCCCGAGGCGCAGAAGATCTTTACGTAGTCTATGAAATTCGAACCTGGCATAATCTTACTTAGTTACGGCCGCAAAGTAAGCATATTTTTCCGATTTACGCCACTTTCCACTCTTCGATGTTGCCGGTGGAGGAGGAAAAGGAGGCTCCGATGCGGATGACACTGCGGGTATCGGAGGCGTAGGGGCGGGCGTAGCCTTTTTCCTCGATCTGGCGCAGGGCGTCCTCGGCGGTGCCGTCCAGCTTGAACTCGAAGATGTAGATGTGGCTGTCGGTCTCTACGATGCAGTCGGCACGGCCCCGGCTGGAAGCTTTCTCGGCGTAGACCTTCCAGCCGCCCAGCATCCGGAAGATGAGGTAGAAGGTGTACTGGAAGTCGCGCTCGCGGGCCTTTTCATCAGCCGTGCTGCGGATGCTGTAGGGGATGTCGGCCAGGAGGGCTTCCATCTGCTCGCGGAGGCTGTCAAGGTCGCCGCGATTCAGGGCCCTGCCGGCGTGGGCGGCCCAGCCCGACATGCTGTCCGCTGTCCTGGTGAGGTAGCCGGAGGAGAGGAATGAGAGGAATCCCCGTCGGACTTCCTCGTTCGGGAAGTCGAGGCGGAATCGCTCTATTTCCTGGTCGTAGCTCTTGATGGTGAGGTAGCCGCTCTGATAAATCATAGGAAGCGGCATCTCAGTGGTCGCCTTATAGTCGGCGAAGGCCGCAGTCGAGTAGTCGTTCTTCAGCAGTTCCTCGATATTCTCGTCGCTGTGGGAAAGCAGGCGCACCAGGTATTCACAGGTGCCGGTGGTCATCCAGTAGTCCTTCATCTTCTTGGAGTCGAACACATTGAGCAGACTGAACGGGTTGTAGATGTCCTGCATGTCCTCACTGAAATGGTATCCGTCGTAGCGGCGTTTCAGGTCGGCTGTTATCACCTGGACGCTGACACCGGACCTAGCTGCCATTTCCCGTATCGGCTCGTCAAAATAGTGCTCCAGTTCTGCCTGGGTTATTCCGCACAGGGCGTCGTAGCGGCTGTCCATGCTGATGTCCTTCGGCTGGTTGAACCCGCTGAAGACACTGACCTGCGAGAACTTGGTCACGCCCGTAAGGAGCACGAACTGCAGGTCGGCGTCGGCGGCCTTGAACACCGAATAGAAGCCCTTGAGCACGTCCCTGTGCCGCTCCTCCAGCATGCGCTCCTGGCCGTCCACGGTACATGTCAGCCCGGTGTCCAGCACGTCCAGCAGCGGCTTGTCGTACTCGTCGATAAGGACCACACAGCGGCGGCCGGTCTGCTCATGTGCGGTGCGCAGAACTTCCTGAAAACGCTTCCCGACACCTGTAAATCTGTTTTTTGGAGGATATATCCTCTCCCATGCAGAGACTGTCTCTTCAAGTACATTGTCCAATGCTCCGGATTCCTTGAAGTTAAGCGCATTGAAATCAATGTGAAACACCGGATACTCCAGCCACTCCTTCTCCAGCGAGCCGATGGCCAGCCCCTCGAACAGTTCCTTCCTTCCCAGGAAATAATTCTCCAGGGTGGACATCAGCAGGCTCTTGCCGAACCGCCGCGGGCGGCTCAGAAAGTATATCTTTCCTCTCGTTACCAAATCATAGATCAGGGCAGTCTTGTCCACATAGACATAACCGTCCTTTATTATCTGCTCAAAACTCTGAATTCCTATCGGGTATTTCATCATGGCGCGGTCCTCCTTTCGGTTAGTGTTCCGCTGACAAAGTTAATCATATTGGGCAATATTACAAAACGGGACCGCCCCGCAGAGGGACAGTCCCGAGTCACTGAAAACGTTATATGTCGTCCGAGGGGCTATTTGCCGAACCTCTTCTCTTTCATCTTGATTATCTGGTCCTGGAGGACATCGGCGCAGTCAACCACCGCGTCCTCGAAAGTAGGTGCTGTCCTCTCGATGATAAGGTCGTCGCCGGGGATGCCGAGTCTCACCTTCACGGTCTTGCCGTGATCGGGCTGGACAGTGAGGGCGACATCACAGCTGATGATGTTGTCAAAAAACTTTTCCAGTTTACCGACTTTCTTGTCGATGAAGTCGAGCAGTTTCTGATCTGCATCGAATTTGATCGATTGAACATTAATTTTCATTATTACCTCCTTTTTTAGCTCTTGGATGAGCGGTTAAATAAGTATTCTTCAACTGTTCGAAGGAGTTGTGGGTGTACACCTGCGTGGCCGCCAGCGAGGAGTGTCCCAGTATCTCCTTTATCGAATTGAGGTCGGCCCCCCTGTTCAGCAGGTGGGTCGCCAGCGAGTGCCTCAGCACGTGGGGTGACTTGCGTCCGGTGAAGCCCTCCACCCCGTCCAGCTCCTCATGCACCGTCTCGTTCACCAGCTCCGGATATATCGGCTGCCCCGCATCGGTCAGGAAAAATCTCCCGTCCACCGGAATATCCGGAAACTCCTTCCTAATTCTCTCCAAATATAGTAAAATTTCCTGACAAACGGAAGCCGGAACCGGAATTTCCCGCATTTTATCTCCCTTGCCCAGCACCGTGAACACCTTCCTCCCCGGGTCGAAGTCGCTGCGGCGCAGCCCCACTATCTCCGAACGGCGCATTCCAGTGGAGTAGAGCACCAGCATCATCACCCCGTTGCGGTACTCGTGCAGACTCATCCGGGCGCAGGCATCTCCCGACCCGTCCAGACCTTTCGACGCGAAGAAATGCTCCAGGGAAATCTCCGTATAGAACTCCGGCAGGCGACGGCTCTCCTTCGGGCGGGCGATACGGCGCACCGGATTGGAGGGCAGCAGCGAGCGGCGCACGAGCCAGGAACAATAGCTGCTGAGGGCCGACAGCCGCAGATTGACGGTACGGGGCGAAAGGCCCTCGTCCATCGAGAATGCCACGAATCCGCGGATACTGTTGAATGTAAGCGCCTCAAGCTGCTGCTGCGGGGACAGCGGAGCCGGGAAGGCGCCCGCCTCCGGAGCATTGTCCTGAGGATAGGCATAGCGGTAGAATGCCTCCAGCGCCTCGCGGTAGACGGCACAGGTGCGGGGGGAATACCGTCTTTCATCTGAAATATATTTAAGGAACTCTTCCAGCATTCCGTCCTACTTACATCCAGTCTTCTCCACAAATGCTCTGAAACGTTGGAGCCCCTCTTCCAAAATTGAGCGTGGACAGGCAATATTCCAACGCATATATCCTTCTCCGCCAGGACCGTACATCGTTCCGGCATTGATCCATATCCCGGCCTCAGCCTTGAGGGTCTCCTCGAGAGCCGCCGAGGTCATCCCGAGAGCCGAGCAGTCCATCCACACCAAATAGGTACCCTCGAGTTTCATTATGGGGAAGGCCGGCAGGTATTTCTCGATGTACTCACGCATATACTCGTAATTATCTGAGATGTAGACATTGAGCTCGTCCAGCCACTCAGCGCCGCCCTCGCTGTAGGCAGCCGTCAGGGCATCGATACCGAAGGGACCGGGGCCGCCGATCTCCCGCTGCTCCACGACCTTGCGCACGCGCTCGCGGATATCGGGGTCAGGGATGATGATGTTGGCTATCTTCACACCGGCCATATTGAAGGGCTTCGTAGGAGACACACAGATGATCGCGTTGCGGGCGATATCCTCTCCTACCGTCGCGAAAGGCGCATATGCATAGCAGGGAGCGGCCAGCTCGCAGTGAATCTCGTCGGAGACCACCGTCACCCCGTGCCTCAGGCATATCTCTCCCACCCTGCGCAGCTCGTCGCGGGACCATACACGGCCCACCGGATTCTGGGGGTTGCAGAGTATCATCAGGGAGATATCCGGGTCGGAGGCCTTCTCCTCCAGGGCGTCAAAATCCATGCGGTAGGTGTTTCCGACGCGGATCAGCTCTGCGGAAACCGCCTCGCAGCCGTTCTGCTCGAGGGAGATGAAAAAATGGTTGTAGGCCGGGGACTGCACCAGGACCTTCCCGCCGTTAGGCATATAGGTGCCGATTGCCGCAGACAGGGCCGGGATCACACCGCTGACGGGGAGTATCCACTCCCTCTCTATCTTCCAGCCGTGCCGGGTGGCGAACCAGTTGATCACCGCGTCATAATAAGAGTCCGTTATGGACGCATATCCGTATACACCGTGTCTGGCCCGGTTGATCAGCGCATCCTGAATACAGTCGGCCGTCCTGAAGTCCATGTCGGCCACCCAGAAAGGCAGCACGTTCTGATCAGGACAGGCATCCCACTTGAGGGAGCCGGTTCCCCTTCTGGGGACTATCTCATCGAAATTGTATCTCATAAAGGTCTGTTTTGTTTGCAAATTTAATAAAAATATCTACCTTTGCAGCCCTAACAAAAGGAGGTGGTAAAAGAATGATTATAGTACCTATCAAAGAAGGCGAAAATATAGAGAAGGCTCTCAAGAAGTTCAAACGTAAATTCGAGAAGACAGGAGTGGTACGCGAGCTGCGCAGCAGAAAGCAGTTCGAGAAACCTTCCGTCAAGAGAAGAAACGAGATCAAGAAGGCTATCTACGTGCAGCATCTCAGACTGAACGAGGAGTAAGCGCCTTTATAACACATACAGAAGCCGGAAAGACACGCAGATGCCTTTCCGGCTTTGTTGTTTCCTGAAGATGCGCCACATCTGCTCTCCGATTTTTTCCCGCGCACTGTAAACATTTGAACTTGCTTTACTCCGGGTTTATGCGTAAGTTTGCAAATTATGAAGAAATATCTGATCATAGGCGCCGGCATGCTGCCGCTGGCTGCCTGCACGGACTCCGGGCAGCAGCAGGAAAAGCCCAACGTGATATTCATCATTGCCGACGACCTCGGCTACGGAGACCTGAGCTGCTACGGACAGGAGCGGTTCCAGACCCCGAACATCGACTCGCTGGCCGCTGACGGGGTCATATTCACCCGTCACTATGCCGGCACATCGGTGAGCGCCCCCTCGCGGTCATCCCTCATCACCGGCCTGCACACCGGACATACCCCCATCCGGGGCAACAAGGAGCTGCCGACAGAAGGCCAGTACCCAATCCCCGGAGACACCTATAATGTATTCCGCCTGATGAAGTCCCAGGGCTACGTCACCGGAGTTTTCGGAAAATGGGGGCTCGGCGCACCCGCGACTGAGGGCGCACCTGAAAACCAGGGCGTAGACGAGTTCTACGGCTACAACTGCCAGCGGCTGGCCCACCACTATTTCCCATATCACCTGTGGCACAACACAGAGAAGGTCATGCTCAATGGCAATGAGGGCACAGCCGAAACCGAATATTCCCCCTATCTCATACACAGCCAGGCTCTCGACTTCATCCGGGAGAACAGCGACAGCACCTTCTTCATGATGTACACCTCGGTGATTCCCCATGCCGAGCTGAGGCTGCCGGAAGAGGAGATAGAGCCGTTCCTCGGCAAGTTCGAGCCGGAGAAATCCTACAAGGGCTGCGACGGAGGGCCGGGCTACAGGCAGGCAGCATACGGGTCACAGGAACACTGTCACGCAGCCTTCGCCGCCATGATCAATGTCCTGGACAGACAGGTCGGAGAGCTCCGGGCCCTGCTTGACAGCCTCGGAATCAGCGACAACACCATCGTGATATTCACCTCCGACAACGGCCCGCACATCGAGGGTGGAGCCGACCCGACCTACTTCAACAGCAACGGCGGCCTGCGCGGCATCAAGCGAGACCTCTATGATGGCGGCATCCGCGTACCATTCATCATGGCCTGGCCCGGACACATAGAAGGCGGCAGGACCACCGACCACGTCAGCGCGTTCTGGGACTTCCTCCCTACCCTGGCCGACATCACTGGCGTAGAACTGCCTGAGGCACAGGCACCCGTACAGGAGGGCACTGCTGCATCAGCTCCGGGACACACATCCGACGACACCGGCTGCCCTGTACCGTGTTCCTATATCACTGACGGCATATCGTTCCTGCCGGCAGCCACAGGCCAGGGAGAACAGCCCGAGCACGAATACCTCTACTGGGAATTCCATGAAGAAGGAGGCCGCCGCGCCATCCTGCAGGGCGACTGGAAAGGCGTCATCTACGACTACCGCAACGGAGGCGCCATGCAGCTCTACAACCTCACCGAAGACCCCGCAGAACAGCACGACGTCGCAGCAGAGCATCCCGACATCGTCTCCCGCCTCAGCACCCTGCTCGAATCAGCCCGGACACCATCCCCCATCCCGGAGTTCAACTGATTTAACTGACAGCCGTTTACGGGCGGCTTGACACGAACCTGCATCCGGCAATTTATTTTTGCTAAATAATTTTGTAAAAATTAAATCATATTTTATTTTTGTATAAAATTTTGCAAAAATGAAAATCAGCAGAACTCTTCAGGCTAAACTTCAATCCCTTGCGATGAAATTTCCTTTTGTCACACTTACCGGGCCACGGCAGTCAGGCAAATCTACCTTAGCCGCAGCCGCATTCCCAGATTATCGCCAGATCTCCCTCGAAGATCTTGACAACAGGGAATTTGCAGCCAATGACCCCAGAGGGTTTATCGCCACCTACCCGTCGCAGACCATAATTGACGAAGTCCAGAAAGTTCCGTCACTGCTTTCCTATCTCCAGACACACGCCGACAGAACTGGTAAAATGGGAATGTACATCCTGACAGGTTCGCAGAACTTCGAGCTGATGAAAGCCATAGACCAGTCTCTGGCGGGAAGGACCGGCCTTCTGACTCTGCTGCCATTCTCCCACGAGGAGATGCAACAGGCCGGCATACTTCCGGAAAGTTACGATGCAGAAATATTTTACGGATCATATCCAGCCATCTACGACAGGGAGATAGATCCAGCAGACTACTACCCGAGCTACATCAAGTCCTATATCGAAAAGGATGTAAGGGAAATGAAAGCAATTGAAGACCTCTCGCGCTTTAAAAAGCTGGTCCGCCTGTGCGCCGGACGTATAGGACAGTTGCTCAACAAAGCCTCTCTTGCCGTCGAGTGCGGTATCTCTGCCCCGACCGTAGACGCATGGCTGTCCATTCTTGAAGAGAGCTACATCATCTACTTTCTGCGCCCGGACTACAATAATTTCTCAAAACGGCTCGTCAAATCCCCAAAGCTCTATTTCCATGACACAGGGCTTGCCTGCTCACTGCTGGACATCAGAAGCCAGGCCCAACTGTCAACACACTATATCAGAGGAAGCCTGTTCGAGAACATGGTCATAAACGAGTTTACGAAACGCAGCCTTAACAGAGGAAACGAGCCGGCACTCTCATTCTGGCGCGACAGCACGGGACATGAGATTGACCTGATAGTTTCAGAAGAAGGCATCCAGCACGCCTACGAAATAAAATCCGGAGCCACATTCTCCACCGACTTCTTCAAGGGGCTGAACTACTGGGCAGGACTGTCAGGCGCAGCACCCTCCCGACGTACTGTCATCTACATGGGAGAAACAGCACTGAAGACCTCAGACGGAGACCTGCGGCCCTGGAAAGACTTGGGATGACAGCATATTAGTTTTCACAGGCCGGAAGAATTGAAAAAGCCCGTCCGGAACAATTCCGGCCGGGCTGATTCAAAAGCATTCTGCTTCAGAAGCATCCGCATTAACGCATGTTGAGCAGCTCGATCATCTTGATGACTGCGGTGGAGATACGGGTACCGGGGCCGAAGATGGCGGCGGCACCTGCCTTGTAGAGGGCGTCGTAATCCTGAGGAGGAATGACACCGCCGACTACCACCATGATGTCCTCACGGCCGAGCTTCTTGAGCTCGTCGATAATCTGGGGCACTAGGGTCTTGTGACCGGCTGCGAGGGAGGATACGCCTACGATGTGAACGTCATTCTCCACAGCCTGCTTGGCTGCCTCTGCAGGAGTCTGGAAGAGAGGGCCCATATCCACGTCGAAGCCGCAGTCGGCATAACCGGTAGCCACAACCTTGGCACCGCGGTCGTGTCCGTCCTGACCCAGCTTGGCAATCATGATACGGGGCTGACGGCCTTCCTTCTTCGCGAACTCGGCAACCATCTCCTTGGCTTTCTCGAACTCGCTGTCATTCTTGACCTCTGAAGAGTAAACACCTGTATTCATACGTATAACTGCTTTATATCTTCCTACTACTTTCTCGCATGCATCCGAAATCTCACCGAGGGTGGCGCGGTTGCGTGCGGCCTCGACTGCGAGCTCGAGCAGGTTGCCGCTCTTGGTCTCGACAGCCTTGGTGATGGCATCCAGAGAAGCCTGGACAGCGGCATTGTCACGGTTGGCGCGGAGCTCCTTCAGACGGGCGATCTGGGACTCGCGTACCTTGGTGTTGTCGATGTCGAGAATCTCGATGGGATCCTCCTTGTCCAGACGGTACTCGTTGATACCGATAATCTTGTCCACACCTGAGTCGATACGGGCCTGCTTGCGTGCAGCGGCCTCCTCGATACGGAGTTTGGGGATACCGGTCTCAATAGCCTTGGCCATACCGCCGAGCTTCTCAATCTCCTGGATGTGCTCCCATGCTCTGTGGGCGATCTGGTCGGTCAGGTACTCTACATAGTAGGAACCTGCCCAAGGATCTATGCCGCGGCATACGTTGGTCTCCTCCTGGATGTAGATCTGGGTGTTACGTGCGATACGGGCGGAGAAGTCAGTAGGCAGGGCGATAGCCTCGTCGAGAGCGTTGGTATGCAGGGACTGGGTATGTCCGAGTGCAGCGCCCATGGCCTCGATACATGTCCTGGCCACGTTGTTGAAAGGATCCTGCTCGGTGAGGGACCAGCCGGATGTCTGGCAGTGGGTCCTCAGTGAGAGGGACTTGTTGCTCTTAGGATTGAACTGCTTTACAATCTTGGCCCAGAGCATACGGGCTGCACGCATCTTGGCGATCTCCATGAAGTGGTTCATGCCGATGGCCCAGAAGAAGGACAGACGGGGAGCGAAGGCATCCACGTCGATGCCGGCCTTGATACCTGTACGCAGGTACTCCAGACCGTCAGCCAGGGTATAGGCCATCTCGATGTCGCAGGTAGCGCCGGCCTCCTGCATGTGGTAGCCGGAGATGGATATCGAGTTGAACTTGGGCATGTACTTGGAGGTGTAGGCGAAGATGTCGCCGATAATCCTCATCGAGAACTCGGGAGGATAGATGTAGGTGTTGCGGACCATGAACTCCTTGAGGATATCGTTCTGGATGGTACCCTGCATCTCCTCGAGCTTGGCACCCTGCTCCTGGGCTGCCACGATATAGAAGGCCAGGATAGGCAGAACGGCTCCGTTCATGGTCATGGACACTGACATCTTGTTCAGAGGTATCTGGTCGAAGAGCACCTTCATGTCCTCTACGCTGCAGATAGACACACCGGCCTTTCCGACGTCACCGACTACGCGGGGATGGTCGGCATCATAGCCTCTGTGTGTAGCCAGGTCAAATGCTACGGACAGACCCTTCTGTCCTGCGGCGAGATTCCTGCGGTAGAAAGCATTGGACTCCTCTGCCGTGGAGAAGCCTGCATACTGACGTATGGTCCAGGGCCTCATCACGTACATGGTGCTGTAAGGTCCGCGGAGGAAAGGAGGAAGACCTGCTGCATAGTTCAGGTGCTCCATTCCCTCATTGTCCCCGGGAGTGTAGATCTCCTTCACGCCGATGTGCTCCGGAGTCTCCCAAATCTGCTGTGAAGCAGCTGCCTGCGCGCATCCTGCGGCGGCATTGTCAAACTGTATGTCTTTAAAATTAGGACGCATATCTTCTGAGATTAAAGAGATTTGATTCCGAGCTTCTCCTGATAGCCGCGAAGGGTCTCGAGGACGTTGCTCTTGACACTGATAAAGTTCTGGATTCCTTTGGACTGGAGATCCTCCTTGCAGGCAGGCTCGCCTGCTACGACTACGATGGCCTTGTCACCGATAAGGCGTGCGATCTCAGGCACTGCCTCAGCGTACTCGTCGTCGGACGAGCAGGCAACCACGATCTCGGCTCCGGAAGCGAGGGCAGCCTTTACGCCCTCCTCGATGGAAGCGAAACGGTTGTTGTCGATGATGCGGATACCGGCCACTGCGAAGAAGTTCGAGGAGAACTGGGCACGGGCGCGGCACATGGCCAGGTTGCCGAATGTAAGCATGAATGCCTTGGGCTCCTTGCCGCTGCGGTCTGTAGCAAGACGGAGGGCCTCGAAGGCCTCAGCTGCGCGGTAGGGCTTCAGAGGCTCCACCGCATCCTCCTTCTGGCAGCCGTGGGCGGGAACGACCTGACCCATGCGGGTGAGGATGTCGCGGGACACGATCTCGGGAGTAATCTCGTCACCGGCCTTCTCGAGGAAGTTGGGATACTGGTTGCTGCCGAGGATGGTGTCGCGGCGGGTAGCGTAGTTCTTGTCCCTCTTGTCGGACACGGCCTTGATCTCGGACTGGATGAATCCGGCCTTGAACTGGGCCACATAGCCGCCGGCGGCCTCTACCTTGCGGAAGAGATCCCATGCGGCCTCGGCGATCTTGTCGGTGAGCATCTCCACATAGTAGGAACCGGCTGCAGGGTCAACGACCTTGTCGAAGCGGGACTCCTCCTTGAGGATATTCTGCACGTTGCGTGCAATACGGCGGGAGAAGTCGGTAGGTACTCTGAACGCGAAGTCGTAGGGCAGAACCTCGAGGTAGTCCACACCTGCGATGGCGGCGCTCATGGCCTCGGTGGTACCGCGGAGCATGTTCACGTATGAATCGTAAACTGTGAGGTTGTACTCGGAGGTGGTGGCGAAGATCTGCATCATCTCAGGGCAGCCCTTGGTGCAGCCGTAGTCCTCGACTACATTGGCCCAGAGCATGCGGGCAGCGCGGAACTTGGCGATCTCCATGAAGTAGGAACTGCCTACCGCAAACTCGAAGAAGGTCTTGCGGGCGATGGTCTCCACGTCGATACCCATCTCGCTCAGGCGGGAGAGGTACTCGCTGCCCTGGCTGAGGGCAAATGCGAGCTCCTGGGTGGAGGAGGCGCCGCAGCTGTTGTAGATAACGGCGTCCACGGCGATGACACGTACATTCTTATAGGAAGCGGCAGCCTTCACGCACTCGGCCAGAGCGGCGAAAGCCTTGTCCTCGCAGAAGGATCCCTTCTTGTTCAGAGGCCTCAGGGGCGAGAAGTCGAAGGTGGCGCGTACGGCGTCCTTGTCAATGCCGAGAGAATCCACATACTTCAGGAAATTCTTCAGGCCGTCCACATTCTTGGGGCAGCAGCCGCGGAAGTTGACGGGCACCTTCTCGAGGGAAATACCCTTCAGGAGAGCGGTATAGTCGGCGACTTCCATCACCTTGCCCTCGGGGAGGTGGAAGGTGAAGGACTCGACACCCTTGGTCAGGAGGGTGACGGCCTGGCTGTTGGCGGCGGCGATATCAGCGCAGCATACGCTCTCGTTGATGAACCACTTGTTGTTCTGACGGGTTCCTCTTACGAAGGGGAACTCACCGGGATTCTTCCCTATGTACTTCAGACCCTGAAGGTCCTCAGCGCGGTAGTAGGGGCGAACCGTGAATCCGTCGAGAGTCCTCCACACGAGCTTCTTCTCGTAGTCGGCACCCTTGAGGTCCTTGGTAATCACCTCTTCCCATGCTGACGTAGGGACAGGAGGAAATTCGGTAAATAATTTTTCTGCCATATTTCAAAAATTTGAAAGTTATTTTAATAGTTGCAAATATGTTCGGTTAAAGTCCTACAGGAGCTTGTCGTCCACCAGGTAGGGAATCGTCACCTTGAGTTCGGGAGTGCGCTCCATCTCCCTCTGAATGGCGAACATCGCGCCCTTGTTGCGGGCCCAGCTGCGGCGGGCGATGCCGTTGTTGACATCCCAGTGCAGCATGTTGCGGATCTTGCGGTCGGAATCCTCGCTGCCGTCGATGACCATGCCGAAACCGCCGTTTATGACCTCACCCCAGCCTACTCCGCCGCCGTTGTGCAGGGATACCCATGTGGCGCCGCGGAAGGAGTCGCCGATGACGTTCTGCACGGCCATGTCAGCCGTGAACTGGGAGCCGTCGTAGATGTTGGAGGTCTCGCGGTAAGGCGAGTCGGTGCCGGACACGTCGTGATGGTCGCGGCCTAAGACGATGGGCGCGGAGATGCGGCCCTCGCGTATGGCGCGGTTCATCTCCAGGGCTATCTTGGTGCGGCCCTCGGCGTCAGCGTAGAGGATACGGGCCTGCGAGCCTACCACCAGCTTGTTGCGGCCGGCCTCGCGGATCCAGTGTATGTTGTCGGCGAGCTGGTTCCTGATCTCGTCGGGAGCTGTCTTGTAAATCTCTTCGAGTACTTCTGCCGCGATGCGGTCGGTCTCGGCCAGGTCCTCGGGCCTGGAGGAGGTACATACCCAGCGGTAAGGGCCGAAGCCATAGTCGAAGAAGAGAGGGCCCATGATATCCTGCACGTATGAGGGATAGCGGAATGCACCGCCCACACCCATGATGTCGGCCTTTGCGCGGGAGGCCTCGAGCAGGAAGGCATTGCCGTAGTCGAAGAAGTACATACCGCGCTCGGTGAGCTTGTTGATGGCGGCCACCTGACGGCGGAGGGACTTCTGCACCTCCCTCTTGAACTTGTCGGGTTCGTTGGCCATCATCTCGTTGGACTCCTCGAAGGTGAAGCCTGCGGGATAGTAGCCGCCTGCCCAGGGATTGTGCAGCGATGTCTGGTCGGAACCCAGGTCCACGTCCACTCCCCTCTTGGCGAGTCTCTCCCAGAGGTCCACGATATTGCCCTGGTAGGCCAGAGCCACTGCCTCCTTCTTCTCGCGTGCCTCCAGAGCCCTGTCGATCAGCGGGTCGAGCTCCGTATACACCTCGTCCACCCAACCCTGGGAATAGCGGGTACGGATGGCCTTGGGATTGATCTCGGCGATGATGCCTACCACACCGGCTATCACCGAAGCCTTGCCCTGAGCTCCCGACATACCGCCGAGACCGGAGCTGACGAAGAGCTTGCCGCGGTTCCCGGAGCCGGGGATGGAGTGCATCCTGGCGGCGTTCATCACGGTGATGGTAGTGCCGTGCACGATGCCCTGAGGGCCGATATACATGAAAGAGCCCGCAGTCATCTGCCCGTACTGGGAGACGCCGAGGGCGTTGAACTTCTCCCAATGGTCCTTGGAAGAGTAGTTGGGAATCACCATACCGTTGGTAATGACCAGGCGGGGTGCGTCCTTATGCGAGGGGAACAGTCCCAGGGGATGTCCCGAATACAGCACCAGGGTCTGCTCGTCCGTCATCTGCGAGAGGTACTGCATGGTCAGACGGTACTGCGCCCAGTTCTGGAAGGCGGCGCCGTTGCCTCCGTAGACGATCAGCTCGTGGGGATGCTGGGCGACGGCCATGTCCAGGTTGTTGGAAATCATAAGCATTATGGCCGCTGCCTGACGGCTCTTATGGGGGAAGTCGTCGATGCTGCGGGCGTAGATCTTATAGTCCGGGCGGAGCCGGTACATGTAGATACGTCCGTAGGTCTCGAGCTCTTCCTTGAACTCGGGAATCAGAGTCGCATGATGTTTCGGGGGAAAATAACGCAGGGCATTTCTCAGCGCGAGCTTCTTCTCGTCGGCTGTCAGAATCTGTTTCCGGTGGGGAGCATGGTTGACCGTGGGGTCGAAGGGCTTGGGAGCCGGCAGCTCGTCCGGAATACCTTCAATAATCGATTTCTGAAAATCAGTCATATAGTCAAATATTTTGTCGAATTTGCATTTTACAAATATCATACAAAAGTAATAAAAAGTCCCGCATAATGAAACACTCACAAAGCAAAAGATTTATATTTGTCCCGCTTAATTCCTCCCAACCTCTGCGAAAAGGCCTTGAGCCGACTATCGAAAGTATTAATTACCAACAATTTAAAACCATTATGAGCAATTTAAGCGTACTTAAAACCCTCTTACTTGCCTCAGCCGCCCTTATCGGCCTGACTTCGTGCGAGAAAGACAAAGCCCTCACAGTAGATGACGTAACCGGCACTTACAGCGGACAGATGACTGTCTCCGTAGGTGACACTCCCGGCGAACCCGCCAACGATGAGATCATCATCTCCAAAGTATCAGACAATGCGGTAAGCCTCAAGATCGAGGACTTCTCGTTCATGACATTCAACGTCGGTGACGTCACCCTCTCCAACTGCACCCTGACCCCCGCAGGCGAGGACAGCTTTACCCTCAGCGGCAGCGAGACACTCAATCTTTCTGTAAATCTGGGAGAGATGTCCATTCCCCTGACAGCTGAGGCCGACATCACCTCCGGCACCATCGATGCCACCGATGTCAACCTCAGCCTCAGCATCTCCACAAGCGCTATGGGCGCTGCAGCCATGGAGGTAACCGTGACATTCGAAGGCACCAAACCTGCCGCCGAATAACAGCATAGCGGAATCTACTGAAAGACGATTTCCGACGGAGCCCTGCCCTCAGAGAGCAGGGCTTTCATTTTGTCCATCACCGGAGCGATGTGCTCATAGAAAAGGCTGTAGCCGGGGCAGAGCGGCAGGGCGGAGGAAGATGCGGACGCGAAACGGTGCTTGGGGCAGCCCCCGCGGCAGGCCCTCAGCCACGGACAGCGCAGGCATTTTTCCGGAAGTTCCGTTCTCTTGGCCAGTCCGAACCGGGTCAATGCCGGAGAAGTGGCGGCCTCCCTCAGGGAGATGTCCCGGATGTTGCCCAGGCGCCACTGGGGATAGACAAAATGGTCGCAGGGATAGATATCCCCGTTGTGTTCGACGGTCAGGTTGCCGCCGCAGCTCTCGCAGAAGGTACAGATGCCCGGATGCACCCCGCACCAGGAGGAAAGGGCCGCATCGAAGGTCAGGACAAAATACTTCCCGACATCCCCTCTCACCCATAGGTCGAAGATATCACAGAGATACCGGCCGAATGCCTCCGGTTCCACCGACCACGGGGCCAGGACAGAGTCCTCCTCCGCAGGAGGGGCTATCCGGTCATCCGGGGCAATATGCTCATAGACGGGCATGAACTGCATATACCGCGAGCCGGCCGCCTTCAGGAAGCGGTAGACATCGGCTCCCCGCCCCTCCCCCGCCTTGCTGACGGTCGTGAGGGTATTGAACTCCGTCCCTGCCCGGTGAA
The DNA here is from genome assembly GCA_900550465.1 of uncultured Alistipes sp. Lineage (GTDB taxonomy): Bacteria > Bacteroidota > Bacteroidia > Bacteroidales > UBA932 > Coprenecus. The sequence goes on from URSC01000009.1 coordinate 33,489, forward strand.
GAGCCTCCAGGGCGTGCATCACGGAGCGGAACGTCCCTCCCCCCCGGACAGTCTTCCGGAAACGGTCGTGGACGTCCTCCGGTCCGTCGAGGGAAAGCCCGAGGAGGAAGTTATTGTCCCGGAAAAATGAGGCCCAGTCCGCATTGAGCAGCGTACCGTTGGTCTGGAGGGTGTTGTGCACCGGACGGCCGCCGGAGTATTTTTTCTCAAATGCCAGGGCGCTGCGGAAAAAGTCCATGCCCGCCAACAGGGGCTCGCCCCCGTGCCACTCGACCGTGAGCTCCGGGAGGTCGCAGGAGGCGCAGAAATCCCGGATGCACCTCTCCAGCAGGGGGAGGCTCATCAGCGGCTCGCGGCCGCCGTAGAGGGAGGATTTGTCCAGGTAGTAGCAATAGGAGCAGCGCAGGTTGCACCGCGAGCCGACGGGCTTGAGCATCAGGCTGAACGCCGTGCTGCGCCCGCCGAAACGTGAGGCCTCGGAGAGGGAGATGGTCCCCTCTACTGCTGAGCGTCCTCCTCCCATACCGGTGTGCCGTCGTATCCGAAAGCAAACTCGTCCACGTACATCAGGCTGCCGATGCCGCCTGTGAAGAAGTCAGCGTACTGGCTGGCCACGGCCACCACGGCGCAGTAGGTAGGCTTGCGGTGGTCGCGGTACTTGATGTCTATCGAGAACTGCCTGTACTGCCCGCCCGTACCGGTGCTGTCGATCAGTTCGCCGTAGCCGATGACGTCGGGGTCGTTAATGTCGAGATATCTGTGCTCGGTGGTATTGACCCTGTAAGGGCCGTCCCAGGCGGTGACGTAGACGAAGATGTGGCAGCGGTCCATGCGGCCGGCTATGGTGTTGCGGTCGAAGGGAAGGGCCACGCCCTCGGGTGGTTTCACATTGTCGATGGCCTTGGGCTCATAGCTGTACCAGCCGGTGAGTTTCGTAGGACGGGTCTCGAAGGGACGCCCGAAGAAGACCTCCGCTCCCAGACCCTGCACTCTTCCGAAATGACCGGAGAAGACATTTCCTCCGGCCATGGCAATAATCGCATTGACCGTCTCCAGACGGGCCGCGCTCTTACCTTCGCCGGAGACAGCGACGAACGAGGTCTCCTGCGATGTGGGAGTCTTGCCTCCCATCTTCGCTCCGGTATTGCCTGAGTCCCACCAGAAGTTCTCGCCCTGATCCGCATTCGGAAATACGATTCCGTCCGTGGTATTCCACGCATCGAACCCCATATTTGGCATCTGGGCCTCCGCCTCCGTAGTAAAACCGACTTCCGTCCCCTCCATCTCTCCGGAATAGACCCGGTAGACATAGCTTGTTCCCGGTTCCAGTCCAGTCAGCAGCGCCGAGACATTCATCCCGTCCACCGTCACATTCTCAGAAGGGACATCCGTCCAGTCGCTGTCAGCGGACTTTCTGTACCGGAAGCCTGGAGCGTCCATACCCGCCGGCACCATCCCGTAAAGATATGCAGAACGCGCCCAGGCATCGGCATCGGATGTCATGACAGACACCTCTGTGGGCATGACCACTATGGTCCACTCCTCGGTCACGTCACGGTAGGTGACCGTAAACTTCTGCGGCTGAGTAAAGTCATGCACTTCCCGGGGATCAGGGGTGATTACCGAATTGGAAGGGCCCAGCCTGACCTCCGTAATGACTATCTGATCCAGCGGGACGCTTTCCGCCACAGGCAGCTTCACCGTAAAATTACCCGCGTCGATCAACGCCTCTCCCACCTGGTTCTCCGCCTTGATATACCGCTCTATAGTCTGCGTGGCCCTCACCGTCCACTCATAACTCTGGTCCGGCCAGGTGGTCAGGGTATATTTCAGGTCGGCAGTCATATCCAGGATGCTGCCGCTGTCCGGAAGGGACTCGCCCTTCGTATTCTCCGAGAGAGTCAGCCTGAGCAGACGCACCTCCGCCAGGTCCACGGTATCCAGCATGTCCACCGTCACAGTACGGGCGGTGCTGTCTATCACGGCCGCGGTCTTCTGACCTTCCACCTCGAAGGCGGTTATGCGTCCGAGCTGCCTGGGATACGGTATGTCATTCTTAATACAGCCGGCGAGAAGCACCGCCAGCAGGCACGGGGCCGTACATGTCAGTATTTTTCTCATAGCGGGAGGACAAAATTGATTCCGATGTTGATAGACAGGAGGTTCTGTTTGAAATTGGCCTTGGACGTCTCGTAATTGCCCTCATACACCTGATTGGTAGTCTGCGATATACGCTTCCACTCCAGACCGAGGATACCGACCGAGGCCTCCACCGACATCTCGTTGGTGACGAATACCGCGATGCCTGGAATCACGTCTATGCCCAGGTCCAGGATATTCTGATAGGTACCGGTGACATTGTCGCCGGTACCGTTGATGCTCTTGCCCTGACCGGCTCCGAAATTCAGGGAGATATCGCTGAACAGGCCGAATATCCTGCTCTTGCCCAGAGGTATGTAGTATCTGTAGGACAATGATCCGGAATATACGTGCTGGAGCATGTAGAAATTGGAGATGCCGAAGGACATGTCGGGAGTCAGCGAGAGATTGGTCTCGTCTATCCTGGCAAGCGTCCTGTTGTAGGAAAATTTCAGTCCGACCGCCATGTTCTTGGCGAACGAGTAGTAAATATAAGGTGTGGCGGCCAGAGTATAGGCATTGATATTGATATCGTCCAGGATCAGAAACTTGTAGTCAAGAAAATTGAAATCCTGGTAGGAGACCGTTCCTCCGAACATCAGCTGTCCCTTGGGCATGAACACCGGGGCATCCCGGAAACCCAGGCCGCGGTCAAACTTCTCCGACGCAGCGGCATTCCGGGCCGTTCCCGCCCCGATGAGGCACAGGACGGCCGTAAGTATGATTAGTCTTTTTGTTCTCATTCGAAGATAAATTCAAATTCGTCGATGTACAGTTTGCTTCCCTCGCCTCCCGTGAAGTAGTCGGCGTATTTACTGGCCGTAGCGACCACCAGAACATGTGTAGGCTTGCGCGTGAGGTCGCGGTAGTCGAGGTTGATGGTGAATTCCTTGTACTCCCCGTTGGAATTGTCGGATATCTCCAGTTCTCCGTACGCAATGACCGCATCGCTGGCCGGATCGAAGAACGTTCCTGTGTTGGTGTTCACGTTGAAAGGCGAACTCCAGTCCGTCAGGGCGACGTATATCTTGCCGATGTCCATCGTCCCCTTCAGGTTGTCGTAAGGAGCCTTCGTTCTGTTTATCTCCTTCGGTGCATAGGAATACCATCCGTGCAGTGCCGCAGGACGGCATGCATACGGACGTCCGAAGTTGATGGATGCTCCCGGAATGGAGACAGCGCCGAACGAGCCTGAATAGATATTGCCTCCGGCAAAAGCCATAATCACATACTTCGATTCCATTCTCACAGCCTTGACGCTTACCACAAACGTTTCTTCGGGGGATGTCGGATTTACCTCCGACAATGTGTTGGCACCCTTATTTCCAGAATCCCAGAAATAATTCGACTCCATATCCGCATTGGCATACCAGCTCTTGCCGTCCTTACACCACGAGTCGAAGTTGAAGTTGGGCAACTGCTCCGCGGCCTCGGTGGTGAACTTCTGAATATTCTCGTCCTTCTGCTCAGCAGCGGTTATGGCCCTCACCTCATATTCAGTGGCGGGTTCCAGACCGGTGAGCACGGCCGAGAATGCTGTGCCGTCCTTGACCAGCCCGTCGGCAGGGAACTCCGTCCAGGCCTCCTCTCCGGTCCTGCGGTACTGGATGGTCATGCCGGCAGGCTCTGTCGCGGTGTTATACCTGGCGCTGACCGTCGCATGCCTGGCCCAAACGCCAGAAAGATTTACAGGGTCGGTCTGAACCTCCATATCCGGCACCAGCGTGATGTCCAGACGGCGCACCACATACTGGCGCTGCAGGTCGAGTACGCTGAGCGTCAGGCTATACGAACCTACCGGAAGCTGCCGGAGCATCTCCCGGAGATCGATGTTCATGGACTTGTCGCCGCCAGCAGCCTCACTCCAGGTGATACCGGCCGCCTTGGCCGCAGCCCCGTAGGCTATGGTTACGGCCGGGTCGACCAGATTGAGCGAGTCGGGAACCCCGAGCTTTATCAGAGTGTCCGCGCTGTGCCCGAGCACCACCCGCCTGAATCCGGCCTGAGCCTCTGCCCTGAACAGTCCGATACCCTCAGACTCCACATCAGCGGTACTGAGTATGAGCGAGGTCACCGGCTGCGACAGGTCTATCCCGGTCGACTCGGTGATTACCGGCTCCGGAGCCTTTTCTATAGGGATGGTCACCATGTGCTCCGTCTCGTTGAACGTACCGTCTATGGTCACCTTTATCGAGGTCACGGCGCCCATGTCCACGAAGACCGTGCTGTCCATGTCGAAATGTATGTTGTAGTGCTCCCTCGGCCTGACACCGGTGATGTCGTCCGAGAGAGTGTAGGAGCGTCCGTCATTGCTGGTCAGGGAAAGTACCCATGTGAGGGTGCCGGAGCAGGGGAAATAGCCCTCCTTGGAGAGGGTCTCGTCCTTGAACTCCAGCGTCCCGGCCTCCTGGCCGTTGGAGACCGTCACTGAGAAAGCCGAGAAACTGTTCTTGATAATCTCCGAGCGGGAAACCGTCACCTTGACATTGGCCAGGGTGCAGGTGAGCTCCGCCTGAGTATCCTCGCCCGCCACTACGTCCACCGTCGCTGTCCCCTCATAATAAGGTGCGTCGAACGCTGCCACGGCCCCCGTCCCGGCAAAGGCGCGGACTTCGTATTGTCCTGCCTTCAATACCAGGGGGCTGCCTGTCAGTGTACGGTGGTCGTCCACAGAGGCCACGACCTTTCCTGTCTCCGCCTCCGTGACAGTGACCTGGAGCACCGTCTCCTCCCCCTCTGCGCGTGTCACCGCGATGACCTCCATGTCCAGACCGCAGGCGATGCTCAGCATCCCCTCGCCCCGGGCCGCCAGACGGTCGAGTTCCGACCTCGAGCAGGACATGGCCGGTCCCATGACCAGTACCGCCGCCGCGAGTATCTTGACTAGGGATCTCATGGCGCTACTCAGTCATTACTATGGTGAGGGTGCGGGAGAGCGTATCTCCGTTCCCGTCGGTTATCACTACCTCCAGTCCGTTGGTCTCCACCGGCATGGCCGAGAGGAAGGGGGCTATCTCGAAGGTCACGTCGGGCTTTCCGCTGACATCCGCGGAGGTGATTCCGAAAAGCGAGCCCCAGAACTCAGTCTGGGCCGCATCCATATTGGCCAGGTCCACCGAATAACTCATGGACATCATGTCCAGAAGTCCCTGCAGACCTGCGGACTTGACATTGACCACATAGCTGGCGATACCGGCGGAAGCACTCACCGAGAGCGTAAATGAGCCGGGCAGAGAGGCCTTGCTGTAGGTCACAGGGGAGTCAATGCCGGCTGTGGCCGAGATAGTGATGCCGGCTGTCCCCTCGTCATTATCTTCTGAGCCGGAACCGCCTGCTGTGGTGAAGGACAACGATACCGCCGCGCACTGCTCCGCGGTAACGGAATTGAGCACGGCACCTGCAGGCACGTCCAGAACGTATGAGGTGGCCTCGGCGAGCTTCGGCAGGATAACAGTCACCATGTTGCCGGAGGCGGTGGCTGTACAAGGCTCCGAATTGAGAGTGATCGGGGCTGTATCCGACACCTTCACCGCTGTAGACCATGTAAGTACCATCACGGATGTAGCCGCAGGCACGTTGTCATCCCCGTCCACGATGGTGGAGGATATCAGCTCGGGAGCCGCCAGCCCGTCCACAGGGTCTTCCTGAATGGAGTCCACGAAGATTTCCTCCTCGCGATTGTTGCAGGTATAGTCTATGGACAGGCCCTGGGCAAGGTCGGCATGACCGGTCTCAGCGGCATCGAGGGTAAATACGTGATGGTCGCGGGGTGCCACATCGGATATCTCGATATGGTGGTTGACCCTGGGGCCTCCGGTCACACGCTCCGCGGTGAGGTCCAGGCTCAGCGGAGCCACTGCGAAATACCCGGAACAGCCTTTGGCAATACTGTCCTTGTTGAATATCAGCACACCGTCGGCAGAAGACACCGTCACGGTGAAATCCGGCTTCATCTCATTCAGGAAAGCCTCCGTGCAGACCACGGACACCTTCATATTGCTCAGCGAGCAGACTATAGCCACTTCCTCAGTCACTCCGGGGGTGATGTTCACCTCCTGCGAGCCCACATACACCGGCTCGTCCCATGAGACAGCCTTGCTGCCGGGAGAATGGGCCTCGATAGTATAAGTTCCAGGATCCATGGCGATTACCTTAGGAACCTGGTCAAATCTCTCCCAGGACTCAAACACCTCACCCGACTCATTGCTCACTATCTTCAGCGAGAACGCGTTTATATCCACCGTCTCATCCCCGGCCTTGGTGGCGGCCGAAGAAGCCTGAGAAGCCTGTGTACCTCCTATCGGAGTGAACTCACCCTCCGACGAGAGCGAGAACGAAAGGCTGGCGGCCTGCGGTTTCTCACCACTGCCGTAACCCAGTTCTTCCCGCTTGCAGCCCACTGCCGCAACGAGGGCGATAATCATAATTGAGGATACAATCGTCTTTTTCATATCTTTAAATTTCTATTATTCGTAAATCAGTTCTATGTCGTCGATGGTCAGGATGCTGCCTCCATGCACGTTGGCCGTTTTATTTCCACCATAAGTTATATCCTTACCATATTGCCATTTACCTGTATCTGAGCCGCATACAAACTCAATATATATGTTGTCGGCTTTTAAATCCATCCTGCTGTAAATGATTTCCAATGTCACTTCTTTCCATTTAGATTCCGACGTAGAAGACGTATATGAACTCTCCCCTATTACAGTTTCACCATTCTTCAGATAGATGTTCACTTTGTATACATCTGAATCATACGACGAGAACTTATGCCAGAAACAAAGTTTAGTCGGACGGGAGGTAAACTGACGTCCTTGATCACCATTATAAACTCCTGTAAATATCTTTCCAAAACGCACTGTGGGAAATGGTGCTGTTACACTCGTTGCCGAATTGCTTATAGCAATGAGCATCAACTGAGCTGCCCTGTCGCTTTCATGACCGTCAACATAAGACACCATAGGGAAACTCTTATATGAAGCCCCGGTATTAGTCCTGTTTCCCGGCGTTGTCTCGGAGTTATTGCTGTCCCACCACCTGCTGTCTTCATCTTTGTAAGGAGCATAGTTTGTCTGGTACACATCATCACCCCCGAATAATCCTTCTTTGTTCACATAATATTCCTCCTCGCTCCACTCCTCAAACCCAGCATTCTCCACCTGCTGCGCCGCCTCGGTAGTGAACTCACAGATCTCCTCGGTCACATTGGAGTTGTCTACATAGGCCGCACGCACCGAGTATTTGGTGCCGGGATTCAGCCCGGTGATGGTCACGGTCTTGGTCTGGCCTAAGACGGTTTCGGTGAACTCGGGGCGCACCCATTCCGTGGAGCCCTCCGCCTGGATGACGGGATATAGCTGGGTGATGTTACCGTTGGTGGTCATGGTAACGTTGTAGACCCTGCAGGCCCAGACGTTGCCTTCATCGATCTGCGAGATGGACTTGACGACAGGTCCGGGAGCCAGGAGCCATCTGCCCTCCGCGGTCTTGTTCAGGCCATCGGTCACTTTCAGGGAAATGCTCTGAGTCGCGGCATCCTGCATGTAGCGGACAAGCATGACTATGCTGCTGAAATCAATCGAGACCTTACGGCTCCGGTACAATGTGTCCGGAAGCGGAAAACCTGCTGCCTGCAGCTTTGACCTCTGCTCCTGCGTCGGATTGACCAGGTCCACGTCCGAGGCCCAGGCCAGTTCCGGATTGGTCGTCTGCACTGAGAGAATCAGCTTGTATATTCCGGCCGGAGCATCCATACTTGCGAAGAACAGCGAATCTTCCTGAGGCAGGAGACCCTCCACGAATGATATGGAACTGTCGTCTGTGGAAAAGCCCTTCGAGGTCATCTCCGGTGCGCCGGCCGGCAGCATCAGCGACGGCAGCGTCACCCCTATATCGTGCCGTTCCGTGCTGCTGTCCACCTTGACCGTCAGAGAGACATTCATTTCGGGGATATACTCCGTATCGACCTTGAGGGTGACGAAGTCCCCTGCTGCGGCGGAGATGGTGCTGCCGTTCTGGAAATACCATTTCTTGCCGTCATGGTCGGTGAGTTCGATGTACACCGACAGTTCCCCGGCAGGTAGGTAGCCCGGTTCCGTGCAGTCCTTCCCGAAGACGAGCGAACCGCCTTCATTGTATACCGTAGCCTTGAAATTCGAGTAATTCTTGCGGATATTGTCCCCATATCTCACCGCCACCTTCACATTGCCCATCCGGCATATCACCTGCACCTCCGTTGTCTCCTGGGGCAGTACCGTGAATTCCTGTTCTCCTATGAAGTATACGGCATCGAAACCGTATGCGGTAGAATCACCGTACATGGCTCTTAGACGGTAGGGGCCGCCTGCATTCATCTGGAAACCTGTCTCTTCCTGTTCCGCCTTGTACTCTGCGAATGTGTTCCAGCGCTTGAAGATGACCCCGTCGGGATTGATAACCTCGACCTTGAAGTCATCCGCGCTGAGCGTTTCCTCTGTGACACCGGACTTGGTAGCAGGCAGGTCCGTCGTCAGATCTATCATCACTCCGCCCATGCCGGGGGAGTAGAGGGCCTCCTCTTTGCGCGAACAGGAGGAGGGCAGAAGTATAAGGAGCAGGAGGAGAAGCGAAAAAACATTCGTTTTACTCATCTGCTTCCGTAATTTAGGGTTTAGCACTAATATTCCATTTTTCTATCGGCCGCAAAAGTAGCATTTTTTTCTCCCGCGGAGCCATTCTTCCCGAAAAACTTCATAAATTTGCAGAGTCCCAAAAAAGGACATTTTCAGATAATGAGCGAAGAATTAAGGAATTACGATGAAAGTGCGATAGAGACCCTCGACTGGTACACCCACATCCGCACCCGCCCCGGCATGTACATTGGCAGCACCGGGGACGGCTCGATGCCGGACGACGGCCTGTATGTGCTGGTCAAGGAAGTGATTGACAACTCGATAGATGAATATGCCTCCGGTTTCGGCCGCGAGATCATCATCACCGTGGAGGGCCGTCAGGTGACGGTGCGCGACTTCGGCCGCGGCATCCCCCTCGAGAAGCTGATCGATGCCTCCAGCAAGCTGATGACCGGCGGTAAGTTCGACAGCGGAGCTTTCAAGAAGAGCGTGGGGCTCAACGGTATAGGTATCAAGGCGGTCAATGCCACCTCGGTATATTTTCAGGTAACGGCATGGAGGGACGGAAAATGGCGGAGCGCCACATATTCGAAGGGTATCCTCGAAAAGGACGAGAGCGGGGAAGGCTCCACAGAGAAGAACGGCACCCTGGTCAGTTTCATTGCCGACGACGAGGTCTTCCACAACTACTCCTACAATATGGAGTTCATCGAGACCATGGTACGCAACTACGCCTACCTAAACACCGGCCTGACCCTCCGTCTCAACGGCACGGCATATCATTCGCAGAACGGTCTGCTGGACCTGGTCAACGAGACCATGGTCGCCGAGCCGCTGTACCCCCCTATCCATCTGAAGGGCGAGGACATAGAGTGCGTCATCACCCACGGAGACAGCAACGGGGAGAACATCGCGTCCTTCGTCAACGGCCAGAACACCACCCAGGGAGGCACCCATCTCGCCGCATTCCGCGAGGCCGTGGCCAAGACCGTCAAGGAGCATTTCAAGAAGGACTTCGAGCCGGCCGACATCCGCCAGTCGATAGTCGGAGCCATCAGCATCAGGGTCAATGAGCCGGGCTTCGGCAACCAGACCAAGACCAAGCTCAGCTCCAAGGACGTGCGCCCCGGCCTGTCAGTCCGCTCCTTCATAGGGGATTTCATCCAGGAAGAACTGGACAACTACCTGCACAAGCATCCGGAGACTGCATCGATAATGCTTAAGAAGATCCAGGCCTCCGAGAAGGAGCGCAAGGCCATCTCCGGCATCCAGAAGAACATCAAGGAAAAGGTCAAGAAGGCCAGCCTCTGCAACAAGAAGCTGCGCGACTGCCGCGTCCACTACACCGATACCCGCAATCCCCTGGCCGAGCAGTCCTCGATATTCATCACCGAGGGAGACTCCGCCAGCGGCTCGATCACCAAGATCCGCGATGTGAACACACAGGCCGTGTTCAGCCTCAGGGGAAAGCCCCTCAACTGCGTGCAGAAGAGCGAGAAAGAGGTCCGCGAGAATGAGGAGATGCTCCTGCTCAAGGCCGCCCTCAACGTCGAGGAGGACATGGACAACCTGCGCTACAACAAGATAATCATCGCCACCGATGCCGATGTGGACGGCATGCACATCCGCCTGCTGATGGTCAGCTTCTTCCTGAAGTACTACCCCGACCTCATCCGTCAGGGTCACGTCTACATCCTCCAGACCCCCCTCTTCCGCGTGCGCAACAAGAAGCGCAGCATCTACTGCTACAACGAGGAGGAAAAGACCGCAGCCATGAAGGAGCTCGGAGCGGGCCACGAGATCACCCGCTTCAAAGGCCTCGGCGAGATATCCCCCGAGGAATTCAAGGACTTCATCGGCGAGGAGATGCGCCTCGACCCGGTCCGTCTCGACCCCGACGACAGCATCCCTCCCCTGCTCCAGTTCTACATGGGCAAGAACACCATGAACCGTCAGTCATTCATCCGTCAGAACCTCCGTTCCGACCTAATCCTGGAGATCGTATAACATGAGAATCATCAGTCCCAAGACCGCCAAGCGCATACTCAGCATGATGGGTTGGAGAGGAATGGACGAGGCCATCCCCGCCCCCAAGTGCATCATACTCGGAGCCCCCCACACCTCCATCTGGGACTTCGTCATCTCATGGCTCTACTACCGCTCCGTCGGGGGCAATGCCAAGGTGATGATCAAGAAGGGCTTCTTCAAATGGCCCCTGGGCCCCATCCTGCGGCATCTCGGCGGCATCCCCGTGGACCGCACCACCGGCGGCGGAGCGCACCTGGTCCGTCAGATGATAGAGGAGTTCGAGAAGGACGAATACTTCCAGCTGGCCATCGCCCCCGAGGGCACGCGTCGGCCCGTGAAGCGGTGGAAAGGCGGTTTCCACCTGATAGCCAAGGCCACCGGCGTACCGGTCTTCCTCGGCTACTTCGACTGGGGCACCAAGACCGTCGGCGCCAAGGAGGAGTTCCACATCACCGACGACGTGGACGCCGACCTCAAACGCATAAGACAGTGGTACAAAGATAAAGGTGTGGTAGGAAAGTTTCCTGAAAAATTCACTACCGGGGACGACCTGGACTAACATCACAGCATCATGGACAACGTACATCAGCGGTCGCTTCGGGCGCTGCTCGAATTCGCCTTTACACACTATCAGGACAAGCCCTTCCTGCACTTCATCGACGGGCCGGGCTACACCTACGGGGAATTTCACGCCAAGGCCCGCGAAATCGCGGAGTTCCTGGCCCGCTACGGCATAGGCCGCGGCTCCCTCGTGGGACTGCTCTCCCAGAACATGCCCAACTGGGGCGTAGCCTACTTCGCCACCGCCGCCTTCGGAGGCATCAGCGTCCCGATGCTGCCCGATTTTTCCGAAAGCGAGATCAAGCACATCCTCAAACATTCCGAGGCCAAGGCCCTCTTCGTCTCCCGCAAACTCCAGCACAAGGTCCTGCAGAAAGCCGTCGACCGCCTCGACGTGATCATCTGCCTCGACGATTTTTCCATAATCAAGGGAGAGCCCATAGCCTCCGAGCCCGCCCCCCTGGCCTCGGAGGAGGAGATCCAGCCCGACGACCTGGCCGCCATCATCTACACCTCCGGCACCACCGGCAGCTCCAAGGGCGTGATGCTCAGCCACCGCAACCTCTGCGCCAACCTCTGGTCCACCGAGGACGTCCGCCCGAGCTTCGACTGGGACGTGTGGCTGTCCCTGCTGCCCCTGTCCCACACCCTCGAGTGCAGCATGTGCCTGCTCCTACCGATGCAGGCCGGAGCCAGCGTCAACTACATTGAGAAAGCCCCCACCCCCTCGATCCTGATGAGCGCCCTCGCCAAGGTGCGCCCCACCACGATATTGTCCGTACCCCTTATTATAGAAAAGGTGTACCGCAGCGCCGTTCTGCCAAAGCTCACCGCCACTCCCCTGCTCCGGTTCATGCACCGGATACCGCCCCTGAGGAAAATGATGCACCGCAAGGCCGGGAAGCAGCTCTTCGAGAAATTCGGCGGCCGCATCCGCTTCTTCGGTATCGGCGGTGCAAGGCTCGACCCGGAGGTGGAGCGCTTCCTGCTGGAGGCCCGCTTCCCCTACGCCATAGGCTACGGCCTCACCGAGACCTCACCCCTCATCGCCGCCGCCACCCCCGACATGGTACGGCTAGGCTCCACCGGTCCGGTAGTCAAGGGCGTGACGCTCAAGCTGCTGGACAAGGACCCCAGGACAGGAGTCGGCGAGATCGCAGTCAAGGGAGACAATGTCACCCGCGGCTATTTCAAGAACCCCGAGGCCACAGCCGCCGCATTCACCGAGGACGGCTGGTTCAAGACCCGCGACCTGGGCCGCCTCGACCGAGACGGCTGGCTCTACATCAAAGGCCGCTCATCGACCACCATCATCGGCCCCAGCGGTGAGAACATCTATCCCGAGGAAGTCGAGAGCGTCATCAACAGCCACGAGATGGTCGCCGAATCGGTCGTAACCTCCCGCAAGGGCCGCCTGACCGCCCTCGTCCACTTCGACTCCGAGAAGCTCAAGGCCTTCCTCGAGTCGACCGACGAGCTCAAGCGCACTACACAGGAGAAACTCGAAAACCTCAAGAAAGAGGTCCTCGAGTATGTCAATCAGAAAGTCAGCAAATTCTCCCGCATCAGCGAGATAGACCCCCAGGAAGAAGAGTTCGAGAAGACCGCCACCCACAAGATCAAGCGCTACCTCTACGACGGGTCCAAGACACCCGGCAAGTCCTCCAAGGACAGTAAGGACACCAAAGGCTCCAAATAGCCAATTTCACTCACACTCCTTCCAAAGGAGTAGGAAATTACCTGAATTTGGCCACTCCTTCCGAAGGGGTGTAATGCTGCACTTCCAAGAAAACGGTTCCACAATGCCTACAGCAGGCACTGCTCCGGAAAAGGCCCGTTCACTCCTTCCGAAGGAGTAGGAGTTTGCCGGGATTTGGCCACTCCTTCCGAAGGAGTTGGGATTTGCCGGGATTTATACACTCCTTTAGAAAGAGTGTAATGCTACATTTAAGCCGATTGGTTTATAACGATATCCAGAAGGTGACGGCGAAAGGCCGTTTGACCCGGCACTTTCCGGATGGGAATCCGGAGCAGGACCCGTTGGAGGGTAGGAAAGGACTGAACGGAAGGAAAACGCCGCTACAGACGCTGTGGCGGACATCGCCCGATGACTCACCTTCCGAAGGTGAGACGATTTCGAGGGGAAACTGCACACCTTCCGAAGGTGGGAAAGGGCGGAACGGAAGGAAAATGCCGCTACAGACGCTGTGGCGGACATCGCCCGATGACTCACCTTCCGAAGGTGAGACGATTTCGAGGGGAAACTGCACACCTTCCGAAGGTGGGAAAGGGCGGAACGGAAGGAAAATGCCGCTACAGACGCTGTGGCGGACATCGCCCGATGACTCACCTTCCGAAGGTGAGACGATTTCGAGGGGAAACTGCACACCTTCCGAAGGTGGGAAAGGGCGGAACGGAAGGAAAATGCCGCTACAGACGCTGTGGCGGACATGCTGCGAATACTCACCTTCCGAAGGTGGGACGATTTCGCGGAAAAACTGCACACCTTCCGAAGGTGCGAAAGGCCAGGAGAAGGAGGACGGCTACTTGAAGTCAATGTCGAAGCGGCCGACCCATTCGCCCTGGGCGCCGGCCTGGACGACGACGACATCACGGCCGACGCGGTTCTGGTAGACGCGGTCGGTCTTGAGGAAGGTGTGGCTGTGGCCGCCGATGATGATGTCGATGTTCTCGGAATCCTTGGCAAGGGCGACATCGTTGGCCTGGTCCGGATAGCCGGAGTAGCCGAGGTGAGTGAGGGCGATGACCAGGTCGCACTTCTCGACGTTCTTCAGGTAGTCAGCCCACTTGTCGGCGGAAGCGAAGGCGTCCATGTAGACGATGCCCTTCAGATTCTGCCTGGCCACTAAGGTCCTCAGAGGAACAGTCAGGCCGAAGATGCCTATCTTCTTTCCGGCCTTCTCCACGATAACGTAAGGCTTCACCAGATCCTCCAAAGCAGTGCCGGAGAAATCATAGTTGGCGCAAACGGTCTGAAACCTGGCCTTGGACAGACGGCGGGCCAGCTCGTCCACTCCGTTGTCGTACTCGTGGTTGCCGATGGCCACGACCTCATAGCCGAGGGCGTTCATCACCTCCATCTCGAGGTCTCCGCCGAAGACTGTAAAGTACGGTGTGCCCTGGTTGTAGTCCCCGGCATCCACTATCAGCACATGGTCCTTGCCGTACTGGGAAAGCACCTGCTGGAAATACTCGGCGCGGCGGTGCACTCCTCCTGTGCCGGCACCCTTTCCGGTGCGGACCTCCTCTATCTGGGAGTGGGAGTCATTGGTATGCAGGATTACCAGGTCCTGGGCGGTGAGAGCGGGTGCGGCAGCGAAGAGCAGAAGGGCGGCTGCCGCGGATATGATATTGTTCCTCATTTTCATAACTTGAGTCATCTGTTTTTAGTCCTCGTCAATGATTACACGTCCGTCCGTCTTGTTCTCCAGCACCACTCCGGATTCGGAGAGTTCCTCCAGATAGGCCACCGCAGCGTCCCGCATCACTATGCCGGTGCGCTTGATGGAGACGGCCTCGCTGCCGATGTGGAAGCGGTCGCCGCCGTCGAGCAGGAAATCGATGGTCACAAGGTTGTACAGGCCGTCCTCCTCCAAGGACTGCCCTCCTATCAGGCAGTTCTCTATCTCCTTGTCCTCGACCAGTATCCGCACTCCGCCGAGGGCCTCGAAGCGCTCGCGGTGAGCGAAGTTCTCGAGAATCTCCCGCACGTCCTTGCCCTTCATCACGGCCACTACGACCGAGTTGTTGAACGGAAGGGTGGAATAGATGTCGTAGACGCGGACCGCACCCTTGGGGAAGTTGCTGCGGATGCCGCCCATGTTGGTCAGGGAGAGCGTGGGATAATCGTTGTCGATATAAGGCTGAGCTGCATGTATCAGCATGTCGGCCACCAGGTTGGTCAGGGCGCTCTCGGGCTGGGCCTCCTCTATCTCGGCATTGGAGTAGATGACCACCTTCATCAGAGGGCCCATCTGCTCCTGATGCTCAGCGATGATGCGGTCCACCGGATACACGGTCGCACTCTCGTAGGTCGAATCCATGCGTACCCTCTGCCACTTGTACTCAAAGTTCTGAGCACTAAGCAGCTGTC
Source organism: uncultured Alistipes sp. (assembly GCA_900550465.1). Lineage (GTDB taxonomy): Bacteria > Bacteroidota > Bacteroidia > Bacteroidales > UBA932 > Coprenecus. The sequence goes on from URSC01000009.1 coordinate 48,945, forward strand.
CCGCCAAAAGCAGCACAGGAACCACAAATAAAAACTTACAATCCTTCATCGTAAAAATCGTAAAATTAAATTCTAATTCTTAAACAATTCAAACAATCCGTCATTCCAAGGTCTACCCGAAAACGGACAAAACCGGAGAGAGGCAAATCATCGCAAATTAAACAAAGCCTCACCCGAGGTGCGTCAGAGTGGGTAAAATGCAAGGCGTCGAGGAGGACGGTGAAGGAGTTTACTTGACGTAAATGACTGAGCCGTCCGCTGAAGACAACGCCGCAGTTTGCCCGCTATGACGCGCCGAATCAGTATTTTAACCATTTCCAGATGTCCTTCCAGGAGTACTTCGTACCGTGCATCAGAATACCGATACGGTAGACCTTTCCGGAGAAGAACACAGCTATCAGGAAAGTAATCAGCAGCAGCCCGATGGACAGCAGCAGCTCCCAGGTCTGCACGCAGCCCTCGAAGGGCACGCGGGCCAGCATCACCATGGGGGAAGTGAAGGGGATCATGGAGCCCCAGAAGGCCAGCTGTCCGTCAGGATTCTGGAAGGTCTGGAGCATGAGCAGCAGGCCGAGGATAAGGGGAATGGTCACGGGCAGGACGAGCTGCTGGGTATCGGCCTCGTTGTCCACTGCCGAGCCTATGGCCGCAAAGAGGGAAGCGTAGAGCAGGTATCCAAGCACGAAGTAAATCAGGAAGCAGCCGATGATAAGACCGAAGTTGACTTCCTTGAGGGCTGCGAATACCTGTGCGACCTCGCTGTCGGAGGCCGAGGCTATCTGGGCCATCTGCTCAGAGTCCATGCCGGCCATCTGGGTCATCTGCTCCATGGCCTCGGGGTCGCTCATCAGCTCAGGTCCCATAGCGAGCTGGAAGCCGAATACGATGGCCAGGGTCAGGATCACCCAGATGAAGAACTGGGTGAGGGCCACGCTGGCCACTCCGAGTATCTTGCCTATCATCAGGTCGAAAGGCTTTACGGATGAGACGATGACCTCCACTATCTTGTTGGATTTCTCGTTGATGACGCTGGACATCACCATATTGCCGAACATGGTTACGAACATGTAGATGACGAAGCCCATGATGAAGGAGATGGCCATGCTGATGCCGACTAAGGACTCCCGCTCCTGCCCGTCCTCGCTGACGATATAGGTGTTCAGCTCCACTTCGTGATTGAGGTCGGCCTGTATCCGGTCGAAGTTCTCTATGTTGTACTGCTGGAGCTTGTAACGCTCGATGATATCGTTGACATCGGCCTTTATCGCATCGCTCACCTTGGCGTTGATCTGCTTGGCGGCGTAGGCGTCCACTGTCACGTTGTTGGCGGTATCCAGGGGCGAGACGTACATCGCCGCATACACTCCCAGACTGTCGAGATGGTTCTTGACGAAGTCCATATCGCCGCTATCCGAGATAATGTACTCAATCTCCGCCCCGCTCTCGAGCGACTGGGCCACAATACCCGATGCGTCGACCACCATCACCTTGCTGACATCCTTGTCCAGGTCGGCCATCATGATAAGAGAGGGCACGATCATCAGGGCAGCGAAGAGAATCGGTGTGACGATAGTAGTGATGATAAATGATTTCTTCTTGACGCGGATGGAGAATTCACGTCCCAGTACGAGTTTTATCTTCTTGAAGTCCATATTACTTGTCCTCCCCTTTTACCAGTTGGATGAAAATATCGTTCATGCTCGGTATCAGCTCGCGGTAAGACACCACGTCGATACCGCTTGCCGCCAGTTCCGAAAGTATCCGGCCGGAAAGCGTGCCCTTGGCCACGTCGTAGACGGCTCTGCGGATATCCTTGTGCTCCACGTCGAAGGCCAGAGTCAGAATCTCCGAGCCAGCCATCTCTACCGACGCATCGCCTGGACGGTAAAGCACCTCCACCTGGTTCTTGCCGTGCTCGCGGCGGATCTGCTCCACACCGCCGGTGACCACAAGGTTGGACTTGTTGATCAGGGCTATATTGTCGCACAGCTCCTCCACCGAGGCCATGTTGTGTGTCGAGAGGATAACTGTAGTGCCCTCATCCCTCATACGCAGTATCTCGTCGCGGATGAGCTGGGCATTCACGGGGTCGAAGCCGGAGAACGGCTCGTCGAGAATCAGCAGTTCCGGCCTGTGCAGCACGGTGGTAATGAACTGTACTTTCTGGGCCATACCCTTGGACAGTTCCTCCACCTTCTTGTTCCACCAGCCCTCGATACCGAACTTCACGAACCACTTCTTCAGTTCGGTCATGGCCTGCTGACGGCTGAGTCCCTTGAGACGGGCCAGATAGAGAGCCTGCTCCCCTACCTTCATCTTCTTGTAGAGGCCCCTCTCCTCGGGGAGGTAGCCGATGCGGTAGACGTCGTCGGGGACGACCGGGTTGCCGTTGAAGAGCACGATACCGGAATTGGGCACCGTGATCTGGTTCATAATGCGGATGAGGGTAGTCTTGCCGGCGCCGTTGGGGCCGAGCAGACCGAAGATAGTCCCCTTGGGGACTTCTATGGAGACATGGTTCAGGGCGGTGTACGTGCCGAACACCTTGACTATGTCTCTACAGGTTATCGTGTTCATATTGTCTTGAAAATACTATTCGAACTTGATGGATACCAGCTCCTGGGTGTGGTCCAGACGGCCCTTGCGGTCATATACCGCCTGCCTGACGCAGCCGATGCCGGCCGCGTACCAGGTCTCTATGCGCTCGGTCCTGGAGCCCACTGTCCTGGTCACCTGCTCTTCCTTGATCAGGAAGCAGTCGAAGGTACCGGCAGGGACCGTGATGTCCTTCTGCTGCACCACCTGACGGTTCTGCGTGACGATGGTCGCCGATATCTTGCCTATTTTCACCTTGATGGTGCCGTCCGGTATGGTTGTACCGGCCTTGATGCCGGAGGGCACGCTGCTGGCATCGCCCTTGGACATGATGTCCTGGACCTTCATCACCTTGCCCACGTCACTCATGCGCGAGACGGTGCCTTCGGGACCGCCGACCGTAACCTCCATCGGAAGATTGCCGCCGTTGTCATCAAAGAGAGGACTGCCGTCCTCATCGTAGAAATACTGGTCAAATGTCACCGTACCGTCCGTCAGAGTTCCCTCGACTGCGCTCACCTTCATAATATAGGAGCTCATCTTTGCTCCGTCGGAATCATAATTGACATATTCCAGTACCATTCCCTTGGTGATGGGGCAATACCCCGACTTATCGTAGTCCTGAGCGGATACAGAATATCCGCCGGACAGCACGAGGGCCGCGGCGGACATCAATGTGCAGATTGTTGCGGTTAACTTTCTCATTGCCTTATCTTTTAATCCTTATCCTTGTCTTTGTCCTCTTCCATCCCCTCCCCGTCCGACACGGCCTGAAGCCTGTTGACCAGCACCTTGTCTATCCTGGGGCCGTCCATATCCACTACCTCCAGGCGCAATCCGTGCCAGTCCACCCACTCTCCGGACTGGGGTATGTGCTCCAGCAGTTCAAGAATCAGGCCACCGACCGTATTGTAGTCATTTTCTTTCTCGGAAGCCAGATCCTCCATGTCGAAATGGGCCAGGAAGTCATAGAAGGGGCACTGGCCGTCCACCAGCCAGCCTCCGCTCTTGCGCTCGATGATATCCGGCTCGTCCTCCTCATCATCTATCGAGCCCACCAGTCCTTCCAGGATGTCCTTGTATGTCACGATACCCTGACACACACCGAACTCGTCGCAGACCAGACCATAGGTCACATGGGCTTTCTTCATCTGCTCGAGCACCTTATACACATCGGTGTACTCGTGAAAATACTGAACGGGACGGACTATCTCGTCGAGGGAGAAGCTGTCGTTGTCCAGCTTGCCGAAAAGGTCCTTGAGGTAGACCACCCCGACTATCTCGTCCAGGCTGCCGTCGCCTACGGGATATACCTCAAACAGGTTCTCCTGGACGGTAGTGCTTATCTCCTCGCGCGTCATCTCCTTGTCTATCCAGACTATCTCGTTGCGGCTGGTCATTATGGACTCTATACTTCTGTCACCCAGAGAAAACACCCTCTCCACGATATCCTGCTCGACGTCCTGTACCTCACCGTCCTCCTTACCCTCGGCCACCATCGACTTGATCTCCTCCTCCGTCACCTTCGCCTCCTTCTCCTCCACGTGGAAAGCCTTGGTTACCAGCGACGTGCTCTTGTCCAATATCCAGACAAAAGGAGTGGCTATCCAGGAAAGGACCAGCATCGGGCCGGACACCACCTTGGCGATGCTCTCGGGAGAGCCCAGTCCCAGACGCTTGGGCACCAGCTCGCCTATGACTATCGACAGGTAAGTCACGATGATGACGATGGTCACCTGGGCGACAGGTTGGGCCACGCCCTCCGACATGCCCCATCCCTCAAGGATATCCGAAAACTTGTATGCTATCGAATCTCCCGAGTAGAGACCGGTGAGAATGCCTATGAGGGTAATGCCTATCTGTACGGTGGACAGAAACCTGTTGGGCCTCTCGGTCAGGCTGAGCACGTTCTTTGCGGTACGGCTGCCACGCTTGGCATCTGCGGTAAGACTTGATTTTCTAGCACTTATAAGAGCGACCTCACTCATGGAGAAAAGGCCGTTGAGTAGAATAAGAAGAAGTATTATAAATATTTCCATTCAATAATATGTAGTCCCGGCTGCAAAAATAATGAAATTTTGGAATCAAAACCGATTCCTCTCCATTCTTACTCCGAATTCTCCATACATTTGTTGAAACAATGCCGGCACAGGGGCTCATAGATGTCCTTCTCCCCCAGTTCGACGAGGCGGTCACTGGAGCTCAGGCGGTGGGAATGCAGGGCCGGATCGCCGCAACGCACGCAGATGGCATGCACCTTGTCCACGTATTCGGCCACGGCCATGAGGGCCGGCATCGGGCCGAAGGGCTTTCCGAGGTAATCCATATCGAGGCCGGCGGCTATCACCCTTATGCCGGAAGACGCCAGCTGGCGGCATACGTCCACTATCCCGTCATCGAAGAACTGGGCCTCGTCGATACCCACCACATCCACATCCCCCGAGAGCAGCAGGATGCTGGCCGAAGACTCCACAGGTGTGGACATGATGGCAGTCGCATCGTGCGAGACCACCTCCTCGGCGGAGTAGCGCGTGTCTATTCCCGGCTTGAATATCTCCACCCGCTGGTTGGCGAACTTGGCCCGCTTGAGCCTGCGGATCAGTTCCTCGGTCTTTCCTGAAAACATCGAGCCGCAGATGACCTCGATCCAGCCCGGTTTTTTTGCATATTCTGAAAACATTTTCTTACTTTTGTCCTTTGAGATGGATGCTCACGTCCCGGCATCCGGACTGCAAAATTAACATTTTATAGCATTTTTCTACCATGGCAGGCAAGCTTTACATCGTGCCCACCCCCGTGGGCAATCTGGAGGACATGACTTTCAGGGCGGTAGAGGTTCTTAAGCAGGTCGACCTGATCCTGGCCGAGGACACCCGCACCACTTCTGTGCTCCTGAAGCACTACGGCATCTCCAGGCCGACCGAGGCCCACCACAAGTTCAACGAGCACGCACGGGTACGTCCCGTCTGCGAGAAGATACTCTCCGGGATGGACATCGCGCTGGTCTCGGACGCAGGTACGCCGGGCATATCCGACCCCGGGTTCATGCTCGCCCGCGAGTGCGCGGAGGCCGGGATAGAAGTGGTGACCCTGCCCGGAGCCACCGCCTTTGTCCCCGCCCTGGTGGACTCCGGCCTGCCGCTGGACCGTTTCGCCTTCGAGGGCTTCCTGCCCGTGAAGAAGGGACGGCAGACCCGGCTCACCGCCCTGGCCTCCGAGGGCCGTACGATGGTCTTCTACGAGTCCCCCTACCGCCTGGCCAAGACCCTTACGCAGATGTGCGAATACTTCGGGACGGAGCGGAAAGCCTCCGTCTCACGCGAGATCAGCAAGATACACGAGGAGACCCGCCGCGGCACCCTCCAGGAGCTGGCCTCGTGGTACGCCGACAACCCGCCCAAGGGCGAGATAGTGCTGATCGTTGAAGGGAAGGACTATGTGGGAAGACATGGACAGCAGGAAGAAGAGTAAGGGCCAGAGGCTTTTCTCAAACGGGGTCGTCGTGCTGGTCTGCCTGATACTGGCGGCGCAGGCGGTACTCTTCGGCAAATATCTGATAGACGGCCGCAGGGCAATGCGGGAGGGGCAGCGGCAGGAAGAGGCTCAGGCCCCTCAGTCCAGTTCCGGCAGCCAAGGTCCCTCCGGCGTAGCTGACCGGCACAGCTACTCCAGTACCGGACAAAGCGGAGCGTCCTCCCGCCGGACGGACGGCACGTCATACCACAGCCCGGGCAGTCGAACATCCTCATCCACTGCTGTGAGCAGGTCGGACGGTGACTCAGGCAATAATCCGTCAGAACAGACATTTCCCCCCGTACCTGCCACCACCTCAACACCCGCCGCGGACAGCTCCCCGCACACCGACAGTCCCCGAGACAGCCGGGCCACCAACCACAGCCCCACCCTCTCATACCCCCACGACGGCTGGAGCTGGGACCGTGTCGAACTCAACTCCGCCGACAGCGCCGCCCTGGACGCCCTCCCCGGCATCGGCCCCTACTACGCCCGCCAGATCCTGGCCTACCGCGAGCGCCTGGGCTTCTACGCCGACATCTCCCAGCTCCTGGACATCCGCGGCATGGACACAGCCCGCCTCCGGCGACTGGCCGACCGGCTCTACATCGCCCCGGAGTCCCTCCGCCCCCTCGACCTCTACTCCATGCCCCTCGACTCCCTCGCCGCCCACCCCTACATCGGCCCCTATGCCGCCAAGGGCATCGACCGCCTCCGCCGCACCATCCCCGAAGCGGAATTCACCTTCCAGGCCATCCTCGACAGCCGCATCCTCCCGCCGGCACAGGCCCGCCGGCTCGCGCTGTACTTCCCGGTTACAGATCAACCGTAAGCAGAAGCGCACCCCATTTTAACAAACATCTGATAATCAGAGACGAACCTACTTACCGAGTTCTTTTCGTCGCCTCAGCTATGCCCGCGAGGCACACCCACCTTCGCCAACTAACTGATCAGCGAGCATTTACGAAACACCTCCGCTTCAGCACTTACCGTTACTCCTCCATTCTAATATCATCCTCCGCCTGTCGCCCGGCAATGATGAATACCTCTGCCCCGCACAGTCCGACGGTAACAAGAAGGTACCGGGTCAATGGCACTTTTGCCGGCACCTTTTGGATGGGCAACCAATCTTCCTGTGCCGACGGAGTATGCGGCCATTTCCGGACCTTCATGAAAGCGCAAGATCACTCACCTTCAGTAGGTGGACGATATCGTGGGGAAACTGCACACCTTTCTAAGGTGGGCTGGTCAGGGCGGATACGTGCCGATTACAGGATGGTAATGCTGACCCGCTTGCCGAGTCCCTGAAAAATCTTGAAGAGCGTGGAGAGCTGTACGTCGGTCTTCCCGTTCTCGATGCGCGAGATGTACGACTTCTTCGTGCCGATTTTCGCGGCCAGCTGCTCCTGGGTCAGCCCCGCATTGCGCCGCTCCGTCTTCAAGCGCTCGGCCAGGATGAACGCCTCGGCTTCACGGTCGAAGCTGTCGCGCTCCGGTGTGCCTGTCTTGCCATACTGGATATCGAGAATATCATCGTAGTCGTCACCGCAGTTAAGTATCGCCTTGTTCTTCTCTTCTGTTGTCATATCTATCGTGTTGAATTATAGTACTCTTTCATTATTTGAACAGCTTTTCTGATTTCAGACGGAGGCGTTTTCTGAGTCTTCTTCTGAAAACCTTGAAACAGAATGACCAGACTGCCTTTGTCCTGACAGCAGAATATCCGGAATATGTTCCCTTTGTGGCTGACCCTAATCTCATAAAGACCAGGAACATCAGATATTTTCCGAAAATACTCCGTCGGTATAACCTCCAAACATTTAACCAGTTCTATCACATAATCTATCTTTTTCCTGACAGCCTCAGTCTGCGCTATATAAAACTCCTTATAGTACGACTTGAAGACTTTGATTTTCCTGACAGCATCCATTCTGTTCCTCCTGCAAAGTTAATCAATTAGTTAATATCCGCAAATGTCTGTTTGCTTTTGCGAAGGTAGGAATCTCCCGGCCTGCAATCGGCTGAATGTAAAAAACGTGTGAAGAAATACGTATTTTTAAAAATGCCTGTGGCGCTGGAGCGGCCTTGTGAACTAAACAAAATCGTCCGCACGGTGCCTTGGTACAACTAGGCGATAGTCAGCGTGTTGCTGAATCATCGTGTGGACGCCAGCATTTTTTTAAGCGACGAAAGCACCTCGTTATGCTGTTGTGGGTTGATTTTCAGCCTGCTACACTGATGGGGTGTGCGGCCACTTCTAGATTCTCCTGAAAACGCAAGAGCACTCACCTTCAGAAGGTGCCGGATGAAACGGCTTATTGCCACCACCTTCTCGAATTCGTTAAAAGCCGACCCGCCACAGAGGACTCCCTCGCCGGCCTTGCCCCGGAGCCCCCTCCGGAAGGTGCCGGGTGAAACGGCCTTTCTCCACCACCTTCCAAAGGTGGGAAAGGGCAGAATGAAAGGGAAACGCGGATACGGACGCCCTGGAGGGCATGGCATGAAAACTCACCTTCGGAAGGTGGGGTGATATTGCAGGGAAACTGCACACCTTCCGAAGGTGGCGATGCCGTGGAACGTGCTGTTGCTGACTTAAAAGTGAACGTTTTTTCGTGTTTCCCCTTCATTCCGCGCCTCTGTTTTTATAAGCGTGAATTTCTTCACGCGTTTCTTTATTCTGCGCCATCACAGACTTAAAGAGCCTATCTTCGCAGAGGCAAATGCCGGGAGTGGGCATCAGTCTGACGTTATAGAAGAAAACATATGGAAAACTATTGGCACATCTGTACTGACGGACTCACTAAGAATGTGATTTTCAAAACTAGAGCCGATTACGTTTTCGGGATGAACAGTATCCCGGTGTGCACGCTGACTCATGGCGTAACCATGCTGGCGTTTTGTCTCATGAGCAATCACGTGCATTTCGTGGTGCAGGGCACCGAGGAACTGTCCCTAAAATTCATCAAGGCTTACCGGCGGAGGCTTTCCTCCATCGCTGATGTAAGTGCCGCGGATATATGCATGAAGCGTATTGACGAGGAAGAGTATCTGATGCAGGTAATCGGTTACGTTCTGCGGAATCCGCTTCCAGCCGGTCTGAAAGTCCTGCCGATATTCTACGAATGGTCCTCAGCCAGCCTGTACTTCAGCGGCGGGAATCCGTCCATACCCGGAGACCGCCTCTACAGTACGCTGACTTTCAAGGAACAGCGCCAGCTCATCAAGTCGCACGCGGAAATCCCCGGACACTTCTGCGTATCTCCTGACGGCCTGATCCGCCCGGCATGCTACGTGGACTACGAGGCTGTCGAGAATCTGTTCGGAGCACCCGGCCGGTTGCTGTACCGGCTTTCACGCAACGATGATGCTGAACTGGAACTGAATCTGTCTCCGAAGATACTCAAGAAGAGCAGCTACATGGATTCAGAACTGACTGGGACAGTTGCGGACATCTGCAAGCGGGAATTTGACTGCACCTCCCCACAGGAACTGAGCGTCACCCAGCGTTACCGCCTTGCCGACATCCTGCGGAAGAGCCTTGGCCTGGGGATTAAGCAGCTGGCCCGCATGACGCAGACGGATCCGAAGGTTCTCAATGGCATCATGCGGGGTAGCCGGGAAGAACACGGGAGCGAATGAAAACACATAGCGACTGAGTAACAACCACTTACACAAAACACACGCTCCCAAAACGCTCATAAAACCTCGTTTCGGGAGCAGAGGGAAAGTAATACGTTCTGATAATCAGAGACTTCCTTCAGAGCAGCACTCCACGACAAAATCTCGTCACAAGATTGGTGTCGCGGAACTGATGCTAAGCAACCGGAGAACCGGCGGAGGAGCAGAGAACCGGCAAGGAGTGCCGCTATTGTAAAGTCCCCGCAAACCGCTCTATCCGCTCGCGGGCATAGTCAGCCGTAATCTTAAAGGTCTTGCGGCCGCTGCCGGGGAGGTCGTACATCGGGTCCATCATGATGGCCTCGCAGATGGAGCGGAGGCCGCGGGCGCCCAGTTTGTACTTGAGGGCGGTATCCACTATCATGTCCAGGACGGCGGGTTCGATGGTAAGCTTGACTCCGTCGAGCTCGAAGAGGTGGACGTACTGGCGCACCAGGGCGTTCTTGGGCTCGGTGAGGATACGGCGCAGGGCATCGCGGTCCAGCGGGTTGAGATATGTGACGATAGGCAGACGGCCCACGATCTCGGGTATCAGGCCGTAGGCGCGGAGATCCTGGGGGGCGATGTAGCGCAGGAGGTTGTCGCGGTCTATGTGGTTCTTCTTCTCCTGGGCGCCGTAGCCGACGACGCGGGTGTTGAGCCTCTGGGCGATCTTCTTCTCGATACCCTCGAAGGCGCCTCCGCAGATGAAGAGGATGTTGGTCGTGTTGACGGGTATCATCTTCTGCTCCGGATGCTTGCGGCCGCCGGCGGGGGGTACGTTGACGATGCTGCCCTCCAGGAGTTTGAGCATGGCCTGCTGCACGCCTTCTCCGGAGACGTCGCGGGTGATGGAGGGGTTGTCGCTCTTGCGGGCTATCTTGTCGATCTCGTCGATGAAGACGATGCCTCTCTCAGCCCGGGCCACGTCGTAGTCTGCAGCCTGGAGCAGACGGGAGAGAATGCTCTCCACGTCCTCGCCCACATATCCGGCCTCGGTCAGCACGGTGGCGTCGACGATGGCGAAGGGTACGTTGAGCATACGGGCGATGGTCCTGGCCAGCAGGGTCTTGCCGGTACCGGTAGGACCTACCAGCAGGATATTGGACTTCTCCAGCTCCAGGTTCTCAAGGGCCGCTTTCTCGGCATCGAGCACCTTCTCGGCCTCGCTTTTGCCACGTCCCTTCGAGGATCCGGCACCGGTTGCAGCCGCTGCGGAAACGGCACCCGTCCTGGCTTTGCCGGAAGCCGAGGCCTCCGCAGCCTTACGGGCAAACGCCTCGTTGATACGCTTGTAATGGTTGTAGACTGCTACCGCCAATGACTTTTTCGCATCCCCCTGCCCTATCACATACTGGTCCAGGAATGCGGTAATCTGACGCGGAGTCACCTCCAGAGCCTCGCACGAAGGGGCCTTGCCAGGCTCATGCAGCGCATTTCCGGAAGCAGGGTCGGCGAATATCTCGTCCCCGAAGATGGAACGCACATACTCCGACACCTTGATGGCGCAGTCCACACAGATGGAACTTCCGCCTCCCTGCAGCAGCATTTCCACCTCATTGGAGGTACGTCCGCAGAAGACACACCTGTCTACTTTCTTCTTATCGCTCATTTATCGTTATTTTGCAGGACGGGAAAGAATGTTGTCTGCCATGCCGTAGGCCACAGCCTCGGAAGCCGTCATCCAGTAGTCACGGTCGGCATCCTTGGTAATCTTCTCTATGCTCTGTCCGGAGTGCCTGGAAATAATGTCATAGAGCTCGCCCTTGAGTTTCTTTATCTCGGCGGCGGCTATCTCGATGTCGGAGGCCTGTCCCTCGGCTCCGCCCATGGGCTGGTGAATCAGCACGCGGGAGTGAGGCAGCACCGAGCGCTTGCCGTGAGCGCCGGCGGTCAGCAGCACGGCGGCCATAGAGGCGGCCATTCCGGTGCAGATGGTGGCCACGTCGGGACCGACCAGCTGCATGGTGTCGTAGATGCCCAGGCCGGCGTAAACCATGCCTCCGGGAGAGTTGATGTAGATCTGGATGTCGGCCGAAGAGTCGGTGGACTCCAGGAACAGGAGCTGGGCCTGGATGATATTGGCCACGTCGTTGTCAATACCCACCCCGAGGAAGATGATACGGTCCATCATCAGGCGGGAAAACACGTCCATCTGGGCGACATTGAGCTGACGCTCCTCGATGATGGTGGGGTTGATATAACCGGAGCACACATTGGAATATGAGCTCAGACGGGCTGAGCTCATACCAAGGTGCTTTACTGCGTATTTTTCGAATTCTGAAGATGCCATGCCGCAGGATTACTCATTCATCTTGCGGAGGTCGGCTGAGCTGATCTCCTTGTTGTCTATGGTGACGGTCTTGCGGACAAATGCCAGCACGACGTTCTCCTGAGCCTTCTCGGCGATGCGGCGGCCCTGCTTGTCGTCGGCGAGGATGTTGGCGGCATAGCCGTTGAGATGCTCCTCGGGCACGTTGTTCAGGCCGTACATGGCGAACTGGTAGCGGGCCAGCTTACGGGCCTCGGCGTTCAGATCCTCCTTGGTCACCTCGAGCTTGTTGTCGCTCATGATGCGTCCCTCGACGGTCTGCCACTTGAAATCCTTGATGAAGGCGGGGAAGTCCTTGTCGATGTCCTCCTTGGAGAACTTGCCCTCATTGACCTGATACAGCCACCTCTTGAGGAAGTCCTCGGACACCTTGATGTCCGCCTTGTTCATCAGGTACTCGCGGGCGTCGAGCATGAAGCGGTAATCGCTCTCCTGCCTGAACTCCTCGGTCATCTTCTCGGTCAGGGCTGCGTCAAACTCTGCCTCATCATGCACCTTGTCGGGACCGAAGAGGGTGTCGTACAGCTCCTTGCCGGGCACAGCGTCCACATAGTTCTTCACCTCCTTAACAGTCAGGTGCCATACGGGCTCCATACCTGCGAGCTCCTCTTTCTTCACGCGGAGCATGGCTGCGCGGTCGGCCTCGTTGGGGAAGGTCTTCACCACATCCACATCCAGCTCGTCGCCGGCCTTCTTGCCCAGGAAGAGAGCCTTGGCCTCCTCGTGCAGCACGTTCATGGCGATATAGGAGGCATCCACCTTCTTCTCGCCCTGCACCATGTCGGCCACTACGAAATCGCCGTCCTTCACCTCGTCGCAGTTCTCCAGACGGGCGTACTGCTTGTAGATGTTCTTCTTGTACTCCTCCTTCTCGGCATCGGTCAGAGTAACATTATAATAAGGTATGTGGTCCTCTGTGCTCAGGCTGATCTCAAACTTCGGGGCCAGGGCGATATCGAAGGTGAAGTCAAACTCCTCACCGCCGTCGAAATCGTTCTTGCCCTCGGCATCCTCCACGGGAAGGGGCTCGCCGATGACCGTGAGCTTATGTTCTTCGATGTAGTTATTGAGACTGTTGGAAATCAACTCATTGATAGCCTCAACCAGAGCCTGTCCGCCATGTATCCTCTCTATCAGGGACATGGGAGCCATGCCCTTTCTGAATCCGCGGATCTCCGCATTTCGGCGGAACCTGTTGAGAATTTTCTTCCTGCTTTCTGCGTAGTCGTCCTTGACAAAATGGAATGACAGTCTTATCGTCAGTCCGTCATTTACTAATTCTTTTACTTCCATATCGTTTATGTATTTTATTTCCGAAAAGTCCGCAAAAGTAAATAAAATCCTCAATATTACAAAAGAATGAGTTATCTTTGCCTATTGTATAACAAATTTAAGACGATAAGACATGAGACAGAAAATCGTAGCCGGCAACTGGAAAATGAACACCCTCCTCGAAGAGGGAGCCGCTCTTGCAAAGAACATCGCAGACAGAATCAATGAAGTCCCCTCGGACGTACAGATCATACTCGCCCCCCCGTTCACCCATCTCGACCGCGTAGGCGGCATCATCAAGGGCACTCCCGCAGCCCTCTCGGCACAGAACTGCGCTGACAAGGACAAGGGAGCCTACACCGGCGAGGTATCGGCGGCAATGCTCGCCTCGGCCGGCTGTCAGTATGTAATCCTCGGCCACTCCGAGCGCAGGGAGTACTACCACGAGACCTCCGCCACCCTCAATGAAAAGATCGTCCTTGCCCTCGCCAACGGCCTCAGGCCCATCTTCTGCGTCGGTGAGAAACTCGAGGAGCGCGAGGCCGGCAGGCATTTCGACGTGGTCGGAGCTCAGATCCGCGAGGTACTCTTCAACCTCAGCCCCGAGCAGCTCGCACAGGTGGTCATCGCCTACGAGCCCGTATGGGCCATCGGCACCGGCAAGACCGCCACTTCGGACCAGGCCCAGGAGATCCACGCCTTCATCCGCAAGACCCTGGCGGAGCGATACGGCGAGCTCTCCGAGGAGATATCCATCCTCTACGGCGGCAGCTGCAAGCCCTCCAACGCCCGCGAGCTCTTCGCACAGAAGGACATCGACGGCGGCCTGATCGGAGGCGCATCCCTCAAGGCCGATGACTTCATCGCCATAGCACAGAGCTACTAAGCCGGCACCCTATGGAATATATCGAAGTATCCATCGAGATCACCCCTTTCAGCGATGAGCACGCCGAGATAGTCACCGCCGAGATATCCGAACTCGGATTCGAGAGCTACCTCACCGAAGAGCCTTACCTGAAAGCGTATATTCCCAGGGAACAGTTCCATGAACCTCACCTGAAGACCGTCCTGAGCCTCATACCTCAGGACGGGTTCACGGTGAGGTATTCTTTATCCCTGATTCCCGAGCAGAACTGGAACGCCCTCTGGGAGTCCTCCTTCGAGCCCGTGGTCATCGACGGCCGCTGCACCATAAAGGCCTCCTTCCACAAGGGCCTGCCGCGGACCAAGTACACGATAGTCATCGACCCCAAGATGGCCTTCGGCACCGGACATCACCAGACCACCACTCTGATCATCAAGACAATGCTCGCCCACGAGAAGGACATCCGCGGTCTGCAGGTCCTCGACATGGGCTGCGGCACCGGCATCCTCTCCATCCTCGCGGCAAAGATGAAGGCGGCGGTACCCGTCCATGCCATAGACATCGACCCCGTCGCAGTGCGCTCCGCCAGGGAAAATGCCCGCCGCAACCGCGTCCCCGCCCGCATCCATACCCTCTGCGGCGACGCCTCCCTCATCCAGGCAGGCAAATATGACCTGATCCTGGCCAATATCAACCGCAACATCATCCTCGAGGACCTCTCCACCTACGCCCGGGGCATGAAGCCCGGGGCGCTGCTGATAACCAGCGGGTTCTATGAGGAGGACTGCGCCATGATAGAGGCGGAGGCCGTCCGTCAGGGACTGGAGCCCCTGGACTCGGACAGCCTGGAGCGCTGGGCCACCGTAACATTCCGCAAATTACCGTTCAACCTATAATCCAAACCTCAACAAACACCAACAGCGTATGAAAAGAATATTCTGTCTGATCGCATCGGCCGCGCTGGCTCTGTCAGCCGCAGTGCAGCTCCATGCTGCCGCGTCCGCCGGTGACACCCCCCTGTGGATGAGATATCCTGCCATCTCCCCTGACGGCAGCAAGATCGCATTCTCATATCAGGGCGACATCTACTATGTTCCCGCCGCCGGAGGCGAGGCCGTAAGGCTCACCACCACCGCGGACTACGACACCCAGCCTGTCTGGTCCCCTGACGGCCGGACCATCGCCTTCGCTTCCGACCGTTTCGGAGGCATGGACATCTTCACTGTCGGCATCGAGGGAGGCAAGGCCGTCCGCCTGACCACCCACTCGGGAGTCGAGACCCCTCTGGCATTCTCCCCCGACGGCCAGTGGATCTACTTCTCGGCCGCCATCCAGGACCCCGCCTCCAGCGCCCTGTGGTCCGGTTCCTGGCTAACCGAGCTCTACCGCATTCCCGTCACGGGAGGCCGTCCCGAGCAGATAGCCGCCAACCCTATCTGCTCCGTCAGCTTCGACACCGACGGGAAGTCCTTCCTCTACTACGACCGCACCGGCAGCGAGAGCATCTGGCGCAAGCACCACACCTCCTCCGTTGCCCGCAACATCTTCTATTACAATGCAGCTGACGGCACCCATACCCAGATCACCGTCAACCCCGGCGAGGACCGCGACCCTATCTTCACCGCTCCCGGCCAGATGGTATTCCTCAGCGAGCGTGACGGAGGCTCCTTCAACGTCTACTCCGCAGCCGTGGACGACGCTGAGAACGCCACCGCCCTCACCCATTTTACCAAGCATCCCGTAAGATTCCTGACACGCGCCGACAACGGTACCCTCTGCTTCTCCTACCACGGTGAGATCTACACCCTCACCCCCGGAGCCGAGCCCGCAAAGGTCGATGTCAGCATCCTCAACGACAACCTCAACCGTACTTCCGACCTCCGCCTGACCAGCGTAGACGAGATAGCGATATCCGCTGACGGCGAGGAAGTGGCCCTCATCAGCCGCGGCGAAGTGTTCGCCACCACCGGCGAGTACGGCACTACCAGACAGATTACCCATACCGCAGCAGCGGAGGAAGGCCTTACCGTCTCCCCCGACGGCAGCATGATCGTCTACGCCTCCGAGCGCACCGGACGCTGGAACCTCTACAAGGCCACCCTCGGCCGGGAGGACGACCTGCATTTTGCCTACGCCACCCTCATCAATGAGGAGCCTCTCCTGAACGATGAGAACGCCGAGCGCAGCTGGCCCTCATTCTCCCCTGACGGCAAGGAGATAGCCTTCATCGAGGACCGCCACATCCTCAAGGTCCTCAACCTGGAGAGCGGCAAGGTGCGCCAGATCACCGACGGCACCCAGAACTACGGGGAGTTCGAGTACGACTGGTCCCCTGACAGCAAGTGGTTCACCCTCACCTTCACCACCAACCGCCATTATCCCTACGACGACATAGGCATCGTATCCGCCTCAGGCGACATGAAGATCCACAACATCACCAACAGCGGCTACATCGACGGCTCGCCCCAGTGGGTGATGGACGGCAATGCGGTAATCTTCATCTCCGACCGCCTCGGTATGCGCTCGCACGCCTCCTGGGGCAGCCAGAACGACGTGTACATCGCGTTCATGAACCGTCAGGCCTATGAGGAGTTCAATATGAGCGAGGAGGAGCATGCCCTCTACAAGGAGAAGAAGGAAGCCGCCGAAAAGGCTGAGAAAGAGGCTGAGGAGGCCAAGGCCGCCAAGGGCTCCAAGGGAAAGAAGGGCAAGAAGGACAATGCCCCCGAGGAGGATGACGCCAAGGCCTCCAAGGACATCGTCATCGAGCTGGACGGTCTTGAGGACCGCGTGGTGCGCCTCACCCCCATGTCCTCCAACCTCGCCGGAGCGGCCATGACCTCCGACGGAGAGACCCTCTACTTCCTCAGTTCCTTCGAGAAAGGCCTCGACCTCTGGCAGCTCGAGCCCCGCACAGGCAGCATCTCCCTGCTGAAGAAGGGTATGTCCTACGGATCCCTCGTATGGGGCAAGGATGAGAAGATCCTCTACATCCTCGGCCGCCGTCCCCAGGCCATGAACATGGGCAGCAAGCAGATAGAGCCCATCGACTTCAATATGCGGATGGAACTGGACCGCGCAGCCGAGCGGGCATACATGTTCGACCATGTCTTCAAGCAGGAGGAGCGCAAGTTCTACACCGACACCTACCACGGAGTGGACCTGCCCCAGCTGCAGAAGGACTATGAGCCGTTCCTGGCACATATCAACAACAACTACGACTTCACCGACATGCTGTCCGAGATACTCGGCGAGCTCAATGTCTCCCACACCGGCGGACGCTACGGCGGCATCGCAGCCGACAAGGTGACTCCCGAGCTTGGTCTGCTTTTCGACCTCAGCTACACCGGTGACGGTCTTAGGATAGACGAGGTGCTCGAGAACGGTCCCTTCGACATCATCGCCTCCAAAGTCAAGGCCGGCGACATCCTAGAGAAGATCGACGGACAGGCCATCAACGCCGGGCAGGACGGGTTCCCTCTGATCAACGGCAAGCAGGGCGAGTACACCCTCTTCACCTTCAGCGACCCCGCCACCGGCGAAAGCTGGGAGGAAGTGGCCAGGCCCATCTCCCGCGGCGCACAGAACGAGCTGCTGTACCAGAGATGGATCAGGAGCCGCGCAGAGCTGGTGGACAGCCTCTCGGGAGGACGCCTCGGCTATGTGCACATCCGCTCCATGGGCGACGGCAGCTACCGTGACGTCTATGCTGACGTGCTCGGCAAGTACAACCTCAAGGACGGCATCGTCATCGACATCCGCTACAACGGAGGCGGCCGCCTGCACGAGGACGTCGAGATCCTCTTCAGCGGCGAGAAATACCTGGAACAGGTAATCCAGGGCACCATCGTCTGCGACATGCCCTCGCGCCGCTACAACAAGCACTCCATCATGGTCGTATGCGAGGCCTGCTATTCCAATGCACACGGAACTCCCTGGGTCTACCAGCACCAGGGCCTCGGCTCAGTGGTCGGTATGCCCGTACCCGGCACCATGACCTCCGTGAACTGGGAAACCCTCCAGGATCCTACGATAGTCTTCGGTATCCCCGTTGTAGGCTACCGCACCAAGGAGGGCACCTATCTCGAGAACTCTCAGCTGGAGCCCGACTTCCTCGTCCGCAACAAGGCTGAGGAGGTGGTCAATGGCCGCGACGAGCAGATCGAGGTGGCAGTACGCGAGCTGCTCAAGCAGATAGACGCCGACACAGACCGATGGTAATATTAAAATATTAAAGAAAAATACTATCTTTGCGCCCGCAGTCCGAAAAACTGCGGGCGTGTTGTAATTGGTAGCCAAGCCAGACTTAGGATCTGGTGCCGCAAGGCGTGGGGGTTCGAGTCCCCCCGCCCGCACAAGGGGACAGAGGCCGGACATCCGACCTCTGTTTTCGTTAGATTGACACATTCCGCTTTTTGACACATAACCATCAGAAAAAACATTGCTTTTCCAAAATATTTTCTTACTTTTGCAAAGTCATATTGGAATGACTATAGTAAAATAAGGCGGGCATCTATCCCTAAATGGATGTCCGCTTTTGTTTTGACAGACTACCGAGGGGAGGTACTTGTACGAGGAGCCAATTGTTCTACACTATAGTTTATTTAATCCAATATGACAAAAAGAACAGATTGCAGACTCGTGATAGTTTCCATCAGGGTGGAGATTGTCAGGCTTGTCAGAATCAAGGCGTACAAGCGCATAAGATTCGGCAAGATTGAGCGGGTAAGAAGTCATTTCAGGCGGTATTAGGGAACTGACTGATTGATTTGCCCCGCGCCGATAACGGCACTCTATCCTATCCCCTCGGTTTTTCACTTGGCTAGAACGGGAAGAGGAGCGGCAGGACGAAGACCATGACTACGCCCATGATGATCTGGAGGGGCAGTCCGACCTTGATATAATCCATGAATGTATATTGGCCTGCGGGCATCACCAGCGCGTTGGGCGGGGTGGAGAAAGGCGAGGCGAAGCACATGCTGGCGGCTACGGTCACTCCGAAAAGCAGGGGCACCGGGCTGATGCCCACCTGCACGGCGCAGGTCAGGGCGATGGGCGCCATCAGCACGGCCGTCACCGTATTGCTTATGAACATGGTCATCAGGGAGGTGGTAAAATAGATACCGGCCATCAGGATATAGGGATTGGAGCCCAGACCGCCCACGAGCGCACCTGAAATCATCGCTGACACTCCCGTCTTCTCGAGAGCCAGCGACATCGGCATCATACCGGCGAACAGCACCACCGTCTCCCAGTTTATCGTCTTGTAGGCCGCCTCCACACTGCGGAAACAGCCGGTCAGTATCATCAGAACCGCAGCTATAAGCACTGCCGTCACCGGCTCCACCGGAATGAAATCGAATACCATCACGGCTATCATCAACACCATTATCAGACCGGCTACCGGAGCCTTGTAGTCCAGCGTGACCTTGGCCGCCTGCTCCATCGGCTGCCCGAGCACCACCCAGTCGGCGTCCTCGCGGCTGAGCCTTCCGATATCCCCCCAGGCGCCCTGCACCAGCAGCACGTCTCCCCCGTGGAGCTTTTCCCGCCCCAGGTCATGCAGGATATATTCCTTCTTGCGCCGGATACCCAGGACATTGACATTGAACTTGTCCCTGAAGCCCGCATCCTTGACCGTGCGGCCCACGATACCGGAGGACGGCATCAGCACTATCTCGGCTATACCTATGTCGTAGAAATCCATTGTCCCGGCGTTGCCCGAACCCGGAGCCGTTTCCACCGAGTGATCGTCCATCATCTCGAGGACATAGTCGGCCGCGAAACGGGTCACATCCTCCACCTTGCCGGAGACATACAGCACGTCGCCATACTGAAAGACAGTATCCGAGGAGGCCAGTTTCTGCGTCACGGTCTTGAGGAAACGGTGCTGGGAGCCCTCCCCGCGGCGCACCTCCATCAGATTGAGGCCGTAGCGGTTGCGCAGGTCCAGGTCCACCACCGTCTTGCCCTCCACCTGAGAGAGGGCCGTGGCCTTGAGGCGGAAGAGATTGTCCGCCAGACTGTACTCCTTGACCAGCTGGCTGAGGGACTTGCCCGAGACGGCCCGGTCGTCCTTCTTTCCTTTTTCTGACAGGAAAATCCTGGTGAGCGGCAGCAGCACCAGCACACCGACAGCCACGCACACCAGGCCCACCGGCAGGAAGGAGAAGAACCCGAGCGGCTCATATCCGGCTGCGGTGAGAGTGTCCTGAATGATAAGGTTCGGGGGAGTACCGATCAGGGTCATCATTCCTCCCATACTGCTGGCAAAGGCCAGGGGCATGAGCAGCCGGCCCGAATTCACCCCGGCGCCGGCGGCCAGGCTCACCACTATCGGCAGCATCAGGGCGACCGTACCCGTATTGCTCACGAAAGCTCCTATGGCGGAGGTTACGAGCATGACCAGCAGAAACAGCCGGGTCTCGCTCTTGCCGGCCAGTTTCAGAATCCTGGAGCTTATCATCTTGGCCAGTCCTGTCTGGAAGATGGCGCCGCCCACGATGAACAGGCCGGCCATCATGATTACCACCGAGTTGGAGAAGCCGGAAAGTGCCTCGGCCGGCGTAAGTATCTGAAAGATCAGCAAAGCGATGAGCGCACACAGGGCCACTATGTCCGAACGGACCTTCCCCCAGACGAAGAATACGACCGAGAGACCCAGGATGATGAGAGTTGCAAGCATAGGTCAGGAGTTTGGTTTCCAGGCACAAATTTAATAAAAAAGCCGCAACCGGACAAGTCGGCTGCGGCTCTGTTGCACACCTTGTTCCAAGGCGTATGGAAACTACTTGCCCATCAGCTTTCTGATGGCGTTGGCCAGCCTCTTCACGCCCTCCAGCATATCCTCGTCGGATACGTAGGAGAAGTTCAGACGCAGGGTGTTCTGGCCCTTGCCGTCGCAGAAGAACACCTCGCCGATGACGAAGGCCACGTTCTCCTTGATGGCGATGTCGAACAGGTCGCGTGCGTCCAGACCCTCGGGCATGGTCAGCAGCAGGAAGAGACCTCCGTCGGGACGGGTCCAGGTAACGCCCTCAGGCATGTACTCGGTCAGGTACTGGTGCATCAGGTCCCTCTTGTGACGGTAGAGGTCAATGGTCTTCTGGAGGTTCCTGTCGTAGTAGCCTTTCTCCATGTAGCGGGCGGCCACCTCCTGGTTGAAGATAGGGGTGCAGAGGTCGGCGGACTGCTTGGCCACGATGAGACGGTCGATAATCTCCTTCGGTGCGAGCACCCAGCCCAGGCGGAAACCGGGCACGAATGTCTTCGAGAATGTGCCGAGCAGCACCACTCTCTCGGGAGCCATCGAGTACATGGTCGGGTATGATTCACCCTCATAGCGGAGCTCCTTGTAGGGGCTGTCCTCGATGATGATCAGGTCGTGCTTGCGGGCTACGTCGATGATCTCCTGACGCCTCTTGACATCCATTGTCACGCCAGTAGGGTTCTGGAAGTCAGGGATGGCATAGATGAACTTGGGCTTCTGTCCCACAGCGCAGAGAGCGGATACCACAGCCTCGGCCTCCTCGTCGTGACGGATGCCTACGGGACGTCCCTGATATGACCAGATGGCCTGGAGAGCGCCCAGATAAGAGGGCAGACCGCAGAGGACGGTGTCACCGGGATTGATGAAAATCCTGGAAATCAGGTCGAGAGCCTGCTGGGAAGCGGTGGTGATGAGGATGTTCTCGATGTCCACCTTCACGCCTTCCTTCTCGTACTTCCTGGCAATCTGTTTTCTCAGGGCCACGCTGCCCTCTGTCGAGCCGTACTGGAGAATCTGTGCGGGCTTCTCGTTCATCAGCTCGTTCATGATCTCCTTGAGGTCGTCCACGGGGAAAGTGACTGCGTTGGGGAAACCACCGCCGAAAGAAATGATTTCAGGCCTGTTGGCCACGTTCAGGAGGTCGCGGATAGCGGACCTTCTCATGCTCTTGGCATTGTCGGAAAGGTAATTGATAATATCAAGTGCCATAGTTAGTGTTTTATTGTATTTGTTAAATTCCAAATTTCTGACCTACAAATTTACGAAAATTGTTATTAAAAACAAAGCATGACTTCAAATTTTTAAGAACAACTGCATTTCCAAAATTATTATTAACTTTGGAAGTTTATCTTACACGTTACAGATACTATGCCAACACTGAGACTGACCAAAGAATTCCGCTTCGAGGGAGCACATGCCCTCACCGGCTACGACGGAAAATGCAGGCACATCCACGGCCACTCCTATATACTATATGTGACCGTCAAGGGTACCCCGTCCAATCCCGACGGAACGCCCAAGTCCGGCATGCTGATTGATTTCACCGACCTCAAGCGGATTGTAAACGACCATATTATCGATATCTACGACCACGCCCTAATCCTGCGGGACTCCGCCCCTCTGGCGGCTGAGATTACCGAGGCGTATCAGAGAGTGATTACCGTCCCCTTCCAGCCCACCTGCGAGAATCTCATCCTGCATTTTGCCGACATCATCCGCGGCCAGCTGCCCGCCGGAGTACACCTGCACTCGCTCCGCCTGCACGAGACCGCGACCTCCTACGTGGAGTGGTTCGAGTCCGACAACGAATAACCCCAACCTAAGGACACGCCATGAACAGACTCTTCCTCATAGACGGCCACGCCCTGATGTTCAGGATGTACTACGCCTTCATCCGCCGCCCGATGATCAACTCCAGGGGCGAGGACACCTCGGTCATCTTCGGATTCACCCGCTATCTGCTCGAGATGATAGCCCGCGAGAGGCCCACTCATCTGGCGGTCGCCTTCGACCCCCCGTGCAAGACCTTCCGTCACGAGGCCTACCCGGAATACAAGGCCACCCGCAGCGCCGCCCCCGAGGTCATCAAGGAATCCCTGGAACCTCTGACAGAGATAGTCAGGGCCCTCGGCATACCCGTCCTGATGGTGCCCGGCTACGAGGCCGACGACGTGATAGGCTCCATGGCCCGCCGCTGGGGCTCGCCCGACTGCGACGTGTACATGGTCTCCCCCGACAAGGACCTGGGCCAGCTCATCTCCGACCATGTCTTCCAGGTAAAGCCCGGCAAGAGCGGAGCGGAGGACGAGACAGTCGGGAAGGAAGAGATCTGCGCCAAATTCGGCATCAACGACCCGCGCCAGGTCATCGACATCCTCACCATCTGGGGGGATACTTCGGACAATGTCCCGGGCGTCAGGGGCATAGGCGAGGTCGGAGCCAGAAAGCTGGTAGGACGGTACGGCTCGGTCGACGGCATCCTGCAGCATCTGGACGAGCTGCCCCCGAAGCAGGCCGCAGCCGTGCGGGAGGCCGCGGACCATCTGGAGATGAGCCGTTTCCTGGTAACAATAAAGACCGATGTGGACGTTTCCTCCTGTTCCGAGGAGGACCTGCGGATGGACCTCCGGGACGGCAGTGCCGCAGCCGCATTGTTCAACAAATACGAATGTCCGTCCCTGCTGCCCCTCCTCCCCTCAGCGGCCACCGTCTCCACGGCATCCCCGGCCCGGAAGGAACAGCCGCGGCACCGGATGGAGATGACCTCCGACCCGGAGCGGCTGGCGGCAGCGGCGCAGGCGGCCGGAGCGGTGGGAATTGTCCTGAGGGACAATGAGGCAGGAGCCTCCTCCCCGCAGCGGCTCTTCCTCTCCGTTCCGGGAGACGGGGACAATGCTCCCGCGCTGACATTCAGCACCGCGGCCCCTGCCGCCGCCCGCGGCATCCTCGAAGCCCCCGGCATCGTCAAGGCGGGCTACGGCCTCAAGCGCTGCATTCAGGAACTGAGGCGGGAGGGCATTGACCTGAACGGTCCCCTGGCCGACCTGGAGCTGATGCACTACCTCGTCAATCCGGAAACCTCGCACCGGCTGGACATTCTCGTACAGTCGTATCTGGGGCTGGACCTGGAGCTGTGCCGTTCGCTGGACGGTGAACCCGCCGATACCGGAGCGGCCGAAGCGGACCTTTTCTCCCAGCCCTCGGACATTGGACCTGAGGACAGTGCCGCCGCTCAGTGGAGGGATGCAGTGGATGCCTCGCTGATGCTGCCGCTGAGGGACGCCCTGCTGGAGGAATTTGTCCGGGACCCTTCCATTGAGAAGATTTACAACGACATAGAGATGCCGCTGATCCGGGTGCTCGCCGACATGGAGTACTGCGGAGTGCGGATTGACACGGACATGCTGGCCGCCTACGGGCAGGAGCTCGGGAAGCAGCTCTCTGTCATCGAGGCCCGTATCCGAGAGGAGACCGGAGAGCCGGGACTGAATGTCTCCTCCCCCGTCCAGCTCGGGGCCGTGCTCTTCGACAAGATGAAGCTGGACCCCAAGGCCCGCAAGAACAAGAAGGGCAACTATTCCACTGACGAGGAGACCCTTACGGCATTGAAGGACCGTCATCCGGTCATCGGGGACATCCTGCAGTTCAGGGCCGTCAAGAAGATCATCTCCACCTATATCGAGCCCTTCCCCTCCCTCATCGACCCGCGGGACGGACGGGTGCATACGACATTCAACCAGGCCCTTACCGCTACCGGGCGGCTGAGCTCGACCCACCCCAACCTGCAGAACATCCCGATCCGCACCGAGATGGGCCGGGAGATCCGCAAGGCCTTCGTGCCCTCGGAGCCGGGACGGGTCATCATCTCGGCCGACTATTCCCAGATAGAGCTGCGCCTGATGGCCGCCATCAGCGGGGACGCCGACATGATCGACGCCTTCCGGCACGGACGCGACATCCACACAGCCACTGCGGCCAAGGTATTCAAGGTCAGCGAGGAGGAAGTCACGCCCGAGCAGCGCCGCCGGGCCAAGACCGCCAACTTCGGCATCATCTACGGCATATCGGCCTTCGGACTGTCGCAGCGGCTGGACATCCCGCGCAAGGAGGCCTCGGAACTCATCGAGGAATACTTCCGGCACTATCCGGCCATCGCGGACTACATGGAGAGGACCAAGGCCGAGGCGCGGGAGAAAGGCTATGTGTCCACCATCTTCGGACGGCGGAGGTACATCAAGGACATAGGCTCGCGCAACGCCACCGTCCGGGGGTTTGCCGAGCGCAACGCCATCAACGCCCCCATCCAGGGCAGCGCCGCCGACATCATCAAGATGGCCATGAACCGGGTAGCAGCCGCGCTGAAGGACGGAGACTACCGGACCCGGATGATACTCCAGGTACACGACGAGCTGGTCTTCGACGCCCCTGCGGACGAAGCTGCCGCAGTCATGGAACTGGTACGCCGCGAGATGGAGAGCGTGGTGGAACTGGCCGTGCCGCTGACCGTCGAGTGCGGGAGCGGGGCCAACTGGCTGGAAGCCCATTAAAAGGAATTACTTAAATGACTTTTACAGACATGGCAGAAGACATCAAAAACACTGAGAACGCGACCGACTTCAACGACAACGATCTGGCCCTCAAGGCTATGTCCGGAGACACACAGGCATTCTCCTCCCTGGCCACCCGCTACACCGGCCAGCTGCGCCTCTACATCCAGAGCATCTGCCCCAACCCCACAGACGCCGAGGACATCTGCCAGGAGAGCCTGCGAAAGGCCTACCAGCGCATCGGCAGCTTCAACCCCGAATACCTATTCCGGACCTGGCTCTTCTCCATCGCCCGCAACACCTCCATCGACCATATCCGCCGCCGCAGCACCTTCTCAACCGTCAAGCTCGGCGAGGCTGACGAGCCCGTCGTAGAAGGCCATGAGACAGAAAGCTCCCCCGAGGACCACATGATCGACGACCAGTCCTACGACCTCTTCATACGCTCCATCGCCGCCCTGCCCGACCGCTACCGCCGGATAGCCGAACTGCGCCTGCTCCACGACCTCTCCTACCAGGACATCGCCGACGAGACCGGCCTGCCCCTCAACACCGTACGCACCCGCATCCGCCGCGCCAAGCTCCTGCTCGAAAAAATGATGAACCCGTAACAGATTTTGCATATTTTTGCGGCATGAACGAAGAGATTGTTTTCAAATACTTTCCGGAACTGGACGCACGGCAGCGGGAGCAGACTGCCGCCCTCGGACAGCTGTATGCGGAGTGGAACGCCAGGATCAACGTCATCTCGCGCAAGGACATGGACTCGCTGTACCTGCACCACGTACTGCACTCGCTGGCGCTGGTGCGGTACATCCGGGACAACGGACTTGCGCCCGCCTCCGTTTTCGACGCCGGCTGCGGAGGAGGATTCCCGGGCATCCCGATGGCCATTGCCATGCCGGAGTGCAGGCTCACCCTTTGTGACTCGATTGCCAAGAAGATAAAGGTGGTGACAGAAGTCTCTGCTGCCCTGGGACTCGACAATGTGAAGCCGGTCTGGAGCCGGACCGAGGACCTGGGCCCCGAATACCGCTGCGACTATGTGGTATCCCGGGCCGTCACCGAGCTGCGCCGGTTCGTACCCCTCGTGCGGCATCTGTACCGCAAGGGCATCCTGTACCTCAAGGGCGGGGACCTGACCGAAGAGATTGCCGCCTGCGTCAGGGAGTGCCGCTTAGACCCCCGGGCGGTCTCTATCACCGACATTTCCGGGTATTTCAGCGAAGAATTTTTCGAAAGTAAAAAGATTATTTGCATTTTCCCGCAAAAGCACTAACTTTGCGCTCCATTTTACTGACAAATAATAGATTTTAGAATATGAAACGTACTTTCCAACCGTCACAGCGCAAGCGCCGTAACAAACACGGCTTCCGCGAGCGCATGTCCACCCCCAACGGACGCCGCGTACTCGCAGCACGCCGTCGTCACGGCCGCAAGAAACTGACCGTTTCTTCCGAGGATCTGTACTAACAGAACCCTCACGTCAGCTTAAAGCATAGACAGGTCGGTAGATTCCTCTGCCGGCCTGTCTGCGTTACGGCAATACAGGATTGTGCAGAATGAAAAATGACACTCAAAATATCAAAACAATGAAAAAGACATTTGCAGTTATGATGATTCCCATGATGATGCTGGCCTCGACAGCCTGCCGGCAGCAAGTGGAGAAGGTCCCCGCCATCGACATGACGGACATGGACCTGACAGTATCCCCTGGCGATGATTTCTTCCAGTATGCCAACGGCGGCTGGATCAAGAAGAATCCCCTGAAACCCGAGTACGCCCGCTTCGGCTCCTTCGATGCTCTGCGGGAGAACAATGTGGTGCGCCTCAACGACCTCTTCGCCGAGATGGCCAGGATGACTCCCGAGTCCGGTACCGTGGACCAGAAGATCGTGGACCTGTACAAGCAGGGACTCGACTCTGTGAAGCTCAACGCCGAGGGCGGACAGCCGCTCCAGAAGTATCTTGACGCCATCTATGCCGCCAAGGACAAGAAAGCCCTGGCCGTGGAGCTGGCTGAGATGAACAAGTACGGTGAGGGCGGATTCTTCAGCATCGGAGTACAGGCCGACCTGATGGACAGCAAGATGCAGGTGCTCTACCTCGCTCAGAGCGGCCTCGGAATGGGTGACCGCGACTACTATGTGGACCCTGCCAACGCCGGGCTGCACAAGGGCTATACCGCGATGCTGGCCAAGCTCTTCGCTCTCAGCGGCTATGAGGACGCAGCACAGAAAGCGGAGAATGCCGTGGCCGTAGAGGACCGGCTCGCCGGGGCATCCTGGACCAGCGTCCAGAACCGCGACTACACCAAGCAGTACAACCCGATGAGCACCGCACAGATCTGCCGCCGCTGGAAAGGCTTCGACTTCGCTTCATTCTTCAAGGCCCTCGGTATTCCCGACCAGGACAAGATCATCGTGCAGCAGCCCTCGTTCTTCGACGGATTCAGCAAGCTGTTCGCCTCGGCCTCCCTCGACCAGCTCAAGGACTATATGGCCGCCGGTCTGATTACCTCGGCCGCAGGCAGCCTGTCGGATGACTACTACGCGGCGTCATTTGACTTCTTCAGCACTCAGATGAGCGGTGTGACCGAGCAGAAACCCCGCTGGAAACGCGCCATGAGCGTGCCCAACAGCGTACTCGGAGAGGCAGTCGGCCAGATGTACGTCCACAAGTATTTCCCCGAGGAGTACAAGGCCAAGGTACTCGAGCTCGTCCGCCAGCTCCAGGTATCCCTCGGCCAGCACATCGACGCCCTCGACTGGATGTCCGACGCCACCAAGGCCTACGCCCGCGAGAAACTCGCCTCCTTCACCGTGAAGATCGGCTATCCCGACAAGTGGAAGGACTACAGCACCCTGAACATTGACCCTGCCCTGAGCTACTACGAGAACCTCCGCTCCGCCAAGGCCTGGTACGTGCAGGACAACCTCAGCAAGCTCGGCCAGCCCACCGATCCCGACGAGTGGGGCATGACACCTCAGACCGTCAACGCCTACTACAACCCCACCACCAACGAGATCTGCTTCCCGGCTGCCATCCTCCAGCCCCCGTTCTTCAACGCCGATGCTGACGACGCAGTCAACTACGGAGCCATCGGAGTCGTCATCGGCCACGAGATGACCCACGGCTTCGACGATCAGGGTCGCCTCTTCGACAAGGACGGCAACATGAACAACTGGTGGGCACCCGAGGACGAGGCCGCCTTCAAGGCCAGGACCGCCATCCTCGAGAAGCAGTACAGCGAAGTGGAGATCCTCCCCGGTGTCTATGCCAACGGAGCCCTCTCCCTCGGTGAGAACATCGCCGACCAGGGCGGCCTCAGCGTAGCCTGGACAGCCTTCCAGAATTCCCTGAACGGCACCGAGCCCGCACCCATCGACGGTCTCTCCGCCGCACAGCGATTCTTCATCGGCTACGCCCATCTCTGGGCCCAGAACGCCACCGATGAGGAAAAGGCCCGCCTCAACAAGCTCGACGTGCACTCCCTCGCCGAGAACCGCGTCAATGTGGCAGTGCGCAACTTCCCGCAGTTCTTCGAGGCATTCGGCATCTCCGAAGGCGATCCGATGTATCGTCCCGAATCCGAGCGCGTCATGATCTGGTAACCCCTTTTCGCCAGAACTGGCGAATTGCGGCGCCATTTTCGCCCCATAGCTCGGTCACTTACGCCAGTAAGCTCCCTCGCTCTTGGCCTCAATGGCTTGCACTTCACCAGTTCTGACAAAAAGCCTTGGCTGTGTCTGCTTCTAATCGGACACAGCCTTTTTTTGTACCAATCACTGCTAAAATTCGAAATTGAGGCCGCCGATGACATTGGCGCCGGGCATGGGGAAGCCGGCATTGATCTCGTAGCGCTGGTTGAGCAGGTTCTCGCCGCGTACCCATACGGACATCCAGTCCAGTATGCGGAAGGAGGCGCGGATGTTCCAGAGGACGAAATCCTCCTGCACCGGGGAGTCTCCGACCGAGGTGTACAGGCCGGCCACGTACTGCACGCCGGTGGACACATGCCAGCGGCCGTGGGAAAAGAGACCTCCGACGTAGAGCTTGTGCTCGGGGGCGGCCACCACGGGATTCTCCATGTGCAGGAAGCTGTAGTTGGCGTCCACCGACCAGTCACGGGCGATGCGCCAGGCGGCCTGCACCTCCACGCCGGCATTGTGTATCTCCCCGGAATTCTGGTTCAGCATCCCGGAGCCGGAGGGATTGGGCAGACGGAGAATCGTATTGTCCCCGTCGATGTAGAACACATTCAGACCGTATGACACCCTCCCGTCCAGAAGTTTCTGGGACAATGCCACCTCGTAGGACCACAGCCGCTCGGGCCGCAGGTCCGGGTTCTGAGGCGGGAACATGTACATCTCGCGGATGGTGGGATAGCGGAAGCCCTTGCCGGCCGAGACCTTCAGCTCAAGGGCATACGGAAGGTGGAAGGCCAGTCCGGCCTGGGGCACCCACTCGGTCCCGAGGCGCGAATGATGGTCCACGCGAAGGCCGGCATTGAAGGTCAGCCATGTCCCGATGTTCTGACGGAAGTCCACGTAGCCGGCCACCTCGTGCTGCGCGATGTCCACGATATCCTCCCGCTCCCCGTTGCGCTCCCCGGCCACGTACTGGTTCCAGGCCGAGCCGCCGAAACGGTACCAGTCCACTCCGGCTGTCAGGCGGTTGCCCCGGAACAGCCTCACGCTCTGGTAGGCCGAGATGCCCATCATGTCATCGTGGGAATTGAAACGGTAATCCAGGGGAGTCTCTCCGTCCGAAGGAACATAACCGTCGTTGATATGATGGTCGCCCCAGTTGTAGAACACACTCAGGGCACCCGACGTCCGCTCGTACTCGTTCTCCACGGCCAGCGAGGTCATGCCGCGGGTCACGCTCTGGTCGGCGTCCACGAGAGGGGCGGAGACGGCGCCGGGATTGGAGGCATTGAAGTGAGTCACATTGACATCGGCCCTCACCCTCCAGTTCGCGGTAAAGTCATCGCCCAGCTTGGCATAGCCGCCGTACTGCTCGAAGCCCATATCCTCCCGATGCCCGTCCGTGCGGTTGTACGACAGGCTGACCACACTGGAGAAGCCGCCGAAGCGCATGCGGTTGACGGCCTCGGTCTGCACGGTGTTCCACGAGCCGTAGCCCGCGGAAATATTGGTCCGGACCCCGTCCTCCTCCATCCTGCGGGTGACGATATTGACCACGCCGCCCATCGCATTGGAACCGTAGAGCACCGAGGCCGGACCGCGGAGCACCTCCACCTGCTCGGCCATCAGGGACTGGTAGGCGTCCGAGATGGGATGCCCGAACATACCCATGTACTGCGGATGACCGTCGATAAGCACCATTACCTGACCGGAGCCGCCGCTCAGACCGCGGACCGAGATATTGCCGGCCGAGCCGTCTGAGACCCCGTAGCCCATGACACCGCGGGAGGTGGAGAAAAATCCCGGCACCTGTTCCGTCAGCACCGGCAGCAGTGACGGGGTGAATGAGTATTCTATGGAAGGGCGGTCCAGCACGGTGACTGTCAGCGGCAGATGCCGGATATCGGTCTTGCTGCGGGTACCGGTGACCACCACCTGAGAGAGGGTATCTTTCCAGGCCCCGTCCGACGTATCAGCCGGTTCTTCCAAATTGCGGGCCGGAGCCACGTAAGATGCTGCCGAACACAGGAGCACCAGGACTGTCAGAAACGATATACTTCTCATATTATTTTTCTATTTCCATTGTACCGGCTGCAAATATACGCTTTCACGGCCGGAGCGAAACAATATTTTTAAAGGTGATTGTAACCAATTTTACATATATTTGCAGACTGAACAGCTCATCACGTCACATGAAGAAGATTTTCAAGAAACCTTTCAAGTCATCACTGACCCAGAATATACTCCTGATACTCGGCATACTGGTCCTGGGATACATCATCATCATCGTCTTTCTCAGAGTGATAACCAGGCACGGGCAGGAATTTGAGGTTCCGGATCTGTACGGAATGACCCTCGCCGAGGCTGCCAAGGCTACCGAGTCCCTGGACCTCCGGCTGGAAGTTACGGATTCGGTATATATCAGGGGAATGGAAAGAGGCGCCGTCTCCCGTCAGAATCCGGAGGCCGGCAGCAAGGTCAAGAAAAACCGCCGCATACTCCTGGTCATCAACTCAGTCATCCCGAGACAGTCCACCATGCCGTCGATTACCGGTTTCTCGCTCAGGCAGGCCAGGACAGAACTCGCCTCCAACGGTCTCAATGTCGGCAAGCTCATCTACGTAGAGGACATGGCCACCAACAATGTTCTGGCCCAGCAATACAATGGAGAGGATATCGCCCCCGGCACCAGGCTCAACAGCGGTTCCTGCATCGACCTGGTACTCGGCCTCAACCCGGCGGACAGCACGACATTCATTCCAAACGTCATCGGATACAGATATCAGATGGCGACGGAGCTGCTGCACGACAACTCACTGAATATCTACAGGAACGAATTTGACGGAACTGTCTCCACATACTCAGACTCACTGGAGGCATACGTCTACGGCCAGTTCCCTCCCGCTTCCGATTCGGTAAGCGTCCGCAGGGGCTCATCAGTAACCCTGTACCTTTCCAAGGACATAACACGTATCCCCGTTCCGGAGGAAGAAACAGACAGCACCGATGTCCAGTTCTGAAAGACCGCCGGTATATCCTGACAGCAGCGTCCTTCAGTCCAATGCCTCTCTGGAAGAGGAGGATTTCACACCGCAGGACGAGGACAATCCCGAAGAGGAGAACGACCAGGGCCTCTTCGAGCACTATCACGTCACAGCCGACCGCGGCCAGAGCCTTCTGCGCATAGACAAGTTCCTTACAGCCCACATCATGGGGGCATCCCGCAACCGCATCCAGCAGGCCATAGACGCCGGATACGTCTACGTCGGCGGCACTCAGGTCAAGGCCAACTACAGGGTAAAGCCCCTGGACGACATCCGCATCTGTCTCCCCTACCGCCGCAGGGGCTACGAGATACTGCCCGAAAAGATGGACCTGGACATAAGGTATGAGGACGAGGATGTCCTGGTAGTGAACAAGCCGGCGGGTCTGGTAGTGCATCCCGGCTGCAGCCACTACACCGGTACGCTCCTCAACGGCCTCGCATGGTATCTGGGACGCAGCCAGGGGCCGGACGCAAAGGACGACCGCATGGGCATCCTGGTGCACCGCATAGACAAGGACACCTCCGGTACCCTCCTGATAGCCAAGAACGACGACGCCCAGGTGTATCTGGCCCGCCAGTTCTTCGTCCACTCGATAGAGAGAGTGTACACGGCCATCGTATGGGGAGATATGGAGGAGGACTCCGGCACGGTCACCGGCGACATCGGCCGCGACCCGTCCAACAGGATACGCTTCAAGGTCGTGGAGGACGGCACCGGCAAGCACGCGGTCACTCACTGGAAGGTCCTCGAGCGCCTGGGCTATGTCACCGTGGTGGAATGCAGGCTGGAAACCGGCCGCACCCACCAGATCCGCGTCCACATGAACCACATCGGACATCCCCTCTTCAACGACTCCCTCTACGGCGGCGACCGGATCCTGAAGGGCACCCTCTACTCCCGCTACCGCCAGTTCATCGACAACTGCTTCGAGGTCCTGCCCCGTCAGGCCCTGCACGCCGGCACCATCGGCTTCATCCATCCACGCACCCATGAAAAAATAGTCGTCGGGAGCGAACTGCCCGACGACATGAAAGCACTTATCGAAAAATTCAGGGTCTTCGTAAATTCCCGCAACGCCTGACCGGCCCGTCCTACCTGCGGGGAGGTCTCGGACCGCCCGGACCTCCCGGACCGCGGCGTCCTCCCATCATCCTGTCGAAGTTGCCGAAGCGGTAGACGAGCGATATCATGAAATACTGCCCGAGAGTATTGTTGTAGGTATCCTCCACGTAGTTGTCCGTGGTAGTGCGGTAATTGTTCTTGGACTGGTTAAGGATATCGTACACCTTGAAGCGCAGTGTCATCCTGTCCTTGAGGAAGAGCTGCGATATCTCGGCGTTCCATGTCAGCTCAGGCTCTCCGAAGCCGGCCTCATATCCGATATAGTAGTTGTATCTTGCATCCGTACGCACTTCCATACCCCAGGGCATAGTAGCATTGACCTCCGCGAACACAGAGTTGCTCCATGTATCGGCCCTGGCCCGGGTGGCTATCTCGTACCAGGCCTTGTTGTATGAGGCGCTCGCGCCGAGACGTGTCTCTATATAGTCATTACGGTATATCAATGTCAGGTTCTCAGAGACAGACATGGAGGTAGTACGGCTTCCCACCAGGTAATCCCGGATCTCGTCAAATGTAGTCGCTTCAGGATTCTCGCCCGTATAGGACAGGGAACTTGAGACCGAACCGCGGGTAAATGACATGAGGGAGAAGCCGGACTTACCGAACTGCGAGTTGATCATCAGCATGGCGCTGCCGCCCAGAGTTGGTCTGTCGGAGTTGACCGGCACGGTATACTGCGTGCCGATGTCGTCATACCAGCTGGCATTGATGATATCGTCCTTGGTATAGTTGAAGCTTCCCGACACCGAATAGGTGGAGAAGGATTCCATGTCGGTATAGTTGTAACGTATCCTCAGACGGTTGTCGAACGAGGGCTGGAGGTTCATGTTACCGACAGATACATACAGAGGGTCGGAATTGTCGGGCACCGGCATCAGCTGGTTGACGGACGGCTGGCTGGTGCTTCCGTTGTAATTGATCCGCAGGAACTCGTTCTTGTCGAAGTTGTAGTCAAATCTTGCAGAGGGAGCGAAGTTCCACACCGTGTAATTCACATTGCGGCCCGGGTTGAAATCATCCTTGGTGATGGTAGTGGAAGGCTGGGCATTGACTCCGAGCTGCAGGTTGTAATTCTTCTCCTGCTTCATGAAGCTGACCTGCATCCTGTGGCGGAGGAAGGTATTCTCCATGCGGGAAGAATAGGTGGAATCCAGTTCCTCGCTCAGCGTCCCGTCCTCCAGGACATTCCTGGTATCCTTCTCGCTCAGGCTGTTGCTCCAGTTGAAGCGGTAGGAGCCGAGCAGGAAGAAATTCTTGCCCAGGGGCTCAGTATAGGTCAGGTCCGCAGAGGCGGAATAACTTTCCTCCCGCTGGTCGTAATACTGGTTGACCAGTTCCCTGCCCGACTGAAGGCCGTCCGTATAGGTATTGGTCTCGGAATAATTGGTTCCGTCATAGTCGCTGTTGGATATGGAGTAATCCATATTGAGCGAGAGGGTCCTGCCGGCCTTCTCTCCTATCCTCTGCCGGTAGAGCAGACGGCCGTTCGTCCTCCAGGAAGTACCGTCGGAAGTGGCCTCGCTGACACCGTCATTGACCTTGCCGGTCATGGAGTTGTCGGTCTCATACTCGCTCCGCTCGCTGTACCGCGATGTACTGTAGTTGAAATTGGGCCGGAAGAGGATGGATGTCTTGTCATTGAACTTGTAGTCTATCTCCATTCCGGCGCGGTGACCGTCGCTGAAGAAGCGGCTGGACTCGTTGTTCGCCGTATGCTGACTGATGCTGTCATTCAGGAATGTGGTACGGCTGCTGCGTTCCTCGACGTCCCTGCTCGTTCCATTGTACAGATAGTTGCCTCCGAGCTCACGGTCGCGGTCTCCCCCGAGATTCATATTGGCATTGATTCCGCCCATCCACGAGGTCATGATACCGCCGCGGTTGCCGCCGAAGCCGCGCCCGCGCATTCCGCCTCCCATGCCCATGTCTCCGAATCCGCGGTTATTGGTATTGTTGGCGTTGAATATGAAGCTTATCTGGTTGTTCTCGGTGAAACGTCCGGCCATTCCGGATGCCTGATAACGTGCGGCATGCTCCTCCGTCTGAAGGTCATGGCCCCCACCTGCCGCCACGTTGCCGAACCAGGATTCCAGCAGACCGGGCTTTACGCTCAGGTCGATTACCTTCTCCTCCTCACCGTCATCGATACCGGTGAACTCTGCCTGGTCAGACTTCTTGTCCACCACCTTTATCTTCTCGATAATCTTGGCGGGAATATTCTTTGATGCCAGGGACGGGTCGTCCAGGAAGAATTCCTTGCCGTCGATCATGATCTTGTTGATGGTCTCGCCCTGATAGGTGATGCCTCCGTCGCTGTCCACCTCCACTCCCGGCAGCTTCTTCAGGAGATCCTCGAGCATGTCATTGTCCGTAGTCTTGAACAGAGTAGCCGTATACTCGACAGTATCCTTCTTGACCACCACCTGATTGCCCACAGCCGACACCACCACCTCGTTGAGCATGGTGATATCCGCCTTCATGAACACTTCTCCCAGGTCCGTCACCTGCGACTTCAGCTCGACGGGGCGTGTCGCCTTGGTATAGCCCATCAGTTCCGCCACGAAGACATACTTGCCGGAAGGGATATTGGTGATGACACCCTTTCCGTCACCGTCGGTCATCGCGTAATATGCTCCCTCGGTACCGCCGTCCTTGGAGACATATATGGTCGCGAAGGATACAGGCTCCTTGGACAGAGTATCGGTCAGTCTGACCTTGAGGGAGTATGTTCCCTTGTTCTGGGCTGAAAGGATTACGGCCGAGAATGCCGCTAGAAGTAATGTAAAAAGCAAACGTCTGGAAGTCATCGCCTGTCTGGGTATTTTGGATACTGATAAATAACGTTCTTTTGACAAACCGGCCACGGAATGGTTTAACCCGGCCGCGTTTTATTTTATTCTGTCCGGATGAGCCTTGATGAACTTCTCCCAGTTGGAGGAGGTCTCGGTATCCGCCAGAGGATTTATAAGCTGATAATAATGGCACATGGCTATGGCCAGGGCATCCGTAGCGTCAAGGAAACGGGCCTGGAACTCAGTGCGCAGCGTCCTGGAGAGAATCAGCGCCACCTGCTCCTTGGACGCACCGCCCTGTCCGGTCACAGCCATTTTAACCTTGCGGGGAGCATACTCGAAGATAGGAATGTTGCGGGCTATCGCGGCCGCTATTGCCGAGCCCTGGGCCCGTCCCAGCTTGAGCATGACCTGGGGATTCTTACCGTAGAACGGAGCCTCCACCGCCATATCGTCCGGACGGTAGCGGTCAATGACCGTTCCCACCTCTGAATAGATGGTGTTGAGCTTCGCGAAATGATCCTTCTCCCTGCGGAGGTCCACCACCCCCATGTCCACGAAATGGACCTTTCTCCTGTCAATGAGAATGACCCCGTACCCTAGAATCATGGTACCGGGGTCAATTCCCAAGATTATTCTCTGTCCCTCCTCCATCAGTCGATGCGGAAGAAGCGGGTATACTCATGCAGTACCTTCGGTATGGTGATGCCGTCGGGAGTCTGGTTGTTCTCAAGCAGGGCCGCCACTATGCGGGGCAGGGCCAGAGAACTGCCGTTGAGGGTATGGGCAAGCTGGATATGTCCCTCGGCATCCTTATAACGGAGCTTGAGGCGGTTGGCCTGATAGGACTTGAAATTGGACACCGAGCTGACCTCCAGCCATCTTCCCTGAGCAGCGGAATACACCTCGAAATCGTAGGTGATGGCTGACGTGAAACTCATGTCACCTCCGCAGAGACGGACTATGCGGTAGGGCAGTTCCAGCGAGCTTACCAGCCTCTCCACATGGAGAACCATCTCGTTCAGGGCACGGTCCGAATCCTCCGGAAGGGTAAGCTGGACGATCTCCACCTTATCGAACTGGTGCAGGCGGTTCAGGCCCCTTACGTCCTTGCCGTAGGAGCCGGCCTCGCGGCGGAAGCAGGGGGTATAAGCCGTCATCTTCACGGGGAAGTCGGCCTCGGAAAGAATCATGTCCCGGTAGATATTTGTAACAGGCACCTCAGCCGTGGGCACCAGATAGAACTTGTCCTGAGAGGCAAAATACATCTGCCCCTCCTTGTCCGGCAGCTGACCGGTGGCGAAGCCTGAAGCCTCGTTGACCATCACGGGTGGCTCGATCTCCAGATAGCCGGCCTTGGTATTGAAATCCAGAAAATACTGGATGAGGGCTCTCTGAAGCCTGGCGCCCTTTCCCTTATAGACTGGGAATCCGGCACCGGTAAGCTTCACGCCCAGATCGAAATCTATTATGTCGTACTTGGTGGCCAGTTCCCAGTGGGGAAGCGCTGTCTCCGGCAGTTCGGGGACATCCCCGCCCATACGTACCACCACATTGTCATCAGCGTTCTTGCCGGCGGGAACCACCTTGTCAGGCAGGTTGGGCAGCAGCACCAGCAGCTCGTTCTGCCTGAGCTGGCACTCCTCCATCTCGGCCTCCAGCTTTTTGGACTTCTCCTTCATGGCGGCCACTTCCTTCTTGGCAGCCTCGGCCTCATCCTTGAGTCCCTGCTGCATGAGCTTGCCTATCTCCTTGGCCTTGGTTTTCTGCACCGAAAGGGCCGCGTCAAGCTCTGTCTGGCAGGAGCGGCGGCGGCTGTCCTGCGCCAGTATCTGTTCTACGATTTTAGAAGCGTCAAAATTCTTGACTGCCAGCCTTTCCACTACGAATTCGGGCTGTTCCCTCAAAAGTTTAAGAGTCAACATCTGTCTACTATTTTAAAACGGACGCAAATATAATAAAAAAATGGACTGCCGCGTCCGCAACAGTCCATCTGTTTCTATTCCGTAGGCGGTTACTCAGCCACTGGAGGCAGTACCGACACGAAGGACTTGTTCTCCCTGGTCTTGCGGAATGTCACCACTCCGTCCACGAGGGCATACAGAGTATGGTCCTTGCCCATGCCTACGTTCTTACCGGGATAGTGGACTGTGCCCCTCTGACGTACGAGGATGTTGCCGGCCTTGGCCATCTGGCCGCCGAACAGCTTCAGTCCAAGTCGTTTGCTATGTGATTCACGACCGTTCTTAGAACTACCGACACCTTTTTTGTGAGCCATAAGTATTTCCTCCTAATACATTAAGCGATCTCTTCGATGAGAATCTGGGTTAAACACTGGCGGTGACCGTTCAGCTTCTGATAGCCTTTGCGGCGTCTCTTCTTGAAGACCAGAACCTTGTCAGCCTTTACATGATCCACGATGGTGGCCTTTACATTGACTCCCTCTACATAGGGATTTCCTACCTTGACCGAACCGTTGTCATCGGTCAGAAGCACCTTGGTGAAGTCGAGAGAAGCACCCTTCTCGCCCTCGAGGCGGTTTACGAAGATCTTCTTGCCCTTCTCCACTTTCATCTGCTGTCCTGCAATGTCTACAATTGCGTACATTTACTTGAATCTGTTTTAAAAGTTAGCGGCAGTAAGCGGTTGCTGTACTTGCAAGCAACTCTTTGTCAATAGCTTAACAACCTATATCATCATTTTTGGGAGAGCAAAAGTAATACATTTCACCTTTTTTCACAAATTTAAATCAAAAAACTTACTTTTTTATATAAATTTGCTCCCGCGAAAAACCAAGATGACAACATGGAATCCCCTTTTACTCACAACACCATCGCAACTGGCAGCGACTTCCTCTCCAGGAAGAAGGACGTAAGCCAGCTCGTATCCATTATCGCAGATGGCAGACATGCCGTCATCTACGAGCCTCCCCGCACCGGAAAACGCTCACTCATCCACGCGGCACTCAGCCGCCATGAGCATAATCCGGGGTACCACATCTCACATTTGAGCTTCCTTGACATCATTGACACAGACTACCTTACACACATACTGGACGACATTTCCTCCTTGCCGCCCTCCCCGGGACAGATAATATACATCGAGGAATTCCAGAACATTCTCAGGCTGGACGGATGGGAAAACGCCGTCCGTATCATGGAGACAATCTGGCAGAAGCCCGGCGGACCGTCATTCATCCTGTCCGGTTCGGGCGTCAACGCCATGAAGCACATCTTCGAGGTCAAGAAATTTTTCTACCGGCAGTATGAGAGAGTGCGTCTCTCCCCTCTCGACGAGGACAAGGTCTCTGACCACATCATAAAGACATTCCTCCGGGTAGGCAGGGTAGTGGAGCCGTCCCAGACAGAATACATCTACTCCATCACGGAAGGACATCCCTGGTATATCTGGCAGATAGCCAACAGCTGCTTCAACCTCACCAAGGGATATCTGACAGACAGTCTCCTGGAAGAGGCCATAGAGTCCCTGCTGTACACCCACTCCATCCGGTTCCAGGAGATCACCGACGGGCTGAGCCGCTATCAGACATATCTTCTCAGAGCAGTATTTGACGGTGTCACCAAAGTGAGCTCCACGGAGATCATCAACCGGTATCACCTCAACTCCTCGGCCAACGTCCACCGTCTCAAGGAGGCCCTCACCAAGAAAGAGGTGGTGGTCTTCGACGCCCAGGACATTCCGCATATCATAGACCCGATGTTCCGGG
Source organism: uncultured Alistipes sp. (assembly GCA_900550465.1). Lineage (GTDB taxonomy): Bacteria > Bacteroidota > Bacteroidia > Bacteroidales > UBA932 > Coprenecus. Next base: position 88,833 of record URSC01000009.1, read on the forward strand.
TATGGCTGGACCGGTTCTACTTCAAGACAGGCAAAACTTATAAGGGACAGAATATATGAAAAAACTGGCAGTACTCTCCGGAGCCGGAGTGAGCAAGGAAAGCGGAATCAATACCTTCCGCGACTCGGACGGAATGTGGGAACAGTACCGCGTGGAGGAAGTGGCCTCCATCGAGGGCTGGTACCGCAATCCCGGCCTGGTCCTGGACTTCTACAATGCCCGCCGCCGGGACATACAGACCCGGCAGCCCAATGAGGCCCACCGCATCATCGCAGCCCTGGAGAAAGACTTCGATGTCACTGTCATCACCCAGAACATAGACAACCTCCACGAGCGGGCCGGCTCTTCCCGGGTGCTCCATCTCCACGGGGAGATCACCAAGGCCCGCGGCGAGAGGTCGCCCAAGCCGGTCTACGACATAGGCTACAGCGACATCCGCCTCGGAGATCTCGACGACCGTCTGGGTCGGGGCGGCCGTGCCCATGATAGAGCCGGCCGCTGAGATCGTATCGGAGTGCGACATACTGCTGGTCATCGGCACCTCGCTGGTGGTCTACCCTGCCGCCGGTCTGGTCAACTACGTGCGCAACGGCGTGCCCCTTTACCTGGTGGACCCCAAGCCCATCCACGTAGGCTACAAGTATTACACCCAGATTCAGGACGTGGCCACCGCCGGCATGCGCAGGTTCCTGGACTTAGTACCCTCCCTCAAATGAGCCCTGACACCCCCGCACCCAGAGTTCTCAAGTCCCAGCCCGTCAGATGGTACGTGCTGTACACCGCCTCCAGGGCCGAAAAAGCCGTGGAGCGGCGGCTCACACTCATGGGCGCGGAAGTGTTCCTGCCCCTGTACCGGGAGAAGCGCAAGTGGTCCGACCGGGTCAAGACAGTGGAGGTCCCCCTGTACCGCTCCTACGTATTCATACACTGCACCAGGGCCCAGCTCAGCAAATTCGCCTCGGTAGAGGGGGTGGCATGTCCCGTCTACTACTGCGGCGAGCCGGCTGTGATCCGGGACTCAGAGATCGAGGAGATCCACAAGTTCCTCATAGTGGTCGACCAGAGCCGCATCATCTCGGAGGGCGACATGGTACGCATCCTCGGAGGTCCCTTCGAGAAACGTACCGGCCGCGTCACCAAGATCGACAACCGCTTCATCTACCTCACCCTCGAGTCCATCGGCAACCTCACCGTCTGCGCCGAGCTGCGCATCGACAAGGAGATGGTCGGGAAATAACATAAAAAATTCCGACAGCCAACCGGAGGGGTGTCTGTCGGAATCGATATTGTTGGAGAAGTTCTCCGCCCGTCTGCGGGAGCGGGTACGGGATTACTTCTGGCGGTTCTTGTAGCGCTGGTAGAATTTGTCCACGCGGCCGGCGGTGTCGACGAGTTTCATCTTTCCTGTATAGAAAGGATGGGAGGTGTTGGAAATCTCGACCTTTACGAGGGGATAGGTCACGCCCTCGATGTCGATGGTCTCCCTGGTGTTGACACAGGAGCGGGTGATGAACACATGCTCATTGGACATATCCTTGAAAGCTACAAGACGGTAGGATTCGGGATGTATACCTTTTTTCATCGTGTTTGAGTGTTTATAAATTGTCTAATCAAATTCGGACCGCAAAAGTATGTATAATTTCTCTGACTCCCAAATTTTTCCGCGTCATATTCAGACTCCTGGATTTTTCACCCTCGTCAGCTGGTCGTCGTAGAGCATATAGCGGCGGGCCTTGCGGATCCACTTCTGTTCCTCTACCTTGATATGCTCGAAAAGCCCGCTCCAGGAAATGCCGCCGGTGACATAGGCGGTCATGACCTCGTCTCCGAGCACTGCCGGAAGCCCCGAGATATCCACTCCTGTCCCGTCCTCCACAAGCCGGCGCATGATACGCAGGGCATGGGCCACCGAATGATAGGGAACGCCGGGACGGGGGAGCATCTGGAAACCGTAGCAGCTCCGGTCCTTCCAGCGGCCGAAGCGGGGCGAGAACACAGTCCGGCGGAGGAACACTCCGGTGTCGGACAGACCTCCGAGGTCATTTCCCTCCCTCAGATACCGGTCCATGTAGGGAGCGCCGAACAGCTCGTAGGGACGCGCCGTACCCTCCCCGAAGCTCAGGTCGGTACCCGACAGGAGGACCATGCCGCAGTAGAAATTGGAAGTGAACAGTCCCGGCACATCCTGACGCGGCGGGATACTCCACGGCATCAGGTACTGGGTGGCGGGGCGAACCATATACGAGATAATGTGCAGGGGGAACCTGGCTCCTATCTCGGAATAGAAGAGGTTGGCCAGTTCTCCCAGCGTAAGGCCGTGCCGGTGAGGGATGCCCTCTATGCCCGCAGCTTCCGAACTGCCGGGACACAGGGTCGTTCCCTCCACCGAGCGTCCGCAGATATTCTCCCTGTCGAGAATGTAGACCGACAGAGACAGTCCGCTGTGATGTATCAGCTGGAATATCTCGTAGAGAAGGGCTGTCAGGGAATCATACCTCGAGCCCGTATCCTGATACTCGATGATGAGGGCGTCCACATCCTCCAGCACCCCGGCATCCATGACAAGCTCTCCGGAAGGACCGGTGTGCAAAGGCACGAACAGGCAGTCGTCCAGTCCCAGGGAGGCGTACACGGGGGCCTCGCCCAGCGACCTGTCGGGTTTCTCTCCGAAGATGCCGTCCGCAGGGAAAAGCACCTTGCGCAGCCTCCCGTTGCGGTACAGGCTCTCGAAGAGATACTCCTGCCGCTCCGGGTCCCAGGCCGACTGATTGCACAGCACGGCCAGGGACCCCCGGCGCAGCACCAGATCCTCCTGACGGTCGAGCGGTGTGGTCCTGAATGAGAACATACCGCCCTATCCTATTATTTTTCTGGCGATATCCATCACCTCGGCCGCAACCTTCTCTGCAGAAGCCTCATCGGCAGCCTCCGAATACACGCGGATGATCGGCTCGGTGTTGGACTTACGCAGGTGCACCCACATCTTTTCACGGTCGAAGTCAATCTTCACCCCGTCGATGTCGGTGATACGCTCGGAAGCATAGCGTTTCTTTATCTCTTCCAGTATCTTCTCTATCAGAGAGCGGTCGGAAAGCTCGATGCGGTTCTTGGATATCACATACTGGGGCAGACCGGCGCGTACCTCGGTCACCTTCTTGCCGGAGCGTACGAGCGAGCTCAGGAAAAGGGCGGTGCCTATAAGAGCGTCGCGGCCGTAGTGCAGGTCGGGCACGATGACTCCTCCGTTGCCCTCGCCTCCGATGACGGCACCGGTGCGCTTCATCTCGGTAGTCACATTGACCTCACCCACAGCAGAGGCTGTGTAGGTGCAGCCATGAGCCTCGGTCACATCGCGCAGGGCACGGGAAGACGACAGGTTCGATACTGTAGGGCCGGGCCGGCGTGAGAGCACGTAGTCAGCCACGGACACCAGAGTGTACTCCTCTCCGAAGAACGAGCCGTCCTCGCAGACCAGTGCCAGACGGTCCACGTCCGGATCCACCGCAATACCCAGGTCGGCTTTCTCGGAAGCCACGCGGGAGCACAGGTCCGTCAGATGCGAGGGCAGAGGCTCGGGATTGTGGGCAAACTGTCCCGTAGGCTCGCAGTTGAGCATCACGCACTCCACTCCGAGTGCCTCCAGCAGACGGGGCATCACTATACCGCCCACCGAGTTGACGGCATCCAGCACCACCTTGAAGCCATGGGCGCGGATACCCTCAGTATCCACCAGCGGATGGGCCAGGACGGCCTGCACATGCGCGTCGGTAAAGTCCTTCTCCACGTAAGAGCCCAGAGAATCCACATCGCAGTACTCGAACCCCTCGCGGTCGGCTATCTCAACCAGTTCCGCACCCTCGGCGGCATTGAGGAACTCCCCGTGCTCATTGAGCAGCTTGAGGGCATTCCACTGCTTGGGATTGTGCGAAGCCGTCAGGATGATACCTCCGTCGGCCTTCTCGAAGACCACGGCCATCTCCACAGTCGGAGTGGAGGCCAGACCGGCGTTGACCACGTCTATGCCGCAGGCTCTCAGGGTTCCGCAGACTATCTCGTCCACCATGGGGCCCGAGATACGGGCATCACGTCCCACCACCACCTTGAGGCGGCGGTCACCCTTGCTGCGGTGCAGCATGGCGCTGTATGCTGATACGAATTTTACAATGTCGAGCGGTGTAAGCGAGTCTCCGCAGGAGCCCCCGATGGTACCCCTGATACCGGAGATAGATTTGATAAGTGTCATAGCTGTATAGTTTTAAATTGTTTCAATATCATTGCCCTGCAGCCATCCCTGCCGTCCGTCCGACAGTTCTATGCGGTACCACTTTCCGAGGCTGTCCACTACCGAGACCTTGGTCCCCTCGTGCAGGATGAAGAGAGACTGGTCGGTAGAGCCTGGAGAACTCTTGACACTGCTCACCGGAACGGTCACCACCGCCTCGCCCGAGTCCTCGACGGCCGAACGCAGATTGAAGGCAAATACAGTGGAGATCACCATGAAGACCAGGGCTACTACGGCCAGGGCAAATGCCGTCTTGCGCAGGGCCAGGGAACGTCCGAAACGGAACAGCAGCACCATGACGGCCACCGCCAGCAGCAGGGCCAGGGCTATCCATGCCCAGGCATCCGAGGAAAGGGTATCGCGGAAAGCCTTGAACCAGGTCAGGAGAATGAACTCCGGCACGGCCTCTATCCGGTCCAGTGTCTGCTCCCTGGCTATCTCCAGATTGACCGCAGCATCCTCGTAGGCGGGGTCCAGTTTCAGGGCCTTCTCGTAATAAAGTATGGAAAGGCCAACACGGTGTCCCAGCTTGTAGCAGCAGTTGCCCATATTGTAGTACAGGGCCGGCGACACATAGCCGGCCTCCTCGATGGCGGCAAATCCGTCCAGCGCCGCCTGGTAGTTCTCTTCCGTATAGTCGCTGACTGCCTGAGCCCAGAGCGAGTCCACATCCTGGGCCTGAGCCGCCGGCAGCACGGCGGCCGCCAGCACCAGCACTACTGTCATCATTCTTATCATCGTCTTCATACTCAACTTTCGATTTGGGATATAACTTTTACCGCCTGCTGATAGTGCTTCTCCATGGCTTCTGAGCCGGAAGCGGGGGCATAGCGGGCATACTCACAGGCATCCAGGATATCGTACAGTTCCTGTATCACAGCCTCGTCCTTGCCGCGGGAACGGAGTTCCTCCCCTATCCTCTCGCGGGTCAGATCGGCCACGGGCAGCATCAGCTTGTCGGAGATGTATCCGTGCAGGGCCTTATGCAGCTCCTCGTAGAATGCACTGTACAGTCCCTGTCTGAGGAAGGCGGAGGCGTTCTTCAGACGGGCCCGGGCCACTTTCATGGCCTTGCGGTTGCGGGTGCCGGCCACGTCGCTCCGGCGGGCAATGCTGCGGCTCAGCAGAATCCACACGGCAGCGGCCGCCAGCACTATCGCCACCGGTATAATGAGCATCGCAGGAGAGCCGACCATCATCCGTCCGGCTTTTTTCAGGCGCGGAACGGTGGAGATGAAGCGGATATCCTCACCCAGGCTCTCGACACTCCGCTTGCTCACCCCGGAGGGGATGACGGCGGCGTCGGTGCGGGTACCCTCGCCCACCTTCAGGCGCAGTGGCCCGGAAGAGAGGGTGCGGTAGCGTCCAGCCGCTATATCATAATAGGTAAATTCCACAGGATCTATGTCAAATACTCCGGGAGCCCTGGGAATGAAAGGATACTCGAAGGTAAGTGTTCCGGTGGAGCCCGATTCTCCAGTAGAGATGTTCTCGGTCTTGCGCACGTCGTACGCCTCAAAGTCAGCGGGAAGCTGAACTTTCGGAGCGTCCACCAGATTGATGTTGCCAGTACCGGATATGGTAATCTTCAGGGAGGTAGCCTCATGGGCGGCCACACTGTCCGAGTCAAATCCGGCACTGAGCCTGAACGAGCCCACACCTCCGGTAAATGAGGCGGGGGCTCCGGCCGGCAGGGCCGAGACATTGATGGTCACAGGCTCGCTGGTCACCCGCTTGCGTATTGTCTGGTAAGAGCTGAAGAAATCGTCGAAGATGGAGCGGGGTCCGGTCTGCTCGGCCCGTACCTGGAGAAGGCACACCAGTTCGGAAGGGTCAATGGTCAGGGCCCCGGTCTGCTGCGGCAGGAGCATATAGCGGCGCAGGAGGGCTGAATTGTAAATCTGGCCGTTGTAGTTCTCGCGGACAAACTGGATATTCTGCGGAGCATCTATCTCCTGGCTCCAGAACCCGTCGAAGGTCGGAAAGCGCACGTCCTCGAAGCCGCTGATGGCTGACGACTGCACATAGAGCTTGAGGGTCACTATGACCGGCTCGCCCACCACCGCCCTGGTCTTGCTTACGCTCATGCGCAGCATCAGGTCCTCTCCGGCACTCTGACGCTGCCCTCCGGCAGCAGCAGAGCCCTGGTCAGGCACCTGTCCCTTGACGGCCTCTATCGTCCGAGGCTCGGTGCTGTAGGTCTCCTTGCCTATCTTCACCGAGGCCGGGGCCAGCGTCACCTTGCCCTCCTGCATGGCCCTGACCGTATAGGTGTAGCTGCGGGTGTGGGTAGTTGAGCTCTGACCGTTGATGTTCTGATAACTGGTCGATGTGGAGGATACCGGTCCGGCGAGTACCTCCAGTCCCTCGAAGGACGGGGGTACGAAGTCCGACACCTTGCCGCCTTCGTATGTGGCCGTGAAGACCACCCTGAATATCTCGTCGGTGGAGACCACCGCCGGAGCGTCCGCCGTGAAGCTGTTCTGGGCCGACGCTGTCAGCACGCACAGCAGCGTCAGTGCCGCTGCCGCCGCCGTTCTGCCGAATACTCTGTACAATCCCTTTATCATTTTACCAATTTTTCTCCTTCTCTTTAGATTTCTGCTGCAGAGCCTTTGCCTTCTTGACCTTATCCTGGGTCTGTTTTTCCTTGTCCTCTATGGCCTGGAGCATCTGCTGCGCGGCCTGAGGGGAGATCTGCGGCTGGTTCTGCTGCTGTTGCTGCTGATCCTGGTTCTGCTGATTCTGGTCCTGGTCCTGATTCTGATCGTTCTGCTGATCATTATTCTGGTTCTGGTCCTGATTCTGCTGGTTCTGATCCTGGTTCTGGTCTTGCTGCTGTTGCTGCTGATTCTGACTCTGCTGGTTCTGCTGCTGGTCCTTCAGCATCTTCTGGGCATAGGCCAGATTGGACTTGGTCTCAAAATTATCCGGCTGCAGACGCAGGGACTCCTTGAAGGCCTCCACGGCCTCCTGATACTTCTTCTGCTTGAGAGCCAGGTTGCCGCTGTTGTGGAAATAGTCCGAGGCCTTGGACTTCGACAGGTTTTTAAGAGTGTCGCCCAGATCCTTGAAGTACAGTTCTGCCTCATTGTAGCTTTCGGCCTTGTAGAGGGCATTGCCCAGATTGTACTTGGCCGTGACCGAGGCTGAGTCGGCAATCAGGGCCCGCTTGTAGTCTATCTCCGCCTCACGGTACTGCCCCTTCTTGAAGTCCCGGTTGCCGGCGCGGACCTCAGAGCGGTCGCTCTGGGCCGAAAGGATGGCCGGAGAGAGCACCAGAAGGGCAGCCAGCACGGTCAGGACCTTCCCGCCGCGTCCGAAGAGGCTTTTCCGGTTACGGGTGTCCGACATGAAAAACTCCAGCAGGAGGAACACCAGTGCTATTGCAAAAAAGTACATATACTGTTCGTCAAATTCTTCGAATACTACGGACTGGAACTCCTTGTCCTGGAGGGTGCGGATCTCGTCGATGACGGGATTGAGGCCGAACTCGGTGTTGCCGGCCCTCACGTAGAGGCCCTGTCCGGCGGAGGCGATGTCCCGGAGAGTCTGCTCGTCCAGACGGGTCACGACTATATTGCCGTCCTTGTCCTTTAGCAGGCCGCCGTCCATCGGAATCGGCTTGCCCTCGGGAGAGCCTACTCCGATACAGAATACCCTCGCTCCCATATCCACGGCATCACGGGCGGCTGCTACGGGGTCGTCCTCGTGGTTCTCGCCGTCGGTTATCAGGATGATGGCCCGGCTGTGCTCGCTCTCCGAAGTGAATCCGCGGATGGCAGTCCTGATGGCCTCGCCCAGAGCGGTGCCCTGCACGGGCACGGACTCAGTGGTTATGGAGTTGAGGAAAATCTTGGCCGATACGTAGTCGGAGGTGATCGGCAGCTGGACGAATGACTCGCCTGCGAAGATAATCAGGCCGATACGGTCGCCCTGCAACTCGTCCACCAGCTTGGAGATGGCCAGCTTGGCCCGCTCCAGACGGTTGGGAGAGTAGTCCTCGGCCAGCATGGAGTTGGAGACGTCGAGCACCACCATGATCTCGGCGCCCTTGATCTGCCGTTCCTTGAGGGTGGCTCCGATCTGAGGTCTGGACATGCCGATGCAGAAGAACAGCAGGGCAATGGAAAGAAGGGTCAGTTTGGCCCATCCCTTGCGGCGGGGCACCTCGGGTGTAAGCCGCGCCACCAGTTCCGGATCGCCGAAACGGGCGATTCTCTTCCTTCTGAGCCGGCGCATAAGCCAGTATGCTATGAATATCAGGGGTATCAGCAGTATCAGCAGCAGATACCCGCCTTGTGCCAAATATATCATGCTATCCTCCTTGCTGCAAAAAGTCTCAAAATTATCTCAAGCAGGAATGCGGCCAGGGCCCAGATGGCGAAGCGGCCGAATTCCTCGGTATAGACGGGGAAGGAGTCGACGGTAATCTTGACCTTCTCCATCTCGTTGATCTCGCCGTAGATCTGCAGGAGCTTCGTGTTGTCGGTAGCCCGGAAGTAGGACCCTCCGGTCTGCTCTGCTATCTGCTTCAGCAGGTCCTCGTCTATCTCCACGGGTATATTCTGCACCTGCACTCCGAAAGGAGTCATCACGGGATAGGGAGCCGTACCCATTGCTCCCACTCCTATCGTATAGACGCGGATGCCGTAGGTCTTGGCTATTTCCGCAGCAGTAAGTGGCGCTATCTCGCCGCGGTTGTTCACTCCGTCCGTGAGCAGGATCACCACCCGGCTCTTGGCCTGGGAATCCTTGAGGCGGGCCACCGCATTGGCCAGGCCATTGCCTATGGCGGTACCGTCATCTATCAGGCCGCACTCTATCTCCTTGATCAGGTTTATCAGCGTAGCCCTGTCGGTGGTAAGGGGCGACTGGGTGTAGCTCTCGCCGGCAAAGACCACCACTCCGATACGGTCCGAGGGCCGCTGGGAGATGAACTCTATGGCAATGTTCTTGGCCGCCTCGATACGGTCAGGGGTGAAGTCACGGGCCAGCATACTGGTGGATACGTCGAGGGCCAGGACTATGTCGATACCCTCGGTGTCGGTCTTGCTGACATTGGACGAGCTGCGGGGACGGGCCATAGCCACTATCAGCAGGGCTACGGCTATCAGCCTCAGTACCGCCGGGAGATGGCGCAGCACCCTGGCTGCTCCTGCACTTGCCGCGGAGAAAGGGGCGGCAGTGGACATGGCCACGTAAGGACGGCGGCGGCGCACCTGTTTCCATACGTACCAGGCAGCCATCGGGACGAGCAGCAGTTCCAGCCACAGCACCCACGGATACTCAAAGAAAAGGTTATTCATCGCCCTGCCCTCCTGTCATTCCGGTTTTGCCACCGTTTCTGTCATTTCCCGTCCGTGAGCTGCCCTTTCCGTCCGCTCCGGCATTATTTCCGTTATTCCCGGCCTTTTCCGCATCCGACTCCAGTTCCTGCATGAAAGTGTCATTGACGAAACGCACGGCTGCGGGCACGGCATTCTCATTCTCGGATTCGGAAGCCGTGTACTTGGCGAACTTTACCAGGTCGGCCGTACCGAAGAGGTCCTTGAGCGACTCATAGTCAGATGGCTGTATATCCTTGACGGACAAGTCTGTAAGTATCTCGGCAGAAGTACGCTCGATCGTCTTGACTCCGAAGCGTTTCTCGATGTAGACCCGGAGAGTGTCGGTAATCTCGGTGTAGTACTGCTTCTGATTGCCGGTCTGCCAGAGCTTCTCGCCCCTTATGCGGTCCAGGTCGCGCAGGGCCACGATATGAGGCGGATCCTGCGGCGTAGGCTTACCGAAGAGGGGACGGCTCTTCCTCCGGCGGGCCACCACCATGCAGACAGCCGTTATGACTGCCGCCAGGACCAATGCACCCGCCACCCACGGCAGTATCTCCGCGAAGGTCACCGGATAGCGAAACTGCGGCCTGATGTCGTACATCTCGTAAGTCGTGGTGTCAATGGGAATGGTCGTAACTTCCAGAGGCACCTCCGGCAGACGGAGAGTGTCCACGGCATCCTCGCCCCGATATACATACACCACCAGCGGGGGCAGGACATAGCTGCCGCTGTCAAATGAGGTGATGGTGGCGCGGGTCTGTACCCGGGAAAAGTCCCGGCCCCGGTCCACCGTATCTATCACGAAATCCCCTATCAGCTCGACTCCGGGCACCACATAGCCGGACATCGAGTCTATCCTGACCGACATTCCGCGCGGCACCTGCATCTCGGACGTCCATTCGATCTGGTCACCGATCAGAATCGTATCCCGGGAGACCCCGGCCGAGACTATCTCCTGCGCCCCTGCCCTCAGGGCGGAAAGCAGCAGAAGGGCCGCAGCCGCCGTAATTATACTGATTATTCTGTTTCTCATATTTTACATTGTCCTATAACATTCATTCCCCTATGCCCGCGTCTGGAACAGAGCCACCAGACTCTTGACGTAGTCCTGGTCGGTCCGTATGCTGACCGTATCCACCTTGTACTTGCGGAGCGTCAGCAGAGTCTCGGCATAGGCCTTGCGGGCCCATTCCCCGTACTCCTCCCGGACGGACTTCCGGGATGTATCCACATATACTATGCGGTCCGTCTCATTGTCCCTGACGGGGATGAGCCCCACGTCGGGCAGGGTGCGGTCCCTTTCGTCGTAGATATTAATCACCGACAGGTCGTGCCGGTTCACCGCCACCTTCAGGGCATCCTCGTAGCGGGGACGGAAGGTCTGCCGGTCGATGTCGAGCATGTCGGAGAGCAGGAACGCCGTACATTTCTTCTTCAGGGCATTTGTCAGGAACCTAAGGGCCTCACCTATGTCCGTGCCCTTCTCCTGAGGGCTGAACTCCAGAACCTCGCGGATGATTCTGAGCAGATGACTGCGTCCTTTCTTGGGAGGGATGAATTTCTCCACCCTGGTACTGAAGAACAGGGCCCCGACCTTATCGTTGTTGATGGATGCGGAGAACGAGAGCACTGCAGCTATCTCCGCCGTCAGATCCTTCTTGGTCTTGGACGAGGTTCCGAACCAGCCGGAGCCGCTGGCATCTATCAGCAGCATGACGGTCAGTTCCCTCTCCTCCTCGAACACCTTTATATAAGGAGTCCCCGTGCGGGCGGTCACGTTCCAGTCCATATTGCGCACATCGTCCCCTATCTGGTACTCGCGCACCTCGCTGAAGGCCATACCGCGGCCCTTGAAGGCCGAATGGTATTCCCCGGCGAAGATCTGGCTCGAGAGAGCCCGGGTCTTGATCTCGATCTTGCGTACTTTCTTCAACAGGTCGTTGCTGTCCATAGACTACGGCACCTCCACTGCGTTGATGATATCGGATATGATGTTTTCTGATGTGACATTCTCAGCCTCGGCCTCGTAGGTCAGGCCGATACGGTGACGGAGCACCTCGTAGCAGACGGCCCTCACGTCCTCCGGAATCACGTAGCCGCGTCTCTTGATGAAGGCGTAGGCCTTGGAGGCCATGGCCAGCGAAATGGAGGCACGGGGGGACGCTCCGTAGGAAATCATGTCCGTCAGGGACTTGAGACCGTAGTCCGACGGGGTGCGGGTGGCATATACGATATCCACGATGTAACGCTCGATCTTCTCGTCCATGTACACCTCGCGCACCACCTCGCGGGCCTTGATGATGTCCTCGGGCTGGAGGACGGCGCTGGCCTTGGGGAAGGTGCCGCTGTTGTTCATGCGGATGATCAGTTTCTCCTCCTCCTTCTTGGGGTAGGTCACCACTACCTTCAGCATGAAACGGTCGACCTGGGCCTCGGGCAGCGGATAGGTACCCTCCTGCTCGATAGGGTTCTGGGTGGCCATCACGAGGAAGGGCTCGGGGAGCTTGAAGGTCTGGTCACCGATGGTCACCTGGCGCTCCTGCATGGCCTCGAGGAGTGCGGACTGGACCTTGGCCGGAGAACGGTTGATCTCATCGGCCAGTATGAAGTTGGCGAAGACAGGGCCTTTCTTAATCTGGAACTGCTCGCTCTTCTGACTGTATATCATCGTACCGATAAGGTCCGCAGGGAGCAGGTCGGGGGTAAACTGGATACGGCTGAACCTGGCGTTCACGCACGAGGCCAGAGTATTGATGGCAAGGGTCTTGGCCAGACCGGGAACACCTTCGAGGAGGATGTGGCCGTTGGCCAGAAGGCCGATAAGCAGATTCTCCACCAGATGTTTCTGTCCTACGATCACCTTCGTCATCTCCATCGAGAGGATGTCCACGAAGGCGCTCTCTTTCTGAATCCGTTCGTTTAATTCTTTAATGTTTACGGTGTCCATATCAAAATATTTGTATTTTTGTCATCGAAATTTTACAAAAATAATCGATTTTCTCCAACAATGAGGTTTTTCGCTTCAATATCCTACAACGGCTCGGGACTCTCCGGATGGCAGATTCAGGACAATGCCCCAAGTGTCCAGGACGAAATCCAGAAGGCCGTTTCAGCCGTTCTCGGGGAGAAAATCTCCGTGGTCGGGGCCGGAAGGACGGATGCCGGAGTCCATGCCTCGGACTTCACAGCCCACTTCGACTCTGACAGCCTTTGTCTGTTGGAAGACCCCGCGCACGTAATCTACAAAATAAATGCCATTCTACCGAAAAATATTGTGTTTCGCAGCATCACCAGAGTGAGGGATGACGCCCACGCGCGGTTCGATGCGGACAGCCGCACCTACAGGTACTATATCCATGGAAAGAAGGACCCTTTCGTGCAGGACTTCTCATGGTACTGCAAGTACCCGCTGGACGTGGAGGCCATGAACCGTAGCGCCGCCCTGCTGCTGGGACAACACGATTTCAGCTGCTTCGAGAAGACCGGAAGCGCAGCCTCCTCACCGCTGTGCGAGGTAACGGCTGCCGGATGGAGCCGCTGGACACCGGCCATAGCCCCCATGCCGGATATAGAACCGCTGCCATCCGCAACAGTTGCCTCCGGCATCGACCCTTCCGGCACCACTCCCTCCGGCCTCACTCCCTCTGACTTCACTCCCTCCGGCTTCACTCCGATATCCGGGACAATACCCGGAGCAGCCCCGGACGCCTTTCCTTCGTACCTGGTATTTACCATCACCGCCAACCGTTTCCTGCGCAACATGGTCCGCGCCATAGTCGGGACCCTGGTCGAGGTGGGACGCGGACGGCACGAGCCGGAATGGGTCCTGGACGTGATGGCCTCCCGCGACCGGTGCCGGGCCGGACAGTCCGTGCCGGGACATGCCCTCTTCCTGACCCGAGTGCATTATCCCGACGATGTATACAGGCTATGACACAGTTCTTGCATCATTATTGCATACAATAATTTTATTTACAGATAACACACAGACATTTTCACATTTAATACCATGCTGACACTACTCCAAGCCAACACCGCAGACCTCCTGGTCCAGGAGGCCGCAGCCGCCCCCGAAAAGATGTCCCTCATCAAGATGGCCGTCGCCGGAGGATGGCTGATGATCGTACTTCTGATCCTGTCCATTATCGCCATCTATATCCTTGGCAGCCGCTGGTGGGCCATCCGCCAGGCCTCCAAGCCCGTTCCCCACTTCATGAACAATATCCGCGAGCTTGTCCGCTCCGGCAAGACATCCTCGGCCATCAGCCTTTGCCGTGAGACAGCCTCCCCCATGGCGCGTCTCATCGAGAAAGGCCTCGAGCGCCAGGGCAATCCCCTGCCCGACATCCAGGCAGCAGTCGAGAACGTGGCCAACATCGAGGTTGCAAAACTCGAAAAAGGACTGCCGATGCTCGCCACAGTGGCAGGGGGAGGCCCGAGGATCGGGTTCCGC
>URSC01000010.1 GCA_900550465.1 uncultured Alistipes sp.
TGAGCCAGGATCAAACTCTTCATTGTATATGTTTTTATCTCTAAGCTTGTCCTGAACTGTTTAATTTCAAAGAAACTAACGCTACTCTTTTCTTGGTACTTTGCTTGTACTTGTTCTTCAATATTTCAATCAACTTTTGGGCTTCCGCGTCACACTCTCAATCTCTCTTCACTCATTCTTCATCGTGTTTCCTTTTCGAAAGCGGGTGCAAAGATATGGCGACTTTTTTTATCCTCCAAATTTTTTTGCAACTTTTTTTTAAAAATTTTTTAATAAAATTTTAAAGTAGTTGATTATCAGGACAATTTCTCTCCATCTTTTTTTGCCCACTCAAAATCCAGAATAGCCATATTCTCGGAAGCCGACACAGCAATGGCTACTCCATACTTCTTCCTCCACCTTTTTACGATAGAACTGAACATTCCCTTTGTGAGGTAAGCCTCCACCAGAGGATTCACTGTAAGGTGGAATGATTTTACCCCCTTCTCCTTTACATAAAAGGCGAGCTGCCTTTCGATGTTCTCATCTATAAGTATACTGGACGTTATCTTCCCGGTACCGCCGCAGGCCGGGCACGTCTCGGTAGTCTCTATCTCTGTCGCAGGGCGCACCCTTTGACGTGTAATCTGCATCAGACCGAATTTGGTAAGAGGCAGAATATTGTGCTTGGCCCTGTCCGAAGCCATCAAGTCCTGCATCTTCTTATGCAGGGCATTCTTATGCTCGCCCAGGTCCATATCTATGAAGTCCACTATTATAATACCGCCCATGTCCCGGAGCTTGAGCTGACGGGCAATCTCCTCGGCAGCCACACAGTTGACATCAAACGCATTCTGTTCCTGGTCCTTGCCTGTCTTGACACGTGTACCGCTGTTAACATCCACGACATGCATCGCCTCAGTATGCTCTATCACCAGATAGGCACCCTGACGCATAGGTACGACCTTTCCGAATGAGGACTTTATCTGCCTGGTGACATCAAAATGGTCCATGATGGGCTCATGTCCCTTATACAGCTTTACTATCTTCTCATGGTCCGGAAGTATAGTGGATATATACTCCCGCACTTCATGGTAGACAGTCTCATCATTTACATAGATATTCGTAAATGTATCATTTAACAGATCCCTGAGGATCGTGGTAGTCTTACTGTTCTCCTTAAAGAGCAGCTGAGGCATCTTCCGTGTAGCCATCCTGGCCCAGGAATCCTCCCATTTGCGGACCAGAAGACGCAGTTCGGCATCCAGGACTGCCGCATTCTTTCCCTCGGCCGCCGTACGTATTATAGCACCGTAGTTTGTCGGCAGTATGCTGTACAGCAGGCGCTCCAGGCGCTTTTTCTCCTCCTTGGAGGAGATCTTCTGCGATACGCTTATCTTGTCTCCGAAGGGAAGCAGGACTATGTTGCGTCCCGCTATCGAGATCTCACCGGTAAGGCGCGAGCCCTTGGTAGAAATAGGCTCCTTGACGATCTGGACTATGATAGGCTGCCCTGGCTTGAGCACGTTCTCTATCTTTCCCTCCTTCTCCAGAATGGAATTGATATTCACTGAAGAATAAAATTGCTTGAAATCCCTGTTGGGATTGATCTGCTTGACAAAGTAGTCGAATGCTTTAAAATTCAGGCCGAGATCCAGATAATGGACGAAAGCGTCTTTCTTGTCTCCTATGTCCACGAAAGCCGCATTCAGAGTCGGAATGAGTTTCTTTACCTTTCCCAGATAAACGTCCCTCAGCGAAAACGCCCTCTCAGTATTATCTTCCTTATTGAGCTCCACCAGGCGGTGGTCTTCAAGAAGGGCAATTACTGTCTCCTTTAATCTTACATCTATTATCAGGTTTCTATCCATCGCATTTTAAAAAAAAATCTAAAGCGGCTCTTCGACGCTTTAGATTCAAGTAGCTGAAAATGGCCGCTATCTCTTCTTATGTCTGTTCTTGCGCAGGCGTTTCTTACGCTTGTGCGTAGCCATTTTATGTCTTTTTCTCTTTTTTCCGCTAGGCATAGCTCTAATTATTTATTAATGTTGGTCTTAACTAAGTTCAGGAATGTTTTGGAAGGCTTGAAGGCAGGGATATAGTGCTCAGGTATCACGATAGTCTTCTGCTTCGAGATATTGCGGGCGGTCTTCTGAGCGCGCTTCTTAGCTGTAAAGCTGCCGAAACCGCGGAGATACACGCTGTTATCCTTTGAAACAGAATCCTTGACTGTCTCCATAAAAGCTTCTACGACCTTCTGTACGTTGAGTTTTTCAAGTCCTGTAGCCTTGGCTACCTCATTTACGATATCAGCTTTTGTCATTTCTGTAATATATTAATGTTACTAATAATCACTTGCGCAAAATTCAGAGTGCAAAAGTATTCTTATTTTCGACATTTACAAAATATTATTGCACTTTTTTACATATTTTTTTTGGCACAATCATTGACTATAACTACTTCTGCCGGACGCAAACGGCCCGAACAGCCGTATCCTGCCAAAATGGCATAACCATACTGCGCCCGGCTGACACAAATAGAAGGAAAGACAATTATGAAGCAGACAATAGAAGAATTATTCAGCCCCGCATCCGGAGAAGTGAATATAGTCCCGGTAGTCAGCATCGACACTGTGCAGAAACTGAACGAGAGCGAGCTTCCGGACATCCTGCCGGTACTTGCCCTCCGCAACGCCGTCCTTTTCCCCTCCACGGTCACACCTATTTCCATCGGAAGGGAAAAATCCATCAAGCTGGTCAGGGACGTATACAAGACCAGCAAGATACTGGCAGCCATCTCACAGCGGGACATCAACGTGGAGGATCCCTCGCTGATAGACCTATATAATATAGGTACGCTGGCACGCATCATCAAGATCATTGAGATGCCGGACGGCACCATAACGGCCATACTCCAGGGCCTGAAGCGCCTGCGTCCCATAGAGCAGACCGCCTCTGAGCCCTATATGTTCGCCAGAATCAAATACCTGGAGGACACCATGCCCAAGAAGAACGACAAGGAGATGAGCTCCCTGACTGGCTCCGTCAAGGACCTGGCCCTGCACATCATCAAGCTCTCCCCTCATCTGCCTACAGAAGCCTCGTTCGCCATCAAGAACATCGAGGGCGACGAGTTTCTGATCAACTTCATCGCCTCCAGCATCGAGTTCGAGGACCCCATGGAGAAGATCAAGCTGCTCGAGGAAGGCAATCTCAAAATCAGGGCTATGAAGCTGGTGGAGATGCTGAACCGCCAGATCGAGATCCTCAAGCTGAAGGACGACATACAGCGCAAGGTCCGTACCGAGATGGACCAGCAGCAGAGAGAGTACTACCTGAACAATCAGCTCCGTACCATCCAGGAAGAGCTCGGCATGGACGAGGCCCAGGATATCGACGAGCTGCGCCAGAAGGCCAAGAAGAAAAATTGGCCCGAATCCGTGGCCAAGACCTTCGAGAGCGAGGTCCGCAAGCTCGAGCGCTCCAATCCCAACTCCCCCGACTACAATATCCAGTACCAGTACATCCAGTTCATCCTGGACCTGCCCTGGGGAGATATGACCAAGGACAATCTGGACCTCAAGCACGCCCAGAAAGTCCTGGACAAGGACCACTTCGGATTAGAGACAGTAAAGGAGAGAATCATCGAGTACCTCGCGGTACTGAAGCTCAAGGGCGACATGAAGTCCCCCATCATCTGCCTATACGGCCCTCCGGGAGTCGGTAAGACCTCCCTGGGCAAATCCATAGCCAAGGCCTTGGGCCGCAAGTACCAGCGCATATCCCTCGGCGGACTGCATGACGAGTCGGAGATAAGGGGTCACCGCAGGACCTACATCGGAGCAATGCCCGGACGTATCCTCCAGAGCATCAACCGCGCCGGCAGCTCCAACCCGGTAATCGTCCTCGACGAGATAGACAAGGTCAGCCAGGACTACAAGGGAGACCCCTCCTACGCCCTGCTGGAAGTGCTCGACCCCGAGCAGAACAACGCCTTCCACGACAACTACCTCGACATCGACTACGACCTCTCGAAGGTGCTCTTCATCACAACGGCCAACAACATCAGCACCATCCACCCCGCCCTGCGCGACCGTATGGAGATGATATCCGTATCCGGATACCTGGCCGAGGAGAAAGTAAGCATCGCCCAGGGCTACCTGATACCCAAGCAGCTCGAGGCCCACGGCCTGAAGAAGAGCCAAGTACGCTTCCTCAAGGGCTCTATTGAGAAGATCATCGACGAGTACACCCGCGAGTCCGGAGTCAGGGGACTGGACCGGCAGATAGCCAAGATAGCCCGTATCTCCGCCCGCAAGATAGCCACCGGCGAGACCGCGAAGGTCAGCGTCACCCCCGAGGTCGTCTCGGAGTTCCTCGGCCTTCCGACCAACTTCCACGACCTTCAGAAGGGCAATGAGGCCCCCGGCGTGGTCACAGGCCTGGCCTGGACGGAAAACGGCGGTGAAATCCTCTTCATAGAGTGCTCCGTAAGCGAGGGCAAGGGCGTCCTCTCCTCTACCGGCAACCTCGGAGACGTGATGAAGGAATCGGCGACCATCGCCTTCCAGTACCTCAAGGCCCATCCGGACCTGATCGGACTGACCACCGAGGAGATAATGAAGCACGACATCCACATCCACGTCCCGGAAGGAGCAATCCCCAAGGACGGTCCCTCGGCGGGCATCACCATGGTAAGCGCCATGGCCTCCGCACTGTCGGGTAAAATGGTCCGCAGCGGCATCGCCATGACAGGCGAGATGACCCTCCGCGGCAAGGTCCTGCCGGTCGGCGGCATCAAGGAGAAAATCCTCGCTGCCAAGCGGGCGGGCATCCACACCATCATCCTCTCCAGGCAGAACGAGAAGGATATCAAGGACATCAAGCCCATCTACATCGAAGGCCTGGACTTCGTCTACGTGGACAATATCTCCGAGGTTCTGAAATACATATTCAGCTAAGGACCATGGAAGTCAGGATAGAAGAATCGTGGAAAGCGGTGCTCCGGGAAGAGTTCGACAAGGAATATTTCGCCCGGATCGCCGCTTTCCTGCATCAGGAGAAAAGGGAAGGCAAGACAATCTATCCTCCCGGACCTCTCATTTTCAACGCATTCCAGCTTACACCCTTCGACAGGGTAAAAGTAGTGATACTGGGTCAGGACCCCTATCATGGTCCCGGCCAGGCTCACGGCCTGTCATTCTCCGTTCAGGACGGAGTGGCGCTGCCGCCCTCCCTCCAGAACATCTACAAGGAGATAGCCTCCGATACCGGCTGCATTCCCCCGCCCAGCGGCAACCTCGAGCGATGGGCCCGCCAAGGCGTATTTCTCCTCAATTCTGTCCTGACCGTCAGGGCCGGTTCCCCCACCTCCCACAGCGGAATAGGCTGGCAGACTTTCACCGACGCGGTCATCAAGACAATATCCGACCGCAAGGAGTGCGTTGTCTTCATGCTCTGGGGCAATTATGCCCGCAGCAAGAAACCGCTGATAGACAGCAACAAGCATTTAATCCTGGAAGCCGCCCATCCCTCTCCCCTGGCCCGCGGAGCCTTCTTCGGCTGCCCACACTTTTCCAAAGCCAACAATTTCCTCATAGCCTCCGGACAGACTCCCATTGCCTGGTAGGCTATTTTTTCCTATTTTTGACGGATTTTTAAAACAGACTCTGAATATGAATATAGCTGTAGTCGGCAGCGGATACGTAGGACTGGTATCCGGCACATGTTTCGCGGAAATGGGCGCAAACGTATGGTGTGTGGATGTGGATTCCCGGAAAATAGAGAATCTCCGGAAAGGTATCCTGCCCATCTACGAGGACGGCCTGCAGGATCTGCTGGACAAGAACGTGGCGGACGGCAGGCTGCATTTCGCGACATCGCTCCGGGAGTGCATCGACATGGTGGAGATAGTTTTCATCGCAGTAGGGACTCCTCCCAATGAGGACGGCTCGGCAGATGTGTCCCACGTAATGGATGTTGCGGAGGAATTCGGAAGGTGCATCTCCAGATACACTCTGCTGGTCATGAAAAGCACAGTACCGGTAGGCACATGCTTCAAAGTCCGGGACGCAGTCCGCAGGGAACTGGAGTCCAGGGGCGCCGACATCCCCTTCGACATAGCCTCCAATCCTGAGTTTCTCAAGGAAGGCGTGGCCATCAAGGATTTCATGACACCGGACAGAGTCGTCATAGGCATTGAGAGCGACCGCGCCAAATCCCTGATATCCTCTCTCTACCAGCCCTTCCTGCTCAACAACTACCGGGTGATATTCATGGACATACTGTCAGCCGAGATGACCAAATACGCTTCCAACGCGATGCTGGCCACCAGAATCAGTTTCATGAATGAGCTGGCCCGCCTCTGCGAACTGACCGGCGCCGATGTAAGCAAGGTGCGCACCGGTATGGCGGCGGACAGCCGGATAGGCTCCAAGTTCCTGTATCCCGGGTGCGGATACGGCGGATCATGCTTCCCCAAGGACGTAAAGGCCCTCGTCGGCACAGCGGCCGCCTACGGCTACAGGATGAAAATCATCAGTGCGGTGGAAGAGGTCAATATCGAACAGAAGAGAGTCGTATTCGAAAAGCTCAAGGAGGCGTTCAACGGTTCTCTGGAAGGCAGGAGCATCGCCCTGTGGGGCCTGGCCTTCAAGCCCAGTACCGACGACATGAGGGAGGCGCCGTCCATAGTCACCGTATCCCTGCTCAGAGAGGCCGGGGCCAGAATCAGGGTATTCGACCCGGCGGCAATGCAGACGGCCGGGAATATATTCGGAGATACCGTCACCTATTGCAGCGATATGTACGATGCTGCCACGGGGGCTGATGCAGCAGCACTCCTGACCGAGTGGAAACAGTTCCGGATACCGGACTGGAACAGGCTGAGAACCATCATGAAAGGCCACGTCCTGGTAGACGGAAGGAATATCTACAATCCGGAAGAACCGATGTCCGCCGGATTTGACTACTACTGCATAGGCAGCTCTCATGAAAGTATGAGCAGACGGTAGAGTCCCTCGAAAAGGGAAATCAGGCCCAGGACCATAATAACGACACCGGCCACACGGTTGATCATGATCAGCTGACGCAGACGCAGCTTGTTCCTGAACAGGTTGATGGACGTAGACAGTACATGCCACCACAGGGTGGCACCCGCGAACACTCCCGCCAGAGTAACGGCAATCCTTTCCAGGGGTTCCGCCTCGGAACGGCTGATGCCGATAAAAGCGAAGAGGCCGAGCATGAGGAAGAATGCTCCCGGATTGGTTATTGTCATCAGCACAGTAGAGAAGAAATCCTGCCAGTAATGCCGGTTACCGGACTTCACCCTGCGGATCTGCTTGACCGGATTGGTCATGAAGAGCTTTACTCCGAAAATCCCCACTATTATTCCTCCGGCGATCATCACCAGATACCGGTAGTCTGACAGGAGCTGCTGGACATAGGAGATACTGAGGAGGGCCACCGCCGCAAATATGGTGTCAGACAGCGCAGCTCCCAGACCGGTTATAAAACCGGAGTTCCGTCCCTTGCTGAGAGTCCTCTGGATGCACAGCACCCCTATCGGTCCCAGCGGTACCGACGCGAATAATCCGACGATGAGTCCCTTGATCAGTTCCAGCAGCATAATATCACTGTTCTACAGCGTTTTCTGTTTCTTCCGTCCCAAGATAATACTCGAGCAGCACACTCAGCACATCCGGGTTTATATCCTTGGCCTGGGTCTTTTTCTCCGAGTCCAGCAGATAAATGGCAGGAACATCCAGAAGGTCGTACTTGTCGAACATGCCGGAGGCGCGCTTGCGGTCCCAGAGGTCTGTCCACCCCGCGCCATTGTCCTTAACGGACTTCTTCCACGCCTTGTCCGTTCCGGTATAGACCGCTACGAAATGAACGTCGGAAGGGTCGTACTGACCGGCCATCTTGACCAGTTCCTTGGTTACTGCGCGGCAGAGGGCACAGTCCAGGCTGTAGAAATACAGCACGGTATACTTGGCCTCCACATCGTAGATATGGAATTTTTTATTCTTCAGCGTCCGGAGTTCCAGATCCTCGGCAGGCTCCCCGAGAGGATTACGGTAGAACATCAGCACCGCCAGAGCCGTCTGGTCTATGAAATCGGCAGGCGAGTCAAAATCAGCCCTGATGACACTGCCGTGAGTCTCACCGACATTGGTAAAAGTCACCGTCTCCCACATCTCGGGCATACTGGCGATATATTTGTTGGCCAGATAAGCGGCTCCCTGCTGGAGAGGGTAACTTGAACTCGTCTTAAGATACTGATACAGTGTATAGAACAGTTCATGAAAGAACTCCGGGTTATCCTTGGAGTCCTGGAAAAAAGTATCTATTTCCTTGGTAATCAGCGTTGTATCCGCAGTATTAGCCAAGGGTGAGAAAATCTGCTCAAATATCATCTCCGTAGGGTTGAGCTGACTTTCCTGCACCTCCACCACCTGGCCCAAGGCCGTAGGAGTAAGGTCCCTGCCGATAATCACCCCGTTCCGGTCGAGAAGGAAGAGTTTGGGAGTACTCACCACCCCATACTTGGTTACGAATCCGGAGGTCATGTCCGGATCCCAGAGGTGCGTGACACGGACATTGGCAGGAAGGGAAAAAGGGGCGACAGCCCTCTGGATATATCCCATCCACCGTTCCCTGTCATCCTGTGTATAGATCATGTACACGGAGAAATTGATGCCCGCACTGCTGCGGATCATATACTGCATGAGAGCAGGCGTCGTACGGATGCATCCGGGACATTCGTCATCGTAAAAATACAGAACAGTATAATCCTGATCTCCGGGCCGGATATCCACCATCGTACCGGAAGGGTCCTGCAGTGTCAGTTCCGGAGCCTGCATTCCGATGAGAGAACGTCGGTTGGACTCGGCAAATAACTTCATTTCCAACATCTTCTCCTCATCCGGGATAGTGTAGCCGCCATTGATGAAGTAGGTATCGGCAATATATACCGCCACCTCGTCATAACCCATAATCTTCGAATTGCGGTAATAGTTGTACATATAATACGCTATCCTCGCCGTCTCTTCCGGGCTCTTGCCTGTCCGTATGAATGCATCGGCACGGCTTATTATATCGGACGGCTGCTGACCGTCGAATACCATCATGACCATGTTGATGTCTTCCTGTGTCAGGCCCTGGTCCTGAAGGGTATCTGCGGCTGCAGCTTCCGTCTGGGCGGCAGATGTCAGAGGATGGAAAAGCAGAGCAGCTCCGAGCAGGAGCGCGGCTGTGATATTGGATATTCTCATATTGTCTTATTTAGATAATCTTCTATTCTGATATTGGAGGGCATGAACGGAGCCGCATCTCCCCCATTGATAATAACATCCCTCACTACCGTGGAGGATATGAAGGAATAACTGTGCGAGGCAGGGATGAACACCGTCACCGTCTCCGGCTGCATCTTTCTGTTGGCCTGCGCTATCACCGACTCCAGCTCGAAATCGGTGGTCGTACGCAGCCCCCTGATGATAAAACCGGTATTTTTCTCCCGGCACAGGTCCACTGTCAGTCCCGTGTAAGCCAGGACCTCTATGTCGGCTCCGCCCTCTATAAGCGGACGCACGGCATCCTGAATCAGCGCGACTCTAGTCTGCGGCGGCAGAAATCCCTGCTTCAGATGGTTGTAGCCTACTGCAATATATATCTTATCAAAAAGTCTCAGAGCAGACTGCAGGACATCCATGTGTCCCAGTGTAAAAGGGTCGAATGACCCGGGGAATATGGCGGCTCTTCTATCCGGTTTCATCGTCATGCGTAAAATTTATTACAAACAACAAATATACATCAAATTTTCCAATATTCCCCCAAAGGCCAGAAAGGTGCGGACCACAAGCGTGTAACCGGAGCGAAGCGACCAGCCCCCTTTCCTGAGGAAAGGGCGGGGGGATAGGGTTGAAAAGGTCGGACCCCTGTCCGCCCATCTCCACAAAGAAGGCCGCTTTTAGCGGCCTTCTTTGTGGAGATGGGCGGACTCGAACCGCCGTCCAAACACAGCACCCGAGTGCTTTCTACATACTTATTCTGCCATTGTTTTTCGGGAAGCAGCTGCGGACAGACGCGCCACTGAATCCTTATCCCCTATTTCTTAGGCTGCCTTAAGGGAGTAAGCGGCCGCATCCTGCTTTAATGATACCCCGTATGCCGGACATAGCAGGCGGAAAGCCCGGCGGGATACTCGTCGCTATCGCCCTTGGCGACCGCGATTAAGGTAGTAAACCCAGTTTACTTACGCAGCGAGTGCATAGTTGTTGTTGCCAGTTATGGCTTTGTGACCTTGATGACGGGGTGGGTCACCTGCCCCGGTATGCTTACAATCAGATGTCTTGTGCTGTCAAAACCAAAACATCCCCATTTGCAGGCACAAAGATACGCAAAAAACGTACCGTGTCAAGATTTTTTTATCGTCGGATAGGCTATCCTCTCGTGATAAACCTGTTCCAGACGCTCCTTGAACATCCTCTTGACTATCTCCACCTCCTTGATCGAGATATCGGCCTGGACCAGCTGCGAGTCCGAAAGACGCTTGCTGATGATGGAATCCACCAGGGCAGAGATGCTCTCCGGCGTATAATCCTTCAGCGAGCGGGAAGCAGCCTCTACGGCATCGGCCATGAGCACGATGACCTGTTCCTTAGTCGTCGGCAGCTCACCATGGTACATGAACGGCTCCTTGTTCTCAGGATCTCCACCCGCATTGCAGTACTGTGCATAAAAATAGAAAGTAACAGTCCTGGCATGATGCGTACGGATAAAGTCTATCACCACCTCCGGGAGCTTGTGCTTACGGGCTATCTCCACTCCGTCGTCCACGTGCCGGATAATCTGCTGGGCACTTTCCTCAGGAGAGAGGCCCTTGTGATAATTGAAACCGGCTGGAGCATTCTCTACGAAACACTGGGGATTGTTCATCTTTCCGATATCATGGTAGAGAGCCCCTACCCTGGTCAGAATCATATCGGCTCCGATCTCACGGGCAGCTTCTGACGCCAGATTTGATACCTGGAGAGAATGCTGGAAAGTACCCGGTGCCTTCTGGGCAAGCTCCCTCAACAGTTTATTGTTGGTATCCGACAGATCCACCAGACGGAAATGAGAGACAAGGGAAAATACCCTTTCAAAGATAAATGCGATCGGATATGCGGCTATTACCAGAAGAGAATTGACTGCTATTCTGAAAATATCCTTCGGATCAAATAAAGTCAGCGTTCCGTCACCCGAAAGGATGAATCCGACATATACCAGTGACATTCCTATAAAAATGAACAGGGAGTTGAGAAACTGCACCCATCCGTTATTGAAATACTTGAACGTGACAATGGCTATGATACCGCCGGTCAGGTTCATCATATACAGCTCCACTCCGCTGTCCGACTCAAAGAGCAGGGGCAGCAGTATCACTGTATATATAGGGAAGACATATCTGCGCTTGAAGAAAATGGTCAGATATATGGCGAATACCGCATACGGTATCAGGTACAGATAGTCCGGTGTAAGGTTGCGCAGGACGACTGTCAGCACGAACAGCAGGACATAGAGCGTCAGAATGAAGTAGAATGACTTGTGCAGTCCTATTATCTCCTTGCTCGTAAAGTATACTACAGCAAACAGCGATGCGACAATCAGCAGGCACAGAATAAAATGTCCGGTTCCAAGGCCGAAAGAGGAGTCGGCATAGCCGTATGATATCTCGTACTCGTGCTTGAATGAGTCCAAAAGCTGCTCTACCTCGGTTGTTACGATCTCCCCTTCGGAAACTATCAGTTGTCCTGCATAGACCATCCCCTTAGTGGGTGAGATATAGTCCACTGCCTCCTTGTGGAAAAGATTTGTCCGGACCTGATCATATACCAGGTTGGGGACAATATAATCTCCTGCCTTATAGGCATTGAAAAGCGAGTCGGGGTCATAATTCGGAAAACTTATCGAAAGATCGTACTTGAGATACCCCTCGGCTTTCTTAGGAGTATAAACCTCGGCCACCGGTACCTCCTTGGCCCTCTTATCCCTCTGCACCACTATGGTTCCACCGGCCGGCGCCTCTTCCATAGCCGGTACAATACCGACCGAATACATCTTGTACAGAGACTCGATGATGAAATAAAGGACATGGTCGTTGACATTCTCCTCTCCCTGACGGTTGCGCAGACGCTGTATCTGTACATTCGCGACTGCATTGTCATACTCGAAATAAGGAATGACCTGAGAGGCCTTCTCCTCTTTCTCGGCCAGCAGTTCCTGCTCTGTCTTGAGAATGGGAAAATCAATAGGAGACAAAAGTGTCTCATATACCCACGGACGGCCCGCCTGATAACTGTACTTGAACTTTCCCTCCTCGGGAAAGAGCAGTACAGTTATCACAAGGGTCGCCAACAGGGCGATATAAATCTTAGGATCTCTTAGAAATCTATTCTTTTCCATCTAGTTGATAGCCCTGTCCTGGATATTGTCGCCGTCGTATTCTCCGGCATCAAGTTTCTTCTTGGCCTCGGAGAACGCATTGAGGGTGTATTCCACATCCTCAAGAGTATGCGCTGCGGTAGGGATGATCCTGAACATGATCACACCCTTAGGAACAACGGGATATACAACAACGGAACAGAACAGATTGTAGTTTTCCCTGAGGTCTACGAGCATGTTTGTAGCCTGAGGCACAGTGCCGTGGATAAATACAGGGGTTACGCAGGCCTGAGCGAGTCCGATATCGAAGCCTCTCTCCCTGAAACCGTTCTGCAGAGCACGGGTAACAGTCCAGAGTTTCTCGCGGAGACGGTCTCCCTCGGGACCGCGGATAATCTCCAGCCTCTTGAGACAGCCCTCTACGATAGGCATGGGCAGGGACTTGGCATAAATCTGCGAACGGAGATTATAGCGGAGATAGTTGATGATGGATTTGGGACCGGCCACGAAACCTCCGATAATGGCCATAGATTTGGCGTATGCACCGATGTACAGGTCTATACCGTCCATCACGCCGAAATGCTCGGATGTTCCGCGTCCGTGAGGACCCATCACGCCGAAGCCGTGCGCATCGTCGATGAGGATGCGGAAGTTGTATTTCTTCTTGAGAGCCACGATCTGGTCCAGGATACCGAGTGCTCCGGTCATACCGTACACTCCTTCGGTAATCAGCAGCACGCCGCCGCCAGTCTCCTCGCATACCTTGAGAGCACGCTGGATAGTCCTCTCGCACTTCTCAATGTCGTTGTGAGGGTATACCATCCTCTTGCCCATGTGCAGACGGCAGCCGTCGATGAGGCAGGCGTGGGCCTCGGAGTCGTACACGATTACATCGTGGCGGGTGAGCAGGGCGTCGATAGTCGAGACGATACCCTGATAGCCGAAATTGAAAAGGAATGCGTCCTCTTTCTGCTCGAACTCAGCCAGCTCTCTCTCGAGTCTCTCGTGCAGGGCTGTCTGACCGGACATCATCCTGGAGCCCATGGGATAAGCCAGTCCCCAACGGGCTGCGGCCTCGGCGTCTACCTTGCGGATCTCGGGATGGTTGGCCAGTCCGAGATAGTTGTTGAGGCTCCAGCAGAGGACCTCATGTCCGTTGAACCTCATCCTGGGAGCGATCTCGCCCTCGAGCTTGGGGAAGGTGAAATATCCGTGACCTCTTGCGCGGTACTGTCCCAGGGGACCTCCCTCGTCTTTGTTTATTCTCTCGAAAATATCCATAATCGGTATAATTTAAAATGATTTATGCGTCAATTTTAGCGTATTTTGCGTTCATCTCGATGAATTCGCGGCGGGGAGGCACCTCGTCGCCCATGAGCATGGAGAAGATACGGTCAGCCTCGGCCGCATTGTCGATGGTCACCTGGCGCAGAAGCCTTGTGGCAGGGTCCATGGTAGTCTCTTTCAACTGCTCCGAATTCATTTCTCCCAGACCTTTATACCGCTGGACATAGATGCTGCCCTCATTGCCCTTGCCTATCTCTGCTATAGCGGCTATACGCTCGTCCTCCGTCCAGCAGTATCTCTCTTCCTTGCCTTTCCTGCTCTTTACCTTATAGAGCGGAGGAGATGCTATATAGACATAACCGTTCTTTATCATATCCGGCATGTAACGGAAGAAGAATGTCAGAATCAGAGTCGCGATATGCGCACCGTCAACATCGGCATCGGTCATGATAATGACCTTATGATAGCGGAGCTTGTCAAGATTGGCCGCCTTGGAATCGTCCTCCGTTCCTATAGTCACCCCAAGTGCCGTATATATGTTCCTTATGGTCTCGCTTTCAAGGACCTTGTGCTCCATGGCCTTCTCCACGTTCAGAATCTTACCGCGGAGAGGCAGGATGGCCTGGTACGTACGGTCGCGTCCGCTCTTGGCTGTACCGCCTGCGGAATCTCCCTCGACCAGGAACAGCTCGCACTTCTCAGGGTCGCGGTTCGAGCAGTCAGCCAGTTTACCGGGCAGTCCGGCTCCTGACATCACGGTCTTGCGCTGAACCAGTTCGCGGGCCTTCCGGGCAGCATGACGGGCTGTGGCGGCAAGTATTACCTTGTCGATAATATTCTTGGCGTCCTTCGGGTTCTCTTCCAGATAGGTTTCCAGCGCAGCTTTCGTAGCCTGCGACACTGCCGCGTCTACCTCACTGTTGCCCAGTTTTGTTTTGGTCTGCCCCTCGAACTGGGGCTCAGCCACCTTCACGGATATTACGGCGGTCAGTCCCTCGCGGAAATCCGAGGCATCCAGATCGAACTTCAACTTGGACAGGAAGCCGTTTTTCTCCGCATACGCCTTGAGTGTAGAAGTCAGACCGCGACGGAAACCGGTAAGGTGGGTACCGCCTTCTATGGTATTGATATTATTGACGTAGGAATGGATATTCTCCGAGAATCCGGTATTGTACTGCATGGCTATCTCGATGGGGATTCCGGTCTTGTCCGTCTCCAGTGAGATCGGTCTCTCGGTCAGTTTTTCGCGGGTACCGTCAAGATACTGCACGAACTCCACCAGGCCGTGCTCGGAATAGAACTCCTGACGTACGGGCTCGTGCTCGACCTCATCCATGGTCTCAACTCCTTCTTCCGCCTGAGGCGTACGCTCATCGACCAGCGAGAGGTGAATGCCCTTGTTCAGATACGCCAGCTCACGAAGTCTGGTAGACAGAACCGAGGCATCGTACACCGTCGTCATCTTGAAAATCTCGTTGTCCGGAGTAAATGTAATTATGGTTCCGGTATCGCCGCACTCACCAGTAACCTTAACCGGGTACTGCGGAACACCGCGGCTGTACTCCTGCACGAAAATCTTGCCCTCACGGTGCACTTCGGCTTTCAGGTATGAGGACAATGCGTTTACGCAGGAAACTCCGACACCATGCAGACCGCCGGACACCTTATAACTGTCCTTACTGAACTTGCCTCCTGCATGGAGCACAGTCAGCACGACTTCCAGTGCCGAGCGTCCTTCTTTCTCATGAATACCAGTAGGGATACCGCGTCCATCGTCCTTGACGCGTATTGAGTTGTCAGGCAGAATGGTTACTTCTATATTCCTGCAGAACCCTGCCAGAGCCTCGTCTATGGAATTGTCCACCACCTCATATACCAGGTGGTGAAGACCTCTTGGCCCGATATCCCCGATATACATCGAAGGACGCTTCCGGACCGCCTCGAGCCCCTCCAATACTTGAATACTGTCCGCAGAATATTCTCTTTCCGCTTCGATCATTTCTTTATCTGTCATCGTGGTTCAAAAAATTTTATAACGGACAAAGATACAAAAAATTCTTACAACTTCAGGCAAATACCCGCTCCAATATTGATTCCGGGCTCCACATAATTGAGAAAATACTGTATCTTACTGTTCGCCAAATTATTACCTTCAACATAGACCATAACCTTGGTGTTTATGGCATAGGAAACCCTCAGACCGACATCCACAAAGGCCGGCACACGGCAGAGTGATGCCGAAGCATCCTCTGTCCCCATCCACATTCCAGTGGCAGAGGTACGGAAATAACAGTCCGCCTTGATTAACAGGCGCTGCCTGAGGTTATACTCCATTACGGCGCTAAGGTCAAAGGCAGGCATCATAAGGGCCGCGTCCGGGTTGGAGAACCAGCGGTATCCGGCCTCAACCATAGCATAGAAGTCCAATGACTTCCACCTCAGCATTCCGGAAGCCGCAAAAATATGTGACTCACCTCCCGCCAACACCTGGTATACAGACTGTCCCTGCTGCTGTGACATAAATGAGAGCATGTTGCGGGCAAGGGTGTAATTGGCTCCGAGGCTGTAGGAAAAACGGTCCCTCACCTGCCCCCGGAGACCAAGTTCGGCTGATATGGGCGTAGCGGAGAGATGCTTGAGATCCGAGTTGTCCATCCACGGATTAATAGCGGAAAGGTCATACAGGGAATACAGCCTGTTGTCTCCATACGCCTTGAGGTAAAGCCATAAGGCGTTACGGGCGGTCTCAAAGCTCACGGAAGCGTCAGGATATACCAGAAAACGGCCGCTGCGGCTGGTTCCTGATACTCCGTCATTGATTCCGCTTCCATACGCAGATGAGAACGTCACTCCTGCATTTATCCTCCATCGGTCCCTCTCCCAACGGTACATTGGAGCGATCTTCCATACTCCGTAACCGGAGAATGTCCCGGCCAGTCTGAGATACACTTTATGCTCGCTCCTGACGGCAGCACCCAACGAAATATCCGCATCCGCCAGATGCTCCAGGAGACTCCGCCGGTTTGCAAAATACCGGTACGCAATATTCAGATCATAATAGAAAGCATTGGGATCAGGATTCGTGGAACGGACTGAAAGCCCTGCCCGCAGATGGTCGGACCTGTTTGAATACAGGTTCCATATTTCTGAATGCGAGGGAGTACCGGAAACCTGCGTAAGAGCATACATGCTGCCGGAATAGTCTGCGTCAAGCTTAAGTTCCCCCTTCTTCCAGCGGAATCCCATGAATGCTCCCGCCTTGTTCTTCATCCTGTCACCGGGTATCTTCTGCCCGCTGTACACAGCATTGCCCCCGGCCAGTACGGTCTGAGGCACACGGCCCCAGTATGAGTCGTGATTCAGATATACTCCGAACGAGAATTTCTCTCCAAACCGCGGAGTGATATACAGATCCGCAGAAGGAGTCAGGGGCCATGCCGCCGCCAGCCTGACATAGAGCCAGGGATATACCACTCTGCCCGCGGATGCCGGTCCCACGGTCATTATAGGAGAAAACTCGTACAGGTCCTTATAAGGACTGTAAAAATCCGCATAATCGAAATTCAGCTTGAAATTAAGCAGAGAGTCATCCACAGGCGGGTCTATCCGGGACTTGACCGCCCTTGCAATCCTTCCCTCATAATCCCGTTCCACCTCTACTGTGGAGTTAATCCCGTTCTGCGCGGAGACAGACGCGGCAGTCAGCGCAATGACTGATGCAAGTGATACTATCGTCTTTCGCATGTTCTTCATTGTCCGTTCATTTTATCGAGTCTTTCGAGCCTCATCGCCACTTGCTCAAGCACATCGTCCTTTGGTCCCTGCGGCTCGTAGCCGTCACGTATGCTCTCGAAGGTTGCCTTGGCCTGATTCCACTCCTCCCGCTCCGCGAATGAGTCTCCCAGCACTATGAAGCTCTTTGCAAGCCAATACAACTGACTGGTCTGAGAATCAGAGAATGCATATACAAGGTTCTCAACCTCCTCAAAGTTTCCTGCATCGTAAGTGTCCTGAATTATCAGATAAGCCGCCTCGGCGCCCTCCGGTGAGAAATTGTCCGCAGAGAGCCTCCTGAGTATAGGAAGAGCCTCACCGCGACGGCCAAGGGAGATATATGACTTCGCCATGATATACTCAGCCTCGGTCCTGTCCTTACCGTTAACTCCAGACGACGCCAATACCCTCGAGGCGGCATCTGACGCGGAGAGATACTTCTCACCCATATAATACGACCGCATCTGACCGAGCAGGGCCTCATAGCGGTTATTCTCAAGCTTAGCGACGGCATACAGGGACTCGTATGCCGAAACCGCCTGGTCATAACGCTCCAGCTCATAGCATATTCCGGCATAGTGAAGAGTTGACAGTTCCACAAACGATCCTTCCCCTTTGTCCATCACCTGCGAATAAGCCGCTGCCGCTGCCTCCTTGCGGTTCATGGCGGAGAGAGTCTCGCCCAGATAGAAATATGCAAGAGGTGTCTTCTGCCCGTCAGGATATTCCGACACAAAAGAGCGCAGGGCACGCTCTGCCGCCGCATAATCCTCAGACAGGAATACCTGTTCCGCGGCATTGAATATCATGAGTTCTTTCTCATCCGGCGTCTTCACTGCCGACATTCCAACACGTTCAAGGTATGCGAAATACTCCTGTGGACGGTTCAGCGTGGTATATATGCTTTCTATCACAGCCAGGGCATTCTCCGTATCCTCAGAGAGCGGCATCTCTTCGACAATGCGCGTGAGGCATGCAAGTGCACGGTCATAATCACCTGCATTGGAATAAAGCATACCCAGTTCCAGCAGCGCCTTGCCGTTATAGACAGGATCGTTCAGGTCTTCGAGCAGATACTTAAAACACCTTTCGGCCTTATCCGGCATTCCTGACTGGACATAAGTACGGCCAAGCTCGTAGACAGCCTGAGAATACAGCGGTACATCGGTGCGCCTGTCCATAACTGTCTCGAGTATCAGCCTCTTCTTCTCCATATCCTGTAGCAGGCCGCACGATACTGCGCACTGATATGCGGCATATACCACTGACTCATCCTGATAATCTATCATAGCCACTTCCTCATAGACCGAGGCAGCCTTACTGTAGTCCTTCAGCATGAAGAAAGCGTCCCCGACCCTCAGTTTAGCCTCTATAATCATATCCATGTCCGTTCCATGGCACTCCAGGAAACGGTAGAACCATTCTATGGAACGCTGATAGTCTTCTTTGGAAAAATAATTGTAGCCCTGACCGAAAAGCATAAGGGGATACTCCTTAAAAGAGCGGAACGCCCCGTTCTGGCTCAGATACTCATTTATCCTTACTGACTCATCAACATTTCCCGACCGGTAGCATGTCTCCGCCAGCCAGAAACGGGTAAGAAGCCCCAGAGCCTGATTGTAGGTGGAATGATTCAGGGCTATACGGAAATCTGTATCGGCACCGCCGTAAGCGCCCCTGTCAAAAAGTTCCTTTCCCCTCAGGAATGCGGCTTTCTGCAGATTCATATCCATCTCGGGTGTCAGACGTTTTATGCTGTTGATAGCCGTGATGGCAGATCTGTATTTCTTTGCCAGCAGATATGACGTAGCGATATATGAATAAATCTCATCGGAACGTCCGGAACGGGGATAGGCCTCAAGATAATCCTCAAAAGGAGTTATATCAGAGTTCAGGTCAAATGCCAGTTTCGCATAGTTGAAGAACGCCTCTTCCCTGATCCTTCTGTCGAAATCCATGTCCGAAGCCTGCCTGTAATAGATCAGTGCCTCATGCTTGTTCTTGAGTTTCAGGTACGAGCCCGCCATATGCAGGCACGCGCTCTGAGCCAGGGAATCCCTTACCCCGATGACCTGCGAGAAAGCATCCGCAGCCTCATGGTAAGCTTCGAGCGAATACGAGATTATACCCAGATAGTAACTGTCCTTTCTCGAGATGTCGGCCCCGGAGGCGGAATAACTCTCGAACCACTCCCGCGCCTGCTCAGGCCGGCCCAGCTTATAATAGGCCTGAGAGACGATTCTTGCAGTCTTCGGCTTCATCTCCTTGTCGACAGCTGCGGCAACTGCCGCACCGTTGTCTGCTACATACTGATAATCGCCCAGCATCAGTTTTGACTCCAATATGTAATACCGGCAATATGATCCGAAATGACCGTCATCCCTGATCGATGACAGCAGACGCACCGCCTTGTTGAAATCCTTATCCACATACGCTATGTACCCCCTGTAATATGTTGACGGCACGGTGTACTTGTTCTGTTTTCCATTCAGCAGACGGTCGAATCCGTTGCGGGCTTCCTGCAGACTGCCAGCCCTCAGCTGACAGAAAGAGCGCTGGAAAAGATATGTCAGCTTGTCCGTGCGTGACAGCAGTGGATACTCCACCTCCTCCAGTATTTCCAGAGCCCTGACATAATCTCCTTTGTCGAAACTGCATCCTGCATACAGCAGGCATACACCCATGTACTCAGGCGCATAGCGGTACTTCTCACGGTACTCATTCATCAGAGCACCGATATTGGGGCTCCCGAGTCTGAGATTGGATACCATCGCATACGCAGCAAGTTCCGCCTCGACTGCAGAAGGCAGAGGACCACGCATCTGTATGGCAGCTATCTCATTCCGGACTGCGTCATACATATCATTGTTATACAGCTCTCTCACTCTCTCCAGCCTGCGGCCAAGATCCTTGTCTGACCGCTGAGGAACCTGCTGTGCGGCGGCCTGGCATAAAATCAGGGCGGCAGCCGATAATGTAATCAATCTTTTCCAGACCATTTTACTCTATTTGGGGCAAATGTAAGAATTATTTGCGTATCTTTGTATGATTAATGCATTGTTTCATGGAAGAAAACAAAGAGCGTCCCATCATACTTTTCGAGCATACGGATATCTGCGCCAGCGGCAATCTGGTGATATCCGATCTCAATATGAGCATAATGCCCGGAGAATTCGTATACATCATCGGAAAAGTGGGCAGCGGCAAGACCTCCATCATCCGTACCATTATCGGGGAAAATCCTGTGACCAAGGGCAATGCCGTAGTCGGCGGTTTCAACCTGAGAAAACTGAAAAACAGGCAGATCCCCTATCTGCGCCGGAAGATAGGCGTCGTATTCCAGGACTTCCAGCTGCTGATGGAAAGATCCGTATACGACAACCTCCGGTTCGTCCTCCGCGCCACCGGCTGGAAGGACCGCCGCAACATCGACGACCGCATACGCAGGGTACTGGCCGCAGTCGGCATGGAGCATAAGGCGGACAATATGCCTCACCAACTGTCAGGAGGAGAGCAGCAGAGAATAGCCATCGCCAGAGCCCTGCTCAACAGCCCGGAAATCATTCTGGCCGACGAGCCTACCGGCAACCTGGACGGAGAGACAGCCTCACAGATCATGGACCTGCTCATCAGCATCAACAGGGAGCGCGGTCCGGCCGTAATCATGGTGACGCACAACCAGACCATCTTCCAACAGTATCCTGCCAGGACATTCCTGTGCGAGAAACTCTCCTGCACGGAGGTGGAGGACGAGTCGGATATCCAGCTCGACCTGTCCGAGTTCATCTAAAACTTTCTCAGCAGATGCCCCGCACACTTACCATAAACAGGAGATACACGGCCATTCTGGACTGGTTCGCCGCCAACCGCCCCGCCGTGCAGTCCGAGCTGCACTTCAGGAACGGATACGAGCTGATAGTCTCGGTCATCCTCTCGGCCCAGTGCACCGACAAGCGGGTGAACATGGTCACTCCCGCCCTCTTCGAACGGTACCCGGACCCTGAGGCACTTGCCTCCGCCGCCTTCGAGGACGTGCTGGCGCTGATACGCTCCGTATCCTACCCCAACAGCAAGGCCCGCCACCTCATAGACATGGCCCGGAAACTGGTCAGCGACTTCCATTCCGTGATACCCTCCGACACCGACAGCCTCATGTCCCTGCCCGGAGTCGGCCGCAAGACCGCCAACGTAGTGGCCTCCATCCTCTACGACAAGCCCGTAATAGCCGTGGACACCCACGTGCTCCGCGTATCCAACCGCCTTGGCCTGTCCACCGGGAAGACCCCTGACAAAGTCGAGGCCGACCTCGAGAGCCATATCCCCGTGGAGCAGCGTGCCATCGCCCACCACTGGCTCATCCTCCACGGCCGGTACACCTGCACCGCCCGGAATCCCAAATGCGGGGAATGTCCCCTCACTGAGTGGTGCGCGTCCTATCCGGCATTGTCCCAAAAGCCAAGACAATGACCGACTGGCCCGGCATACTCTCCGACTACCGCTCCTGGCTGCGGATAGAGCGGTCCCTCTCCCCCAACACGGTGGACTCCTACCTCAGCGACATCGCCAAGCTCCGGGAGATGTTCCCGGAACGCGGACCCGAGACCCTCAGCGGAGATGACCTATCCGCCTTTCTCTCCTCCGAGGTGGAGCACGGCATATCCAAGCGGAGCCAGTCCCGGATGGTCAGTTCCCTGAAAAGTTTCTACGGATTTCTCGAAATAGAGGGACGGCTGTCCGCTCAGGACGGACGCAACCCCGCCGAGACCATTGACTCCCCGAAAATATCCCGGCACATCCCCACCGTACTGTCGGTAGAAGAGGTGAAGCGCATCCTCGAATCGGTGGACCTCTCCACCCCGGAAGGACACCGCAACAGGGCCATCCTCGAAGTCCTCTACTCCTGCGGGCTGAGGGTCAGCGAAGTGGTGTCGCTGCGTATATCCGATCTGTTCCTCGAAGATTCTTTCATCCGGGTCATAGGCAAGGGGGACAAACAGAGACTCGTTCCCATCGGAGAGCCGGCCGCACAAGCCGTGCAGCTGTATCTTTCCCAGACCCGCAGAGCATTCGCATCCAAAAAGGACGAGGACATCCTCTTCCTCAACCGGCGCGGCGGAAAACTGTCACGGCAGATGGTATTCCTGATAATCAAGCGTCAATGCGAGGCTGCAGGCATTACCAAAGAGATATCCCCGCACACCTTCCGCCACTCCTTCGCCACCCATCTTGTAGAGAACGGGGCCGACCTCCGCGCCGTGCAGCAGATGCTCGGTCACGAGAGCATCCTCACCACCGAGATCTACACCCACATCGACTCCCGCAAGTGGCAGCGGGCCATTCTCGACCATCACCCGCGCAAATAAAAAGAGCCGCCGGCAGTTACCGGCAGCTCTGAGAAAGTAGCCCCAACAGGACTCGAACCTGTATCTAAAGTTTAGGAAACTTCCATTCTATCCCTTGAACTATGGGGCCATCCGCTGAAACCAGCGTTATTCTACGTTCTTCTCAACCATCAGACGTCCGCGATAGTAGCCGCACTCAGGGCATACGCGGTGATACAGTACTGTGGCTCCGCAGTTGGAGCAGGTTGAAAGTGCAGGAAGAGTCAACTTATCGTGTGTTCTACGTTTGTCCCTGCGCTGCTTTGAAAGTTTGTGTTTGGGATGTGCCATCTTATTCTAAATTTTAATTATTTCTATTTTAAAATATCTTTCAGCTTTTCCATCATCACGGGGTCACATTCTCCCTCGGGATGAACCTTCTTTATCGGGAGGCTGAGATTGACATAGTCGTAAATAATCTGACCCAGGTCTATCTCCGAAGAACTGCCGTCAAGAAGTATCACCTCGTCCGAGACTCCCTCCTCCGCATCCTCTGCGTATGAGGAGAACATCACCGAGAAAGGCACCTGAATATCCACTGGAATCTTCAGGTCCGCGAGACATCTGTCGCACTTCACCGTCACGTCCCCTGTAATATCCAGGTCCAGGCTCATACGGCCCGGTTCCTTGGTTATCAGAGCGTTGACATCCAACTCAGCATCCGAGACTGTATCGCTCTCGTATGCCTCGAAGAAACTCCCGTCCACCTTGAAGTGGAACGGATGTTCTCCGTTTGAAAGCCCGCGTATCCCTATCTTGCAATTCATTTCCCGACAATTAAGGGCGGCAAAGATATAAAATTTTTCAATATTCCTAAACTGTTTTGGACTTTTTTATTGCATTCTCCTGCGCTTTCTCTCATTCTCGTCCAAAATAATCTTCCTCAGACGCATAAAATGAGGAGTCACCTCCACCAGCTCGTCCTCCTGAATATACTCTAAAGCCTCCTCTAAGGAGAACTTGATAGGAGGCGGCAGCATCACCTTCTCGTCGGAGCCGGATGCCCTCATATTGGTCAGTTTCTTGGTCTTGCAGATGTTGATGGCCAGGTCGCTCGCCCTTGTATGCTCGCCGACCACCTGACCGGCGTAGATCTCCTCGCCCGGATCGATGAAGAACCGGCCGCGGTCCTGGAGCTTGTCCATGGCGTAAGCCACTGAGAGGCCTGTCTCGAGGGAGACGAGGGAGCCGTTGTTGCGCTTCTCTATCTCGCCCTTGTACGGCTCGTAGCCCTTGAAGCGGTGGGCCACTACGGCCTCGCCCTGAGTGGCGGTCATCAGGTTGCTCCTCAGACCGATAAGTCCCCTCGAAGGGATATCGAACTCCAGATGGGCCCTGTCTCCGCGGGTCTCCATGTGGGTCAGGGAGGCCTTGCGGCGGGTGGATATCTCGATGGCCTTGCCGACCATATCCTCGGGCAGGTCGATGGTCAGCAGTTCTATGGGCTCGCAGCGTACTCCGTTGATATTCTTGTCGATAACCTTGGGCTGGCCTACCTGCAGCTCGAAGCCCTCGCGGCGCATCGTCTCGATCAGGATCGACAGATGCAGCACGCCGCGGCCGTACACTATAAAGGAATCAGCACCCAGTCCGGGCTTTACCCTCAGCGCCAGGTTCTTCTCCAGCTCCTTCTCCAGGCGCTCCTTCAGATGCCTGGAGGTCACGTACTTGCCGTCACGGCCGAAGAAAGGGGAATCGTTGATGGTAAACAGCATGCTCATCGTAGGCTCGTCCACGGTGATGGGCGGCAGAGCCTCAGGATTCTCGAAATCGGCCACCGTATCGCCTATCTCGAAGTCCTCCAGGCCGACTACAGCGCAGATATCCCCGCACTCCACCTTCTCGGCGCTCTTCTTCTCGAGTCCCTGGAATACCATCAGGTCCTTGATCTTCTGCTTCTCCACCGTGCCGTCCTTCTTGCATAGGGAGATCTGCATGCCGGCCGTCAGGGCTCCGCGGCTGACCCTGCCCACCGCGATACGTCCCACATAGGGCGAATATTCGAGGGAGGAAATCAGCATCTGTGGTGTGCCCTCCACATACTTGGGAGCCGGTATCTCAGCCACAATGGTGTCCAGCAGAGGGATGATGTCGCCCGTAGGCTTGCGCCAGTCTAAGGACATCCAGCCCTGCTTGGCACTGCCGTAGACGGTCTTGAAGTCCAGCTGCTCCTCAGTGGCGTTGAGCGAGAACATCAGGTCGAATACCTGCTCGTTGACCTCGTCGGGACGGCAGTTGGGCTTGTCCACCTTGTTGATCACCACGATAGGCTTCTTGCCCATCTCTATGGCCTTCTGCAGCACGAAGCGGGTCTGCGGCATGGTGCCCTCGAAGGCATCCACCAGCAGCAGCACTCCGTCCGTCATGTTGAGCACCCTCTCGACCTCGCCTCCGAAATCGGCGTGGCCCGGAGTGTCTATGATATTGATCTTGATGCCCTTGTACGGCACCGATACGTTCTTGGCGAGGATAGTGATACCTCTCTCACGCTCCAGATCGTTGTTGTCCAGGATCAGGTCGCCCCCGTGCTTTCCGTCCTCCCGGACGAGCTTCGCCTGATATATCATTCTGTCCACCAGAGTGGTCTTACCGTGGTCGACATGGGCGATGATGGCTATATTTCTTACGTTTTGCATATTCGGGGCGCAAAATTAATTGAAATTTATTTACATTTGCACCCTGACATTAAATTTTAACAGTAACCCACCACACACCATGACGGAGAAGATCATAATCCTCGATTTCGGCTCACAGGTCACCCAGCTTATCGGCCGCAGACTCAGGGAGCTGAACGTTTATTGCGAAATCCATCCATTCAACAGGATACCAGCCCTCGACGACAGCGTCCGGGGCGTAGTTCTCTCGGGCAGCCCCTGGTCCGTCCGCGACCCGAAGGCCCCCTCCCCCGATCTCTCCGGCATCAAGGGCCGCTACCCCATGCTCTGCATCTGCTACGGCGCCCAGTACATCGCCCACCGCTACGGCGGGGAGGTCAATCCCTCCATCGCCCGTGAGTACGGCCGCGCCATCATGCATATCAAGGAACAATGCCCCCTGTTCGAGGGCATTCCCTCCGACTCGCAGGTCTGGATGTCCCACGGCGACACCATCGCCCGTCTGCCGGAAGGCGCGGAGGTGATAGCCTCCACCGACGATGTGGTCAACGCCGCCTATCATATAAAAGGTGAGCAGACCTGGTGCGTCCAGTTCCATCCGGAGGTCTATCATTCGACCTACGGACCTCAGATTCTGGAGAATTTCGCCATGCGCATCTGCGGCTGCAAGGGCGACTGGACCCCCGCCTCATTCATCGAAAGTTCCATCGAGTCCCTCAGGGAGAAAATAGGTCAGGACAATGTCATCCTCGGCCTCTCCGGCGGAGTCGACTCCTCCGTGGCGGCTGTCCTGCTGCACAGGGCCATCGGACGGCAGCTGCACTGCATCTTCGTCAACAACGGGCTGCTGCGCAAGGACGAGTACGAGTCCGTGCTGGCCTCCTACCAGGACATGGGTCTCAACGTCCGCGGAGTGGAGGCCACCGAGCTCTTCCTCAAGGCTCTCGAGGGCATATCCGACCCCGAGGCCAAGCGCAAGGCCATCGGCCGCACCTTCATCGAGGTCTTCGACGCAGAGGCTCACAAGATAGAGAACGCATCCTGGCTCGCCCAGGGCACCATATATCCGGACGTGATAGAGTCCACCTCCGTCAACGGTCCCTCACAGACCATCAAGTCCCACCACAACGTGGGCGGTCTTCCGGAGGAAATGAACCTCAAGATCGTCGAGCCCCTGCGCTCCCTATTCAAGGACGAGGTACGCCGCGTAGGCCGCGCCCTCGGCATCAAGAACTCCCTCATCTCCCGCCATCCCTTCCCAGGCCCCGGCCTCGGCATCAGGGTGCTCGGTGAGGTGACCCGCGAGAAATTAGAGATTCTGCGCAACGCCGATGCCATCTACATCGACGCCCTCCGCTCCACCCCCGCCCCCGAAGGCTGGCAGCCCGCATCCGGAGCAGCGGCTACAGGCGGCACCGAGACCGGCGAGGGCTTCCTGACCCTCTACGACTGCATCTGGCAGGCAGGCACCATCCTCCCTCCTGTGCGCAGCGTGGGAGTCATGGGCGACGAGCGCACCTACGAGTACACCATTGCCCTCAGGGCAGTGGTCTCCACCGACGGCATGACCGCCGACTGGGTACACCTCCCCTACGACTTCCTGGCGAAAATCTCCAACGACATCATAAACAAAGTGCGGGGAGTGAACCGCGTCGTCTACGACATCTCGTCCAAACCCCCCGCAACTATCGAGTGGGAGTAAAACTCCTACTTGCCGCTCTCCAGGAAGGTGCGGATATTCTCCTCGAGAACTTCCACTAAGCGGATACGGGCCTCAATGCTGGTCCAGCCGATGTGCGGCGAGAGAATCAGCCTCGAAGGGTCCTTGACTCCAGCTATGTAAGGATGGTCTATGGGCAGGGGCTCGGTCTCGAAGGTATCGACCGCTGCTCCGGCTATCAGGCCGTCGTTGAGGGCGCGTACCAGGTCGTTCTCGTTGATGATTCCTCCGCGGGAGCAGTTGACGATGTAGGCTCCGGGCTTCATCCGGCCCAGTTCCGCGTATGTGATAAGGTCTTTTGTCTTAGGATTCAGAGGGCAGTTGACCGACACCACATCGCTTCCGCCCAGCAGCTCCTCAAGACTCACACAGGGATAGGTCCTGCAGTGTCCGGTTCCGGAAGTCGAGTAGTAGGACACCTCCATCCCGAAGGCCGTGGCCAGCTCAGCCACCCGCGAGCCGATATTGCCCATGCCGATGACACCCATCTTCTTGCCCTTGAGCTCCCAGAAGGGATTCAGCACATCGGAGAACATCCCGCTGCGGGAGTAGCGTCCGTCGTGGCAGATCTCATTGAAATACATCCCGTGTCCCACCATATTGAGGATGTGCATGAAGCACACCTGGGCCACGCTCTCCGTCGAGTACGCCGGTACGTTCTTGACCGGTATACCCTTAGAGGCTGCATAGTCCACGTCCACGCAGTTGACTCCGGTGGCCGCCACGCAGATCAGCTTCAGGTTGCGGGCCGCGTCTATCTCGTCCCGGTAGACCTTCACCTTGTTGGTTATCACGATATCGCAGTCAGCCACCCTCGAAGCGGCCTCACCCTGCTTGGTAGCATCATAGAACACGGTCTCGCCGAACTGCTTCAGCCCGTCCAGAGACACATCCTTGCCGACAGTCGCGGCATCCAGAAAAACTATCTTCATACAGTTGTCAGTTTAAAATTCTGTAGCAAATTTAGAAACTGTTTCGTAAAAAATATCCTACTTTTGTCTAAAAATACTACGGATATGAAGACCCTGATACTCTCATGCGACATGGGCGGCGGACACAACTCCGCGGCCAAGGCTCTCGCCCAGTGGGGAGAACGCAACGGCATACCGTGCGAGATAGCCGACACCCTCTCGTTCATCAGCACCGACTTCTCCAGGACAATGTCGGACCTGTACATCTTCACTACCAAGAGCAATCTGATAAAGGTCATTTACAAAACAGGAGAGATCGTACCCCGCTCACGCAGAGTCAAGTCTCCCGTCTACGTGGCCAACAAGATCTACTGCAAGCGCCTCTGCGACCACATCCTCGAGGGCGGTTTCACCTCCGTCATCTGCACCCACGTATTCCCAGCAGAGGCCATGACAGCCCTGCGCCGTGCCGGCCTGCTGCCCTCCGGCCTCAGGACCGTTTTCGTCCAGACCGACTATGATGCGCTGACACTGATGAAGGACCTCGAGGTGGACGGCATCGTCATCCCCCACCCTCACCTTATAGAAGAATGTGTCGCCATCGGAGCCCGCCGGGATCTGCTGCATCCGTTCGGAATCCCCGTCAGCGAGGAATGCTGGAAGCACGTAGAGAAGAGCGCTGCGAGAGAGGAATGCGCCGCCCTATTCTCAGGCAGCGGCCATATCGGCATCAGCGCCGGCTGGTATCTGATAATGTCCGGCAGCATGGGCTTCGGCAAGACCGGGGAGCTCATCAGGACAATTCTGGAGGCCGAGGGCCGCGGAGTGGAAATCCTGGCCGTCTGCGGCAGCAACACCAAACTCCGCAACCGCCTCTGCAAGGATTTCGGCGAAAATGCCAATGTCCACCCCATCGGCTTCACCGACCGCGTTCCCCTGCTCATGGACGCCTGCGACGTGCTCTTCACCAAGCCCGGCGGCCTGTCCAGCACCGAAGCAGCAGCCAAGCGCATTCCCCTGATCCATACGGCACCCATACCTGGCTGCGAGACGGACAACGCCCGCTTCTTCCACTACCACGGCATGTCCTACAGCACAACCGACACCGCTCAGCAGGCAGCCGTCGCCCGCCGCCTCTGCTCCGATAAAAAATTCAGGGAAGGCATGACCGCCGCTCAGGCAGCCAATACCTTCCCCGATACTTCAGAGCAGATTTTCAATCTGCTGGGATAACATAACTACCTGCCGTTCCACTTGAGGGCCTTGAAGAGCTCTACCACCACGAGGGGAACGAGGGCCAGGAGGACGATGATGCCCCACTGGTTTAGATTCATGGAGACGAACTCGAAGGCACTCATCAGAGGCGCGATCAGCAGCACTGCGAGGGTCAGCACGAGGGACATCAGCAGGGCGAAGATCAGCGGCTTGTTGTTCAGGATATTGAACTTGAAGCGGGACTCTGTGTTGGAGTGCAGGTTACCGGCATGCACGAGCTTGGCCATGATCAGCGAGGTGAATGCCATGGTCTGACCGAGGGCCTCGCCGCCCTGATTCTTACCTATGATAAAGGCAGTGAGGGTAATGGCCGTCACCATAAGACCCTGGTAGCTGATGCGCCAGATCATACCGCGGTCCATGAACTGCTTGCCCTTGCCGCGGGGACTCTTGCTCATCACATCCTTGGCGGCGGGATCGAGGCTCAGGGCCAGGGCCGGGAAGGTCTCGCTGACGAGGTTGATCCACAGGATGTGTATAGGCAGCAGGGGAATACCCATGTTGAATATCGAGGTGATGAAGAGCAGAATCACCTCTCCGAGGTTCGTAGACAGCAGGAAGAGAATGGTCTTGAGGATGTTGTCGTAGATACGGCGGCCCTCGGAGACAGCGGAGACGATGGTCACGAAATTGTCGTCCTGAAGCACCATGTCCGAAGCGTCCTTGGCCACCTCCGTTCCGGTGATACCCATCGATACTCCGATGTCGGCCTTCTTGAGGGCCGGGGCGTCGTTGACACCGTCACCCGTCATGGCCACGATCTCGCCCCTCTTCTGCCAGGCCGTCACGATACGTTCCTTTTGCTCGGGAGCGATACGGGCATAGACCGAATATTTATCCACATTTGCATCAAAATAAGCGTCGTCGAGCTTCTCGAGGTCCGTACCGGTGATGGCCAGGTCGCCCTCCTGGAAGATGCCGATCTTCCTGGCAATGGCCAGGGCCGTCACCTTGTGGTCACCGGTAATCATCACCGGACGGATACCGGCGCTGCGGCACTCTGCGATGGCGCCGATGACCTCCTCGCGCTCGGGGTCAATCATTCCGACCATTCCGACGAAGATCAGACCGCGCTCGACCTCCTCCATCTCGGAGGATACCTGCTCCATAGGCCTGTACGCCATTGCCAACACCCTGAGGGCCGACTCGGCCATGGCCTCGTTGCGCTTCTGCAGGTCCACTATATCGGATGTGATTATCTCGCGTACCCCGTCCGCAGTCTCTATCCGGTCGCAGACTGAGAGTATCTCGTCCAGACCGCCCTTGACATTGGCCCTGAGGGAGCCGTCTTCCATGCGGTTGATGGTCGTCATCCTCTTGCGGGAGGAGTCGAA
This sequence comes from uncultured Alistipes sp., assembly GCA_900550465.1. Lineage (GTDB taxonomy): Bacteria > Bacteroidota > Bacteroidia > Bacteroidales > UBA932 > Coprenecus. Next base: position 30,705 of record URSC01000010.1, read on the forward strand.
TGCCACCTCTCCTACCCTCGGGCAACGTGCCTCAAGCTCATCCTTGACCACACCCTGCTTGGCTCCGAGGTCTATCAGGGCTATCTCTGTAGGGTCGCCCACCTTGGTAGTGGTGCCGTCGCTGTTCTTGACCACCTTGGCATCGCAGCAGAGCACGGCTACCGACACCAGCCGGTCGATATTGCCGCTGACCGCATAATCCTCCACCACCGTCATCTGGTTCTTGGTCAGAGTACCGGTCTTGTCAGAGCATATAACGGTAGTACAGCCGAGGGTCTCCACAGAGGGCAGCTTGCGGATGATAGCGTTGTGCCTGGCCATACGGCGCACACCCATCGACAGGATAATCGTCGAGATGGCCGGCAGTCCCTCGGGTATGGCCGCTACAGCCAAGGAAATAGCCACCATGAACATGCTGATGACCGGACGGCCGTAGAGCACGCCGATAAGGAATATCACCGCGCAGATTACGATGGAGGCGATGCCTATCACCTTACCGAGTTTCTCCAGGCGCACCTGCATGGGAGTCTGGGTCTCGGAGTCGCGGTTGAGCATGTTGGCGATCTTGCCTATCTCGGTATTCATGCCGGTGCCGACTACGATACCCTTGCCGCGGCCGAAGGTCACCACTCCGCTGGAGAACGCCATATTCTTCCTGTCTCCTAAGGGAACTTCCGTCTCCGCTATGGTCTCGGGAGACTTCTCCACCGGCACGGACTCACCGGTCATGGACGACTCCTGTATGCTCATGTTCACCGACTCGGTAATCCTGATATCGGCCGGCACTATGTCGCCCACCTCCAGGACTACGATGTCGCCGGGCACCACGTCCTCCACATTGACGATGTAGGACTCCCCGCCGCGGATGACCTTGGCCATGGGAGCCGCCATCTTCTTGAGGGCATCCATGGACTTCTGGGCCTGGAACTCCTGGTATGCGCCGATAAAGGCATTGAGCAGCAGGATACCCATTATAATATAGGTATCCAGCAGGCCCTCGCCCGTCCTGACACCCATGACGCCGGAAATCACGGCGGCTATGATAAGCAGAATAATAAGAAAACTCTTGAACTGCTCGAGGAACATCACGATGAACGGACGCCCCTTCTTCTGCACCAGCGTGTTCTTGCCGTACTTCTCAATCCGTGCGGCTATCCCGTCGGGACTCAGTCCCCGCTCCGCATCGGTCTGAAACTCCTTCGAGACTTCCTCGATGGAATGATTGTAGTATTGCTTCATATCTTAGGAATTAAATCGGCTGCAAAATTGGCACTTCATTCCGTATAAATTGTTATGTTTGCAGCAGAAAAAATATAGAAAAAGTCGGATTTCGGCATGAATTCGGAGCAAAATGGCTTTACCATAGGACTGTGCACCGCCGGAAAGCGGGAACTGCGCATCAGCGGACGGAACTGGGAGATAGTTCCAGGCTGCCTCTTCATACTGATACCCCAGCAGTTCACGGAGGACATATCCTGCTCCGGGGACTTCAGCGCCAGGACCCTCAACGCCTCTCTTGAAGCCATCTTGGAGCATCCCAGCCCGGTGGACATCAACATTCTCAACGTCACCTTCCTCCACCCTGTCATCCGTCTCAGTGAAGAAAGAGCCGCCGGTCTCTTAGAATACTACGATTTCATCAGCAGACACACCGGAAGAAGCGACAATGTCTACGACAAAGAGCTCCACAAGACCCTGCTCTACGCCCTAATGCTGGAGATCAGCGACATCTACCGCGGCATATCCGGAGACCGGAGCGAGGTGACAAAGCCCCGTCAGGAACAGCTCACCGACGATTTCTTCAGGCTGCTGACCACCCACTACCGCAGCGAGCACAACGTGGCCTTCTATGCCGGCCGGCTCAACCGCACCCCGAAATATTTTTCCGAGGCCATTCGCCGCATCAGCGGACGCTCCGTATCCGACTGGATAGCCACCATGCTGCTGAGCGACAGCAAGCTGCTGCTCCAGACCACGGACATGACCATACTGGAGATATCGGAGGAACTGGGATTTTCCAGTCCGTCGGTCTTCGTGCAGTTCTTCCGCCACCACACCGGCACCACCCCGCTGCAGTACCGCAAGCAGCTATAGCAGAGGGCTTACCAGACGGGCCACGGACTCGTAGAATTTATTGCGCCTGGGGCGCCTGTGCCACTTGGCCTTTGTCACGAGGGTACAGCGGGAAAGATCCTTGCGGAACTGGTCCTCGACCGTCCGGGCGCACTCCGGGTCGTAGATGACCGAAGTGACCTCGAAATGGTGCTCCAGGCTGCGGTTGTCCATATTGGCCGAACCGATGATGCAGTACTCCCCGTCGATGCTGAGCACCTTCGAGTGGTTGAACCCGCGTTTGAAAAGATATACCTTGACTCCGGCGTCAATCAGTTCCGAGATATAGGACATCGTACCCCAGTTGGTCAGCCAGGTATCGGAGCGTTCCGGTATCATCAGCGAGACCTTCACGTCGGACAGGGCGGTTATCTTTATCGCATTGAGAATCGTCTCGGAGGGAATGAAATACGGGGTGATGATGCAGATATGGTCCCGGGCCTTGGTGATGGCCGTGAAGTAGCACTGCATGATGGCGGCCCAGTCACTGTCCGGTCCCGAAGCGATGATCTGCGCATAGTAGCGGCTGCCTCCCGCCGTACCGGCCGCCAACAGTTCCTTGTCCTTCGCATCGACGTAAGGGTAATATTTGCGGCGCCGCCCTAAATTCTTGTTCAGGATAAAATACCGGTCGAGCAGGAAGGTGGCCTGCAGCGACATCACCGACATCCCCTCTATGCGGACGTGGGTGTCCCTCCACTCGGGAAATTCCCCGCCGTCGAAATAGCGGTCCGCGATATTGCACCCTCCCAGGAAGCCGATGTGTCCGTCCACGACCAGGATCTTGCGGTGGTTGCGGTAATTGACGATGGGCGGAAGGAAGAAAAGGCGGAACGGGGAAAAATTGAGAATCTCCACCCCAGCCTCCTGCAGCTCCCCAAGAAACTTCTTGCCCAGATGCCGTCCTCCGAACCCGTCGTACATCATCCGGACCTCCACCCCCTCCCGGGCCTTGGCCATCAGCACCTCCTTGAAGGCATTGCCCACCCTGTCGTCCTCTATGATGAACGACTGCAGGTGGATATGGGTCCTGGCTCCGCGCATCGCCTCAAGCATGGCGGAAAGAGCCTCCTTTCCGGAAAAATATATCTGCACGCTGTCATTGGCCGAGAGCAGGCTGTAGGCGCTGCGGATATTCTGCACCACGAGCTTATGGTGGCGCCTCACCTCCTGCGGGATATTGTCCCTGTCCTCGAACTTATCCAACATCTCCTTGCACAGTTCCTTCCTCAGCCCGAGATCCCTCGCTCCCTTGCGGGAGAACATCTTGTCCTTGCGGAAATTGCGGCCGAAGAAAAAATACAGGATGATGCCGATATACGGCAGCAGTATCATCACCATCACCCAGGAAAGGGTCTTGACCGGATCCCTCTTGCTGGAAATCAACATAATGGAGGAGTACACCGCTATTGCAATGTTCAGCAGGTACAGAAGCGAGGTGAATACTGGCCAAAGTCTGGTGAATGTCATGAGCTACTTCCTCCCGATATAAAGGCAGGACACTCCTCCGGTCATGGACCTGGCGGTCACATCCCTGAATCCCCCTTCAGAAAGTTCCGCGCGGAACTTCTCCGGCGCGGGGAAATCGAACGAGGACTCCGGCAGATAGGAATAGGCATACGCCTGTTTGGAAACGAGGCGGCCTACGGCCGGAAGAATATTCTTGAAGTACAATGTGTAAATGCCCCGCCACAGTCTGTTGCGGGGTATGGAGAACTCCGCGATGGCAAGCATGCCTCCTTCCTTGAGGACACGGTGCAGCTCGCGGATGCACTGCGCGCGCTTGTCGAAATTCCGGATGCCGAAAGCAATCGTCACCGCATCGAAACTTCCGTCGGCGAAGGGCAGTTCCGAGGCATCCCCGTAACGGAAATCTATCTCCGGCGCCTTCTTCCTGGCTATGGCCAGCATGTTCTCCGATATATCGGCACCTACTACATCGAGCCCCTTCCGCCTCAGGGCTATAGAGACGTCACCTGTCCCGCAGGCCATGTCCAGGACCTTGACTTCTCCGCCTCTGAGAGCACAGAACGAGGATACAGCACGCACCAGACGTCTCCTCCAGGAACGGTCTATCCCGAAGGAGAGAAGATGATTCAGTCTGTCGTACACCGGGGCGATGGAATCGAACATCGAGGAGATCGTCTCCCGGCTCTTGTTAAGCTGTCTTTCCGGCATATTCCGAGATAAAACCGTAGGAATGGTCGTCCATCCTCAGCTCACCCTTGGTGACATGGCCGAGGAGAGTGGTCTCGATCCCGTGGTTGAACATAAAGTTGACGAAATCTCCTTCCTGATCGTTGTTTACGGAGACGATAGCCACGTACTTCGTATTGCCGTAGAGAAACTCCTCGTCAGTGAGGTCGGAGTCACCAGTAATATCGAAGCCAAGGGACTTGTCCCTGCAGCACTCGACCAGCGAATGAAAGATACCCTTTCCGGATATGCGGTGGAGGGAGGTGATAAAGCCCGAATCGATGCTCGAGTTCAGGTAATCCACTGCCTCCGAGGACGTTACAAGATACAACGTATCGCCCTTCTGTACGAAACTGCTGTTTGTTTCTTTCATGGCCTGAGTGGTTTTGGTTCAAAATTGACGTAAATTTAAGAAAAATTTCAAAAAATGTTTCATTTTAAAAAAAACAATGTATATTTGCAGCCCGAAACCCAAAAAGAGCCCAGATGGTGAAATTGGTAGACACGCTACTTTGAGGGGGTAGTGCCTGTTTAAGGCGTGCAAGTTCGAGTCTTGTTCTGGGCACAAAAAAAGTCTGAATCAGTTGATTCAGACTTTTTTTGTGCCCGGGCGGGCGCCCTCTTCTGACCCTTCCCCCGACCCCTTCCTCAGGAAGGGGAGTTGGTCGCGGGGCTCCGAATGAAGCGGTGATTCAGACTTTTTTTGTGTACCAGACATCATCCGTCAGAATGTAACTGTCAGGGTGCTGTCTTTTTCCTGTGTGATTACGTTGAAATCCACTTTTATACCCTTGATTCCCGGCGCCGTATACTTCTCGGGGAGCAGGAATGTAGCCACACTCGAGGCCATGTACTGATACTGGTCTTTATTAGCAGAATGTCTGAATTTCAGATGGTAATACCCGTCAGAATCAGGATTGGGAGCATTCAGGTCGTCCACAAGACATATATTGTGACTTATACCGCTCTGGGATGCCTGGTAGGAAAACGACACTGTAAGAAAACGCGAGACACCGTACACACCTCCGCTCTGCCACATCTGTACCGGATCTATGGGGTCATTGTACATGGTATCCATAGATGAAGTCTGATGGATATTCTGCGTAATCATCTGAATGATCGACGTAAACTCTACTTCTACCGGGTCTGTGATTTCTCCTCCGGGGATAGAGAATGTAGCCATAAGCCTGTCGTCAGTCTCCAGTTCCCCGATTTCTGAAAAATAATTCAAGGGAATAACTCTGAGCGAATCATCACTGACAAAGAAGCACTTGTACGGCATACCCTCTTCCGCCTCTACTGCAGTAAGATATGAATTGTAGTAGATATCGCTCTCATAGTCACATGATATAATGCCCGCTGCCATGGCCGGCACGGCAATGCATAACTTAAGAAAATTTCTCATATTCATTTCTAATATTTTCAAATATGAATCCATCCCGCGCATGCAAAGACTGTGCCGGGCCCGGGCATGGGTAAACTACTGATTGGCAATCATGACTGCTGTCCAGTAAATCCATTCTGCTGCTGCCTGAAGTGTCTCAGGGTTGATGGATTCGGGATTATCCTTGGGATGATGGTAATATCCTCCCCCGGCAGCCCTTACGTCAAGTACGGGATATCCGGCTTTCATGAATACGACTCCGTCTGTACGGGGACGTGTCCTGTAATAGCTCTCTCCCTGATAAAGAATCCGGTGCACATATTTTTCATTTGCTGCCTTGGAGAAATTCTGCAGTTCCGGGAAATTATATGGATAACTTGCAGAAAGCCTCTGCCCGGCGCCTACCTGCTCGAGGTTGATGACTGCCTTTACTTTTTCCTTGGGGAAAATAGGATGCTGTGTGTAGTAAGTGCTGCCGGTAAGCCCTGCCTCCTCACCGTCCAGACTGAGGAATACAATTGTGCGCTTGGGCTTGACCTGGCTCTTCGCCAGAGCCTCAGCAACACCGAGAAGTGCCGCTGACGAGGCATTGTTGTCATTGGCTCCGGCTATATGATAAGGTATCATTCCCAGATGGTCCAGGTGTGCGGATATTATCACATACTCGTTCTTAAGTTCAGGATCGGAGCCTTCCACGATTCCCAGGATGTTTTTACCGGTAGCATCGGGATTATATGTGGCGTTCATCCTGATATGGGCTTTCTTTCCTGTATAGAATGACTGAGGCTTCTTGGTCTGATATATCTTCCTTACCGTCTCTCCGTACGTACGGCCGGTTCCGCGGAAAATATCATTTACGACGGTATCTGTCACGTGGCAGTACACAAAATTCTCATTATAAGGAGCATTGGGACCAGGCACCCAGAGATAGAGAAGACCTATGGCTCCGTGAGCGACAGCATTATTGAGTTTGGTCTGGTGCAGAGTATGATTGTACCACATCGCCAGGGTATCGGCATTGCGGCTGGTATTGGGAGTCTCTCCCTCGACCAGAACTATCTTGCCGCGGACATCCATGCCGGCATAATCATCATAACCCAGTTCGGGTGCCGTTACTCCGAATCCGGCATAAACAATATCCGCAGTAATGTCCCCGTTACCGGTCATACCTCCGGCAAACCAGCCGTCGGCCCAGGGATAAGACTTGGATATCCACACAGTATCCTTGCGCTTCTGGCCGTAAACAGGGAACAGGATATCCATAGTACTGCCTGGGAACACCTCGACACAAGGATGGGAATATTCCTGGATGTAGGAGCCGTTGTCTCCTGCAGGTTTCAGTCCCCACTCCTTGAAATAATTCTCGACTATGGCCACAGCCTTGGCCATTCCGGGAGAACCGGCCAGGCGGCCCTCAAGCGTTGAGTCTGAAAGCTGCAGGACATATCCGTACAGCTTATCGGATGTGATGTGGCGGTGCATTGCGTCGAGGTACATCTGCTCTTCAGTCATCTGCGCCCCGCGTCTCTGTGCATAACCCGTGGTCTGGAATGCGGCGGCTGACAAAAGTACCGCTGCTGACAAAACAATAGTTCTTATTTTCATGGTATCTGGTTTTTGTTGAGTTGGTTTCTAATCTGTGTCGAGGAGATGTCCAGAAGCGGCGCTTCCTCTAGAAATCTGAATCCCCGGACTCCTGCCCTGCTATTGTAGGCCCTGCAGAGCGCGGCACCGTCTGCCCCGGCCCGGGGATATACCCATACAGGAAATTCCTGTACAATATCATTCCCACGATGCCATCTTTCCAGGCCCTGGACATTGTCAGCCCCCATGAGCAGGACCAGTTCCGTTCCGCTCTTTTTTCCCTTCAGGGCATGAAGGGTATTTATAGTGTAAAGCGGCTCCTGCATGTGATATTCGATATCAGATATCCTGATTTTGGGAGAAAGGCCCGCAAATGCCTTCCTTACCTCCTCCAGCCTCTTTATGGGATCAGCCAGAATGGACAGGTCCTTGAACGGACTGTGGGGGGACGGCACTATTGTCACTGCATCCACCTCATTCATCGCAGCCACATACTCCACTATGGCCACGTGTCCGAAATGGACGGGATTGAAAGAACCGAAATACAGGACCTCCGTCATAGCCTTCACTTATTTCTTATTAACGAAATCAAGAACTGTCTTCTCAGCTTCCGCGAGCGTCCTCTCCAGGACATCATTCTCCAGCACTTTGTCAAACTTCGTTTCATACAGCAGCTCTTCAGCCGCCTTAGCCACTCTTCTGTCTATCGCCTCGGGCGAATCCGTTCCCCTTCCCTGCAGCCTGCGCCTGAGCTCCTCCACCGAGGGAGGCTTGACAAATACAGACAGTGCGGCATCCCCAAAGATACGCTTGAGATTTACCCCGCCCTTGACATCTATGTCAAAAAGAATGACATGGCCCTTCGCCCATATACGCTCCACCTCGGAACGCAGTGTTCCGTAGAATGAGCCGGGATACACCTCCTCATATTCTACGAATGCATTGCGCGATATAAGATTACGGAACTCCTCCTCTGAGAAGAAATAATACTCGACGCCATTCCGCTCTGTGCCGCGGGGCGGACGCGAAGTCGCTGATATGGAGAATTCAAGGAAATCGAACCGCCTCAGCAGATGTCCTACGACAGTGCTTTTGCCCGCTCCGGAGGGAGCTGAGAAAATGATTACTTTTTTGTTCATATTACAAAAATATCTAAATTTGCGAGACGATAGCAAGAATATCGGATATTTAATTTTAAAGATAGATATATTATGGTATCTTACAAAGAACTCGGCCTCGTGAACTCAAGAGAGCTCTTCAAGAAGGCCATCAACGGCGGCTATGCTATTCCCGCCTTCAATTTCAACAACATGGAACAGATGCAGGCCATCATCCAGGCCTGTGTGGAGACCAAGTCTCCTGTCATCCTGCAGGTATCCAGCGGTGCCCGCAAGTATGCCAACCAGACTATCCTCCGTTATATGGCCCAGGGCGGCGTGGAGTATGCCAAGGAACTGGGCTGCAACATTCCCATCGTGCTGCACCTCGATCACGGTGACAGCTTCGAGCTCTGCAAGAGCTGCATCGAGTACGGTTTCTCATCAGTCATGATTGACGGTTCGTCCAAGCCCTACGACGAGAATGTGGAACTGACCCGCAAGGTTGTCGAGTATGCTCACAAGTATGATGTTACAGTAGAGGGCGAGCTCGGTGTCCTGGCCGGAGTAGAGGATGACGTGAAGGCTGAGAGCCATACCTATACCCGTCCTGAGGAAGTCGAGGACTTCGTAAACAAGACCGGTGTGGATTCCCTTGCCATCTCCATCGGAACATCCCACGGCGCATACAAGTTCAAGCCCGGTCAGAAGCCTGAGATCCGTCTGGACATCCTGCACGAGATCGAAAAGCGTATCCCTGGATTCCCCATCGTTCTTCACGGCTCGTCCTCAGTGCCCCAGGATATCGTGGCTGAGATCAACCACTACGGCGGACATCTGAAAGACTCTATCGGTATTCCCGAGGACCAGCTCCGTGAGGCTGCAAAGTCAGCGGTCTGCAAGATCAACATCGACAGCGACGGACGTCTGGCCATGACGGCAGCCATCCGCAAAGTGCTTGTCGAGCATCCCGAGGAGTTCGATCCCAGAAAATATCTCGGTCCTGCTCGTGACAAGCTGAAACAGCTGTATATCCACAAGATATACGATGTTCTCGGCAGCAATGACAAGATGTAGGACCGAACCGGTTCAAAAAAATTCAAATAGGAGTGTCACATTTTCAGGACACTCCTATTTTTATTGCTTTTTACCAAAAAAGACATTACATTTGTGTTTTAATTAATAATTTATTTAAACGTATGAAAACAAAATTTTTCCCCGTAGTAGCCGCTGTCATCGCCATGGTGACGGCTGTTTCGTCATGCGGCGGCCAGAAGAACGTCATGAATGCCGGTAAGACCGAAATCATTATGCCGTTCAATACTCCCGCCGACAAATCCGACATGGAGTATTTCCGCGCCACTGCTTCCGGCACAAGCCCGGATCAGGAAATGGCCAGGACTATCGCTGATCTCAACGCCCGTACTCAGTTGGGAACTCAGATATCTTCCGTTGTAAAGGCTGTCACCGAGAGATACATGAACCAGGTCAACGTTGCGAACAAGGCCGAGTTTGCCCAGAAAGTGGAGCAGAATGTAAGGCTGGTTGTCAACCAGGAACTCAACGGAGCAGTCGTAAGAGGCACCAAACTCTATCAGAACGAGGACGGCACCTATGAATTCTGGGTAAACATAGAAATGCCCAGAACAAAAGTAATGGACGGCCTCGAGGAAGCTATCTCAAAGGATCAGAAGCTGGCTGTTGACTTTGACCAGCATCTGTTCATGAAAACCTTTGACGAGGAGATGGCTCTGGAGATGCAGAAGAACGCCAACTAAGTACTTGAAACTACAATGACTCAAGCTCCCCCCGCGTCTGTCAGTCCGGAGGGAGCTTTATTTTAAATTTGAAATGCAATATGACTAGAATTTCCAAATACTTCTTCATTATGGCTGCGGCACTGACAGGAGCAATGGTTCCGGCCGGTGCCCAGACGGATGACTCATTCCTTGATTTCTACAGGCAGAGGACTAAGGAATTCCAGGACTGGAGGTCCAAGGCCAACGCGGAGTTCTCCGACTATCTGGCCGCCGCATGGGAAGAGTTTCTGGTTCAGAGAGGCAAGGAAGACCCTGTGGGTCCGGTCCCTGATGAACCTGTCTATTACAATCCATCAGAGGAAACCGCACATAAGTCACTGCCCGGCCTCCCCGTTCCAGGATTCATATCCGCTCCTGCAGTGTCTGCTCCTGTTCCGGCCATCTCAGCTGCTTATTCCGGGAACAGCACGGTTTCTGTAGACTTTTTCGGAATCAAGGGTGCAATACCATTCGCCGACAACATGAGAATACCGCGCATCCAGGCTACCGAACAGGATGCCTCTAAAGCATGGAAAGTACTCTCTGAATCCGATTTCATGCCGACTGTAGAGGCTCTTGACAACATGCGCAAGGAACACTCAATGAGCGACTGGGCTCTTTACACCACTATAAAGAAAATGACAGACGCCGTCTATATCGACGAGTACGTCAACGAGAAGATCATGACCCAGATGTTCCTTCTCAGCCAACTCCAGTATAAAGCCAGGGTAGGCTCGTCAGGAGGACAGATGATACTGCTGCTGCCGTTCTCCGCTCCCATCTACCAGGTGTCCTACATCACTGACGACAATGAGGACTTCTACATCTACAGCTACAACCGCCTGAACAGCCAGGACCCGCTGTACACCTTCTCCAACGATTTCTCCGCCGCAGAGAAAAAAATGAATCTGGTCATAGACCGCCAGCTCATCGTCAGCAACAGCGACTACCAGCTGAAGGCCCTGCATTCATGGACACAGTACATAGGAGAGGATGTAAGCGTACCGCTGAACATACCCTGCGTCAAATTCACTCTTGACTATCCGCAGTCAGACCTGATAACATACCATCTCTCAGATGTGGACAGCCAGCTCAAGAAGGCAGTCTTCACCAGCGTCAGATATAAGATTCTCAAGGACAGCATGGATCCTGTACAGGCTGTATCTTTCGTCCTGACCTTGATTCAAAGGGGATTCGACTACAAAACCGATTATGAGATGTTCGGACGGGCCAAGCCTCTCTTCATAGAGGAGTCATTCTTTTACGGTTCCAACAACTGCAAGGACCGAGTACTGGTATTCTCATGGCTCGTCAAGGATCTCCTGGGCCTGGACGTAGCCATGTTCAGTTACAAAGGACATGTGGCCTGCGGAGTTGCACTCCCCTCAAGTGTAACGGGAGACAGTTTCACACACGACGGCACCAGATACTTAATGTGCGATCCCACCTATATAGGAGCACCTATCGGAGCGACTATGCCCAAATACAGGGATGTGGAACCTCACATCACGAAACTCTAACCGGGCCGACTGACATTTTGTCGATTTTTTCTTCTGGCAGTGTTTTTGCTGAAAGCATTGCCGGATAGAAAATAAAGATAGTATGGAAGAGAACAAAGATATAAATCAGGAAACCGTTCCGCAGGACACGTCCGGGGAAAACAATGAACAGACTGCCCAGGAAGAAGTACAGCAGGAGGATGAGGCTGTCAAGGCACTCGAAGCACGTGTTGCTGAGGTCAATGACAAATACATCCGCCTTGCCGCTGAATTTGACAACTACCGCAGAAGAACCGCGAGGGAAAGACTGGATCTGATAGCCTCTGCAGGAGAAGACATAATTAAAGGTATGCTGCCAGTACTGGATGACTGTGAAAGAGCCCTTCAGGTGCTGAAGGAATCCGAAGCGGACCAGGCGGCGATAGAAGGTACCGAGTTGATATACAACAAGCTGATGACATTCCTGAAAGGCCGTGGTCTCAGCGTGATAGAAGCCCTGGGCAAGGAACTCGACACAGATTTCCACGAAGCCGTCGCCCAGCTTCCGGTACAGGAAAAGAAGCAGAAAAACAAGATAGTAGATGTCATCCAGCAAGGCTATAAACTGAATGACAAGGTAATACGTTTCGCAAAAGTTGTAGTGGGGGTGTAGATTATGGCAGATAAGAGAGATTACTATGAGGTCCTTGGTGTATCCAGGGACGCATCGCAGGATGAGATTAAGAAGGCCTATCGTAAAATGGCCCTCAAATATCATCCGGACCGCAATCCGGGAGACTCGGCAGCAGAGGAGAAATTCAAGGAAGCGGCAGAGGCCTACGATGTTCTGAGCAACCCTGACAAAAAAGCACGCTATGACCAGTTCGGTCATGCAGGAATGAGCGGTGCCGCAGGAGGCGGCGGTGGATTCGAAGGTTTTGGAGGATTCACTATGGAAGACATCTTCAGCCGGTTCGGAGACATTTTCGGAGGAGGTTTCGGAGGAGGATTCGGAGGTTTCGGTTCTTCTTCCGGACGAGGAGGCGCACGGGTAAAAAAAGGTTCGAATATCCGCATACGTGTCAAATTGTCACTTTCCGAAATTGTAAACGGCGTCACCAAGACTGTCAAGATAAAAAAAGCCGTAAAATGCCCGCACTGCGGTGGACGCGGAGCTGAGTCCGAAGCCGATGTACATACATGCGAGACATGCCACGGCACCGGAATGGTGACCAGGATGGTCCAGTCCTTCATGGGACGTATGCAGACCACCTCCCCCTGCCCGACCTGCGGAGGCGAGGGCAAGGTCATTACAAAACCTTGCCCCCACTGCCATGGAGCAGGCATTGTCGAGGATACCGAGGAAGTATCATTCAAGATTCCGGCAGGTGTTGTGGAAGGCATGCAGCTGACAGTTCACGGCAAGGGAAATGCAGCCAAGGGCAACGGCGTCAACGGAGATCTTCTCGTACTTATAGAGGAGGAAGATAACGGAGAACTGCAGAGGGACGGAAATGACTTGATATACACACTTTTCGTATCAATTCCAGACTTAGTGCTCGGCACATCGGCTGAAATACCTTCTGCTGACGGAAAGGTAAGGATTAAGATAGAAGCCGGCACACAGTCCGGAGCGATACTGAGGGTACGCGGCAAAGGAGTTCCCGACATCAATGGATACGGACGGGGAGACCTCCTGGTGTTCATTCAGGCATGGACTCCGGCAAAGATAGACAGGAGTGAAAAAGAGATATTTGAAAAACTCAGAAACTCAGAGAATTTCACTCCCAAACCAAGCAAAATGGACAAGAATTTCTTCGACAGATTGAAAAAAATGTTCAGTTAAATGCTAAAAAAATTTGGAATGTTTCATGTTTTATCTATCTTTGCAGTCCCAAAAAATAAGCAACCTCTTGCATAGATGTCGATGATGACAGCAATGTTGCCAAAAAAGATTAAGAAAATGGATTTAATAAAGATTGCAGAACAGGCATTTGCACAGGACGAGAAAAAGTATCCCGAGTTTAAGGCAGGCGATACAGTTACTGTGACCTATAAGATTAAGGAAGAGAACAAGGAGAGACTCCAGAAGTTCCGTGGAGTAGTGATACAGAGGAAAGGTGCCGGTACAACCCAGACTTTCACTGTACGCAAGATTTCCAACGGAGTAGGCGTTGAAAGGATATTCCCTCTTTACTCACCTTTCATCTCCGAGATTGAGCTCAATAAGAGCGGTAAAGTCCGCAGAGCAAGAATCTTCTACCTCAGGAACCTGACCGGTAAGAAGGCACGTATCAAGGAGAAAAAGTTTGCAGGAGTAGTTGCAGAAGAGACTGCAAAGTCTGAGTAGCAATACACAGGATATTGGCCTCGTAGCTCAACTGAATAGAGCATCTGACTACGGATCAGAAGGTTGTGGGTTTGAATCCCGCCGAGGTCACTAAAAAATACCGCCCGGTTGAATTGACAACCGGGCGGTATTTTTATTCTTTTTCTTTTACAAACTGTCACCGAAGTCTTCCTTGAACCTGGCGACGAGGCGTTCGGGCCAGTCGCCGACGGGTTCCATCGGGGTGCGGAAGCAGCGCTGCATGCCGGGGATGTCGTGACAGCGGATGGCGCCGATGAGGCGGCGGTTGTCGTAGAGCCATTTCAGGCGGTCGAGGGCGTACATTGTCTGGGACAATGTCAGCACCTTGCGGGGAAATGCCATGCGGACGAGCTCCATATCTGCGATGAAGTCCGGATCGTCCTCCGAGACATCGGCGTAGGTGCCGCCGTCCATGGTCCTCACTCCGGAGCACAGGTAAATGGCTGCGGCGAGGGAACTGGCGGGCAGGTCCTTCACGGGCAGATGGTCGCAGAACTTCTTAGCGTCTATCTGGGCTCCGAGCACACCCGGAGGGGTCACCATCGGGATGCCCATCCTGACGGCTTCATTCACGAAATACCTTATGAACTCGGGGTTCTGGCAGATGTACTCCTCGTCAGTAGCCTCGTACAGTCCCTGGGCCATGGCCTCTATCTCCTTCATGGACATGCCGCCGTAGGTGACGTAGCCCTCGAATACGGCCACCACCTGGTCCATCTTAAGTTTGTCCTGGTAGTTGTCGGTGGCGATGACGGCACCTCTGGTGCAGGAGAGCTTGCGGGCCGAGAAATAGACGATATCGGCCAGCGAACACATCTTCAGCAGGACTTCGCCCAGGGCTGCATGGGCGTACTCCGGCTCGCGCTGAATGATCAGCCAGGCGTTCTCTCCGAGCAGGCAGGCGTCAAGCAGCACCTTGATGCCGTGGCGGTCGGCCACCTTGCGCACCTCCATGAGGTTGGCCATCGAGAAGGGCTGTCCGCCGATAAGATTGGTGGAAGCCTCCATGCGGATGAAAGGTATGTGCTCCGCCCCGTACTGAGCGATGCACTCCTCCAGGCGGGCGATGTCGATATTGCCCTTGAACTGATTGTCTGAAGCGGAGGAGAAGGCCACTTCGGGGTCAACGAGATCGACGGGACGTCCGCCGTTGAGTTTTATGTGGTTGACGGTACTGCCGAAGTGGTAGTTCATGGGGACTATGTCCCCGGGCTTCAGGAAAGCCCGCATGATAACATTCTCGGCTGCGCGGCCCTGATGCGCGGGCACCACATATCGCTTGCCGAGCACGTCGAAGACGGCCTTCTCGAGCCGCTTGAACGACTCGCTGCCGGCGTATGCGTCGTCGGCCCGCATCATGGCGGCCAACTGCAGGTCGCTCATGGCGTTGGTTCCGCTGTCGGTCAGCATGTCCAGATAGACATCCGCCGAATCCATGCGGTAGGTATTGAATCCGCCCTTCTTCAGGGCCTCCAGTCTTTCTTCGATAGGCAGAAGCCTCACCTTCTGCACGATACGCGCACGGTGGAACTCCAAGGGAATATCTATGCCAGTGTAGAACTTTACTTTCAGCATTTTTATATTTTTTAAAATTTTTAAAATCTTCCGGAACTTCTGTTAATGACCGCCGTACAGGTATTCCTCCTGCTCGGGGGTCAGGGTGTCTATACCGGTGCCCCAGCTTTCGAGCTTCATCCGGGCCACCTCGGCGTCTATCTCCACCGGGACGCTTATGATGCGGGGCATGTCCTCTCCGCGGTGCCGTACCAGATAGCGGGCACCCAGGGCCTGGATGGCGAAGCTCATGTCCATGATCTCGGCGGGATGCCCGTCTCCCGAAGCCAGATTGACCAGACGGCCCTCGGCGAGAATGAACACGGAACGGCCGTTGGAGAGACGGTAGCCCATGATATTGCTGCGGGCCTCCCACGACTCCACGGCCATGGCCTTGATACCGCGGACGTCCACCTCACTGTCGAAGTGTCCGGCGTTGCAGCAGATGGCTCCGTCCTTCATCTTCAGGAAGTGTGCGGGAGTGATGACGTCCTTACAGCCGGTCACGGTCACGAATATATCTCCTAACTCCGCGGCCTGCTCCATCGGCATGACCTTGAATCCGTCCATGACAGCCTCTATGGCCTTGACCGGGTCGATCTCGGTGACGATGACCGAGGCTCCCAGCCCCTTGGCCCTCATGGCCACGCCCTTGCCGCACCAGCCGTATCCGGCCACCACGACATTCTTACCGGCCACGATGAGGTTGGTCGTGCGGTTGATGCCGTTCCATACGGACTGGCCTGTACCATAGCGGTTGTCGAAGAGGTATTTGCACTTGGCATTGTTGACCAGCACCATGGGGAAGCGCAGCTCCCCTGCCCTGGCCATGGCCTCGAGCCTCATAACTCCGGTGGTGGTCTCCTCGCAGCCTCCGATGATTCCGGGGATGAGTTCCGGCATCTCGGTATGCAGGGTATGCACCAGGTCGCCTCCGTCGTCGATGATGATATTGGGTCCGCAGGAGACTACCTTGCGGATATTGTCCATGTATTCCTGCTCCGAGCAGCCGTACCAGGCGAATACCTCGAGGCCCTCGTGTACGAGAGCGGCGGCCACGTCGTCCTGGGTGGAAAGAGGATTGGAGCCGGTGATGTACATCTGCGCCCCGCCGGCGGCCAGGGTCTCGCAGAGGTAGGCCGTCTTGGCCTCCAGATGTATCGAGAGGGCTATTTTCAGTCCCTCGAAGGGTCTCTCTTCCTTGAATTTCTTCTCTATCCTGTTGAGCAGTGGCATGTTGGCCCTTACCCAGTCTATCTTGCGGCGGCCTTCGGCCCAGGTTTCAGGTTTCTTGATATCACTCATATTCTAAAGCATTCTTCGTTTTCGGAAAACCAAAATTACTACAAAAATCGCAACAATCATCAACGCCAGCAGAATAAAAAAGTCCGCCAGTCCGCTGCCGGCCACCGGCAGGTTGATATTCATGCCGTAGATGGACGCTATGAGGGTCGGCGGCATCAGGAGCAGGGACACGAAGGTAAAGACCTTCATGATGCGGTTCTGCTCGAGGTTGATCAGACCGACTACTGTGTTCTGGAGGTAGTCCAGACGCTCGAAGCTGAAGTTGGTATGGTTGAGCAGGGACACGATGTCCTTGTTGATGACCGAAAGTTTCGGAAAGATATCGCGGGGGAACTTGTCGCTCTTCATGATGGAGGATATCATCCTCTGCTTGTCGACCACGTTCTCGCGCACCAGCATGGTGTTCTCCTGCAGCTGGTTGATATCTAAGAGGAACTCCTCGTTGACATCCTTGCCGGCACTGACCTTCTTGCTGTAGGTGTCTATCTCCTTGGACATGAGCTCGATCATGTCGGCATCGAGGTCGATTCGGTTCTCCACGATGCCGATCAGGACGTGATAGCCTGTGGGATAGAGCCGGCTGTTGACCTGTATCCTGCGCTGTATGTCCGAGAAGCTGCGCAACTGCACGTTCCTGATGGACACGATGATACCCTCGCAGAGAATGAACGAGACAGCTTCCATCGAGTACTCGTCCGGGCCGGGAATCAGGAAGTTGGTGTTGACGGAGATGGTCGTCTCGGTCTCGGAGTAGCGGGACGATGACTCGATCTCCTCGGCCTGGGCCCTGGAGGACAGGGAGGTATCGAGGAAAGCCTCGACCGCGCGTTTCTCGTCTCCGTCCGGGGAGAAAAGGTCAATCCAGATTACATCGTCCATTCCCAGTTCATCCAGAAATACTACGGACTGGGAGATGGATATCTTGCCTTTGTCTTTATAGAATATCTGTATCATGCTTCTTTCGGAGTTTGATGATGGTTAAATTGATGGGTAATACTCTCCCGCTGGAGAGCGCCGGACTCACCAATAACATCGGACTCTGAACTCGAAAGGCTTGAATTTCAACTCTATAAACTTAATTCGTTAATACTCGGCCGCAAATATACAAATTACCCGCCAAAATCGGCAATTTTTCTCAAGCAGCCGGATTTACACAGACAGGTGCTCGATGAGAATTTTCGCTCCGATGGCGATAAGGATGAGGCCGCCGAGGATTTCGGACTTCCTGCCGATACCGGCTCCGAGGCGGCGGCCGCCGAGCAGACCGGCGAGGGAGGCCAGGGCCGTGCAGGCCAGCACCATAGCCGTGGTGATGCCTATCTTGAGGAATGACAGCTTGATCATGGCCAGGGATATGCCGACTGCCACGGCATCGATGCTGGTAGCCACGGACAGGAGCACGAGCTGCCTGGTATTCAGCAGCGACGTGCCGGACACTTCCTCCTCTTTCTTGGAGCAGCCCTCGATTATCATCTTCACCCCGATGTAGCCCAGCAGGACGAATGCCACCCAGTGGTCCACCTTCGAGATGTAGTCGCTCACGCTGTAGCCCAGCAGCCAGCCTGCAAAGGTGAGTCCGGCCTGGAACACTGCAAAACAGAAAATAATCCGCAGAATCTGCCTGACACACAGACTGCCGCGGGTACATATCCCGCCGGTAAGCGAGACCGCGAAAGTATCGAAGCACAGACCTGCCGCGAGAAGAAAAAGTTCGATATAGCTCATAACAAAGGCGTACGGTTCTTGATGGACATTCCGAGCGTCAGCGAATCGGCATTCTCGAGGTCGTCCCCGAAGCCCACCCCGCGGGCGATAGCCGTCACACGCACTCCGGTACGGGCCAGCAGCCGGTTGATATAGAACGAGGTGGTCTCACCGGCCATCCCCTTGCCTATCGCGATGATCACCTCCCTGACATCAGGCGAAGACGCCCTCTCCACCAGCGAGTCGAGCGGCAGGTCATCCGGACCGATACCGTCCATGGGCGATATCACCCCTCCCAGCACATGGTAGACCCCGTTGTACTCCCCCGTCTCCTCGATACTCATCACATCCTGTATATTCTCCACCACGAGGATAGTCGAGCGGTCCCGCCGGGAATCCGCGCATATCGGGCATATCTCCTCCTCCGAGAGCATATTGCATATCCGGCAGTAACGGGCCTCGGTGCGGAGCCGTATCAGGGCATTGCCCATCCGGAGGGTCTCCTCCTCGGGCCGCCGCAGCAGGAAGAGCGCCATCCTCATGGCCGTCACCTTCCCTATTCCGGGCACTGAGCTGAGCGCGTCCACCGCCTCCTGTAATAAAGGTATCATCATAACTTCAAATCGTCACTCTATCATTTTGGAAAAATAACGTTCCAGGCCGTCCCCCGCCCCCGGAGCAGTCAGCACCCGGCACACACCACACTCCGCCGCAACCTCCCGTAAGATGTCTCCGTATGCGCATGCCACCGATCCGACCGCCGCAAGAGGCAGGTCAGGACGGCCGTAGCGCAACACATTGCGCTCCAGAAAAAGACGGAACCCATTTGCCACCAGACCTCGGACATATGTACAATCCTTCCGCCGCCCCAGGAAAAGGGAGAACGAAGCCAGGTACCGCGAGGGCATCTCTCCTCCGTAGACCCGGCTGACCACCGCCGGATAGTCGAGTCCCGGGGACTCCTCCCGCAGAGCAATTTCCAATTCCTGAGGCAGCAGTCCCTTGATGTAGTCCGCCAGCAGCATTTTTCCGAGCCAGGCCCCGCTGCCCTCGTCCCCGAGGATGAAGCCTCCGGCCGGAATGTTCCGGACCATCCGTCCTCCGAGGTACAGCCCGCTGTTGGAGCCTGTCCCCAGGATTGCCGCGACTCCGTCCTTATCACCGAGCAGGGCAATGGCGGCTGCCTCCAGGTCAGAACCGGCCGTCACCTCACATCCCGGAAGTACGGCCCGCAGAGCCTGACGGACCTTCTCCCCGGCAGCCTCCGAGACCACCCCGGCACCGTAAAAATACACCCGGATGCCCGGTCCTTCAACACCCTTCAGAGCTTCGGCAAAGACTCCGCGCATAGCCTCAACCTTCTGAAGCACAGGATTGACCCCCGGAGACACCAGCCTCCGGACGGGCTCATCCCGCCTCAGGATCCTCCAGTCGATGGAGGTCGAACCGCTGTCCGCCGTGATTATCATTGCCGTCGAGTCATTATATTTGCACGGCAAAAATAGTCAAAAAAAGCATGAATGAAACTGAAGTGACACGGCTGCTGCGGGAATACGCGGCGCAATACAATGACTGGAAATATTTTACCGGCGACCCGATAATCTTCCCCAAGCACTTTGCCGGCCTGATGGCTGAGGGAAGGGCAAACCTCCAGGACGTGGAGGTGGCGGCGGCTGTGGCAGCCCATCTGGCCTGGGGCCGCAGGGAGATGATAGTCAGGGACTGCCGCAGGGCAATGGACGAGATGGGATGGCAACCCTACGAATATGTCATGGCGGGAGAGTACCGCAGCGACAGTACCTCCCTGCATCGTACTGTCAGATGGTCGGAGTTCGCGGGCATCTGCGGCAGGCTCAGGGAATTCTACCGTGACAATGAGAGCCTCGAGGTCCTCACCCCGGGACAGATGCGCGTCCGCGTCTACGGGCAGAAGGACGACCCTTCGGCAGCCAACAAGAAGATTCACATGCTGAGGCGGTGGATGGTCCGGGACGACGGAAAGGTGGACCTGGGACTGTGGAAGAGCATAGACAAGCGGGGACTGATCATCCCGTTGGACGTGCATGTGCACCGGAGTGCGGCGAATTTGGGTATAACTGCAAGGCGCAGCGCGGATATCAGGACTGCCGAGGAGATAACCCGTTTCCTGCTGAAAGTATTCCCGGAAGACCCTGTACTGGGAGATTTCGCTCTTTTCGCCGTGGCGGCATCGGGCGGATGTTGAAAACTTTTTCGCAAATTGTGCCGGATTTTTGAGGTTTTTTCATTATTTTTGTAAGCAGTTGTGTTATGAAGTATGCCTAAGTTATTCATCATTTCAGGTTGCAACGGTGCGGGTAAGACGACAGCTTCCTACACCATTCTTCCGAATATGCTGAACTGCGGCAACTTCGTAAACGCGGACGAGATAGCGCGGGGCCTCTCTCCCTTCAACCCGGAGAAGGCCGCGATACAGGCGGGAAGGATAATGCTGGCCAGAGTGGAGGAACTGATAAACGAAGGGCAGGATTTCGCGATAGAGACGACGCTGGCCACCAGAAGCTACGTGAACCTCATCCGCAACGCCCAGAGCCGGGGCTATATAGTGACCCTGCTCTACTTCTGGCTGAACATGCCGTCGCTGGCCGTTGAGAGGGTCAGGCTGAGGGTGCAGTCCGGAGGGCACAACGTAAGCGAGGAGAGTATCCGGCGCCGGTACGACATGGGTATCAAGAACCTGTTCCACCTGTACATACCGGTCTGCGAATACTGGATGATCATAGACAACTCCAACTCACCTGTGATCATCTGCGAGGGAGGAAAAGACATAACGACGAAAATACATAACAAAACCTTGTTCAACCAATTGATCAATTATGAGCGAACTAGAATCACGGGAGCTTAGAGACAATATCCTCGACGGTCTGAACGCCACGTTCCAGAACCTGGTCAAGGAGAAGAAGAAGACCAACTCCGAACTGGCTTTCGTCCAGAACGGCAAGCTGGTCAAGGTCAAGGCTACCAACATCTAATTTATCTCAGACTCTGCTACACAAAAAGAGTTAAAAGGGGCTTGTGCTTCCAGCTGAGCCCCTTTTATTTGAACGCAAGACATGAACAGTTCCAGACCAGACACATCATATTCCGGAATATTCGGCATCGGGCCTTCCGAGGCCCGCAGACTGCTGTCCGCAGCCCTTTCCAAAGGCGGGGACTACGCCGACATCTTCTGCGAGCACACCGTCAACAATGAGCTCTCGCTCCGGGACGGAGAAGTCAACTCCGCCCGCTCCAACATCGATTTCGGCGTCGGCATCCGCGTCCTGAGCGGAGACCGCACCGGCTACGCTTTCTCGGAGAGCACCCGCATGGAGGATCTGATGAGGGCCGCCTCCACAGCCGCCGAGATAGCCCGGGACTCATCCTCGAAGGTGAACCTGCCGGAAGACTGCACGCCGGTGGATTCCGCCAATCACTATCCCCTGCTTTCGGACTCTTCCGACTGGGAGCGGCACACCGTAGAAGAGAAAAAGGAATACCTCCTGATGCTCCGCGACCTGATACAGCAGGCTTCGGAGAGGGTCATCAACATCACCGGCCGCATCGGGGACCAGCAGACCCGCATCCTCTTCTTCAACTCCTTAGGACAATGCTTTACTGACATGCGCCCCATGGCCCTTATGTCAGCTACCGTGGTGATGCAGGAGGGCAGCCGGATGGAGAACTTTTACGCATCCAAGAGTTACCGCAAGGGCTTCGACTTCCTGTCTCAGGAACTCGTACAGGCCCTGGCCGACGATGTCGTGAAAGGCTGCAACCGCCTCTTCGAGGCCTCGCGTCCGCCCTGCGGGGAAATGCCCGTGGTCATGGGTGCCGGAGGCTCCGGCATACTGCTGCACGAAGCCATAGGCCACTCCTTCGAGGCCGACTTCAACCGCAAGGGCACATCGATCTTCTCCGACCGCATGGGCAAGCTCATCTGCAACCCAGACATCAACATAGTGGACGACGGCACCCTGCCCTATTTCCGCGGCTCGGTCAACGTGGATGACGAGGGCGTTCCGGGCCAGAAGACCTACATGGTCCGCAACGGAGTGCTCAACTCCTATCTCCACGACCGCATCAGCGCCCGGCACTACGGGGTCGCCCCCACCGGCAACGGCCGCCGCGAATCCTTCCGCTACATGCCCATCCCGAGGATGCGCTCCACCTACATGGAGAACGGCCCGGCCACCGAGGAGGACCTGATCCGCTCGGTGAAAAAGGGCATCTACGTGGACAATTTCGCCAACGGTCAGGTCCAGATAGGCGCCGGAGACTTCACATTCTACGTCAAGTCCGGATACATGATAGAGGACGGACACCTGACCCGTCCCATCAAGGACACCAACATCATCGGCAACGGTCCGGAGGCCCTGGCGGCCATCACCGGCGTGGCCGGCAACCTCATAGTGGACGACAGCACCTGGACCTGCGGCAAAGGGCAGTACTGCCCCGTATCCTGCGGCATGCCGTCAGTCCTGGTCAGCAAACTTAATGTAGGAGGCATCAATGAATAAAGACATAGCACAGAAAGCCCTGGAGACAGCCCTCGCCTGCGGTGCGTCCGGCTGCCGCGTGACCCTGTCGGAGAGCACGCAGACCTCCGTATCATACCTCAACGGGGAGATAGAGAAGCTGCAGGAATCCACCTCCGCCGCCCTGGGCATCGCCCTTTTCACCGAAGGCCGGTACGGAGCCTTCTCCACCAACCGCCTGGACGGGAGCGAGCTGCAGCCCTTCATCCGCAGATGTATCGACTCATGCCGGCTGCTCGCCCCGGACGACTGCCGCACCCTTCCCGACCCATCGCTGTACTACCGCGGGGGCAGGCCGGACCTGGAACAGTGCGACCCGCATTTTTCCGATATTTCCTTCAAGGCCAAGACCGATATCCTCGAGGCCACTGACGCCGAGGTGGACAAGAGCGACTCCCGCCTCATCTCCACCGCCTGCGACTGGGACGACTGCCTCCGCTCGGACTACATCATTGACTCCCAGGGGCTGGAAGCCGAATCATCCAGTACATTCTACTCCGTAGTCTGCGAATGTACTGTCCGCGGACACGGGGAGGCCCGTCCCCAGAACAACTGGATGGAGGGCGCCCTCTTCTTCGACCGCCTGCGCTCCGGATGCGGCAGAACCGCCTACGAACGGACCGTGCCCATGATAGAGGCCCGCAAGCTCAACTCCGGGAAATACAATATTGTCCTGGAAAATACTGTCTCTGCGAAGGTCGTCTCGGCCATCATCTCCGCCCTCAACGGTTCCTCGCTCCAGCAGCGGAACTCCTTCCTGCTGGACTCGCTCGGCAAGCGGCTCTTCCCGGAGAACCTGCTGATTACGGACAATCCCCTCATCCCCGGACGCACCGGTTCCGGCTACTTCGACAGCGAGGGCGCGGCCACCTGCGAACGGGACATCATCCGTGACGGAGTGGTGCGGACCTACTTCCTGAACACCTATTTTGCCAATAAGCTCGGAATGCCCAGGACCAGTGAGGACGCTACCGCCGTCTGCTTCCCTCACAACTCCGGAATTGGGCTGGAAGAGATTCTGCGGCAGACCGGCAGCGGAGTGCTCATCACCGGCTTCAACGGAGGCAACAGCAATCCCGTCACCGGCGACTTCTCCTACGGTATCGAGGGCTGGTACTTCGAGAACGGGCAGCGGCTCTATCCTGTCAAGGAAATGAACCTGAGCGGGGACTTCCTCTCGCTCTGGGCACGGAACATATTTATCGGAAACGACCCCATCGGATTCATGCCGTGGCAGATACCCACGCTGGCATTCGAAGGGGCAGACATCAGTGGACTATAATGAAACAACCTGGACTGCTAATATCCTTCATCCCGGTCATCCTGCTGATGACTCTGATTGTTATCGGAGTGACCATCTTCGGGGCCGATATCACCGGAGGCGCCTCCCAGGTGGCTCTGCTGATGGCCGCGCTGACGGTCATCGGGATTTCTTTATTCCATCTCAAGATGCCCTGGTCCCGGCTGGAGGAGGGCATCATCGACAACCTCGGCAAGACCGGACCGGCCATCTTCATCCTCCTGATGATCGGGGCCCTGACCTCCACCTGGATGCTGTCGGGAGTGGTTCCGACCCTGATTTACTACGGCATGAAGCTCATCAGCCCGAAGATATTCCTGCTGGTGGTATTCCTGCTTACGGCCATAGTATCGGTGCTCTCGGGCAGCTCGTGGACCACCATCGGCACCATAGGCGTAGCGATGATGAGCGCGGGCACCATGCTGGGCATCTCCGAGGGCTGGCTGGCCGGAGCCATCATCTCCGGAGCCTACTTCGGGGACAAGCGCTCGCCCATGTCCGACACCACCAACCTCGCCTCTTCCGTAGCGGGAGTAGATATCTACAGGAACATCAACTATCTGTTGTACACCAATATGCCGTCATTCGTCATCTCCGGCATAGTGTTCACCATCGTAGGCTTCACTTACAACCCGGCCTCCGAACTGGATCTCAGCGCCCAGTATGCCAGCCTCTCGTCGGCGTTCGTCATCAGTCCCTGGCTGCTGCTCATCCCCTGCCTTACCATCTTCATGATATACAAGAAGATTCCCCCGTTCATCACCCTCTTCGTTTCGGCCCTGCTCTCCGGCATCATAGCCTTCTTCGTACAGCCGGACCTCATCGCGCAGATATGCGGAGACGGAAGGGGATTCCGGGAATTCTTCTACTTCCTCTACCAGTCCTTAGCTGCAGAAGTGACCGTATCCACAGGCGACCCGATGCTGGATACCCTGGCCTGCACCTCCGGCATGTACGGCATGCTCGGCACGATATGGCTGATACTCTGCGTAATAGTCTTCGGAGGCGTGATGGAGGCATCCGGCATGATAGAGGCCATCACAGCCCGCATCATATCCCGCCTGAAAAGTGCCGTACAGCTCGTCTCGGCCACAGTCGCCTCCGGCATCTTCTGCAACATCGTACTCTCCGACCAGTACATGTCCATCATCGTTCCGGGAAAAATGTTCGCCGAGGCCTACCGCAAGCGCGGCTACGCTCCCGAGCTGCTCAGCCGCAGCCTCGAGGACTCGGCCACAGTGACCTCGGTACTGGTGCCCTGGAATACCTGCGGAGTGGTGCAGTCCACCGTCCTCGGCGTGGCTACCCTCTCCTACCTCCCCTACTGCATCTTCAACCTGCTCTCGCCCCTGATGTCCATCTTCGTGGCGGCCATCGGCTGGAAGATCCGCAGACTCGGCGGCAACAATGACAATCAATCAAACAACAATAATCTTAAAGACAATGAAAATCAGTGACAAGAAAGTAGTAGCACTCACCTACACCCTCACCGTGGACGGCCAGGTGGCCGACCAGACCACAGAAGACCGTCCTCTCGACTTCATCTTCGGCATGGGCTATCTCCTGCCCAAGTTCGAGGAGAATATCGCCGGCAAGGAGCCCGGTGACAGCTTCGAGTTCACCCTCACTCCCTCCGAAGGCTACGGCGAGCACAATCCCGAGCTGGTGGTCGAGCTTCCCAAGCACATCTTCGAAGTGGACGGCAAGATCCAGGAAGGCCTCCTCACCGTCGGCAACATGATCCCGATGATGAACCAGCAGGGCGGTGTCATGCACGGCAAGGTTCACGAGGTCAAGGACGACAGCGTGATGATGAACTTCAACCACCCCATGGCCGGCAAGACCCTCAACTTCACCGGCAAGATCCTCACCGTCCGCGACGCCACCGAGCAGGAGCTGACCGAAGGCCTGCACGGCGAGCTGAAGCAGAGCTCATGCGGCGGCGGATGCTCCTCCTGCGGCGGGGACTGCTGCGGAGGATGCAACTGATTTGACTCTACCGTCTGACGCCACTTCGTGAGTGCTCAGCCACTTGCAAAACGCTTGAGCATTTACAAAACGCTGAGCATCAGCAGGCTTAAAATGCAGGTCGGAAAAGACCAGGCCCTCCCACCGCTTCGCGGCGGGCCCCTCCCTCTAGAGCCGAGGGCGGCTAGTCTTTTCCGACCTGCATTGTGAGCTGAGGCACTGATTTCTTTAAATGCGCCTGGGAAGTACCGTAGCAGGGGACGGCGCGGCTGCTGTCGACTACGAGACGAACGGCTGTTGCGGTCACGGGAGTGTCAAAAGTCGCACCGCAGGATGCGCTCGGCGGCACGGATGCCGTCAATGGCGGAGGAAACGATGCCTCCGGAATAGCCGGCTCCCTCTCCGCAGGGGTAAAGGTTCTGCAGGTCAATGTGCTGGAGGGTCTGAGGGTCGCGGGGCAGGCGCACGGGCGAGGAGGTGCGGGACTCCACTGCAAGGAGCAGGGCCTCGGAGGTGTAGTAGCCCCTGAGCTTTCGGTCAAATGCCGGGAAGGCCTTGCGCAGGCGGTCGGCAACGAAATCGGGCAGAACGTCATTGAGGTCCGCGGCAAATGCTCCTGGAGCGTAGGAGGTCCGGGGCAGGGCCGAGACGACGGACTTGCCTCTGCGGCTTTTGACGAAATCGGTCATGCGCTGGGCCGGAGCGAGGAATGAAGCCGAGACTTCGTAGCAGCGGCGCTCAACCTCCTCCCGGAAATCCAGCATTGCTTCCGGGCCGCCGGGGACATCCTCCGGCTCGACGGAAGTGACGATGCCGGCATTGGCCCAGCGGGAATTGCGCCGGGAGTTGGACATGCCGTTGGTGACCACCGTCCCGGGCTCGGTGGACGAGGGGACGAGGATACCGCCCGGGCACATGCAGAAGGAGAATACTCCCCTGCCGTCCACCTGCTCCACGAGGGAGTACTCGGCTGCCGGCAGCCAGGGCATGCGCGGGCCGTGGTACTGCGCCCGGTCGATGAGCTCCTGCGGATGCTCCGCCCTGACTCCGAGGGCAAAGCCTTTGGCCTCCACCGCCCACCCCTTGCGCATGAACAGACGGTAAATATCCGAGGCGGAGTGCCCGGTAGCCAGGATGACCTCCGGAGCCTCGAAGACGGAGCCATTGTCACAGAGCACCTTCCATCCTCCGCCAGGAGTCTGCTGAAGGTCGGTGACGCGGCTGGAGAAATGATATTCGCCTCCGCATTCCACGATATGGGAGCGCATGGCCTCGACTATCGCGGGCAGACGGTCGCTGCCTATGTGGGGATGGGCGTTGATCCTTATCATGGGGTCCGCGCCGAAGTCGGTGAAGGTCTTGAGGACTGCACCCACATCGCCCCGCTTGTTGGAGCGGGTGTAGAGCTTGCCGTCGGAGAATGTGCCGGCACCGCCCTCGCCGAAGCAGTAGTTGGAGTCGGGATTGAGGCCGCCGGTGCGGGAGATGGCGGCTATGTCGTATTTGCGTTCGTGAACGTTCTTGCCCCGCTCTAGGATGATGGGACGGCGGCTGCCGCAGATGAGCCTCAGGGCAGCGAAGAGTCCGGCAGGACCGGCTCCGATGACGATTACGGGCGGCTTCTGCGAGACATCCTGACTGAGGCTGTACGATGCGGTCCCGGGCGGCACCTCCCCCTGCAGGTATGCGGCCAGCCGGTAGCGGCGCAGGATCTTGCGGGAGCGGGCGTCGATGGAGCGGCGGAGCAGGTGTACCTCGGCTATTTTCCCGACAGGGACACCGGCTGCCTTGGCCGCAGCCGTCCTGAAATCCTCCTCCGTGGGAGAGTACGATGCCTCGAAGGCTGTCTCGAATTCTTTCATCTACTTGAAGTCAAGGGCTCTGGAAACGGGTGCGGCATCGAGTCCGCCGGTGAGCCCAGCGCGGAACTTAAAGAGACCGGCCACGGCAATCATCGCGGCATTGTCCGTGGTGAACTTGAATTCGGGGATGAAGGTGGTCCAGCCGCGTTTCTCGCCCTCGGAAGCGATACGGCTGCGCAGGCCCGAGTTGGCCGACACGCCGCCGCCGATGGCCACCTGTTTTATACCTGTCTGCTTCACGGTTTTCAGGAGCTTGTCCATGAGCACGTCTATCAGGGTCTTCTGGAACGAGGCGCAGATATCCGCCATGTTATGCTGCATGAAGTCGGGGTCCTCCTTCAAATGGTCGCGCACGAAATACAGCAGGGAGGTCTTCACTCCGCTGAAGCTGTAGTCCAGTCCGGGGACGTGCGGCTTGGCGAACTTGAAACGCTCCGGGTCACCCTGGGCAGCTAGTCTGTCCACCACCGGACCGCCGGGATAGCCCAGGCCGAGAAGCTTGGCGCACTTGTCGAACGCCTCCCCCACCGCGTCGTCTATCGTCCGGCCCAGCACCTCGAAGTGCAGCGGGTCGTCCACCCTCACGATCTGGGAATGGCCTCCGGAGACCAGCAGGGCCAGGAAAGGAAATGTCGGGGGCACGTAGGGCTTTCCCTCCTGCCGGATGAAATGCGAGAGAATGTGGCCCTGGAGGTGGTTGACATCCACCAGCGGCTTGCCGGCAGCCAGTGACAGTCCTTTGGCAAAGGACACCCCGACAAGCAGCGAGCCTAAAAGGCCCGGCCCGCGGGTATAGGCTATCGCATCTATCTGGTCCGGCCTCACCCCGGCCTGATCCAGGGCCTGGCTTACCACCGGCACTATATTCTGCTGATGA
Source organism: uncultured Alistipes sp. (assembly GCA_900550465.1). GTDB lineage: Bacteria > Bacteroidota > Bacteroidia > Bacteroidales > UBA932 > Coprenecus. The sequence continues at coordinate 59,852 of URSC01000010.1, forward strand.
GCGCGGGAGGCCAGCTCGGGCACCACCCCGCCGTACTTGCGGTGTACCTCCTGCGAGGCCATCACATTGGCCAGCAGCGTCTCGCCGCGCAGTACCGCCGCCGACGTATCGTCGCACGACGACTCGATTCCCAATATTATCTCTTCTGCCATACGTATTTCTGTCTTTACAGGCCACAAAAGTACTAAACAATTCCGATTATTCGCTATCTTTGTCTCCGGAGCAAAACTATATCGGCATGAAATATCCTATAGGCGTACAGAATTTCGAGAGCCTCCGCCGGGACGGCTACCTCTACATCGACAAGACTGAGCTCATATACAAGCTGGTGAGCGAAGGCCGGTATTACTTCCTAAGCCGCCCGAGAAGGTTCGGTAAGAGTTTGCTCATCTCCACGCTGGTGGCTTATTTCCAGGGGAAGAAGGAGCTGTTTGAGAAACTGGCGATGGAGAGACTGGAAAAGGAGTGGACGGCAAGGCCGGTTCTGCACATAGACCTTAATATCGAAAGATACAATAAGGCTGAGAATCTCCACGACATACTCAACTACAGTCTTTGCCGTTGGGAAAAGCTATACGGAAGCGACCCGTCGGAGACATCGCTGCCACTGCGCTTTGCAGGCATCGTCAGAAGGGCGCACGAGCAGACCGGACACCGCGTAGCCATCCTCGTAGATGAGTACGACAAGCCGTTGCTCCAAGCCATAGGCGACAAACAGCTGCAGGAAGAGTTCAGAGGCATTCTCAAGCCGTTCTACGGAGTGCTCAAAACCATGGACGGGCACATCAGGTTTGCGATGCTGACCGGAGTTACAAAATTCGGCAAAGTCAGCGTCTTCAGCGACCTCAACAACTTGAAAGACATCTCCATGCTCCCGCAGTACGCCAGTCTGTGCGGCCTGACGGAAAGTGAGATTCAACATTATATGGAGGAAGGAATAAAGAATCTTGCCGCAACCCAGCATCTCACCTACGACGGGACATGCCGGAAACTGAAAGAGATGTACGACGGATACCACTTCACTCCAGGCTCCGAAGGCATCTACAATCCGTTCAGCATACTCAGAACCATGGACAGCGGCATCTTCGGAAGCTACTGGTTCGAGACCGGCACGCCCACTTATCTCGTAACTCTCCTCAAGCAGGGCAAGTGCGACCTGAGCGAAATTTCCTCGGCGGTCACCGATGTAGAGACCCTTGACAGTATCTATGGAGATGACGAGCCCATCCCGGTCATCTATCAGAGCGGGTACCTTACCATAAAGGGATACAACCCGCGTTTTGAGTCATACACACTTGGATTTCCAAACAAGGAAGTCGAGGAAGGCTTCATGAAATTTCTCGTCCCCTACTACACTCCCATCCGGAAATCCGCCACCAACTTCGAAATGCAGAAGTTTGTCCGGGAGATAGAGACCGGAAACGTAGACGCATTCTTGACACGTCTCCAGAGTTTCATGGCCGACACTCCATACGAACTTATAAGAGAGCAAGAGCTCCACTATCAGAACGTCCTCTTCATAGTATCCAAGCTCCTCGGCTTCTATGTGCAGGCCGAATACCGCACCTCGCAGGGGCGCATCGATCTTCTGCTCCAGACCGACAAGTTCGTCTACATCATGGAATTCAAACTGGAAGGCTCGGCCGAGGAGGCTCTGAAGCAGATCGAGGAACACAACTACGCCGCACCCTTCGCCTCCGACCCCCGCAAAGTCCTGAAGGTAGGCATCAACTTCTCAGCCCAGAGCAGAAATATTGACAAATGGATCATAACCGCATGAGTGCCGAGAGCAAGAAGACCAGAATAAGAAGGACCAACGAACAGGTCGACAAAGCCATCAGCGATGCCCTGACCACACTCTCAGGCCAGATGCCGCTCGCCAGGATCACTGTAAACCAGCTGATTGCCGAGGCCGGCATCGAAGCGACCGTATTCTTCAAGAGATACAGCTCAATAGACGACCTGATATATGAATACATCCGCGACCACGATTTCTGGCTCGGCGAGACCGTCTCGTACAGGAAGATGGACAAGGAAGGCGCGGAGAGATACTACATCCGCACGCTCGAGGATCTGTGCCGCCACCTCGACAGCAACGGGCCGCTCCGGGATACCCTGCTTTGGGAACTCGCATCCGACTCTGAAGCCGTGAAGAAGATCGCTGACATCCGCGAGCTGGAGAACGAGTCCCTGCTGGCCTACTACCGGAAATACTTCAATGGCACAGGCCTGGACATCAGCGGTATAACCGCATTGCTCATCGCCGGCATCTACTACCTCTACCTGCACCGCGGCAAATCCACATTCTGCGGCCTGGATCTCAACACCGAAAAAGACAGCCGGAGACTGCTGCGGCTCCTGAGCCGGACCGTCCACACCCTGTTCGCAGAAGCAGGCAAGAGCACCTCCGACGACAGCGTCCGGAATGCGGAGCTTGCCCGCCGCATGGAAGCCAAGGGCCTCGACCGCGCCGCCATCTGCGACATCCTCGACATCACTTCTGACGAGCTTGCCGCCCTCCTGCCCGAGTAAGACCCGGCACAACCGGAAAACAACAAATTACTTCAGGAGAAGGCTCTTCCACTCCCCTATGGTGCCGGTCTCCGAGGAGAAACTGACTCCGACACAGTGTACCGTGCGGCTGTCGGCCGTGTAAGGGCGGGCATAGCCTTTCGCCTCGATCTGGGCGAGGGCCTCGTCAGCTGTACCGTCCAACTTGAACTCGAAGACGTAGACGTACTTCGGGGTCTCTACGATGCAGTCCACGCGGCCCTGACTCTGAGGCTTCTCCACTATGACGGCGTATACACCTATCATACGGAAAATCAGATAGAATGTATATTGAAAATAACGTTCCCTCTCCCGCTCATCCTCCCTGCGGCGCATGGTGTACGGAATGTCCGCAAGAAATGAGGCAAGCAGTCCGCGCATCCGGTCAGGGTCGCCGTCCCTCAGGGCAATGTAAAGGCTGCGGGCCATGCCTCCGAAATCATTGCGGCGGTCCTGGAAATAGTCGGAGGCTATCAGTGAGACAAAACCCTTCTGCACCTCGTTGTTGGGCAGATCCAGAAGAAATGTACCGGTGTCTCTGTCATAATCCTTGATGGTCAGGTAGCCGCTCTGATAAATCATCGGCAGGGGCTTTTCGACATCAGCCTTGTAATCGACGAACTGGGAGGGATCGTAGTACTTGCCGGTAAGCTCATCTAAGTTCTCGTCCGAGTGAGACAGCAGCCGGATCAGATAGGTAGGCGTGCCGCTGGCGAACCAGTAGTCACGTACTGCCTTCTGGGCGAAGGCATTCAGAAGGCTGAACGGATTGTAGACGTCGGTCATTCGTTCGGAAAAATGATAGCCGTCGTAGTGACGCTTCAGCCTTGAAAGCATCTCCTCGCGACTTTCTCCGTATGAAGCGGCCATCACATCTATCGGCTCTGCAAAATACCTCTCCAGCTCCTCTTGAGTAATGCCGCACAGGGTCTCGTAATCCGAAGACATGCTGATGTCCTGAGGCTGGTTGAATCCGCTGAACACGCTTACCTGGGCAAATTTGGTCACACCCGTGAGCAGCACGAACTGAAGGTCCGCGTCCGCAGCCTTGAATACAGAATAAAAACCCTTGAGTACCTCGCGGTTCCACTCCTCCAGCGGACGCTGCTTCCCGTCCACGGTTATGGTATAGCCGGTATCCAGCACGTCCAGCATCGGCTTGTCGTACTCGTCGATGAGCACCACGCATCTGCGGCCTGTCTGCTCGTGAGCTTTTTTCAGCACGTATGCGAACCGTCTGCCGGCATCGGTGAACTCTTCGCTGCGGCCGTACTGAGACTCCCACTGCGATACACTTCCCTCTATTACCGCATCTAAGGTTCCCGGCGCAGTGAAATTACTGCCGTTGAAGTCGATATGGAACACAGGGTACTCCAGCCACTCCTTCTCCAGCGAACTGATGGCCAGTCCCTCGAAGAGTTCCTTATGCCCCAAAAAATAGTTCTTCAGGGTGGATACCAGCAGGCTCTTGCCGAACCTGCGCGGGCGGCTCAGAAAATAGATATTGCCTTCATGCGTAAGCCTGTATATAAGGTCTGTCTTGTCAACATAGGCAAAGCCGTCCTCGCGGATCTTCTCGAAACTCTGAACTCCTATCGGGTATTTCATCATAGCGCGGTCCTCCATTTTTCATTTTAGAAACAAAAATAGGAATAATTACAGCAATTTGCAATCATCCACATACTGCACAATATTTTATCAAATATTTCAAATAAATTATCTCGTAATACAAACAGTAGTCGTGCATTTGCCACCAATTGCAAAAATTTTAACCACAATAATTTTTAAATTTGATTTTTACTAAAAAAAATCGTTATATTTGCAAAAAACATTACCGCATGAAAACAACACATCCCGTCCATCTTCTGCTGCCGTTGATTCTGCTTTCCACGGCCACATTTTCTTTGGGCGCCCAGACACCCTACATGGACGCCATGTACATCGATGTCCGTTGGGACAGGACCGATACTCTCGGTGAAGCCACGATGCGCCTGGAATATCGGATGCGCTTTCCCTCCGAGACCGGTCCGGACAGCTCCCACGTAGACAGAAGGATCGTGGAGATAGGTCCGGGACTGCAGAAAGAGTACAGCCTGATACTGGAGACTTCCGAGATGGCCGGGCACAATGCCTGGAAACAGACTGACGGCGCTTTCGACTCGCACGACCCTGACAGCCCGGTCAACCCATTTGAGCTGTACATCACCCCGGACGGCATCACCGTCATTCACAAGACCATGATAATCGGTCCGGTACTGCGCTGGCAGGAGGATACTCCCGCATTCGGATGGCAGCTCACCTCCGACACCTGCACGATCATGGGCTACCCGTGCCAGAAGGCCGTCACCGAATTCCGCGGCCGGGTATGGCACGCCTGGTTCTGTCCCTCCCTGCCGGTGGACAGCGGCCCTTACAAGTTCCGCGGCCTGCCAGGCCTCATACTCAAGGCAGAGGATACTGCCGGTACCTACAGCTGGGAACTCGCTGCCATTGAGCGTGGTACATGGCCGATTCTCGAAAAACGGCTCCTCTACCAGGACTGCGCCCGTTCCCAGGCCAGAAAATACATCCGACAGATGTTCACCAGCCCCTATCAGTGGAAAGTGAGCCGCGGCATGCGTGTTAAGAAGATGGACCCCCAGACCCATCAGCTCAGAGAACTCACCCATGAGGAGAAAAGCGAGTCGTTCCACTACGACCCGATAGAACTCGAATAACACATTTAAAGAGTATGAAAATAAAGAGCAAAAGAACGGCATTGGCACTGCTGGCCGTCATGGCGCTCCACCCTTTGGCGAACTCTCAGAATCTCAGCGACCAGGAGGTTGCCCGGATTGTCAGCAGCGGGCGGTATTTTCCTGCGGCAAGGGATTTCAGCCTCAGGGAGAAAGCGGACACGATGGAGATGCGCATATTGTACGGATTCGAATATGTCATCGACACATTGTCCGGCAAGTGCCTGCATGAGCCTTATATGCTGGAGATAGGCGGTAAACTGACTCACTACTACAGTTACAATGCCTATATCAGGGACTCCGTGCAATCCGAGGTCTATGCCTCCGAGAAAAGCAAAGGGATGAACGCTTTCACCGACATAACGTCCTCCGTAATACCGGAAGACCAGACGGCCACTTATTATGAAATATTCAGGCGCATTCCCTCTTCGTCCAGATACGTCCTGCTGAGAGTCCAAAACACCGACTACTGCTACAGCGAGAAAGCAGAACAGACAGAGTGGCGCCTCTCGGACCGGACGGACACCGTCTGCGGATACCGGTGCCAGGTGGCCGAGGGACAGCTCAACGGCAGGCAATGGACGGTATCCTTCTCAACAGACATACCATACCCTTACGGTCCATGGAAACTCGAAGGACTGCCCGGCCTGATATTAAAAGCCGAAGATTCCGAAGGTCTGCTCAGATGGGAAGCCGTCGGACTGGAAAAGGGCAGAGGCCGGAGCATATACAGGTAAACCGGGAACAAGACATCGGCAATAGGCCTGCACTACAGATGCGAAAAAACAAGTAAAAAAAATATCGCGGAATTGTGGCGGATGATATGGAGGTCCCCGGGATTTTTGAGGACCTCCGGAAAGCCGATGACGGTGATGCTGCCTGACGGCTCCATTAAAACCGTCGGGGTGCAGAGTCATTATGAGGGTTATTATCCGCCATTGGAATAAACGGCTACAATATTTAAAAGTAAAAGTACGATTATGAACAGACCAGTATTACCGGCAAAACTTACGACCGGCGCCATCACCCTGCTGTGCGCCGCCTCCATGCTGTGCAGCGCACAGTCTCCTTACCGTCCCGTACCCAACCAGACCTGGAACAAAACCGTCGCCCTTGACACCGCATTTATGAGAGTATCCTACGAGATGACTTTCCGCGACGCACTGTTCTACAGCACATCCGAACCCGGAGGTCTGGAAGACCATGTCTTCGCCGAGAAGGAAATCCTCTCCGACACACGTATAGTGGAGTTCGGAGACCGGGTCCGCAAAGACTACAGCCAGATACTTGAAACACGGGAAATGCTGAACCGCGAAATGACTGAACGCGGGGAGATGCCGAGGAACTTGGGCTCCTCATCGGTCTATCCCATCGAGCTGTTCATATTCAGCGACAGCTACCGGATCAACCGCAGAACCCTGCTGACAGGTCCGATACTGCAGTATGAGGGCGGCTGCACTCCCATGCAGTGGTCCCTTACAGGCGAGGCGGAGCAGGTCGGAGACTATCAGTGCCAGAAGGCCGTAACCTCATTCGGAGGACGGGAGTGGACGGCGTGGTTCTGCCCCGACATCCCCGTGGACGGCGGCCCGTACAAGTTCCGCGGCCTGCCCGGACTGATCCTGAAAGTGGAGGACACCGGAAAGCATTTCTCCTGGACCATGACAGGCATCGAGAAAGGCTCGTGGCCCATCTACGAGAAGCAGTACCTCTTCCAGAAATGCAGCCCCAAGGAAGCCGCGAAGATCCTGAAGGACATGTACCTCCGTCCTTTTGTGTTCCTGAAAAACACTGGCATCAGGACTCTTCTGCCTGACGGGAAAGGAGGTGCGAGAGAGCCCGGTGACAACGAATACTCCGTAGCCATGTACTACGACCCGATAGAACTTGAGTAACAACCATCCCTAACAGAAACCATCCCATGAAAGCACGACCGACACCCGCCCATACCGCCGGAGCAGCCGCATTCCTTCCCGCCCTCCTGGCCATCATCCTCCTCTGCACCGCTGCCCTGACCGCCTCCGCACAGGAGCAGCCACTGACCACCTTCGAGGGCAGCATCCGCTACGCCGGTACCTCCGAGCCCGCTGTGTGCTACATCATTGTCAGCCGGACGGAGGACGGGGTGGCCATAGGCTACACCACCACCGACGGAGAGGGTCACTACACCCTCAGCATCCGCTCCGGAACTGACAGCGTGGTCATCGCGGTCTCCGGCATGAGCGTAAAGACCGTGCGCCGCACCGTGCCCAATGTCAGCGGGCGGCACGACTTCGAGGTGGAGGAGTCTCTCTTCGAGCTGGACGAGGTGACGGTCATGGCCCCCAAGATGGAGATGAAGGGCGACGACACCGTATCCTACAACGTAGCATCCTTCCGTGCCCAGGAGGACCTGGTCATCGAGGACGTACTCCGCAAGCTGCCCGGCATCACGGTCAGGGACAACGGGCAGATACTCTACAAGGCCAAGCCGATAGCGGGGCTGACCATCGACGGCATGGACCTGCTCAAGGGCCGCTACGGCATCGCCACGCGCAACATCTCCCCGGACCACATCGCCTCGGTGGAGATTCTCGAGAACCACCAGGCCATCAAGGCCCTCAAGGACCTGGTGCCCTCCGACAAGACCTACATCAACCTCAAGCTCAAGGTCTCCTCGCGGGGAGTGTTCCTGCTCTCGGCGGCCGCGGGAGGCGGCTACGAGGACGGGGGCCTGTGGAACGCCGAGGCCGCGCCAATGTACTTCGGACACAGCAGCCAGCACATCCTCACCGGCAAGACCAACAACACCGGCGACGACCTCGCGTACGAGCTGGAGGACCTCACCTCCGGCACCGGCAGGCTCAACCCGGTGCTCTCCTCCGCCACGCTCGCCTCGCCCCCGGCCATCGACAAGGACCGCTACTACCGCAACACCTCGTACTCCGCCTCCCTCAACGAGCTCTTCCGCACCTCCGGAGGCACGGACATCAACCTCAACCTCTCATACCTCAACGACACCGAGCTGCGCGACAACACCTCCGAGACCCGGTGGATGCTCCCCGACTCCTCCGTCAACCTCATACGGGAGGGCATATCCAACGTCATCGGCACCGACAAGGTCAACGCCGAGCTCAGCTTCAGGAGCAACGGGGACCGCCTCTACGTGGACAACCGCAACATCTTCTCCGCCGAGTTCCTCGACATAGCGTCCTCTGTCAACGGCATCGGCCAGGACTTCGACCGCACCACGCTCAGGGCATCCACCACGGCCAGCCTGATCAGGCGCAGCGGGGAGAAGAGCGCCTTCGAGATCAACGCCCGCGCCGCCTACGAGCACACGCCGTACTCCCTGGCAATAGCCCGGGACGGAGGGCAGTGGGCCGGAGCCGTGCAGGACGTCACCGCGGACGCCTTCACGGCATCCCTGTTCGCCGGCAACGTCACCAGCTTCAGGCTGTGGGACATGAGGATAGAGCCCACCGTCTCGGCCAGCTACCGGCTGGGCAGCCTCGACAGCCGCCTCAGCACCCCCCTGGGACAGCTCGAAGACCCTTCCGAAGCCGCAAACCGCCTGATGATGCACCGCCTCAGGGTAGCTCCTGCCGTATACGCCTACTACACCTCCCTGCACGTGGACCTCAGCATATTCATACCCGTGGCCTACTACATGACGTTCCTCGACGACAGATTAGGAGGCACGCGGACGTCCCGGCACAAGGTGTTCGCCGAGCCCAGCGTCAGCATTAAGATAAAGCCCGCGGCCTCCACCGACATCAACCTCGGCTACTCCATGAGCTGGTCCATGCCGGAGATATCCACCCTCTACGGCGGCGCAGTCCTGAGCGACTACCGCAGCCTGACCCGGTACGCCGCGGACCTGACCGAAGGCATGCGCAACCATTTCTCCCTTGGACTCAGCTACAAGGACATCTTCAACATGCTGTTCCTCAACCTCAGCGCGGGATACTCCCTCACCAAGCCGGACATCCTCTACGGATACGACTTCGACGGCATCTACTCCACCACCCTGACAACACGCACCGGGGAGCTTTCCCACACCGTCAGCGCCGGCATCGAACTGAGCAAGGGATTCTACTGGAAAGACCTGACCGCCAAGCTGGAGCTCGGAGCCTCATGGACGGACTCACCCTTCCTGCTGCAGGAGCAGGTGGCGAGGATGAGCATGCAGGGCTACTCCGCCGGGCTGGACATCTCCCTGTCCCCGTTCAAGTTCCTCGGACTGACATACAACGGCCGCGTGATGTACTCCCTCTCCCGGCAGGCCTTGGGCGAGAACCTCACCCCGCTGCTGACCGCCTCCAACTACCTCACCCTCAGCTTCCGCCTTCCCGTCGGCATCGGCCTCTCCCTGACCGGAGAGCACTACCACAACAGTGCATCCTCCGCGGCCAGTGACTTCGTCCTTCTGGACGCCGCCCTCAGCTACAAGTGGAAACGTTTCCGCTGGGAGCTCACCTGCTCCAACCTCCTGGACACCCGCGAGTACGTCTACTCCGTGCTCTCCGCCGCCAGCAGCTTCTCCACCGACTACCTCATCCGGCCCAGAATCTATTTGCTCAAGATGTTCGTAACTTTCTGATTTAAAATCCGTTCATGACACAAGACACCAATCCTGCACCCACAGCATTATTAACAGCAGCCATAGCCACAATCCTGCTGACCGCAGGCTGCGCCGGCAATACCAGCAGTACCGGCAACAGTACGGCTTCCCCCCATGAAAGCAACTTCATCCTGACCGATGAGGGCCGGATTCACGTGAAAACACAGGTCGACACTCTCATCCTCACCCTGATCTTCGACAGCGGAGGCGCAGGGGAAATGACCCTTGAGACCGCCTGTGCGAGACTGCTGAACGCCGTAGTTACCGAAGGGCTGCACCGGAAAAACCGGATAGACTCCGCATCCATCGGCGGGCAGAACACAGGCAACACCTACGCCTGGTGCCTCTCTCCCAATAGCGACCAGGACATTTTCCCCGGCAGCGACGGCATAATCTGTCCGCAATACGCCATAGACCGGAGAATCTGGGAAATCAATATGACTAACAGCTACATCCGCATCCATGAGAGGGATACAGTTCCGCCTGGGGCCGCAATCTTTCCGATGAGAATAGAATCCGGGAGGTATCTTTACACAAAGTTTCCCGTTACGGTTATCAGAGGCTGCGACACATTGAAAACAGACAGGGAAATCCTCATAGACTACGGCAGCACCAGTGCCCTGTGGTTCGAGCACAGTCCCCTGCACAGCGACCCGGCAGTCATGGAGTTCTTCACCTCCAGTCCGCAGCCACAGGCGGTTGAAAAGGAATGGTTCGAGGAATATACGCTCATGGCCGACAAAATCATACTGCCTGACGGCATGGGTACCCTCACCTCATCCACCGACAGCCTGAAAATCAGCCTGACTGTACTCAATGAAGACTATTACTATGAAGAAAGCGTTCTAAAATACCCGGCTGCCATTATGGGCATCGGCATCCTACGGCACTGGAATGTCATGCTGGACCTCAAGAATAAAAGGCTCATACTTTTCCCAGGTGCTCGGGCAACGGTAAATACTGCAGCACCCTCTTACACATAAAGAACTAACAAACAGATTCTTACCGACACAACGAGTTCTTTTCGCGCACTCCGAAACATCCGAAAAGAACTCGTTAAAATCATATCCAACTGAATATAACCATCTTAAAAATCCAGCCTGCTCCCCTACTTACCATTAACCATATACTGTAAATCACTCAGTGGAAATGGAATCCACCGGATTGCGCAGGGCTGCACTGCGGCTGAGCAGGGTCACGGTGACGGCGGTGATGAGGGTAATCAGGGCAAGGGCGGCGAGGAATATCCACACGGGAATCGGGCTGCGGTACGGGAAAGAGGCGGCCCAGTGACGGATGATGACGATGGATACTGGGGCGGTCATGATGAAGCAGATGAGGGTAATCATCAGGTAGTAGCGGTTGATCATCAGCAGTATCTCCCCGACGGAGGCCCCGTGCACGCGGCGGACGGCTATCTCCTTGCGGCGGAACTGCGTCTCGAAGTACACCAGACCGAGGATGCCGATAATCGAAATGAGCATGGAAATGAGGGCGGCAGCAGTGATGAGGCGGCCGAGGCGCTCCTCGCTCCGGTACAGGCGGTCGACAGTATCGTCCAGGAAATGGATGTCCAGGTCGTCAGGGCTCAGGGACGGGTCCAGCTCACAGGCCTTCGACCTGATCCAGTCCATGCTCTCGCGGATTCCCCCTGGCTGTATGCGGGCATAGACTGTCGTCAGCATGGCACCTGTCTCCTGGCCGAAATTGTACAGGGCCATGGGAGCCATGGCATGCTGCATCGGCTTGTAATGGAAGTCCTTGACTACCCCTGCGATATTCATCTTCCCGTTTTCCATGTACGAATGCAGATAAGGCCAGCTGCTCATCGCCGTCTCGTTGAAAATATAGGTACCCTCCGTACTCTCGTCATCTGAGGGAACAAAGTTCCGCCCCTCCACTATCTCTAAACCGAAAAACGGTACGAACCAGCGGTCCGTGCCTATGACATCGTACATGATGTAGCCCTCGCCATAGTCACCTCCCCAGCCGCTCATATCTGCCGAGACTATCGACCTGGACGCGGAGGTGACTCCGGTGACACCAGGATACTCCAGCAGCATGTTCCGGAAAGCCTCCCCCCGCTCCGCAATCTTGTCCGTAACCTCCATCTCCACCACCTGTTCCCGGTCAAATCCCATGTCGTAGTTCTTCATATACCGATTCTGAACGGCTATGAACATCGAGCACAGCAGCAGTACGAACGAAATCACATACTGCACCCCTATCAGCACCGACCGCAGGCTGCGTCCTTTGGCAGAGAGAGAGAAGGATCCCTTGAGCACCATGGCCGGGTTGAAGGAGGTGCTGTAGAGAGCCGGGAAAATGCCGGCGGCAAGGGCCGTTGCCACCGCTACCCCGAGGGACAGGAGAAGAAGCGCCGGATTGTCCTGGGGTCGGAGGGAACCGGTGACGTATGACGCCAAAGAAGAAGTGGCCGCAAGCGACATCACCCCGATACTGAGGACAAATGCCAGCAGAGCCAGTCCTATGGTAGAGCGCAGCTGCGACCTTATCAGGCCGCCCCTCGTCGCACCCACCACCCTCCGGGTGTTGAGTCCCTTGATGCGGAAAGGCACCGAGGCCATGGCGAAGTTGATGAAATTGATGACCGCTATGAGTATCACGGCTATGGCGACAGTCAGCAGGACAATGGTCGTGGAACGGTTACCCTTGCCGGCAACGTCCGTCATGACATCCTTTGACCAGTAGACATCATGCAGGCGGGTAAGCCGCAGCTTCAGCACGTCCGCCTGGAATACCTGCCGTCCGATATGCGATGCCGCCGAATCGACGGCCGCGGCCGCTCCCTCCTCCGTCGAAAGCTTCACATAGCAGCACCAGGACCAGGCGCTCCAGTTTTCCAGACCGTCAAGTCCGGACGAGAGAAGCAGTTCATTGTCCGCACTGGAATTGTCCGGGAAATCCTTGTACACCGCCACTATACGGAACGGCCGGGGGTCATCCCCCACCGTAAAGCAGACTTCCTTCCCCAAGGGGGACTCATCCCCGAACAGCTTCTTTGCCCCACGGGCAGAGATCAAGGCCGTCCTCGGCATTCCATAACCGGCAGTGTCCCCGCTGATTATCTCAAACGGAAATACCCTCAGCAAGTCCTGCTCCGAATAAGCCACCCTCAGGCTCACCCCCGGACTCTCCGTACCCGTCTCATTGAAAAGCCGCGATTCCCCTTTGATATATTGGTACACGCTCACCGCCTCAGCCTGAGGAAGCGAGGTCTTCAGGTACTCTATCACCGGCCGCGACACCGTAGGATACCACATCCCCGGATTGGTCGGCAGCATGCTCTCCAAGCGGTAGACCTTCTCATGCTCCGGCCAGCACCGGTCATACCGCAGGTCATAGAGAACCTGCACCATCACCGTCACGAAAATCGAGAAAGCGAGGGTCAGTCCCGCCACATTGAGGACCGTCGAAAAAAGAGTGTGCCGGTCGAAGCGTATGCGTCTCATATTCCTTCAGCATTTAGAGTTTAAATCCATACGCAAATTTAAACCCGTTCCGCCCGCTGTGCAAGGCCTGGAAGTTTTTTATCACACAATCTCCTTGATTTTCAGAGCAAATCCCCTCTTGACCGGAAGTTTTTTCTACTTATTTCTTTTACTTCAGATCAAACACGCACAGAATGACCTCCCCGCGCCCGAGATCTTCCTGCATCGACGGGGGGAGGTGCATGGACTTATTGTAGGCTTTCAGCCGATAGATGCGGTGTCCTCCGGGCCCGACGGTGATGATGTCCTGCGGGCGGATATCGTAGACATTGAGACCGGGGGCAGTCCACCACATACGTGAGCTGTTGTAAGCAATGGTGTTGTTATACAGTGTCATATCACTGTTGCATATCGCATACGCACTGAAGGGCCGCGCAGCAAAGCAAAACCGGGAGAAGTCTTCTCATTTGAACCGGTATTTGATTATCACATACTCGTCGCCTGTATCCGATACGGGCCGTACCGACAGCAGCTCATCGTCCTGCATGCCCTCGAAGAGCCTCTCCGATGGGGTGATGGCGGCGAAGTCCTCCGGGATGCCGGTGATTTCCACATTCTGGGAATACTCGCCGGTGCGGGTGTTGTAGAGACCGAGGTAAGGGAAACTCTTCTCCCCGATACTGACAGAATAGGATATGAGGACGTTCTCCCCGGCAGCGGTAATCCAGTTGAAAATCAGTCGACTGGCGGTCAAGGACATCAGTCCGTCGAAGGTCAGGTCACCGTACTCGAAGCGGTATTTGCCCAGGCGCATGAGCATCGCAGGCACGGGCCGGCCGCCCTCCAGAACGTAGACGGTGTCGTTGAAGTTGTTGTAGATAAATGGATTGTCCCTGTCTCCGAAAATGTAGTTCTCTCCCATCATGACCTCCTCCGGCATCATCTCGCGGCTCCGCTCCGAGACCGCGGTCAGCCCGTCAGTTGCGGCATCCCAGCGCAGCATGTCCTGCACGGGAGAGTTCGAGGACGCATACAGGATCATGTCGCCCCCGCTGAAGAAAAACGAGGTGATGTATATGCCCGAGTTCATCAGTGCCGACTTGCTGGAACTGCCGATGAAACTGCCGTCCTCCCCGTAGGTCAGGATATTCTGGGTATTGTAGTCGAACACGTAAAGCCGGCCGCCGCTGACGCCTATGCCCCGGGGATTCAGATACTCGCCGGGACCGCGGCCCTTGGCGCCGATACGCCTGACGAAACTTCCGTCCTTGGCGTACTCGTAGACCGTCTCCGATGAGACGATGTAGTATGCGTTTTCGGACTCGTAGGCATCCTCGATTATTCCTATGACCGGAGCGCCGGCGGAATTATCCAGTTTCACTATAGACACGTCGTCAATCAGGCCTTCGGAAGGTATCTGGACTGCCTCATTCCTGACAGACATATTGAACACGGAGAACTCGGGCATTCCGGTCTTCTCCGCACAAGATGGCAGCATGACAACCGAAATCAGAGCTACTGAAAGAATTTTATACATAGTTTAAAATTTTAATCCGACACAAATATACAAACTATTTTTTTTCCGAGGTCAAAATCATAACTTATCCCCGACTTAATTTGTACCCGGACCTCAATCCGCACCCCCTTGGATGCAAAAACTTTTCCCAATTGCTTACTGTCTTTAACGAATTTACCTCGTGGTGCGCACGAGAGAAAAACCTCACTGTAAATCAGATTGTTATAAAACGCACTGCACATCCGCCCTCTTTTGAGATAGGTCAAATGTGCAGTAGATTTTGCAGACCACTGATTTTCAAGCGTTTGAAAACCAGAGTGCACCCCGAAGTAAATTCGTTAAAAATACACTCTGCCTTATCCCTGCGCAGTACCTCCAGAATGCGTAAAAAATTCGTATTTTTGCAAAAACTGATAACCCTGACCGCCATGAAACGATTCCTCTGCATCCTATCAACCTTCATCACACTCTTGTCCACAGCCAATGCCCAGCAGAGCAGGCTCTTGGGTTCGTGGAACGGCAAGCTGGAAGCCGGAGGCAGCAGCCTCACACTGGTATTGCATTTTACCGTAGACTCGCTTGGAAAGACACATTTCTTCCTCGACAGTCCGGATCAGGGAGCCGAGGGCATACCTGGAGAAATCGCGCTGCTTGACCGCGGCCACACCATCATTGCAGTCGAACACAACCCCTACATCATAGCTGCGGCAGACCATATCATAGAACTTGGACCAGAAGGAGGAGACCAGGGAGGCTACCTTCTCAAGCAATAGGACAGGATTTCAAGGGCTCCATATTCATGGAAAACACTCCGGCATAAACATGCATTGCCGGAGACATTCCGTTGCGGCATTCAACACTTTTAGTTATTTTTCATAACTTTTTGTTAAAGTTAAATCAATATAGTATTTTTGCATCTGCCTCTTGAAATTATGAAAATGCATCAGACCGATTCAGACAGTTACTCCAGTTGCACGGACCACACGCAGAACAGAATTTGGGCGTGGTACGATATCCCTGCAAACAGAAGGGCATCATTCAGTCCAGGGAACAGCCTCATGTTGTTTTTCACATCATTAGGCAAAGTTGCAGTAAACCATTCCGACGGGAACACGTACATAATAGAGAAAGACTGTTTCTTCCTCAAACCCATGAACGCAGGATATGACATCGATGCCCTCAATACGGAGTCAAGACTTGTCGTGTGCAATTTCCAGATCTATTCCCACGGATATATCAAGTACTTCCTCAAACGCCTTACAAAATGGAAAAGAAACAGTCCGGACGAGGGCAAATTCAGTATGCCGTACATGGAAACGGAAAGACACACATCGGAATTCCTTTCCAACCTGACAAGCATGCTTTCAGAGGAACAGTTCAGTTCCAACTACAGCCTGCTTAAACTTGAAGAGCTGTTCATCTACCTGGAAACATACTATGACAAAGAAAGGCTCAGCGCCATATTTTCCCCTTTGCTGGGCACGGACATAGACTTCATCAACGATGTGATAAGCAATTACAGGACATTCAAATCCGTAGACGAGCTCGCGACAAAACTGAAGATGTCCAGAATCACTTTCAACCGTCATTTCCTGGCATCCTTCGGCATATCCGCATCAAAATGGCTACGCAACATGAGAAACACGGAACTGCTGAAGACAATCGTATCTACGGATCAGAGTTTCACAGAGATAGCCTACCGCATGGGCTTCTCGTCATCGGCATACCTGACAGAATACTGCAGGAAAAACTGGGGCAAGACCCCTACCCAACTGCGCATCGACGGCAAGTAAAATGGATACAGCGGACAAGACAAGGCGCAGACCGGACAGAATACTCATACTTGCACTCGCCGCAATCATGGCAGGAGCAACCGCACAGTCGTGCAAGGACACACCCACCGGAGAACCGGCAGAAACACAGAGGACAGTCATAGTCTATCTTGCAGGAGACAACAACCTGTCCGGGGAAGTGGATTCCAAAATATCCGCTCTCGCTGAAGGTTTCAAAAACGTAGATGCCGAAAGGAACAGACTTGCTGTCTTCGCAGACTACCGCACGGACATGCCCAAACTCATCGAGATAACACGGGACGGCCCCATAGACATCGAGACATACCCGTCACTCGACTCAGCTGATCCGGAAAACCTGAAATCCGTAATTGCCGGGATAGTACAACGTTACCCTGCCGACTCGTACGGCCTAATATGTTTTTCCCATGCTTCGGGATGGCTTCCGCAAGGCGCACTCTCAGACCCCACCGGGTACGGCACCGACTCATCTGCAGAATCAAGTCCGGCCACAATACTTCAGGACGGCAGCGATGAGATGACGCTTGCAGACTTTGCCGGGGCCATACGCCTCCCCGGAGGGCAGAAATATGACTTCATCGCCCTCGAAGCCTGCTACATGGCCGGAATAGAAGTAGCCTACGAACTCAAGGATGCCGCCGACGGCCTGATCGCCTCATCCGCCGAAATCCTCTCACCAGGCTTCGAAAGCACCTACAAGGAAGCGCTATACCTGCTTTTTGAGGATGAGCCAGACATTGCAGGCTTCGCCAAAGCATATTTCGACCACTGGGACTCCATGCAGGGAGCCATGCGTTCCGCCACCATCTCCGCCATTGACCTGACCCTTATAGGAGAACTTGCAGAGGAGACAGGCCGACTCATGGACGAAGGGACCTACCTCATATCAGACCCGTCCGGCATACAGCATTTCAACCGCAACCACTATCACCTGTTCTTCGACCTCACAGAGTATCTCGAAGCCGTTATGGGCGAAAGCAAGGTCCAGTACATGGAAAGATACAGGTCCATTCTGGACAAGGCAGTCATGTACAGCAACGCGACAGAAACCTTCATGTCCGGCTATCCGTACTCCTTCAACATAGAGACCAGCTGCGGACTCACCGTCTACATCATGCAGCCTGATCTGGGAAAACTCAACAGCGACTACGAACACACCTCCTATTATTCTGAAATACTGGGCAATTAACAGAAACAACAACAAAAGCGATTGTCTCTAAAGTGTAAAAGCCGCGATACGGCTTATACCTAAATTAGCAGAAATTTTTTGTACATGCGTACAAACAAAAAAACACGCTATGAAGAGACTCGCTAAAGTTTTGACAATAACTGCATTACTTGCCTTCGCCCATGCTGCGCAGGCACAGGACACGCAGCATGAGGACTCGGACAGGGCCAGACTCAACTACGGTTTCAGCGAAACCGGTCTTGACACTGTCTTCATGCGCAACAGCGCCTCGATCCGAAGACTCAAAGGTTTCTTTGACAACGTCAGAATCAATCCCGATGTCTCCGTAAAAAAGGTTGTCATCACCTCCTTTGCATCCATGGAAGGAGACGTGATAAGCAACAGGAGATTCATCGCCGAGAGAAACGCGACCGCCCGGGACCTGGTCAAGAGACTCAGCGGACTGCCCGATTCACTGATCACATGCATTGACGGAGGCATCGCCTGGGACCATCTCAGAGACTCCGTAGACAGATCCGACATGCAGTACAAGGAAGAAGTACTGTACATCATCGACAACCAGCCCGAAGAGACCTGGAAGGACGGCACCCTGGTGGACAGCCGCAGGAAACACCTCATGGACCTCCACGGCGGCGAGCCATACAGATACATGAGGGCCAGATTCTTCGCCCACTACAGATACTCCAGAATCAGAATCATCTACACAGGGGCTCTCGATGAACAGACCCGCACGGAAATTGAGCAAAATCCAGTAGCAACCGACAGTACAGACAACTACGGTGACGGCCTGTACATAGAAATCGAGCGCGATACCGTGCAGGAGCTTCAGGACAGCACCACAAGGCCGGACACGACAGCTGCGGCTGCCGTACTGCCTCCGGCAGACACACTGGCCGTACAGGATACTGTAACTGCACCCGACACAGCAGCATCAGCATCGGTCCAGGCCACAGCACAGACCGCCAGAACAGAAGAGAAGCTGCCGATACTGGGTGTCAAGACCAACGCCCTCGTCCTCTTTGCCGGAGTGGCCAATGCCGGAGTGGAAGCCAGAATCGGCAAACACTTCTCATTTGACTTCCCCGTCATCTACAGCCCCTACACCATCAAGAACAACTACAGACTCCGCGCCCTCGCCTTCCAGCCAGAATTCCGTTTCTGGTTCAAGGGATACACCGAAGGGCATTTTCTGGGTCTGACAGGCAACTTCGCCTGGTTCAACATAGCACTCAGCAACAACAACCGCTACCAGGACAGCGCCGACCGCCCGCTCATGGGAGCCGGCATCAGCTACGGTTATTCCTGGAAGATACTCCCGTCCCTCAGCCTTGAATTCACCATAGGAGCCGGATACGCCAACATCCACTACGACGTATTCTACAACGTCGAAAACGGCATACAGTACAACTCGGGAGTCAAGAACTACTGGGGACTCACCAAAGCCGGAATAAGCGTAGTATATATCATCAACATAAACAAACAGGGGAGGTAAGCCATGAGAAAGATCATCTTCATACTATTGTCTGCCGTCCTGTCACTGACTGCCTGCAAGACCATCCACGAATACCCCGGAGAACCCGGAGTAGACCCTTCCCTCATAGATGTCAAGCTCTCGCTGGACATAGACATGGAGCTCAACGACGGGGACCCGATCATACAGACCTACATGGACATGCTCGGCTCCGCCTACGACATCAGGTACATCGTCGAGATCTACAAGGTATCCGACTCCTATGCCGAGACAGTCGGAAGTCTGCAAAAGAGGATTGTCAAGACAGAAGAGACCATCATCGAAGACGGTGTGTACAGTATTGACGAGCAGATACAGCTCCATGCCGGCGTCTACAGCGTCATGGTATGGATCGACTTCGTAATCAAAGGTACCGACACCGATTACTACTACAATACTGCCAACCTGCACGAAATCAGGATCAACCGCATAGACGGAGCATATCCCGGCTACGACGTCACCAAGGATGCATTCTCCGCCCAGGAGAACCTGGACCTCATACCCTATGCCAACGAGCGCTTTGCCGAGATAGAAATGACCATACCCGTAGAGAGGCCCTTCGCCGTATACCAGGTAGTCACGACCGACATCAACAAATACATCGAAAACAACGCCACAAGCTCCTACTCTTCCATCAGGCCGGCCCACACCGAAGCAGCCTACGGACTGTACTTCCCCATGGGATACAATGTCTACTACAGCGTACCTGACGCATTCGAAGCCGGAGTCGGATACACCTTCGATGTAGTGGAGACCGTAGAACAGAAAGAAGCCATCCTCGCCTCCGACTACGTGTTCGTAGACGACAAGGAGACATTCTACTACCTCAACTTCAGCGTCTACTCTGCAGAAGACAAGCTCATCAATACCTCCAGAGACATCAGGATCAACCTGGAACGCAACAGACTCACCATCGTCAGGGGCGAATTCCTGACCAGAGACATCGATGACGGAGAGATCGGCATCGACCCCGGATTCGACGAAGAAATAGTAGTGCCAATAGGATAAAACGACAGCCATGAAAAGAAAAGCTATATATATAATAATGGTATCCCTCCTGGCAGCAGCTGCTGTCTCCTGCACGAGGGAGATTCAGGTACCTGACGGGGAAGAAGCCACCCTCACAGTCACAGCATCGCTCGATGCCGCCATGGACGACGGGACCAAAGCTTCGGCAGACGGCGGGCTAACAAACCTTGCAGCACAAGGCGGATACAGTCTCAGGTACAATATGGAACTCTGGTCGGAAGACGGCAAGACCCTGGAATACAGTGCCGACACCATACTGAAAAAACTCTCCCCCGAATCGGAAGACTACTCTGTCCAATACAGCCTCAACCTGCTGGCAAAAAAATACAAAATGGTACTTTGGGCTGATATAGTAGATATTGACGGCAATGCTGCATATAATGTATCCAATGGACTCACTGCCATCAGATTTCCTGAAGAATCAGCATTCGTCTCCGACGAGTACGACGCCTTCACCGCCGTTGCGGACGTAGACCTCATAGACGGAAGCAAAGTCATAGGAGCAATCCTCAAACGCCCCTTCGCCAAGATCAGGGTCATTGACATGACAGAATCCGACCCGGGCACCGAATACACGACAAAACTGACCTTTGACAACCCCGTCAGCATCCCCGTGGAATATAATGCACTTGCCGGAGATGTCACTTCCGCCACTGATGGCATTACCGGGACCCCGACCTGCACCTCTACATCCGAGGACGGTACCAGACTCTGCCTTTTCACCGGCTACATTTTCGTCCCGAAAGACCAGCAAAGCACTAAATACAGCTTTACAATAGTAGTCAGCGATGAAAACAATACAAGTGTCGCTAATGTACCGGTCTACGACGTCACCGTCAGACGCAATGCCCTCACGACAGTCAAAGAGGAAATATTATAGAAGCATAACATGAAAAACACAGGCAACATGAAATTAACCAGATCATTACTGATTCTCGCAGCGGCACTTGCGGCAGTGTCCTGCCAGCAGAAGGCCGAAACGCCTTCCGAAGGGGAATTTGTAGACATATCCCTCACCGCAGGAATACCCGGAGCGATAGGAACGTATGCAGACGGCGACGCTTCGTCATCGGACGCCTTCTCCCACCAGGGAGGAGCATTGAATGTAGACCACGAGCAGCTGGACCTGAGATACATCATAGAAGTATGGACCAATGAGCAGACTCCAAGACTCGCATTCCGTGACGTCCAGACCATTGACAAGGACTTCGACAAGACTCCTGTCACCTTCAAGATGAGACTACAGTCCCTCTCATACTATTTCGTGCTGTGGGCCGACTTCGTCACAGAAGACACCAGTGAAGACCTTCACTACTCTACCGACGCCAACCTCCAGAACATAACCTACTCAGAAGACATAGCCGGCCCCGGTGACATGGCATCGGACGAGATGGATGCCTACTGCGCCGTAGAGCAGGTGGATTTCATCACGGAAGGCATGACCAAAAGCATAACTCTTCAGAGACCGTTCGGCAAGATACGCCTCATCGCCACCGACAACGTCGACAGCGACGGATTCGTGGACATCCTTCCTGTAGTAGCCACCATAGACTTCAAGGATTCCCAGTTCCATGACACATACAACGCCCTGACGCAAAAGGCTACCGTAAGCAACGACGGCACGAAAGCCTCCGGGACAAATGTCTTCGACTTCAATGTAGTTCCTGAAGACGCCGTCGTAAGCGGCACCACCTACACAGGCTCCTACCTGCTCGGTTTCAACTACTTCCTGGCCAACGACGAGACACCTTCACACGAAATGGACGTCACGGTATATGGAGATGCAGGCAAGACTGTGAAACTCAATACAGTAAGCCTCTCGTCAATACCTGTATCCACCAACAAGCTCACAACCGTTGTCGGCAATTTCTACTCCAGCGAAGGCACCATAACCATAATAGTCGATGACAACTTCGACTCCCCTGAAAATCTGTCCGACCCTGAAAATTAGACAAAACCATGAAAAACTCATTGACACGCACACTCATCATAGCAGCCGCTGCACTTTCCGCTACGGCATGCCAGCAAGAGACGTCCGTTGACACGGACGAAACCAAAACCGTTGAAGTGACCGTAGGACTTCCGCAGGGCATCTCATCCTATGCCGACGGACAGCTCCCGGAAGGAAGATTCTCCAATCTGGGCGGGGCATACAACGTAGATCCGGCCCAGTACGACCTGAGATACATCATGGAAGCCTGGACCGACGAGACCCCAAGCCGCCTCGCCTACCGCCAGACAGTGACTGTAGACAATGATTTCATCAACACTTCAGTCAAGTTCACCGCCCGTCTCGTGGCCATGGAATACAACTTCATATTCTGGGCCGACTTTGTACCTCAGGGCACATCAGAAGACCATGTCTACAACACGTCTTCCACCAACGGACTGCAGGAGATAACGATATCCTCCGAGGGCCGCCAGGCTGGCAACGAATACGCAGATGCCTACTATGCCAGCAAGCCCGTAGACCTTACCCTCTCGGGACAGTCCATCGGGAAAGTGGAGCTCACCCGCCCATTCGGCAAGATACGCCTCATCGCCACTGACGCAGTGGACGGCCAGCTCGGGGACAGGCCCGGCACAGCCACCGTCACATACGGCACTGACCTGACACTGCCAGGCACATTCAACGCCCTCACCGGCAAAGCTTCCGGCTCCGTAGCTGCCGGACAGTACACATTTACCGTGTATCAGGAAACCGCCACTGTCCAAGGCTACGAGCCCATTGAAGATGCCTACATCATAGGCTCCGACTATATTTTTGCCTCGGATGCCTCCACCTCCTATGCTTTCGGCGTACAGGTATTCAGTTCACTGGACCAGAACAGGAAAATAGGTGAAAAGCAGCTCTCGCAGATACCTCTGGAGAAAAACAAACTTACCACACTCGTCGGAAACTTCTACAGCAACGAAGGCGATGTGGAAATCATCATCAGCGACACCTTCGACAATCCTGAAAATATATAAAAATTAAATACTTTCCAGCCATGAAAAAAATCTCAGCAGTTATTCTGGCCATCACCGCCGTCACGATGATATCCTGCCAGAGAGAAACGATTGACTCTGGGGCATTGACCGGAGAAGTGGAATTTACCGTCACTGCCGGAATCCCCGGCGGCATATCCACCTACGCAGATCCTGTTGCTGCTTTCTCCCACAACGGAGGAGCAGTCAATGTAGATCCCGATAAATACGATCTGAGATATATTCTCGAAGTGTACACTAAGGACCAGACCCCTGTCCGTGTATACCGCAAGACCGTAATAGTCCCTGACAAATTTACCACTACGGACGTAACCATCACTGCCCGCCTCGTCGCCAAGACATACGACTTCGTGTTCTGGGCCGACTTTGTTGAGGAAGGCAGCGGTGAAGACACAGAAGGTCTCCACTACAATACGGATCCACTTACGTCCGTCTCATACAAGAAAGGAACAGCTCTTGAAGATCTGGCTTCCGAGGCCATCGACGCATACTGCCATGTAGAGGAAGTGGACCTGTCCACAAACCAGAACATTTCCGGCATAAAGCTGCACCGTCCCTTCGGCAAGATAAGGCTTCTGGCTACCGACAGGATCTCCGACGGAGCAGTACAGAGCGAATACCCGGCAAAGGCCAAGGTGGACTTCAAAGGCGCGGAAGTACCGGCATCGTTCAATGTCCTCACCGGTCTTGCACTTGACGACAAATTGACCGTAAAAGACATCACCGGCACAAGTATCCTTGAAGATGCGTCGGTAGCCGACACAGAATATCCTGACTCATACCTGCTCGGGTACTATTACATCTTCGCAGCCGACGGGAGCACATCCTATGCAATGGATGTCACCACTTATGACGAGAAGGGCACCCTGATGGGAGTACGCAACCTCTCCCAGATCCCCGTCCAGAAGAACAAGCTCACCACCGTCATCGGCAACTTCTACACCAACGAAGGAACACTTCAAATCATTGTCGAAGACCCCTTCGAAGAACCGGAAAACTACATCAATCAAGCATTGCTTGATGCTGCAAAATACGGAGGGACGGTCACCCTGGACGAAGACTGTATCTTCACTCAGCCATTCATAGTAAACCCTGGCCCAGGAAATACCACTGAAATCAATCTCAACGGACATACCATAGAAAGTATCAATCCCAAAAATGACGCTATTTGGGTACAAAGCGGCACTCTTATAATCAATGGTGACGGCAATGTCGGCGGAGAAAATGGATATTATGCCGTATGGGCAACCGGTGATTCCAAGGTCATACTGAACGGAGGCAACTATTTCGGCAATGGATCCTGCATCCAGGCAAAGGACAACGCTCAGGTTGAAATCAACGGAGGTTACTATAAAGTAGGCCAACCTTTCAATGGGGTGTATTTTGTAATCAACCTGCAGGACAACCAACCCAATACAATAGTAGTAACAGGAGGTCAGTTCGAAAACTGTGATCCTTCCAAGACCAATACTGAACCGGCAACTGTAAACGACAACTTCGTGGCTGACGGATACTCTTCAATAAAGATTTCCGATGATCCGGCAGTATTTGAGGTCATCAAAGGAATCGGAGCAACCGATGGACAGAGCCTTGCAGATGCAATCTCTTCCGGAGAACCGGTCATTACCCTTGTGTCGGATATAATTGTAAATACCCCTATATCAGTCAGCAGCGAAAGCAGGAACATTGAAATAAATCTCAACGGCAAGAGCCTCCTTTCCGATATGTCTGGTAATAAGGATCTTTTTACTGTTTCAAGTGGTACTCTAACTTTCAAGAATGGAGTTATATCAACTATGAAATACAGTGGTGTAGATGGTGGGCTTGTTTCAAATGGAACAGGTACTCTGATTTTGGAGGATGTTACATATGAAACAACAGGGTCTGGATTATATGTGGCTCAAAAAGGAACACTTATTGTCAAAAATTCAAAATTGGCTGCAGGCACCTATTGTGTAACATCGAATGCCAACAACCCAGATCAGAGCATTACCGTAACACTTGAAAATTCTATTTTGTACGGTAATGATGCTGTATTGCTCAATGTGCCGTCAGATATTACGATAGATAACTGTGATCTGACAGGCAGAATGCACGGTGCTGTCATACGCGGTGGTACGGCCAGAATAACCGACAGCCGTATTACACTTACATACGATGATGATGATTACGAGGTGATAGCCAATTATTTCAAGAGCAGAGATTGGGGCAGCGGGAACATGGTCAACCTTGCAGCTTTGACTATAGGCAATAAGGGAACATCAGCATATCAATACCCCACGAATGTTTCTATTGAAAATACAGAACTTATTCTGGCTGGCGCCCATGGAAGTGCATTCCCTGCACTCTACGCATACGCCAATGACGGAGAAGGCCTCGGAGTCACTCTTACCTACAATGAAGCCAGCAAGTTCGGCGGAGACCTGGTCTATGGAAGCGAGAATATCGTAGTGAACGGGAAAGAGGTAACACCTAATGAACAATAAATCATATTAACCAATAACTAAGGACATGAAAAAAATCCTAAGATTAGCTTTTCTGGCACTCGGCGGCCTGCTGTTCGCCTCATCCTGCCAGATGGACGAGCCCGATGCAGGTACACTGACGGGCGAAGTCGACTTCACCATCACTGCCGGAATCCCCGGAGGAATCTCCACATATGCACCTGCCGGCACAGGATCCCACAACGGCGGGGCTGTCCTCCTGGATCCTGAAGCCTATGACCTGCGTTACATCATGCAGGCCTACGACATGGACGGCAAACTGGCATACAGTGCCACTCAGTACGTTTCCGACAACTTTACCACCCGGTCGGTAGTCTTTGAAGCCCGTCTCATCGCCAAAAAATACAATTTCGTGTTCTGGGCTGATTTTGTTCCAGAGGGCAGCGAGCAGGACAACTACTACAAAACCGTGGACGCAGACGGAAACCTCAACCTGTGCAAAATCACTTATGCAAAAGCTCCTGTCTTCACCGACGATGCCATGGATGCGTATACCAAAGTTGTAGAAGTGGACCTGTCAGCACAGAATCAGAACATCTCGGAAATCAAGCTCCAGCGTCCTTTCGGCAAACTGCGCCTGATAGCTACAGACCAGCTTTCCGGCGACCTCCAGAACGATGAACTGCCGGCATCGACGGAACTCACATATGCCAACGGCACCACTGTTCCGGACACTTTAAACGCCCTTACCGGTAAGGCCAGTGGAAACACAAGAAAAATTGAGACAGTCTCTTCTACATCCATGCAGGAAGATGCTGTCGTCAACGGAACGACCTATGAAGGAGCCTACTTCCTGATCGCCAATTACATCTTCGCCTCCGATGCCAACACCGGCTATGCAATGGATGTCACGGTAAAGGATGAAGCAGGCAACACCACCGGAACCCGCAGCCTGTCCCAGATCCCCATCGTCAAGAACAAGCTCACAACCGTCATCGGCAACTTCTACTCCAACTCCAGCACCCTCGAAGTCATCGTCGAAGACCCCTTCGAGCAGCCGGAGACTCAAATTGATCCTGAGGAAGAAGTTCTTGTCGTAGAACCTGGAGATGATGTTGCCGAATTGATTGAAAACATGGAGGAACCGGAGATATTGAGAGTTATAGGAACATTAACCAACAATGACATTGCTGCAATAGGACGTAAATTTATTGACATGAAATCTTCAACGTCTACTGTTCATGTAATGAAGGAATTGGATCTTTCTGCGGTTCAAGGTGTTACTGTTTTGCCAACAAAAGCCCTCAGTGCATCTGACAATTCAACATACTATTCCAACACTGTCCTTGAAAAAATTATTCTACCTGAAGGAATTACAACTATTGGAGATAAAGCGTTCTCCTGCCTTAAAGCCCTAAAAGAAATTAATATTCCAGAATCAGTCACATCTATTGGTTGGGCCAGTTTTTATGGTTGCTCTTCCCTCCAATCAATACATCTTCCTGAGGGTATTACTGAAATATCCAAAATGTGTTTCTACAATTGTTCTTCTCTGTCCGAAATAAATATACCGGATGGAGTTGAAGCAATCAGATATTATGCATTCTATGGTTCAAAGGTAACTGAAATCCACCTTGGAAGCGGGTTGAAAACTTTGGAGGAATCAGCCTTTTACTATTGCCGGAACCTATCCAAAGTAATCTTCAATTCCCCGGAACTGAAAACTATTGGAAATAGCGCATTTGATCAGACTGCCATTACAGAATTGGTATTGCCTCAAAATCTGGAAGAAATAGGCAAAAGTGCATTCTATTGGACAAATATTGAATCAATTACCTTGCCGGCTACTTTAAAATCAATATATGCAAATAGTTTCAGCACATTATCAGACGTTACTTGCCTATCGGAAAACCCACCGACAGTTATGGAAGGTAACATCAAAGCCAGCAATGGTTCTTACTTGCGCGTTCCATCTCAATCGGTAGATCAATATAAATCCAATGAACAATGGAATGCATTTACCAATATCATCGCTATAGAGTAATCCATTAGAAGATTTTTAGAATAAATTAAATAAGAATTATGAAAAAAAACTTACTATCTATTCTGGCACTCGGCGGCCTGCTGTTCGCCTCATCATGCCAGATGGACGAGCCTGACTCAGGAACCCTGACGGGTGAAGTCGACTTCTCAATCACCGCCGGCATCCCCAGCGGAATCTCCACCTATGCCGAACCGGCCGGTTCTGGATCTCACAATGGCGGAGCAATGCTTCTTAATCCGGATGCATACACTCTTCGCTATACACTGGAAGTGTATGACAAGGAGGGTAAACTGGCTTACGATGAAACCAAAAACGCTCCTGAAGGAACCTTTGAAGGCGTAACCTTTGACGTACGTCTGCTGGCGAAGGTTTACGACTTCGTATTCTGGGCTGATTTCGTCAAGAATGACGGTGAGGTGGCATTCTATAATGTCGATGATCTGACAAACATAACCTATGCCGGCACAACAGTAAACGCCCAGTCTCTTGCTACCGATGCAGCCGACGCTTATTACAAGAAAGAAGAAGTTGACCTGACACAGAGTAACCAGTCTCTCAACGTCACCCTGCAAAGGCCCTTCGGAAAGATCCGCCTTATCGCCACTGACGCACTAAACGAAAACAACAAACAGACTGAGGTTCCGAAAACAATCTCCATCGATTTTGGCAATGCCGTTATCCCTACCGCTTTCAATGCATTTGACGGAACTGTTATCGAAGGCAGTACCACGGAAGCCGGTACAGTATCGTTTGATGCTGTTAAGGAAAATACTGTTGTCAATAAAACCGAAAAGGACAATGTATACCTGCTCGGGTTCCACTACTTCTTTGAGTCATCCGCCATACCTTCATACGCCATGGACGTAACCGTAACCAGCGATGAAGGCAACGTCATCGGCCAGCGTTCCCTCTCCTCCATCCCAGTGCAGGAGAACAAGCTTACCACCATCATCGGTAACTTCTATACCAACGAAGGCAACATCGAGGTTGTAGTCGAGGATGCTTTTGACGTAGAAAACGAAGAACCCGTCACAGAGACTATTCCCGTAACTCCAGACGACAACCTTCAGGCTATCATAGATGCAGCCGAACCGTATGCTGTCATAGAGCTCGAACCCGGAATATATTCCGGCAACTATAACTTCGTAGCAAGAAAATCGCTTACCTTCAGAGGCGCAAATGCCGGAATAAATCCGAATACCGGTTCAAGGCAAGATGAGACCATCTTTACAGGTACTCTCGGGGCGAGCGGTCTCAGCACAGAAAAGGTGCTTGATATGGAAATTGTAATAGATGGTATCAAATTTACCGGAGAAGGAACAAAAATTGCCAATTACCAATACAATGCAATAGGAGATCTTACAGTACAGAACTGCATTTTCGAACCCACCACATCCGAGAACAACTTCTTCATTGCGACCAACCACAATGCCACGGAGAGCTGCCGCTCTACGATAAGGCTCATCAACAACCACATCGGCAACACCACTACCGATTACAATTCCTACTATCCGGTACGTCTTTGGGCAGTAAAAAATGTCGAAGTCATAGGCAACGTATTTGAGGTGGATCCTGGATTCGAAGGCCTCCAGCATATCAACATCTCGGACCTGAGCGGTTCCGAAGACGCATCCATCATTGTGAAGAACAACATCTTTACAAATGGTCCTGCCGGAGTTACAATCACATCCTGGAAAGTCGGCGAAACACCATGGTCCGAAGATCTCTTTACCGGAACCATAGAAATAACCGGAAATACATTCAACAATGTCGGCCTTACATCAATAGAGAATCCTTTAAGGAACAATGTCCCGATTTTCATCTCACCTGAATATGTCAACGATGATGCAACACAAGGCCGGGTACAGGATCACGGACAGTTCGATGCCGATATCACAGTCGAGGACAACACATACAATGGCGGGCTCAGGGAAAATGTTATAGTCAACCTGACGGTCCACATCAGCACCGATGCCGAGCTCAAAGCCGCTATCAAAAATCAGACCGACGGCCAGACATGGTACATCGCGGCTGGAGAATATGATCTGGGAGACCCAGGTCCTAATGGATATTACTTTAAGGTGGACAAGTCGCTTTCCATTATCGGAGAAGGAGACGTGACAATAACCACAAGTCATGATGCAAGTTCAGGAATGGGCAGTCTTCAGAACCTTGTAACAGTAAATGCTGAGAATGTTTCATTCGAGAACATTACCTTCAAGGCAAATTACAACGGCTATTACGGCGGGCCTAACAAAATCATTGAAGTCAGGAATACCGGATTCAGCATCTCTGACTGCAAATTCATCCCCAATGAAAATGCTCTCGAAGATTGCGGTTCAGCGGTGTATTTCTCTCAGAATGCTGACAACGGAGTGGTCAAAAACTGCGAAATCAACTATGCAACCGTGTCTTTCGACGGTCTTATGGAAGGAAACTTCACAGTGAAGGGTAATACTTTTGTCGAAGGGAATGATAACGTGGCATTCACTACCCCTAACTGGACTCAGAAAGACATGGCAAAATCAGAACTTTATGTGACAGTTGAAGGTAATACCTTTGAAGGTTTTGAAGAATATGGGGAAGGTGTCAATCCTGCCATAAAGGTTTCATATGGGATTCTGGATTTAAAAGATAATCAATTCCCCACTGGTGGAATTTACTGGAAAGCCATGCCAGGCAGTGGTATTGAAGGCTTCATTCCTAATTTCGGTTCTGTATTTGTTGACTATAACTCTCCTATCAGCCAGACCTGGACAAATGATCCGAACTTTTTAAGCGCTCCTGACTATGATCAGCCGAAAAGTTTTGCCATCTCAAATGATATTATAGAATTGGAGACCACCGATAAAGAAACATCAGCAGAAAAGATGGTAGGCCATGGAGCAACAGTACCAGGTATGTCAATGGCATATAATTGGGAAGTAGTATCTAAGCTTACAATTACCGATGATGTTGATCAGGAGCAAACTAAGTGCATTTATATTGCTGTAGAAGAAGAAGAAGATGGCGGAGTGGTAGAATATGCTGGGATCCAATTCGTACGTGATGAGACTGGTGATGGCGAATGGCAATATTGGATCCCTGGTGAAGATTGGATGCCATTTGAAAACATCAATAATATTGAGCCCAGGGAATATGAAGTTAAGATTACTTGCAATGGTGGATATATCACTTATACTATCGATGGAGCATATAATGTAACTAATATTCCACTGAGTACTTCTCCGACCACCAGAATCGGTGTAATCTACTTAATTTCGAAAGTCTGCGAGAATAGCTACAAGACTACATGGAGTTATCCTATAGTCAATTTTTAACTTGCACTTTAAAGATTAGTCCTAATATAACACAGTAACATTGGAGGCCGACCCAAAAAGTTTTTTGAGGTCGGCTTCCTTTTAGTAGAAGACCTGCCGACCTTGCGCACCCACACCTCCCGCATTTCCCCATTTGGTGTACGCTATGTCATCTTTTGCGGGCAAAACCGACCTGTAGCCCATTAATCGTAAATTTTAGGTTACAAATCGTAAAGCCCCTACTCCATCGTATCGGTAACTTTACCAAAATTTTGATATTACAAACCAAACACTTATACAGTCATGACCATGAAAAAGATCTTATTGTCCTTCCTGGCACTCGGCGGCCTGCTGTTCGCCTCCTCATGCCAGATGGACGAGCCCGATGCAGGCACCCTGACGGGCGAAGTCGACTTCTCTATCACCGCCGGCATTCCCAGCGGAATCACCACTTATAGCCCGACAGACGGAGATGCATTCTCCCATCTGGGCGGTATCAACAACGTTACAGGTGACTACGTACTGCGCTTCATCCTCGAAGTATATGACGGAGATGCTGTCGCATATGAAGAGATTAAATACCTGGATGACTTCTCAAATCCCAATGTCACATTCAACCCCCGCCTCCTTGCAAAGGAATATGATTTCGTATTCTGGGCGGATTTCGTGGCAAAACCTTCTGCTGAAGGATCAACTCCAACAGACCTTTACTACTCCACAGCCAATCTTTCGTCCATTGAGTACACTCAGGCCGTGAAGGAAACCCCTACCGTCCTCACCACAGACTTGGTGGATGCCTACACAGCCCATCAGCAGATAGACCTGAGTGAAAGCAGTAAGAACGTAAATGTCACCCTCACCCGCCCCTTCGGCAAGATCCGACTGCTGGCCACGGACAATCCGCAGAATATAGAAAATCAGAATTCGAATATTCCCGTTTATGCAACCATTGCGTTCACCGATGCAACGGTACCCACAACTTTTAACGCACGCAAAGGCGAAGCATATGAGCCGGATCTCAGCGTAACAGGATATACTTTCACCGCTGTAAAGGAGCCCAGTCCGGTCGTAACCGGCCACAGCGACCTTGCTCAAGAGGGTAATTTTGCATACCTCCTCGGCCAGACCTACTTCTTCGAGTCTCCCGTATCAACTGCCTACAAAATGACTGTTACCGTCAATAACGCAACTGAACAGATAGGCTACCGTGAACTCACCAACATCCCCGTATCCGCCAACAAGCTCACCACCGTCATCGGCAACTTCTACACCAACGAAGGCAACCTGGAAGTAATCGTGGAAGACAAGTTTGGAAATGATGAAGAAGTAATCAGTGCCGACAAGTGGGACGGAACATCATCAGCCCTTCCCATAATCAATGATGATGCGCAAACTGTAGATGTCAATTCGGCAGCCCAGCTTGCCGGATTCGTAGGACTCGTAAATGCCGGTAACACATATGAGGACTATACTGTCACTCTTCATTCCAGTCTCGACCTCAACGGCGAGGAATGGACTCCGATCGCAACAGGTGCTCGCAGCGGCAGCTCTCCTTCCGGAAACAGCTTCAAAGGCACATTTGACGGAAACGGCAATACCATCTACAACCTGTCAATAAAAGAGGATCCGGAAAATGCAGATCAGGCCATCGGTCTCTTCGGAATAGTCGACGGAGGTACGGTCAAGAACCTCAAGTTTGAGAATGTCAACATCAATGTTCCGTCAAGTGAAATGGCTGCCGCAGCAGTCGGAATGCTCACAGGCGGCGGTACCGTCAGCGGAATAGAAGTGGTAAGCGGCTCAATTAAGGCTATAAGGGGCAACGGAGCTGTCGTCGGCCGTATGACCAAGAGCGGTACTATCAGTACTTGTACCAACCATGCCGCCATCACCGGCACCGGTGCCAACATTGGAGGTATCGTCGGAGCGGCCTACTACACGGAAAATGGCAGCACGATGACGATAGAAGACTGCCATAACTACGGAACAGTGAGTGGTACAGCCGGCGCAGTCGGCGGCATCGTAGGTCTGTCCGCTGCAAATGTAATCAACTGCACCAACGAAGCAGCCATCACCGGCAATGGTCCGGATGTGGCCGGAATCGTGGCCGAACAGCAGAACGCCGGAAGCATCACCGGCTGCGTCAACAAAGGGGACATCACCAACAATGCAAGTGCATACGGCACAGGCGGCATCGTAGGCTGGATAAGATACAATGGTACTACTGACAATTATCCGGCAAAGAATGTCATTGAGGTCAGCGGAAATACCAACTATGGTTCCGTCAAGGGCGGTAATGACGCCGGCGGTATAGTCGGTACGGTCTACAACCTCGGCACTGTCACCGACAACTACAACTACGCCCCTGCCCTTAGCGCCAACACCTTTGCCGCAGGCATAGTAGGAAATGCCCAGTTTACAGAAGAAGCCGTAGGCATGGAGGAAAGCAACATGGTTTACGTGACCGGCAACTTCACTACCACAAGCCTCGACAACATTACCGCTTCCAACAAGGACCTCTTCGTCTATATTAATAACAAAGAGTATGTCACAGAGGAAAACAACACCTTACTGCTCAATACTGCCGGACAGCTCAGTTCTTTCGCTACTGCTGTCAACGGCGGCAACACATTCTCTGGCACCAACGTTGCCCTCGGTGCGGACATCGACCTCAACAACATGAATTGGACTCCAGCAGGGACCTCCACAGATGCATTCAAGGGTACCTTTGACGGACAGGGGCACACCATCCGCAATCTGAAGATATCCGGACTGGACAACTCCACCATCGTCGGTCTCTTCGGAAGACTGAACGGCACTGTCAGGAATCTGGTAATTGACGGAGCCGACATCTCACATACATCTGACGGAAACGGTGGAATAGGAGTCGTTGCAGGCTCCATCTACAACACAGGCCTCATCGAGAATGTGACTGTAAGAAACGCAAATATAGCGGGAAACAGATGGACCGGCGGAATCGTGGGATACATCTACGGCTCGGTTAAAGATTGCAGTGTGAGCAATATCGAAATCACTCTAATACCCGATAAACTGACCGATAATAACGACAACGGAGACAAGGCAGGCGGAATCGTCGGCATGTCGGCTTCGGACAACGGCGGTGAGGTAACAGGCAACACCGCTGATAATGTAACCATAAAAGGCTATCGCGACCTCGGCGGTATCGCAGGAGCAGCCAACGCCAGCGCTTTAACGGGCAACAATGCATCAAATATAACAATCACTGTCGATCAGGTCAACAGATGGTACGGTGATAAAACTGCCAATGCCGGTATTATCCTCGGCCGCAAACTTGATAACAGTACCCTTGACGGCAGTAATACTGAAAGTGGAGAAAACTCCATATCCAAGTCCTACCTGATATCGCAAGGGAGCGACAAGATCGATGCCAATGGCGTGATTTTATTTACCCCTGAATCTAACAGCACATACATTGTGGCAGAAGGTAATTATAACGGAATACAAGTGTATATTAACAACCATTCTGACAATATTACAAATGTATCTATGATTGCCCAAAACAATAAAGTTACAATCAATGGGAATGTAATGTTTGGCACACATTCAAACAGAGCTAGAAGCATTCCAGCTTCTATATTATTTGAAGGATTTACTGTAAATGGAGAACTTCGGTTAGATATATGTGGAAAAGTTGTCGCGCAGAACAATACTGCCGCCCAGTTGACAGTCAAGACATTGGGCTTAACGGACAACCAGCCTTATACTCCAGACATAACCTTGACCAGAAACACGATAGATGGTACCTTGAGTAAAGATCCCCTGAAGTATGGAATTTATATTGTTCCAAATGTAACCGAATACAAGCTGACAGTTGAAGACAATACTATACAGAATGTTAGTAGCCATGGATTTGCCATTCAGGGAAACGGTGACGGTTCCGCTACAACTACAATTGGGGAATATTCCATTACAGGTAATACATTTGAGTCATGGGGACTTGGGGAAAAAGAGAACAGAGGTGCCGTCAAAGTCTGGGCGGATACCGAGATTGCTCCTGAGAATTTGACTGGCTCCAGTGTTAATGCCCTCTCTGAAAAGGCTAAAACATTTGTCAACCACATTCTAGACAAAAATAATAATAACACATTCCCGTCACAGCTTCTAGACAATTGCTGTATTTTCGAATTCTACGGATTTGCGTTCGATTCATTGGAAGAATAGGTATGCCACCTTCCCAGTAGAAGGGATCATGTAGATGAAGGGATCATGTCAAAATGATGGCATGGTCCCTTCTTTTTTAAATACTTTCCACAACACCCACATCTCCCCCTTTTGTGGGCGGTGTGGCAACACGGCAGCAGGGCAATGCCGCCTACAGACATCTCTAGCAGCTCTCCGACATAAACCGCCACTCCACAACGCCCACTTCTCAGCCTTTTGTGGGCGGTGTGGCAACACAGCAGCAGGGCAATGCCGCCTACAGACACCTCTCGCAGCGCTCAGGCAGAATCGCACTCTCCACAACGCCCACATCTCCCTCTTTTGTGGGCGTTGTGGCAACATGGCGGAAGGGCAATGCCGCCTAGAGATGCCTCTGAAAGTACTTCGGCAGAAACGCCCTTTCCACACCGCCCACATCTCCCCATTTTGTGGGCGGTGTGGCAACACGCCTGGAAGGCAATGCCGCCTGCAGACACCTCTTGCAGCTCTCCGGCAGAAACCACCACTCCACAACGCCCACTTCTCCCCATTTTGTGGGCGGTGTGGCAACACGACCGGAAAGTAATACCGCCTACAGACACCTCTAGCAGCACTCAGGCAGAATCGCACTCTCCACAACGCCCACATCTCCCCCTTCTGTGGGCGGTGTGGCAACACAGCGGCAGCACCGCGACGGCAACACCATGGCAGCACCGCGACGGCAACACGGCGAAACATGGAAGTGCACGACAGAATATCCGGCAGAAATTTTTCGTCAGGAAAAGACTTCCCGCAGCAGTTTTTCTCCAGATTTTCCTATCTTTGCTGTATAATCATCACTAAATAGCCGGAGGGAAGAATATGAAGGGACTTTATCATTTGTGCTATACTTCTCATTCAGAGGTAATTTGCAGAAACAGGAACGATTACGGAAGGTTGATCTGCCGCATTGCTCAGACATCAGTTTCCACTTCATCGCAGATACTTGCATACGCGGTTATGTCAACGCACGTTCATCTGATACTGCTGACAGACTCTCCGTCATCGTTTTGCAGAAGGCTGAGGCATTCATACACATCCAGTTTCAACTGTAAATATTCCAGAAAAGGGACACTTGGCGATAAATACTTTTTCTGCAGGGAGCTGAAACACATCGAGCACATCACGGCAGCAATAAGTTATGTGCTCAGAAATCCTGTACACCACAATGTTGCCGTGAACCCGTTCAGCTATCCATACAGTACTGTCGGCCTGTATTTCAGGAGTTCGATGGAAAGGGCTGTCCAGGAATGCGGATACGAGGACTCTGAAAGTTTCCCAAGGCGGATACAATCCGATTCCGGACGCCTGTACAGGAAACGGGAATATCTGAAAGGAAATGTTGCATTTCTCGACACCGGAGAAGTAGACCCGTCATCGTTCGTAGAGATCAGTATGGTGGAGAACTATTTCGGCACATACAATGCATTCCAGTACAACCTGCACAGACGGGACTACCAGGAATGGGCCAGGTCCCAGATGGAAGCGGACAAAGAGGAACCCCCTGTAACTATACGGAACATAGAACCGTGGATGGAACAGAAGCAGATAGAGGCCTTCGAAAAGAAAAGTTCCCGCTGGTACAAGGAAGAGCAGATTTCCGATATGGAACTGTGCGCGGAAATAGACAGCGAAGCACAACGTCTCCGGAAAAGCAGTTACGTCCATCTGTCGCATGAAGACAAAATGGCGATCAGCACGAAAATCCGTATGCGGCATTCCGAGTCCAACATAACTTCCGAGCAATTCGCAAGATGCTTTGGCGGCTGGGAATAATCCACAATCCACAACGCCCTTGCCACAACGCCCACTTCTCCCCCTTTTGTGGGCGGTGTGGCAACACGGCGGGAAGCCAATGCCGCCTGCAGACACCTCTAGCAGCACTCCGGCAGAAACCACCACTCCACAACGCCCACTTCTCAGCCTTTTGTGGGCGGTGTGGCAACATGACGGGAAGCCAATGCCGCCTACAGACACCTATCGCAGCGCTCCGGCAAAAACACCCGTTCCACAACGCCCACTTCTCCCACTTTTATGGGCGGTGTGGCAACACGCCTGGAAGGCAATGCCGCCTACAGACACCTCTCGCAGTGCTCCGGCTGAAACGTACTCTCCACAACGCCCACATCTCCCCATTTTGTGGGCGGTGTGGCGACACGGCAGAACATGGAGCACGGAAGGACATGGAGCACGGCACAACACGGCGCTCGGAAGAACACGGTGCTCGGAAGAACACGGTGCACGGAAGAACACGGCGCACGGCAGAACACGGTACCTGCCATGCCGGAAGGGCTGCCAAGGCAGACCTCCCGGCCGCTGCAGGACCGCCGGCCTACGCAGCCTTGCATTTTTCGCATTTACGGCAACATTTTCCCAACTTCGGTGTATCTTTGCGCCCCGGAATTTTAAACAATACCATCATGTTGGACATCATATCACAGATGGCAGCCCTTTTCATCCTGATTCTGGTGGGTTTCGCGGCTGCCAAGATGAAAATGACAGACGGGCGTTTCTCCCAGCAGCTTTCGGTCTTCGTTATCAACATCAGCAGTCCGTGCCTGATCCTGTCATCCGTCATGGGAGACATCTCACCCGACAAGAAGCTCATCCTGCCGGTCCTGGGCATAGGAGTCATCACCTACATCCTGTTCGTGGCTGCCGCCATGCTGCTCTCGCATCTGCTGTCCAAGGACAAGGACATGCAGGGAATATACGGATTCATGCTGACCTTCGGCAATGTAGGCTTCATCGGCTACCCTATCGTGGCATCCATCTTCGGACGCTACGCCATATTCTATGCCAGCCTGCTCAACATCCCGTTCACACTTTTGGCATTCTCCCTGGGGCGCAAGATGATACAGGGCGGTGAAGGTGGGCTCAATCTGGACTGGAAGATACTCGTGTCTCCAGCCATGGTGGCCTGCTACCTTTCCGTACTCATAGTGGTTCTGGACATCAAGGGCATTCCTGACCTCATAGTGACTCCCCTCACCTTGCTCGGCAATATCACAGTCCCCGCAGCCCTGCTGATTATCGGTACGTCCATGGCGCAGATGAACCTCAAGCAGATATTTACAGGCAAGCTCGTCTGGCTGGTTTCAGCCCTGCGCCTACTCGTCCTGCCTCTGGTAATCTACCTGATCACCAAGATGATCGGCTTCAGCGGAGACATCCTCAACATCAACACGGTCCTCGCAGCCATGCCTGTGGGTACCTACGGGGCCATGTTCTGCCTGCAGTACGGCAAGGACGAGACTGTCATGGTCCAGGGCATCCTGATTTCCACCCTGCTGTCCATCATCAGCATCCCGGTCATCATGCAGATACTCTCATGATGGCGGCAAATGGAACGGAAACAGTATATTTGCATCCGTAAACGGAACAATCAACCATCATCAAATATCCTGAAGTGAAAAAAATGAGCTGGGTTATCCTGATAATAGCCGGACTTTGCGAGACCGGCTTCGCATTCTGCCTGGGCAAGATGAAAGAAGTCTCGGGGCCGGAGCACTGGCTCTGGGGAGCAGGCTTCATCCTGTTCCTGGCTGTCAGCATGATCCTTCTGGCCAAGGCCGTCCAGACCATCCCCATAGGTACCGCCTACCCGGTGTGGACAGGCATCGGAGCGGTAGGGACCGTCATCATGGGCATAATATTCCTGCACGAGCCCGCCACGTTTGCCCGCATCTTCTTTATCTGTACACTGATTATTTCGGTTATAGGACTGAAAATGGTATAGTATCCCCGCCCCTGAAGGCAAAGGATCCGACAACCTTCCCTCCTGACAGGACCGTAGCACGCAACTGCTCCTGACCTGCCTCAACGTCCCGTTCCACTACCACATCGAAATCCGAGCCGAACGCCCTCACATGCCGCAGTGCCATCCTGTCCCACCCGGCAGGAAGCCTAGGGGTGAGTTCAAACGAGCGGAACCCTGTCGGCCGTATGCCGAACAGACCTTCTGTAAAAATACGGCAGTAAAGCCCGCTCTCGGCAGAGAGATGCCTCTGGTTGCCTTCAGGCCATGCCTCTATCGGATACGGGACATGATCCCCGAGCAGTCTCTTACGTGAATAATCCCTGAGGTATTCCAGAGCCCTGTCAGTCTCTCCGCAGGCGAATACACCTCTCAGGGCATACAGTGTCGAACGGTCCCAGTAAGTCTTGTCCCCGGCTTCCGTAAGCAAGCCGTTCTCTGTCCACAGCCTCGGCGAGAACAGCGCGTCCGCCGTACCTTCAGCCCTGTCATAGATTCCGACAGTCAGCGGAATACATATCCAGGCCCTCAGCACATCATTGCCGTCGTAGTAACGGTAAGTCCTGAAACCTTCCACATCAGCGCCGAAATACCTTCCGATATCCTTACGCAGCTTCCTTGCCTGCCTGGCATAGAGTTCAATGCGACCGGAAGGCAGTCCCAGTTCCCGGCCCAGATATACCGCAGAATTGAGCGCATCGTAGTACAGGCATGATGTGCACAGGTTGGCATCCCCTGACGGGAAGCGGCCTTCCAGTTCATCGGAGTCGGAACATACCACCCCCTCGGTAGTGAAAATACCGGCGGCCTCCCTCAGCAGGAAGGGCAGATCCGGATTGGAATCATGCCCCACACTGTAGGCCGCATGGCCGAACTCGTGCAGCATGGTCTCCATCCACCTCTCGTTGT
>URSC01000011.1 GCA_900550465.1 uncultured Alistipes sp.
AAAAAAGCCACCTTCATGGAGCCTTTTTTGTCGGGAAGAGGTGACTCGAACACCCGACCTCTGCGTCCCGAACGCAGCGCGCTAGCCAACTGCGCCACTTCCCGAGAATCTCTATGTCTTTACAAAAAGAGGCTCTCCGCTTCGGAGAACCTCTCTGTCGGGATGAGACGACTCGAACGTCCGACCCCCACGTCCCTAACGTGGTGCGCTAACCAACTGCGCCACATCCCGAATCGGACCGCAAAGATAGTAAAAATTCGGATTGCGCAAACTTTTTTCTAAAAAATTTCACTGCCTGACTGACATCAGCAGTATCAGGTCATTGCTCTCATATGGCAGCTGCGCCAGCCTGGCTCTGGCAGCCATGATCTCTGGATCATCTGTCGGACACTCTTCCGCCAAATCCAGAATATCGTAAGGAGCAGCAGTATACACAGCGAATCTCTCATCTGACGCCAGAAGCATATACGGACTGTCCACCACGCCGGAAGTCACACCCCACAGCATATCATCCTCCAGCATATCGTACGAAATACCGGTACCCTGCTCCAGGTCCATAACCAGCCAATAAAAATCCTCCTTGCCGTGACGGTACTGCGAAAGCGTCCTGCCCCCTATCCGATACATACTTACATGCCCCCAGATGCGCCCGCTGGCAGCACAGGCATCCCCGAAAGCGAACAGATCGGGATAAGACGCATCTTTCATTCTCTGCGTAAAATTATAATCGTTGTCTGCAAACCGCAAGACGGCAGTCATGGTATCGGAGGCGTACT
Source organism: uncultured Alistipes sp. (assembly GCA_900550465.1). GTDB lineage: Bacteria > Bacteroidota > Bacteroidia > Bacteroidales > UBA932 > Coprenecus. The sequence continues at coordinate 777 of URSC01000011.1, forward strand.
CGTACACTCCGTCCAGAAAGGCGGAATAGAAATAAAAATGCCCATCGTACTCGTACAGATTGTTGCTCTGACCAAAAGAAGCAGCTTCCGCGAAATCCTTGTCAAGAGGCAACCATCGCCCCTCAACCTCTTCCGTTGAGGAGTTGAACAGGTAAACTTCATACTCAGGCCCGTCCACATAGGACATCTCCTTATAGAACAGATAGCGGTCAGCATCCACGGGAAGCAAGTCGGCGGCGTACATTATCTCACAGTCATTCAGAGTAAACGACTTGACCAGCCTGCCCGAGGACAAGTCGAAACTGTATACCGCCCCAAAATACCCCAGGACATCCAGCAGGCCCGTGAACCTGTTGTAAGCCATAGTCCTGACATCAGTCATCTCCTCAGGCCCGCGTCCAGCCTGAAGAAAGGAATACAGATACTCTCCATCCATAGTGTAAAGACTGACCATACCTGAATCCGTACCGCCGAGCACGATGATCGTACTGTCCACTATTTCCACATCCACTATGCCTCTTAGCATCGGTCCCTGAGGGACCACGGCCCCACAGCCTTCATACAGATCACTGAAATGCAGCACTCCGGCCGTAGGAACTACCTCTATATCCATGGCCTCCCCTCCTCTGCCGGAAGAACAGGAGAAAGCAAATGACAATAAGAACAATGCCGCAAGAATGCACTGCACTCTGTTAAGAACGACGAGTTTTCTCATAGTATACTTTTGAAATTTCCTCAAATATATGAAATTTCCTCAATAAAAAAACCGGACAGGAATAACTCCCTGCCCGGTCATTTTCTTCAATTACAATCAACCGCTGTTACTCCAGCTCGATGGTCATCTCGTCGATGAGATGGTCCGCATCACCGATCATGTCGATGATGAAGAGGACGTAGCGGATGTCGAGGGAGATGTTGCGGCAGAAGTCGGGGTCGAACTCGATGTCGCTCATGGTGCCTTCCCACACGCGGTCGAAGTTGATGCCGATAAGGCGGCCCTTGGAATCGATGACGGGGCTGCCGGAGTTGCCGCCGGAGGTGTGGTTGGTGGCGATGAAGCAGACGGGAACCTTGCCGTCATGGCCCCAGCGGCCGTAGTCACCGGAGGCTACGATGTCGCGGAACTTCTGGGGGATGTTGTAGTCGAATATCTCGGGATTGTCCTTCTCCATGATGCCCTCGATGGTCGAGAACGGCAGGTAGTACACTCCGTCGGAGGGGGCGTAGCCCTTGATGTGGCCGTAGGCGACACGGAGAGTGAGGTTAGCGTCGGGATAGAAAGTCTTCTCAGGCTGGAACTCCATCTGACCGCGCATGTAGTCGCGGTTGAGTAGGGTTATCTCGGAGTTGACGCGGCTCACGACAGGACGCAGGTTGGCTCCGGTCCACTCCGTGAACTCCCGGCTGAACTCTACTGCAGGATCGTCCTGCAGGGCTGCTACAGCAGCGCAGTCCATGGCCTCGAGTGCAGCGCGGTCGGCAAAGACAGAGGTAGAGAAAATATGGTCAGCCCATTTCTCGACCGAGCCGCCGTATACTGCCAGGGCACTGTCGAGGTAAGGAGGACGGAAGTCCACAGGCACATTGTCCTTATAGGCATTCATGACGGCCACGAAGGATTCCTTGTCTATGGGCAGGTAGTAATCTTTATAGAAGGAGGCTGCGACAGCCCTGAGCGCTGAGTCCGAACCGCTTTCAGCCACACGGACGGCACGGGCCGCGAACTGGGCCAGCTCGATGGTACGGGCGGACTCATTGTAATAGTCCAGGGCGTAGTTATAAGGCTCAAGCACTCCGTAGAGCGAATCGAGAGCAGGGATTATCCCCTCATACTCTGTACCCTTTGCCCATTCCATGAAACGGGCCTCGAAGGCCTGCTTCTTGGCCACGGTGCCCAGACGCACGATGCCCTTCATCTCACCCTGCCACTTCTTCCATGAGTTGGAGACACCGGCATTCTTGGATGAGTACTGAATCCTCACGGCCTGGTCCGCATTCATGTATTTCTTCTGAATATCCAGACGCATGGTACGGAGGGCTATCTTGAACGGATTGGCTACGTCCGATATATATCTGACACCCTCGGACATGATGTACTCCCGGGTGCTGCCGGGGAAGCCGTAGACAAATGTGAACTCACCCTCGTCCACTCCGCCGGCGGCTATGTGGAAATACTTCTTGGGTCTGTAGGGCACATTGTCCTCGGAATAGGGAGCGGGGTTGTTGTCCTTGTCGGCGTAGATGCGGAAGATGGAGAAGTCTCCGGTATGGCGGGGCCACATCCAGTTGTCGGTGTCACCGCCGAACTTTCCGATAGACGAGGGGGGAGCTCCCACCAGACGTACGTCGGTATAGCGGCGGTAGACGAACATGTAGTACTTATTGCCGTAGAACAGAGGCTCCACCGAGGCGCGGAGACCGTTGCCTGCGGCTGTCGCCTCCTCCACGAGCTTAGCGGAGTTCTTATCCACCAGGGCCTCGCGCTCCTGCTCGGTCATGCTTTCCTCATAGCCCTCGAGCACCTGCTCAGTAACGTCCTCCATGTACTCGAGGAAGCTCACCGAAAGACCGGGGTTGGGCAGCTCCTCGGCGCGGGTCATGGCCCAGAAGCCGTCACGGAGGTAGTCGTGCTCTACCGAGCTGTGTCTCTGAATCTGACCGTAACCGCAGTGATGGTTGGTCAGCAGAAGGCCTTCCGGAGAAATGAGCTCACCGGTGCAGCCGCCTCCGAAGAGAACCACGGCATCCTTGAGAGAAGCCTGGTTGATGCTGTAGATGTCCTCGGCCGTGAGGGTAAATCCCTTGGCCTGCATGTCCCCTATCCTCTGGGAGATGAGGGACGGAAGCCACATTCCCTCATCCGCGGAGGCCGAAGCTCCGCAAATGAGGGAAAGCGCTACTATTGAAAGGTATTTTTTCATATAGCGGGTTTTAGTTAATGAAGTCTGCCAACTGCTCCTCGGAGAAGCCCGCGATGTAGTCGTAGCGCTCCTGGTTCCAGGACTTGGCCTTGCCGACGAACACCCTTGCTGACTTGGCGAAGTCAGCGCACCTCTGGGCATCCAGCACGAGGAGCCAGCCCATGATGATGTGACCGGCCATCTCGACCAGACGGCGGGCGTGGAAGTCGATGTAGGTGTTGTCATGTCCGTGTACGAGGGCGCAGGCCTGCTCGTACTGTGCGGCCATCTCGACGAGGGTCTTCTTCAGAGTCGCATACTCGGGAGCGACCTCCTCGGCCTCGTACTCGCGTATCCTGGCGAGGTAGGCGCCGGTGGTCACGTAGCGGATGGCGGCCACTGTCTGGAGCTGGGACGTACCTTCATATATAGTGGTAATCCTGGCGTCGCGGTAGATGCGCTCAACGGGATACTCCTTCATGTAGCCGGAGCCGCCGTGTACCTGTATGGCGTCGTAGGCGTTCTGGTTGCAGTACTCGCTGGACATCATCTTGAGCACGGGAGTGAACATATCGGCATAACGCTGATACTTCTTCATCTCCTGACGCTCTTTCGGATTCAGAGTGCGGGTCTCGGTAACAAAGCCGTAGACCTTGTACATATCTACGAAACGGGTGGTCTCATACAGGATGGCGCGGGAAGCCTGAAGCTTAGCCTTCATCACTGCAAGCATCTCGGACACTGCGGGGAACTCAATGATGGCCTTGCCGAACTGACGGCGCTCGCAGGCATACTTGTAGGCCTCGCGGTAAGCGGCCTCGGAGATACCCACGGACTGGGCACCGACTCCGAGCCGGGCACCGTTCATCAGGGACATCACGTACTTGATGAGGCCCATGCGGCGCTCGCCGATGAGCTTGGCGGGAGCGTTCTTGAATACCAGCTCGCAGGTAGGAGAGCCCTTGATACCGAGCTTGTTCTCAATCCTGCGGACAGTCACGCCACCCCATTTCTGGTCGTGTACGAAGTAGGACAGGCCGCGGCCGTCGCGGGTGCCTTCCTCGGAACGGGCCAGGACGAGCTTGATCTGGGCATCACCGTTGGTGATGAACCTCTTGACACCGTTGAGCATCCACATGCCCTTCTCCTCGCACCACTCGGCCTTGAGCATGGCGGCCTGGAGGTCGGAGCCGGCATCGGGCTCGGTCAGGTCCATGGAGCAGGTATCACCCTGAGGAATGCGGGGCAGGAACTCGGCCTTGATCTCCTCCGAGGCGAACTCGTGGATGGTCTCGGCGCAGTCCTGAAGGCCCCAGATATTGGCAAATCCGGCATCGGCCCTGGAAACCAGTTCCTCAGCCATCACGTAGGGCACGAGGGAGAAATTCAGTCCGCCGTACTGACGGGGCAGGGACATACCGTACATGCCGGCCTGGGTGAGCACCCTCTGGTTCTCGGCCGTACCGGCGGCGTAGGTCACGCGGCCGTTCTCGCATACGGGGCCGTCGTGGTCCACCTGCTCTGCGTTGGCGGCGATGGTGTCGGCGCAGATCTCGCCCATGACCTCCATCACCTTGTCGTAGGAGTCGATGGCATCCTCGACATTGCAGGGAGCGTAGTCATAGACTCCGCTGTCCTTGAAATCCTGTTCCTTCAGCTCCACTATCTTCTGCATCAGGGGATGCGAGAGCTGAAACTTCAAATCACTGTTGTCTGTATAAAAATTTGCCATGACTTCTTCTCCTTACTTGCTGTTTTGTTTGTAGAACTTGATGAGCTTGGGTATCACCACATTGAGATCTCCCACGATAGCATAGTCGGCTATCTTGTGGATGGGGGCCTCTGGGTCGCTGTTGATCGAGATGATCATCGAGGACTGGTCCATACCGGCAGTATGCTGGATCTGGCCGGAGATACCGCAGGAAATGAAGAGCTTGGGACGTACCGTCACGCCTGTCTGTCCGATCTGGCGGGCATGGTCCGCAAAGCCGGCGTCCACTGCGGCGCGGGAAGCACCCACCTCTCCTCCGAGAGTCTTTGCCAGCTCGAATATCAGGTCGAAATTCTCCTTGCTGCCGACTCCGAATCCTCCGGCGACAATAATCTGTGCTCCTTTGATATCTATCTTCTTTTCCTCTATCTCACGGGCCACAATCTCCACGGTCAGGTCGCTGTCCTTCAGGATAGAGTTGACATCTATCTCCGAGATGCGTCCTGCCACGGGTGCGGCCAGGGGAGCCTTCTTCATCACACCCTCACGGACAGTGGCCATCTGGGGTCTGTGCTCGGGATTGACGATGGTGGCGATGATGTTGCCTCCGAATGCGGGGCGGATCTGATACAGGAGGTTGTGGTACTGCTTCTCCTTGTCCTGGTGGTCGCCTATCTCCAGGGAGGTGCAGTCGGCGGTAAGGCCGCTGTGCAGGGCGCTGGAGACTCTGGGAGCGAGGTCCCTGCCCACGGAGGTGGCTCCGAAGAGGGCTATCTGGGGCTGTTCCTTGCGGAAAAGGTCAATGGTAATCGATGCGTAGGGCAGTGTGCGGAAGAACTCCAGCCGCTTGTCGTCTGCCAAGTGCACCACTGCGGCTCCATAGGAATAAAGCTCATCGGCCAGGCCTCTGACATCATGTCCTATCAGCAGGGCCTCCACATCGCAGGAGAGCAAGGCGGCCAGGTCACGGGCCTTGGTCATCAGTTCGAGACTCACGTCACAGAGGCGTCCTCCGTCGGTCTCGCAATATACTATAATGTTGTTCATGTCGTCTAACGTTTTAACAGATTAACCGATTGTATGACTGGATATCAGCTCCTTTACGAGACCCTCGATGTCGGCGTCCGAGTCCGAGAGGGTCCTGGACTCCTTGGCCTGGAGGATGATGTTCTCGATCTTCTTCACCTTGGTGGGCGAGCCGGAGGAGCCGTAGCTCTTCTCATCCCCGCCTATCTCGGCGAAGCCCCACTCGGGTATCTGGAAATGCTCGGAGCACTTACCTGATGCGGCGTACTCGGAACCGGAAGCCTGGTCCTCGGAAACGGTGCGGGCTCCTTTGTAGCGGAGGAGCTGCTTGGCGTTGCGGGGCCTGCATGCGGCTGCGGTGCCGGTCACGGTGATCAGCACGGGCAGAGGGGAGGACACCACTTCGATGCCCCGCTCCAGCCTGCGGCGTACGGTCACTCTGTTATCGTCGATGTACAGTACTTCTTCTGCGTAGGTAATCTGAGGCCAGCCCAGCTTCTCGGCTACTTGAGGGCCCACCTGGGCGGTATCACCGTCGATGGCCTGACGGCCTGCGATGATCATGTCGGGAGCGATCTTGCGGACTGCCTGGGCCAGCGCGTAGGATGTGGCAAGAGTATCGGCTCCTGCGAACTTCCTGTCGGTCAGGAGGACTCCTCCGTCAGCGCCTCTGAAGAGACCCTCGCGGATGATGTCGGCGGCCCTGCCGGGGCCCATAGTCAACAGATGGATTTCCACGTCCTTCAGACGGTCCTTGATCCTGAGCGCCTGCTCGAGGGCATTCATGTCTTCAGGATTGAAAATAGCAGGTAATGCGGCGCGGTTGACCGTTCCGTCCTCCTTCATCGCATCTTTTCCTACATTTCTGGTGTCCGGCACCTGCTTGGCCAGGACCACGATTTTCAATTTGTCGTTCATCAGTTTTAATACATTAATCCGGGCAAAGGTAGGAATTATTTCTCAGACTGCAATGCCTTATGGATGGCGGCGGCAGCCCGGCGGCCGGCGCCCATCGCCAGAATCACAGTCGCAGCGCCCGTTACGGCATCGCCTCCCGCAAACACCATCGGGCGGGTGGTGGCTCCGTCCTCATCGGCAATGAGGCAGCCCCGGCGGTTGGTCTCCAGTCCGGGGGTAGAGCGGGCTATCATCGGGTTCGGGGAGGTTCCGAGGGACATGATGACGGTGTCCGTCTCAATCTCGAACTCGGAGCCGGGCACCGGCACGGGAGAGCGGCGTCCCGACTCGTCGGGCTCGCCGAGCTCCATGCGGATGCAGCGGATACCGCGCACCCAGCCTTTCTCGTCGCCCAGGATCTCCACGGGGTTGGTCAGGAGACGGAACTCTATGCCCTCCTCCTTGGCGTGGTGCACCTCCTCCACCCTGGCGGGCAGCTCCTTCTCGGTGCGGCGGTAGACCACAGTCACCTCAGAGCCAAGGCGCAGGGCGGTACGGGCGGCGTCCATTGCCACATTGCCGCCTCCGACTATCACCGACCTGCGGCCGGAGAATACGGGGGTGTCGTAGGTGGGGTCGTAACCGTGCATGAGGTTGTTGCGGGTGAGGAACTCGTTGGCGGAGAACACTCCGTTGAGATTCTCTCCGGGGATACCCATGAACTTGGGCAGACCGGCTCCCGAGCCTATGAAGACTGCCTTGAAGCCCTCCTTTTCGAAGAGGTCATCCACCGTGACGGTCCTTCCCACCACCACGTCGGTCTCTATTTTCACTCCGAGGCGGCGCACATTCTCCACCTCGTACTCCACTACCTCCTGCTTGGGCAGACGGAACTCGGGGATGCCGTACTGCAGCACGCCTCCGGCCTTGTGCAGCACCTCGAAGACGGTGACGTCATAACCCCAGCGGGCCAGGTCAGAGGCACAGGCCAGACCGGCAGGCCCGCCGCCTACCACTGCGACCTTGATGCCGTTGGCGGGAGCCTTGTCAGCGAAGCGGACTCCGTTCTGACGGCTCCAGTCGGCCACGAAACGCTCGAGCTTGCCGATGGCCACCGGCTCGCCCTTGACTCCGAGGATGCAGGAGCCCTCGCACTGGGTCTCCTGGGGGCAGACACGGCCGCAGACTGCGGGCAGGGAACTGTCCTGAGAGATGATGCGGGCAGCCTCCCTGATATCTCCGGCCGCTACCTTTGATATAAATGCGGGTATCTGGATGGAAACCGGGCAGGCCTCCACACAGCGGGGCTTCTTGCAGTTGAGACAGCGCGAGGCCTCGAGGACGGCCTCCTGCTCGTTGTATCCGTAGCATACTTCCTCGAAATTACGGGCCCTGACTGCGGGATCCTGCTCGCGTACAGGGACTCTGGGTATCTTGTTAGCCATTGTTATATCTCCTGATGTTGTTATTGATGCAGTCCTATATGACACTGGTGGTCCTTCTCCTTCTCTATGTCGCGGTACATGCCCTGACGGCGCATGGCCTCCTCGAAGTCCACGTCGTAGGCATTGAACTCCGGTCCGTCCACACAGGCGAAACGGGTCTTGCCGGCGATGGTCACGCGGCAGGCACCGCACATGCCGGTACCGTCCACCATCAGGGTATTGAGGCTGACGATAAGAGGGATGCCGTACTGACGGCCCTTGAGGGTGACGAACTTCATCATGACCATGGGGCCGATGGCCACCGCCTGGTCGTATTTCTCGCCGGAGTCCAGCAGACGGCCCATGATGTCGGTCACCAAGCCCTTCTCGCCGTACGAGCCGTCGTCAGTGCATATATAAAGGTGGTCGCAGACGGCCCGCATCTCCTCTTCGAGGATTACCAGGTCCTTGTTGCGGGCACCGATTATCACGTCCACCTTTGCCCCGGCCTGATGCAGGTACTTCACCTGGGGATATACGGGGGCAGTTCCCAAGCCTCCCGCTATGAAGAGATAACGGCTGCGCGAGAGCTCCTCAGGGCTCAGATGTATAAACTCGGAAGGCTGACCGAGCGGCCCGACCACATCCGCGAAGGACTCTCCGGCCTCATAGCTGCAGATGATGCGGGTTGAGGCTCCTACGAGCTGGGTGACGATGGTCACGCTGCCTTCCTCGCGGTTGTAATCACAGATAGTCAGGGGGATGCGCTCATTCTTCTCCCCTGCCCTGACTATCAGAAACTGGCCCGGCTGGGCTGACTGAGCCACCCGGGGCGCCAGGACGTCCATGAGACAGATCGCCGGCGTCAGAAATTTCTTCCTAAGTATTTTGTACATAATCTATAATGAGTGTGTTATTCCTGCTTAACCTCACCCAGGACCTCGTAGCCGAGTTTCTCGATGGCGGCCGCCAGTTTCTCCCTGGTAGTCTTTCCCGGGTCATACTTCACCCACACGGTTTTGTCGTCAAGGGATATCTTCAGGTCCTTGACACCCTTCTCAAAAGGGATGTTCTCCTGAACTTTCTTAACACAGTTCTCACAGTGAAGGTTGACAGAGAAGACGACTTCCTGCAGCGGAGCCTTCTTTTTCTGGGCGTACGAAGTTACGGCAAAAAATGACAACATCAATACGGCAACGGCCGTTTTCATAAAAAATTTAAACGTTTTCATATTTTTTAAAATTTATAAATTTGGCAAAATCTATTTCCAAAGGGTAAATCTCACTCCAGCATAAGCAGTTACCCCGGTCAGGGGTCCCCATATCACCGAAGCGTTGAAATCAGGGGACCAGGGATCCTCCGCACTGATTACAGGATGCTTCTGGCGGTAGTTGGTGATATTCTCGACTCCGACATATAGGTCCACCCCCTTGAACTTGCGGGTAATCTGAGCGAAGAGCACCGGGTACACAGGGCTCATGCCGCTCTCCCCCGGCCTAACGGCAAAGTCCGGCAGACGGGCAGGACCGTTGATCTGGGCCGTAAAATCGAAGGTCCAGATATTCATCCGGGTCGCATACTGGAGGTTCAGCACGCCCTTATAGCGGCTGACCAGCGGCCTTTCCACCAGACCCCGGTCCTTCAGCCATACCCTGGAATCTGAATAACGGAAAGTAGCCAGAACGGTGAAGCGCTCGAAAGGCTCTACGGAGAAATCCGCCTGCCAGGTGTTGGTGTACGACGGGCCGTCCAGACTGTAGATGCTTACCGCACTCCAGTCATATTCCTGGTCCACGATAATTTGGGAAGTAAAATCACTGCGGAAGTAATCAAAACTGAGATAGGAGTTGTCCTCGAAGCCTATCGGGATGTAGAAGGTGATATTGCCGCCGTAGGTCCAGGCGGACTCCATGCTCAGGTCCGTGGCTATGTCCAGACGGCGTCCGGTGGACATCATGCCGAGGTTGTCCACCACCACATTGGGCGAACGGGTGCCGCGGCCTCCCGAAGCCCGGATGACGAGCCAGTCCGCAGGTGACCATTTCAGATTGACCCGGGGCGAGAGAAAGAGACCGTAGAGACTGTTCCAGTCGAGGCTCAGGTCTGCCACTGCCGAGAACTTCTCTCCCAGGGTATAGGTGTATTCTCCGTATATTCCCAGGGAATTTTCATTGCGCGAGAGGTCATAGTCCGCGAATACTGCCCGACGGAAAGCCGACAGAGGGTCCGCATACCCGTCATGCAGTGTCTGGACATAGCCGTCGAAGAAGTTCCTGAGACCGAATGTGAAGCGATGGGAGTCATTCGGTATGCCCTGGTACATGAGATTGAGGAAGCCGGAGTTCTGCCTTCCGAAGAAACTCTTGAGGCCGAAATACGAGTCCAGCTGATGCCAGGTGTAGTCGGCGACTACTGCGATGTTGTGGGAATTGTCCTCATTCAGAGGGATTCCCACCTTGAGGTAGCCGTTCACTCCCTGGTTCGTGATATACGTACCCCAGGGCACGCTCATGGTCCGCAGAGAGTCCACATGCTCCCGCCTGAAAGTCATCTGACCTCCGAGACGGCTGTCGTACAGAGCCTTGACTCCGAAACGCACCTGCACTCCGCTCTGGTCATAATAGAGCCAGCGGTTGGCGAAGTTCAGGTGGGTCATCTCAGGCTCGTCCCTGAAGCCGTCCCCGTTCATATCATGGGCCATAAACGAACGGGAAGCGTGGGCCATCAGGACCGTAGACCATCTGTTGCCTATCTGGAGAGAGGACGCGGCATTCAGTTCGGCCATCAGCATGCTGTTGATGAAGGCGTTTAGAAAGAGGGGCTTTTCATCCGTGGGCTTGCGGTGCTCGACATTGATCTGACCGGATATGGCCTCCACCCCGTTGATGACCGACGAGGGGCCCTTGGCTATCTGGATGCTCTCCAGCCACTGTCCGGGGATATAGGAGAGCCCGAAAGGGGCGGCCAGGCCGCGCATCACCGGACGGTTCTCGTCCAGCATGGCCGTATAGATGCCGGAGAGGCCGAGCAGACGGATCTGCCTGGCACCGGTCACGGCATCCGAGTAGCCCACCGACACGGCGGCCGAGTTCTCGAAGCTCTCAGCCAGGTTGCAGCAGGCCATCTTGTTCAGTCCCGCCGATGATATGACCTCGGTCTTGACATTGGACAAGCGGGACAGATAGTTGGCTTCTCCGCGGGCCGTGACAACAGCCTCATCCAGCTGATTGTCGCTGCGGAGGAGTATTTCTAGAAAAGTCCTCCCCGGCTCCACCGCTACAGTATCCCGGATATAGCCGAGTGCCGCCGCCACCAATACTGCATCCCGCTCCGCATCCCTTTTTATACTGAAATTCCCGTTTTCATCGCAATCGGCATACACATCCGAGCCGAGCCAATAGACCGTAGCAAAAGCCACCGGCTCCCTCTCCCCGTCAAGACTGACTGTGTACACTGCTCCGGAGAGAGTACCGTCCGATTGCTGTGCATAGGCACAGACAGCAGCACCGCACAGAAGTGCCGCAATAACCATTATCTTCTTCATTTCAACACTGTTTTAATAAAGTGTTATATCCGTCAGTGCAGTGTGAAATTTCAAAAATAATGGCGAAGATAAAGCATTTTCACTATATTTGTTTTGGATAATTTAAATTTAACTCAAAATGAAATTTCTGAAAAATCTTCTTGCGGCCCTCCTGGGCTGTTTTATTGCCCTCGGGCTGCTCTTTCTCCTGGCTGTAGGCATGATAGGTGCGCTGATGCCGACTGAGGAGACCGTCACAGTGGCTCCCTCGTCCATACTCCGCATCGAGCTGTCCTCCACTATCGGAGAGCAGACTGTCTCGGATCCTCTGGACCTGAGTTCCGTGCTGCCTGTCTCCACCGGAGCGTCCAGCATCGGCATCCTCGACGCCGTAAGGGCCATCGACTATGCGGCCACCGACCCCGCCATCAAGTTCATCTACCTGACCGACTGCGGCTACTCCAGCGGCATTTCCTACATGGAGGAGCTGCGCGGAGCCCTAGAGAGATTCCGCGCCTCCGGCAAGCCCGTGATAGCCTACGGGGACAACTTCTCCTTCGGCGGCTACTACCTTGCATCCGTAGCCGACAAGATCTACGCCGATGAGTTCGCCTCGAACAACATCCTCGGCGTGGCCACCACCATCATATTCCTCAAGGACATTCTGGACCGCTTCGGCGTGGAGATGCAGCTGATCCGCCACGGCAAGTACAAATCAGCCGGCGAGCAGTTCATCGCCAGCGACATCAGCGAGGCCAACCGGGAACAGAACCAGGCTATGGTGGACGCCCTCTGGAAGGCCGCCGCAGGCAGCATCTGCGAGTCCCGTGAGATTTCCCTCACCGACCTGGACCGCATGGTCAACAACCTGGAGCTCAACACCGCCCAGGACATGGTGGACGCCGGCCTGGTGGACGAGCTCTGCACGGTCAACGGCATGGAGGAGAATCTCCGTACCCTCGCCGGAGCCGAGAAGCTCAAGGACGTGAAGATGATCACTCTGGACAAATACATCAAGGCCCGCATCAAGACCAACTACAAGGCCAAGGACAAGATAGCCATCATCTATGCCGACGGTCAGATCAATCCCAACGGCAGCGACGGCATCACCGAGGAGACATTCCAGCCCATCATCCGCGACCTCCGCGCCGACAGCTCGGTCAAGGCAGTGGTACTCAGGGTCAACTCCCCCGGCGGCTCGGTACAGCCCGCGGAGATCATCCGCACCGAGCTGGAGCTGCTCCAGCAGGAGAAGCCCCTGATCGTATCCTACGGTACGATGGCGGCCTCGGGCGGTTACTGGATCTCGGCCGGAGCCGACAAGATCTACTCCAACAGCACCACCCTCACCGGCAGCATCGGAGTATTCAGCATGCTGCCCTCCCTCGAAAAGACCTTCAAGGACATTGCGCACGTCAACCCCGTGACCGTCCGCTCCCACAGCCACGCCGACATGGGCTCGATGACCCGGAAGCTGAACCGCCAGGAGGTAGCGGCATATCAGGAACAGGTGGAGATGATCTACGACCACTTCATCAACATCGTGGCCGAGGGCCGCGGCATGACTCCCGAAAGAGTGGATGAGATCGCCCAGGGCCGTGTATGGTGCGGCAGCGAGGCTCTTGACATCAATCTGGTCAATGAGATCGGCGGTCTTAAGGAAGCCCTGGACTACGCCGCCGTATCGGCAGGTCTGGACAGCTACAGGATAGAGAGCTGGCCGAAAGTACGCACCAGCCTGGACAAGCTGATGGAAGGCCTGGGCACGGCCAGTGCGGCAGTAGAGACATTCTCCGACCCCGAGCAGCTGATGGAGAACCTCTTCCAGTCAGTCAGGGCCGAGAAAGGAATCTACGCAAGAGTTCCCTACATCTACTGCTTCGAATAGAAAACAGACTTAACGGACAATGGAGACCCCGGCGACTACGGTTGTCGGGGTTTTTATCTTGAAACGGTCGTCAATCCGCAGACCAGGCAGACATACGATCTGTCCGGCCGCATCGGTCAGCACCGGCTGGGAGAGCTTCTGCATACGGTCCAGCTTCAGGTCAGTGAAGAAATCACTGAGTTTCTTGGAGCCTCTCTGCATGCCGAAGGGACGGAAACGGTCCGCCGGCCTCCATCCGCGGCAGGTCAGGGGCATACGCAGGCGATCCGCCGCAAAATAGAGCACAGAACCGTCGGAGACAGGGTTGAAGGCCGCCGGACGGGGGAAGAAATCGAGGCGGAACCTCATTCCCTTGAAATTGTACACTCCGGGCCTGTCTATACTGAACTCAGTCTCCTCCTCCTGCGTCAGGGGATAGACCCTCATCCTGTCCGCTCCGAAGACCAGTTCATGGGTACCCGAACGGAATACCCTGCCGCTCTGCCCCGATGTCATGCAACGCTCCATATCGGAGACCTGACCGCTGTTGAAACCGTATTCCCGGAGCATCATGTTCAGCCAGTATCCGCAGTGTCCCTCCTGCAGCAGGGCCTGGATGCCTATGGTAAGCACCCCGTCCCCGGAAGTACTGCACACCCTGGAGCTGACTCCTGCATAGACCCCGTCGATGATATCCGAGGCCTCCCGGAAGTACTCGGCATCGCGGCGGACAGTGTTGAGAAAAGAGGGATTGATCTTGCGAAACTCAGGAAAAATGATGTTCCGAACCCTGTTGCGGGCATAGTGGGACTCGAAGTTGGTCCTGTCGTCCCGGTAGGATACACCGTTGGATTCGACATACTCCCGTATCCGGGCCCTGGAGACACCCATAAGAGGACGGATTATGCGGCCGTTGCGCACCGGTATGCCGGAGAGTCCCTTCAGACCGGTACCGCGGGCTATGTTGAGGAAAATCGTCTCTATGCTGTCGTCCAGGTTATGGGCTATGGCCAGAAGGTCAAATCCTTCGGAATCCATGAGTTCCGAGAAAAAACCGTAGCGCAGTTCCCTGGCGGCCATCTGGGTGGATATGGAGTTCTCGGCAGAATAGGCATGGGTGTCAAAGGTACGGGTAAAGACCTGTATCCCGTTGGCACGCCCCCACTCCACGACCGAGTCCATGTCTCCGTCGCTTTCCTCTCCCCTGAGGGAAAAATTCACATGGGCCACGGCGAAAACCGGATGCAGCTCCGAATGCAGGAAAAGCGAGGCCATGCACATCGAGTCTATGCCGCCGCTTACCCCCAGAAGATAGCGGTGCTCGCCGACACTCCCTCCCGAGAGAGAGAGCAGTTCCCGGTCAAAAATCTGTTCCGTCGTCATTCCGGCTTGATATACTGACCGATGGTCCAGGTCAGGCCCAGGCTCACTATCTCCTTGAACTGCACCCTGGGAGCAGTCACTCCGAACTCATCGGCTATCATGATGTTCTTGTCGTATATGAGATTGGTACGGGCAGTGAGCGTCAGCACCTTGGTCAGGGCCAGCGAGGCATCCACATCCCAGTAGACCTGTATATTCTCGGGATGCGAGAGGTAGTTGGAGAAGAGAGTCAGCGCGGAACTGATCTTGAATATCTTGTAGGTATAATTGATATCCATCTTGAACTGGGCACCGAACTCAGCCCTCACCGCCTGGTCCGGCTCATTGCCGTAAGTCTCGCGAAGAAGTTCATCGGTGACCACTACCAGATTGCCCGTCGCCGGCGATATGTTGAACGACAGGAAATTAAACGGCCGGTAGTTGACACCGACACCGAGAGAGAGGTAACCGGGAGCCATGAAATTGGACTGGGTATTGCGGGTAACTGTGCCGGCATCGTCGGTAACATACTCGTATGTAGGAGACAGCTGGGTCCTGAAATTCAGCAGGGCGGAGAAATACAGCTTGTCGAGCAGCATCCATCCCCACTTGCTGTCCAGCTGGATACGGTCATCGCTCTTGCTGAACTGCTGATTGAGAGGCGTGCCCTTGTCGAAAGACTGCACGAAGCCGTAGGATATCTTCAGACGGTTCTCGAATATCATCTTGTCCTTGGCATAATTGGCATTGGCATCGATCAGACCGTTGAGAGACACGTTGGCAGAACCTCCCTCAGCCCAGTTGGTAAGGGACACCTGTGAGAAACCGATCTGCGTCAGCACTCCGTTGGTCCAGTACTTGGGTTCCTCCTTCGATGCTGTATCCACGGCAGCCTCGTCTATGGACGACACTATGTCCAGACACACTTTCTGAGCCGGATCCAGAGCGGAGGTATCCACCTCCACTACCGCCATTTCCTTATAGTTTATCTCATTTTTTTTCTTTCTGTCAGAGGCCTCTGCGCCCGTGACTGACAGCAGCCCCGGCACCAGAAGGCACAGGAGCGGAAACATTTTATTCATGCTCGTCAGTATTTAATACATCATCAGAATTATACTTGAATCCCAGGCGCTTGCCTGTCTTCATCCTGGAAGATTCTATCTTGGTGTTCATCTCCCCTACAGTAGCTTCCTTCACCATATCATACGGAGGCACCAGCAGGTCGAAGGACAGGGAATAGAGGATGGCCGACTCTACGAAGGCCACCAGGTCATCGCGGGTGAGCGTACTCTTGCCGAAAAGGTCGGTAATCTGCCTCTTCTGACGCTTGCCCTCTACGAAGAAAGCCTTGTCCTTGTTGACGAACATCCGGGCCACCAGATAGCCCATGTCATCGTTGCGGTTGTACTTCATCGAATCGTAGAGGAAGTTATATACGCTGATCACTCCGCAGTAACCGTTGTAAGGATTGTTCCTGACGTAGGGATTCTTCCACACGGGATGATCCCTGTCGAACTGGAACACATCGGTATGAAGGCTGAATATCAGCACGTCGTCGGCGAACTTGAGCTCAGCCTCGAACTTGCCCCTGTCCCGATACTCCAGGCGCACACGTCTTGCGCCCTGGTTCTCAAGAAGTTCATTCAAGTCATTGCTCATCTCGCCCAGCACATCCTTAAGAGTGCTGAACACCTCCAGGCACTGGTCAAATATCCGTGACTTGAGTACGGACTTGACATTAAGCAGATTGATTATCCTCGCCCGGGGGTTGTCACCGTCATTGTTCATCGCCTTGTCCTGTATCTTTTAATATGATCTTGCAAATATCACCCTTCTCTGCGAAGGACGGCCGGAATACACGCATTTGCCGGGCTCCTCGCACACACAGCTGTCTACGGGGATGCACCGGATGGTCGCCTTGGTCTCCTCCTGAATCCTCATCTCGGTCTCGGGAGTGCCGTCCCAGTGGCAGAGCAGGAAGCCGCCTTCCTCTATGCGCTCCTTGAACTCGTCCCAGGTGTCCACCTTGATGGTTTTGGACTCGCGGAAGGCGAGGGCCTTGTTGTAGATATTGGACTGAATGTCGTCCAGCAGGCCCTTGATATGCCCGGCAAGACCCTCACGGGATGCGGCTGACTTCTCCAGAGTATCCCTGCGGCAGATCTCCACCTCGCCCCTCTCGAGGTCGCGGGGACCGATCACTACCCTCACGGGCACTCCCTTGAGCTCCCACTCGGCGAACTTGAAGCCGGAGCGGACATTGTCCCGGTCGTCTATCTTGGTGGAAATGCCGGCCTTTCCAAGTTCGGCGGCGATTTCCTTCATATATGCCACCATGCGGTCGAGTTCCTCCTGACCTTTATATATAGGTACGAACACTACCTGTATCGGGGCGATGGCCGGGGGCAGGACGAGTCCGTTGTTGTCGCCGTGCGCCATGATGAGGGCTCCCATCAAACGGGTGGACACACCCCATGAGGTAGCCCACACGTAGTCGAGCTTGCCGTCCTTGTCGGCGAACTTCACGTCGAAAGCCTTGGCGAAGTTCTGTCCGAGGAAGTGGGATGTACCGGCCTGCAGGGCCTTGCCGTCCTGCATCATCGCCTCTATGGTGAGTGTATCCAGGGCTCCGGCAAATCTCTCGTGCTCTGACTTGTGACCCACCACTACCGGCATGGCCATGTAATTGCGGGCGAAATCGGCATAGACATGGACCATCCTCTCGGCCTCCTCCATCGCCTCCTGAGCCGTAGCGTGGGCTGTGTGTCCCTCCTGCCAGAGGAACTCGGCGGTACGCAGGAAGAGACGGGTACGCATCTCCCAGCGCACTACGTTGGCCCACTGGTTGACCAGGATGGGCAGGTCGCGGTAGGACTTGATCCAGTTCTTATAGCTGTTCCAGATAATGGTCTCCGATGTGGGACGCACGATGAGTTCCTCCTCCAGTCTTGCGTCCGGGTCTACTACTACTCCGGGACCGTCAGGATTGGCCATGAGGCGGTGGTGCGTCACCACTGCGCACTCCTTGGCGAAACCCTCTACATGCTCGGCCTCACGGCTGAGGAACGATTTAGGTATGAAAAGGGGGAAATATGCGTTCTGATGGCCTGTGGCCTTGAACATCCTGTCAAGTTGCTCATGCATCTTCTCCCAGATGGCATAGCCGTAGGGCTTGATGACCATGCAGCCGCGGACGGCTGAGTTCTCGGCGAGATCCGCCTTGACTACCAGGTTATTGTACCACTGGGAATAATTCTCTTCTTTGCTAGTAACCTCTTTTGCCATTATGTCTTGTTTATATGGAATGATTTTTGTTAATTTGTGTTGCAAAAGTAGTAATTATTGACTAAAAAGGAGGTTAGGTATGAAAAAAAGTTTGATTTTGCTTTCGATCTGTTCCGCGGTCCTGTTGACCTCCTGCGGAACATCCTCTTACTATGCATCTTCCGCATTTGAAGACGGCATATATTACAGGCCTTCCAAAGACGTCCGCGCCGAGAATGAGGCCGACGCGGCACAGGTACGCGGACTCATAGAGCGTACCCGCCAGGAGGCCGCCCGCTTTTCCGACACGATACTGATAAGCGGAGCCGCCGGAACGGTGGATATTCCCTACGTCCCGGAGACACAGTACACCATCATGTTTGACCGCCCGCTGGATTCCATCAATGAGGTAAATCTCAACTTCAACTTCGACGACTGGTACCCCGGATACGGCTACCGCGGCTATTACTCCTACTGGGACTGGAGGTACTGGAATGTATTCGGTCCCTCCTGGTACAGATGGGGATGGCATTCTCCCTGGTACGGCTGGGGCTGGTACGATCCCTGGTACTGCGGATGGAGCTGGGGCTTCGGCTTCGCCTGGGATCCCTGGTACGGCCCGTGGGGAGGATGGTATGCCGGATGGTACGGCCCGGGATGGTATGATCCCTGGTACTGGGGCTATCCCGTCGCATCCTTCTATCCCGCATACGCATATTACGGAAAGCGCAATGTCGGAGTCCGCACAGGCAGCGGGGTGACAGGAGGCAGGACAATGGCAATGGGCAAAGGCACCTCCCTGCGCTCCGGCGGCAGGACTCAGAGCGCAGCCCCGGCAATGTCCGCCGTCAGGGGCAGGACGGCCTCGCGGTCATCCTCGGCAAACTCCACCGTATCCACCCCCATGGGCGGAGGCAGGACAGCCGCCGGACGGTTCCATGCATCCGGCAACAGCGTCAATCTGGGTGAGAGATATGTCAGCCGCGGAAGTCTGTCCGCAACCGCATCCCCCTCAAGGCAGACCGCTGCAGGAGGCAGGACGGCCTACAGCAACGGAGGTACTTTCCGCAGACCGGCGGCAGCAGGCAACACGTCCTACCGCAGACCGTCCGGCGTCTCGGCTGAAGGATTCCGCAGCCCCTTCGAGAGCCGCAGTCAGTCCTACAGCAGGTCATCCTTCAACACCGGCAGGAACACCGCAGGTTACAACCGGAGCACGGCAGTCAACTCCTCCCGCTCCTCATTCAACCGCAGCTACAACAGTTCCTCGCGCTCATCCTACAGCACCGGAAGCTACTCCCGCTCGTCCATGAGCGGAGGACGCTCCTACGGAGGTGGCGGAAGTGTCCGCGGCGGTGGCGGAGGACGCAGATAGCAGACAACTGGATATTTACATTTGACTTCAAGACATGCTTAAGAAAATATTACTCACATCAGTTCTCTCGCTCGGTGTCATGCAGGCCTACGCACAGCTTACGCCTCAGTACACCTTCAACGCCCTGCAGCTTTCGAGCCAGTACTATGACGGTACCGCACGGAGTCTTGCCATGGGAAATGCAATGACCGCACTCGGCGGTGACCTGGGAGCCCTTTCATACAACCCCGCGGCCTCGGGAGTGTACCGGTACACTGAGTTCACCCTTACACCCTCAGTCTATTCAGCCTCAGCATCCACCACATTCCTTGGAAACACCTCCAAAGACAGCAGGACCCGTTTTGCCCTGTCCAACGTAGGCTGGGTCGGAGCATTCGAGACCGGACGGACCAGAGGCCTGCTCAATTTCAACCTGGCCATCACCGCCAACCAGACCAACAATTTCGCATTCAGCAGCTCCGGATCAGGAACACAGAACGGTTCCTCATATCTGGGTTCCCTGGCCGCGTCTGTACCTCAGGGCGTCTTCGGCTACGACATGGACATGTACGATGACTATGACGAATATCCCTTCTACAACTCCAACGCATCCTGGACCCAGGTTCTGGCCTGGAACGCGGGCCTTATGGACACACTGGCCGTCGACCCGACATTTTTCCTGGGAGCAACGGAGAACATAGACGGAGACGGCAGCATCTACATCCCCGGCAGCCTGAACCAGAGTTTCCGCAGGATGAAGACAGGCTACATCCAGGATATCGTGTTCAACGCTTCCGGAAATGTGGACAACATATTCTTCTTCGGAGTCAGCGTAACCCTGCAGAGCATCTGGCTGAACGACTACACATCCATTACCGAGCAGGCCGTCAATCCCATGGACTTCAGCGGTGACGGAGGCTCCGGATTCAAGAACTTCACCCGTGAATATCAGATGACCACATCGGGCATGGGCGTGGATGTATCCGCAGGATTCATCGTCAGGCCTGTCGCGGGCCTGACTGTCGGCGGCTCCATCTCCACACCTGACTGGATGTTCCTCAACGAGAGCTGGCAGGAGACAGTGAAAGGCAATACAGGACCTTTCGGTACCGCTTCGGTCAGTTCCCCGGTCGGCACCTACTCATACAGGATCACATCTCCCTTCAAATGGAATCTGGGTATAGGATACACCGTCGGCAGCTTCCTGGCTCTGGGTGTTGACTACGAACGGACGGACTACAGCAGCATCACCATGAGCTCTACCAGCGGTGACCGCAGTACTTTCGCCGCCGAGAACGACTATATGTCCGCTTACTACCAGGCTGTCAACAATGTCCGCGCCGGTCTGGAAGCATGGCCCCACAAGCAGGTTGCTGTCCGCCTGGGATATGACTGGTACAGCTCGTCGGAGAAAAACTTCGACAACACCCGCCACTATGCATCCGCCGGACTTGGCTTCAGGACAGCCGGAGGCTTCTTCATCGATGCGGCCTGCCAGGTCCTGTGCAACAGACTTGCCAACTCATTCGCCCTATATGACAGCTATGCCGAAGGTATGCCGGCTCCTGTGGTGAAAGAGAGCAGCAACAACTGGAAAATACTTCTGACTCTCGGCTGGAGATTCTAAAGAAGGTATGACACGGCATCCGGACCCTCGTTGAATAGCAGGTCGAGGACACTCAGTCCGGGAATGAAGCCGAATTTATCCGAAAATACCTGGTAATATGGTCTGAAGCGGTTCCTGAACATCTCGGGAACCGCTTTTTTAGGATGAACGGCATCCCGTAGGTCCAGATATCCCGCAGGATAGGAAGGGATGTACTCCGATGTGAGGGCTATCTCACAGCGTATCCCGAGAAGAGTCATGAGGCGGGTGATGAGGCTGAGGTTGAGTTCCGCCAGCCGGGACGGACGGGCATCCAGGACAGGGAATATGTCATCCTGGTAGTACTCGAAGAAAGCGGAGGTGCGGTAAGCGGAGATCAGCGCCCTCTCGTGCTGCTGCAGCCAGGGTTTGGAATAGTCTATGAGAGCTTCGCCTGTCCCCCTCGAACCGGAAGGCAGCGATACGGGTACGGTCAGAGACAAGACACCGTCGCAGGCATAGATCCTGCAACGGTTCCTGTAAGTCTGCTTGACGTATGAGTCATGTGCCTCTATCAGGAGTCTCCCGGCAGCGGCGGCCGCCATGAAATACTCCACCGGAGGGAAATAGGCCGTGGACACCACGGCGCAGTCCGGCCGGCTACTCATCTACCGACAGGTCGGTGAACTTGATGATACCTCTCTTGGAGGCGCGGATGAAGTTGAGGATGTTGTCCCTCTCAATGCAGGGAGGTACCTCGCGCTCTACTTCCAGGCAGGCGTCGCTGCGGTTGAGTCCGCTGTTGTAGATGATGCGGTATATCTCGCGGATACGGTCTATCTGCTCGTTGGAGAAGCCGCGGCGGCGCAGACCCACGTTGTTGAGTCCGCAGAAGGACAGGGGATGACGTCCGGCCAGGGCGTACGGAGGCACGTCCTTGGTGATGCGGGAGCCGCCCTGAATCATGGCATGTACTCCGATGTGGCAGAACTGATGGGCCAGGGAGCCGCCTCCGATGATGGCCCAGTCGTCCACGTCAGTCTCTCCGGCCAGTCCCACATAACTGGTCTGGATCACGTGATTGCCCAGATGGCAGTCATGGGCTACATGGGCGTAGGACATGATGAGGCAGTTGTCGCCGATCTTGGTAAGAAGCTTGCCGCTGGCGGCCGTACCGCGGTTGACGGTGGCGCACTCGCGGATGACGGTATTGTCGCCTATCTCCACCCAGCTCACCTCGCCGGCGAACTTCATATCCTGGGGAATGGCTCCTACCACGGCTCCGGGAAATATCCTGCAGTTTTTACCTATTTTCACATAATCCAGAATCGTGGCGTGGGGACCTATAACGCATCCCTCTCCTATCTCCACATGCTCCGCGATGTAGCAGTAGGGACTGATGTCCACGTTCGCGGCAATCTTGGCGTTGGGGTGTACCGTTGAGAATTGCATACTTGTTCTATTTATTTATTATTCTTTATCATCTCTCTCACAATCCGTGCCATATCCGTATTGATCCTGTGGCCGGACTTGCGCGCCGTCACCCTGCCCCGTATACGGGTACCTATCAAGGAGAAATCCCCTATCAGGTCCAGGAGCTTGTGCCGGGCGCACTCGTTGGGAAAATGGAGGCGGACATTGTCCAGATAACCGTCGGGCAGCACTCCCACTTTCTCGACGTTGAAAAGTGCGGCCATGCGGGAAAGAGCCTCCCCGGATACGGGTTTCTCGACTATTACGAGAGCGTTTTCGAGGTCGCCTCCCTTTATGAGGTTGTTGTTGAACAGAAATTCCAGTTCATGGAAAAATACAAAGGTACGGCACGGCGCCACCTCCGAGGCATAGTCCACCGCTCCGTCGTAGTGTATCTCCTGCACTCCGAGGACATGGGAGTTGAAATCTATGGTAAGGTCCACGGAAAAATCCTCTGCCGGGGAAATGGTGATGCGCGAGCCCGAGGCAGGGTCCTCAACCGTCACCTCCTCCTTAACGGAATAATAGGTGCGGGGGGCGTCCTGCTCCTGCAGGCCGTCGGCCGCGATGGCCCTGACATACGGGAGGGCGCTTCCGTCCAGGATAGGCACCTCCAGGGAGTCGAGCCTTACCAGGGCATTGTCCACGCCCATCCCTGAAAACGCCGAGAGCAGATGCTCCGCCGTGGAGACACGTATCTCCCCCTTTTCCAGGGTGGTACCTCTCTGAGTGGTGGTGACGTAGTCCGCCACTGCCTCTATCACCGCATCCGGCCCCAGGTCCTCCCTGAGAAAACGGATGCCGCTGCCCTCCGGAGCCGGACACAGCGTCATTTTTACCTTTTTACCGGAATGAAGTCCCTTCCCTTCGAATATATATTCTTTTCTGAGTGTTCTCTGATTGTCCTGCATAAGTCTGCGTTTGATCTTGTGTTACTGTTTCCTGCCGTTGCGGCGGAAGACGGCGTATGCCCTCATGAAGTCCTTGTGGTCCATTGCCGGACTTCCCAGCAGAGTCCTGCCCTCCTCCTTGATGTCCGACATAAGTCCGGCCTGCGCCCCTATCATTGTCCTGTCGGCGATGGTGATGTGTCCGGCGAAGCCCACCTGGCCTCCGATCATGCACGAACGGCCGATCTTGGTCGAGCCGGCGATACCGGCCTGGGCGGCAATGACGGTGTTGGAGCCTATCACCACATTGTGCGCCACCTGGATAAGGTTGTCCAGCTTGACGCCCTTCTCGATGAGGGTGGTGCCCATGGTGGAACGGTCGATGACGGTATTGGCCCCTATCTCGCAGTCGTCCTCGATGGTCACGATGCCGGTCTGGGGGATTTTCTTATAGGTCCCGTCCGCCGTGGGAGCGAAGCCGAAACCGTCCGAGCCTATGACTGCATTTGCATGGATTATGCAGTTGTTGCCTATCTTACAGCCCTTGTACACGCGGACGCCGGGATAGATGATGCAGTTCTCGCCCACCGTCACTCCGTCTCCCAGATATACCTGAGGATAGATCTGGGTGCCGCTGCCGATGATTGTCTTCCTGCCGACATAGGCGTGGGAGCCGACATAGACTCCCTTCCCCAGCCTGGCGGACCAGGCTATATGGGCAGACCAGGCGCGGCCCCTGCGTTTTTCGGACTTGAGCGCATTCAGCAGGTCCAGAAGCGAGGCCACGGCCTCGTATGCGTTGTCTACCTTGACCAGGGTGGCGCTGACGGCCTCCTTGGGCTCAAATGACTTGTTTATGAGGATGATACTTGCCTTGCAGGTATACAGATAATGCTCATATTTAGGGTTGGCCAGGAAACACAGGGTTCCCGGCTTTCCGGACTCAATGCGGGCCACTGACGACACCTTTGCCTCAGGGTCGCCGACTATCTCCCCCCCGAGATGCTCTGCTATGAGTTTTGCACTTACCTCCATGGTACGGTTCTTTGATGTCGGTTTTAAAATAATTTTGCAAAGAAAGCACTTTTTTTTGGATTATATACACAAAACCCTTATTTTTGTGCGGATTTGGAAGAGGAAAGGGACGGCAAGTCCCTTTCGTTTTATCTGTAACTCACGAAAAACATTTGTCCGCATGATAGAAAAAAGCACTATAGAACAGATCGCAGCCCCCTACATGGAAGAACACAACCTGACCCTGGTAGACGTAAAGGTCAACAAGGCCAATAATATAAAGGTATACTTCCGTGCCCCGGGCCGCCCGGCCTGCATAGATGACTGCGTAGCCCTAAGCCGGTGGATAGAAGGACATCTGGACAGGGACAAGGAGGATTTCTCCCTGATGGTGAGCTCAGCCGGGGATGCCGACAGCAGTACCGCCGGTGACGAGGACGAAACAAATAATAATTAAATATACAACAACCGACATGGAAGTAAACCTGATCAGTACGTTTGCCGAGTTCAAGGAACTGAAGAACATCGACAGACCTACCATGATGAGCGTGCTGGAAAACATCTTCCGCACCCAGCTGGAAAAAATGTACGGCTCAGCCGACAATTTTGACATCATCATCAATATCGACAAGGGTGACCTCGAGATATGGAGGAACCGCGAGGTGGTGGAGAAGGTCGAGGACCCCAACACCCAGATATCCCTGGAGGATGTCCACAAGATCGACCCCTCATACGAGGTAGGCGAGGACTTCCCCGAGGAGGTCAAGCTCTCCGACTTCGGCCGCAGGGGCATCCTCAACCTGCGTCAGAACCTGCAGGGCCGCATCGCCGACATCGAGAAGGCCAACCTGTACAACAAGTACAAGGACAGGATCCATGAGATTCTCGTGGGCGAGGTCTACCAGGTATGGAAGAAAGAAGTGCTCGTAATGGACGAGGACGGCAACGAACTGGTACTTCCCAAGTCCGAACAGATACCCTCCGACTACTTCAAGAAGGGCGAGACAGTCAAGGCCGTCATCGAGAGCGTGGAGATGAAGAACAATACACCCGTAATCACCCTCTCGCGTACATCCCCGGCCTTCCTGGAGAGACTTTTCGAGCAGGAGGTGCCCGAGATCTTCGACGGTCTGATCACCATCAAGAAGGTGGTCCGGATTCCCGGCGACAGGGCCAAGGTAGCGGTGGAGTCCTACGACGAGCGCATCGACCCCGTAGGAGCATGCGTCGGTGTCAAGGGCTCGCGTATCCACAGCATCGTCCGCGAGCTGCGCAACGAGAACATCGACATCATCAACTGGACCTCCAACACCCAGCTGCTCATCCAGAGGGCACTGAGCCCCGCGAAGATATCCTCCATGTCGATTGACGAGGAGACCAAGCACATACGTGTCAACCTCAGTCCTTCCGAAGTATCCCTGGCCATCGGCAAGGGCGGAAGCAACATCAAGCTGGCCGGTCAGCTCGCAGGCTACGAGATAGACGTCTTCCGCGAGAACGAGGCCGGTGAGGACGAGGAGGACGTGATGCTCGACGAGTTCAATGACGAGATCGAGCAGTGGATCATCGACGCCCTCAAGGGTATCGGCTGCGACACTGCCAAGAGCGTGCTCGCGCTTCCCGTGGACGAGATATGCCACAGGGCCGACCTCGAGGAGGAGACAGTGCAGGAGGTTCAGAAGATACTCCGCGCGGAGTTCGAATAATAGAGAAAACGAGTTATTAACTAAATTGATGATAATATATGGCGGGACAAGAAAAAATCAGAATCAACAAAGTACTCAAAGAATTCAACATCGGATTAGGGACATTGGTGGAATTTCTCAGCAAGAAGGGCTATGAGGTGGAGTCCAATCCAGGAGCCCAGATAAGCGGGGAAGAATACGAGCTGGTCAGGAAAGAATATGCGAAGGAGCAGCTCATCAAGGAAGAATCCAGGAAAATTGCCATCAAGGTCAAGGAAATAACCAAGAAAGAGAGTTCCAGGCCGGAACCCGAGGAAGAGCAGTTCGGAGACGAGGTAATCATCAAGACTACGACCATCGACCATCCCTCCACACCTGAGCCCGCCAATGTGGAGAAAAAGGCCGAGAGTCCTCAGTCAGATGAGAAGCCGGCCGAGGCCGCTCCTGTTCAGGAACCTGTCCAGGAGACAGCACCGGCCCGTGAGACGGCACAGGAGGCCGCAGCCGCACAGCCCGCTCCCGTAGAGCAGGAGCCCGAAGCCGTTCCCGTGCCGGAGGAACCTGCCGTAAAGCCCGAAGCCGCCGAGCCCGTCAGAAAGACCGCGGAAGACCGCCGTCAGGATCATTCCGGACTCAAAATTCTGGGCAAGATAGACCTCAACAAGAAACCGGCTCCCGCTCCCAAGCAGCCGGCACCGGCCAAACCCGCTCCGGCTCCTGCCCCCAGGCAGACCGCCCAGGAGACACCCGCGGAGCAGCCGCACCGCGAGACCGTGGAGCACATCGAGACCAGGGTGGAGAAGCTCGCAGGTCCTGTGATCAGCGGCAAGATAGACCTCTCTGCCTTCGAGAAAAAACATTCTCCCTCCGAGAAGAGCGGCCACCGCAAGCGTGAGCGCATAGTCAAGGGCGAGAAAGTGGACATCACCAAGGCCGACGCAGGTTCCGGTCAGAAAAAGGGCGGAAAGAAAGACTCCGACTCCTCCCGCAGCAAGAAGAACCGCAATAAGGAGAAACCCAAACCCGTACGTGTCGAGATAGACGAGGACCTGATCCAGAAACAGATCAAGGAGACTTACGCCCGCATGACCGAGGGCAAGGGCAAGACCAAGAGTTCCAAGCACAAGAGAGAGAAACGCGAGCTCATCTCCCAGAAGATGGAGGAGGCCCGCGAGATGGAGCAGATGGAGAGCAGGATACTCAAGATGACCGAGTTCGTGACTGTCAACGAACTGGCCGTCATGATGAATCTCCCCGTCACCAAGGTCATCGAGGCCTGCATGAACCTGGGACTGATGGTATCCATCAACCAGCGCCTGGACGCCGACGCCCTGGTGCTCGTGGCCGAGGAGTTCGGTTATGAGGTCCAGTTCGTCACAGCCGACGCCGAGGATGAGATACAGGAGGAGGTGGACGATCCCGCAGACCTGGTAGAGCGTCCGCCCATCATCACCGTCATGGGCCATGTGGACCACGGTAAGACCTCCCTGCTGGACTACATCCGCAAGTCCAACGTCATCGCCGGTGAGGCGGGAGGCATCACCCAGCACATCGGAGCCTACAACGTCAAGCTCCCCGACGGCCGCCGCATCACCTTCCTCGACACCCCCGGTCACGAGGCCTTCACCGCCATGCGTGCCCGCGGTGCCAAGATCACCGACCTGGTAATCATCATCATAGCCGCCGACGACGCCATCATGCCCCAGACCGTGGAGGCCATCAACCACGCCCAGGCGGCAGGTGTGCCCATGATATTTGCCATCAACAAAATAGACAAGCCCGGCGCCAACCCCGACCGTATCCGCGAGCAGCTAGCCAACATGAACATCCTCGTGGAGGACTGGGGCGGCAAGTACCAGTGCCAGGAGATATCGGCCAAGAAGGGCGTCAACGTGGACAAGCTCCTCGAGAAAGTCCTCCTGGAGGCCGATCTCCTCGAGCTCAAGGCCAACCCCAGGCGCCGCGCCAAGGGTACCGTCATCGAGTCCTCCCTGGACAAGGGCCGCGGCTACCTGGCCACAGTCCTGGTGCAGAACGGCACTCTCCATGTGGGAGACATCATGCTCAGCGGCAGCTTCTACGGCAGGGTCAAGGCCATGTTCAACGAGCGCGGCCAGAAAGTCGACGAGGCCGACCCCTCCACCCCTGTATCGGTACTCGGACTCAACGGAGCTCCGACAGCCGGCGAGGTATTCAACGTCATGGAGGACGAGCGCGAGGCCAAGGACCTGGCCAACAAGCGCGAGCAGCTGCTCCGCATCCAGGGCCTGAGGACCCAGAAGCACATCACCCTCGAGGAGATCGGCCGCCGCATCGCGATAGGCAACTTCCAGGAGCTCAACATCATCGTAAAGGGAGACGTGGACGGCTCCATCGAGGCTCTCTCCGATTCCCTCATCAAGCTCTCCACCGAAGAGATTCACGTGGACGTAATCCACAAGGCTGTGGGAGCCATCTCCGAGTCCGACGTCCTGCTGGCCGCCGCCTCCAACGCCATCATCATCGGCTTCCAGGTAAGGCCTTCGGCCAATGCCCGCCGCCTGGCCGAGAAGGAGGAAATCGAAATCCGCCTCTACTCCGTCATCTACGACGCCATCAACGAAGTCAAGAGCGGTATCGAGGGTATGCTCGCACCTGAGGAGAAGGAGGAAGTCACCGCCACCGCCGAGGTTCGCGAGACTTTCAAGATATCCAAGGTCGGCACCATCGCCGGATGTATGGTCAAGGAGGGCAAGATCACCCGCAGCTCCAAGGTCCGCGTCATCCGCGACGGCATAGTGGTCTACACCGGAACACTGGGTTCTCTCAAGCGCTTCAAGGACGACGTCAAGGAAGTCGCAGCCGGTCTGGACTGCGGTCTGAACATCGACGGATACAACGACATCAAGGTCGGCGACACCATAGAGGCTTACCAGATCGTAGAGATCAAGCGCAAACTTTAATCATGCATATCAACATTCCGCTTCTGCTGCTGTCCGCATTCCTGGCCATAATACCCGGAACTCTTTCCGCAATGGCCAGGGATGACCGTGACAATGCCGGAATGCTCAGCCGCGCCTACAACCTCGACAACATGCTGTTCAATATCAAGAGCAGCCACAACGGAGGAAACCGCATCGTCGTCAATCCCACCGGAGCTTCCATCGCAGTAATTTCAGGCAACGGAAAGAAAATCTCATTCATCTCCAACCGCAACAAGGGCGAGATACTTACGCACCTTAAAAGCCGCCAGGTAATAACGGCCATGAACTACTCGCCCGAGGCCAGGGAACTTTTCATTTCCGACACCGGAGGTGACATCACAGCATACACGACAGAGGGATATGCCCCCATAAACTCTTTCCGCGCAGGACGACAGTACAGCAGCATCGCCGTCAGCCCCAACTACTACTATATTGCGGCTGCTGACGGCAATGAGGTGGACATCTGGGATCTTCAGACAACTGTTCTCCGGAAGAGACTGTACTTCGCCGGGAAGATCAACCACATCACATTTTCCCCTGATTCCAAGGAGATAGCCGTCAGTTGCGACTCAAGCGGACTTATTACAGTAGATGTCCTTAAATACTACAGGACACCTGTATCCAGGACACCGGAGAATGTCATGCAGGCCTCCTATCACCCGGAAGGTAAATACATATCCTACGCCAAGACAGATTCCGTGATTGTATACAATCTTATCAACAGGAAAGCCGTTTACCGCATCCGGACCGGAAAGGGCCTGGATGTCATAGACCTAGAATTCCGCAGGAGCAGCACGGAAGAAAGGACCACTCTGACCTGCATCTCGGACAAAAGGGTATCCTACTGGGACATGACTGACCTGCCCCCTCTGTATATGACCATGATAAGCGAGGAGGCCGACAACCTGATGTCGGACTGGATCCGTCAGATGGACGGAGAGTCCATGGAAGAATACCGGATCAGGGTCACTGACGACAACGCGGCACGGCAAAGAGCCATGCTCCTCGACCAGGCCGCCACTGCCATAGCCTCCAGGAGCATTAAACTCGAAGATCCCTTCATCGCGGAGCAGTACGACTCAGGGAACCATACAATAGGCATCAAGTTCAAGGAACTCAACCCCATCAGGCTGGAAGTACCGGAAGAAGAGTTCGACGAGGTTAGGACCGGTGACCTGCTCTTCGAGAATCCTGTCTACACCCTCGACGGGAACGACGAGTTCCAGCTCGTCTATCTTGAGGTAATCAACCGTACCACAGACAAGACGTACATCTTCGACCGGCGCAGCTACATCATAGAGGAAGTGGAGTTCGACGAGGAGGAAGAGAGCCTCGATTTCATACCCGTAGCCATGATTCAGGCCGCAAACATGGAGATGGAGGCCCTGCAGATGCAGACTCAGCAGATTATGGAGGAAAAGAGACAGGAGAATGTCATCACCGACAAGACTGAGATAACCATCAGTTCGGAAATCCAGAGCGATGTGGATGCCGACGGCAACAAGATCTACAACTATCTCCTCGGATACCGCTACGACGTCTCCGAAGGCTTCTCCTATCAGGAGGACTTCGGCCCCGGCAAGTTCATGGTAACTGAGTCCAACGCAGCCCTGACCATGCTTGAGGCCATCCGCTCCGCCCTCGCCGGAGACATGGGCAGATATCTCGAAGACGCGGCAGCCGTCGACATCACCATCACAGGCACTGCCGACGCCATCCCTGTAGGCCGCATCCCCTATGACGGTTCCCTCGGGGAATTCAGAGAAACCCCCTATTATGCCTATGACGAGCTCGCCAGCATGACCGTCACCGACGAGAGCGACATAAGGGACAATGAGCAGCTTGCATTCATCCGCGCCGCCGGCGTGAAGAAATGGCTCGAGACCGAGGTAGAGCAGCTACGTACCCACAGGGACAAATGCTCCTACCATTACAGGACCGAGGTAAGCAATGTCCGGGGCGGTGAGTTCCGCAGGATTATCGTACAGATACGCTTCCGCGACATTTTCTAAGCCCGCGACTTGGTATAATGGTTACAATTTTTTAAATTTGTAGTTATTATACTAACAAACTAAACTTTATCAACTATGAGCTTCCTGAAACAACCCTTCGATTTTCTGATCGACCGTGACGACATGATCGACGTCACCTTCCCCGGCTACATCATGATTCTTGTCGTATGTGCCGTAACGCTTTTTCTGATAATCCCCAAAGGGGATACCGTCATAACTCCGGTAATGGAGACCACGGTCACCGAGACTGTAGAGATGACCGACCGCGGACGGTAACAAAGGGAGAGGTGGTCGCCGTCATCTCCCCCGGCACCACGCTCAGGATCTATGCCGTCTCAGGTATCTCCTTATGGGCTGAGGACAGCCGCGGCAACAGAGGATATGTACCGGCCTCCATCCTTGGAGACAGATACTATCTTGCCGATTCCGATAATTTCGGAGACACCACGTACAAAGCCGGCACCCCGGTCACATTGACCGGCATCACGGGGGAGGGACACTTCGAGGTCCGCACAGACGACGGAATGACTATGGAGATATTTAATGAAGGTTCTCTCTATCCTGCCGAAGCTCTCGGCTTCCCGTCCAAGGGCAAGAACGAGATGCACATCTCCAGGAAGAAGATCCTGGAAATCTTCCAGCCCGGAAAGACCTTCGCCGAGATAGACGGACAGCCTCTCTACGCCCAGACCATCCGCAGCAGCGGAGGGCAGCTCACCGCCGACTTCCGGTACACTGTCTATGATGCCGAGGCTAAGATGATACACAGCGGCATCCGGGCGGTATTCTCAGACGGAGTGCTGGAAAGCTGGGAATGGGGCACCGTGAAGGATGAGGAGTACAACCTTGCCCTCAAGGCCATACCCTGGACAGAGACACTGATCGGACTGCCCCTGATCAAGGACCTCAACTTCAAGAAGCCTGTAGGCAAGACCAAGGCCAAGACCCCGGAGGACTTCGACAAGATAGATCTGACCTATCATCCCAATCTGCCCGGGTTCCTCTCCACAGCCATCAACATCATCATATACATAGTCCTGCTGGCCATAGCCCTGTACGTCCTGCTGGACCTGCTGATACTGCTGCCGCTCTTACATTACCCGCTGCTGTACATAAGGTTCATACCCAACATCGTGTTCAAGGTGCTCGCCTTCATCATGGTATTTGTGTCCTCAGCCCTGCTTTTCATGGCATTCGGTCCTTTCTTAGGCGGCAACGATTTAGGAGACACCGGCAAGCTGTGGCTGCTGATACTGCTGCTGCTCTTCAATCTGTACACCTCATACAAATACTTCGGATTCCTGCTCTACAACCGGTGTCCGTCCTGCGGCCGCATGCACACCCTCGATACCACCGATGAAGGCTGCGTGACCGGCACATCCTATACTGACAGGACGACCTACGAAGTGAAGATGCTGAACAACAGAGAAATGAGCCGCAAAGCCCTCCACACGGACCACTACAAGAATACCCACATCAAGGAGGTGCTCCAGTGCCGCCGCTGCGGCAATAAGTTCTCCCACCGCTTTGTCATCAGCACCAAGATAGGATCTACCCAGCACAACAACTGATTTGGTAATTCGGAATATTTGACCCAACTTCGCGCTGCAGAATGGATAAAATATCTGATTTATGCAGCGCGATGCTATTGATTTCGGAACAGTAAACATCCCGTCCCTGTTCGGTAAGTATTTCGTTACTACTCTGCTGGGGATGGTGAGCATGTCGGCGGTCACGGCCATCGACGGCATCTTCATAGGTCACGGAGTAGGCAGCGACGGCATCGCCGCCGTCAATATCTGCGTGCCCGTGTGGATGATATTCACCGGTCTCGGTCTGATGGCCGGAGCCGGCAGTTCCGTAGTGGCCTCGATACATCTGGCCAGGGGAAAGGTCAAGGCCGCCCGGCTCAATGTCACCCAGGCCATCCTCTTCGTGACCATCATAGCCGCGCTGGTCGCAGGTCTCATCATGACCTTCCCCGAGACCACGGCCCGGATGCTCGGCTCCTCGGAGCACCTGATGCCCCTCGTACTGGACTACCTGCTGTGGATAGTCCCGGCCCTGCCCTTCCAGATGTGGCTCTCGGTATCGCTCTTCATCATCCGCCTGGACGGAGCGCCTCAGTACGCCATGTGGTGCTCGGTCATAACGGCCATCATCAACACCGTGCTCGACTGGCTCTTCATCTTCCCCCTCGATATGGGCGTCAAGGGCGCGGCCATAGCCACCGGCATCAGCATTGTCGTGGGCGGCTGCATGGGCATCGGCTATCTGCTGCTGCGGGCCAGGGTGGTGCGTCTGATCAAGTTGAAAATGAGCCGCAAGAGCATGCGCCTGAGCATGCGCAACATCGGCTACCAGTGCAAGATAGGCTCCCCCGCCCTGCTCGGAGAGGCCACCATCGCCGTCCTCATGTTCATGGGCAACCAGGTCTTCATGCGCTACCTCGGAGACGACGGTGTGGGCGCCTTCGGTGTGGCCTGCTACTACACTCCATTCGTCTTCATGTTCGGCAACGCCGTGGCCCAGTCCGCCCAGCCGATAGTCAGCTTCAACTACGGAGCCGGCAAGATGGACCGCGTCCTGTCCGTCAGCCGCCTGTCGATAATCACCGCCGTCATCTGCGGGTTCGTCGGCATGATGCTATTCGTACTCCTGCCCGGTCCCCTCGTAGGCCTGTTCATCGGCCAGGAGGGCAACGCCGCCCGCATCGCCATCGACGGCCTTCCCCTCTTCGCCCTCGGCTACATCTTCTACGTCACCAACGTAGCCTCCATCGGCCTCCTCCAGAGCCTCGAGAAGATGAAGCCCGCCATGCTCTTCGCCTGCCTGCGCGGCCTCGTCTTCATCGTCCCGAGCTTCATCATCATGCCCCGCCTGCTCGGCGACGCCGGCATCTGGCTCGCCATGGCCGTCTCCGAGGCCCTCACCACCGCCGCCATCGCCCTCTACTACTTCCTCGGCCGTAGGAGAAATCTCTAATTTGCACTTGCGAAGTGCAATTTTACCGGCAGCCTCCACCGATGGAAGCTACATCGTCAAGGACGGCATCGAGTTCTCCTCCGGAAACATTCTTCCGCTCTGGTGGTTCGGCCTCAACTACTAACTACTGATACGCAACGTCAGGCTTCCCACATCAACATACAAAGCCATCAGTGTCTGTAATTTCAACACTACGTATAATTCAATGAATTACAGCAATTTATCTCAATATTAACAATTACAGACTGAAGAGATAGGAATGAAACTGTTTCTCGGAATCCGCTTCTGAGTATGCTACAGGACGGGGTGATTAATTTATCCGGAAATTTCTCCATCGAGTCTGTTTTGTAACGACGCACATAAAAGCCAATATAACAGCCACATACGTCCATCACAACAAAACAGACTATGAGGTGTCCCTCTGTATCTGTAATTCCAACGAACGGCACAATGCTCTTAATTTATGCCGCTTAGCAAAATATGACCCATAACAGACTGACGATAGTTTCCACAATGGCACCGAATCATGGGATTTGCTGCCGTTGTGGAAAGGGGTGACGGATGGAAGATGCCGTACAGGGGCCTGTAGTGAGGATACATGGGAAAGGCTGTTTCCGCAACGGCACCGAAACGTGGGTTTTGCTGCCGTTGTGGAAAAGGGAGGCGGAGGGAAGATGCCGCACAGGGCCTGTGGAAAGGGTACGCGGGAAATGCTGCTGCCACAACGGCACCGTATCGCGGGTTTTGCTGCCGTTGTGGAAAGGGGGAACGGAGGAAAGATGCCGTACAGGGCCTGTGGAGAGGGTACACGGGAAAGGCTGCTGCCGCAACGGCACCGAAACGTGAATTTTGCTGCCGTTGTGGAAAGGAGGATGGATAATATGGCCGGGGAGAGGCGGACAAATGATTTTTGTTACTTTTGGGGCGTGAATTAGAGTCATGAATTATCTGCTGATCATATTGGGTACCGTGTCGCTGGGACTGGGAGTGGCGGGGATGTTCCTGCCGGTGCTGCCGACTACTCCGTTCCTGCTGCTGACGGCGTGGTGCTGGATGAAGGGGGCGCCGCGGCTGCATGCCTGGCTGATGGCGCATCCTAAGCTGGGGCCTTACATAAGGGACTTCCAGGAGCACAAGTGCATCTCCCGGAGGGTGAAGGCCGTCTCGGTCACGACCCTGTGGCTGACCATTGCACTGAGTATCATCCTGGTCCACCAGCTGTGGCTGCGAGTTCTACTGGCCGCCATTGCCGCCGGGGTTACTGTTCACATATTGTCCTTCAAGACCAAGGAATGAGCATGAAAAAGCCCGGTCCGCAGAACTTGCAGGACCGGGCCATTTTCCTTAAAAATCCTGACGGCCTCCCTATTTGAGGACAGTCTTGAAGAAGTCGTTGCCCTTGTCGTCCACGAGGATGAAGGCGGGGAAGTCGACTACCTCGATCTTCCAGATGGCCTCCATGCCGAGTTCGGGATACTCGAGGAGCTCGACCTTCTTGATATTGTCCTGAGCCAGGATGGCCGCGGGGCCGCCGATGCTGCCGAGGTAGAAGCCGCCGTGCTTCTTGCAGGCGTCGGTCACTTGCTGGCTGCGGTTGCCCTTGGCGATCATGATCATGCTGCCGCCGTTCTCCTGGAAGAGGTCCACGTAGCTGTCCATACGGCCGGCGGTGGTGGGGCCGAAGCTGCCGGAGGGCATTCCCTCGGGGGTCTTGGCAGGGCCGGCGTAGTAGATCGGGTGCTCTTTCATGTACTGGGGCAGGCCCTCTCCGCTCTCGATACGCTCTTTCAGCTTGGCGTGGGCGATGTCGCGGCCTACGATGATGGTGCCGCTGAGCAGGAGGAATGTCGATACGGGATACTGGGACAGGTCGGCGAGGACTTCCTTCATCGGGCGGTTCAGGTCTATTTTCACACCGCCGGAATGTTTGGCGAAGCCGCCGCGCAGCTGTTCGGGAACGAGACGGATGGGGTTGCTGTCCAGGTCCTCGAGCCAGATACCGTCTTTGTTGATCTTACCCTTGATGTTGCGGTCGGCGCTGCAGGATACTCCGAGGCCGACGGGGCAGGACGCACCGTGACGGGGCAGACGGATAACGCGGATGTCGTGGGCGAAGTACTTGCCGCCGAACTGGGCGCCGAGGCCGATGTTGCAGGCTGCCTTGAAGAGCTTCTGCTCCAGCTCGATATCGCGGAAGGCGCGGCCGAGGTCGTCACCGGTAGTGGGCAGGTTGTCGTAGTACTTGGCGGAGGCGAGCTTGACGGTCTTGAGGTTGGTCTCTGCCGATGAGCCGCCGATTACGAATGCGATGTGGTAGGGAGGGCAGGCCGCCGTACCGAGGGTCTTCATCTTCTCGATCAGGAAACTCTCGAGTTTCTCGGGATTGAGCAGGGCCTTGGTCTCCTGGAAGAGGAAGGTCTTGTTGGCCGAGCCGCCGCCCTTGGCGATGAACAGGAACTTGTACTCGCCGCCCTCGGTGGCGTAGATGTCCACCTGTGCGGGCAGGTTGTTGCCGGAGTTCTTCTCCTTGTACATGTCTAAGGGAAGAGTCTGGGAATAACGCAGGTTGTCAGTGGTGTAGGTGTCGTATACGCCGTGCTGCAGGGCCTCCTCGTCGCTGATGCGGGAGCCGTCGGCAGTCTTGTCCACCCATACCCTGCGGCCCTTCTTGGCCACTACGATGGCTGTACCTGTATCCTGGCAGAAAGGCAGTTTCTGGTTCTTGGCCACGTCGGCGTTGAGCAGCATGGTCAGGGCCACGGCCTTGTCGTTGCGGCTGGCCTCGGGGTCATTGAGAATCTTGGCCACCATCTCGTTGTGCTCGGGACGGAGCATGAAGGCCACATCGTGGAAAGCCTGGCGGGCAATCAGCCTGAGTCCTTCTGGATCGACTTTCAGAATTTCCTCGCCCTCGAACTGAGCGGTAGACACATAGTCCTTGGTGACAAGATGATACTTGGTAGTATCCTCACCCATCTGGAAAAGTTCCTCGTATTTGAATTCCATATCTGTTGTTATTTATTGTTTCGTGATGGCAAAGATAGTAATTTTGCGCACGCGATTAACCGACTGCACACACGAAATGACTACTGCCAAAGAAAAAATGCTGAGCGGCGAATGGTACGACGCCGTGGGCACCCCCGAGCTGACGGCGGAGCTGATGGCCTGCCGCGACAAGATCTACGAGCTCAACCGGCTGCACCCCAGGGATACAGCCACCCGCGACATCCTGCTGCGCTCGCTCATCGGCCACATGGGCCGCAATGTCGTCATCCTCTCCCCCTTCTTCTGCGACTACGGCACCCAGATATCCATAGGTGACGACACCTATATCAATTTCAACCTGACCGTACTCGACGAGGCCCCCGTCACCATCGGCTTCCACGTCTTCATAGGTCCGGGCTGCAGCCTGCTCACCGCCGTCCACCCCCTCGACGCGCAGGAGCGCAACAAGGGCATCGAGAAGGCCCTCCCCATCACCATCGGGGACAATGTCTGGCTCGGCGGCAATGTCACCGTCCTCCCCGGCGTCTCCATCGGCGAGGGCTCCGTCATCGGAGCCGGCAGCGTCGTCACCCGCGATGTCCCTCCTCACGCCGTTGCCGCCGGCAATCCCGCGCGTATCCTCCGCTGGCTGTAAAATACATCAGTCCTCCTTGCGCAGCGCAATGACCGGAGGAGTATTGATGGCCACGATGCTCTGGTAGAGGATGGTGAGGAAGGCAATGGCGCAGGAGAGGACTCCGGAAGCGAGGATGAGAACCCACTGGAGCCAGGGAGCGGCGGTGTAGGAGAACTGGCTGAGCCATGCGTCGGTGAGCAGCCAGCTGACGGGAACGGAGACGACAAAGGCAATCAGCGAGAGCAGCAGGTAGGACGAGGCGATCTGACGCAGGATGAGGCCCTTATCGGCACCGAAGACCTTCTCCACGGCGATGTTGCGGCTGCGGGACCGGATGTAGTAGGTACTCATGGCGAACAGGCCGAGGGACGAGACGAATATCGCTATCACCGTGAAGATGATGATGATCTTCTGCAGCTGCGTGTACTTGGAGAAAGTATCGGCTATCTGGTCCTCGATAAAGGAGGCGTCGAAAGCCCCGTCGGGATGGAGGCGGCTGTAGACCCCGGCTATGCGGTCGAAGGCCGCGGCATGGTCTCCGGTAATCTTGATCAGGATGTTCCAGGGAGTACGGTTCCCCGGATACACATCGTACCTGTAGATCAGAGCCGCCGACTGGTCGTAGAGCAGAGGCCGGATCTTGAAGTCGTAGTAGACTCCCGCTATCGGGTCCGTATAGTAGCCGACTTTTTCGTTTCCGAAAGTACATTCCGTAGCAGTCTCGGGCAGACCGGCCTCCTTGAAGGCGTACTCGTTCCAGTACCAGGCCGACTTGTCCGCCAGGTTATTGTCCGACTTCAGCCTCAGGCCAAGTATGTCGAAATACTCCGCATCGCCGCGTATCAGCTGAAAACCGAGCAGACCGCCTTGATAGTAACGGGTAGAGTTATTGGTGCCGTACAGCGGAGTACCCTCTCCGAAACCCACGGCCTCCACGAAGGGCAGGGCCTCCACGGCATCCCGGAACTCCCTTATCTGCGCCCCTGAAGTAAAGACCTCGCTGGACACATCGAGGATGTCCTCGGTATTGTACCCCAGCGGAGCATGGATCATCGCCCTTATCTGGAAAAACATCATCAGGGACACGGCTATCATTGCCACCGCCACCACCTGCTGGATGACTATCAGCGCCTTGCCGAACCACGAGCGGATCTGCAGGTTGAACGAGCCGCGCACGATGTCAATAGGCTTCGCCCTGGAAATCGTCAGTGCGGGGATGATGCCCGAGAGGAAGCCTATGAGCGCTATTCCTATGACAATCAGCAGTGCGATGGGCAGGGTAATCTCCGCCAGCACGGAAAAATCATATCCCAGCAGCCGCGAGGCATAGGGTGCCAGGGCCTCGGCTATCAGCACCGCCAGCACCGTCGATACGGCGGCAAATGCAGTGGCCTCCGCTATCATCCTCCATATCACCCCTGCCCTGCTCTCTCCGAGCAGCCGGCGGGTGGCCATCTCCTTGGCGCGGCGTCCCGACTGGGCCACGGTCAGGTTGATATAGTTGAGCACGGCGAACAGCATCAGGATGATGCAGGCGGCCAGCAGAATCCTTACCAGCTGACTGTCGCCCTGATTGATATTGCCCGTAAAGGACTGGGACTCATCGAAGAAATATACGTCCCTGAGGGGAATGAAGAAGACCTTGTCCACCATATTCTCCGAGTAAGACCACCACACTTCTCCCAGATACTCCCTGATCTCCGGTATCTTAGCCTGTATATCGGAGTTCGGCCAGGTCATGATGAAGGTGTCGAACATACCCGTGTTGCTCATCTCCTCGTCGTTGGCACTGTTGAGTTCCGTCATGAAATCGGCCCGGCACATCACGTCGCAGTACTTGATGACCGAATGGTCGATATCCTCCATCACCGCCGCTATCGTAAACGTGTATCCCTCATCCTCGCCCAGGACATTGTAGGTCAACGTCTGACCGACCGGGTCCCTGCCGGGAAAATGCGCGTCGGCAAAGCTCCGGCTGATGACCGCGCTTCGGTCCGATGCCTTCCACGCCTCGACGGAGCCGCTGAGCAGAGGGAATGAGAACATATCGAAGAAGGAACTGTCGGCGTATGAGGTCTGAGCCGTCACAGCCGTGGTGCTGCCCGCGACAGTCAGTTCTCCGAGGCCGGACATACCGGAGGCCGAGAGATAGGAGGTAGCCTTCTCCACCTCAGGGAAATGGTCCAGCAGATGCTTCTGGAGATAATATGCGCTGCCGATAAAATTCTCATTGGCATAGAGATAGATGCGGTCGGCATTCTTCTGGAACGCGTCGGTGGTCAGCTGCCGGCTCACGAACACTGCCAGCAGCAGCACGAAGGCCAGGGAGACCGTCAGACCGAAAAGGTTGATAAAGGCATAGAGCCCGTTCTTGCGGATGAAGTTGAGGAACGATTTCATTGGTTATAGTATTTAAACATTTTACATTTTTGTTTGCCCGTTCTTATAACCAAAATCGTGCCAATGTTTATAACTTATTTATTTATAAGATATTAACACGTTCTGCAACCATCCTAATTGTACACATTTCATACATTCCGGTGTATGATTTTTTGAAATTGTCTAAATTTCATACATCACAGGTTCCGGTGACGGAATTAACTAAAAATTTAGTTGCATATTTAAAAATTTAGTTATAGCTTTGTGGTCAGAAACTGAAAATACCCACATCATGGCAAAAATAGTCAAGGAAGAACGGCAGGAGCTCACACGCGCCGAGCTCGAGATCATGCAGGTAATCTGGAAGAAAGGGAAGGTGCTGGTACACGACATCTTGGAGGAGATGCCGGAGCCGCGGCCGGCGTACAACACGGTATCGACTATCGTGCGGATACTGGAAAGCAAGGGCTTCGTCTCGCACAAGGCCTACGGACGGACCTACGAATACTTTCCGCTCGTGGCGAAGGAAGAGTACACAGGCACATACATGCGCACGGTACTAAACAACTTCTTCGACGGATCCGTCAGCCGGATGGTCAACTTCTTCTCCTCGCAGAAGTCCATCTCGGTGGAGGAGACCGACGAGATCCTAAGGATCCTCAACTCAGGCAAATAAAAAACATGAAGACAGTCGAATACATAATAGAGGTACTGATCTGCAGCGGCCTGTTCCTGGTCCTGTACCGGTGGCTGTTGGCAGGAAAGGTCGGCTACAGGCTGTGCAGGGCATACATCGTAGGGACAATGCTGCTCGCAGCCCTCATCCCCGCCCTCGACGTGCCGCTGTACTCCCCCGCCCCGGAGCCCGCAGCAAAGGAGAAGGCCGTACTCCACGAATTCCGGGGGAGCCTGCTCCCGGAGGACGGAGGCTACGGCGGGGCCACGGCAGAGGATGCCGCCACCTCCCGGAAAACCTCCGCGAAGGCCATTGTCCTGAAAACGGCCGCTGCCGCCTATGGAGTGACCGCCGCAGCCTCTATTGTCCTGATAGGCCTGAATGTCATACGGATACGCCGCCTGCGCCGGGGAGCCCGACTGACCCGCATGGAGGGCTGGACTTTAGCCGAGAGCGGGAAGATACAGACTCCGTTCTCCTTTCTGCGGACGGTCTACATGGGCTTCAACTACAGTACATCCGAGCGACGGATGATTCTCTCCCATGAGGTCAGCCACGTCCGGCACCGGCATTCTTACGAGAGGCTCGTCCTCTCCGCCCTGCGCAGCCTCCTGTGGTTCAACCCCTTCCTGTGGATAGCCGAAAAGGACCTGAAGGAGGTGCAGGAATGGGAGGCCGACCGCGACGTTCTCAACGAAGGAAATGACCTGACTCTATATAGAACAGCCATCTTCAAGCAACTCTTTGGTTATAATCCGGATATATCCAGCGGGTTGAATCACTCACTCACAAAAAAACGGTTTATTATGATGACAAAGACACGACTCGGCCGCTACGCCCCGCTGAGGCTGGCCGCCGCCCTCCCGCTGCTCACCGCCACCTTCCTCGCGTTCGGCTGCGGGACCAAGGATCAGACACTTCCGCCCTATGCTTCCGGCATCTCAGACCCCGTGAGCGGGCAGCCCGCACCTGACGATGCTATCCAGAAAGATTCAGTCATTCACATCGCCATAACAAAACAGGACGGAGAGTATTCCTGCACTGTAAACGGAGAACAGCGTGACCTCGGCGATATCGGCTGGATAAGCAACGAGTTAGTTCCCGACTCCTGGCAGTCATTTACCATTCATCTCGAATTGGCCGATGCTGTCGAGATGGGAATAGTCACGGATGTCACTGACGCTATCAGACAGTTCAGTTTGAAAAGTCTGACGATAACAGACAATGACTCTGACTCCACGGCGGTAAGGACCTTCTACATCAAATACGATGATAAGAGCCCGGGATCCAGAGACCTCCCGGACGTCGGCCGCAGATAATTTTGCTCGTTTGGAAATAATTCCTATCTTTGCCGCCCGATTCAGAAATGAAGGGACATGGAGGTGTGGCCGAGTGGTCGATGGCGGCAGTCTTGAAAACTGTTGAACGGCAACGTTCCGGGGGTTCGAATCCCTCCGCCTCCGCACTAAA
The DNA here is from genome assembly GCA_900550465.1 of uncultured Alistipes sp. Taxonomy (GTDB): domain Bacteria; phylum Bacteroidota; class Bacteroidia; order Bacteroidales; family UBA932; genus Coprenecus. The sequence goes on from URSC01000011.1 coordinate 42,859, forward strand.
AAAGCCTGCAGCGTTGCTGCGGGCTATTTTCTACCCCCTCCAGACCTCCCCTGAGGGGAGGCTTGGTCGCTTCGCTCCGAACATGCCGCAAGCCGCTCTTGTTTATTGATTTCAGACAACGGAAAGCAGATACACGGCATAAAATCACAATCACCTCACTATCAATACGTTCTATTTTCAACGTGTTCTTTTCGGACACTTCGGGATGCACGAAAAGCTCTCGTTACTTTTGTAAGTTCTTATTTATCGGCCTTTTACAAAAAACAGGTGCTGCAGCACTTACCGTTGCCGCTGCGAGGATGCTTTTCTCCATTCGAGGTAAATTTAGAATCTGAAACCCACGTACACCAGCGCACGGGCATCCGTAGCAGTGGGCATGGTGCGGTCATCCTGCCAGGGGGCACCGCTGTCGTTGAATGTCACACCTGCGTCCAGGCCGACCATGTAGTGCTCGAGGAAGGTGTATTCATAGCGCAGGCCCGCGTTGCCCGTCAGGCCGGAGACATGGTACTGCCAGGTGGAGGCGGTGTAGTTTTCGGGCTCGATCTCCGGGAACAGGGCCGCCGTCTCAAAGCAGAGGCCGTCGGCAAAGTACCATCCGATGCCGGCATAGGCGGAGAAGCGGTGATGCTCGGTGTCAATCATATGGAATACTGGACGGACCGAGACGGCCAAGGAGTTGTGACGCAGCCACGTGAGATTGTTGGGGTCATTCCCCGCCGCTATCCACCGGTCGATATAGTCGCGCACAGACGGCATATCGGCAAGACCCTCATAGCCTCCCGGGCTGTCCGTCGTGGTGACGGCCGGAGCATCCGCGATGTCCGGAAACGTGTTGCGGTAGGAGTTCTGTACGTCCAGCTCCAGGGACAATCTGCGCACTAAGTCTCTCTGATAGCTGAATCCGTAGACAGCTGTGGCTCGGTATCTCTGCCCGAAGTTCACTCCGCCGCCGGCTGCCGGACCGGAGTACTCGGAATAGAGTCCCCAGTAACCGATGCCGCCGTAGAGTCTGACAGTATTCTGCGCTGTAAGGACGGCGGGATTACACACTGCGGCAAACATGCATATTGTGATGGCCGCGTACAGTGATGAAAGCTTGCTCATGATTCTGATTCGGTTATATGGTTCAGGCCGCAAATATAATATGGAAAAGTTCCGGCAAGATAAAAATAAAATCACGGGCCACAGCGCGGCTTTCAAGTATCAAACTGCTTTTATACAAGCACATACACCCTACATGCTTCCACATTTTAAAGGTCACATCACCGTAGGTGCGGACGCAATTACCGCTTTCCCCAGGCGGCCAAGCGGCTGCTGAGATACTTTGCGAGGCTGCCGTCGAGACCCATTTTACGGGCGAGTCTGGTCTTGCGCGTGCTGAGGTTGGTCTCGCTGATGTCGAGGATGGTGCACAATGTGCTGGCGGGATATCCGAGGCAGGTGAGGATTATAAGGTACCGCTCGTCCTTTGACAGGCCGGGATATTCCGAGAACAATCCGCTGAGGAACCCCGGGTACACGGTGTCTATCAGGGTGCTCGCGTCACCGTAGGTGTTGATGCCGCGGATGAAGTCGCGGGCGACGGCAACGGATCTGTCAAGAAGGTGAGCGGGATTGCTCTGATGGATGTCGTAGATGTCGATGATCTTGCGCATGGTACTGTAGGTAAGGTTGTAGAACCGCATCAGGCCGCTGTTGGCAGCAGCATAGCGGCGGAACATCTGCTCCATGGATTTTCTTGCCTCCTCCTCATGGATTTTCTCCTCCCGAAGGCTGTTGCTCTCCGCTGTCTGACGGTCCAGCTCCTTCCCGCGGATATCCGCCAGGGCCTTGAACCTGCGGGCCTCGGCCCTCTGCCGCCGGAGCATTGTCCTGAGGAGGACAATGACAGCTGTCACCGCCGCGGCGGCCAGAAGGAAAATGACGGTGAGCAGCAGGATACTCCTGTCCCGTCTGTACAGCTCTGCCTCGAGCCGGGAGTGGTCATACCGCAGTTCCGAGTCCCGGAGCTGGGATTCGTAGCCTTCCTCAAGGATTGACAACTCTATTCTATGTGCGTGACTTTGGTTTATCAGTATGTCATCACTGTTATTTTCCAACTCTGCAATCTCTTTAAAAAGCGAGTAGATTAGAAGACTGTCCGTCTGACTGTAGGCCTTAATAGACTCACAATAGAACCGGGCAGAGTCTGCCATCTTTAAATCAACATAGCATTTTGTGGTAAGATATTGAAAGTCATTATACAGGCTCTCTTCGGCAATATTTTGAGGTATCTCTCCATACTGTGAGAGGGCTCTCTTGGTCAAGTCTAAGATTTTCCTTGCATCGTCATCAGGATCATAGACATAACAGAGAAGGTCAAGTGCAGAGAGGCCGCAGAGCCGATTATCATACTGCTCTGCCATTGACAATGCTTTTTCCAAATGAGGAATGGCTTTGTCTATTGAGTCAATTATCAATATTCTGGACAGAGAAAGATGGGCAGACATAATACGTTCGGGCAGTTCTGCTTTCTCAAAACACTCTAGTGCTTTTCTATATCTGAGAATAGCCGCCTGTTCGTTCACAACACTACTTCTGTAGAGCGAGGCTATACGGGTGTGGAGCAGACCGAGCTGCTCCATGTCGCCCATGCGCTCGACCAATGGCTCCGCCTCCTTATAGGCAAGCATCGCACCCTCCGCGTCGCCTCGCTCCGAGAGCACCGCTCCCTGCATGACCAGCGCACGGGCCAGCAGCTCTTCCGGTCCGCGGCGGCGGTAATAACTTACTGCTTCCGACACCGCGGTGTCCTCCGCTACAGGGAGGTAGTTCTTATACTCCGCCTCCGTCATGAGCAGGGTGTGGAATGCACGCCCCTCTCTGTCCATTCTCCCGATCTCCGCACTGTCGATACCGCTCAGAATGTCAAGGGCACCCTGCGGATCCGTCATCATCAGGGAGTCCGCGGCGGCAAGCTCAGGATACCGGCTCACATGCCTGCCTGAGCACGAGCACAGTGAGCAGAGCAGTACTATCAGGTATAGAGTTTTCATGCTGCAAAGATAGCATGAAATCCCGTCATCATTCGCCTTTTATCCTGCCCTGAAGTCCGCCGGCGGAGCGGTTCGACGCCTTCCTGACAAATTTGTCCCCGAAGGTCTGTCTGTAAGTGAGTATGAAGATTCCGGGATAGGTACGGAGGTTACGCCTGTACGAGTAGCTGTCCGCGGAGAAGAACCTTGGACCGAAGCTTCCGAGTATGTCCACGGCGTCTATGCTTATCGTTCCTCCGAAACCGAACTGCTTGGAGAAGGACAGACCCAGCTGGTGCCTGTCCGGGATTTCCCATGTCAGGGATCTCGTGGGTGAGGCGTAGCTGTAGTTCAGGGACATGTTGATGCCGTGATTTCTTGACAGGTTGATGAGGTTCTTTATTCCTGCAGACCAGCTCCAGGCTGTATAGGACATATCGTCACCGGAGATATTGGCCTGGACACTCTCGTAGTCGGCCCCGGCATCGACCGTAATCTGCCATATTCCGTTGAACAGGCTCTGATTCAGGTTCAGGAAGAACATGACGAGGTCGTCGGTACCGAAGTTGCCAACGGAAGTCTTCATAATGTTATCGCCGATATATTCATCATAGTCGAACATTGCGTCCGAGAGCCGGTAGTAGCTGACTCCCACCATGTAGTCGAACATAAGGGCGTAGGTCAGAGTCACCTCATGGGAAAGGGAAGGGCCTAAGCGGATGTTGCCTGAGGTGAACGTGTTCTCGGTCATCCAAGTCTCGAAAGGGTTGAGGTCGGAGTAGAACGGTCTTTCGATGCCCATGGCGTAGTCCACGGAGATGCTGTGCATGCCTTCCGCGATGTCGAACATGAGGCTTGCGGAGGGGAAAACATTGAGGTAGCTCTGGCGGAAGGTCTCCCCGGTGGTCCTGAGGTCTCCCTTGATGCCGGTGTATTCGCCTCTTACTCCTACAACGGACCAGATGACGTCGTTCCACTGCCGATCGTAGGATATGTACGCGCTGCTTATGTTCTCATCGTAACGGAAAAGGTTGGAGTAACGGTCGTTGCGGATATAGTCACCTGTCAGCAGGTCCAGGTCTGTCCTGAGGAAGTCGTTGGAGAGGAAGGCCGTGGAGTTCTCCAGACCGGCTTTCAGGATGCTGCCGTCCTCGAAGTCATGCTCGTATACGGCCTTTGCCTCCACAGTCCGGAAGTCATGGACGGTGTTCTGCCTGTAGCTCTGGAAGAGAGAGTCCGCCCCGAAGGAGGATGTCCCGGAGATGTCCGTACCGCTGAGAAGATTGCTGCTGTAGGAGGAGTAGTTGACGCTGATGTCCAGGTTGCTGCCCATGTCGTCAGTCTTGAGGTTGTAGTACAGTGCGGCTCCTACCGAGGGTTTCACCTCGGGATTGTCAGAGACAGACAAGACCAGTGTACGTCTCTCCAAAGCGCCGTGCCTTGCATAGTCGGTATAGGTGCTGCCGTCGCTGTCCTGCCAGGCTCCTCCGAGGGCTAGCGATGCTCCCAGCCGGTTCTTGGAATTGAAATCATAGCTCAGGTTCAGATTGCCGTTGAGCAGCCAGTTGTTGCGGCGGGTGCTGGATATGTAGCTGATGTCCTCATCGGTGTCGTGGTAGTGATAGGCGTCGTCCTGCTCCAGGAGGGTGTTGGTGTTGCGGAACCCGATGTTGCCCGAGACGATCAGTTTCTTCCCGGCATAGCCCAGGTTCAGGGACGCCCGGGGTGAGACTTTATTGAACTGGTACATGCCTTCTACACTGGCACTTCCGTCAAATCCCCGGCCCGGTTCCTTCTTGTACACGATGTTGATTACGGCCTTGCCGACGGCGGCCCTGTAGGATGCTCCGGGAGATGTGACGACTTCGATTTTCTCGATTTTGTCAGCGGAGGTGTTGCGCAGGATGTCCATTGCCGCCTCCTGCCCCATCACAGGCTTGCGGCCGTCTATCCATATCTCGGCGCTCTTTCCGCCTACTACTGAGATGTTTTCACGGTTGACGGTCACAAGCGGCGTGTATCCCAATATGGTGTATGCGTTTACCGCAGCGGCCACCTCTGCCGGAGGCGAGTAGACCAACCTGCCCGGACGCCTGTCCACGAGCCCCCTGCTGGCAGTAACCGTCACCTCGTCCAGCCGCTCCACGGACGGCTCCAGGACTATGGTCAGAAAATCCTCAGTCACCGGTCTCAGGACCTTTTCAAATCCTATGAAGGATACTTCCACAAATGCCCCGTCGGAAATACCGTCAAGCGAGAAGAATCCGGAGGTGTCGGCGTACGTAAAATCCATGACGGTGCTGTCTGTCCCGGACATCAGGACGACGAGCGCCGACTCAACGGGAGTCCCGGACGGGTCGGTCACTTTTCCCTTGAGGTCGCGGGAGGAGGCCAAGGCGCAGAGCGCGGATACGGCGGTCAATAGGAGGATGGCGGTTAAGCGTGATGGCATGTTCATATTCATGTTCGTGTCGTGTTTGTGAAAATTTTCCGCAAACATAATACTGAACGGCTCACCTGCGGCAATAAATAAATTCGCAGGCAGGATGGCGGATACTCCATCGCATCATCATTATAATCAAACACTTGCACGACTTTTCGCCATGTAAAATATTATTCACAGCCAGCATTCAGATCTTGCCTTTTAGGCGCAATCTCTCCAGAACTGCCGGTTGGTCGGCACCTTCAGGATAGGAATCCGGGGTAGGGCCGCTGGGAAGGGCCCCTGAGGCTGGTCGGACAAATGCTGCGATTTCAGACAACGGTAAGCAGATACACGGCACAAAATCACAATTACCTCACAATCAATGCGTTCTATTTTCAACGTGTCCTTTTCGGACACTTCGGGACGCACGAAAAGCTCTCGTCACTTCTGCAAGTTCTTATTTATCGGCCTTTTACAAAAAACAGGTGCAGCAGCACTTACCGTTGCCGCTGCGAGGATGCTTTTTCTCCAAAGGGACTCCGGCGGAAGTACATACTGCACATGCCTTAGCGGCACACTCCTACTGACATTTATCCACTCCACGACCATCCTCAAGATGACTGATTACATCGTCGCAGCCCCTGAGAATCCTGCGGCCCCAAAGATACTGCACGAACCCGAAAATGAGAACCAGCCATACCAGCACACCTACCGACTGTCTACGGCTGATCGACAGCAGCCCCTCGAGAACCTGTACTATGTGAAATGCAAATACCAGCAAAGCGACAGCGGCAATCAAAACCACTACGCTCATCAACACATAGTTGCGCTTGAAACGCCGCAGCTTGACGGCTCTGGTAAGCACATCCTCCCGGGAATCCTCCGAAAGATCGGCACGGCGGTAAATGAGAATAACTCCCACCATTACCAGCAGGCAGTAGGCTACCGCCGCAACAATAACCCACCAGTCCGGACCTCCAATCGGTACAAATACCAGAATCACCAACACCGCGACTGCCCCGCCTATAATTCCCGACCATTTATCCATTCTCATAAGTCCGAGATTTCTCCGAAATGCCTTTTTCTGCAATTCAGCATTGACTATCTGCTGTTCATCCAGCATTTTCCTCAAAGCGGCATACTCCGACCGCAACTGTTCCAGTTCCATTGAACTCATATTTTCCTCGTTCTGCATAATGCTTATTTATTAAATTCAGATTTTCATCTTCTTGAGCAGCTCCTTAATCCGATGAAGCTGAAAAGAGACATTCTTGACCGAAATGCCCATAACCGCCCCGATTTCCTCGTAGGACAAGCCCTCCAGCCACAGCAGAATCAGAGCCCTGTCCACCAGCCCGAGCCGGTGAATCCTGTCGTACAGCCTCCTGACCTGCAGCATCCGCTCGCTTATGTCCTCAAACAGATCAACATCCACATTAAGAGGCACATGACGTCCGGCACGCCGCATTCGCCTCTGCAGATTCAGACAGCAGTTCATGCTCACACGGTATATCCATGTCCGTACATCCGCCTCACCCCGGAACGAACCGAAACCCGTCCACAGCCTCAGTATTACCTCCTGAAACAGATCTTCCAGTTCCGTCCTGTTGTCCGCAAACATATAGCACACAGCGTACACCGTACTTTTGTACTGCTGTACCAGCGTCGTAAACTCCCGTTCTTTGTTGTCGTTGTTCATTTGACTGCTTTTTACAACCCGTTAGACACAGCCGGTCCGAAAAAACTATAAAATAGAGCGGATTTTCTACCCGAGACTCTTCCCGGTGATGGCCGTGAAATGGTCCAGGGCCCAGGTGATGAGCTGATTGATGATGGGCATCAGGCTTTCACCCATTTCTGTCAGAGAGTATTCCACCCTGGGCGGCACTTCGGGATAGAGACAGCGGAGGATGAGACCGTCGGCTTCGAGGCCTTTCAGGGTCTCGGTCAAGACTTTCGGGGAAATGTCGGGGATCGCGCGGCTGATCGTGCTGAAGCGGGTGGGACCGTTCTCGGAGAGGACGCAGAGTATGAGGATGGCCCATTTGCCGGAGAAGCGGGACAGGATGTTCCGGACGGGGCAGGTCCCGATGCAAGTAAATTTTTTCAGATTTTCCTGCAGTGGCAAGCGATTCATATTCAATTATAATTTCTTAGAGGTAAGTGCCTTTCGTTTCGGTAACCTCTTGTTTATTACGTTTTACCTGACTACTTTTGCACTATTAAAAAGATAGTTCATTTCAAATACAAAGTTAATTCATTTCTAACAAAATTAAAATTATGAGCGAAATCAAAGTAATGAACAGCGGCGCAAAATACGCCCATGCATCTGTCGGTGTCCTCAAAAACTTCGAGGGCAAGCAGTTCGTCAAGGAAGCCACAGGGGCCACCTCCTGCGAAATCTCTTTCGGATCGCTGCCGTCCGGAGCAGCCGTTCCCTTCTTCCACAGCCACAGGGCCAATGAGGAAAACTTCATCATCCTCTCCGGTGCAGGCCGCTTCCAGGTGGACGACGAGGTCTTCGACATCGCCGAAGGTTCGGTCATCCGCGTAACTCCCGGCTGCGACCGCAACCTCAAATGCACCTCGACCGAGCCTATGACCTACATCTGCATCCAGGCAAGGGAGGGCAGCCTAGGGGACTATACCATGACCGACGCCGACATGACCGAACGCAGGAGCCTGTTGTAAAAGCCAGCTACAGTCAAACTTCCGGAGGTGGAGGGACAATGGGCCGGGACGAGCGGAAGCAGTGATACAGACTACGAGGGCCGGCCAGCGCAGTTGCACAGCAGCAGCTCGTAGATCTCCCGGGCCTCCTCGACCCGCAGGCTCCGGAGCGTGAAGGAGGTACCGTTGGTGGAGAGGGTAAGGCTCACCCGGCGGGAGTACGGGGTGAAGGGAGTGCTCCGAAGGCGGACCACTTCGACATTGCTGTATTTGACGTAGTTACGGATGTCCGCGAACCTGCCGTTGTGGATCTCGATGTAGTCCTCCTTCAGCGTGATACGGCCCCGGCGGACGGCCATGAGTCCTTTGGCCAGAGATATCAGCAGCCAGGCCGCCGGCACAGCGAGCCACACATACAGACCGAAGCAGGCTAAGGTGACCGCAGCGGCCAGCGAGATCAGAATATCCAGACGCATGACGTGCCACATCAGACCGTATCCCGACCGGGCCGAAACGATCTCCGGAGAAGAGCCGTAGCTGCTTCCGAGCCACCAGCTGAGGAAATCAGCCGCCGATTCCGAGCCGTAGACCCTCACATCCGCACCCTTTTTCTCATCGGTGGCATTGAGTGCCTGCCGCAGCATGACGGTACTGCCGTGCAGCCATTGCTCCAGGAAATTGCGCTTGACATAGACCGTACAGACCTTATCGTAGGAGAAACGGCTGCTATTGCGGGCAATGAGTCCGCTCTCGAAGGTCAGCTGGCCGCGGGCGATACGCACTTCCATGTTGGCATAACGCAGAAAGACCTTGCCTATCCACAGCAGCATCACGAAGAAGTACAGGGCCACGGCGACGACCACATAGCCCGAAGGCTGGAGCGACAGAGTCCCGGCATGCGTGTCCACATAGTCTATGATATGGTCCACCGCATGATCATCGACAGTCGTAACGGAATTGTACACAGCGGCCAGGGCTGCAAAGAGCACGGCCATGCCCTGAAGGTGGTTCTGGCAGAACGCCCCTTTAATCAAATTGAAATTGCTGAAACTGAGTGAACTCCCGGAGGTCCGCTCCTCTGCCGCTCCGGAAAAGCGGGAGGTGCCGGAAGCTCCGGACAATTCAGAAGAGTCAGGCAATTCAGAAGAAGCAGAAACAGCAGCAGAAGGAACTGCCTCCTCCTCCACCTCCACCCTCTCCATCAGCGCCTTCCAATCCCGGTCATCTAAGATAAGCTCTATCTCCGCCGACTTGGACGCCAGCGTATCGAAGAGTACGCCACGCATCTCCAGAACCCGGTAGATGAACCCCTGCCTGGTCCGCATCGACTGGACCTTGCTCAGAGGTATGCTGGTCGTCTCCTTGTTCAGCAGCCCGTGCATGAAAATCAGCTTGCCGCCCTCGATATAGTATTTCTTGAAATACCAGCTGATGAAAGCCGTCAGAGCCGCCAGGGCCAGATACCCGGTACTCAGCAACGACACCGTCCGCATCTTCTCCATGAAGGTATGCTGGTCATCGGCATCGATAAATTTCAGGACGATAAGGATCACGAAAAGGCTCGCATACTCCCGCAGCCCCTTGGCCATCAAGACCCAGTAAGCACTCCCGCTCATCCGCCGCGGCTCGGAAAAATCACCTGTTCTCATTCCGCGTCCTCTCTATCAACAGTGACTTTATCTCCTCCGCCTTCTCCCGCGTCAGTCCGGGGATGACGGTCTCCGCCAGCGTCTGCGCCCCGCTCACGACATCCACTGCATAGAGTCCGAACATCCGCGATACGGGATTCTGCCGTACGCTCACCTGCTGCACCTTGCAGAATGGAATCGTAACTGTCTTAGGAAAGACAATCCCCGAGCGGTAGGTGATATCGTGCTCCCTGACCGCATAGCCCTTGTAGGCGTATGCCTTGGGCAGAATCGCCAGATTGACGAGCCCCGCTGCAAGCAGCACCGCCTCCGCGCATATCACGATCAGGTTCCGCCCGTCCAGCTCATCGGCTAAGAGAATAAAAAGCGGCAGCAGCATCAGGCCGAGCCAGGCCAATGCCGTAGCGGCCGTATGCGCTTTTAGATACTTCTTTTCAAGGGGGACAAATGCAAGGTTCTCCACCCTGTCAATATTGTCCAATGATATCTGTCTGTTAGTCATAATAAAGGGAATATAATGTCAAAAACGGTTTCATCCGGGACGGCGGAGGGTAATGACGACGACCTCCGGCCAGGCACCGATGCGGAAGGGGAAGGACCCGCCGATGCCTGCGGACACGTTGAGGACGCGGGCTCCTGTAGAGTCCGCCGCCGGCTCCCGGTACACCCCGTACCACTCGCGGTACATCCAGCGGGAGGGGGAGAAACGCCCGATGCGGAACTGCATGGCGTGGGTATGGCCGGAAAGGGTCAGCTGAATATCGGAGTTCCGCAGGACTTCTAAGCGCCAATGGCTCGGGTCATGGCTCAGGAGAATCTTAAAGGGCGAGGAAGAACGCACGGTATCAGAACCGGCAAGACCGACAGCAGCGGAATCCGCCGAGAAAAACACCGGCGGCACCCCGTAAAGGGCCCTCCGCAGGTCTCCCCTGCTGCCGAAAGGCGGCTTGCCACAGTGCTCCACCCCTATCACATAGATGCTGTCCTGCCTGCGCTCCGGCTCACCATTGTCCGAAACAGCCGGCCGGGTAATCACCGCCGAAGAATCCATCAGCACCCTCCACCCCATCGCCCGCTCCCGGCGGACCACCTCGGCGAAGGCGCGGGCCGCTCCGTCGGCCGCGGCATAGTCATGGTACTCGCAGTAGTCGTGATTGCCCACCACGGAGTACACCCCGTCCCGGGCCCGCAGGGAGGACAGGGCCGCGGTCATCCGCGGATCCAGCTCCTCCTGGGAGGAATTGACTAAGTCCCCGGTAAATGCTATCAGGTCCGCATCCAGATCATTGACCGTAGCGGCCAGCTTCTCGATCAGCCCAGGCGCAGCGTACGAACGGGCATGCAGGTCCGACAGATGCACTATCCGGTATCCGTCGAAGGAAGCCGGAAGGTCCTCGAAGGTCAGGGTCTCCTCCCGCACCTCCAAGCGTTTCGGCCCGTAGGTCAGGCCGTAGACCGCCGACACTAAGAAACAGCCCGCGAGCACGATCCCCGCCACATCGAAGCCGCCCGTCAGAGCCCCGCGCAGCACTTCCGACCCGCCTGAGTCCCAGGCGATATAGCCCGCCGCCCTTCCGATTATCGAGACGATGCAGAAGAGCAGCTTCGGCACGGTGAAGCACAGTATCGCGGACACCATTCCCTTGAACACAAAGGGCTGTGACCCGCCGGCAAAATACATCACCAGCAGGAACACGAAAAAAGCCAGCGGAGCCCAGAACAGCAGGTTCCACCAGCCTAAGTCCATTCCCCGCAGACACACCCACCGGATATACACATCCGGCAGCACGACCAGCAGGGATACTATGATATAGAACAGCGGGAACATCACTTGGACAGCTCGTGCACCTGAAAATACTTCCACTTGAAGATCAGCAGGTACAGCGCTCCGACAGTGATGCAGGAGTCAGCCACGTTGAAGATGGGCCGGAAGAAGATCAGCGGTTCCCCGCCCTTCCCGGGCACCCAGTCCGGCCACGTGGTGTTGATTATCGGAAAGTACAGCATATCCACCACCTTGCCCAGTCCGAACGTTCCGTATCCCTCTCCGAAAGGCACGGCCGAAGCCACATGGGTGTAGGTCGACGGCTCGAATATCAGTCCGTAGAACATGCAGTCCACCACATTGCCTATGGCCCCGACCATGATGGCCGTCAGGCCGAGCAGCACTCCGAGGGGAGCGTCCTTCCTGAGCAGCAGATGCCGCACATAGAAGAGCAGCAGCACCGAGAGAACGATCCGCAGGGAGGTCAGGACGTATTTCCCGACTTCCCCGCCGAACGCCATGCCGAATGCCATGCCCTCGTTCTCGATGAAGAGTATCTGGAACCATTCCCCGAAGACAGGGATGGACTCCCCTATGTGCATACCGGTCTTGACCAGGACCTTGGTGACCTGATCGAAGACCAGCAGCGCTACAGCAAGAATGACGATGAAGGCTGTTTTCTTACCGCGGGAGAGGTGCTTCACTTCTTCTTGGAGTTAAGTTTGGCCTCTATGCTGAGGGTAGCGTGAGGAACGAGCTTGAGCCTCTCCTTGGGGATCAGCTTGCCGGTCTCACGGCAGATTCCGTAAGTCTTGTTCTCGATTCTGACTAAAGCGGCCTCCAGCGAGTTGATGAACTTAAGCTGCCTCTGGGCCAGCTGTCCCGACTCTTCCTTGGACAGGGCGGATGCTCCCTCCTCGAGGACCTTGAATGTCGGCGAAGTGTCCTCAGTATCGTTGCTGGTGTTGTGGGTGATGGCCGAGCGGAGCTGCTCGTAGTCATCGCGGGCCTTTTCCAGCTTCTTCAGAATGATTTCCTTGAATTCCTGCAGCTCTTCATCGCTGTAGCGTACCTTCTCGAGTACTTCATTCCTGTTATCCATGTTGTCGTCCATAAGTTGAAAATTTTATGTGTTTTGTCAATATTCCACTTTCTTATCATTCGAGGCCCAGAGCATGAAGGGACGGAGCCCCTCCTTCTCCATGATGTGGACAAACGGTATCTTCCGTCCGTCCACGGGCAAAGCGACCTCCCTGTAGATGTCGCTGTCGTCGAATCCTGCCGCGGCGGCATCCTCCCGGTCCGCAGCGTAGTATACCCTGTCGATATGGGCCCAATAGCAGGCGGCGAGGCACATCGGGCAGGGCTCGCAGCTGGTATAAAGCTCGCAGCCAGAGAGATCGAATGTTCCCAGGGCGTCACAGGCCTTCCGTATCGCATTGACCTCGGCATGGGCCGTGGGGTCATTGTCGACCGTGACGGTGTTGGAGGCCTCTGCGACCACCTTCCCGTCCTTGACGATGACGGCCCCGAAGGGTCCGCCCGTCACGGAGGCGGCGTTGCGTTCGGCAAGGGCCACTGCCCTGAGCATCAGTTCGTCTCTGTTCATATTCTCTCGAGCTTGAGGGTTATCTTATTGTCTTCCAGCCATTCTACCTCCACTCCACCGGAGAGGGCATCCTCCAGGATGATCTCGCGGGCGAGGGTCTGGGAAGCGATATAGTCCTTGAATCCGGCTATGGCCTCCTCCACCTCGGGCAGCCTCTGGATGCGGGCCACGATCCTGTCCGTAACCTCGAATCCGCTGTCCTTGCGGAGGTTCTGTATCCTGTTGATCAGCTCGCGGGCCACTCCCTCATTGCGGAGTTCCGGAGTGACGGTGATATCGAGGGCGATGGTCAGCTTGCCCTCAGTAGCCACGAGCCTTCCGGGCATGTCCTCGGAGGACACCTCATAGTCAGCGGGCTGCAGCTCCACGTCCCCGGAGGGCAGACGGAGGGTATAGACCTCCTCCTGCATGCCGGCGAGCTCCACGGCAGCGATCTCCTGCTGGGACAGAGTCCCGAACGCAGCGGCTATCTCCTTCATCTGCTTGCCGTAACGCTTGCCGAGGGTCTTGAAGTTGGGTTTTATCTTCTTGGTGATGAGGCCGGTCGTATCCTTGATGTAGACCACCTCCTTGACATTGACCTCGCTGAGCACCAGGTTGCGCACCTTCTCGAACTGCTCCTCGATCTTAGGGTCGAGGACGGGGATGATCATCTGGGCTAAGGGCTGACGCACCTTGATATTGACCTTGCGGCGCAGGGCGAGCACCATCGAGGATGACTTCTGGGCTAAGGCCATGCGCTCCTCTAAGTCAGTATCCACGCAGGCAGGGTCGCTCTCAGGCATGGGCATCATGTGTACGGACATCACGTCATGAGCCCCGGTCGCGCTGTTCAGGTCGCAGAAAAGGCGGTCCATATAGAAAGGCGCGATGGGAGCCGCGAGCACGGCCACTGTCTCGAGGGCCGAGTACAGGGTCTGGTAGGCTGCCAGCTTGTCGTCATTCATCTGGCCTCCCCAGAAACGCTTGCGGTTCAGGCGCACGTACCAGTTGCTGAGGTTGTCGCAGACGAAGTCCTGAATCAGACGGCCGGCACCGGTGATGTCGTAGCCCTCGTAGCACTCCTTGACGTTCTTGATCAGGGTGTTGAGCAGGGACATCAGCCAGCGGTCGATTTCCGGACGCTCAGCCACGGGTATCTGCTTCTGCAGGTGCTCCGGATTAGTGCCGAAACCGTCCACGTTGGCATAGAGGGCGAAGAACGAGTATGTATTATATAAGGTACCGAAGAACTTGCGGCGCACCTCGTCCACTCCCGCCTCGTCGAACTTGAGGTTGTCCCAGGGCTGGGAGTTGGTGAGCATGTACCAGCGCAGGGCGTCGGGTCCGTAATTATCAAGTGCCTTGAATGGATCCACGGCATTGCCCAGACGCTTGCTCATCTTGTTGCCGTCCTTATCGAGCACAAGTCCGTTGGAGATAACGGTCCTGAATGCCGTGCTGCCGCTGATCATCGTATGGATGGCGTGCAGGGTGAAGAACCATCCGCGGGTCTGGTCCACTCCCTCGGCGATGAAGTCGGCGGTCTGACCGAACTTAGGAGAGCCGAGGGCCTGCAGCCCCTCCTGGGCATAAGGCATTGAACCCGAGTCGAACCACACATCGATGAGGTCGGTCTCGCGCACCATCTTCCGTCCCTTGTCCGAGACGAGGTATATCTCATCCACATACGGCCTGTGCAGGTCGATGCGTTCGTAATTTTCCTTGGAATAGTCCCCGGGCACGAATCCTGCCGCTGCCAGCGGGTTCTCCTTCATGATGCCGGCGGCCACAGCCTTGTCAATCTCAGCGTAAAGCTCTGCCACCGAGCCGATGCACTTCTCCTCGGCCCCGTCCTCTGTCCTCCATACGGGCAGCGGTGTACCCCAGTAGCGGCTGCGGGAGAGGTTCCAGTCCTGCAGGTTCTCCAGCCACTTTCCGAAGCGGCCTGCTCCGGTCGACGCGGGCTTCCATGTTATCGTCTTGTTCAGCTCGATCATCTGATCCTGCACGGCGGTGGTGCGGATGAACCAGGAGTCGAGGGGGTAGTACAGCACGGGCTTGTCGGTCCTCCAGCAGTGAGGATAGGAGTGTACGTGCTTCTCTATCTTGAAGGCCTTGTTCTGGCCCTTGAGCATCACGCAGATATCCACGTCGATGGTCGGGGTGTCGGGGGTGGCCTCAGGGTCGTAGGCATTCTTCACATAGCGGCCGGAATACTCCCTGTACAGCTCCACATCCACCCTCTCGCGGACAAATTCCGGGTCGAGGTCCTCTATCCGGTACATCCTGCCGGTGCGGTCCACCAGGGCCTGCATCACTCCGGCGGCATCACGCACCATCAGGGCGGGAACTCCGCTCTGGCGGGCCACCTTGGCGTCGTCGGCTCCGAAGGTCGGGGCAATGTGGACTATACCGGTGGTGCCCTCGTCCGTGGTCACGTAGTCTCCGGGAATCACGCGGAAAGCGCCCTCGTCGGGACGCACCCAGGGAATCAGCTGCTCGTAGTGCATGCCCACCAGGTCAGTGCCCTTGTAGGAGCCTTCGAGCACCTCGAAGGGTATCTTTCCTCCGAAATGGTCATGGACCAATGCCTTTGCGACGATGTACACTCCGGGAAGACCGGTGTAGGGGTTCGAGGAGCGCACCAGGACGTACTCGATGCCGGGGCCTACGCAGAGGGCGGTGTTCGAGGGCAGGGTCCAGGGGGTTGTGGTCCAGGCAATGAAATAGAGGGGATCTCCTCCGGCTTTCTGGAAGAAAGGCTCGGAGGCCCCGTCGCGGATGACCTTGAACTGGGCCACGGCCGTGGTGTCCTTCACGTCGCGGTAGCAGCCGGGCTGGTTGAGCTCATGGGTGCTCAGGCCGGTGCCTGCGGCGGGCGAATAGGGCTGGATCGAATAGCCCTTGTACAGCAGACCTTTCTTATATATCTCCTTGAGGAGGTACCAGAGGGTCTCGATGTAGCGGTTGTCGTAAGTGATGTAGGGATTGTCGGTGTCCACCCAGTAGCCGATGCGCTCGGTCAGGTTGACCCACTCCCTGGTATATTTCATGACCTCGCGGCGGCAGATAGAGTTGTACTCCGCCACGGATATCTTCTTTCCGATGTCGTCCTTGGTAATGCCCAGGGCCTTCTCCACTCCCAGCTCCACGGGCAGACCGTGGGTGTCCCATCCGGCCTTGCGGCTCACGTGGTAGCCGGACTGAGTCTTGTAGCGGCAGATCACGTCCTTGATGGAGCGGGCCATCACATGGTGTATGCCCGGCATGCCGTTGGCCGAGGGAGGCCCCTCGAAGAACACATACTCGGGAGCACCCTCCCTCATTTCCAATGTCTTGTGAAACACGTCCTGCTTCTTCCAACTCTCCAGCACCTCGGCGGAGAGACCTGTCAGGTCCAGTCCTTTATACTCTTTGAACATATATTCTGAATTTTAATGGGCAAAGATAGGGAAAATATTCCTATCTTCGCATGTCATGACAGTTATAGATATCATCATTCTCGTACTCCTGGCCCTGGCGGTGTTCAAGGGCATCAAGGACGGCCTGATGCGGCAGTTCGGCGGCATCGTGGGCCTTATTCTCGGTATATTCCTGGCGGGCAGGTTCTCGGCCATGCTCTCGGGCTGGCTCCACCGCGTGGCGCCCACCCTCTCCGAGAACGTAGTGAAAGTGCTTTCGTTCATCGTCATCATAGTCGTGGTCTGCCTCTGCGTAGTCCTGCTGAGCCGCCTCCTCGAGAAGGTCATCAAGATCACCACCCTCGGCTGGATCAACCGCCTCCTCGGCGTCCTGCTCTCGGTCTCCGCCGTCGTCCTGCTCATAGGAGTCATCATATCTGTAATAGAGTATGTGAACACGACCTGGTTCACCATCATCTCCCCCGAGCAGATGGCCAAGTCCAAGGGCGTGCAGATCATCTCCTCTATCACTGACGCGCTATTCCCTTATTTAAAGCAACTTTTCAATTCATAAGCCATTATTTCCTTCCATTTTAGTAAATTTATTTAAAGTCACGCTTGAAGTATTGGATTTTTTTACTTTACTTTGTAGCGGAAACTTTAACTACACACGGATATGGAAGAAATGAGCTTTAAGGAGAAAGCCGGCCTCTCCGCGGACACCATGCTGCCGCCCATGGCCGGGGGAAGATTTCTGTGGTACATCGCAGCCGTCACAGCCGTTCTGCTGCTGTCGGCGCTGCCTCTGCTTCCAGTATTCTAAGGTATAACCTGCGATCAACATTCTGGAGGGGAAGGCCATGAAGAAGGAGATCAAAGTCAGACAACATGACAATACCGACTGCGCCGCCGCATGCGTCGCCTCGGTATGCGCACACTACGGGCTGAGGCTGCCGCTGCTCCGCATCAGGGAAGCATGCGGCACAGGCCCGGACGGCACCAGCCTGCAGGGCATCATAGACGCCTGCGGCAGGCTGGGGATGGACGCAGCGGGACTGCGTGCCAAGGAAAAGCACATAACGGACCTGCAGGAAGCCGTCAAGCCGGTGATCCTGCACCTCAGGAAAAAGAACGGATGGCTGCACTATGTGGTCCTCTATGCCCTTGACGACAGCACGGCGACGGTCATGGACCCCGAGGACGGAGAGATTCACAGGATGAGCCCGGCCGACCTGGAAGAGGAGTGGAGCGGATTCATAGTAGCCCTCGCCCCCTCCCCGTCCTTTCAGAAAGGCGACCGCAGGACCCCGGTCCTGGCCCGGTTCAAGGAGATTCTGCTCTATTATAAGAAGGAGCTGGCGATGGTCCTGGCAGGCTCGGCCGCCTTCATCGCCGCCACTCTCAGCACCTCCCTCTTCCTGCAGAGGATCATCGACGACGTCATACCTTCCGGAGACAGAGGAGCCCTCGCCGCCATAGGAGCCGTCATGCTCTGCCTGGCCGGCCTCACCTGGCTGGTATCCTACATGCGCTCGGTCCTGCTGGTAAGGACCAGCCTTCAGATAGACTGCCGCCTGATCATGAGCTATTTCGGGAAACTGTTCTCCCTGCCGGTATCATTCTTCGACTCCATGAGCAGCGGAGAGATGAACTCCAGGGTATCGGACGCCTACAGGATACGCTCCTTCATCACCGGACGGCTGCTGATCATGGCCGTCAGCGTCCTCACCCTACTGCTGGCCACCGCCATACTCATGACATTCTACTGGAAGCTTACCCTCATCACCATGAGCTTCATTCCCGTATTCATTCTGCTGTACCGCATATCCGACAGGGTAAACCGAAGGCTCAACCGCAGGATCATCGAGGCCAACGCCTCATTCGAGCAGACCAATATCGAATGGCTGTCCTCCGTCCGGGCCGTCAAATACTTCGGCGCCTCCCGGGAGGCCGTCCGGCAGATCGGCCGGAAATATTTCCGGACTGCGGACGCCATGTACCGCGGAGGCGTGTTCACCTCGGCGATGGCCTCCTCATCCGATACGGTCAGCCGGCTGGTCCACACGGTCACCCTCACGGCAGGCGCCTTCTTCGTCCTGCGCTCCGAGCTCACGGTGGGCGAGCTGGTCTCGTTCTTCTCCTTCGCAGCCCTGCTCACCTCCCCCATCGTCATGCTCATAGAGAGCAGCAGAGAGATTACCGAGGCCAGGATATCGGCAGAGAGGATATTCGACATCCTGGACATGGATGACGAAGCCGGCGGAGAGACCCTGGACTTCACCCCTTCCGCGGCCGACAGGATAGAAGTGCGCGGGCTGGGCTTCTCCTTCCCCGGACGGATGAAACTGCTGGACGGTCTGTCCTTTGACATTGAGCCGGGAAAGGTACATCTCATCCGCGGAGCCAACGGCAGCGGCAAGAGCACCATCGCGGCCCTGCTGATGCGGGGATACACGCCCCAGGAGGGACGGATCACCGTCGGGGGGACCGACATCCGGAACATACCCCTGGACAGGTGGAGGAGGCACATCAGCATCGTGCCCCAGAAACCGGACATCTTCGACGGCACCATACTCGACAACATAGTCATGGGCGACAGCGGATACGACATCCGGGAAGTGACGGCGGCCTGCGCCATCGCGGGCCTGGCTCCCACTCTGGAGTCCCTGCCCGGAGGCCTGCTGGCCCACACCGGAGAACACGCCGGCCGGCTCTCCGGCGGAGAGAGGCAGAAGGTAGCGCTGGCCAGAGCCCTGTACCGCAGACCGAAAGTACTCATACTGGACGAGGCCGCCACACACCTGGACAGCGACAGCCGTACAAGACTCACGGAGACCATCCTGACACTCAAGGAGAAAGGCATCACAGTCATACTCATCTCCCACGAGCAGGAGGCGGCCTCACTGGCAGACAACATTATCGATATCAATAAAAAGAATGCGCATTCACAGGCGTAAGCCGCGGCGCCTTTCATCCGCGGCACCACCATTAAATTCTAAACATCATGGAAAGAATTATCAACAGCTACGCAGGGTTTGAATGTATTAATTCCGACCTGAGCACCACAGTCTATGGCGGCGGCATCTGGGCCGGAGTCATAAGAGTCATCAAGAAGCACCTGGACCAGTTCTTCCTCGGCATCATTGAAGGATGGACAGGGCAGGATATCGTAAGTTCAATGTCTAACTCCTAATATCTCAGACTATGGAACGGTTCATCACTATTGAAAGAGTCCAGGCATGCTCAGTCATAGGAGGAGCAGCCTCACAGGAAGGAAGAGTAGTCAGAATGCTGGGACGACTGGTCGGAGCAGCCCTCAGGGCACTCTACGACCTGCTCACAGGAGAATACCGCAAACCGCAGGCGGCCGCATCGTGGTAACGCCGTTATGACATGATATCTGTCCGCCGGAGCGGATTGTTCTCCGGCGGACTTTATCCATGAGTATTTTTTGTTATTTTTGTAGATTTGATTTTAATATGCAGGTTTCCGCCATAAAACATACGGCTGCGGTCATAGCCCTGACCATGCTCCTATCAGTTACCCTCACAGCCCAGGATGTCTGGACTCTAGAGAGATGTATAGAGTATGCCTGGGCCAACAACCTTACGGTACAGAAGCAGAACCTGGAAGTCTCCCGCAGCGGGAATCAGCTGCTGCAGGACAAGCTGGACTTTCTGCCCAGCCTGAGCGCATCCTTCGGACACAGCCTCAACTGGGGCCGGTCCGTCGACCTGCAGAACCTGGAAATCATCCGCAACAAACTGTCCCAGAGCACAAGTGCCTCCGCCAACGCCTCCGTCTACCTCCTGGACGGACTCTCCAAACTGTACAGCCTGCAGAGTTCCCGAAAGAACCTGGAGATATCCATACAGGAAGTAGAGAGACTCAAGGGCGAGATATCCGTATCCATTGCCAAGAGTTACCTTCAGATCCTTCTGTCTCAGGAAATCCTGGCAGCCGCGGAAGAGAGCTTCCAGTCCATATCCGAGCAGAGGGAGCGCACCGCGCTGCTGGTCGAGGCCGGAAGCCAGCCCTACTCCGCACTGCTGGAGATAGAGTCACAGCTGGCATCCGAGAGAGTGCAGGTAGTGACCGCACAGGGCCAGGTTACTGCCAACACTCTGGCCCTGCAGCAGCTGCTGGACCTGCCCTACAGCGCGGACTTCCGTATTGCCGCTCCGGACATCAGTCTGACAGCCGCAACATACACGGGCGGAAACACCGACGACATCTATGCCTCCGCCCAGTCCATGCCCGTAATCCGGAGCGCCAGACTGGCACTGGAGAAGGGAGACCTGGACCTCAGGACCGCCCAGGGACAGTTCTGGCCCAAGATATCCCTGTCGGCCAGTTACGGAACATTCTACAGTTCCTCCTCCTACGCTCCGGACGGCAGCACCTATCCCTTCTTCGAGCAGTTCCGGGACAACATCAACCCGGCTATAAGCATCGGCCTGAGCATTCCCATTTTCAACAACTGGACAGTCCGCACCAACGTTAAGAACGCCAGGCTGTCCAGACAGAGTCTCGAGCTGGACCTGCGCATCAGGCAGCAGGAACTGTACAAGGAGATCCAGACAGCCGTCACTGAAGCCGGGACATATCTCCGGCAGATGGAGGCGACCATGGCCAATGTATCCTCCATGGAAGAGTCCTTCAGGTATGTGGAGGAGAAGTTCAATGCCGGAGCCCTCAACGGTACAGACTATACCGTGGCCCGGACCAACCTCTTCAAGGCCCGCTCGGAATATATTCAGGCCAAGTACCAGTACGTCTTCCAGCTCAAGATTATAGATTATTACAAGGGGCTGCCCCTGACGCTATAAAGGACATATTATGAAAAAGAAAAAGAATAAAGCACTTAGAAATATCCTTGCAGCCGTGGCTGTAATTCTGGCGGCTGCCATAATATACGCCGTCCTCGGTCAGGAGAACGGGGAGCCCGTCACTGTTGCCGTACCCTCCACAGGCACGATAGTAGAGAGGATTCCGGCCAACGGCAAGATCCACCCCGTTACGGAGGTCAAGATATCTCCTGACGTCTCGGGAGAGATTATAGAGTTGAATGTAGAGGAGGGAGACCGCGTCAGCCGGGGAGACCTGGTCATCAAGATCAAGCAGGACGTGTACATCTCCCTGCGGGACAGGGCCGCCGCCACCCTGAACGCGACCCGGGCCCAGTACCAGCAGCAGAAAGCCAGCTTCACCCAGGCCGAGCAGAACTACATGCGCAACAAGCAGCTATACGGGCAGAAAGCCATATCCCTCCAGGAGTTTCAGGCCTCCACCGCAGAGTATGAGATGGCCCGCGAACAGCTCAACGCCGCCGAGTACAACATCGAGAGCGCCGTAGCCTCCCTCGACGAGGCCGAGGAGAACCTCACCAAGACCGTCATCTACTCCCCTATTGACGGCATCGTCTCCAGCCTCAGCGTGGAGAAGGGCGAGAGAGTGGTCGGAACTTCCCAGATGGCGGGAACGGAGATGCTCCGTATAGCGGACTTCGACATGATGGAAGTACTGGTGGATGTCAACGAGAACGACATCATCCGCATAACCAAGGGAGACACCGCGGATATAGAGGTTGACGCCTACCCCGGCAGGACGTTCAAGGGAGTGGTGACCCAGATAGCCAACTCGGCCAAGAATCTGGGCAGTACGACTGCCGCCCTGACCGACGTGACCAATTTCGAGGTCAAGGTACGCATCCTCCGGGAGTCCTACGCCGACCTGCTGACCTCCGACCCGATTCCGTTCCGCCCCGGCATGTCGGCATCGGTAGAGATCGAGACCGAGCGCAAGGACGGAGTGACGAAGATACCCCTGCAGGCCGTGACACCTGACGGCTGCGTGTTCGTTCTGGACCGTCAGTCATCGACAGTCCGCAAAGTTGCGGTCACCACAGGCATACAGGACATTGGGAATATCGAGGTAATATCGGGGCTGGGAGCCGCGGACACGGTCGAGATAGTCACCGGGCCCTACAGCACCATCAGCAGAATACTCGAGGACGGCATGGAAGTCCGCCCTCAGACAGACAATGAAAACACCAAAGACAATGAACAATAGAATACTGCTCATAGAGACGGCCACCGACGTATGCTCCGTCGCCGTCTCGGAAGGAAATGAAATCCTCTCGTCAGGACACATCACAGAGGCCAGGAGCCAGGCCTCACAGCTGGCTCCGCTGATACAGGACACAGTCAGCCGCGCAGGAATGCGGATACAGGACCTTGCAGCCGTCGCCGTCAGTTCCGGTCCCGGCTCCTACACAGGACTGCGGGTAGGCGTCTCCACAGCCAAGGGCATCTGCTTCGGTGCCGGAATACCGTTGATAGGCATAGAGACCCTCACTGCCATAGCCTGCGGGACTCTCAAGACCGGAGCTGCGCAGGAAGATCCTGACGGCACCGTGATAATTCCGATGATCGACGCCCGCCGCATGGAGGTATACACAGCATTGTACGATTCTTCGGCTCAGCGCATTTCGGAGACTGAGGCGGTAGTGCTCACTCCTGATACCTTCTCCGGTACTCTGGAAAAATACCACCGCGTCATATTCACAGGAGACGGAGCCGCCAAATATGAGAATATGCTCCCGGAGCAATACAAGGACAGATGCATCTTCCTGCCCTCCCGTCCCGAAGCCGCAGACATGGCCGCCGCAGCCTTCCGGGCCCTGCAAGAAAAAAGGTTCGAAGACACAGCGTACTTCGAACCCTTCTATCTTAAGGAATTCATTGCAGCCGACCCGTCCAGGAAGATCGAGGCCGTACTGCATCCAGAGCGCCGGCTATAGCAGGCGGCGTATCTCGTTCTCCAGCATGCGCATATCAAACACATCCCTGGACTGTATGCTGCCGTCACGGGATATCACATACATCGAAGGAAGTTGAGTGATGTTGTACAGCATCGCTCCCACAGAGGCACCGGCCGCAGGGTCGCATACGCTGATCCAGGGCAGCCCCTGCTCCTTGACCTGCATGGCCCATGCCGTCTTATTGGAATTGAGGCCCACCTGATATATCTCCAGTCCGCGCCGGTGATACTTCTCATAGAGCATCTTAAGATCTGTGTTGTACACTCTCTGCTGAACATTGGAGGCATCCCAGAACATCAGCACTATAACATTGCCTTTGAGGGCTGTAAGGGACTGCTGCTGACCGTTTACGTCACTGAGCACAATCTCCGGAAAGTCCACTTCCTCTGCAGAAGCCATACGGTTCTGAATCTCCAGTGCATTACGTCTCAGGCTCACTTCATCTGCCAGAGACACCAGATAGGGAGACGCAGGATACACTGTCCGGAGCGTATCATATACTCTCTCCATAAGGATGGCATCCGTAGCCTGGGCAAAAACAGGCAGACCGGAAGAAGTCTTCTGATACAGGACGGGTATTACAGAAAGAGACTTGGGGTGAGTGTAGATATACTTTATGGCATTCTGCTTGCACTTTACATAGAGAGTTCCCAGTTCGCGCTTGAGACGTGAGATCTCGGCCTGGTCTCCGTTTTCAGATATGGCTGCAAGCTCATTGGTAAGAGAATCGAATGCAGCATTGAATGCCTTGATGTCCGAATCAACACCCTGCATAAGGACAGACTCCTCTGATCCCTCGACCGAGACTTTGGAGAGATCAGACCAGTCAGCGGTCACGCTCACTCTGTCCCTGTCCTGAAGCAAAAGCGGGACATTTCCTCCTTGACCATACGTAAGATACACGAATTCAGGCGAATCAGGATAGACTGTCACTTTATAGGCAACCTTCCCTTTGGATGTGTACACTGTATCCAACACCTGCATCTCGTTCATGGCCAGACGTGAGACCACTACTTCCGTACTGTCCGGAGCACCTTTTACCGTAAGACTTATACGCGCTGTATCCCTGTTTCCGCATGTTGTGAGAAGGGCTGTGAACAACGGCAGGGAAAATAAACAAATCCAGTAGTATTTCGATCTCATAGACTCAGAGCTTAGCATATTCCGCAGCGATGGAGGCCGCCAGGGCCTCGAAGCGTTCGCCGCTCAGTGAAAGTTTCGTCTTCTTGAAATCCATGTCGCCCTCGCTGTCCAGGGGCACCAGATGTATGTGTGCGTGAGGCACTTCCATCCCCAGCACGGCCACTCCTACCCTCTTGCAGGGAACTGCGGCCCTGACAGCCATGGCGACCTTACGGGCGAAAAGCTGCAGCTCCACGTAGGTCTGCTCGTCCAGATCGAAGAGGTAGTCCACCTCCTTCTTCGGAATAACCAGGGTATGTCCCTCCTTCAGGGGATTGATGTCCAGAAATGCATAGCAGCTCTCGGTCTCGGCGACCTTGTAGGAGGGTATCTCCCCCTTTACTATTTTAGAAAAAACAGATGCCATAATTTCCTGTACCGGTTAGAGTGAGATATCGAGGATTTCGAACTTCAGGATGCCGGAGGGAACCTTGACTTCCACCACCTCACCCTTGCGCTTGCCTATCAGGGCCTTGCCTATAGGGGTACCCGCAGCCAGCTTGCCCTCGCGGAAATTGGCCTCGCTCTCGCCGACCAGGGTGTACTGGACGGTGGTGTTGTTGAGCAGGTTCTTGAGTGTCACCTTGGTGAGCATCTGTACGTGGTCGGTGTTGATCTTGGACTCGTCGATGACGCGGGCGTTTGCCACGAGATTCTCGAGCTTGGATATCTTGAGCTCCAGAAGGCCCTGAGCCTCCTTGGCTGCATCGTATTCTGCGTTCTCCGAGAGGTCGCCCTTGTCCCTGGCCTCCGCGATCTGTCTGGAAATAACGGGACGCTGGCTGATGGCCTCCGCCAGTTCGGCCTTGAGCTTCTCAAGACCTTCGGCTGTTACATAATGAGTGTCTGACATAATTGACTTGTTCTGTTATTTTACAAAAATCAAAAAAAGAATCCCGCGCTGTCAGTACGGGACCCTTTCTAAATGCAAAGATACGAATAATAATTAATCATCCAAATACTTCGGACGCATTATCTCCGAATATATGACCATGTCGCGGGCATTGAAGCGGCGCTTGCGGATCCGTGACGGGACCGGAGGAGGAACAGGAACGGGTGCCGGTGCTGGTTCCGGCCTGGAGACCGGCACGGATACGGGCTCAGGCTCCGCAGGCCGCCGGACGGGCATCTCCTGCACCGGTTCGGGCATCACCTCCTCCGCCTGAGGAGCCTCCCCGGGCACGCTCTCCCCGGACCACGGCATCTCCATCAGATCCGGATCCTCCACCGGATGCGGCAGATGCGCCTCCTTCCGCTTTTTCTTCTTCTTGTCGCCCTCGAAGATGGCGGGAAGTACGAATACCAATATCGCGATGATGATGCTCAGCCAGTCCATATATGATTTATCTTATTACCGTGACAAATATAGTGAATAATTCAATAATTGAATCCGAAATGCCACAGCGGTATGACATTGCCGTAACCATACTCTATGTCATCTTTCACCACATACGCATTGCCAAGTCCATGTATCTGCTTCTGCTGTTTGTTAGCCCCCCCGATTTCAAAAGTGTACTTACCTATCTGAAAATCCGCCTTGTCCGAAGACAGCACCTCATTGTTCACTTTCATCTGGGAAAGGAAAAACGTCTCCCTGACATTGCCGATATCCGGTGTATTTTCAGATAGAGAATACGCCAGATTGGTATTGTCCAGATACGTTTTTTCTACTTTACCGAGTTGCCTGATTCCTGCTGTAGTTCCCCTTAACTGAGCTATTATGCCGGCCTTCTCCAAATAGAACAGGAAATCAGCAACCTGATTCCGGTGCAGATCCGTCATCTGTCCGATTTTGGTAAAATTGGGCTTGAACGGTACACTCTGCGCAATGACATACAGCAGCTGGCGCATTTTCTTGGCAGATGCGACGTTCAGGTTGGCATATACCGGAATATCACTCTCCACTGTAAGATTCACCACATTGCGCAGTCTTATCTCATATCCCGGCTCGGAAAAGAATGGATAGTAGCCTTTTGACAGATACTCTTTAAATAAAGCCAGCGGACGCTTGGAGACAGGTATCTCCACCTTGTTTTCCAATATCTCTTCCAGAGAATATGCCGGCAGCCGGATTCCTTCGGCCAAAATAAGATACTCCCGGAAAGACAGGCCGGGCATATAGAAACTGACGACACGGCGGCTTAAGTCTGCATTGCCTTTGTATATATCCAGAATGGAGGAACCTGTGAATACTACATTGAAGTCCGGATAATAGTCATATATCATTTTCAGTTCCTTGGACCAGTCCCGGTACTTATGCACCTCATCTATGAAAAGAAACTTTCCCCCCTGCCTGTAAAAATCAGAAGCCAGGTCGTAAAGCCTGTGCTCCGCAAAATAGATATCATCCGCATTGACAAACAAGGTGTCTTTAACTGAATGATACAACTTGATATGCTGCAGCAGCATTGTCGTCTTGCCGACGCCCCTCGGCCCCACAATCCCGATCATCCTGGCAGACCAGTCTATCCGGTCATGCAGATACCTTACGTAAGCTGTATCCGTATAGTCCAGCAACCTCCTGAATAGTTCAATAAGCAGTTCCATATTCTTCATCGCTTTGGTTCAGGAGACAAAGATATAAAAACTGCTGAATAAAAAGTGCACTTTTTTCGGAAAGTGCACTTTTTATTCAGCAGTCATGAATTTCTCTGGCAATGCGCCTAAAACAGCAGGACTCCGAATGTTGCTGTCAGGGCCAGAGTCCGGGTCAGGATTACATCCGGATTCGAATAGGGGTGGTAATATCTGAGGCCCAGTCCGAGACAGGGCACTGCCCTGCCTATCCCGGCGCAACGGTCCACTCCAGAGCCTCATAATCCCCGTTCTCCGTCTTGGACGACACCGATTTTTTTGCTCGCTGCATCAAGTTGCCTATCTGTGCTTCGGCAACCAGTCCGCCGGCAAGCCATATGGTATTTTATTTTTTCAGGTTCTTTCCCTCGGCATATCTGCATTCGGCGAATGGCTCGACGGGTATGTGCAAAGAAACAAGAGTTACTGCAATCCTGTTAGCACAGGCAACGCATAATGAGATGAAAATTGGCAGGTCTGGAGCAATTTGAAACCGCCTCCATTATAACACAGGGCGCAGAAAATCGCACAATCGCCTGAAACAAAACATCTTGCAAGAGACACGATTTTACAATCACCTGTTTTTTGGGGAGGGGAGAGGGGTATCTGGCCTTCTCCTTCCCGCAGGGAGAAAACCTCGGGCTTGTTTCGGTTCGCCTGTGTCGTCGCCTCCCCCTCATGACCATGCCGATATGAGGGAGGGGGGGATTGTCCGGCGGCTGACGAGGGGCCAAAAGAAAACGGTGGCAGAGCGTATGTTCTGCCACCGTTCGTCATGCGGGGATGTGCCCTGCTGCGGCTGCCGGATCAGAAGACGATGACAGGACGGGTGAACGCATAATAGTTCATGTTTTTTATACTCGTCATATAAATAGGCTCGCTGAAAGACATGTCATACGCATAATCAGTATACCAGCTTCTCTCATCCTCGGTCGACGACCAATATATGCAAATACTAAGCGTATCGAATCCCTTGACGTAACCCTGCAACTCGGCGGCGGAGGCCGCTTTGGCAGCCATAAAGCGGCTGTCCAAATAGTCCCGGAAGGTCGCCATGTAGTAAAGTTGGCCGACGGAGGGAAGGAACCAGCCGCTGGTACCTGCCGGAGCCCTCAGCGGGGCCTGCCATGCGTAGTCGCTGGTCGGGTTGCCGTCGTAGTCCAGGGAGCGGTTGCCGTAGGTTTCGCAACTCCAGGCTGCCTGGAAGTGGCGCATCTCCCACCCCTCGCCGGCATGGGCCGTCACATAGTCGTGTATCGCCCGGCAGTTGGCATAGCCGTTCCAGGCATACTTATCGGTAGAGACACCGGACCTAAAATTATACTCTCCCTCCGGTCCTGCTACCCATTGTGCTTCTCTGCTAGTCCCTAAAGTTGCATCGGTGATGGCCACGGCATAGCCGCGCACCTCGCCCGCAAGGGTGGGGCCACCGGCGGTGAGGGGACTGGTGTAGTCCGAGGCATCGGTGGCGTGCCGCCCGGCATGGAACACGATACCGATAACCGTCTTGCCCGCCTCGGGTGCTACCGCCTCAGGCGCGGGCTAGACCGGGCGGTCGGGATAGAGCTTGCGCAGGCCGCCGTCGCTCGTCGTGCCGTCGCTGTAGAGGTAGTCGCCCATCTTCAGGTCCGCAGCCGTATACTCGGTTACAGTATCTGCCCAGCCGCTCTCCAGGCTTGGGGCTGCGAGGGTGATGTTGCTGTTCTCCTTGAACTCCTTGCCCGCAAAGGTCTTGGTGTAGAATTTGCCTTCATACTTCACCGTCAGGGTGATGCCGGCCTCCGTGACGATGGAGGGTTCGGGCAGGGCGTAGAGGGTGGCCGTGCCGTCGTCCTCGCCGGTAAGGGTGATGGGGGCTTCTGTATACTGAGGCAAAGACTCGTCACACCGAAAATAGCTGACGTATTTCATCCCCAGTACGGTCAGTTCCTTTCCTTTGCCCACCCCGGTAAAGGTCATGCGCCCCTGCGGGTGCTGGTCGAGGCGGAGCGTGATGGTGGCCTCGCCGCCTTCGTCCACCTTGTAGCTGCCCGAAGTGGTGTAGGCGACATCGCCGTGCTCGATACTTAAGTGGCCATATGCATCATCCGTTACTTTTTCTGCATAGCGGGCTTTAATATTGGTGGCACCATTAGCAATGGTGCTGTTCATGGTCACAACCCACTCCCCGTCGGTATAGGTAGCTAAATTGTCTATATCATTACCCCTACCGAAATAGACCACGTCGCCCTCCTGCCATCCGCTTTTGGGGGCGCGGGTCTCCGCGTCGCCTTCGTAGCCGCCGCGGGTGACGTTGAAGATAATCTTGGTCGGGGTGATGCCCTGCTGCGGAGCAGGCTCGGGCGTGATGTCGTCCTTGCTGCACGCTGCGGCGGCAAGGCACAGGCCTGCGGCGGCCATCCACCGCAAGGCTTTAGGTATGATATTGTGTTTCATATTACAGTCTTTTTGGGAATTACACAAGTTTCATTTACCAATTTTCTTCCGGACCGTATTCGCCGTAGTCGATGTCGGTCTGGTCGCCTGATACCTTGACGGTGCAGGTACCTTTCTTGGCGGGGTCGGCCTTTGAGGTGGCGGTGATGGTCACCGTGCCCACTTTATCCGTGGCGGTCACCTTGCCCGTAGCATCCACCGTGGCGATGGTCGTGTCGCTGCTCGTCCACGTCACGCCCGTGTCAGTACCCGGTTGCGCATCGACCGTTGCGGTGAGGGTATAGCTCTTGTTCTTGCCGAGGGTCATGGTGGCCGGGTTGACGGTCACCTTCTTCACATGAGAGAGAACGGTGACGGTGCAGCTGCCGCTCACGCCGCTGCCGTCCTGGGCCGTGGCGGTAATGGTGGTCGTGCCAATCTTGACGCCGGTAACCTTGCCGGTGGCGTCGACCGTGGCGACGGTCTCGTCGCTCGACGTCCAGGTCAGCGCCTTGTTGGTGGCGTCATCGGGCTTGACGGTGGCCGTGATGGTCTCGCTTTCGCCTACATAGATGGCCAAAGCCGCCAGCGTGATCTCCGAAACCAGATTGGGCTTGACGGTAACCTTGCAGGTGGCGGTCTTGCCGCCGTCCTCTGTGGTGACGGTAATGGTGGCCTCGCCGGCCTTCACTCCCGTTACTTTGCCATTGGCATCGACAGTAGCAATTTCCGGCTTGTCAGATTTCCACGTCACTTTCTGATTGGTAGCATCGGCCGGAGCTACGGTGGCCGTCAGAGTCTCGCTGCCGCCCACAAAAATACTCGTTTCGGTCTTGTTGAGCGTTACGCCCGTAACAGGTATGGTGACCGTAACCTTGCAGGTGGCGGTCTTCGCCCCGTCCTCGGTAGTGACGGTGATGGTGGCCTCGCCGGCCTTCACTCCCGTTACTTTGCCATTGGCATCGACAGTAGCAATTTCCGGCTTGTCAGATTTCCACGTCACTTTCTGATTGGTAGCATCGGCCGGAGCTACGGTGGCCGTCAGAGTCTCGCTGCCGCCCACAAAAATACTCGTTTCGCTCTTGTTGAGTTTTACGCCCGTAACTTTGATCTCTTTATCGCTAACAGTTACCTTGCAGGTCGCGGTCTTGCCTCCATCTTCAGTGGTGACGGTGATGGTGGCCTCGCCGGCCTTCACGCCCGTAACCTTGCCATTGGCATCCACGGAGGCAATTTCCGGCTTATCCGATTTCCACGTTACATTTTGGTTGGTGGCGTCTTCTGGAAGGACAGTAGCGGTAAGGGTTTCATTACCACCGACAAGAAGGCTCGTTTCGCTCTTGTTGAGTTTTACGCCCGTAACTTTGATCTCTTTATCGCTAACAGTTACCTTGCAGGTCGCGGTCTTGCCTCCATCTTCAGTGGTGACGGTAATAGTGGCCTCGCCGGCCTTCACGCCCGTAACCTTACCATTGGCATCCACGGAGGCGATAGCCGCGTTGCTCGATTTCCATGTCACTTTCTTGTTTGCGGCATCTTTGGGTGATACCGTTGCCGTAAGGGTTTCTGTACCTCCGACCTGAATGGAAGTGGAGGTTTTGTTAAGTGTCACACCGGTGACGCTAACGACCGGAGGAGTGGGCTCCGGAACCGGTTCTTCTTTACTACATGACCAGAAACTGGTCGTCAACAAAACGGCTGCAACCAGCAGTGCCGCTTGTCTAAGTACATAATTTTTCATCTGCATCGTCTTTTTAAGTTAATTTTGGTTGTATTTTTTCAACTTAGTCACTTCGAGGCTCTGCTTTTCGGCCCGCCCCTCCCGACCCTTGTCGAACTGCCGGCAAAAGAGCAGGCAATGATGCAAAAAACGGCCTTGTAGATAGTCTCAATGATGATTTTACAAAATTACGAGGGGAGCAGATAAGCCGTTATAACGGGCAGCGCATAATGAGGACGAAATTAGCAATCCTGGAGCATAATTTACCGGGAGAATTATAACACACGACGCAAAGATGCCGGTTAAACCGCTATCGTACAGCGATTTAACCGGCACAAAATTTTACAAAAGCCCGAAACCGGGTATCAGGAGTTCTCTCTCCTGTATTGGGAGGGCGTATTGATGCCGGTTATGGACTTTACCTTCCGGTTAATCTGGGATTTGCTCAGGCACATGTTGTCGGCGAGCATCTCGGAGTTCAGATTGGAGAGGGAGATGTTGGCAGCGATGAACCTGTTGAGCTTCACGAGGAACAGCTTTTCCAGCTCGGGCGCATCGGGCTCTTGCAAAATCTCCCCGCCCTCGGTCAGCATGCGGCTGTACTTCTCCCTGAGCATCGTGCGGTACTCGACCAGTTTGAGAATCCGCAGTTTCAGTTCGTCGGGACTGAAGGGTTTTATCAGATAGGCATCGGCCCCGCTGTCAAGCCCCTGCAGCTTGTGCTCGTCGTCGCTCTTTGCGGTGACGATGATTACCGGTATATGGTTGAGCAGCTCGGATTTGCGAATATCCCGGGTCATCTCCAGCCCGTCGCATTCGGGCATCATGATATCTGTAATGATGACATCGGGTACATACTCCTCGGCCTTGATGATACCCTCCCGGCCATTGCGGGCATAGACCACGGAGTATTTGTCGCCGATGATGTTGCCGATATAGCGGGCTATGTCCTCGTTGTCTTCGACGACCAGGGCAATGTCGGAGTCTTTTGAAACCACATCGTCCCGGTTGACAACCGGCTCCAGGCTGGAGATGCACCCCGGCTCGCCCTCGTCGGCCCTCTTTACGCCGAAATCGGGGATCCACTTCTCATACCGGTTCTCACCGTGGGCTATGGGGATAGAGAGGAGGAAGGTGGCACCCTCGCCGGGCTTGCTGAAAACCTCGATGTTGCCGCCCATGGCCTCGGTCATTTGTTTGGTCAAGGCCAGCCCGATGCCCGTGCCGGCGTTGGCGTGCGAGTCGGCCTGGAAGAAAGGCTCGAAAACACGGGTGAGGTCTTCGGGGCTTATGCCACAGCCGGTGTCCTTTATGCTTACTCGCAGAAGCTTCTTATCGAGCATGCTCCTGATGATTATACGCCCTCCTTTGGGAGTGAATTTCAGCGCGTTGGATAGGATATTGGTCATAATCTTGCACATGAAATCGGGCACGAAATCCATTTCGACCTCTTTTTCATTGGCAAAATAGTCGATCTCGATGAAGTTCTTTACGGCCTGAGGCCGGATATTCTCTACCACCATCTGAATGAAGGCGGTGATGTTGCCGGTCTTCCAGTTGGCCTTGCCGATGGACGACCGCACCTTTGCAATGTCCAGCAGCTGGTTCACCAGGCACAACAGCCTTTGCCCCTGCCTTGAAATGGCATCGATCTCGGAGGCGTTTTCCTTGTTCTTGGCCGTTGCCTTCAGCTCCTCGGCACAGCCGAGTATGACGGTGAGGGGCGTGCGGAACTCGTGGGTGACATTGGTAAAGAACTCCTGCCTTGCCAGACTGGCTTTCTTGATGATATTCTGCATCTTGGCCTTGACCTTGAGGGCATAAACGAGCGACGAAATCGCCGCGGCCGACACAAGCAGGACGATGACGAGCAGATACAGGATTGTCGTCTTTTTCTGCTGCTCGTTGACATATGCCTGGTTGACAAGCTCTTTCTCCTTGTTCCCTTTCTCGGTTATATAATTTACCCGCAGATTGCTCAGGTGGTTGATGTTTTTCTCGTTGTCGACACTGTCGGTGTAGGCCAGATATCTCTTGTAGTTTTCGAGCGAAGTCTTGTAATCGCCTGTTTTCTCTTCAAATACGGCCCTCAAACGATATGCCTCGGCAAGATGTTCCCACGAGTGTATCTCCTCTGCCGTTTGCAGCCCCTCGCTGATATACCGGCGGGCATTCTCGGGTTGCCCCATCGCCAGATAGACCCTTGCAATGGAGAATCCCGACTCCAACCAGTGCCATTTGTCCTTGTTGCCCAACATCAGATCATAGGAGTTCTTGAATGACTCCAATGCCTTGCCGTAATCGCCGCTCTGCTCGGACAACCGCCCGAAATGGTTATAGCACAACGATATGCCCAGCGTAGAATTGGCCAGCCGGTTTTGCTCCATCGAGTATTCGTAATAGATCCAAGCCGAATCTTTGTCGCCACAGGCTTCCTTGAGATAGCCGATGTTTGCGTAGTTGATGGCTTGCCCGAGGTGGCTCTCGAGGCTTTTCTCTCCGGCAAGAGCTTCCCTGAAAACCTTTTCGGCAGCATCGTTATTTTGAAGCGTGAGCTGGATATTGCCTATCCCGTTGAGCGATACGACTTTGTTCTTTCTGGCCTGGAACGAAGTGTGGTCGCTGTATTTCTCGCAGTAGGAAATCGCCTCATAATGCCTGACCGCGGCCTCGTCCAAAACCCCAAGCCGCCTGAAATCCGTACCAAGCTGATTCAGTATGTAAATGATATTGAGCGTATCCTTCAGCTCTTTTGCCAATGACAGCGACCTTTCGTGATAGTCAAGGGCTGCCTTGAAATCGGAGGCATCGCGACAGAGCTTGCCGAGTTTCCTCATAACCACCATTCGCCCGACATCATCGTGACCGGCTTCGTATCCCGACAGAAGGAGTTCGAGTTCTTTCATATCATTGTTAGCAGATACAATACTGTCGATCTGACTGATATGATCGGCATAAGAGAGATCCTCATTATAATCCGTACATGATATAATGCCTGTAAGGATTATCAGTAGCAGTGCTTTTTTCATAAATTATGGGATTTTCGCGGGTTGTTGTTTTCCTTGTATTTGCTAACAATATTTTACAAATATAATAATTTTCAATAGTTCGTTAATAAATAGCCGGAGCTAAGCGGCTCTGGCAGTAAATAAAACCAGGTCTTTGAAAAGTTTGTCAATAATATGCGGGTCTGGTTTCATACCGGACACGCAAATAAGTCGCTCAAGCATATAGGCATTGTGAATCATGGACTTGCAGGAGGATACCGAGAATGGCATTCCCAGTTCCTTGCAGGCCACCTTCGCAAGGTTGATTGCGGAGAAAGATGCGTTGAAGTGGAACTCCAGCTGGAAACGTGCTCTATAGCAGTTGATCACATCTTTAGTACTCATGGAGACATCCGTACTGAAGTATATTTGCCACCTGTCGGTCCTGCCCTCAAGAGGATACCATACTGCTATTTTCACATAGCCTTTGAGGCTCTTGGAGTAGGCTCTAAGGCCGAAGAGTCTTCCGTTGTCTACGGGGATTTCCTCGCACCGCGAGGTGTCAAGGTTGGCAAAATCCACCTTCCCTTCATACAGTTTCGGGCGACCCCGTTTTCCTGTCGGAGACTCTGTTGTAGGGTAGAACAGCACGGCGTCGTTCCTCAAACGGCTGACGACATTGAACTCCTCCTTTACCAAAGGCCGGACAAATGTTTCCTTGGAGAAGAACGCATCTGCAACAATGGTTCTGGTGATGGGAAGCAGCCTGTCTTTCCTTGAAATCAGTTGTTCCCGATACCAATCAATCAGGTTGTAGTCCATATCCTCAAGCGTCATGAAGTCCGGTGTCTGGAAGGAGCCAAGAGTCATACACTCGTGGTTGTCGACATCTATCAGGCCTATGCCCGTCAGCTCCAGACCCTTCTTGGCAAGATGCTGATTGAAGTCAAACCAGTCGAAGTTGCCTTTCGTGAATGTGTTGCGGTATGTCTGTTCGGAGAACTGTCCGTACCGTCCCATCTGAAGGAAATTAATCTTGTCCGGTATTGCCATGAAAAGTTTCAGTACATCCATGATGACTTTCTCAAAAGGTTTGCCTAAATTTGTCATCGATTTGAGTGCCTCCAAGGCCTCGGATTGGTATTGCATGAGCAGGTTGTCCGTATTCATAACTTAAAGTGGCGGAATACTCTAAGTTACTAAAAGCCAATGACTTATGCAATACTTTTCTTGTTTTATTTTCAACAAATTACGCATCTTTTTCAGGCATTCTCCGACATATTTCAAGCCACATGTGGGAATTTTTCTACAAGTATTTTCGCTGAATCTAAATTTCCTAAACGGGCATAACTGGCGGATGATAAGGATAAGAAATCACAATAATAATTGAAACTACAATATTTTGAGTATGTCTTCAATGCATATTTTGAAATTCTTATTGACTCGGAATAATCTTTTTCGATAAAATAAAGATAATATACATACTGATTCAACGCTTCAACAAAGCACACAGAATCACGATAGATCTCTGCATAATCCAAACCCCTTCTATAATAAGTTTTCCATATCTCCACTGAATCCTTATCTGAAAGAAGAACTCTTGACAAAGTGAGACAAGCTCTTGCCAACCTCCTTTCTGCCTCAACATGCTCAAAACAAAGCAAAGCTTGCCGATATCTATACACTGCGGACGACACATCGTTAAATGTCAATTGATATAATGCCCCCATTTTAGTATGCAGTAATCCAAGTTGCTCCCTATCATCCAATGTTTTCATAATTGGCTCAGCCTCTTTATACGACTCTAATGCCAAAACAGATTCAGAACGTTCAGTATGCACTGCGCCGACCATCATCAATGCCCTTGCCAATTTATCATCTGGCCCATGAAGACCGTAATAGGCTGCTGATTCAAAAATTGCTGTATCGCAATCTATAGGCAACCAGCATTTATACCGTGCCTCTGTCATCAGCAAAGAATAGTACGACTGCTCCCTCTTCTTAAATATGGATATCTTTGAACTGTCTATTGTCAGCAGTGTATCCAGCGCTGCACGCGGATCGGTCATCATCAGCGAGTCGGCTGCGGACAATGCTGCGCTGACCCGTCCGCTGCGGTCGGAGCAGGATGAGGGCTGCCAGCAGGAGCGGGACAGGAATGTATGCACTGAGGGCTTTCATACGGCAAAGATAGTGAATAATGGCTGATGGCCGTCCGGCTCCGTAATACCGATGGCGCCTCAATCTGTGTGTGCGGTGCCCGGCAACGGTAAGCAGGGAAGCGGGGATGATTTGCAATCACTCGATAATCAGACACTTATCATTAGGCACTGATCTTTTCGGCATCCACAAAGCTGGCGCAAAGATCAGCGGCCTGACGGAAAGTATTGACTATCAAAACATTGCTATTAATAGGTGTTGCAGTGCTTACCATTGTGCAAGGGCTTAACGGACCCAAATAAGAGAAGAACCTATTAACCAAAATATACCGAAGCCTGCCTGCGGTCGGCCTCCAGCTGGTGCCGCAGCTCATCTAGGGAGGCGAAGCGGTGCTCGTCGCGGAGGCGGGCGATGAAACTGACACGTATGTCGAGACCGTAGATGTTGTCATCGAAACCGAGTATGTTGGTCTCGATGGTCCGGGCGTTGCCGGCGCCTACTGTGGGTCGGGTGCCGATGTTGCAGATACCGCCATACCGCTGTCCGAGTGTCTCCACCTCCACCGCATAGACACCGTCGGCAGGAACCATCTTCAAGGGCTCGTACAGCTGCATATTGGCCGTTGGGAAACCCATTGTCCTGCCGAGTTTATTGCCGGCGACGACTACTCCCAGAAGGGAATAGCGGTAGCCGAGTATTCCTGCTGCCTCCTGAACCTCTCCGGCGGCCAGCAGATTGCGTATCTGCGTAGAACTGACCTTGCGCTCCCCGCAGTGCACCTCCTCCACTATGCGTGTCTTCAGACCCGCGGAAGCGGCCAATGCGGCAAGCTCCTCCCTCGACGCTGTGGACGAACGTCCGAGACGGTGGTCATAACCGATAATAAGAGTATCTGCGTGGAAACGGTCCACGAGATACTCTTTCATAAATTCTACTGTACTGAGTTGACTGAAGTCCCGGGTAAACGGGACGACATAAACATGGTCTATACCGAAGTTCAGGATGAGCTGCTTCTTCTCTTCCAGGGTGTTGAGCAGACGGAAAGTGGATGCGTCCTGCTGCAGGACATTGCGCGGATGGGGCCAGAATGTGATGACCGCGCTCTCCTCGCCTTCCTCCCGGGCCGTATCCTTCAGCACCTGAAGTACGGCCCGGTGTCCGGCGTGCACTCCGTCGAAGAAACCTGTGGCGGCTACAACCATCTTACCAGCTCCAGGTCCTGACGGTGAGGCAGGAGGTCATTCTTGGCGAATACTCTGACGGTCAGATAGTACACTCCTGTCGCTGTGGGTACGAGATGGCATACGTAGCGGGCTGTGCCCTCGGAACCCGACTCGTAGTCGAAGGTGAAGCACTTGCGCACGTGGTATACGCCCTTGCGGTCCTGCTCCGCCCATACGAGCTCGACTCCTATGTCGTTGGGATTGATGTCGCCGAGGAAGAGCTCCACCTCGAAGGTACGCTCCTTGCCGAGCATAGGCTGGTCGTTGGCATCGGTCGGACGGACATAGTCCTTGATCTCGATGTGCTGCCAGCTGTGGCGGATGTTCTTCTTCCAGAAGGCGATCTCGCGGGCTACGGCGCAGTCGTCGGCATTGAGTTTCTGAGTTCTCTCGTACAGAGGCATATAGTACTTGTCGAGATAGTCATTGAGCATCCTGTTCGTGGTGAAGTTGGATGCCACCTGGGCGATGGTGTTCTTGATGTACTTGATCCACTGGGCGGGCACACCCGTATTCTTATCCCTGCCGTCGTAGAAGCCGGGAGCAATCTCGTTCTCTATGATGTTGTAGATGGTGGCGGCGTCCAGTTCGTCCTGGAAGTTCTGGTCCTCGTAGGTGCGTTCCATGGGCAGGGCCCAGCCTGCATCCTTCTTGTAACCCTCGATCCACCAGCCGTCGAGCACTGAGAAATGCATCACACCGTTCATGGCGGCTTTCTCTCCTGATGTTCCGGATGCCTCCAGAGGACGGGTCGGGGTGTTCATCCACACGTCCACTCCCTGTACGAGAGCCTTGGCCAGGTTCATGTCGTAGTTGGGCACGAATACTATCTTGCCGATGAACTGGGGCATCTTGGAGATGTCCACGATCCGCTTGATGAGGTCCTGACCGGCCTTGTCGGCGGGATGGGCCTTACCCGCGAAGATGAACTGTACCGGACGTTCAGGATTGTTTATGATCTCATCGAGACGGTCCAGGTCGCGGAAAAGCAGATGTGCTCTCTTATAGGTGGCGAAACGGCGGGCAAAACCGATGGTCAGTACATCGCTGCGCAGGGTATCCATGATGGTCACAACCTGATGAGGCGAGTAATGGCTGGATATCTCGGGGTTGGAGATACGTTTCTTTACCACCTCTATCATCCTGGCGCGGAGCTCGCTGCGGACATTCCAGATCACCTGGTCATCCACGGAGTAGATACCCTCGAAGCACTTCTTGTCGTACTTGTGGGCAGCGAATTCGGGACCGAACACCTTGGCATGTATAGCCTTCCACTGGGGAGCTGTCCAGGTCGGATAGTGAACTCCGTTGGTCACGTAACCGATATGCAGCTCCTCCGGCAGATAGCCCGGCCACAGTCCTCCGAGTATCTCCTGGCTGACCTTGCCGTGCATCCAGCTCACGCCGTTGACCTCCTGGGAGAGGTTGCAGGCCAGGTTGCTCATGGAGAACTTCTCGTTGTGGTCGGTGGGGTTGATCTTGCCGAGAGCCATCATGGTCTCCCAGTCTATCTTCATCCTCTGGGGATAATGGTTCATGTAGGTGCGGAGCAGGTCCTCGCTGAAGGCATCGTGACCGGCAGGCACGGGCGTATGGGTGGTGAAGAGCGACGAGCACCTTACCAGCTCCAGCGCCTCGTTGTAGGAAATGCCGGCGGCCACATACTCGCGCAGACGCTCCAGTCCGATGAAGGCTGCGTGGCCCTCGTTGCAGTGATAGATGTCGCAGTGGATACCCAGGGCGCGCAGGGCGCGGATACCGCCGATACCGAGCAGCAGCTCCTGTTTCAGACGGTTCTCCCAGTCACCTCCGTAGAGATGGTGGGTAATCTGACGGTCCTCGGGCAGGTTGTCCTCGAAGTCCGTATCGAGCAGATAGAGTTCCGTGCGGCCCACATCCACTTTCCAGATCTTGGCGTGGACTGTACGTCCGGGGAAGACTATCGACACCATCTTCCAGTTGCCGTTCTCGTCCCTGACGGGCATGGCCGGAATCTTGAAGAAGTCCTGAGGCTCGTAGTCGGCCACCTGGTCTCCCTGAGCGGTAAGTCTCTGGCTGAAATAGCCGTAACGGTAGAGCAGTCCCACACCGGTCATCTTCACCCTCATGTCGCTGGACTCCTTGAGGTAGTCACCTGCCAGAATACCCAGACCCCCGGAGTAAATCTTCAGGGAAGTGTCCAGGCCGTACTCCATACTGAAATAGGCTATCGAGGGTGAGGGGCGGTCTTTCTTGCCCTCCATATAGGTCTTGAAAATCTCCGTAACGGCATCCAGACGGGCCAGGAAATCGGTATCGGCCTCGAGCCGCTTGTAATCGTCGAGGGTCAGACGGTCGAGCAGGGCGATAGGATTCTTCTCGCACTTCTTCCACAGATCGGGATTGATGCTCATGAAGAGGTCCATGGCTTCCTGATTCCAGCACCACCACAGGTTCTTGGATATGGTATCCAGCCAGCGGAGCCTCTCGGGCATCACGCGGGTGACGATGATACGGCTCCACGAGGGGCGGTTGACCTCTATGCGGTGATAGTTCTGCACCTGGTCCTCCCTGTATTCGGGGAAGGCACCCATAGCATGCACGATGCGGTCGAGGGCCAGGGAATAGGCCTGCTTGTAATAGTAGATGTTGTGCTTCCAGAGAGCGATTTCGGATACCTCCACCGCATTGGCCCGGTAGTGTTCCATAGTCTCCGGAGTCAGGCGGGTCATCTCCAGTACCTGCTTGAGGACGGTATCCACCACCTGGTCGTAGTTGGAGTCGTTGCGGGGGACAATGGTTATCGAGGGATGGGCGGCATTGTAGTGGCTGCGCACCCAGAGGCCGAAGCCTGCCAGAGTGGTGGTCACCGTAGGCACGCCGAACGCCAGGGACTCCAGCGGAGTATATCCCCAAGGCTCGTAATACGAAGGGAAGACTGTCAGGTCCATGGCCATAAGAAGGTCATAGTACTTCCTGTTGAGCACGCCGTCGTCTCCGTTCAGATACGAGGGCACATATACGACCTTGACCTTGCTGCCGGGGCTGTTGACCAGGCCCAGGGCTTTTATACGGTTGAGGATAATGTCGTTTGCGGGCTCGTTGAGACTGTGGGTAGTCAGGCACTGATAGCCGGAGCCGTCTCCTGCGAGCTTGGCGACCAGTTCCTTGTCCGGACCATTGTGGCCGGCCGGCACCATGATGAATGCCACCACGGTCCTGTTGCAGCTGCCGGAGTTGTTGAGACGGCCAAGTACGTCCAGATAGGCGTCGATACCCTTGTTCTTATATTCATACCTGCCGCTGATACCCATGATGAAGGCATCGGAGCAGTCCTCACCGCACATGGCAGATGCCAGGGTAAGCAGAGCCTTCCGTCCTTCAGCCATAGCCTCAGCCTTCTTTTCCTTGGAGGGCAGAATGCTGTTGTCAAAACCGTTGGGAGTGATAAGGTCCACTTTCTTGCCCAGCAGACGCTCGCACTCAGTGGCGGTAATGTCGCTGACAGTGGTGAAGACATCGGCGTTGACGGCGGCACATCTCTCGAGGGAGTGCTTGGCCATCACGTTGTAATAGCGGGCCTTCTCGTCGGCGTTGCAGTTATTAAGCGTCTCGTACAGAGGCACGTTGTTGCATGCAAGGCAACGGCCCACGACTGTGGCGTGGGTAGTGAAAATGGTGCCGACATGGGCATTGATGCTCTTGAGGTAGAGCACTCCGGCTCCGGTCATCCACTCATGGAAATGAGCCACTACGCGGTGGTGGGGCTGGAGGTTGAAATTGACGAAACTCTCTATCACCTTTCCGGCGGCATAGCCGAACAGGGCGGATTCTATAAAGTCCCACTGTCCGGAGAGGGAGTCCAGCTTGAACTTCTCCCACAGAGCGGTGAATATCTCATTTTTCTTAGAAATGAACTGGGAGAAATCCACGAGGATGGCAATCGGCTTCCCGGGGATGTTCCACCGTCCTACCCTGAGGCGCAGCCCCTCCTCGGCGGCAGCGATCCTCCAGGTGCGGAAGAGGATGGGATCCTCGGTAAACTCCGGATTCTGGGCGGTATCCACCCATACATCCGGACCTATGTGGATGTGGTTGCTTCCCAGCTCCTCGGAAAGGTTCAGGGATTTTGTAGCCAATACGGTATGGATGCCCCCTACCTTATTGCAGACTTCCCAGCTTGCCTCGAACAGATAGTCGGGCATCACAACTTTTTCAGTACTCATAAAATGTCTTGATGTTGGTAACGGAATTATTCTTGTTTCAGACGTCCGTCGATCCTCAGCATAAAGTCACTTAAAACGTTCATGTAATTGATAAATGCCTCATACGGGGTGTCGTACGGATTGAAGTAATTGTGCACGGCTCCGTCTGAGAAGAACTTGGTACACATGTAGTAGAAATGGTCGCTCTCCTGCAGTCTCAGGAAATCCTTGGCAATCTTCTGGTCCTCTGTGGCTATCACCTTGTCGGTAAGGGCGTAGAGTTTCGAGGAAGCCTCGTTCTGCAGCTCGTTTCCGAGCCATGCGGTGGTGTCTCTCTCCTCGTCTGCCCAGGAAATCGGGAAGGGCACGTTCAGAGGAGCCACGGGCTGATGCTTCTTGATCACCTGCTGAGGGGTGCAGAACTCGAAACCGGTCTGCGAGAGCACGGCCTCGGGAAGGGCGCGGAAGAACTCGAAGATGCCGGTGGAGGCGTTCTGATGCTCGCCGAAGGTCTCGTAGTCCATGAAGAGGTTGATGACCTCTCCGTCCTTAATCGAATCGGTCAGCCAGGATATGTACTTGCCGGTGTCCACGGGCCACTTGTCCCAGGACTTGTCGGAGAAGCGGAACGCTATGTCGTCGCTCAGGCCGAAATTACGGAGCAGGAGCTTGAGCTTAGGGTTGATAGCGTTGGTATATACGTAGTTGGGGGATTTCCATCCCAGGATGTGCTTGGCACCCTCGGTCAGCATGCAGGTGAAGCCCATCTTGCTGACAAGCGAGCCTATCTCGTCGGAGTAGATCAGCTCGGTGTTCCTGAAGGTCTTGGGCTTCTTGCCGAAATGCTTGGCGATAAGGGCCGAGTGCAGCTTGACCTGTTTCTCGAACTCAGTGGGTGAG
This sequence comes from uncultured Alistipes sp., assembly GCA_900550465.1. Taxonomy (GTDB): domain Bacteria; phylum Bacteroidota; class Bacteroidia; order Bacteroidales; family UBA932; genus Coprenecus. The sequence goes on from URSC01000011.1 coordinate 85,545, forward strand.
AAGAGGGATGCCAAGGTATGCGAATAGGTCTCGCCGATGAACTCCACGCAGCCTGTGGCGGCCAGGGCCTTGAAGCTGTCGAGCACCTCGGGGGCGTATGCCTCGAACTGCTCTATCACGGAGCCGGATATGGAGAAGGCCACCTTGAACTTCTTGCCGCAGGCGGCTATCACCTCCAGCAGGAGCTTGTTCATGGGCAGGTAGCACCTCTCGGCCACGCGGCGGAGAATGGTCCTGTTGGCGAAGTCATCGTAATAGTGGTGGTCGTTTCCTATATCGAAGAAACGGTACTGTCTGAGACGGTCAGGCTGATGAACCTGAAAATATATGCAGATTGAAGGTTTTGTTTCCATAATAATGTGCTTTTAATCCAATATTGACAAATAAACTTGTTTGATTTTCTGTGCTGCGTTGTTCCACTTGAGGGTGTTGACCTCCTCCAGTCCGCAGCGGGACGACATATCCGCGAGGGCGGGATATCTGAGAAGGCCGTAGATGGCGTCGGCCATGGCGTCGATGTCCCAGAAGTCCACCTTGATGGAGTGCTTCAGGACCTCGGCCACGCCGGACTGCTTGGATATGATGGTGGGCACTCCCGTCCTCATGGCCTCGAGGGGTGAGATACCGAAAGGCTCCGAGACGGAGGGCATCACATACACGTCAGAGACTGCGAACATCCTCTGGACGTCGGCTCCGCGGAGGAAACCGGTAAAATGGAACCTGTCGGATATGCCCAGTTTTGCGACGCGGCGGATAGAGCGGTTGAGCAGGTCACCGCTGCCGGCCATCACGAAACGCACATTCTTATAGTATTTGAGGACCTTGTTGGCGGCCTCGATGAAGTATTCCGGTCCTTTCTGGAAGGTGATGCGGCCCAGGAAGGTGACCACCTTCTCGGGCACCCCGCGCTGAACGTCTATCTCGTTGCGGCCGCTGAAGTCCACTGCATTGTGGACCGTGACCACCTTGTCGGGCGAGATGCCGTAGCGGTTGATGACGATGTTGCGGGTGAGGTTACTGACGGTGATTACCTTGTCGGCAGCCTCCATGCCCATCTTCTCCAGGGCGTAGACCTGAGTGTTGACATTCTCGCCGGTACGGTCGAACTCCGTGGCATGGACATGGACCACCAGCGGCTTGCCGGTCAGTCTCTTGGCAGCCACACCCGCAGCGTAGGTAAGCCAGTCGTGGGCGTGGATGATGTCGAAGTCATTCTGCAGGGCGATGGTGCCTCCCACGAGAGCGTAGCGGGCCACCTCCTCCATGAGGTTGGTGCCGTACTTGCCGGAGAATTTGTATTTCTGCTTGAAGTTGATTTTGAAGTCATTGACCTGATTGTGCCTGTCTTCCTCGACCATCTCGGAGAAATCCCGGGGATCCACATAGGGCACCAGATTGGAGCCTATCCTGAGGAAATTGATCCTTTCCAGGAAATCCATGGGACTGCACTTGATGTCCGTGGCCTCCACATCGCTCGCGTTGATGATATGAGCCACAGAGCCGTCCTCGTCCCCGGATGCCGAAGGCATTACGAAAAGTACATCCACATCATTGTTGGCCAAGCCTCTGACCATGCCGTAGCAGGCCGTTCCGAGTCCGCCCGAGATATGGGGCGGAAACTCCCATCCGAACATTAAGACTCTCATAACTCCTCCGTTTTATATTTGTTTACAAGATATTCGGAACGAAGCAGGGATGCGGTGGCCACTGCGCTGGAGATGGCTCCGTGAGGATTGTGCGGGGGATCGCCGTCATAGAGCTCGCAGATGGCTCCGACGCCGTGACGCTCGATATCCTCCTCGAAGGCGTTGATCAGCTCGGTGGCCCTGCGGACGGACATGCCTCCGTAGAGTTTCAGCATGGCCTCGATATAGTATGTCAGGAGCCATACCCGGGTCGAGCCCTGATGGTAGGAATGGTCTCTCTGATCCTGGTTTCCATCGTAGACTCCCTTGTAGAGAGAGTTCTTGGGAGAAAGGGTACGGATGCCGCGCTCGGTGAGCAGCTCCCTCTTGACAGCCTCCATGATCTTGCCCTTGACCTCCTCGCTCAGAGGGGAGTAGTCCAGGCTGCAGGCGAAGATCTGGTTTGGACGGGTGAAGACATTCTGTCCGTTTTCGTCCACGTAGTCGGCCAGATGCTGACGCTCCTCACACCAGAAGACGTTGTAGAAGTTGACGTCCAGCTTATCCTTCACGGCCTGGAGCTGATATACGAAGCGGGTGTCGGAGCCGTATTTGGTCTCCATGTCGATCATATAGCTGACTGCGTTGTACCAGAAGGCGTTGGTCTCCACCTGGAAGCCGCTGCGCTCGGTGACGGGCACTCCGTCCTTGTCGTAGGCGTTCATCCAGGTCATGGCCACACCGTTCATCCTGGCCCACAGCAGGCCGTTGTCGGACAGGGACACTCCCATGCGGCCTCCGTCGAGGAAACTCTTGAGGATGGCCTTGAGCTTTGCGCGGTATTTCAGCCATGCGCCCTGGGCGTCACCGGTGAAGGCCGCATACTGCTGGATAACCCAGAACAGCCACAGGGCGGCGTCCACCTGTTTGGAGCCGTGCAGGAGCTGATGGTTGTATATCTTGAAAGTGCTCTCGAGCACCTCCTCGAACTGGGCGGTGTCGCCGTCGGCGAATAGGGTTAGGCCGGGCAGGGAGATGAAGGTCTCGCGCAGTCCCTTACCGAGCCATGTATAGCCGGCGTAAATCTCCTTGAGGCCCTTGCCGGTATTTACTATGAACTGCTTGGCCGCACGGTGCAGGCAGTCGTCGTAGCTCTGGAGGGAAATCCTTTTGGCGGCCTCACGGGTAAACACTCCGGACAGCCCTTTGACGGCTACCGGCGATGTGGATACGGAAACCACCACCGACTCTCCCTTCTTAATGGGGAGTTCGAAATATCCGGGCGTATAGAGGTCCTCCTTATACTGGAAACCGCGGCGTTTCTCCTCGAGATACTCGATGTTGTAGTACCAGTCGGGATTGTGGAAATAGTCGTTCTGCTTGTTGGTCTGGATATTGACCGTAGGGAAACCGTCGTATAGCCTATAGGATGCTCCGTTCTCGACGGTCACATAGCCGCGGTCTGCATCATCATTGGCATGGGTCAGGGTGTGAATTTCCCTAAATGAGAGGAAAGGCCTGAGACGCAGAGTTGTTGCCGAGTGCGCATCGAGCAGGGTGTACTTTATCAGCAACTGTTCCTTGTTGTGCAGAAAAAGCATGGATTTGCTGAAAAGAATACCTCCCACCCGGTATGTTATCGTGGGGTACTTGTCGAACTCGAAATCCACGATGTATTTGTGTCCTCGGGGCTCATAGTTGTTCTTGCCATAACAGTGAATGCCGAGATTGAATTCCCGGCCATGCTGGATAAGGGTCTCATCCAGCGAGGACAGAAGGACATACCTTCTGTTGTCGAAGTTCTTGACGGGGAGCACAAACAGACCGTGGTACTTGCGGGTATTGCAGCCTACGAGAGTAGTGTTCAGATATCCGCCGGTCTTATTGGTGGCGAGCACTTCCCTGACCAGAGAGTACTCCAGATTCACCAATTCTTCTTTGTCAAATTTAAGATACGACATATACCTTTTATAATATGTTACTTTCTTTTCAGGACTATGGCCGACCTGCTGGGCAGGTAAAGGGAAAGTGTGTCACAGTCGTTATCTTTCACGGTAAAATGAGCCGTGTTCTCATCATTCCGACCGAATCCTCCGAATTCAGGCGCATCTGTATCAAGTACTTGCCTATATTCTCCCGCCGGTGCCCGGAACTTGAAGTCTGCCACCGACTCAGAGGGGTGGAAATTGAGCGCAAAGATAAAACATCCTCTTGCAAAAATCAAAACTTTTCGGTCCTCGTCCACGTAAAGTTGGACCGGACGCTCGGTCAGAATGTTGTTTTCCGCGAAAAGATGTATCATCGCCCGGTCAAAATCCCGGAGCTCACCGTAGCGCAGATCCGGATTGTCTGACAGGGACCACTGGCGGCGGGCATAGAAATAAGACCAGCCGTTCCCCTCGCGGGGGAAGTCTATCCACTCGGGGTGGCCGAACTCATTGCCCATGAAGTTCAGGTAGCCGTCCCCGGCCGTGGCGATGGTCACCAGGCGGATCATCTTGTGCAGGGCCATGCCGCGCTCGACGGTAAGGTTCTGCGAGGCCTTGTTCATGGCAGTGTACATCTCCTTGTCCATCAGGCGGAAGATAATCGTCTTGTCGCCCACCAGGGCCTGGTCGTGGCACTCGGCGTAGGAGACCGTGCGCTCGTCTGCCCGCTTGTTGGTCAGCTCGTAGTATATCTCGCCCATGCTCCAGTCCTCATCCTTGCGCTCCTTTATCCACTTGATCCAGTGGTCGGCTATGCCCATGCTCAGGCGGAAGTCGAAGCCGATGCCGCCCATTCCCGCAGGAGCCGCCAGCCCTGGCATGCCGCTGACGTCCTCCGCGATGGTTATCGCCTTGGGATTTATCTCCTTTATCATGATATTGGCCAGGCCGAGATAGAGCAGAGCGTCCTCGTCCTGATTGCCGTCGAAATAGCAGGAATAGTCCGTAAAGTCCTTGCCCAGGCCGTGGTCCAGATATATCATGCTGGTCACGCCGTCGAAGCGGAAACCGTCGATACGGTACTCCTCCATCCAGAACTTGATGTTCGAGAGCAGGAAATGGACCGTGGAGGGCTTGCCGTAGTTGAAGCACCGCGAGCCCCAGGCCGGGTGCCGCCCCCTGGCCCCTGCGTGACAGTAGAGGTATTCGGTGCCGTCGAGCATGCCGATGCCCTCCACCTCATTGTCCACCGCGTGCGAGTGCACCAGGTCCATGACCACCGCGATGCCCATCCCGTGCGCCTCGTCCACCAGGGCCTTGAACTCCTCCGGAGTGCCGAAGCGGGAGCTCAGGGCGAAGAAGTTGGAGACCTGATAGCCGAAGGAGCCGTAGTAGGGATGCTCCTGGAGGGCCATGATCTGCAGGGTGTTGTACCCGAGGTCGCGGATGCGCGGCAGTACGTTCTGACGGAACTCGTCGAACGAGGCGACCTTCTCCTCCTCGGAGCTCATGCCGATATGGGCCTCGTAGATGAGGGGGCAGCGGTTGTGCGGGACAAAGCGGGTATGCCGCCAGCGGTATTTCTTAGGAGGAAGCCATACCTGGGCGGAGAAAATCTTCGTCTCCGGGTCCTGGACGCAGCGTACAGCGTATGCCGGAAGCCTCTCGCCGCTGCCGCCGTTCCATTCCACTATCCATTTGAACAGAGAGCCGTGAGGCACCTCCGCAGCCGGCAGACGGAGTTCCCAGTTGCCGCCTCCTACGGAGTTCAGCCGGTATCTCTCATCCTTCCGCCAGCCATTGAAATCCCCGATGAGGTATATCGCCGTGGCGTTCGGGGCCCACTCCCTGAAGACCACTTCCTTCTTGTCGGCGTGCACTCCGTAGTACAGGTGGTTGTTCACTGCATCAGAGAGCCTGCGGCCATATCCGGCCAGCTCCTGTTTCCTGATTACCAGTTCCCTGTAGCGTTTTTCAATCTGGTCCCGGTAGGGCATCAGATATGGATCCTTATCGAATATCATAGCTGTTATTTTTAATGTTTCACCTGACTATTGTTCATCATCGAGTATTTTCCCGATGCTTTCCTCGCTCTCTTTCAGCATCTTCCGGCAGTAAGTCAGCAGTTCCGCCGCCTCCTTCACCTTCGCGGGGATATCCCCCACCGCCGTCTGCGGGTCCTCGATCTGAGCCACTATCTTCTCCAGACGCCCGAACGCCTCCTCGTATTTCATTTTTTCCATATTCTGCATAATTTAAAACATCGTTGCAATTTACAAAAAAATCCGATACCGCTTCGCTTGTTGAGCACTAACTTTAGTGCAATCAGCTTTTACATTGTGTATGTCTTACAGTAATTTCTTCAATTCCTCACTGTCTGGCAAAGCATTGCGCAATTTTTCAGGCATATCTGCCGAGGTAGTGTAGGTAGCTACGCCCATCGGTTTGTTGTAGTCCTGGATGACATATTCCACATATTCCTTGTCCGCCTCCTTGCACAACACAATTCCTATACTCGGATTTTCATGTGTTTTTTTCACATGGTCGTCCAGAATGCGCAGATAGGCCATGAGCTGCCCAAGATAACCGGGCTTGAACGAGCCTGTCTTCAACTCCACACAAACCATTGCATTCAATTCGCGATTGAAGAAAAGCAAGTCCGGGAAATGCTCCACCCCATAAACCTCAAGATGATATTGATTGCCTATGAATGCGAAATCACGTCCAAAGGTCATAATGAACCTCTTGATATTTTGCACCACCTGCTGTTCCACCACCCGCTCGTCTATATCCTCACTGTCACGTTCTCCGATTTCCTCCACGTTGATAAAATCAAGTGCGTACTCATCCTTGAACATCATCACGGCCTTGCGGGCTTCCTTACCTGTAAGCGTGAGCGAAAAATTGTTAGGGATTGCGTCTTGATTGTGGTAATCATCCTGTTTGATGATGCGTTTCAGAGCATCAACTGAAAGATGCTCAGCCGCACACCTCCTGATATAATAAAGCCTCTCATTTCTGGCGGAAACACTTTCAATAATACGCACATGGTGTGTAAACGGAACACCCAAAAATTCCGTAGCGGGGAAATCTACGGTATTGGGGATATTCATCGCGTGGTATATGTCTATTGAGTCTGTTTCGACAATTGCGATTGTCGAATTATGCATACTTTCAGCGGTGGCACCCTGAGAAAGCCATTTCCCCGCATCCAAACACTCCCAATTCTCATAGAATTTACGCATGTTTTTTAAGCTGTTGGCTGAAAATCCACGCAGTCCAGGTAATATCTTTCTGAGATGATTGCTTATGCTTGCGAGCGCACCAGTGCCCCATTTCCCCTTTCGCGAATTTTGCGACACGTACTTGCCGATACTGTAATATACGGCCAACTGTATGCGGTTCTCACCTTTCAAGGCCTCATACTGGCCCTGCAGTATGGCGGTTTTAATGGTTTCCGCCGCCTCTGTATAAATTGCGGGTACGTTGTCAGTCTGTTGTTTCATGTTGTTCTTGGTTATTTAATGATTCACGGATTCGACGAGGCAGCGGGCGGTGCCGTCGCGCAGGAGCAGGTCGAGGCGGTCGCCGGGGGTGAGGTCGGCGGCGGACTCGACGGGGCGGCGGTCGCGGAGGACGTAGGCGCTGCCGGGACGGAGCATGGCCACGGGGTCGCCCTTGCGGACACGGAGCTCCAGCATGTCGAGCTTGCCTGACTCGGCTTTCAGACGCAGGGCGGTACCGCTTCTGACCCGCATCCACAGGATGTTAAGGGCGTTCTGTTCATTACCGGAACGGAGAGTCACCCCCTTACGCATACGCATCAGGAGCATGTCCATCCGGTTGCGTTCAAGGCGGCAGCGCATCTCGGTGCCTGAACCCAGGCGGCGGGCGGTCTGCTCGAGCCGCTGGCGCATACCGTCGAGCCTGAGCGTAACCGAGGAGCGCAGCCGGTCACTTAAAGCGGTCAGAGAGGCGTCCTCCTCCACGAAGGCATTCACTATCAGGTCAGCGAGGGCGGTAGGTGTCTTGACCGAGCGGGCGGCCACCATGTCGCAGATATGCGTGTCGCGCTCGTGCCCCACGGCCACCATCACGGGAAGCGGGAACTGGGCGATGTTGACGGCCAGGTCGTAGTCGTCGAAGCAGACCAGATCGGCCACTGCCCCGCCTCCGCGCAGCAGCAGCACCGCGTCGTAGACCTCCCCGGCCTCCACATCGGCCATTACCGCATCCAGGGCGGCGATGATGCCGCCGGGTGCTGTCGGTCCCTGCATCGGAGCCTGATACAGACGGGTATAGAACTTGAAGCCGTAACCGTTGTCGTAGAGATGGTGCATGAAATCCCCGTAGCCCGCCGCCGTCTCAGAAGTGATCAGGGCGAAGCGCCTGGGCAGCCGGGGCAGCGGCAGGGTACTGTTCATGTCCAGCATACCCTCCTTGCGCAGCCTCTCCAGGGTCCGCTGCCGGGCCAGTTCCACCTCCCCGAGCGTGAAAGCCGGGTCGATATCCTCGATGCTCAGGCTCATCCCGTAGACCTCCGAATACTGCACCCTCACCAGCACCAGCACCGTCATTCCGACTTCCAGCCGGCGGCCCGTCCCCTGGTAGAAGGCCGCCTCGACCAGAGACCGCCTGGACCTCCAGATGACCGCCTGGACCTTTGCGCTGAACAGATCCCGTCCGGAGCCCTTCTCCACCAGTTCCAGGTAGCAGTGCCCGTTATTGTGCATTTTCATATCATGGATTTCCGCCCGTACCCATACCGGAACGGGGAAATTATCCGCCACAGCCCCCCGTATTCCCTGCAGCAGCCGGGTCAATGTGATGTATTCCTGCATATTCTGACGATTTACCATTTTACATACGCAGAACAAATTTAGCACAAATCCACGAATGGTATGGAAAATTTGCTACTTTTGCCATTTTAAATAAGGTATGATAATCAAGACGGCCATATTCCAGGGAAGCAGCACCAACGTGACTCAGAAACCGAAGCTGAGGGCGCCTGAGTACGCATTCATAGGACGTTCCAACGTAGGCAAGTCCTCGCTCATCAACATGCTGTGCGGCCGCAAGGACCTGGCCAAGACCTCGTCCATGCCCGGCAAGACGATACTGGTCAACCATTTTCTCATCAACGGGAAGTGGTATCTGGTGGACCTGCCCGGTTACGGCTTCGCAAAGGCCTCGAAGAAGGCGCAGGCCACCCTGAAAGCCATGATAGAGGACTACGTCAGTCACTCGGAGGAGCTCGCACGGCTCTTCATCCTGCTGGACTCCAGGCACGAGCTGCAGGAGATAGACCGCAGCTTCATCACCGCGGTGGCAGGAGCCGGCATCCCCTTCACCGTCATCCTGACCAAGTGCGACAAACTCTCAAAGGCAGCTCTGGACCGCAGCATGGAATACATGACAGGAGCCATCGGAGCCATCCATCCCGGTGTCAGCATCATACCCGCATCGTCAGAAAAACGCACAGGCAGGGAAGAAATACTGGATGAGATAGAAGCTGACCTGAAAAACGCAAGAACAACAGCAGAAGACAAACGATAAAATACTGACCATATGAATCACACCACTACCCACACCCACGGTATCAAGATCTTCTCATGCAGAGGATCACACTATCTGGCCGAGAAGATAGCCAAGTCCCTCGGACTCGACCTCGGCGACTCCATCGTAACCGATTTCAGCGACGGTGAGTTCCAGCCCGCCTTCAACGAGTCCGTCCGCGGTACCACCACATTCATCGTACAGTCCACATTCCCGCCTCTGGACAACCTTTTCGAGCTCCTGCTCATGATCGATGCCGCCCGACGCGCTTCGGCCTACAAGGTCATCGCCGTCATTCCCTACTTCGGATGGGCCCGTCAGGACCGCAAGGACCGCCCCAGAGTCTCCATCGGAGCCAAACTGGTGGCCAACCTTCTGGTAGCCGCCGGCTGCGACAGGGTCATCACCACTGACCTGCACGCCGACCAGATCCAGGGATTCTTCGACTTCCCGGTAGACCACATATACGCCAGCACCATTTTCCTGCCCTACCTGCGCGACATGCAGCTGGACAACCTCTCGATAGCAGCTCCCGACATGGGAGGCGCCAAGAGAGCCAACGCCTACTCCCGCGTGCTGGGCTGCCCCATGATCATCTGCCACAAGTCGCGTGAGCGTCCCAACGTAGTCGGCTCCATGACCGCCATCGGAGACGTCGAGGGCCGCAACATCGTCATCATCGACGACATGATCGACACCGCCGGCACCATCACCAAGGCCGCCGACATGCTCATGGAGAAGGGCGCCCTCAGCGTAAGGGCCATGGCCACCCATCCCGTATTCTCCGGCCAGGCCTACGAGCGCATCAACAAGTCCGCCCTCCAGGAAGTGGTCGTAACCGACACCATACCCCTGAGAGCCCCCGCAGGCACCGACCTCTCGAAATTCACCGTTCTCTCCGTTGCAGACATGTTCGCAGAGGTTATCGACCGTATTTACAACTACAAATCCATCAGCGATGCATTCGGGTTCTAACATCGGGGACGTACACAGCCGCATCATCCGCACCATCCGGGACTTTTTCGCTCAGGCGGGAATGTCCCGGGCCGTGCTGGGTCTGTCCGGAGGTCTGGACTCCGCGGTAGTGGCGGCACTGGCGGCCGAGGCCCTGGGCAAGGACAATGTCACAGGCATCCTCATGCCATCCTCCTGGTCCACAGTCCACTCCGTCAATGACGCAGTAACCCTCGCGGACAATCTTGGAATAAAATACCACATCGTCCCCATCAGCGCCGTCTACGACAGGTTCATGAAAGAGACCGAGCCCCTTTTCGAGGGAGACTTCCACTGGGACACCACCCAGGAGAACCTCCAGGCCCGCATCCGCAGCACCATCCTGATGATTTACTCCAACCGGCACAGGGCCCTGCTCCTGAACACCACCAACAAGAGCGAGCTCTCGATGGGCTACGGCACTCTCTACGGTGACCTCTGCGGCGCCCTGATGGTCATCGCCGACCTCTACAAGACGGAAGTCTACGAGATGGCCGCATGGATTAACCGGAACGGCGAGGTCATCCCCTCCTCCACCATCGCCAAGGCTCCCTCCGCCGAACTCAAGGAGGGCCAGAAAGACACCGACTCGCTCCCGCCCTACGATATCCTCGACCCCATACTCTACCGTCTCAACGAGGAAGGTATGAGCGCGGAACAGATTTTGCAGGAAGGTGTGGACAAGGAGCTTGTGGAGAAAATCATCCGGCTCAGAAAGGCCGCGGCATTCAAGGTTCACCAGCTGGCTCCCATGATCAAGGTCAGCACCGCCCCCCTCCTGGACAGGAGCAAATGGGTGGAGCCGGCAGAACAATAATTTAAGGAACAATGGAAATTCTAATCGCAGCAATCATCTTCGTAGGCCTCGCGGTCTTCATCATGTGCTTCAACATCATCTTCAGAAAGAAACCGTTTCCTGACAGCGAGATAGGGCACAGCAAGGAGCTCCGCAAGCGGGGCATCGTCTGCGCCAAGGAGGAGGAGATGAAGCTCTGGGGACCGAAGCGCGGCTCCGCAGCCTCCTGCGACGGAGCATCCTGCGCAGACTGCGGCCTCAACGCCCTGGGCAGCTGCGGACAACAGCAGAAACAACAGTAACAGACAGAGAGCAGAGATTAAGAGAATATGAGTTTAGTAGCCATAGTAGGACGACCCAACGTAGGTAAATCGACACTTTTCAACCGCCTTGTAGGCATGCGCCAGGCCATCGTCGACGAGACGGCCGGAGTCACCCGCGACCGCCATTACGGTCAGTGCGAGTGGTGCGGCACCACATTCTCGGTGGTGGATACCGGCGGATACACCTCCAACTCGGAGGACGTCTTCGAGGAGGAGATCCGCAAGCAGGTGATGATAGCCATCGAGGAAGCCGACGTGATTCTCTTCCTCGTGGAGGTAGGCACAGGAATCACCGACTTCGACGAGGAGATAGCCGACATCCTGCGCCGCAGCGCCAAACCCGTCCTGCTGGTGGTCAACAAGGTGGACAACGCCGAGAAGCGTTTCGACTCATACCAGTTCTACTCCCTGGGCCTGGGCGATCCCTGGGACATATCCTCGGCCAACGGCAGCGGCACCGGCGACATGCTGGACAGGCTCGGCTCCCTGCCCCC
>URSC01000012.1 GCA_900550465.1 uncultured Alistipes sp.
GCTCCCTCCAGGACTACGTCGCCGTCAATGTCACCGCCCCCTTCAAGGAAGACGCATTCAAGGCCGCCGACACCCACAGTTATTCAACCCTCAGATGCCTGGCCTCCAACCTGCTTGTCAAGTCCGGCTCGGGCGTAAGTGCATACAACACTGATTTCGAAGCCGTCCTGAAGATACTGCAGCAGGAGTTCCCGAAGCCGGAAGAACACAGAGCCATGGTAATCGGTTGCGGAGGAGCCGGCAAGGCAGCGACAGCAGCGGCACTGGAAGCCGGCATGAAGGTCTACCTGTGCAACAGAACGGTCAGCCGGGCACAGGAATTTGCGGACTACCTGCGCCGATACGACCCGCACAAGTGCGGCACCGTCTCCAAAATACTGAACCTTAACGGATACGCCTCCATATCCACCATCGAAGCCGCCAACATCCAGTGGACAATACCCCCGGCCCTCAAAATCGCCATCTACGAAGCCGACACCATAATATACACTCTCCCCGGACCTTCGGACAATCTCAGACGCTTTCTCTCCGATGACCCTGGCCTGCTCGCCGGCAAGACCGTCATAGAGGCCAACTACAAGTCCCCCGTCCTGTCCTTCACGCCCTGCCGCCGCTACATCTCCGGCCTCACATGGCTCCGCCTCCAGGCCCTCGCCACTTACCGCATCGCTATCGGCAAGTGAGGCGGGGTGAGCGCACATCATAACTCCTCCCCTCCCCTGACTCCTTCCGAAGGAGTGGAGATATCCCGCCTTCCGACGACTCCTTCCAAAGGAGTGGATTCTCGGAATGCCCTCCAGGGATGCTACAGGCCACATTGCCACGGAAGAATGCCACTGACTCCTTCCGAAGGAGTGAGGGTATCCCGCCTTCCGACGACTCCTTCCGAAGGAGTAGATTCTCAGCCGCCCGAGAAAATCTAGGTAGTACCCAACCAGGTAGTGCCCACCTTCGGAAGGTGAGCGGGAAACGCGGGAAATCGCCTCACCTTCGGAAGGTGGGACTGGTACGGCGGAAGGAGAAACGCGGCTGCACGGGGTTCTGGAGGCGGTGATGCATCTACGCACCTTCGGAAGGTGAGCGGGAAACGCGGGAAATCGCCTCACCTTCGGATGGTGGGACTGGTACGGCGGAAGGGAAAACGCGGCTACACGGGGTTCTGGAGACGGTGATGCACCTATGCACCTTCGGAAGGTGGGCAGAAAACGCGGGAAATCGCCTCACCTTCGGATGGTGGAACTGGTACGGCGGAAGGAGAAACGCGGCCGCACGGGGTTCTGGAGGCAGTGATGCATCTACGCACCTTTGAAAGGTGGGCGGAATACGCGGGAAATCGTCTCACCTTCGGAAGGTAAGTGAGCCCACGACAAGGGTATGTGCAGGGATGTGGCACCACAACGGCACCGAATCACGGGATTTGCTGTCGCTGTGGAAGGAGGACGGAGAGGCTATCCCGTTCAGAGAGCACGTAGCAGTGGCTCTGCTTGAAAGGCGGAACCGCAACGGCACCGAATCGCGGGATTTGCTGCCGTTGTGGAAGGAGGATGGAGAGGCTATCCCATTCAGAGAGCTCGTAGCAGTGGTTCGGCAGGAAAGGCGGTACCACAACGGCAGTGAATCGCGGAATTTACTGCCGTTGTGGGAGGCGGACCGAGGAAGGGGATGATGACCGGAGAGGGCAATGACCGGGAAAGGAATGCCGCAGATTACCGTCCGCCGGCCTTCTCGTCAAGACGCAGTTCCGGATGGCGGTCAGAGGAGCGGCTGAGCAGCACGGACACCACTATCGCGCAGACAGCCAGGCCGATGAAGAAGTATTCGGCGACTACCGGTGAGGAGGCGCGGTCGATGATGTGGCCGACGACTATCGGGACGGTGAAGAGCCCGATGTTCTGCACCCAGTAGACGAGGGAAAAGGCCGTACCTAACCGGCTCTCGGCGATAATCTTCGGAAGCGAAGGCCACATGGCTGCCGGGACGAGGGAGTAACCCAGGCCGAGCACTCCGATAGCGATAAAACCGAAGGCCGGCACACCCGGGGCAAAGGCCACGGTCAGGTGGGAGAACAGAATCATGGCCGACCCGAGTATCATGATCTTCGTACCGCGTCCCACCCGGTCCACGACGGCTCCGAACAGGGGCGCGAACACCAGGGTAAAGAAAGGTATCATGGCCACCATTACCGAAGCTACGTCACTGTCAATGCCGAAGCGGGGCATGAGGATGGCGGTGGCGAACTTGCGGAAGGACACCACGCAGCAGTAGAAGAATACGCAGAGCAGGGAAATCAGGATAAAATGCCGGTCGGTAATGACTTTCAGCACGTCCCGGAAACGGAAACGGTCCTCGGCCGAAGAACCGGCTTCAGATGCTCCGGCGGCAGCAGCACCAGCAGCCGCCCCCCGCCTGTCCGCCCCATAGTCCATCGCCACGAACAGCCCCCACAGCACCAGCGCCCCGAGCAGCAGGACCATCCCGACCACAGCCGGCTTCGAAGTCTCCGAGAACGGAATATACCCCTCCAGTTCCACGATCCGCGGCACCACTATCAGCGCCACGGCAGTACCCAGACGGGCCAGGGCGAGCTGCAGTCCCATGGCCAGGGCTATCTCCCGGCCCTTGAACCATTTGGCTATGGCCCGGTTGACCGTCACACCGGCTATCTCGCTGCCAAGTCCGAACATCGCGCACCCGGCGTACGCCAGCGACAGCGACGGCTTGGCGAACACCCCCGACAGCCACACACACAGCCGGCTGCCTGCGAAACTCTCGGATATGGCGTATGTTATCAGTGCCGCCCCTCCTACCATCAGCCCCACGAATATCGAGCCGGTCAGCCTCACCCCCCAGCGGTCCAGCAGCATACCGCAGATGATAAGTCCGCCGAAGATGCACAGCAGGGAATAGGCGCTCCGGTAGAAGCCGTAGTCGGCCATGGACCAGCCGAGGGCCACCATAGACGGGTCCTCGAACTCCTGGTTGATGGTCGAGAAGATGTCGTCGAAAAAGTACGACGCGAACATCGGCAGGGCAAGACACAAGAGGGCCACCCATCGGATGGCCCCCGTATCTTTCAAAGTCTTGAAAAGCTTACTCATCTTTCTTCACCACATTGGGCAGTTCCAGACCATAACCCTTGCGGCGGTCCTCAGCCTTGAGCAGGAAGCTGAAGATGAAGGCCAGGATACCGAACGACGAGAATATAATCATAGGTGCGAGATAGCCGCCGGTCGACTGGAGCACCTTGCCGATAAGCAGGGGCACCAGGCAGAGACCGATGTTCTGCACCCAGAAGATGAGGCAGTAGGCGCTTCCGAGTATCTTCTCGTCGATGATCTTGGGCACCGAGGGCCACAGGGCTGCCGGCACGAGAGAGAAGCTGACACCGAGTACGGCGATAAGGGTAACAGCCAACCATTTATGAGGATAGAGCGGCAGCACGAACGCAAACGACAGGTGGCATACGATCATGATTATCGCTCCGAGCATCAGCATCGTGGCGCCCTTGCCCTTGCGGTCCAGGAAGATACCGAGTAGAGGCGTGAGGCACATGGCCAGAATCGGGAAAAAGCTGAAGAGCTGGGAAGCAGTGGCATTGTCCACTCCGAGGGTCACCTCCAGATAGTTGGGAGCATATCTCTGGAAGGGGAAGATAGCCGAGTAGTAGAGCACGCAGAGCAGGGCCACCAGCCAGAACATCTTGCTGGAGAATATCTTGCCAAGATCGCGGATATGGAACTCGTCCTCGGGGGACTTCTCCTCCGTAGCCATACCGGCTGCCACCAGCTGCTTGTCCAGCTTGGAGTCCATCACGGAGAAGACTATGTAGTTGATCAGACCGATGAGCAGGAGGACGGTGCAGAAGCCCACGGGAGCCACCACCGACTGGTCGAAACTATTGGAGATGATGGGCGCCAGCCACATGACGGCGAACACACCGAGACGGGCGATAGCCATCTCAAGGCCCATTGCGAGGGCCATTTCCTTGCCTTTAAACCACTTGGCTATGGATTTGGACACCGTGGTACCGGCCATCTCGCAGCCGCAGCCGAAGATCATGAAGCCGAGGGAGGCCATCTTGGCGCTGCCGGGCATGGCTGTCCACCAGCTGTCGAGCCAGGCATTGAAGCCCGTACCCTGGAACCACTCGCTCACACCCACGAACTTTATCGCGGCGCCGAGCACCATCAGGGAGGCGGAGAGAGTTCCGGTAAAGCGGATACCCATCTTGTCAAGGATGATACCGGCCAGAATCAGGAAACCGCACACGTTCAGGATATATTCGGATGCCGCGTATGTTCCGAACGCGCCGCTGTCCCAGCCCCTGGCCGACTCGATCAGGGATTTCAGAGGGGACATCACGTCCACGAACATATATGCGAAAAACATCATCAGCGCAATGAGAATCAACGCTGTCCAACGGGCTACAACACTGTCGTTGAGCATTTTTGCCATTTTTTCTTGCATGTGATCTAGAGTATTAGGATTAATTCGGGTCAAAAGTACGAAAAATAATGCTATCTTAGCAGTCCGAAATTAAAACAATCCGATTATGTCACTGAATAAAGTCCTACTTATAGGAAACGCGGGAAGGGATCCCGAGATCCGGCACCTGGAAAGCGGCACCATGAACGCCACTTTCTCCCTGGCCACCACCGAGAGGTACAGGGACCGCAGCACCGGAGAGATGAAAGAGCAGACCGAATGGCACAACATCGTGTGCTGGAGAAACTTAGCAGAGATAGCAGAGAAGTACGTCAAGAAAGGCACGCAGCTCTTCATCGAGGGCCGCATCCGCACCCGCTCCTACAACGACAAGGACGGCAACACCAAATACATGACCGAAATCCTCGCCGACAACATGCAGCTCCTCGGCCGCAAGGCGGACAACCCCGGCAACCAGGGCGGCGGCTACTCCCAGGGAGGAGGCTACCAGCAGCCCTATCAGCCCCAGCAGCAGGGAGGATGGCAGCAGCCCCGGCAGAATTTCCAGCAACAGCAGCAGAACTGGCAGCAGCCTCAGCAGCAGCCCCAGGGGTACAATACCCCCGCACAGACAGCCCCCGCCGCAGACTCCTTCGGCGGCGCCGAGGAGGGAGACGATCTCCCGTTCTAGAACATTGTCCTGAAACAGAAGAAATATCATGAGCAACAATACAGCAAAAGTAGACGTCGTCCTCGGCCTCCAGTGGGGAGACGAGGGCAAGGGCAAGATAGTGGATGTCCTTGCACAGAAGTACAATATCATCGCCCGCTTCCAGGGCGGTCCCAACGCCGGGCACTCGATCCATCACGGGGAGAGCAGTTTCGTGCTGCACTCCGTCCCCTCGGGCATTTTCCGGGAAGGCACCGACAACCTCATCGGAGGCGGTGTGGTCCTCGACCCCATCATCTTCCGGCAGGAGTGCGAGGAACTGGAGAAGCTGGGCGTCCCGGTAAGGGAGCGCATCCGCATCTCGAAGAAGGCCCACCTCATCACCCCCACCCACCGCATCATCGACGCGGCATCCGAGGCTTCCAAGGGCAAGTCCAAGATCGGCTCGACCCTCAAGGGCATCGGCCCCACCTACATGGACAAGACCGGACGCAACGGCCTCCGCGTAGGCGACATCCTCGCCCCGGACTTCCAGGACCGTTTCGAGGCCCTGAAGAAGAAGCACATCGCCTTCCTCAAGCAGTTTGACTACGCCTACGACCCCGACACCAACGTGAAGGAGTGGATGGCCGCCGTGGACTACCTCCGCACATTCGACCTGGTGGACGGCGAGTACTATATCAATGACAGGCTCGCCCAGGGCAGCAGCGTCCTCGCCGAGGGAGCCCAGGGCTCGATGCTCGACGTGGACTTCGGATCCTACCCCTTCGTGACCTCCTCGACCACCATCTGCCCGGGCGCATGCCTCGGACTGGGAGTGGCCCCCTCGTCCATCGGCCACGTCTACGGCATCTTCAAGGCCTACTGCACCCGCGTGGGCAGCGGCCCCTTCCCCACCGAGCTCTTCGATGAGACCGGAGAGGAGCTCCGCCGCCAGGGCCACGAGTTCGGCGCCACCACAGGCCGTCCCCGCCGCACCGGCTGGCCGGAGATGGTAGCCCTCAAGTACGCCGTGATGCTCAACGGAGTCACAGAACTGATCATGATGAAGGCCGACGTGATGGACACATTCGACACCATCAGGATAGCCACAGGATACATCGTGGACGGCAAGCCCCAGGACACCGTGCCCTACGACACCTACGCTGAGGTCACTCCCGTATATCAGGAGTTCAAGGGCTGGAAGCAGCCTCTCTCGGATATCCGCGACGAGAAGGACCTTCCCGTTGAGTTCAAGGAATATATCGCATTTATCGAGCAGCAGACAGGAGTGCCTGTAACCGTTATCTCCCTCGGCCCGGACAGGGACGAGACCATTTTCAGGAAATAGGCCATGTCCCTGCTGGAGAAAGTCAACAGCCCCGAAGATATCCGGGGCTTTTCTGTCAAGCAGCTGGAGACCCTCTGCAGCGAGATACGGCAGTACATGATCGGATGCTGCGCCACGAACCCGGGCCACCTGGGCTCGAGCCTTGGCGCGGTCGAGCTGGCCGTTGCCCTGCACTACACCTACAACACCCCTACCGACAAGATAGTCTGGGACGTGGGACATCAGGCCTACGCCCACAAGATCATTACAGGCCGCCGGGAGCAGTTCCGCACCAACCGGACCTACGGCGGCATAAGCGGTTTCCCGAAAATGTCCGAGAGCATCTTCGACGCCTTCGGAGTCGGCCACTCATCCACCTCGGTAAGCGCCGCCCTGGGCATGGCCATAGCCGCCAAACTTTCCGGCAGCGACGAGAAGATAGTCGCCGTCATAGGCGACGGAGCCATGACAGGAGGCATGGCCTTCGAGGGACTCAACAACGCCGGTGCGATGAAGACCGACATTCTGGTTATTCTCAACGACAACCACATCTCCATAGACCACGGCCGCGGAGGCATGCACGACTACCTGCTCAAGATTTCCACCTCCGAGACCTACAACCGCATCAAGAACCACGTATGGGAAGCGATAGGCTCCACCCGCCTGCGCCGCTGGGTCCAGAAAGTGATGTTCAGCACCAAGATGGCCATCTTCCGCAGCGGCTCCCTCTTCGAGTCCTTCGGATTCCGTTACTTCGGAGCCATCGACGGCCACGACATCGGACAGCTGACCACCACCCTCGCCTCCCTGCGCAACATCAAGGGTCCCAAGCTCCTGCACGTCATCACCAAAAAGGGCAAGGGCTACCGTCCCGCCGAGGAGGACCAGACCGTATGGCACGCACCCGGCACCTTCGACCCCGTCACCGGCAAGCGCAGCATCCCCGCTGAGCCCGCCGCCGCCCGCTACCAGGACGTATTCGGAGAGACCCTCCTGGAGCTTGCCCGGGCCGATGAGAAGATCGTCGCCGTCACTCCCGCCATGGCCTCCGGCTGCGGCATGAACATCATGATGAGGGAAATACCCGAGCGGACCTTCGACGTCGGCATCGCCGAGCAGCATGCCGTCACATTCTCCGCCGGTCTGGCCGCCGCGGGCTACCTCCCCTTCTGCAACATCTACTCCTCCTTCATGCAGAGGGCCTACGACAATGTCATCCACGACGTCGCCCTCCAGAAACTGAAGGTCATCCTCTGCCTGGACCGCGCCGGTCTGGTCGGAGAGGACGGAGCCACGCACCAGGGCGTATTTGACCTGGCCGCCTTCCGCCCCGTTCCGAACCTGGTCATCGCCTCCCCCCTCGACGAACTGGAGCTGCGCAACCTCATGTACATGGCCGCCCTCCCCTCATTCCAGGGTCCTATTATAATAAGGTATCCCCGTGGAAACGGCGAGGGAGTCTCCTGGCGTGGAGCAGAGTTCAGGACCATTCCCCTGGGCCGCGGCCGTCTCCTCCACCCCGGAAAGGACGTGGCGGTGCTCACCATAGGTCCAATAGGCAACCGGGCCGCGGAGGCCGTCCGCAGAGCCGCCGAGACGGGCAGGGAGGCGCTCCACTACGACATGCGCTTCCTCAAGCCGCTGGACACGGACATCCTGGAGGAGGTCTGCTCCAAGGCCCGCACCGTCATCACCGTCGAGGACGGAATGACCGCCGGAGGACTGCACGACGCCGTGGCCTCCTGGGTTGCAGAGCGGCATCCGGGGATAAAAGTCATTGGCCTCGGAGTCCCCGACAAATTCGTGGAGCAAGGGACTATCAAGGAGTTAAGGGCCGAATGCGGGTATGACACGGAAAATATTTTCAAAACAATCTGCAATTATTTTTAAAATTGTTTTGGATATTTTAATAAATGATATATCTTTGCAGTCCCAAAAATAAGCGCTGCCGATATAGCTCAGTTGGCCAGAGCAGCTGATTTGTAATCAGCGGGTCGTGGGTTCGAATCCCTCTATCGGCTCAAGTTCATTGAATACGTATAACAAAATATACTCAGGGGAGATACCAAAGTGGCCAACTGGGGCAGACTGTAAATCTGCTGGCGCACGCCTTCGGAGGTTCGAATCCTTCTCTCCCCACACATAACGCGGAAGTAGCTCAGTTGGTAGAGCATCAGCCTTCCAAGCTGAGGGTCGCGGGTTCGAACCTCGTCTTCCGCTCCATTAAAAGCCAGTGTAGCTCAGGGGTAGAGCGCTTCCTTGGTAAGGAAGAGGTCATGAGTTCAAATCTCATCACCGGCTCAATTTTAATTACATAAAATCAGACATTATGGCAAAAGAAACTTTCAAAAGGGACAAGCCGCACGTAAACATAGGTACTATCGGCCATGTTGACCACGGTAAAACTACTCTGACCGCAGCCATCACCAAGGTTCTGGCTGAGAAGGGACTCTCCGAGGTCCGCTCATTCGACTCCATCGACAACGCTCCCGAGGAGAAGGAGCGCGGTATCACCATCAATACCGCCCATATCGAGTATCAGACTGAGACCCGTCACTACGCACACGTAGACTGCCCGGGCCACGCTGACTATGTGAAGAACATGGTTACCGGTGCCGCTCAGATGGATGGTGCTATCCTTGTAGTAGCCGCTACCGACGGTCCTATGCCCCAGACCCGTGAGCACATCCTGCTCGCCCGTCAGGTGAACGTGCCCAGAATCGTTGTGTTCCTGAACAAAGTTGATATCGTTGACGATCCCGAGATGATCGAGCTCGTTGAGATGGAGGTTCGTGAGCTGCTCAGCTTCTACGGCTTCGACGGCGACAACGCTCCCGTTATCGCAGGTTCTGCCCTCGGCGCCCTCAACGGCGAGCCCAAGTGGGTCGAGAAGGTTATGGAGCTGATGAACGCAGTTGACGAGTACATTCCCCTGCCTGTTCGTGACAACGAGAAGCCTTTCCTGATGCCTATCGAGGATATCTTCTCCATCACAGGTCGTGGTACCGTTGCTACCGGCCGTATCGAGACCGGTATCGTTAAGGTCGGCGACGAGGTTCAGATTATCGGCCTCGGCGAGGAGCCCAAGAAGTCAGTTGTTACCGGTGTCGAGATGTTCCGCAAGATTCTCGACGAGGGTGAGGCTGGAGACAACGTAGGTCTGCTCCTCCGCGGTATCGACAAGAAGGAGATCAAGAGAGGTCAGGTTATCGCTCATCCCGGTACCATCACTCCTCATAAGAAATTCAAAGCCGCTATCTACGTGCTGAAGAAAGATGAGGGTGGCCGTCACACTCCTTTCCACAACCACTATCGTCCTCAGTTCTTCATCCGTACCCTCGACATCACCGGAGAGATTATGCTCCCTGAGGGAACCGAGATGGTAATGCCCGGCGACAACGTAGAGATCACCGTAGAGCTCATCTACCCTGTAGCTATCAACGCAGGTCTCCGCTTCGCCATCCGTGAGGGCGGCCGTACCGTCGGCTCAGGTCAGGTAACTGAGATCCTCGAATAACCGTTCTCCAACGGGAAACAATACAAGGGGGCCTTCTACTCGGCCCCCTTTTTAAAGGGACATAGTTCAAGGGTAGAATAGCGGTCTCCAAAACCGTTGATGGGCGTTCGAATCGCTCTGTCCCTGCAAGATACCGAGTTGTTACGGGCTCGGCATTTTAACAACCGGCTCAAGGCAAGCTTCCGGCCAAAAGCCGACAAACACTTAAAAATGAGCAGAATATCAGTTTACGTAAAAGAGTCGTACAAAGAACTGACCCAAAAAGTCAGCTGGCCGTCTTGGAACCAGCTTCAGAGTTCGGCGATCGTCGTGATGGTGGCCTCGGTCATCCTCGCGGCTATAATATTTCTGATGGATTTCGTGTTCAGACATCTGGTGACCACGATCTATAACTTATTATACTAAGACGATGGCTGAGCTTGAGAAGAAATGGTACGTCATCCGATGCGCCGGCGGTAAGGAGAAAAAGGCAAAGGAGTACATTGAGAGCGAGATAAGAGCACTCGGTCTCAATGACTACGTATCCCAGATTCTCATTCCCACCGAGAAGATCTATCAGGTGCGCAACGGTAAGAAGGTCAGCAAGGAAAGCATATTCTTTCCCGGCTACGTTCTCATCGAGGCCCATCTGACAGGCGAGCTGCAGCACATCATCCGCAACGTACCCCACGTATCCGGCTTCCTCACGGAGAGACAGGGCAAGGACAAAGAGCCCATACCCCTCAGACCCTCCGAGATCAACAGGATACTCGGTATAGTGGACGAGCAGCTCGAGCAGGATGAGGAGAACATCACCCCGTTCATCGTCGGAGAGGCTGTGAAGATCACCGACGGTCCTTTCAACGGCTTCGACGGCACGATCGAGGAGATTCTTCAGGACAAGAAGAAACTCAAGGTGATGGTCAAGATTTTCGGACGCAAGACTCTTCTGGAACTGAATTTTGTTCAAGTAGTTAAAGAATAAATCAAGTATTAATTATGGCTAAAGAGATTGCCGCATTTATTAAATTGCAGATAAAAGGCGGTGCCGCGAATCCCTCACCTCCAGTAGGACCGGCTCTCGGTTCGAAGGGCGTGAACATCATGGATTTCTGCAAACAATTCAATGCCCGTACTCAGGACAAGGCCGGAAAGGTACTCCCTGTAATCATCACCGTTTACAGTGATAAATCCTTTACATTTGTCGTTAAGCAGCCCCCTGTAGCAGTCCAGATCAAAGAGGCCGCCAAGATTGCCAAAGGCTCAGCCGAGCCCAACCGCAGCAAGGCAGGTTCCCTCACCTGGGACCAGGTAAAGGCCATCGCTCAGGACAAAATGCCCGACATGAACGCTTTCACCCTCAAGTCTGCCATGAAGATGGTGGCCGGAACGGCTAGAAGCATGGGCGTCACAGTTACTGGTACATTCCCTGAAGACGTAAAATAATCGCACGCTATGAGTAAATTGACTAAAAACCAGAAAATAGCCGAAGCGAAAGTGGACTTCGGGAAACAGTACAGGCTTCTGGAAGCATGCAAACTGGTGAAGGAAAGCAACTACGCCAAGTTCGACGCCTCCGTTGACCTCGCTGTACGCCTCGGTGTCGACCCCCGTAAGGCAAACCAGATGGTACGTGGCGTTGTGACCCTTCCTCACGGAACCGGTAAAGTTACCCGCGTACTCGTATTATGTACCCCCGATAAGGAGAACGAAGCCCGCGAGGCCGGTGCCGACTATGTAGGTCTGGACGAGTTCGTCGAGAAGATCAAGGGCGGCTGGACCGATGTGGACGTGATCATCTGTACTCCCTCCGTCATGGGTAAGGTAGGTGCCCTGGGCCGTATCCTCGGTCCCCGCGGCCTGATGCCCAACCCCAAGACAGGTACGGTGACCATGGAGATCGGCAAGGCTGTCAAGGAAGTGAAGGCCGGTAAGATCGACTTCAAGGTTGACAAGACCGGTATCGTTCACGCAGCCATCGGCAAGGTGTCCTTCGACGCCGAGCAGCTGGCAGCCAACGCTCTCGAGCTCCTCAACACCATCGTAAAACTGAAACCTCAGTCCCTGAAAGGAACATACGTGAAGAGCATCTTCATCTCTTCTACTATGAGCCCCGGTATATGCATAGATTCGAAAACCTTCAGCGCAGCTGAATAATCAACCAGAGTATCATGAGAAAAGAGGAAAAAGCACAGATTATAGATCAGGTTGCGGCTCAGCTTGCTGAGACTCCCAACTTCTATGTTACCGACATCTCGGGACTCAACGCGGAAAACACCACAGCCCTCCGCAGGGCCTGCTTCGAGAAGGACGTGAAGCTGATGGTCGTTAAGAACACTCTCTTCATCAAAGCCCTCGAGAAGATGGAAGGCGAGGCCGTAGAGGCCATGAAGCCTGTAATGGAAGGCTCTTCCGCCATCATGTTCACCACTACCCCCAACACCCCTGCCAAGCTCATCAAGGAATACGGTGAGAAAATGGGCAAGCCGGTGCTGAAAGGAGCGTACGTTCAGGATTGCGCCTACGTCGGTGCTGAGAACCTCGAGGTTCTCGTCAACATCAAGTCCCGTGAAGAACTCATCGGCGACATCATCGGTCTGCTGCAGTCTCCTGCACGCAACGTCATCTCCGCTCTGCAGGCTTCTGCCGGCGGCAAGATCGCAGGACTGGTCAAGACCTTATCGGAAAAAGAGTAAAAATAAAACAAACAATTTAATAATTAGAAATCATGGCAGATATCAAGAAATTTGCGGAAGAGTTAGTAAACCTCACAGTTAAAGAAGTTCAGGAACTCGCACAGGTACTCAAGGACGAGTACGGAATCGAGCCTGCAGCAGCCGCTGCAGTAGCAGTAGCCGCTCCCGCAGCAGGCGGCGCAGCCGCTGAGGCTGAGCAGACCCAGTTCGACGTAATCCTCACCTCAGCCGGCCAGGCCAAGCTCCAGATCGTGAAGGTCGTTAAGGAGATCACCGGTCTCGGACTGAAAGAGGCCAAGGAGCTCGTTGACAAGGTTCCCGCTCCCGTAAAGGAGAAAGTATCCAAGGCTGAAGCTGAACAGGTAAAAGCACAACTCGAAGAAGCAGGCGGAGAAGTTGAAGTTAAATAAACATACTCCATCCCGCTGACGGGAAAATTCAGGTTTAGGGTCCGCCCAGGACTCTAAACCTTTTTGTCGTTTTTCAAGTTTATCTTCAACAAAACCGGACACAATGGCGCAAAACCTTAACAATCAACGTATTTCATTTGCATCTTCCAAGACTCTTCTCGAATACCCCGATTTCTTGGAGGTACAGCTGAAGTCTTTCAAGGACTTCTTCCAGCTGGACACCACACCTGAAAACCGCCGTAATGAAGGACTGTTCAAAGTATTCCAGGAGATTTTCCCCATCACCGACACCAGAAACAACTTCGTCCTCGAATTCGTAGACTATTTCATCGACCCTCCCCGCTACAGCGTCGACGAATGTCTGGACATGGGTCTGACCTACAGCGTGCCCCTCAAGGCCAAGCTGAAGCTCTACTGCACGGACCCCGAGCATGAGGATTTCGACACCTCGATCCAGGACGTATATCTGGGCACCATCCCGTACATGACCGAAAGGGGAACATTTGTCATCAACGGCTCGGAGCGCATCGTCGTATCGCAGCTCCACCGCTCGCCCGGCGTATTCTTCGGGCAGAGCATCCACGCCAACGGAACGAAGCTCTATTCTGCCAGAATCATTCCGTTCAAGGGCTCGTGGATTGAGTTCGCCACCGACATCAACAATGTCATGTACGCCTACATCGACAGGAAGAAGAAGCTCCCTGTCACGACCCTGCTGAGGGCCATCGGGTTCGAGGGTGACAAGGACATCCTCGATATCTTCGGACTTGCACGCGAGGTGCAGGCCACCAAGGAAGAACTTACGAAGAATATCGGTTCCAAGCTCGCCGCCCGCGTCCTCAAGACATGGAACGAGGACTTCGTGGACGAGGACACCGGTGAGGTAGTCTACATCGAGAGGAACCAGATCGTCGTTGACCGCGAGACCATTCTCGACGAGAACAACATAGACGACATCGTGGACGCCGGAGTCAGCACCATCCTCCTCCACAGGGACGACGTGGACCTGAGCGACTACACGATCATTTTCAATACCCTCCAGAAAGACGTCTGCAACTCTGAGAAAGAGGCCGTCTTCTACACCTACAGGCAATTGCGCAACTCAGAACCGCCTGACGAGGCCACAGCCCGCGACGTTATCGACAAGCTCTTCATCTCCGACAAGCGCTACGACCTCGGAGAGGTGGGCCGCTACCGTCTCAACAGGAAACTGGGCCTGACCACCCCGTCCGACGTCAGGGTTCTGACCAAACAGGATATCATCGAGATCATCAAGTATCTCATCCAGCTGATCAACAACAAAGCCGCCATTGATGACATCGACCACCTGAGCAACCGCCGCATCAGGACTGTCGGCGAGCAGCTCGCCAACCAGTTCAGCGTCGGTCTCACCCGTATGGCACGTACCATCCGCGAGAGGATGAACGTGAGGGACAACGAGGTATTCGTACCCACCGACCTCATCAACGCCAAGACCCTCTCGTCCGTAATCAACTCCTTCTTCGGAACCAGCCAGCTGTCCCAGTTCATGGACCAGACCAACCCTCTGGCCGAGATGACACACAAGCGCCGTCTGTCAGCACTCGGTCCCGGAGGTCTGTCAAGGGACCGCGCCGGTTTCGAGGTCCGCGACGTGCACTACACCCACTACGGCCGACTCTGCCCCATCGAGACCCCTGAGGGACCCAACATCGGCCTTATCTCCTCGCTCTGCGTGTATGCGAGGATCAATGATCTCGGATTTATCGAGACACCTTATAGAAAGGTAGAGAACGGCAAGGTGGACATGTCCCCCGAGGGATGCGTCTACATGAGCGCCGAGGAAGAGGAGGACAAGATGGTCGCACAGGCCAACATCCACCTCGACGACGACGGAGACATCCTCGACGAGCGCATCAGCTGCCGTCACGAGGCTGACTTCCCGGTAGTGACCAAGGATCAGGTACACTACATGGACGTGGCCCCCAACCAGATAGCATCCATCGCAGCATCCCTTATTCCTTTCCTCGAGCATGACGACGCCAACCGTGCCCTCATGGGATCCAACATGATGCGCCAGGCCGTGCCTGTAGTGCGTCCCGAGGCCCCCATCGTCGGTACCGGTCTGGAGAGGGCAGTAGCCCGCGACTCCCGCACCCAGGTGGTCGCAGCCAGAGACGGAGAGGTAGTATATGTGGATGCCCGCGAGATACATGTCAAGTACGACAGGACAAAGGCAGAGAAGTTCGTAAGCTTCGCTCCCGACGTGACAGTCTACCATCTGCCCCTGTACCGCAAGACCAACCAGAGCACCTCGATCCACCTCAAGCCCATCGTACGCAAGGGCGAAAGAGTGCATCCCGGTCAGGTCCTCACCGAAGGATACGCCACACAGGGCGGCGAGCTCGCCCTCGGACGCAACCTGAAGGTGGCCTTCATGCCCTGGAAAGGATATAACTTCGAGGACGCCATCGTCCTCTCCGAGAGGATACTCCGCGAGGATATATTCACCTCCATCCACGTGGACGAGTACATCATGGAAGTCCGCGACACCAAGCGCGGAATGGAGGAGCTGACCTCCGATATCCCGAACGTCAGCGAGGACGCCACCAAGGACCTCGACGAGCACGGTATCATCAGGGTCGGCGCCAACGTAGAGCCCGGCGACATCCTCATCGGCAAGATCACCCCTAAGGGCGAGAGCGACCCCTCACCCGAGGAGAAACTCCTGAGAGCCATCTTCGGCGACAAGGCCGGCGACGTGAAGGACGCCTCCCTGAAGGCCTCCCCTTCCCTCTCCGGAACCATCATCGGCAAGAGACTCTTCTCCCGCGTGGCCAAGGAGCCCGGCAAGAGAGGCAAGAGCGCTCCCAAGGAGGAGCTGGTAAGGGCCGAGGAGGACTTCGTGGAGAAGACCACCGCCCTGCGCAAGCTCTTCATCGACAAGCTCATGGTTCTGGTGAAGGACCACAAGAGCAACGGCATCTCGGACCTCTACGAGACAGAGCTCATCCCCAAGGGGACAGTGATTACCCGCGCCATGCTCGAGAATATCAAGTACGAGGACGTCAATCCCGCCAAGTGGACCTCCGACAAGACGGCCAACGAGCAGATCAAGACCCTCATCAACAACTACCTGATAGCCTACAAGGAGTACGACGCGACACTCAAGCGCATCAAATACAACCTCACCATCGGAGACGAGCTGCCCTCCGGCATCATGCAGCTGGCCAAGGTCTACGTGGCCAAGAAGAGGAAGATCCGCGTCGGCGACAAGATGGCCGGACGCCACGGAAACAAGGGTATCGTGGCCAAGGTCGTACGCGACGAGGACATGCCCTTCCTCGATGACGGTTCCACAGTGGACATCGTCCTCAACCCTCTGGGCGTGCCTTCCCGTATGAACCTGGGACAGATCTACGAGACAGTGCTCGGATGGGCCGGCAAGGAGCTGGGCCTGAAGTTCAGCACCCCGATCTTCGACGGAGCTTCCCTCGACCAGATCTGTGAGTACACCGACAAGGCAGGCCTGCCCCGCTACGGAAAGACCTTCCTGCGCGACGGCGGCAGCGGAGAGTACTTCGACCAGCCCGCGACTGTCGGCGTGATCTACATGATCAAGCTCGGCCACATGGTCGACGACAAGATGCACGCCCGCTCCATCGGTCCCTACTCCCTCATCACCCAGCAGCCTCTGGGAGGTAAGGCACAGTTCGGAGGCCAGCGTTTCGGAGAGATGGAGGTATGGGCCCTCGAGGCATTCGGAGCCTCCAATGTCCTCCAGGAGATCCTCACCATCAAGTCCGACGACGTCACCGGCCGTTCCCGCGCCTACGAGGCCATCGTCAAGGGCGACCCGATGCCTACACCCGGCATTCCTGAGTCCCTGAACGTGCTGCTGCACGAGCTCCGCGGACTCGGACTGAGCATCAAGTTAGACTAATGTTTGTATTTGACAATTAAGAATTATCCAAGATATGGCTTTTAAGAAAGACAATAAGATCAAAAGCAACTTCAGCCGGATATCCATCGGACTGGCCTCTCCCGAAGAGATTCTGGAGAGATCCTCCGGAGAGGTCCTCAAGCCCGAGACCGTCAACTACCGTACCTACAAGCCGGAGCGCGACGGACTCTTCTGCGAGAGAATCTTCGGTCCCACCAAGGACTACGAGTGCCACTGCGGCAAGTACAAGAGGATCCGCTACCGCGGCATCGTCTGCGACCGCTGCGGTGTGGAGGTGACCGAGAAGAAGGTCCGCAGGGAGAGGATGGGACACATCACCCTGACCGTGCCCGTGGCCCACATCTGGTACTTCCGCTCGACTCCCAACAAGATCGGCAGCCTGCTCGGCATCGCATCCAAGAAGCTCGAGTCGGTGATCTACTACGAGAGGTACATCGTAATCCAGGCCGGAGCCGCCCGCGATCTCAACATAAGCGACCTCGCCCTCCTCTCCGAGGACGAGTACCTGGACGTGCTCGACCGCCTGCCCAAGGACAACCAGTCCCTGGACGACAGCGACCCCGAGAAGTTCATCGCCGGCATGGGCGCCGAGGCCATCTACACCCTCCTGTCCAAGCTGGATCTCGACGAGCTCTCCTACGACCTGCGCCACAAGACCGAGAGCGAGACCTCCCAGCAGCGCAAGGCCGAGGCCCTCAAGCGCCTGAGCGTCATCGAGGCCTTCCGTGAGTCGAAGGACGTGAACCGTCCCGAATGGATGATCATGAAGGTCATCCCCGTCATTCCCCCCGACCTGAGGCCCCTCGTGCCCCTGGACGGAGGACGTTTCGCCACATCCGACCTCAACGACCTCTACCGCCGCGTCATCATCCGCAACAACCGTCTGAAGAAGCTCATTGAGATCAAGGCCCCCGAAGTCATCCTGCGCAACGAGAAGCGCATGCTGCAGGAGGCCGTTGACTCCCTCTTCGACAACTCGCGCAAGTCCAACGCCGTCAAGACCGACGCCAACCGTACCCTCAAGTCCCTCTCGGACTCCCTCAAGGGAAAACAGGGCCGTTTCCGTCAGAACCTGCTCGGTAAACGTGTGGACTACTCCGCCCGTTCGGTTATCGTCGTAGGTCCCGAGCTGCACATGCACGAGTGCGGTCTGCCCAAGTTCATGGCCGCCGAGCTCTACAAGCCCTTCATCATCCGCAAGCTGATCGAGAGAGGCATCGTCAAGACAGTGCGTTCGGCCAAGAAGATAGTGGACAAGAAAGAGCCCGTCATCTGGGACATCCTGGAGAACGTGATGAAAGGCCATCCCGTCCTCCTCAACCGTGCCCCTACCCTGCACCGCCTCGGTATCCAGGCATTCCAGCCCAAGCTGATCGAGGGCAAGGCCATTCAGCTCCACCCCCTCGCATGTACCGCCTTCAACGCGGACTTCGACGGTGACCAGATGGCCGTGCACCTTCCCCTGGGCAACGCCGCCATCCTCGAGGCCCAGCTGCTGATGCTCGGCTCGCACAACATCCTCAACCCCGCCAACGGAGCGCCAATCACCGTGCCCTCCCAGGACATGGTCCTCGGCCTCTACTACATCACCAAGCCCCGGGAAGGCTCCCGCGGCCAGGGCATGACATTCTACGGGCCTGAGGAAGTCATCATAGCATACAATGAGAAGCGCGTCGACCTGCACGCCAAGATCTCCGTGCGTCTCCCCAAAGATATGACTGATCCCTCGAAGGGCTACCGCATCTTCGAGAACACCACAGTCGGAAGAGTCATCTTCAATCAGGTGGTACCTCCTGAAGTAGGCTACATCAACGAGTTGCTGACCAAGAAGTCCCTCCGTGACATCATCGGCAAGGTGGTGAAAGTCTGCGGAGTGGCCCGCACAGCCCAGTTCCTGGACGACATCAAGTCGATAGGCTACACCATGGCCTTCAGGGGCGGTCTGTCGTTCAACCTCGCCGACGTGATCATCCCCCAGGAGAAAGCCGAGCTCGTAGAGTCAGGCTACAACCAGGTGGAGGAGATCCAGGCCAGCTTCAACATGGGTCTTATCACCAACAACGAGCGCTACAACCAGATCATCGACATCTGGACCACCACCAACTCCCGTCTGACCAACATGGTGACCAAGACCATCGAGGCAGACCAGCAGGGCTTCAACCCTATATTCATGATGCTCGACTCGGGAGCCCGCGGTTCGAAGGAGCAGATCCGTCAGCTCTGCGGTATGCGAGGCCTGATGGCCAAGCCCCAGAAGTCCGGATCGACCGGAGCGGAGATTATCGAGAACCCTATTCTCTCCAACTTCAAGGAGGGCCTCTCCGTGCTCGAGTACTTCATCTCCACACACGGTGCCCGTAAAGGTCTGGCCGACACCGCGCTGAAAACAGCCGACGCCGGTTATCTGACCCGTAGGCTCGTAGACGTGTCCCACGACGTGATCATCAACGAGGAGGACTGCAAGACCCTCCGCGGAATCGTGGCCACAGCCATCAAGAACAAGGACGAGATCGTCGAGTCCCTCTACGACCGTATCCTCGGCCGTACATCCGTACACGACATCTACAACCCTCTGACCGGAGAGCTTATCCTCTCAGCCAACGAGGAGATCACAGAGGACATCGCAGCCAAGATATCCGCCCTGCCCATCGAGCAGGTGGAGATCCGCTCGGTGCTCACCTGCGAGTCCCGCAAGGGTGTCTGCGCCAAGTGCTACGGCCGCAACCTGGCCACCGGCCGCATGGTCGAGAAGGGCGAGGTGGTCAGTGTCATCGCCGCACAGTCCATCGGAGAGCCCGGTACACAGCTGACCCTCCGTACATTCCACGTCGGTGGTACCGCTTCCAGCATCGCCTCCGAGTCCGAGATCGTAGCCCGCTACGACGGACGTCTGGAGTTCGAGGAGCTCAGGACCGTAACCAAGCATGAGGATGAGGGCGACTTCGAGATCGTCATCGGCCGTACAGCCGAGATGCGTATCGTCGACGTCAACACCGGCATCACACTCTCCCAGCACAACATCCCCTACGGAGCCAAGCTGTTCCAGAAAGACGGAGCCAATATATCAAAAGGCGACCGTATCTGCGAGTGGGACGCATACAACGCCGTCACCATCACGGAGCTTTCCGGTACCGTGGCATTCGACAGCCTCGTCGAGGGTGTTACTTTCAGGGAGGAGGCTACGGACGAGTTCTCACTCCATCGCGAGAAGGTCATAATCGAGTCCAGGGACAAATCCAAGAACCCCACCATCCACATCATGCAGAACGGGATGGAGGTCAAGCAGTACAACCTGCCTGTGGGCGCTCACCTGATGGTCGAGGACGGACAGGAGGTTCAGGCCGGAGATGTTATCGTCAAGATTCCGCGCGCCATCGGAAAATCGGGCGATATCACCGGAGGTCTGCCCCGCGTCACCGAGCTCTTCGAGGCCCGCAACCCGTCCAATCCCGCTATCGTTGCGGAAATCAACGGTGAGGTCCAGATGGGCAAGATCAAGCGAGGCAACCGCGAGATCATCATCCGCTCCAAGAGCGGAGACGAGAAACGCTACCTCGTACCTCTGTCCAAGCAGATCCTCGTTCAGGAGAACGACTATATCCGCGCCGGCATGCCCCTCTCCGACGGTGCCGTCTCCCCCGCCGACATCCTGGCCATCCAGGGTCCCATCAAGGTACAGGAGTACATCGTCAACGAGATTCAGGAGGTATACCGTATGCAGGGTGTGAAGATCAACGACAAGCACTTCGAGATCATCGTGCGCCAGATGATGCGCAAGGTGCAGATCGTAGATCCCGGCGACACCCGCTTCCTGCCCGAGCAGCTGGTGGACAAGTGGGAGTTCAACGAGGAGAACGACTCGATGTTCGGCAAGAAGGTAGTCCAGGACGCCGGCGACTCCACCGAGCTCAGGCCCGGCCAGATCGTCACCGCCCGCAGGCTCAGGGACGAGAACTCCCTGCTCAAGAGACAGGATCTCAAGCTCGTCCAGGCCCGTGACGCCATCCCCGCCACATCCAACCAGATACTCCAGGGTATCACCCGCGCCGCCCTGCGTACCAACAGCTTCATGTCCGCCGCCTCCTTCCAGGAGACCACCAAGGTGCTCAGCGAAGCTGCCATCCGCGGCAAGGTCGACACCCTCGAGGGCCTGAAGGAGAACGTTATCTGCGGTCACCTCATCCCCGCCGGTACAGGCCAGCGAGAGTTCGAGCGCATCATCGTAGCCTCCATGGATGACTACAACAAGATGGCTGCCGCTCCCCGCCGCAAGGAAGAGTAACCCTTCCGTCAAAAGTTGAAGAAACCGGTGAAACCGCCTGAAGGCGTCGTTCACCGGTTTTTTTATGCCCATTTCTCGTGGTAACTGCCGCGGCCTACGCGCAGGACATCACAGTTACCGGCACTGTTACTGATGCTTCAACAGGTGAGGGAATAGTCGGAGCCTCCGTCGTGCTCAAGGGCAGCACCACCCAGTGGGCGATGACCGACGACATGGGCGCCTACTCCCTGACCGTGCCTGCAAACGGAGTCCTGGAAGTGACCTTCCTCGGTTACACCACTCTGGAAGTCCCTGTCAACGGCAGGACCTCGATCGACATCGAGCTCGTACCCGAGACGACCACTCTTGACGACGTGATCGTCGTGGCTTACGGTACTCAGAAGAAGGACGCCATCACCGGTTCCGCTACTGCCATCAGCAGCGAGAAGATTGAGAAACGTGTCGTTCCCAACCTCTCGCAGGCTCTCGAGGGTATGGCTGCCGGAGTTCAGGTTCAGTCGTCCGGTCAGCCCGGTTCCGATGCAGGTGTCATCATCCGCGGCTTCGGTTCCATCAACGCCTCCAACAGCCCTCTGTACGTGGTGGACGGTGCTCCCTTCGACGGCAGCCTCAGTTCCATCAATCCCGCCGACATCGAGTCGATGACCGTGCTGAAGGACGCCTCCTCGGCTGCCCTGTACGGTTCACGTGCGGCCAACGGAGTCGTGATGATCACCACCAAGCGTGCCAAGGGCGACAAGGTGAACGTATCCTACACCTTCAACGCCGGCTGGCAGGACAGGGCCATCAAGCCCTACCAGATGGTGGATCAGAGGGACTTCGTCAACCTGACCTACGAGGCACTCCGCAACAGCTACGCCTTCGACAACGGCTATGACTGGGAGACCGCATCCCAGCTGGCCATGCAGGGCCTCTCAAGTTCTCTCGGCGGCGAGCAGTACAACCCCTTCAAGAATTACACATGGGCGACCGTCATCGATCCTGAGACAGGCGCAGTAAGAGCCGATGCCCAGTCAGCCTACTACGAGGACTGGATGGAGGAGGTGACCCACCACAACGCCTTCCGCCAGGAGCACAACCTCAGCATCAGCGGCGGTTCCGAAAAGATCAAGGCCCTGCTCTCGCTCGGCTACCTGAATCAGGACGGTATCCTCAAGGAGTCCGGCTTCGAGCGCTTCAGCGGCCGTGCCAACGTGGACCTGACCCCCACCAAGTGGCTGTCCGCAGGTCTGAACCTCTCCATGGCCATGACTACATCCGAGGGTCCTACATACAGCGGCTCCGAGAACTCCAACGTATGGTACTCGGCTCAGTTCATGTCCCCCATCTACCCCGTATATCTGAAGGATGCTGAGGGCAAGGACGCACTCGACGCTGACGGCAACCGCCAGTTCGACTACGGTGTAAAGCGTCCCAAACTGACCAACTTCAACTCCGTGGCCACCCTCTATGACGACTACATGGCCACCAAGAACGACAACGCCGGTGTCAGGACCTACATCACACTGGGTTCCGACCGCGATGAGATGGGCTGGGCAAAGGGCCTGAAGTTCACAGTCAACTTCAACGCCGACTACCGCGCTCAGACCGGAACCACCTACTACAATATGTTCCATGGCAACGCGGCCGCCTCCGACGGACGTCTCACCAAGGCTACATCCAGGATGCTCTCATACACGTTCAACCAGCTGCTCACCTACGACCGCACCTTCGGTGACCACACCATCGGTGTCCTCGCCGGTCATGAGTACTACGACTACAGCTATTCGTACCTGACAGCACAGAGAACAGGTCTGATCGACGGTATCATCGAGCTGCGTCCCGCCACCACCGTCGTGGACGGAGACTCCTACAGCGACTCCTACAAGATCGAGTCATGGCTCGGACGTCTGAACTACGACTACGCAGACCGCTACTTCCTGTCGGCTTCCATCCGTACCGACGGATCCTCCAGGTTCCATCCCGACCACCGCTGGGGTCTCTTCTGGTCAGTGGGCGCCAACTGGAACATCACCAACGAGAAGTGGATGCGCAACGTAGACTGGATCGACCACCTCGCTCTCCGCGCAAGTTACGGCGTGCAGGGTAATGACAACGTAGCCAGTTCCTACTATGTATGGCAGGGTCTCGCCTCGCTGTCATATCCCAACGCCACCATGGCCGGTTCCTTCCTCAGTTCCCTCGAGAACAAGGACGTGAAGTGGGAGAAGAACGAGAACCTCAACATCGGTCTCGACGTGCGTCTCTTCAACAACATCCTCGACTTCAGCATCGAGTACTACCGCCGCTACACCCGCGACATGCTCCTGAGTTTCCCCATGGCCATGTCCACAGGATTCACAGGATATAACGCAAACGTAGGAAATATGGTCAACGACGGTGTCGAGATGGCTCTCGGCGTGCAGATCTTCAACAAGAAGAACTTCACATGGCGTGTCAACGTCCTCGGATCCACCACCCGCAACGAGGTGCTCAAGCTCACCGAGGGCACTACCCGCATTACATCCGGCTCGCAGGTGATCGAGGTGGGCAAGCCCCTCTACACCTTCTACATGGCCAAGTCCGCAGGTGTTGATCCCGCAACAGGCGCTCAGCTCTACTGGGCCTACGACCTGCCCCAGGGCATGACCGAGGCCAAGTGGGACGGTGACACCCCCGTGGACAACGACGGCAACCCCCTGCCTCTCTACCGCACTGACGACAAGAGCAAGGCCTCTGTCAGCAAGTTCTACCAGGGCAGCCGTCTTCCCAAGCTCTATGGAAGTATAAACACAGACTTTACCATCTTCGAGTTCATCGACCTGAGCATCATGACCACCTACTCCATCGGAGGCAAGATCTACGACGGACTGTACAGCGGCGCCATGGCTCCCATGTACACGGGTGACACATGGCACGTGAACGCCCTCCGCAGATGGCAGAAGCCCGGCGACATTACCGACGTGCCCCGCGCCGAGATCAATCCCAGTTATGAGGCCACAGACCGTTGGCTCGTGGACGCCTCCTACTTCGCCATCAAGAACATCACTCTCGGATTCTCCCTGCCCTACAAGTACGCTCAGAAGATCAAGGCCCAGCAGATCAGAATCTACATGGCTCTGGACAACATAGCCACTTTCAGCCACCTCGACGGTATGGATCCCCAGTACAACTTCTCCGGAGGAATGGGCTACTCCTACACCCCCAACAAGACCTACTCCATCGGTCTCAACATTAACTTCTAACACAGGAAAGTATAACGATGAAAAAGATATTTTACTCAGCATTAGCCGTCATCCTGGCCGCAGGCCTGGCTTCCTGCTCCGAGGAGGCGCTCAACACCGCTCCGACCACGTCCGTAGAGACAGACGCGCTGTATGAGTCAGCTACTACAGCGCTGACTCCTCTGAACGGTATCTACAGGTCGATGTACACCGCAGGCTGGTCTACGGGAGGAAATACCCACCAGTGCTTCGGTATCTCGGCCTACAACCTGGCTGCCGATGTCATGGGCGAGGACCATGTCATGTCCGGCCAGGGCTCAGGATGGTTCTGGTATGACGCCATATATGATGTGAAAAGCTCTTATGCCAGCAGCGCATGGCGTCCCTACGACCTCTGGAACGCTTACTACACATGGATCGCCAACGCCAACTTCATCATCGACGCCAAAGAGACCATGGAGGGCAGCGCAGAGGATGTGAACTATGTGATAGGACAGGCTTACGCCATCCGCGCATACTCCTACTTCATGCTCGCACAGAGCTTCTGCCGTACCTATAAGGGACACGAGGACGATCCTGGAGTGCCCATCTACACCGAGCGTACGGAGCGCGGAACAGAAGGCAAGCCTAGAGGAACTGTGCAGCAGACCTATGACAGGATTAATGCCGACATCGACACTGCCATCGCACGTCTGAGCAACGCTCATGCCCGCACCCACAAGTCGCATATCGACCTGTATGTGGCCAGCGGTCTGAAAGCCCGTATATGCCTTACTCAGGAGCTCTGGCAGGAAGCGTACGATGCTGCGGCTGTAGCTGCCAAGGGCGCGTCCCTTACTTCTTCCGTCACCAGCGGCATGAACAGCCTGGCCCAGGCCGATGTGCTCTGGGGTGCCGAGATCGTGCCCGACCAGTCAGGTATCTACGCCTCTTTCTTCATGCATATGTGCGGTACCAGTGATGGCGGCGGATACGGCAACACTGCCAAGAAGCTCATCAGTACGCAGTTGTACAACCTCATAGGAACAAACGATATCCGTCGGCAGTGGTGGAATGCGACCTCCAAGTTGCAGAACAAGTTCAAATGGACCAACGAGTCCAACTACACAGGTGACTACATCTGGATGAGAGTTCCCGAGATGTACCTGACCATGGCAGAGGCACAGTGCATGTTGGGTAATGACGCCGCGGCACAGGATATTCTGGAAAGCTTCATGTCATACCGCCAGTCCGGATACACATGTACAAAGACAGGTACAGCCATGGGTAAACTGACTACAGACATTACAGGCTCTCTCCGCGAGGAAATCATCACTCAGCGCCGTATAGAGCTCTGGGGCGAGTACGGGCGTATCTATGACATCCGCAGACTCCGTCAGGGATTTGAGAGGACTCTCGCTATGGGATGGCCCTACTCAGCACTGCTTGAAGGTCTGAAAACAGCAGACCCTGAGTCGTACGACTGGGTGCTGACCATCCCTCAGGCTGAGTTTGATGCAAATGAGGCTCTTAATCAGGCCACAGATCAGAATCCTATCGGCTCAACCAAATAACGATTAAAAACAGAATAGAAATGAAAAATATTTTCAGAATAATCTCAGTTACGGCAGTCGGCCTGGCATTCCTCTCCTCCTGCAGCAAGGACCAGATGGGTGCGGTGTATACACCTGCCGAAGATGATGGAATCTATACATTCTATAGAAGCTCCGAGTCGCAGATGTCATTCAGCCCTGAAACTCCTTCCTATACGATCGAAATCGTCAGAGGAACGGACGCCGGTGAAGCGACTCTCAATCTGACCAACGTGCAGATTGAAGGTGAAACCCCATGTACTGATGTCTTTGACATTCCCTCTACAGTGACATTCAAGGACGGTGAGACACGCGCCATTATCAATGTGGGCTACAACGATGAACTCATCAAGATGGACGTCACCTATACCGTACAGATAGCAATTGCGGACGAGGACTGCACACCTGGAGCCAATGCAACTTCGACATTCAAGGCTATCCGCGCATATGACTGGAAAGAGATTGGTGAGGGTATATTTACGGATTACTATCTCTATAGTAAGATGCCTCAGGCAGTAAAGATGCTCCAGGCGTATGATCACAGAAGCGGAGAAACATACAGTCGTTGGCGTGTAGAAAATCCCTTTTTCAACAGAGAATTGGCAAATGGGAATATCTCTAAGTTAGGATTTACTCCTAGCGACTCGTACAGCGCTTATTGGGAGTTCTACATCTCAGGAAAACAGACGGAAAAAGGTGATGACGGCAAGGAGGTTGAGACCGGACTTTACCTTCTGGACTTCTACGATGTTCAGCCGGGTATGTCGTATGGCAATTATGGTGCCATAGCATACGGTCACCCCAAGGGTTATGCTGACTATGCATACCTCGAGTGTCTTCTTGATCCCACAGACGGCTCTGCACTGCTTTACTACGTTCTGTACGTAAGCGCAGGAACACTCGGTAGCGGATACTCTCAGTTGGTTCTGCCTGTCCTGGATATCTAATTTATTCAATATCTGATGAATTTTGCCGCCCTGCCCGACCGGACAGGGCGGTTTCATTTTCAGAACTCGTACCCGACGCCGACAGAGAAGGTGTTGGATATCGGTGCACTGAAGTTTCAGCATAGGAACTCAGTAGATGAGCCCATCGCCGGCAGTCTGTGAATTTTACATATTTTCACGATACTTGCACTGTTTGCATTATTGTTGAAAATAGTGCAAGAATTTTGAAATTCGATTTGGCTAGCGGTGCTTTTATCGTAGAATTGGATAATTATATCAGTGACAGTTCTTGAAATATAGAACCGCCCTGCCCGACCGGACAGGGCGGTTTCATTTTCAGAACTCGTACCCGACGCCGACGGAGAAGGTGTTGGATATCGGTGCGCTTAAGTTGTAGAGGGATTCGACGGGCGAGCTGATGTCGGAGGCCTGCTTGAATCCGAGGATATAAGCGGCGTTGACCGAGATGCCCAGGAACTTGATGCCGGCTCCGAAGGATGCGTAGGAGCCTGTGACCTGCTTATCCTGGTTACCATAGTGATAACCAAGACCTACCCTTACGAAATCATTGTACTCATACTGAGCACTGAGACCTGTGAAGAAAGCTTTCTGCTCGAAGACCATTCCGCTCTCGGAAGTTACGGCTACAGCATGCTTGTCCTCCGGCCCGAAACGCTGAATGGTCCCTACACCCAGCTTGACGTTGGCCGGCAGGCCGTAAGCAGCCGCTCCGCCGTAATCCA
This sequence comes from uncultured Alistipes sp., assembly GCA_900550465.1. Classification (GTDB taxonomy): domain Bacteria; phylum Bacteroidota; class Bacteroidia; order Bacteroidales; family UBA932; genus Coprenecus. The sequence continues at coordinate 27,696 of URSC01000012.1, forward strand.
GCTTGGAACCGATATTGGCAAAGGTTAGTCCCACCCGCAGGAACCTGAGGTCGAGCAGGGCGCCGAAGTCAGCGGATACCGCTCCGCCTTTTTGGGGACCTCCGATGTCACTGTAGACGTAGTTGACGTTGGCACCGAGGGAGAGTATGGGCAGAATCCTGAATCCCAGACCTACACCAGCCTGAAGGTCCATCGGGGTAAACGAACCGGTGACAGCGCCGGTAACTCCGTCAGTAACGTCATAGGGCTTGTGCGAGAAATACTTCACGCTGGCCGAGACGGTCATGAACCTGGCCACCCTGCCGTATCCAGCGACTGCGGCCACATGGTTGGACGTATAGGAGGGCTGCCAGAGGGAGTATGCGGCTCCCACCTGGAGAGTCCTGTCATCCAGAGCAGTAGCGGCTATGTTGTTCCACATGGCAAATGGAGTGGCCTCCATCACTGTTCCGGTCCCGGCCATGGACATGGCGACGGGATCGGGATTGACATCGAGGAAGGAGGCCGTCTGGGCCTGGGCAGCGGCGGATGAGAGGAGTACTGCCGCTGCTGTGCTGATTATGGGGTAAAATATCTTTTTCATCAGAGTTTGGCTATTTGGGTGGTTGTGGACTGAGTGGATCCGTCAGCAGCGGTGTAGCTGAGGATGACGGTGTACATGCCTCCTGAAAGGGATGTCATGTCTATCTGCACGGGGGCAAAGGGAGAGATGGCCATGTCATTTTCCGTCAGCACCGCGGCACCGTTGGCGGCAAGCACCTGCACGGATGCGGATGTTACGGCCTCACCGGTGCGGATATTCAGGAAGTCCGTCACGGGGTTGGGATAGAAATCGGCTTTGCGGCCGGCATCGCGGACCAGCACCGGTATGGTGACGGATGCGGATGCCTTTGAGGCGTCATAGGCCACGAGCGTGAGCTCGGTCTGGCCGAGGGAGACTCCGGTGAGTGTGAGATTGCTGCCGGAGAGTATGGTGCCGAGGATGGTTCCGCCGTCGGAGGAAGAGGCATTGTACATCAATGTCTCTCCGTCGGAATCGGAGAACAGGGAAGACATATCCAGGGTGTAGTTTCCGTTCACTCCGTTGATGCAGATACCTTCCGGGTCGGCTGCAAGCACGGGGGCGGCATTTGGAAGGATGGTGTAGTGGACGTCGAGGAGCGCAGCCTCCTGGCCGTCGGACAGCCGGAGCACGGCGGTATAGGTTACAGGCTCACTGGACTCGGGGGCATTGAGTCCGTTGATGATGAGCGTGGCCGTCTCCCCGTCGCTGGAGAGTGTGGCCGCATCGGAGCCGGGGTCTGCCAGCGATACTTCCAACGCGTCCCCGTCCTCATCGCTGAGCCCGAATCTCATGCTGATATACTGATGCTTCCGTATCGTGGTGTCAGTCCCGTTGAGAGGTGTTATGACAGGTGCGGTATTCGAGAGGGTGGCGACTGAAATCTGGGGTGAGAGGGCTGATGCGGAGAATACATTGTCCACGGCTCGTATCCTGAAATAGTAGGCGGTGCTGTTCTTCAGACCTGTAATCCGGTGGGTCATCTTCTCTCCGGCGGCCAGTTTCTCCGTGTTGTCGACGCGCTCGACACTCACCGTGCGCGTGTCATATTTCTCAGGGTCGAGGTTCTCCAGGGAGCTCTCGCTGTAGTATATCTCGAAATATGCCGGCTGACCGCTGTCCTTGTCGGCAGGTACAGTCCACTCGAGCTCTACCGACGTGCCGTTGACGGCATCGGGAGACGAGAGCGCCAGGTCGGTCACAGGCTCGGGCGGTTCGGGACCGTATCCCTTAAGACAGAGCTCGGCGTCGATGAGGCCGGAGCCGAGAAGGCCGGCTTTGTCCGGGTTGTATTGGTCTATGTCGCGGACACCTGCCACCAGTATGTTCCAAAGCTGCTCTCTGGTAAATCCTGGTCCTCCGAACTCGGATATAACGAGAGCCGCCACACCCGAGACATGGGGACAGGCCATGGAAGTACCCTGCATTTCACCATATTGATTATCAGGCATTGTGCTAAGAATCTGGTAATTTTTATAATAATCCCCTCCAGGAGCAGCCACATCCACCCAATCGCCATAGTTAGTGTAATAAGCTGCCTCATAGTCAGCGCCTATGGATGCGACAGCCAGAACATGCTCATAATTTGCGGGATATACATTGACTGTTTGAGATTCATCGTTTCCTGCGGCAAATATGGTAAGACCTCCAGCCATCGGGCCTGTCTGTTCTCCCACCTCTTCTACTATAGGAATATAATCGTTGTCACGTATCAGTTCACCATCTTCGTTATAGGCATGGGTAATATCCATGCCGGCATATTTGTTGAAGTAGTCTATAGCCTTCAGTACTACTGTGTAATCTTCACTGCATCCCCAGCTGTTCTGAGTGATGACAGCTCCGTTGTCGGCGGCGTATATGAATGCTTCTGCTATATAAGCGTCTCCAGGACTGGTCTGGCAACTCATTATTCTCACACCCGGTTTTCCGTTGGCATAGTCTCCTCCAGCGATACCGCTGACGCCGATTCCGTTATTGTTGACCGCCGCTATGGTTCCGGCTACGTGTGTACCATGTTCATCATCTGTAAGATCACCTGCATAGTAACCGTTTTTATCTGTGAAGTTAAAACCGTGAATATCGTCTATGAAACCGTTTCCGTCATCGTCCACTCCGGGCTGACCGTTGAGTTCAGCCTCATTGGTCCACATATTCCAGGCCAGGTCCTCATGATCCCAATCCACTCCTCCGTCCAGTACGGCTACAATTACGTCAGGATTGCCTGTGGTTATCTCCCAGGCAGGGAAGAGGTTGATGTCACTGCCGGCCATCACACCCTTGCCCTCACCTCCAAAGTTCATGTAGTGCCATTGGTCCGGCAAGCTGGGGTCGTTGAAAGGCCATGCCGCGGAAGCATCATTAAATACGATTTCATGGACATAGTTTATCTCCTGTATTCCGCCGTGAGCCGTAATATCCGCTGCCGCGCGGGTCACAGGAACAGACTCATCGAAAGCCACTCTATACCAAAGATGCAGCCCCATGGCTCTCTTGCGGGCCTCAAATTTGGCAGGACCTCTGAACATTCTCTCTATGCTCTTGATTTTAAGTTCGGGAATGGCCTCGGCAAGTTGCATAGGATCTTCCGGTTCATGCTGCATTTGTACTAAAATTATTCCAGGCGCCACTTTGCCCGGTCCGCGCATCTGCGTAGGTTCCGGCATGGGCCGGCGCAGAGAATCCTCATCCACGGAGCAGCCGCCGAGCATCAGGGCCGCTGCCAGGATGGGTAAGGTAAAACATTTGAATCTCATTTTAAGGTACGGTATTAGATTGTTAAAATTTAATCTGTTTTTGTTAAAAATTCTAAAGATATGGAAAATTTTTCTGAAAGTGCAAAAAAAAGGGTGACCTGTTAGTCAAGTCACCCTTTTTGATTAAGATTTTGCGGGTTTAAAGATCAGGGCCACCGGGCATGGAGAAATATGCAGGGTAAGCAGCGCCCCAGCTGTATGTCTTTCCATTTGGTGTCGTAAACTGATAGTAAGGATAGAACTGGTACACGCCATCCCCCTGAAGATAAGTGCACATTTTTGCATAATCTGCTTTGTAGACACCTTCTACGGAACCTTCTCCATCAGCACCTGAGTTAATGATAACACCGGGGTAGAAATTGTTGAAGGATATAAGGTCGGAAACAGTTCCGTCATCATTGGTCTGATGCGCAAACTCAATATACTGGGAGCGGTTATTGTTGTCCAACTTTCCACCCTGCTGGGCTGCAAATGCTTCCAGACACTCATCAGGGAAGGGATTCATGATGCGGTAACGGGGGGTAACAGAATTTGTCGCTTTCATTACCTTGACAGGTACGACTGTGGGGGCAGTCATCATATTATCCCACCACTGTCCTTCACCTTCCAGTGCTACCCAGTTGTATGCCTGCTGGAGAGACACACGGATGGATGTATAGGGAGAAGTTTCAGCATTGAAGTATGCTGAATCTGCAATCGAGATGGTACCGGTGTAGCGGATACCGCCCTGAATGGCCAGACCAAGGGTAATTGCCGCCTCATACTCTCCGTCCTTGAACACAACCTCCGTGGGGACGGTTATTTCTGCAGGGAGGTTGGTGCTGAGGGGTACTGTAATTGAACCGTTGGCGGTGTTGCGGGTGATAGCGATGTCAATGGTTGTAGCCTCTGCCGGAATCTCAGTATTCGTGAATACTGTGGCAGGGAACGACACCTCATTGTCCTGTTCGGGTGTATATATGGACTTGACATTCTCCTGGTCGCAGGATGCAAGGACCATGAGAGATACTGCCGCGGCACCCATTATTTTTAAAATACTTTTCATTTTTCTGATTCTGTTTTATGTTAATAACATCATCTTGCGGAGCCTAGATGGCAGGAGTGAGCGAAGGGTCGTCACCGTTGCTTCCCGAAGGATAGGAACCGAGGGGATTCTGAACCATGTAGGGATTTGCGTCCATCTCCACCTGAGGAATGGTCATAACCCAGTCGAAAGATTCAGGATCGGTTGTGTTGAGATTAGTGAGCAGGGCTGTGATAGGATGACCCCAGTCTTCATCGCGCATGAATCCCTGATGCAGACGCTTGATGTCATAGATACGTCCATACTCGCCCCAGAGTTCAATACGGCGCTGGAGGATAATCTCGTCAAGAAGAGTGTTCTTACGGTCGGTGGTGATGGTATTCAGAGTAAGGTCTGAAGTATTGAGATTGCTGCAGTCGTAGCCTTTCTGGCGGTATGACATGAATTCGTTCATGGTAGCGACAGCGCCAGTAGCATCACCTGTACGCAACTGGCACTCAGCCATGATAAGCATCATCTCGGGAACTCTCATGAAGATCTGGTCAGCACCGGTCATAGGGTCAGTTACAGTGTGGCCCTGCTTGTTGCCGAACTGGAATTTCCACTGCTGGAGAAGCATTGTGCCCTCACCGTCCACATCCTCGAGTGCCCACCATGCCTTACGGCTGTCACCGGCGGGAATCTGATCGTACAGCCACTGTGAGCAGCACTTGCGGGCTGCGTCACCATATCCTCCGAAGTCGGGGTCCATGTGGGCCAGGAACTGGGGGTTGGTGGTACCCTGAGACTGGATGATCTCTGCTCCCCACAGGACGTCCTCCTGTGCTACGCTGTTGTATCCGCTGGTCACGTCATCTGTCATGTCTCCACCGGCGGCAGCTATCTGTGCAGCAGCCAGGGCTGTCTTATAGTCAGCCATGTGAAGAGCGATACGGGCCTTGATACCGTTAGCCACGTATGTGTCAATGTGAGACTTATGGCTTCTGGTCTTGCCCTCGAGAAGGACTATTGCGGAATCGATGTCAGACATAGCCTGTGCGTAGACCTCCCTGTTGGTAGCACGGGGCTTTCCGGGAGTTCCGGCTACGGTGGGTTCCTTGTAGATAGGCACGGACAGCATGTCCTCGTGTCCCTCGTATGTACGGGCATAGGTCATGGCCAGGTAATGCAGGGAGTATGCCCTAAGTGCATAGCAGTTACCCATTATGTACTCTATATCCGCCTGAGGACCTTCCATGGTATGCTGTGCACCCAGGATGTAGTTCACCAGCGAGATAGTCGTGTAGTAGAAGTTCCAGCAGTCGTAGGGACGCCAGCCGTCACTGTTGTAGTAAGCCTTTACAGTGTAGATATAGTCGTTCCAGAACCAACCGTTACCCTGGGCGGACATCACCATGTCCTCTCCCATAAGGTCAGCCATAAGGGAGTAGCCCTGAGGACCGAAACTCTGATGATGGTTAAAGTTTACGGTACGGCCCCAGATATAGAACCATCTGAAGGCTCCATTGAGAGCCTGCATGGCGCCCTCACTGTTCTCCAGCAGTGTAGTTGTGGAGACAGAGTCAGTAGGACTGGTGTTGAGGGAGTCCTTGCTGCAGGATGAGAGTCCGAATACTGTCAGGGCGGCAGCTGTTATAAGTAATATTTTTTTCATCTTATTCTGTTCTTAATGTGTTTAGAAGTTGATATCAATACCTACGGATACAGACCTTGTCGGGAGGTAGGTATAGCCCTGGCCTCCGGAGAAGCTGTACTGGGGATCCATACCGTCGAGGTGGCTGAAGAGAGCGAGGTTGTCGCCTACTGCGAATATCCTGATGGAACTGATGTTGATCTTCTCCGTCCACTTGGTAGGCAGGGTGTAGCCGAACTGTACGGACTTGATGGAGAAGTAGGAGGCGTCGATGAGGTTCCTGTCGGTGATGGCGATACGTCCGGCACCTATCTTGAACTTGGGCACGTCGGTTACGTCACCGGGCTTCTGCCAGCGGCGCAGTGCGTTGCGGTGAAATGCGCTGGTGGCATAAGTGGGATCCATCGTAGAGGCGTAGGTGCCGTTGTAGATGTTGCCACCTATGGAGAATGTGGTCAGGAACGAGAGATCGAATGAACCGAGATAGAAGTTTGAACCGAATGATCCGGAGATGATGGGCTCGCGGCTGTCGAATACATAGCGGCAATTGCCGGCGATGTCCTCATTGGCTGTGACGTACTCGCTGCCGGGCACCATGTTGCCGTTCTCGTCTGTGTCGAAGGCCCAGTAGAGCTGGTTACCTGTGGCGGGATCGACTCCGGCGGTCTTTACCATATAGAAGGAGTTGATGGGCAGGCCCACCTTGGTGATGTACTGGCCGCTGATGATCTCGTCCTGCGATGCCGTCAGGGCGGTTACCTCATTCTGGTTGTGGTACAGCATCAATGTCGAGTTGGCCTGGAACTTGTCGCGGTTGAGCCAGTTGACCCTGATGGTGGCCTCGACACCCTGGTTTACCATGGAACCTACGTTGGCATTGTAGGACTGGAATCCGGTGGAAAGAGCCATAGGAGAGTCGAGCAGCAGGTCATAAGTATTGGAGTGGTAGTACTCCACAGACAGATCGAGGACTCTGTTGAAGAGCGATGCCTCGACACCTACGTTGATGGTTCCCTTCTTCTCCCATGAGATGGTGGGATTCTCCAGCGAGGAGACGATACCTCCGGGATAGTTGGCATTCGCCCAGTCCTGACTGATCAGATAGAAACCCTGCCATGCATAGTAGGTGGTGAGCATGTCGTTACCCTGAACACCGTAGGATGCCTTGAGGGTCATGTTGTTGATCCAGTCAGCATTCATCCAGCTCTCCTCAGAGATTCTCCAGGATGCACCTACTGACCAGAACTGTCCCCAGCGGTGGTCCTGATGGAACCTGGAGGAACCGTCGGTACGCCATGAAGCCGAGAAGAAGTACTTGTCGTCGTAGTCATAGTTGACGCGGGTCAGGAACGACTCAATCTTATAGGTGTTGGTGTATGATGTGTGGCTGGCCACAGTAGTTGCAGGTGCCAGTTCAGCGATACCGGGATAGATACCTGTACTGTTGGCATACAGATAATTGTACTCGTAGTTATAGAACTCATGTCCGAGGAGGACGCTGATGTTGTGCTTATCGAAACGACGGTCATAAGTCAGCAGCTGGTTGAATGTGTACGAGAATGTACGTGTGCTGTACTTGTCGATGCTACCGTTGGTCTGGGCTCCGTCACCGGTGTAGGGGTTGGAGTAGGATGTAATCCTGCGGCTTGCGAGGTCGCCACCGAAGTTGATGGTCAGGGCGAGGCCTTTCAGCACACCCATGATGTTATCATCACCGCCAAAGCGGGCGAATGTACGGAAGCTGACGTTGTCGTAAGTCTGGCGGTACATGTTCTCATAGAGGTCACCGATAGGGTTGAAGCGGGATGCGGCGGGACGGGTCTCACCATAGTCGTACTGACGGTTGCCGTCCTCGTCGAGCAGGTCGTTTCCGTTCTCATCCTTCATGTATACAGGGTAGATGGCGGGCATGAACTGAGCGGTATACCATACGTTGTTGGTCTGGGTGCCGGAGTTCTGGGCCTGGTTGGCGTCGGTGTAGGAGTAACTGAGGTTGGCGCTCAGACGCAGCCACTTGGTAGCCTCGTGGTCAACACCTGCACGGGCGGAGTAACGGGAGAAGAGAGAGGTAATCAGCACGCCCTCATCACGCAGGTAGCCTGCGGAGAAGTTGTACTTGGTACGGTCGTTACCGCCGTTTACGCCCAGCTGATATTCCTGGCGGAGAGCCTTGGTGTTGGTCAGGGCGTCCATCCAGTCCTCGTTCCAGGCTGATACTGCATCAGAGTGCACCAAACCTGTAGCGGGGTCTATGACTGTATCCCAGGTGTAATTCTTGTAAGGATTGTAGAGCTGGCCGCCGAGTGTATTGCCCATGCTTGAGGCAGCATAGTTGAGGGCATTGTCATGAGAGTAACCCTGGTCGATGGCGGTGTTGTAGAGGGATTCATAAACCAGTTCCACATATTCATCCTGACTTACGAGGTCATAACGGGGAATGGCGCGGGACTGCCAGCCGACCTGGGCCTTGAGGTTCACGTCCACGCGGCCTTCCTTACCTTTCTTGGTAGTGATGATCACGACTCCGTTGGCACCGCGGGCTCCATAGAGTGCACCGGCGGATGCGTCCTTCAGCACGGTCATCGACTCGATGTCCTGAGGGTTGATGGCATTGATGTTGCCGTCATAAGGGATACCGTCGACTACATACAGAGGAGTAGAGTATGCGTTGATGGAGCCAGTACCGCGGATCTGGATAGAGGCTCCTTCTCCAGGCTGGCCGCTGCCAGAGCTGACTTCCACTCCGGCGACCAGGCCCTCAAGAGCCTTCGACACGTTGGAAACGCTCCTCTTGATGATGTCGTCGTTTTTAACGACAGCTGCGGAACCTGTGAAAGACTCCTTTTTGGCAGTACCGTAAGCCACGACGATCACATCGTCAAGAGTGGTGGCCTCGGGCACGAGCTCGATGTCAATCGAGGTTCTGCCGTTGACAGGGACTTCCAGAGTGGTGTAACCGAGGAAGGTCACTTCCAGGACTCCGTTTGCAGGCACGGTCAGGGAGTAGGCGCCCATGTCGTCGGTCATCGCCCACTGGGTGGTGCTGCCCTTGAGCACGACGGAGGCTCCGACTATTCCCTCACCTGTTGAAGCATCAGTAACAGTGCCGGTAACTGTGATGTCCTGCGCGTAGGCCGCGGCAGTTACCACGAGTAACAGACCTGTTAAAAATAGTCTGATCTTTTTCATGTAGATAATTTTTTAAAGTTAATAAAAAGTTAATTGTTGTTAATGTTTGTTTTGTTGATGTATTTTAATAAACAAAATTCAACCACCGGCGGCCCTTCCTTTCAGAAAAAATCCGTAGGGAAAGACCACTTACATTCAGGGAATATATTCAGTCAGCTTATTCGGAAAATATGTGATAAAATTCAAAATCAAATTGCTCTATTCCAGGTTAGTCACTAGTTTTATTCCGGTAGGTTTATAGTACAATTTTATATTCAAACTGCAAATATGCGCGTTTTTTCTGAGAAAAGCAACAATAATGAGCAAAACAGCGTGTCTGTTTTGCAGGTTACGGTCAAGTCGTGGCTCATAAATTCTTTCATTTTTGAATTCCGAAGGCAAGATTACAAAAATATTTTCAAAAAATCAAGCTTTTTCATTAAAATTTTTAAAACTTCTCACTTTTTAAAATCATCGCTATGCTTCAATTCCACAAAAAACTCCTCGGATTCGTCATCGAATTCAATGTATCCCTGAATAAGAAAAAAAAATAGGGACGAAGTATTTATTTCCTATCTCCGCAAGATGATATCAAGGATGGAGAAGAACACCTGTCTTTATAAAGGTAAGAACTACGCCAGCAACAGTATCGCGAACTACAGGAAAATCCTCAGAATCTGGCCCGACTTCGAGGAGTCGATGGGGGTACGTTCCATCCGCTTCTCCGAGATAGACATGGACGTGTATTCCGCATTCCTTGAATTCTGTGACACGAACAACTACATGGACAGTACAAAATATCAGTACGCATCGCTCATCAAGGCCATCATGAACAGTGCCCTCGAGGATGGCTGCTCCCGGAACAACATACAGAACAGCAAGGGGTTCGTAACGCACCGCCAGTCATCAGTATTCAGGAGGGTCTACCTGACCAGGGAAGAGATAGCTGCCCTGGCGGGGCTCGACCTGAAGGGCAACAGGGCCATGGAGAAGGTCCGGGACGTGTTTCTGGTGGGCTGCTATACCGGACAGCGGTTCTCAGACTATTCCAGCATGTGTATCGATGAGATAGAGACCATTGACATCGAAGGGGCGGAGTTCAAGGCTCTGCGCAAGGTCCAGTGCAAGACCGGCCGGACAGTGGTCATACCTATCCTGGATGACGGACTGCTGGACATCATCCAGAGGTGGGGAGGGCGTCTTCCCAAGGTGTCGATATCGGATCTGAATGTGAGGATCAAGACTCTCTGCCGTATGGCAGGCGTCAAGGGAGAGATATCCATACCCTGCAGCAGGGCCGGCAGCAGCAGCCGTATCAAGAAGCAGAAATACGAGCTGGTGTCCTCCCACACCGCGCGCCGCAGCTACATCACCAACCTCTACATGGAAGGACGCCTCAGCACGGAGCAGATCCGCAGCATAAGCGGACACTCCAGCGAGGACTCCTTCAAGCGCTATCTGTGCCACAACCTGGAGGACGAGGCGAAGGAGATAATCAAGCGCTACATGCGGGGAAAGTAAGAATTACGACAGTTACTCGTGGCAACTTCCGCGGCTTTCGCTCAGGATGTTACGGTGACAGGTACTGTTACTGATGCTTCGACAGGCGAGACCATCGTCGGTGCCTCGGTGGTGCTGAAAGGAAGTACCACCCAGTGGGCGATGACCGACGACCTTGGTCAGTACTCGCTGACAGTACCCTCAAACGGCGTGCTGGAAGTGAGCTTCATGGGTTACACTACTTTGGAAGTCCCGGTAAACGGACGCACGACCGTCGACGTTCAGCTCGAGATGGACGCTCAGATGCTGGATGACGTGGTGGTTGTGGGCTACGGTTCGGCCAGGAAGATATCGTCCGTGGTAGGATCGGCCTCGACGGTAAACAAGAAGGTGATAGCCAACAGGCCTACCGCCAATGCCGGTGACGCTCTCCAGGGACAGGTATCCGGACTGCAGGTGTTCTCCTCCTCCGGTGAGCCTTCCGCCAGCGTAACCATGTACATGCGAGGCGTCAGCTCCATCAACTCAGACACGGAGCCTCTGTTCATCCTGGACGGTTCCCCTGTATCCTCCGCTGTCTTCACATCCCTGAACAGCAACGATATCGAGAGCGTGGTGGTCATGAAGGACGCATCCTCGACAGCCATCTACGGTTCGCGTGCTGCCAACGGTGTCATCTACATCACCACCAAGAAAGGCCAGGCCGGTGACAAGCCCGTGGTATCACTCAGGGCTCAGTACGGAGTATCCCAGATCGCCCGTCACAAGATGGACCTTATGAATGCCGACCAGTGGTTCGAGTTCCAGCGCAAGGTCAACCCCGGGTTCGAGATGACTGCCTACCAGGCCGCATCCCAGCAGCTGGACGTAAACACCAACTGGGTGGACTACTTCTTCAACGAGAACGCACCCGTGTGGAGTCTGGACGCATCTGTTTCGGGAGCCACCGACAAGACCGACTACTATGTGTCTCTCGGAACTTTCGACCAGAAAGGTGTGGCCTTCGACTCCGAGATGAGCAGATACAATATCCGCACCAATGTGAACACCCAGGCCACCAAATGGCTGAAGATGGGTATGAACATCGGCCTCACCTACCAGGACTACCAGACTACTCCCTACATGAACAGCGGTCAGAACAGCTATGGCAACATCATGTACGCTTCCAACAACCTGCCCGCATGGCTCTCTCCCTACGCCCTTCTGTACGATGACAACGGCAAGCCCTACATCGACTATGACCAGGAGAGTATCTACTTTGATGCTGTCGGACAGTGGAATGCCTTCCATCTCTCCGAGATCCAGCCTATCCAGTACACGACTGTCAGGGTAAATGCCAGCACCTATCAGCAGATCACTCCCATCAAGGGACTGGTTCTCCGCGCACAGCAGAGCCTCGAGGGCTATGACTACCGTGCCTCGCAGAAAGCCCTTCCCGTACCTACAGACGAGTGGCCTTTCGGATCCAGCTCCGCATCTGCAAGCGAGAACTTCCAGAGATACTACCGCCTGACATTCACCAATACCGCTGAGTACAACTTCAACATCGCTGACAAGAACAACTTCTCCATCCTCGCAGGCCAGGAAGCCATCATGAGCGATGACCAGCGCTTCGGAGCCAGCTCCAACGGCCAGTCAGACCTCCGTCAGCCATATCTCGACAACGGTACTCAGGCCGAAATCCCTTCATGGAGCCGCTCGCAGATCACATACAACTCTTACTTCGCCCGACTCTCCTACAACTTCGACGAACGCTACTACCTCGACGCCTCGTGGCGTATAGACGGATCCTCCCTCTTCGGAGAGAACAAGCGCTACGCCAACTTCTACTCTGTAGGAGGCATGTGGGACATCAAGAAGGAAGAATGGATGAGAGGAGCCTCCTGGATTCAGGACCTGCGTCTGAAAGCCAGCTACGGTACTACCGGTAACTCGGGTATTCCCTACAACTACATGTCCTGGGGTACTGTAGGAAACTACAGCGGCAACACCGTCTACGGTGGCGTCAGCGGATGGGGCATCTCAACCCCCGCAAACCCTGACCTGACATGGGAGACCATAGAGACACTCAATATAGGTGTCACCACCCGTCTGTGGAACTTCCTGGGAGTAAGCGTTGAATTCTACAACAGGGTCACCCGCGACATGCTGATGGAGATTCCCTACTCCTACACAACCGGACACGGCACCGCATGGGGCAATGTCGCCGACATGAGAAACCGCGGAGTGGATGTGGACCTGAGCTTCGACATCATCCAGACCAGCGACATCTACTTCAATATCAAGACCAACTTCAACTACAACAAGAACGAGATCATCAGCCTCTTCGACGGACGTGACTCCTTCACCATGGCCAACACCGGTCTGCGAATGGAGGTGGGCCATGCCTGGGGCGAGTACTACTTCGTGCGCTCTGCAGGAGTGGATCCCCGTGACGGTATGCAGATGTGGTATGACAAGAACGGCAACATCACAAAGGAATACTCCGACGATGACGCCGTGATGCTCGGCAAGCAGAGGTACGCACCCTGGTCCGGCGGTCTTCAGCTCAACTTCCAGTACAAGGGTCTGTACATCGGTGCGGACTTCACATGGGTGGCCGGCAACTGGATTATGAACAACGACAAGTGGTTCCTCACCAACCCCACCAACTTCCCTCTCTACAACATGACCACCGACATGCTGAATATATGGACCAAGCCCGGTGATATCACCGATGTGCCTTCGCTCGAGTCCTCCAGACAGTTTGACGACACATATCTTGAGAACGCATCATTCCTGCGTATGAAGAACCTGCAGGTGGCCTATGACTTCCCCAAGAACTGGATGGACAAGACTGGCTTCCTCGCCGGCGTAAGGGTCTATGCCATCGCCCGCAACCTCTTCACCATCACCGAATACTCCGGATATGATCCCGAGGTGGACAGCAACATTCAGATGGGTAACTATCCCAACACCCGACAGTTCAGCTTTGGAATCGAATTAACATTCTAATCTTGAAAGAAATGAGAAATATTATAAAAACAGCATCAATACTTATCCTTGCAGCCGGTCTCTACAGCTGCAATATGGATCTTCATGAGCCCGGAGCCATCGATATGGAGAACGCTCTGACCACCATAGGTGACGCTGACAAGCTGAGAGCAGGACGCTATATCGACTTCCGCAGCAGGGTCGGCGGAGACTGGGTGCAGAACTCCGAGGTACAGAGCGACCTATTCCAGCCGACCATCGGTTACGGCAACAACTGGGGTTCCTTCTTCCGTTGGGAATTCACGGCCAATGAGGGAGCAGTCAGCAATGTATGGCAATATGATTATTCTGCTATAGCCAATGTAAATTTCTTCATCGACAGGATTCAGGGCATTCTGGACAATCCTACTGAGGATTTCACTGACTCTGACCTTGTTGCCCTTGAGCAGTATCTCGGAGAGTGCTATTTCTTCAGGGCATACTACCACTATGACCTGGCGATGAGGTTCTGCGTCCTGTACGATCCGTCAACTGCCGCCAGTGAGATGGGTATCCCCTATGTCAAGGTGTATGCTCCTACATCTGACCGCTCCCAGTATCCGTCCAGGGGCAGCCTGCAGGACACCTACGCTGAGATCAACAAGGACCTGGACCTGGCGGAGGAGATGATAACCGCTCAGGGCTCCGGTCAGAGCTCGGAGTACCTTAATGCCGATATCGTGGATGCCTTCAGGGCCAGGGTATACCTAAACATGCAGGACTACGGCAAGGTGATCGAATATGCGGCCCCCCTGAAGTCCAGGTACGCGCTGGTCAGCAACGCTGCCGATTTCAACGCCATGTGGGTGAATGACTCCGGTGCCGAGTGCCTGATGATGATGGATGCCAGCAACCAGAGCAACAACCAGGCGGCATCCATGGATATCAACTATATGAGCTATATCACCAACAGCAAGGCATACGAGCCCTACTTCCTGCCCACCCAGGGTATCGTGGATATCTTCCTGCAGTATCCGGGAGACCTCAGGACCTCGCAGTTCCTCCGGCTTACAGAGGTGACAAGTTCCGGTGAGTCGGCCCAGGCCTATATGTTCACCAAGTTCCCCGGCAACCCCGAACTTTTCCCGGACGGCATGACTTCGCCCTCCTCCAACTATCTGCACAAGAACAAACCGTTCCGCACGGCCGAGGTCTACCTCAATCTGGCAGAGGCCTATGCCATGAACGGCAATACGGCAGAGGCCAGCAGCGTCCTCAATGAACTCCGGGCCTCGCGTATATCCGGATATGCAGCGGACTATGCTCAGTCTAACGTGATGGGTGAAATCAAGAAGGAGCGTGTACGCGAGCTTATCGGCGAGGGCTTCCGCCTGTACGACCTGAAGAGATGGGGCGACCCCGTCCAAAGAGCCGCAGTGCAGGCTGATGCCGCTGCCCTTATGTACGAGCACAGCACTGTAACCGCAACCTTCATGCCCGGCGACCCCCGCTTTGTATGGCCCATTCCTCAGGCCGAGCTGGATGCCAACCCCAGCATGGACGGAGAACAGAATCCTGGTTATTAATATTTAATTTACTAGACAGATGAAAAAATATCAGATACTTTTCGCAGCGGCAGCCCTCGCCGGGCTGCTGGCCTCCTGCTCGGAGAAGGATTTTTCTCCCGCTACCGGAAATACTGCGGTAGAATTCGTCCAGATCGGCGAGCAGTCGCTTACCGGTGAGTACTGCTACATCCCGGTACAGCAGGTAGCAGAATCCAGCACCTCTACTGTCGTTTCGCTTGAAGTTATTGACTGTAAGGCGACACATCTGAGTGGAGATATCATCACCCTGGAAGCTGATACAGACTATATCGTCACCAGCTATGAAATCTATGCCAATCCGCAGAGTGCCAATGAGAACAGCGCATTCGAAATCAGGTTTCCGGGCTATACGGATTATCAGGACATCACCCTGCAGGTAAAACTTACAGGCGAGCACCTGGGAACAATTGTCGAGGAGACTGTAGTCTTCAAGGGTCCCGAAAGGTACGAGATGTCCGGCTTATGGTCTCTTGATACATGGGGACAGGTCCTTATCGAGGAAGACGAGAATGACTACAACCTGTTCTATGTAACAATCGTAAACCAATTCTATGCATCGGATTTGAAGGATTACGGTAGTTCTGAAAGGGCTCAGACTCTGACTTTCCCTGCAAGCCGCAACATCAACGTACTTGAAATCGACCCCAACGTGGTTCTCAATGACGGAATTGATGACATAATGTGGTGTCTTTCAACCGGCCCCGGCAAACTTTCTCCAGGTTCCCCCGTTCAGTTTACATTCACTGACGACAATACCTTCAGTGCGACAGGCTTCTTCTTCGGTACGACCGGATACAGCGGCTGGGTCGGCGGTACCGGAGCTGGTGCTAGAATAGAGTAAACTTTATTTTTAATTCTTAATACCCTAGGGCCGTGCAATCCATTGGACGGCCCTTTTAATTTTCATTGTACCATGAACAGATTGAATATTTTCCTGACCTTACTGTTGCTGTCCGTCTCCTGCTGCCTGAGTGCCCAGTCTGTCAGCGGCACCGTCACCGTTCAGGCCCGTCAGGACCTGCTGAGCGTGCTGCCTCCTGATGTAGCGTATTTTATGCCTGACTTCGAAGAGGCTTCCATCTATTTCACGGATGGGACGGTCTCCTCCGGGAAGGTCAATATCTGCCTGGTGGACAACTCCATCCGCTTTATTGCCCCCTCGGGGGACACTCTCCTGATGTCGCAGGGGGACAGGGTCCTGCGCATCCTTGCCGCCGATACACTGATACTCAGGGCGGAGGGCTGCTTCGCCAGGCAGATTGCGGTATTCGGGCCTTATTCCCTTTCCGAGCGCAGGCAGCTGGAACTGGATACGCAGAAACAGGAACAGATGGGCGGATACGGCACATTGCCTCCCACCTCCACCGCATTGTCCGCCAGCATGATGAGCCTTGATCCTTCCAGGAAATTCGAGACTGCCGCCGATATATCCTACCGCCTCAAGAAAGACTTTGTACTTACGGACGGGACCGACGTGTTCAAGGCCAGGGCCGCAGCGTTCTACCGCATCTTTCCTGACATGAAGCAGGATATCAGAAAATTTATCCGCGAGCACTCCATAGACATGTCGTCGCGGGAAGACCTGCTTGGACTTTTTCTTTTCTGTGCACGGGAAACGGAAGGATGACTCACTGCACCTCCCAGCCCTCAATACGGCGTGAAGCCGTAGAGAAAGTGACTCCGATCCGGATGACCTTTCTTCCGTCTGCCTGGAACGGCAGGCAATAGGCCTTGGTGTCTATCTGGTCCAGGGCGTCCGACGGATCCTTGTCCCGCTTGATCTCGATGACATAGACATACCTGGAGGTCTGGAGGAGTATATCTATCCTGCCGTTGCTGGTATGCCGCTCCACCTCGACGTAGTTGCCGAGAAGCTTGAGCAGGATATACATGGTGTTCTGGAAATACAGTTCCGCTTTTCCCTGTACCTGATAGTCGTTGTCGGCGAAAAATGCGCTCAGGCGGTTCATGAACATATCTGCGTCACCGCGCTCGATGTCCTCCGCAAATTTCTGGATGTGGAAAGCCGAGTCCTCGTTCTGCCTGGGCGTGTACACCTGGCTGAGGCTCTCGGTGAAGGCATTCTCCACTTCGCGGTTGGGATAGTCCAGCGTGTACGTGCCGTAACGGCTGTCATAGCTCCGGATGGTCAGGTATCCGCTCTGGTAGAGCATGGCTACGGGAGATATTCCGTCCGCGCTCACTCCGGTCAGGACTCCGGAGGGGAGCCTGTCTGTCGTGAGGCCCTGCAGGCTGATATTGTCCGCCCTGAGGGCCTGGATAAGAAATGCCGGTGTGCCCGTTTCCGCCCAGTAGTACCCCATCTTTTTCTTGCTCAGGGACGTAATAAGACTGAAGGGATTGTACACGCCGGGGGTGTCCTCGCAGAAGTGGTAGCCGTCATACATTGTCCTGAGCTGGCTGCGGCACTCTCCGGCAGTCATTCCAAGAGCATCCGCCATACCGGATACTCCTTCTCCGAAATATCTGTCGAGCTCGGCTTCCGTGATACCGCAAATATCCCAGCTTGAGGCGTCCATCGAGATGTCATTCAGATTGTTGAGCCCGCTGAATACACTCATTTTCCCTATCTTGGTCACTCCGGTGAGAAAGCCGAAACGGATCTTCCCGTCCAGCGTCTTCAGGACGCTGTAGAAGCCCTGGAGTCTGTCGCGCAGCACTGACTGAAGGGCGGTATTGCCTATGTTGTCCACTATAGGCTTGTCATACTCGTCTATCAGCACCACCACCTGCCGGCCTGTAGCGGCGTAGGCTGCTTCTATCACTGACTGGAAGCGGATGCTCTCGGTCCTGTACCTGCTGCTGACATGATATCTGTTTTCCCATCTGTCCAGGACTGAGGACAGCTTCTCGTCGAATATCTGCTCCGACCGGTAGGACGTGCCGCTCAGGTCCAGATGAAGGACGGGATACTCGGTCCATTCCTTCTCATGCTCCGCTATGTCCAGACCTTCGAACAGTTCCTTCCGGCCTTCGAAATATGCTTCCATCGTGGACATGAGCAGGCTTTTGCCGAAACGCCTGGGGCGGCTCAGAAAGTAGTATTTGCCCGTCGAGACAAGATGCCGGATGTGGGCGGTCTTGTCCACATATACGTAGCCTGAGGTGCGTAAGTCACAGAAATTCTGAATACCTATCGGATAAAGCATGGCTGGATGAATGTAGTTTGTCCTACAAAGATACTAATTTTCGGAACTATTTATATTTAGCGCTGAAAAGTTACTCGTGGTAACTTCCGCGGCCTTCGCGCAGGATATCACTGTAACCGGCACTGTCTCTGATGCTTCAACAGGTGAGGGAATAGTCGGAGCCTCCGTCGTGCTCAAGGGCAGCACCACCCAGTGGGCGATGACCGACGACATGGGCGCCTACTCCCTGACCGTGCCTGCAAACGGAGTCCTGGAAGTGACTTTCCTGGGCTACAGCACTCTGGAAGTACCTGTCAACGGCAGGACATCGATCGACATCGAGCTCGTACCCGAGGCGACCACACTTGACGACGTAATCGTCGTGGCCTACGGTACTCAGAAGAAGGACGCCATCACCGGTTCAGCTTCAGCAATCAGCAGCGAGAAGATCGAGAAACGTGTCGTTCCCAACCTCTCGCAGGCCCTCGAGGGCATGGCTGCGGGCGTGCAGGTATCCGGTACCGGACGTCCCGGTGACGATGCATCGATCCGTATCCGCGGATTCGGTTCCATCAACGCCAGCCAGAACCCTCTGTACGTGGTGGACGGCGCTCCCTTCGACGGCAGCCTCAGTTCCATCAACCCCGCCGACATCGAGTCGATGACCGTGCTGAAGGATGCCTCCTCGGCTGCCCTGTACGGTGCGCGTGCAGCCAACGGCGTCGTGATGATCACCACCAAGCGTGCCAAGGGCGAGAAAATCAACGTATCCTACAGTTTCAACGCCGGCTGGCAGGACAGGGCCATCAAGCCCTACCAGATGGTGGACCAGAGGGATTTCGTAAACATGACCTACGAGGCCCTGCGCAACGGATACGTGTTCACCAACGGCTATGACTGGGAGACAGCATCGCAGATGGCCATGCAGGGACTCTCGGGAGCCCTCGGCGGCGAGCAGTACAACCCCTTCAAGAACTACACATGGGACCAGCTGATCGACCCTGCCACCGGAGCGGTAAGGGAAGACGCCATATCAGCCTACAATGAGGACTGGATGGAGGAGGTGACAAACCACAATGCCTTCCGCCAGGAGCACAACCTCAGCATCAGCGGCGGCACTGAGAAGATCAAGGCCCTGCTCTCGCTCGGTTACCTCGACCAGGACGGTATCCTCAAGGAGTCCGGCTTCTACCGTTTCAGCGGCCGTGCCAACGTGGACTTCATTCCCGCAAAATGGCTGTCCGCAGGCCTGAACCTCTCGGCATCCATGACCAACTCCGAGGGACCCACATACAGCGGATCGGAGAACTCCAACGTATGGTACTCGGCTCAGTTCATGGCCCCCATCTACCCTGTGTACCTCAAGAACCTTGACGGCACCAACGCCCTCGACGAGCTGGGCGACCGCCAGTTCGACTACGGCGTGAACCGTCCCACCCAGGCCAACTTCAACTCCGTGGCCACACTCTACGACGACTACATGGGCACCAAGAACGAGAGCGCCGGCGTCAGGACCTACATCACACTGGGTTCCGACCGTGACGACATGGGCTGGGCAAAGGGCCTGAAGTTCACCGTGAACTTCAACGCCGACTACCGCAACTCCAACGGCACCACCTACTACAACATGTACCACGGCAACGCCGCATCCTCCGACGGACGTCTCACCAAGTCCAACTCCAGGATGCTCTCCTATACATTCAACCAGCTGCTCACCTACGACCGCACCTTCGGTGACCACACCATCGGTGTCCTCGCCGGTCATGAGTACTACGACTACAGCTATTCGTACCTGACAGCACAGAGAACAGGTCTGATCGACGGTATCATCGAGCTGCGTCCCGCCACCACCGTCGTGGACGGAGACTCCTACAGCGACTCCTACAAGATCGAGTCATGGCTCGGACGTCTGAACTACGACTACGCAGACCGCTACTTCCTGTCGGCTTCCATCCGTACCGACGGATCCTCCAGGTTCCATCCCGACCACCGCTGGGGTCTCTTCTGGTCAGTGGGCGCCAACTGGAACATCACCAACGAGAAGTGGATGCGCAACGTAGACTGGATCGACCATCTCGCTCTCCGCGCCAGCTACGGTGTACAGGGTAACGACAACCTCGGTACCTACTACGCATGGCAGAGCTTCTACAACCTGACATGGGCCAACGCCAACATGAGCGGTGCCACTGTATCCTCCCTCGAGAACCCCAACGTTACCTGGGAGAAGAACCAGAACCTCAACGTTGGTCTCGACTTCCGCCTCTTCAACAACATCCTCGACTTCAGCATCGAGTACTACCGCCGCTATACCAGCGACATGCTCCTGAGCTTCCCCATGGCCTTGTCCACTGGATTCTCCGGATATAACGCCAACGTCGGAAACATGGTCAACGACGGCGTCGAGATGGCTCTCGGCGTGCAGATCTTCAACAAGAAGAACTTCACATGGCGCGTGAACGCCATGGGATCCACCACCCGCAACGAGGTGCTGAAACTCACCGATACCGACCAGATCATCTCCGGTGTACAGGTAATCGAGGTGGGCAAGCCCCTCTACACATTCTACATGGCCAAGTCCGCAGGTGTTGACCCCGCGACAGGATCCCAGATGTACTGGGTATATGACCTGGCCGAGGGACAGGAAGAGGTGATGTGGGACGGCGACACCCCCGTCGACCAGAACGGCAACCCTCTCAACGTATACCGCACATCGGACTACACCAAGGCCAACAACAGCAAGTGGTACATGGGCAGCCGCCAGCCCAAGCTCTACGGAAGCATCGGTACTGAGATGACCATCTTCGAGTTCGTAGACCTGAGCATCATGACCACATACTCCATCGGAGGATACATCTACGAGAGCCTCTACAGCGGTGCCATGCAGCCCATGTACACCGGTAACACATGGCACGTGAACGCCCTCCGCAGATGGCAGAAGCCCGGCGACATCACCGACATCCCCCGCGCCGAGATCAACGGCTCGTACGCTGCCAACGACAGCAAGCTCGTGGACGCCTCCTACTTCGCCATCAAGAACATCACCCTCGGATTCTCACTGCCCTACAAGTACGCGCAGAAGATCAAGGCACAGCAGATACGTATCTACATGGCACTTGACAACATCGCGCTCTTCAGCCACCTCGACGGCATGGATCCCCAGTACAACTTCACCGGAGGCACCGGTTACTACTACACTCCCAACAAGACCTACTCCATCGGTCTCAACATTAACTTCTAACATAGGAAAAGCATAACGATGAAAAAGATAATCTACACAGCTTTAGCCGCCCTCGTGGCCGTGGGCCTCAGCTCCTGCTCCGAGGAGGCGCTCAATACCTCGCCCACCGACGCGGTGTCAGGTGACGGTATGTTCGAAAACGCTACTGCCGCCCTGGTTCCTCTGAACGGTATCTACAGGTCGATGTACACCGCAGGCTGGTCCACGGGAGGAAACACCCACCAGTGCTTCGGCATCTCGGCCTACACCATGGCCGCCGACGTCATGGGAGACGACTTCATCCAGGACGCACAGGGCTCAGGATGGTTCTGGTACGACGCGCTGTATCTCATGAAGGCCAACTACGCCAGCAGCTCCTGGCGTCCCTACGACCTCTGGAACGCATACTACACCTGGATTTCCAACGCCAACTACATCATCGCAGCCAAGGAGACCATGGAAGGTGCGCCCAGCGACATCAACTATGTGATAGGACAGGCATACGCCATCCGCGCATACTCCTACTTCATGCTCGCACAGTGGTTCGCCCGCACGTACATCGGACACGAGGATGATCCCGGCGTGCCCGTATACACCGAACCCACCATCGCCGGAACCGAAGGCAAGGGAAGGGGTACGCTCCGCGAGACCTACGCACAGATCAACGCCGACATAGACACTGCCATCAACAGGCTCGGCAACTCATATGCCCAGACTCACCAGTCCCACATCGACGTGTACGTGGCCAACGGTATCAAGGCCCGAATCTGCATGGTGCAGGAGAGATGGGAGGATGCCATCACTGCCGCCAAGATTGCGCAGCAGGGCGGCACACCCACCAAATCTGTCACCGGAGGAATGAATGACGTGGGACAGAGCGACGTGCTCTGGGGTGCTGAGATCATCCCCGACCAGTCGGGTATCTACGCATCCTTCTTCATGCACATGGTATGCGACGGAACTGACGGATACGGCAACACCGCCCGCAAGCTCATCAGCGCCCAGCTCTACAACAAGATGGGAGCAAAGGACGTACGCCGCGACTGGTGGGACGCTGACGCCGAGTTCAGCACCGAGACCAGATACCAGCAGGTAAAGTTCCAGTGGTCCAACAAGGCCACCTATGAGGGCGACTACATCTGGATGAGGACTCCCGAGTTCATACTCACAGAGGCCGAGGCCCTCTGCCAGCTCGGACGCGACGCAGAGGCCCAGGATGTTCTCAACAACTTCATGAAGAGCTACCGCGACGAGAACTACAACTGCACCAAGACCGGTAAGTCCATACAGAAGGTGCTCGGACGCGACGCAGAGACAGGCTCCCTCCTCGAGGAGATCCTCGTACAGCGCCGTATCGAGCTCTGGGGTGAGTTCGGACGTATCTTCGACATCCGCAGGCTGAAACAGGGCTTCAGGAGAAGCGAGGCCATGGGATGGACTACGGAAGCCCTGGTTGCCGGATTCAAGACCGATGATCCCGAGTCCTGGTGCTGGGTTATGAACATCCCTCAGGCCGAGTTCGACGCCAACAGGGCGCTCAATCCCGCAGAGGACCAGAATCCCACGGACTAAGGAGTATAACCATTAAATTCCAACAAAGATGAAAATATTATTCAAGACCATAGCAATAGCACTTGCGGGTGCAGCCATGCTGACTTCCTGCAACAAGGAACAGATCAGCGAGACATACACCCCTGCTGAGGGAGACGGCATCTACTCGTTTGAGGCATCTTCAGTACCTGCCGTAGAATTTACTCCTTCAAAAACTACTGCACAGATAGAAGTTATCAGGACCAACGCCGAGGGAGCCGCCACACTGGCTGTCACAGCCTCCCAGACTGACGGGGAAAATGCAGTAAATGTTCTGAACGTGCCCTCTGAAGTGACATTCAAAGACGGAGAGAACTTCGCGTTCATAACCGTTTCCATCAATGAGAACATTCAGGAGAACGTCAGCTATTCTCTCTCTCTTTCAATCGCGGAAAAAGACTGCACTCCCGGTGGAGAACCCGCAGTCTCCCTCTCTTTCACATACGCAATGTGGGAATCTATCGGAACAGGTGAGTTCTTTGACGAGCTCATGGGCGACGCTGACGTTGTCGTTGTAGATATTCTCCAGAGCATCAACAATCCAAGCCGCTACAGGATCATGAATCCGTATACGAATGACGCTATTGAGGCCATCATTGCCTTCGTAGAAGGCGGCGAGGACAAGAAAGGTCCAAGCGATTATATAGAGTTCACTCTGAATGATGACGGAAGCGTCGTATGGAGCGGCTGCTGGAATAACGGTGTTCTGTATGATTCTTCCAATGAAATGTCGTCAATGAACTATTACTTTGGAACGCAGTCGCCTTTCAACGGAGGTGCGGCACTTGTTGACCAGTGCTTTGAGATCAAGGACGGACTGATTCAGTTCACTCCTCATATTTCAGCATTTGCCAGTGAGACAAGTGGATGGATCATTGCCGGACAAGACGGCGCAGGCAATGCATACTACTTCAAGCAGTATGTATCGTTCCCCGGAGCCGCAGAAACAGTTTCGGACTATCTGGAACTCTAACGGGCACATTCTACTTTAATCAGAAGCTGTACCGACAATCCGGTACAGCTTCTTTTTTTTACCCGAATTGCATTTACAGAAGTTTATGTCTAAATTTGTAGGCATTATGATGAAATACCCTATAGGAATCCAAAGTTTCGAGCAGTTGCGCGAGGACGGCTACGTCTACGTGGACAAGACGGACCTGGTATATAAGCTGGTGACCACAGGCAAGATATATTTTCTGAGCCGTCCGCGCAGGTTCGGGAAAAGTTTGCTGGTGTCCACCCTGAAAAATTATTTCCTGGGCCGCAGGGACCTGTTCGAGGGACTGGCCATCAGCTCGCTGGAGAAGGAGTGGCTGGAGTATCCGGTGTTCCATATCGACTTCAATTCCACAAACTTCAAGGAACAGGACGCGCTTAGGACATTGCTGGAAGAGACTGTCTCAGCATGGGAGAGGATATATCCTCCTGCCGAAAAGTTCTCCAGTATCGGAAAGCGGTTCGGGGAAGTGCTGAGAGCGGCTCACAGATGTACCGGCCGCCGGTGCGTGGTGCTCATCGACGAGTACGACAAGCCGCTGCTGGACGTGCTGGATACAGGGCTGCGCTGCAATGTGGACGGCAACGAGCGCATGCTGGAGGACTGGCACCGCGATGTGCTAAAGGGATTCTACTCAGTGTTCAAGGCCGCAGACGACGACCTGCAGTTCGTGCTCCTGACAGGCGTGACCAAGTTCTCGCAGGTGAGCATCTTCAGCGGATTCAACCAGCCCAACGACATCAGCATGAGCGGGCAGTACGAGGCTCTGTGCGGCATCACGCAGCAGGAACTGGAGCAGTACTTCGCTGAGCCCATCGCGGACATGGCCGACGCATACGGAACGAGCGTGGATGAGATGCTGGCCATGCTCAAGAGGCAGTACGACGGATACCATTTCAGCCCGTCCATGACTGACCTTTACAACCCGTTCAGTCTCCTCAACGCGTTCTTCAACCTCAGAATCGACGATTACTGGTTCAGGAGCGGCACTCCTGAATACCTCATCCGCCTGCTGTCGCACTCCGACGAGAACCTCAACGAGCTCGTCGGACGGTACTACGACACCAGGGAATTCGTAGACTACAAGGCAGACACAGAGAGACCGCTCCCGATGATCTACCAGAGCGGCTATCTCACCATAAAGGGATACGACCGGGACACCAGAACTTTCCTGCTTGACTACCCCAACGACGAGGTCAAGGGCGGCTTCATATCGCTGGTCGCATCCAGTTACCTCAACGACCGGAGGGAGGAGTTCGGAGGCATGGTCCGTGAGCTGTACATAGCCCTCAGGGACGGCAATCCGGAGAGGATGCGCGGAGTACTCACGGCTTTCCTCTCGGGAATCCCCTACACCATGCGCCGGAAGGACGACGAGCGGGAGAGGGAGCGCTACTTCCAGTACACATTCTACCTTGTCTTCAAGATGATCAGCACATACGCCGTGACTGTGGAGCAGCCGCAGAGCCAGGGCCGCGTGGACTGCATCGTGGAGACACCCAGGTACGTCTACATCTTCGAGTTCAAGCTGGACGGCTCCGCGGACGAGGCCCTCGCACAGATAGAGGAACGGGGATATGCTCGTCCCTACTCTGCCGGCAGCCGCAGGGTCTTCCGCATAGGAGCCTCATTCTCTTCCATCACAGGCACCATTGAGGAATGGAAACACGCATAACACAGACAAAATACATGGGAGGAGCGAACTATGATTAAATACCCCATAGGTATCCAGAGTTTCGAGAAGTTGCGCGAGGACGGCTACGTCTACGTGGACAAGACCGACTTGATCTACAATCTCGTGCACGGCGGCACCATCTATTTTCTGAGCCGTCCGCGCAGGTTCGGTAAGAGCCTGCTGATATCAACTCTCGAGAATTATTTCCTGGGACGCAGGGACCTGTTCGAGGGACTGGCCATCAGCTCGCTGGAGAAGGAGTGGCTGGAGTATCCGGTGTTCCATATCGACTTCAATTCCACAAACTTCAAGGAACAGGACGCGCTTAGGACATTGCTGGAAGAGACTGTCTCAGCATGGGAGAGGATATATCCTCCTGCCGAAAAGTTCTCCAGTATCGGAAAGCGGTTCGGGGAAGTGCTGAGAGCGGCTCACAGATGTACCGGCCGCCGGTGCGTGGTGCTCATCGACGAGTACGACAAGCCGCTGCTGGACGTGCTGGATACAGGGCTGCGCTGCAATGTGGACGGCAACGAGCGCATGCTGGAGGACTGGCACCGCGATGTGCTAAAGGGATTCTACTCAGTGTTCAAGGCCGCAGACGACGACCTGCAGTTCGTGCTCCTCACAGGCGTGACCAAGTTCTCGCAGGTGAGCATCTTCAGCGGATTCAACCAGCCGCAGGACATCAGCCTGGACGCACGGTACGAGACATTGTGCGGCATAACTCAGGATGAGCTGGAAAGATACTTCGCAGAGCCGATAAAGGAGATGGCGGAGTCCTATTCGGAGAGCACGGAGGAGATGCTGGCCAGACTGAAACAGCACTACGACGGATATCATTTCTCCGAGCGCATGACCGACGTCTACAATCCTTTCAGTCTGCTGAACGCCTTCGCACAGAATACTGTCCGGGACTACTGGTTCGCCAGCGGAACCCCGACCTATCTTATCCGCCTGCTGACGCACTCAGACGAGAACCTGGACGAGCTTACCGGCAAGTACTATGACCCCTCGCTGTTTGTCGATTATAAGGCTGACGTTGAGAGACCGCTCCCGATGATCTACCAGAGCGGCTATCTCACCATAAAGGACTATAAACGCGGACGAAATACGTTCCTGCTGGATTTCCCCAACAACGAGGTGAAGAGAGGGTTCGTGAGCCTTACGGCGTCCAACTATTTTAACAACAGGAGCAATGATGTCAGCAGCTGGATACAGGACCTCCTGGACTCACTGGAGGACGGAGATCCTGACCGCGTCAGGGACCTCTTCACGTCATTTCTCGCGGACATACCCTATACTGCCCGCCGCAAGGAGAACGAGAGGGAGAGAGAGCGCTACTTCCAGTATACGTTCTACCTGATTTTCAAGATTGTCAGCACCTACACCGTCACTGTGGAGCAGCCCCAGAGCCAGGGCCGCGTGGACTGCATCGTGGAGACACCCAGGTACGTCTACATCTTCGAGTTCAAGCTGGACGGCTCCGCCGACGAGGCACTGGCGCAGATAGAGGAGCGGGGATATGCTCGTCCCTACTCAGCCGACAGCCGCAGGGTCTTACGCATAGGAGCCTCATTCTCTTCTGCCACAGGTACCATAGAGGAATGGAAGCAGGCCTGAGATTCTACAGGGCATGCTGATCCGCCGCAAAGTTACTCGTGGTAACTTCCGCGGCCTTCGCGCAGGATATCACTGTAACCGGCACTGTCTCTGATGCTTCGACAGGTGAGCCGGTCGTCGGCGCGACTGTGCTGCTTAAAGGCAGTACCACACAGTACGCGATGACCGATGACCTGGGAAATTACTCGATTACCGTTCCCGCTGACGGTGTCCTGGACGTAACATTCCTCGGATACTCCCCTCTGGAAGTACCCGTCAACGGAAGAACCGTCATCGACATCGAGCTGGAGATGGAGGCCGAGATGCTTGAGGACGTAATCGTGGTGGCCTACGGTACTGTCCGTAGGGAAGCCGCCACCGGCTCGGTATCCACCGTGAGCGGAAACACCATCGCCGAGGCCCCCGTGACATCCGTCGACAAGATGCTGCAGGGTAAGGTGGCCGGTCTGTCCGTAACATCCAACTCCGGTCAGCCCGGTGCGACTTCGAACATCCGAATCCGCGGTACATCGTCCATCAACGCAGGCAGCGACCCTCTGTGGGTAGTCGACGGTATTCCTATCATCACCTCTGATAACCGCTCCCTGTCCAACGCCGGTGTGGGTGACGGAGCCACCACAGCATCCATCAACCCTAACGACATCGAGTCCATCACCGTGCTGAAGGACGCAGCCGCGGCTTCCATCTACGGTTCCCGCGCCGCCAACGGTGTCATCCTGGTGACCACCAAGAGCGGTAAGGCCGGCCAGTCCCGTTTCACCGCCCGTGTGAAGTTCGGTGCATCCGTCATCTCGAATGACAACAACTACCGTCCCATGACCGGTGACGAACTGAACAACTACTTCCGTACAGCCGTAGCCAACGCCGGCTATGACCCTGACGATCCTACCAACCCTTACTACGCCCAGTTGCCCGCAGCAGGAACTGACCTCAACGCCACCGACTGGTACAAGTCCCTGACCAAGACCGGTCTGCTTCAGGAATATGAGATCAACGCCTCCGGAGGTACTGACAAGGCCACCTATTATTCATCCCTGAGTTATCACAGAAATCAAGGCGTCTTCTACGGAGTGGACTACCAGAGGTTCTCTGCCCGCGCCAACGCAGACTTCCAGCTGCTCAAGACCCTCAAGACAGGTACCAGAGTCAACCTCAGCTACGTGGATTCAGACTCTCCCCAGTTCGGTTCCTCAGCTTATGCCAACCCCGCATGGTCCATGTTCCGTCTCCTCCCCTGGACTCCCATGTACAATGAGGACGGAACTTACAATGTAACCATTGCTGAGAACTCCAACGCCAATCCCCGTGCCGTCGCCGAGTACGACGAGTACAACGACAAGGAATACCGCGTACAGGGCACCATGTACCTGCAGTGGAATCCCATCAAGCAACTGGAAATCAAGACCAACAACTCAGTCGAGGGCTCGTTCGTGAACTCCCGCCAGTACTGGCATCCCTACACCAACGAAGGAGCTGCTACCGCCTTTACATACAGAACCCAGCAGCTCAGGCTCACGACATCAAATACCATCGCATACAATGACAACTGGGGAGACCACTCATTCAGGGCCATGGCAGGACAGGAGGCCATGATGGACACCTATAACTACGTGCAGCTCTACTCACCTCAGATCAACCCTGACATACCCTACCCCAACACCTCTCCCGCAGCCAATGACCAGGGTTCCTACTACTACGCCAAGGAGACCCTCCTCTCATTCTTCGGAAATGTGGACTACAGCTACGGCAACCGCTACTTCCTCTCGGCATCTC
The DNA here is from genome assembly GCA_900550465.1 of uncultured Alistipes sp. Classification (GTDB taxonomy): domain Bacteria; phylum Bacteroidota; class Bacteroidia; order Bacteroidales; family UBA932; genus Coprenecus. The sequence goes on from URSC01000012.1 coordinate 56,919, forward strand.
TCCGAGGCGACGGCAGTTCCCTCTTCGGAAGCAACACCAAATGGGGTCTGTTCTGGTCAGTCAGCGGTTCCTGGACCATCTCCAACGAGGACTGGATGGACGGAGTCAGCAACTGGTGGAATCTGCTGAAACTGCGTGCCAGCTACGGCGTCAACGGTAACAACAACATCACTGTATACCAGGCCTATGGTCTGTACGCCACCGCTGCCTACAACGGAGTATCCGGCATGCTGCCCTCCCAGCCTTCCAACGCCAACCTTGCATGGGAGAAGAACAAGACCTGGAACGTAGGTATCGACCTCGGCTTCTGGAACGACAGACTGACCGCATCGGTGGATGTCTACAGTCGTCTGACCGACGACATGCTGCTGGGCGTATCGGTTCCTCAGACTACAGGATTCTCATCCAGCCTCATGAACACCGGTTCCATACGCAATAACGGTGTCGAGCTCATGATCGACGGTGAGGTCATCCGCACAGGAGACTGGCTCTGGACCCTCGGATACAACATGGCCTTCAACCGCTCCAAGGTACTCGATCTGGCCGGCAGCGGCTTCCTGGACGTTCTCGATCCCCGTAACGGAGGGTCATCCATGACAAGGATCGTAGAAGGCAGGAGCATGTACAGTTTCTATCTCCGCGATTACTACGGAGTGGATCCCACTACCGGTGACGCCCTATTCTGGACTGAGGACGGCAAGCTCACCAACGACCGTACCCTCGCCCGCTACGTTTACGAGGGCTCGCCCGAGCCTCTGTTTACAGGTGGCTTCAACACTACCTTATCCTGGAAAGGCCTGAGTCTAAGCGCCTACTTCGACTTCACATACGGCAACCAGGTAGTGGTCGGCAACTGGTACGTTACTGACGGTGAGAGCCTCTCCAACAACCTTACTGCAGACGCCCTCGACTACTGGACCAAACCCGGTGACACCGGCACACAGCCCCGTCCCGTTATGGGTTCCAACAGAACAGGATACGCCGGAGCGTCCACCCGCTTCCTCCAGGACGGCAGCTACATGAGGATAAGGGACATCACCCTATCCTACAGCCTGCCAGCGAAAGCGACTGACGCCATGCACATCAAGGGCCTCAGAATCTACGTCAGCGCCCTCAACCTCTACACCTTCCACGATGTCACCGCGATGGATCCCGAGCTGGGTTACATCGGTTACGCATACGGCGGAAACTACCCTATGACCAAGTCGTTTGTCGGCGGTATCGAACTGTCATTCTAAACATTTAAACACTCAAGACAATGAAGAATATACTCAAATATACAGTAATAGCGCTGAGTGCCGCAGTCATGACCACAAGCTGCAAGGACTTCCTCGAACAGCCTCCTATCCTCTCTCAGAGCAATGAGCTGACACTCTCGTCCTTCAACGGGATATCGCTGGCCACAGCCGGTATGTACGCCCCCCTGGCCAGCACATCCTGGTATAGCGCTGACAGAATCATCGTTCCCGAGATGCGCTCCGGCAACGGAGCAAAGTCCCGCGGAGACGGATACGACTCCAACAGATATTTCACGGACTACGAATGGAACTACTCTGTGGACAACACCCCCGCACTGTGGGGTCTGGCCTACTACGTAATCTCAGCAGCCAACAACATCATCGATGCTGTCGACAACAACGCAGAGACCATCCTGGCCTCGGACAATACCGCTACAGAACAGGATCTGAACAATTTCAAGGCCGAGGCTCTGTTCCTCAGGGCCTTCTCACACTTCGAGCTGGCACTCTACTATGCCCAGGCATACAATAAGGGCAGGGATAATCTCGGAGTTCCCGTCATCCTCGTACCGGATCCCGAACTGGACGACAAACCGGCCAGAGAGACAGTGGGAAAGGTCTACGACCAGGTGATAGCTGACCTGCTCGAAGCCGAGAAAATCATAGATCCCGAATACGTCCCCGACCGCGGCACTGACAAGGACGCATGGGCCAATATCCATGTCATCCAGGCCATGCTCTCCCGTGTCTACCTGTATATGTCCGACTGGTCCAATGCAGAGGCCTACGCCACCAAGGTAATAGACAGCAAGGTATACACCATGTGGGAGGCAGATGATTTCAATGCTGCTACTTTTGCGGCCAAGGCCGGCACCGGCGGCGAGACCATCTTCGAGATGTTCGGCGACACCGGCAACAATTACTGGGGATCATGGAACGACATCAGCAACATCGCATCCATGGACGGCTCATACGCAGATGCCCAGATAAGCCCTGACCTCTATGACCTGTACGAGAGCGATGACGTGCGTTTCTCCAACCTGAGATTCTCCGACGGAGATAAGAACTGCTGGACATTCAAGTACGAGGGCAAACTCGACGTAGCCCAGGACTGCAACAACGTACCCATCATCAGGCTTTCCGAAATGTATCTCAACCGCGCCGAGGCCAGAATGGCAAAGGGTGACGCTGCAGGCGCTCTCCAGGACATCAATGTCATCCGCGAAAAGCGCAATGCCTCGGCACGCACTTCCGGAGGTATAGACATAGTACGGCTGGAAAGAAGACTGGAACTCGCCTACGAGGGCCACTACCTCTTCGACCTGGCCCGTTGGAACGAGCCTGTGGAGCGCACCTACTTCGTTTCCGCCCAGATCAAGGATATCCCCGCCGACTCCTACAGATGGGCTCTCCCCATCGCCCGCAGGGAGCTCGAAGTCAATCCCAATCTTGAACAAAATCCCGGATACTAACAGATATGAAAAAGATATTATATTTACTGGCAATACCGGCTGCGGCCGTGGCCCTGTCCACCTCCTGCAGCAACCTGAACACCTTCCCGGTCTTCGATGACGCCAACGCCTTCGTCTCTTTCGGCGAGACTACCGCATCCATAGCCGAAGACCAGGGTATCATCGAGATCCCCGTAGTACTCTCATCAGTGAAGGGTATCTCCACCTCCGTCACTTTTGATGTTGTGGACAGCACCGCCAAGGCAGGTGTGGACTTCGTCATGCCCGAGAACAAGACCCTGACATTCGACTCTGAGAACAGAACCCAGAACATCAGGATTCAGATCATAGACCGTGACGGAGACTATACGGGAGACCTCGTATTCAAACTCGTCTTCAACAGCACCGGAAGCGTCACTGACGGTGCCGCCAACGAATGCATAGTCACCATTCAGGACCAGGACCATCCCCTGAACTATATTCTCGGAAGCTATAAGGCTACTGACGCCACGGGCGCATCATGGGAAATGATCCTGTCAACGGATCCTGATGACGACTCCATGGTTTGGTTCTACGATATCTGCAACTTAAGCAGCATTGGATGGGCCGCAGATGACATGATGTATTATGGCGTAGTAAATGGAAATACCATTACAGTGCCGCTAGGACAAAGCAGTGAGTATGTTTATAGCAACGGCAACCCTGTACTGCTCACAGGATTTGCACCTGCTGACGAACCCGGCTACTACAATGTCTACGATGAAGGGAACATCACAATAACAATCTCTGACGATGGCAATCGTCTAGAATTCAGCGATGAGATGCCCGCCATAGGCGGATATATCGAGAATGCTGGAATCCTTCTTATCACGCCCACTCCCATTACTGCAGAGAAATTATAAACGAACGACCATTACTGTTTCAAGCCGGCCCGGCGCGGGCCGGCTTTTTTTATTTTACCTCCTCACAAAAATTCCATTATGCACTACTGTAAATTCCTTACCACCGTCCTTATATCCATGACCGCAGGTCTTCTCTCCACAATCCCCGCCGCCGCCCAGACCTGCACCACCACATGGCCCTACCTCTACCCCGATTTCCAGGACGGCACTGTATACATGAGCGGCGGACGCTCACAGCACCTGAAATTCAACATCCACATGCTCCGCACCACCCTGCACTACGTCGAGCTGGGCATGATCAAGGAGGCTTACCCCCGGGACATCGACAGCATCCGCATCGGGAATGACCTCTTCCGATATGTCAACGGAGTGCCGATGAGGGTGGCGGCGGCCGGAACTTCGGGATATGTCGCGGAACTGCTGCAGGGCGATTTTGCCTCAGCGCTGGAAGGCAGCGGGGCGTACGGCATGTCAGCAGCCACTATCTCAAAGACCGAGCTGAGCTCGCTGGAGGTCTCCGGCGGCACCAACCAGAACCACATGCTGCTCCTTCAGAACAAGGACCAGGGGCGCACGGCCGACATAGTCACGGAATATTTCATCGTCACGGATTCGGGAAAAGCGTGGCCCGCCAACAGGAAGGATATCCTCCAGGCCCTTCCGGAAGACAGAAAGGAGGACTTCAGTTCGTTTGTAAAGGAAAACAGGATAAAATGGAAGCGGCCAGGGAGTCTGCTCCGGCTGGCCGCTTTTCTGAATTCTATCGGGTCCTGAGACTAGAGTACGCTGAATACTACGTTCAGACCTGCCGTAACGATGGACACCATGCTCATCAGCTTGATGAGGATGTTGAGCGAAGGACCGGAGGTATCCTTGAAGGGGTCGCCTACGGTGTCGCCTACGACGGTAGCCTTGTGGGCATCGGAGCCCTTGCCGCCGAGGTTGCCTTCCTCCACGTATTTCTTGGCGTTGTCCCAGGCACCGCCGGAGTTGGCCATGAAGATAGCCAGCACGAAGCCTGAGCCGAGGGAACCGACGAGCAGACCTACAGTACCGGCCACGCCGAAGAACAGACCTACGAGCAGAGGCACGATGATGGCCAGCAGCGAAGGCAGCAGCATCTCATGCTGTGCGCCCTTGGTGGAGATGGCCACGCAGCGGGCATAGTCCGGAGTAGCGTTGCCGGTAAGGATGCCCTTGATCTCGCGGAACTGACGGCGCACCTCCTCGACCATCTTCTGTGCGGCGCGTCCCACTGCGTTCATCGTCAGACCGCAGAAGAGGAAGGACATCATGGCGCCGATGAAGACTCCAGCCAGGACAGTAGGGTTCATCAGGTTGATGTGATAGTACTCCATGAAGTCGGGTATGGTGGCCTGGGCGACTTCGACAGTCCGGCCGCCTCCGAGGTCAAGTACGGTCTCCCCTATCCTCTGCAGGCCGATCTTGATCTCTTCGAGATAGGAGGCCAGCAGGGCGAGGGCAGTCAGGGCGGCGGAGCCGATGGCGAAGCCCTTGCCGGTAGCGGCTGTGGTGTTGCCGAGAGCGTCGAGGATGTCGGTGCGCTGACGTACCTCGGGCTCGAGCTCGCTCATCTGGGCGTTGCCGCCGGCGTTGTCCGCGATGGGACCGTAGGCGTCGGTGGCCAGGGTGATGCCGAGGGTGGAGAGCATGCCGACAGCGGCGATACCGATACCGTAGAGGCCAAGGCTGAGATTCTGGGCTGTGAGCATGTTGTTTACATCAAAGCCGATGGCGCAGAGATAGGCCAGGATGATGGCCACCACGATAGTGATGACGGGGATGGCTGTCGATATCATACCGAGACCCACTCCGGAAATGATTACAGTAGCAGGACCGGTGTTGGAACTCTCCGCGAGCTTGCGGGTCGGCTTGTAGGAGTGCGAGGTGAAGTACTCGGTGGACTGGCCGATGATGATACCGGCGACCAGACCTACGATTACCGAGCAGGATATCCAGGCCCAGTTGGGTATGCCGAGGATATAGAGTATGCCGAATGTGGCGAGGGCTATCAGGACGGAAGAGACATTGGTTCCTACGCTCAGGGATCGGAGCAGCTGTTTCATGCCGGCTCCCTCCTTGGTCCTGACAAGGTATATGCCTATAATCGAGAGGATAATACCTACAGCGGCGATCAGCATGGGGGCAAATACGGCCTTGAGCTGCATCGTCGTGTCGGAGTAGGCGTAGAATGCGGAGGCTCCGAGGGCTGCGGTGGCCAGGATAGAGCCGCAGTAGGACTCATAGAGGTCGGCGCCCATACCGGCTACGTCACCTACGTTGTCGCCCACGTTGTCGGCGATGGTGGCGGGGTTGCGGGGATCATCCTCAGGGATACCGGCTTCCACCTTGCCTACCAGGTCAGCACCCACGTCAGCGGCCTTGGTGTAGATACCGCCGCCCACACGGGCGAAGAGGGCCTGGGTCGACGCACCCATACCGAAGGTCAGCATGGTAGTGGTGATGACCACCAGCTTCTGAGGGCCGTCAGCATTGACAAAGTGATCCAGTATCAGATACCATAACGAAATATCCAGCAGTCCGAGTCCTACGACTGTCAGACCCATTACGGCGCCGGAGCGGAAAGCCAGCTTCAGGCCGGAATTGAGCGAGCGGCGGGCGGCGTTGGCTGTCCTGCCGGAAGCGTAGGTCGCGGTCTTCATACCGATGAATCCTGCAAGGCCGGAGAAGAATCCTCCTGTCAGGAATGCGAAAGGTACCCAGTGATTCTGCACGTCGAAGCCATAGGCCAGGACAGCGAAGAATATGGCCAGGATGATGAACACGATGGTCACCACCTTGTACTGCTGTTTGAGATAAGCCATCGCGCCCTTACGGACATGTGCGGCTATCTCTTTCATAGTAGGTGTGCCCTCATCCTCCCTGAGCATCCTCTTGTAGAAGAAGAATGCAAATCCGAGTGCGATTAACGAAGATATGGGCACTAGCCAGAATAGTAAATCTACAGACATTGTTTTAGCATTAAGTGGTTACTAAATGTTGATTGGGTGAAAATGTTCTGCATCGAGCGAGGGATCCATGTCCAGGACAGTGCGCCTGAGGACAGTAATATCCCCCGTAGAATAAAAATCCCGTACGGGAGGCACCTTGCATGGAGAGGCTCCGCGGACGATCCTGCGGGTCTGGAGGGCGACGGCCGGGGCCGGATTGATTATGCGCACGGCCGGGCCGGCGGCAGCTTCTATCTCCGGCTGAAGGAAAGGGAAATGGGTACATCCCAGGACAATAACATCCGCTCCCTCCTCCGTCATCTCCCCCACATAACTGCGGATGAGCTCCGAGGGGACCTTTCCCCTCTCCACCGCCTCCACCAGGCCCAGTCCTACTTTCTCTATAATCCGGACTCCGGAGGCATAGCGCAGGACGGTATCATGGTAAAGACTGCCTTTGAAAGTATTTGCCGTAGCCAGCACTCCCACCACCCCTGTCCTGGAGGCCTGGACGGCCGGCTTTACGGCCGGTTCCATCCCGACGAAGGGGACCGGGTAATGCGAGCGCAGGTATGAAATAGCGGCAGCCGTAGCCGTATTGCAGGCCACGACCACCGCTTCAGCATTCTTCCCCATCAGGAAGTCAGTCACGGCGCAGGCGCGCGCGACTATGAAGTCGGGAGACTTGGAGCCATAGGGACAATGAGACGAGTCGGCAACATAGACATAGTCCTGTTCCGGCATCAGGGCCACGAGCTCTTTCCATACCGAGAGCCCGCCTATGCCTGAGTCATATACCCCGATCATGGTCCGTTCCCCTCTGAAGGCGTGTGTACGCGGGATTACTTCTTGAGGTACTCGTCGAGGAAGGCCTCGATCTCGTCCTCAGCGACCTTGCGGCCGATGATGTTGCCCTCGGCGTCCACGAAGGCATTCTGGGGGATGTAGTTGACATTGTAGAGCTGTCCTACCTCACTCTGCCAGAACTTGAGGTCGGATACATGTGTCCATGTCAGCTTGTCATCCTTGATGCCCTTTACCCATGCATCATGCTCCCTGTCGAGGGATACGCCGATGATGCCGAGTCCGAGCTTATGGTACTTCTTGTATATCTTCACGAGAGTGGGGTTGAAGTTACGGCAGGGGCCGCACCAGCTTGCCCAGAAGTCGATCATGGTGACCTTGTTCTTCTTATAGAACTCGGAGAGGGTCACGGGGTTGCCGTCAGGATCGTTGAGTGTGAAATCAGGAGCCTTGGCGCCTATCGCAAGAGCCTGCTCCTTCTGGGCGAAGGCCTCGAGCTTGGCCAGGGTACGGTTGCCGGCAAATGCGGGATCCTCCTTATAGGGAGCCAGCAGGGCTGCCAGGCTGTCTCCGTCCATATAGTAATACTCCTGGCTGAGGAACAGAAGGGCGAAATGAGAAACAGGAGCCTCGGCCACGAGAGCGTTCTTCATGGACTCCAGCTCCGCGGAATATTCCTCGTATTTCTTCGTTGCGGCCTCTTTCTCATCCTCGGTGGCATCGGCAGAGCGGAGCACGCTGATCACCTCCTCTATACCGTATTTTCCGGAGATTTCCTCGGCACTGTCATTGTACCTGTTCATCATGGTCTGGGCAGGGCCTCCTGTTATCACAGGCTCCGCCAGAGAGGCATCCGTGGAAATGGTGAAATCAGCATTCTCCAGGAAAATGGAAATCATGCCGGGAATACCATCAATGGTAATAATGAAGGGTTCGGGAGTGGTCACTGAACCCTTGAACTCAAACTTTCCGTTTACCACGTCCACAGTATCCCTCACGGGATTCTCCCTGTCGCGGTTGAAAAGATAGGCTGTTCCGTTGACCAGTTTGTCGCTGTCACCGGTGACGGTTCCCTTGATGGTGTACTTGTCACCGCTGCTGCATGCCGCTGCCAGTACTATGGCTGCGCAGATAAAGAGTAATTTTTTCATAATGGTAGATATTGGTGATTATTACTTATTTTCTTCTCCGTCCAGGAACCACTCCTTGTACATCATGTAGCCCTGGGCATTTTTATGCGCCGAAGCCCGCACTGTATCCGAGCCGTCCTTGACCTTCTTGGCGGGAACTCCGGCATATACGCCCGGCTCCAGCTTCGAGTTGCTCAGGACCACAGCCCCTGCGGCGATAATGCTGCCGTCAGCCACCTCAACTCCGTCCAGGAGGACGGCACCCATGCCCACGAGCACGTCGTTTCCTACCTTGGCTCCGTGGATGACGGCATTGTGTCCCACCGAGACGTCATCGCCTATCTCCACGACAGACCTTTTATATAAAGTATGCAGCACCGCCCCGTCCTGGATATTCACCCTGTTGCCGAGCCGTATCGGGTTCACGTCGCCGCGCAGCACCGCCCCGTACCATATACTGCAGTCGTCTCCTATCTCCACATCCCCGATAATCGCCGCATTCTCAGCGATAAAGCATCCCTTTCCGATCTTCGGTGCGATTCCGTTCAAAGGTCTTATAATAGCCATATCATATTCCATTTTTAAAACAACTCACAAATATAAAAAAAATAATAAAAAAGGGTCGGCAGAATGACCGCCGACCCTTAAAAAATCCTAATTGTTTCAGATTAGATGATACCCTGCTCGAGCATAGCCTGAGCCACCTTCATGAAGCCGGCAATGTTCGCACCCTTGACGTAGTCAACATGACCGTCGGGCTGAGTACCGAACTTAACGCAGGCCTCGTGGATGCTCTGCATGATGTAGTGCAGCTTCTCGTCCACTTCCTTGGCAGACCAGCTGATGTGAGTAGCGTTCTGGGTCATCTCGAGACCAGAGGTTGCTACACCGCCGGCGTTGACAGCCTTACCGGGAGCGAAGAGGATGCCCTTGCTCTGGAACTCGTGGATAGCCTCAGGGGTGCAGCCCATGTTGGAAACCTCGCAGCAGCACCATGTACCGTTGGCGATCAGTTCCTTGGCATCATCACCGTTCAGCTCGTTCTGGAAAGCGCAGGGCAGAGCGATGTCGCACTTAACGCTCCAAGCCTTCTTACCGGCTGTGAACTTGGTGGCCTGAGGGAACTTGTCGTTCATATCCTGAACTTTGTTCCTGTTGGAAGCACGCATAACGAGCATGTAGTCGATCATCTCGTCGGTGATACCGCCGGGGATCTCGCAGACTCCGTCAGGACCGGAGATAGCGATAACCTTTGCGCCGAGCTCCTTAGCCTTTGTAGCGGCGCCCCATGCTACGTTACCGAAGCCGGAGAGAGCGACTGTCTTGTCCTTGATGTCCTTGCCGGCATGGTGGAGGAGGTGCTGTGTGAAGTACAGAGCGCCGAATCCTGTAGCCTCGGGACGGAGGATGGAACCACCCCATGTGCCGCCCTTACCGGTGAGAACGCCAGTGTTGTACTCGCGTGCGAGCTTCTTGTACATTCCGTACAGATAGCCGATCTCACGTCCGCCGACACCTACGTCACCTGCAGGGATATCGGTATCGGGACCGATGCATCTCCAGAGCTCATACATGAAGGCCTGGCAGAATCTCATGATCTCAGCGTCAGACTTGCCGACGGGATCGAAGTCAGAACCGCCCTTTGCACCGCCCATAGGCAGAGTTGTCAGAGCGTTCTTGAAAGTCTGCTCGAAACCGAGGAACTTCAGCATGGAAGGAGTAACTGCCTTGTGGAAGCGGAGACCTCCCTTGTAGGGGCCGATAGCGGAGTTGAACTGAACCCTGTAGCCGAGGTTGGTCTGAACCTCACCCTTGTCGTCAACCCAGGTAACCCTGAATGTGAAGATACGGTCGGGTTCTACGATTCTTTCAACGATCTTAGCCTTCTCGAACTCGGGATGCTGGTTGTAAACCTCTTCGATGGACTCGAGCACTTCGCGGACTGCCTGCAGGTACTCTTTCTCATTACCATACTTGGCCTCAAGTTTGGCCATGATTTCTGAAACTTTCATATTAAAAGTGTTTTTTAGTGTTTATTAAAATGGTTCTATTGTTTTTCATTCATTATTTCACTTCCCATGTCGATCCGCTGTGCAGCAGCTCGTCCATGTTGTGGATGGTCGACTTGGCCCTGACGTCCTCCAGCTGGTCGCGGACGTTGTCGTCGTAGGTCTTGTCAGGCACGTCGCGGATGACTCCGAGAGCCACCGGATACTCGGGCCACTTCATGTCGATGAGCATGCTGTGCATGCCCATGTCGGCGGTGTGGGCGTCGTGTACCAGAATATCGTCCTCGGTTACTCCGCCCTCGCCTATCGTCACTACCTTGAGTTCCTTGTTGACGAGTACCAGACCCTTGTTGCGGTCCTTTCCGAAGATCATCCTCTCACCATGGCGAAGAACTATCGTGCGGTCGGCCCTGACTTCCTTATCGGAAATCTCGCGGTGCGAGCCGTCGTTGTAGATGACGCAGTTGACCAGCATCTCGGTCACCGAGCATCCGTCATGTCTTGCTGACGCAACGAATATCTCCTGATTCAGTTTCAGTTCCGAATCTATGCTTCGTGCAAAGAATGTGCCGCGTGCGCCCATTACGAGGGCTCCCGGATTGAAGGGATGCTCCACGGTTCCGTAAGGGGAGGTCTTGGTGATCTTGCCCAGAGGAGATGTCGGGGAATACTGCCCTTTTGTCAGTCCGTAGATACGGTTGTTGAAAAGCACGATGTTGATGTCGATGTTGCGGCGGATAGCGTGGATAAAGTGGTTTCCACCGATGGCCAGGGCGTCGCCGTCACCGGTAGCCTGCCAGATTGACAGATTGGGATTGGCCACCTTCATGCCGGTCGATATGGCAGTGGCACGGCCGTGTATTCCGTGGAAACCGTAGGTATTCATATAGTAGGGCAGTCGCGACGAGCAGCCGATACCCGATACGAACACGAAACGCTCCATGGGGTATCCGCGTTCTTCCGCCACCTGGGGAAGAGCCCTCTGAAGAGAGGCGAGTACGGAATGGTCACCGCATCCGGGGCACCACCTTACTTCCTGATTGCTTTTGAAATCCTGTGCTGTATATTTCATGATGTCTGTCCTCCTATAATAATTTGTTGACTGCATCCACGACGTCCTTTACGATGAAAGGCTGTCCCTGCACCTTGTTGAGCTGATAGTAATTGAATTTCTGATGCTTTGCCCTCAGATAGTCTGCGAACTGACCGGAGTTGAGCTCGCAGACGATGATCTTCCTGAACTTCGAGAAGACCTCCTCCGTGTTGAGAGGCAGGGGGTTGATATAGTCGAAGTGAGCCAGGGAAACGCTCTTGCCCTGCTTGTGGAACTCCTTGACAGCCGTGTAGAGGTGGCCGAAAGTACCGCCCCATCCCACGATGAGGACTTCGCCGCTCTCGTCGCCGATAACCTTCAGCGGGGGTATGTCCACTGCGGCATGAGCCACCTTCCTGGCCCTGAGGTCCACCATCATCTGATGGTTCTGGGGATCGGAGGAAATCACTCCGGCAGGACTTTTCTCCAGACCGCCGACGCGGTGCTCCAGACCGGGAGTTCCGGGCACAGCCCATCTGCGGACAAATGTCTCGGGGTCTCTCTCGAAGGGGCTGAACTTGCCGCCGCACTCGGAAGCGTCCTTGATGAAGGGAGGGTGTATCTCGGGCAGGTCCTTCATGGAAGGAATGCGCCAGGGCTCGGAGCCGTTGCCCAGGAAGCCCTCGGTGAGGAGGATGACGGGCATCATGTGCTCCATGGCGAACTTGCCTGCGTAGAATGCTTTCTCAAAGCAGTCCGAAGGAGAGTGGGCGGCCATCACCATGATGGGGCACTCGCCGTTGCGGCCGTAAAGGGCCTGGTTGAGGTCGGTCTGCTCTGTCTTGGTAGGGATACCGGTGGACGGACCGCTGCGCTGTACGTCCACGAGTACGAGGGGCAGTTCGGTGATCATGGCCAGACCGAGGGCCTCGGACTTCAGGGAGAGACCGGGACCGGAGGTGGTGGTCACGGCGAAGTTGCCGGCGTATGCGGCACCGATGGCGGTACAGATGCCGGCGATCTCGTCCTCGCACTGGAGGGTCTTGGCCTTGAGCTCCTTGTGGATGGCCAGCTCTTCGAGGATGGCTGTTGCGGGGGTGATGGGATACGAGCCGCAGAAGAGAGGCACGCCCGACTTCTCGGAGGCTGCGAGCAGTCCCCATGCGGTGGCCTGGTTACCGTTGATGTTGCGGTAGGTGCCCTTTTCCTGCTTGGCGGGCTGCACGTAATAGGTGTTGGCTATCGCGTGGATGTTGGAGGCGTAGTTGAAGCCGTCCTTCAGCACCTTCTTGTTAGTCTCGATGAGGGCGGGTTTCTTCTTGAACTTGCGCTCGAGGTACTCGAAGGTGTGGTCGAGTTCCTTGTTGAACATGAAGAAGCACATACCGAGGGTGAACATGTTCTTGCACCTTACGATGGCCTTCAGGTCCAGACCGCTGTCCTTGAGACTCTCCTTGGTCAGGGTGGTTATGGGGGAGACTATGATATTGCGGTCCCCGATACCCAGTTCCTCGATAGGATTCATGGTCTTGAAGCCTGCCTTCTGGATTCCTTTCTCGTCGAAGGCATCCTCATCGAGGATGATGGTCGCCGTAGGTTTGGCCCATTTGGCGTTTGCCATCAGTGCTGCCGGGTTCATGGCGACAAGTACGTCGCAGAAGTCGCCCGGAGTGTTTATTTCGATAGAACCGATGTGTACCTGGAAGCCGGACACACCTGATACTGTGCCTTGAGGCGCCCGGATCTCAGCCGGATAGTCGGGAAATGTAGAGATCTCGTTACCGAAAAGGGCTGATGAGTCAGCGAACAACGTACCTGTAAGCTGCATGCCGTCGCCGGAGTCACCTGCAAATCTGATAACGACATCCTCGATATCAATAATCTTGTGTTGCATAAGGTTAATAATTTTAGACAAATGTAAGCATTTTCCCTTAAAGATGGGAATTTATTTGCTAAGAATTTATAAAAAGTGAAAGGTCTGCTCCGGGACACCCGGAACAGACCTCCGCATATCGTTCTATAATGTCCGCAGGACTTACTGCTGAGGCTGTGCCTGAGGCAGTTGCTTGTCGGGGGATATTCCCAGTTCGGCTTTCACCTGTGCGGTGATGTCCATGCTCTGTGCAGCGTCGAAGTAAGGCACCGCGCCGGAGGAGAGGTCGAACACGTAGATAAGTCCGTTGGCCTTGCCCACCTTGGTCACAGCCTCATTGGCCTTCTGGGAGATGGGGCCCATGAGCTGCTGCTGCAGATTGTTCATGTCCATCTGGGCGTTCTGCTGATACTGCTGGAGGCGGGCCTGGAGATCCTGCAGCTCCTGCTGCTTCGTAGCCAGCACGGAAGGTGTCCAGTTGGCGCTCATCTGCTCGTATGTGGCATACTTGGTATTGAGCTCCTCGACCATAGCGTTGTAGGTCGTCTGGATGTCCTGGTTGAACTTTTCAAGCTGTACACGTGCCGAATCCATCTCATCCATCAGGAACACCACTTCCTGCATGTTGATATGGCCGAACTTAAGTTCCTGTGCTGTAGCGACGAATGCTGTCGCAATCACGCTCAAGGCGATTAAAGATATTCTTTTCATGCTGTTGATTTAATATTGTATTTTCTTCTTTTTGCAAATGCGGATGCAAATTTAGTAAATATTCTGTTACGTGGAACCGTCAGAACTGCTGACCTATCACAAAATGGAAGTTCGAGCCGCCTCTCTTCTGGTCCTGTACCGGGTCGAAGCCCCATCCCCAGTCCACTCCGAGCAGACCGATCATCGGGAGCATAATTCTGACTCCGATTCCCGCCGAACGCTTGATCTCGAAGGGATTGAACTCCTGGATATGCTCCCAGCAGTTTCCGCCCTCCAGGAAAGCCAGCACGTAGATGGTGGACTGCGGCTGCAGGACTACGGGATAGCGCAGCTCCAGGGTGAACTTGTCGTAGACATGTCCGACATAGACTCCCTCGTCATTGATAGGCGTGAGCGAGTAGTTGGAGTATCCGCGGAGAGAGATGATCTCGGAGCCGTAGGTATTGTAGCCCGACATACCGTCACCTCCGACCTGATAGCCCTCGAAAGGCGAGTAACCGAGATTCTTGTTGTAATATCCCAGATATCCGAACTGCGCCCTGGTCATGAGCACCAGGTCTCCTATCAGACGTACGTACAGGGCGCCCTTGAAGGTCCACTTATGATACTCGATCCAGCGGTAGCGGTCCTGGTCAGTCATGTTGATGTAGTCGGTGCTCTTGTCCCTGAACGCCGAATACGGAGGAGTAAGCTGGACGGAGAACTGGAAGTCCGAGCCCTCGCGGGGATAGATGGCCTGGTCCGTGGAGTTGCGGGCCAGCGTAATCTTGTAACTTATGTTGTTGGACTTACCGGTATCGAACAGGAAGTTGTATCTCCAGTTGTGCAGGTTGTAGGTCTGCCAGCTGAGCTCATGATACAGCACGAAATAGTTGTCAGGCCACTTCAGACGGCTTCCGAGGGCCGCGGCTATACCGTACACCTCGTAGTACTCGTCGGTGTTCTGAATCTGGTACCAGTAATAGGAATTGGTCTGACGGGTATAGTATCCGGTCAGGTTGAACGACGTAGGTTTCTTTCCGAAGAGCCAGGGCTCGATGAAGTTGATGGAGCCGGCGGTATAGTAGGTTCCGTTGGTCTGGAATCTCAGGGACAGGGTCTGGGCGTCTCCGAGGGGAACCGGCCTCCATGCACCTTTCTTGAAGAGACGGCTGATGGAGAAGTTGTTGAAGCTCACTCCCACAGTTCCGACGAATGAGTATCCGCCCCATCCTCCGGACAGCTCGAACTGCGAGTTGGGCTTCTCGGCCACGTTGTAGGAGATGTCCACCGTGTTGTTTATCTGGTTGGGGATGACAGAGTAGCCGCGGGTATGGTCGAGGGCCTGCTCCGGGTCGAAGTTGCCCATGGAGGCTATCTCCCTGAGAGAGCGCTCAAGCATGGACTGACTGTACAGGTATCCTGGCTTTGTGAATATCTGGCGGCGGACCACCTTCTCGTTGGTGATGGTGTTTCCACTGACGATGATCTTGTTGAACGTCGCGGGCTTGCCTTCCACCATGCGGAGCTCGACATCCACGGAGTCCCCCACGATATTGGTCTCCACCGGAACGATATTGAAGAATATGTAACCCTGGTCAGCGTACAGCGTATGGATATCCATGAACTCTTTCTTGGGATCTCCGAAAAGCCTCTTCTGGAGATTCACCACATCATACACATCTCCCTTCTTGATCATCAGCACGGCATTGAGCTGGTCAGCCGTATAGAGGGAGTTGCCTGTCCACGTGATATTGCGGAAGTAGTACCTCTGCCCCTCGTCGATGACGAAGTCTATGCCCAGACGGTCCTCCTCTATATAATATATGGAATCCTTGACGATACGGGCGTCCCTGTATCCGGCCTCGTTGAACGCGCTTATGAGGGACTGCTTGTCGTTGTCATACTCCTTCTCGTTGAATTTCTTTGACTTGAACAGGTTCCTTATGCGCATGTCGCGGGTCTTGGCCATCGACCCCACCAGCTTGCTCTCAGGCACATGGTCGTTGCCGGAGAACGTGATGGTCTTGATCTTCACCTTGGTCTTGCGGTCCACCTTGAAAGTCACCCGGACGGCATTCTTGACTATGGTGTCGTTTTCCTGAAGGATATCCACCTCCGCGTTTATAAATCCCTTCTCCTTATAGTAATTCTTGATTATCCCTACGGAAGAGCGGAGCACGTAGTCCGACAGAGGGACTCCGCGGCGCAGGCTCAGACGGTCCTGCAGTTCCGACTGCTCGGAGTTCTTTACACCCTGGAAGTTCCACCTGGAGACCCTGGGCCTCTCCTGCAGGTGCAGGGCCAGGAACACGGTGTCTCCTCCGGATGAGAGCGAGTCTATGTTGAGGGAAACATCGGAGAAATGCCTCTGTCCCCATATCCTCTGGACTATCGAGGTCATCTGTTCTCCCGGGATAGTCACCTCCATGCCTTCGCGAAGGCCGGTGAGAGCGATTATCTGCTGCTCTCCAAGATACTTAATCCCCTCCACCTTGATGCCCCCGACGATATACTTGCGGGGATGCATGTAGTCCACCACCAGACTGGACTGATTCTGCTGAGCATAAGAGCTGCACACCGTAAACAGCAACAGAACAGGGAGTAAAATCCTTTTCACGTTGTTAATCATTTGGAATCGTTCTTTTCTTGGGTTATCTGGTCGCCGGTCTTTCCGAAGCGTCTCTGGCGGGAGGCGAAGTCTTCAAGAGCCAATCTGAACTCGGTTTTGCGAAAATCGGGCCAAAGCACCGGAGTAAAATAAAATTCGGTATAGGCGCATTGCCAGAGCAGGAAATTACTTATGCGCTGCTCGCCGCTGGTCCGGATCAGCAGGTCCGGGTCAGGGATACCGGCCGTAGCCAGAAAATCGGCGAAACGGCCTTCCGGCGCTCCGGCAGCAGCCCACCGGGACGCAGCCTGTTCTATATCCCAGCGTCCGCTGTAACTGAGGAAAATCACCAGATTCAGGCCTGTGTTGGAAGCCGTCTCGGCCATGGCCTCGTCTATCTCGCGGTTAAGGGTATCCGACAGGCGGGCCCGGTTGCCCGCTACGATAAATCTTATGTTGTTCTTCCGGAAAGTAGGACGCTCGTCGAGTATCGACTTGGCCATCAGGTGCATCAGTTCGGAAACCTCGGCATCGGGGCGGTTCCAGTTCTCTTCTGAGAAAGCGAAGAGGCTCAGCCACTGTACGTCTGCCTCCACCGCATACTCACAGCATGCCCTGACGCTCTCGGTCCCCTCGTAATGGCCGTAAATCCTCTCCTTGCCGCGCATCCTGGCCCAGCGTCCGTTTCCATCCATTATTATAGCGACATGTCTCGGTATCATAGTCTTACATACTTTGTTTCATTCCTGCGATCCTCACCCCACAGCAGTTTCTCATTGAGAGCCCCGTAGAATGCGTCCCGTCCGAAACTCACACAGTTGAGCCCGAACGGTGCCTTGCGCACGGTCACGCGGCTGTTCTCCCCTATCCCGGAAGAACGGTTGTCCGCGGAGATGATGGTCCTGTGCCCCTCGGAGCGGATTATCACCTCCATTACCGAGGTGTCGGGCACTATCAGCGGACGGACATTGAGGTTATGTGGAGCCATAGGGGTGATTATGAATACCGAGGAGTCCGGCACCACCACAGGACCGCCTACACTGAGCGAATACGCCGTAGACCCTGTAGGGGTAGCGATCAGCAGTCCGTCGGCCCAGTACGTGGGTATCCTCATTCCGTCTATCAGCACCTCGATGCCTATCATGTACGGCTCGGAGCGCTGGATAGCTGTCTCATTGAGTGCATAGGGGTAAAATTCCGGAGGCCGTCCGTCGTAGGAGACCTCCAGCAGACTGCGCTTCTGCACACTGTATTCACCCGCCACCATCCTGTCCACTATCCCGCAGCCGGAGTCCCCGCTTCCGGCGGAGGTCAGGAAGCCCAGCCTCCCGAAATTGATGCCGGCCACAGGTATTCCGCTGTCACCCACTATGGTAAGAGAGTTCAGGAAAGTTCCGTCTCCTCCAAGGGACAGGAAAATATCCACGTCCTTCGGCAGGTCACCGGCACTTGAGAACTCCTCCTCCCCGGCCAGTGCGTCCATGCCGTACTCCCGTACAGAGGAGGCCAGGGCAGAGCAGCAGGTCACCCTCACGCCCTTGCGGGCGAGGTGCTCCAGCAATACTCTTATCTTTCCTTCAGCATCCGGACCGAACTTCCGGCCATATAGGGCGAAATGCATTTTCCAAGTGTTAGAAACGTAAAATCCGGTTGCAAATATTGCGATTTTATTTTAAAAAAAAGCAGATATTATATAATTTTGTGTGTTTTTTGAAATTTACAAATTACTCCAACTATTAACTGATATGAAGAAAGTCAATCTTATCGTCAACATCGTACTTGTACTCGCAGTAGCGGCTCTGTTCGTGCTGCATTTTACTGACAACGGCAAAGCATCCCAGACTACGGCTGCTGGAAGCGAAAGCGTCACGGCCACCAAGGGAGACATCGTCTACATCAATCTGGACACCCTTGTCAATCAGTATGATATGTACAACGACCTCCGTTCGGAACTGCAGGGCAAGCTCAATGCGATAGAAAACGATATCAACAAGCAGGGACGTGCACTGGAGAACGACATCAAGAGCTTCCAGGAGAAGATGCAGAAAGGCCTGCTGACCCGCTCACAGGCCGAGAGCATGAACAATGACCTCGCCCAGCGCGACCAGGACCTGAGAAACCTCACCCAGCAGAAACAGATGGAGATGGCCGAGGAGGAGAGCGTGATGCTCAACAAGGTCATGGACGCCATCACCACATACGTAGCGGAGTACAACAAACAGAAACAGTACTCCCTCATCCTGACCACCACTACCGCCACTACTACCGTCATCAACGGAAACTCCGGTCTGGACATCACTCAGGAGATTCTGAACGGCCTCAACGCTGAATATATCGAGAACAGAAACAAATAACCCACTTTGAGAATCGCCATCCTATCGTGCTTTCCTCCCTACCGCGGAGGCATCTCCCAGTTCAACACATCCCTGTATCAGGAACTGGCGGGGAGATGCACGGTAGGAGCGTTCAATTTCAAGAGACAGTATCCGGAGTTCCTCTTCCCGGGCAAGACCCAGTACATCGAGGACGGCAGCCGTCCTCCCTTTGAGACATCCCGCGTACTGGACACGGCCAATCCGCTGTCCTACATCTCCACGGCCAGGACCATCCGCGCATGGAAGCCGGACCTGCTGCTGATGAGATACTGGATGCCGTACTTTGCCCCGTCCCAGGGATACGTGGCCAGGCACATGGCCCCCGGATGCAAGGTCATCTCGATACTCGACAACGTCATACCGCACGAGCACCATTTCTTCGACCGTCCGCTGACTACCTATTATATAAATGGTCACGACGGTTTCGTCGTACTGTGCAATGCTGTACGCGACGACCTCCTGCGCCTGAAGCCGGACGCCCGCCACATCGTCTCCCCCCACCCGATATACTCCAACTTCGGAGAGAAGGTCCCGAGGGAGCAGGCCTGCCGGATCCTGGGCATAGACCCCGGAAAGAAGACACTGCTGTTCTTCGGACTCATACGCGAGTACAAGGGGCTGGACATACTCCTGGAGGCCTTCTCCACCCTGGACGACAGCTACCAGCTGGTCATCGCAGGAGAGCCCTACGGTTCCTTCGAGCCATACGCCAGACTGATTGAGGCCAGTCCCAACCGCAGCCGCATCCACCTTTTCGACCGATTCATTAGCGACAGCGAGGTGGCTCCCTTCTTCTGTGCCGCGGACCTCTGCGTCCTCCCCTACCGCTCGGCGACCCAGAGCGGCATCAGCTCCATAGCCTACCACTTTGACCTCCCGATGGTCACCACCTCGGTCGGCGGCCTGAAGGAGATGATAGGAGACTCGGGCACGGGAATTGTAACAGACAGCATCAGCCCGGAGGCAGTACGGGAAGCCGTCATCAGGTATTTCTCCGACGACAGTATCCGCAGCGGATGCCTGGAGGCCATAGCCGGGGAGAAGGACAGACTCTCGTGGAAGAGATTCTGCTCGAACCTGCTGGATTTTTACAATAGTCTATAATAAAACACCATACACCATGAAAGCAATTACACAGACCGCATTCAGTTTCAGCCATCAGACGGGCAAGTACGAGGGGAAAGTCCGCGACGTCTACACTATCGACGACCGCTACATCGCGATGATAGCTACTGACAGGATTTCGGCATTCGACGTCATCCTGCCCAAGGGAATACCTTATAAGGGACAAGTGCTCAACCAGATAGCCTCCATGTTCCTGGATGCCACAGCCGACATCGTACAGAACTGGAAGATAGCCTCGCCCGATCCCATGGTGACCGTAGGCTACAAGTGCCAGGGTCTGCCCATAGAGATGATTGTCAGGGGCTACCTGACCGGCAGCTCGTGGAGGGCTTACAAGAACGGAGCCCGCGAGATCTGCGGCGTTCCCATCCCCGACGGCATGCGCGAGCACCAGAAGTTCGAGCACCCCATCATCACCCCGACCACCAAGGCCGAGATAGGCACCCACGACGAGGACATCTCCAAGGAGGAGATCATCCGCCGCGGTCTGGTATCAGCCGAAGACTACGCCAAGCTCGAGGACTATGCCCTCAGACTCTTCCAGAGAGGCACCGAGATGGCCGCCCAGCGCGGTCTGATACTCGTGGACACCAAGTACGAGTTCGGCAAGAGGGACGGAGAACTCTACCTCATCGACGAGATACATACCCCCGACTCATCCCGCTACTTCTACGCGGACGGCTACGAGGAGCGCTTCGCCAAGGGCGAGCCCCAGAGGCAGCTCTCCAAGGAGTTTGTCCGTGAGTGGCTGATGGCCAACGGGTTCAGCGGCCAGGCCGGACAGCAGGTACCCGAGATGACCGATGAGATCGTAGGCAGCATCTCCGACCGCTACATAGAGCTCTTCGAGCACATCACCGGAAAGAAGTTCGTGCCCGCCGAATACGGAGAGGATCCCTACGCCCGTATCGAGGCCAACATCAACAACACTCTCGCCCGACTGGTATGAGACTGCTGCTGACCGTCCTGCTGGGCCTGATGCTCGCAGCTCCGGCCGCCGTGAGAGCCGGCGCCCAGGAATTCGTGGCCACCCCCGTGGAGATATCCGCCGACAAGGTCAATGTCAAGGGCACCGTCTACTACCTCCACAAAGTGCTGAAGGGCCACACCCTGTATTCCATCTCGAAAGCCTACGGTGTAGACATAGACGCTATCAAGGCTGCAAACCCGTCCCTGTCCGAAGGGCTGAAGGCCGGCATGCTGCTCTACATCCCGGAACTCCCCGCCCGGACGGATGCAGCCGCGGATACAGCCGTTCCCGCAGTCAAGGTTACGGCGGAGAGCTCCGTACCGGCCGATTCTGAGGTACGCGCCGATGACAGGAAGACCGTCCCCGCCGGAAAGACCAGGGCCGCAAAGCAGAAGAAATACAAGAAGTACAATGTAAAATGGTACGAGACCCTGGACGACGTGGCCGTCAAGTTCAATGTCACCACAGAGGCCATCATCGCCCTCAACGGCATAGACCCTGACTCCGGCAAGCGCATCCGCTCCATACTGATACCTGACGCGGAGTTCATGGAGAACATGGCTGCTGCCGTTCCCTTGGAGAGACAGGAAGAGGCTCAGGACGACGATGTCATGGACAGACATGAGGATCTGACAATCATGGAGGAGAGGCAGCCTTTCGCTCCGGGAGCCCCCTACGACAAAGGGCCTTACACCATCTCACTGGTACTGCCGTTCAATGCTGACCGCTCTACGGAGAGCCTCAATTCCTACACTGCCGACTTCTATGCCGGAACACTGATAGCGATGGCGGATCTGAAGGAGAAAGGCATGTTCTCCAACTTTGTCCTCAATGTTGTGGACCTGAACAGATACGGAAGTGCCTGGGAACTGGTGGCCGACAACGTGCTCCGCGGCAGCGAGCTGATCATAGGCCCGGTCTCGGAGAGAGACATGCAGCCCATCGCCGGATGGGCCCGCAGGGAGAGGGTTCCTGTAGTATCCCCCCTGGACCTGAAAACAGCAGACCTGGCGCAGGGCAATCCCTATTTCTATCTCTTCCCTCCCCAGTCGGACCTGGCCCTGTCCCACCAGCTGGACAAGATAGCCGCCACCCGTCCGGACGCTGACACCACAGAGTCCATCACCGTCATCTACGAACAGGGATATGAGAATTCAGACCTCGTGGTCCAGACTATGACGGGACTGGCCGAGCGCGGGATAGAGTACAGCACTTTCAAATACGACTTCCTCAGCGGACGCGGCATAGACACTCTCATGAGCATGTCCCTGGACTCGATGCTGCTCAACAAAGTGATCATACCGTCGATGAGCGAGGCCTTCATCACCGACGCCCTGCGTAATCTCAACCTCATCAAGAGCGGTATGGGTTACAACATCGACGTCTACGGAATGAGCCGGTGGAAAAGTTTCGAGACAGTGGAGCTCAACTACTTCCACGCCCTGGACCTCCGCCTGGCCATGTCCTACCACATCGACTACAGCACAGAGGCCGCAATGGACTTCATAAACAAGTACAGAGCAGCATTCAACACTGAGCCCACGTCATTCTCGTTCCAGGGCTACGACATCCTGACCTTCTTCGTCGAGGCCATGAATACCTGGGGCAGAAACTTCCCGGAGGCCATAATAAACGAAAGGAAGAGCCTCCTTCAGTCGGATGTGCTCTTCCTTCCTGCCGGTCCCGGCTCGGGATATATCAACTGCGCCTTCAAGGACATCTGCTTCACCACCGGGTGGCAGGTCCTCGAAGAGTAGTGTCTACAGCATCGTCTCAGCCCGTTTGTTGTAGGCTTCGATCCATGCCCTTTCCTCATTGTCCAGCAGGTCGTAATTGACCGGGGACATGTCGACAGGCGTCACAGTCAGTGTCTCGAATGCCAGGAATTCCCCGTAGCTGTTCTTCTCATGCGGCACTACCAGTACGGCGTTCTCGTGACGGATGCCGTACTCTCCCTCGACATAGAGGGCAGGCTCGTTGGACATCACCATTCCCTCCGCAAGAGCCACGGGATTCTCTTCCATTCTCACGCTCTGAGGTCCCTCATGGACACAGAGATTGTGGCCTATGCCGTGACAGGTGCCGTGCCAGTACATCCTTCCGGCCTTCATAATGGGCCCCCTGGCCAGGATATCGAGCAGACAGCCGCGCATACCCTTGTAGAACACAGCCATGCTCAGGTCTATCATACCTTTCAGCGCCACCGTATAGTCGTTCTTCTGAGTCTGCGTCAGCGGTCCCAGAGGTATGGTGCGGGTGGTGTCCGTAGTACCGTAGGTATACTGGGCGCCTGTATCTATGAGCAGAAATCCCTCAGGGCGTATAACCGAACTGTCCTCCTCCGTAGGGGCATAGTGGGGCAGGGCCGCATTGGCTCCGAATCCCACGATGGCAGGGAAGCTCTCTCCCATATAGTCGGGGCACTCACTGCGCACCTCGATAAGCTTCATGGCCACATCGTATTCGGTGATGCCGCTGCCGGCATTTTCCTTCACCCAGTCAATGACCTTCATCAGAGCCCTGGCGTCCTCTATGAATGCACGGCGGTAGCCCTCCACCTCCGTGGGATTCTTTATGGCCTTCATCATATTGAGCGCACCTCCGGTCACGGGATCCGCGATATAGGGCCGGAACGGAGCCCTCTGATGAATATTGTCCATGGCGGCGAAGAAGTACTTGGCTGTAATCCTGCCCGACGAGAAGATACGGACACAGTCCTTCGGAAGGGATTTCAGGAAGCGGCCGAATTCCTCGTAGTCCTTCAGTATCACGCCCTCCTTGAGCAGGGCAGACATAGCCTCATGCTCCAGCATCTCCTGACGCAGGAAAAGGGTTACACATTCAGGAGTAACGACCGCATAGGACAGCGGCAGAGGATTGTACTCGATGTCCGTACCGCGGATGTTGCACAGCCAGGCCACCTCGTCCATACTGGTGACTATGTAGGCGAACGGCAGGGACATGTCCAGTTTCTCCACCAGACGGCGGTGTTTCGAGGATACGCTCTCTCCGCTGATGCTTTCAGGGACAAAACGTACGGGGTTGAACTGCAGGGCCGGCCTGTCCTTCCAGATCCGGTCGAAAGGGTCCTCTATAAGAGTCACGTTGAGGGGAGAAAGGGAGTCCAGCATACTCTGGTACTCGGCATACGAGAACAGGTCCTCGTCCATGGCGACAATATCCTCGTCGGAAAGATGCTCCTTGATCCACTGAGGAATGGAGGGAGTCCCCTCCACACGGAGCTTCATCATCTCTATGCCAGAGCCTTCAAGCTGCCTGGCCGCCTGTATGAAGAAACGGGAATCGACCCAAAGGGCCGCTTCCTTCTGGGTCACGACGAGGGTGGCCGCCTCTCCGGTAAAGCCGGAAAGCCATTCAAGTATCTTGTAATGCTCAGGGATATACTCTCCGAAATGAGGGTCGGTTGAGGGAATTATCATCGCCGAGATATCATCCTCGGCCAGGACCTTGCGCAGAAGGTCCAGTCGCTGGGTTCTTTCCATAGATCTGTCTTTTATATTATGTTGTAGTATCCTGTACGCATCAGTTGCCGGCCTTGGAGAGCAGTTCCCGGGCATTCTCCACCGCGGCCGGGGTCAGTTCCGAGCCGCTGAGCATACGGGCCACTTCCTCCACCCTGTCCTCGCCGTCTATCCTGCGTATGCCGGTGCTTGCACTGCCGTCAGCAGCAAATTCCTTGTAGACCAGGTAATGTGTCCCCTTCTTGGAGGCAATCTGAGGCAGATGGGTGATGGCGAATATCTGCATCCTCTCCCCCATCCGGCCTATCATGTCTCCCATCTTGTCCGCCACCCTTCCGGACACACCGGTATCTATCTCGTCAAATATCATCGTAGGCAGTGACGTATACCTGGCCAGCAGCCCTTTGAGCGAGAGCATCACCCTGGACAGCTCTCCTCCCGAGGCCACCTTGGAGATATCCCTGAGGGTGGATGCCCCGTTGGCTGAAAATAGAAAATCCAGGGTATCCCCTCCAGAGGCCGTGAGCCTTTCCTTCGGAGTGACGACCGCCTGGAACACCGCATGCGGCATCTCCAGGGAACGGATATCAGCCTGGAGCTCTTCAGAAAGAGCCCCGCAGGCCCCGCGCCTCTGCTCTGAAAGTCTGTCCGCCAGCCGGCGGCGTTCTGTTTCCAATTTCTTCAGTTCCTCTTTCATGGCTGCCAACCGCTCCTGACGCTCCTCCGTACTGTCCAGGGAAGACGCCAGGCTGTCGCGGAGCGCGATCAGGGCATCCACGCTGTCGCAGCCGTATTTTCTCTGGAGAGAATATATCAGGGACATACGTTCCTCCACCGCTTCCAGCCGCTCCGGTGATACGGTTATGCCGGAGGATATGTCCTCTATCTCCCGTTCTATGTCCGAGACTTCTATCCTGCAGGAGTCCAGGCGGTCAGCCAGAGGCTGCAGGCGGGAGTCGTATGAAGAGTATTTGGAAAGACGCGCTGACGCGTCCTTGAGCAACTGAGCCACTGAAAGTTCCTCAGGGTTGAGGGAAGAATAGGCCGACTCGAGCCCGCCGCGGATATCCTCCGCATGGGCCAGGGCCTTCTGCTCCGCCTCCAGAGCCTCCATTTCCCCCGAGACCAGCCTGGCCTCCTGAAGCCGGTCCAGCTGGGACCTGCGGTACTCGGCATCCCGTTCCGACTCGGCGATGGAGGCCTCCAGGGATTTTATCTCATTGTCCTTGGACTCATACTCCCCGTATATCCTTCTGTATTCCTCCAGCAGCGGTGCCGTACCGGCGAAGTGATCTATCACTCCCAGGCGGAAGTCCGGATCGGTAAGGAGCAGATGCTGGTGCTGCTCGTGTATATCGATGATCCGGGATGAAATGGCCGAGAGGTCGGCCAGGGAAACCGGCTCGTCGTTCAGAAAGGAGCGGGAGCGGCCGGCCGGGGTAATGACGCGGCGGAGAATGTATTCCTCTCCTGTCTTCCCGTCACGGAACTCGGCCTCGACTACGCAGTTGCGGGTATTGTCACTGAACACAGAGGAATCGGCGCGGCGGCCCAGGATAAGGGAGAGGGCGCCCAGGAGAATGGATTTTCCGGCACCCGTCTCGCCGGTGATGATGACCAGGCCGTCCGGGAATGTGATGTCCAGGGATGAAATCAGGGCGTAATTGGATATGGAAAGACGGGTCAGCATCCTCCCTCCAGCAGTTTTTCGATGTTGTCGACTATGGCGGAGGCCACTTCCCGCTTGGAGGCCAGGGGAATGTCCTGGGAGCTGCCGTCGCGGCGGAAGACGGTGACCTTGTTGGTGTCCACGCCGAAACCGGCTCCGGGATCCCGCATGGAATTGAGGACTATCATGTCCATGTTCTTGCGGCGGAGCTTGGAGAGCGCGTTATCGCGGGCGTTGTCCGTCTCCAGGGCGAAGCCGGCTATGACTCCGTCCGGACGGCGGGACGAGCCTATGGCCGCCGCTATGTCCTTGGTGGGCAGCAGCTCGAGGGTCATGCGGCTGCCGTCCTTCTTGATCTTGGTGTCACTGGGCGATGCCGGGGTGAAGTCCGCCACCGCCGCACAGAGCACGGTGATGTCGCAGCCTCTGCCGTATTCCTCGACTGCGGCCCGGTACATTTCCTCTGCCGAGACCACCTTCCTTACCTCCACCCCGGGGTGCGAGGGATAGACTGCGGCAGGACCGGAGACCACCGTCACCTGAGCGCCGCGGCGGGAGAGTTCGTCGGCTATTGCGGAAGCCATTTTCCCGGAGGAGTGGTTCGAGATGAAGCGGACGGGGTCAATGGCCTCGCGGGTGGGGCCTGAGGTGACCACGGCCCTGCGTCCTGCGAGGGTCTGCGCCGGGAGGGATGCCCCCAGCATTTTTACGACATGCTCCAGTATTTTTTCCGGTTCCTCCATCCTGCCCTTGCCCTCCAGTCCGCTGGCCAGCTCTCCGGAGGCAGCCTCGACGATACTCACACCCCTGTCCCTGAGAATCCTGAGTGACTCCTGGGTAGCGGGATGAGCGTACATGTCCAGGTCCATGGCCGGCGCCGCCATTACCGGGCAGCGGGCCGAGAGATATGTCGTCAGCAGCAGATTGTCGGCTATGCCGTGGGCCATCTTCGAGAGGGTGTTGGCCGAAGCCGGGGCAATCAGGTAGAGATCGGCCCAGATGCCGAGGGAGACATGACTGTTCCACTGGCCGTTCTCGGGGTCGAAGAACTCCACCAGGATAGGGTTGCGGGACAGGGTCGCCATGGTCAGGGGGGTAATGAACTGCTTGGCCGCGGCCGTCATGATGACCTTGACCTCGGCGCCTTCCCTGACCAGCAGACGGGTGAGATATGCCGCCTTATAGGCCGCAATGCTCCCCGTGATGCCCAGAAGTATGTGTTTGCCCTTGAGCAGCATGATGTGGTACCGGGCTTTGGAGACTACTGCCGGTCATCTACCTTGCGGTAGTAGATCTCGTTGTTGCGGAACTCCTCGATGGCTACGAGGGTCGGCTTGGGCAGACGCTCGTAGTGCTTGGAGATCTCTATCTGCTCGCGGTTCTCGAAAGTCTCCTCGAGGGTATCGGCGTAGTTGGAAAACTCCTCGAGCTTCTGGCTGAGCTCCTGCTTTACATTCGCCGATATCTGGTTGGCTCTCTTGGCGATGATCATCACGGTCTCGTAGATGTTGCCTGTGGGCTTTGCCAGCTCGGAGAGGTTGCGGGTAATGGTGTTTGTAGGTACCTGTTTGATTTCCATGGTTATTTATCTATTATTCCGTTATTTCCTGTTCAAGAAGTTCTGAGCCCTGTTGGCCAGTCCGTCCAGTTCCTTGCGGTATCTGGACTCGGGATACTCGCTCACGAAAGAGAAGTAGTCGTCCGTAAACGTCACATACCTTTCCCTCTGTTTCTCGGGAATGCTGTTGTAGGCGTACTTGTAGGCGGAAAGGGCCGTATAGTACATGATGTCCTCACGGTACTGGTTGGAGGCGTCCTCCTTGAGCACCAGTTTCAGCGCGTAGTGGGCTGCCTTGTAATCCTCTATCGTATAGTACAGTTTGGCCGACTCATACTCCTTCCGGTCGAGTCTTTCCTCCAGGTCCTCGATCATGGCGTTACACTGAGGAGTGTAGTCGTTGTCCGGATAGTCGATCAGATACTCCGAGATGGCGGACAGAGCCTTGAATGTAGGAGTCTGGTCCAGCTCGTACCGGTACGTGCCCTGATACAGGCAGTCCAGATACATGAAACGGGCCTTGTCCACGAAAGGACTGCGGGGGAACGTACTGATGAATGTGTCGAAAGCCTGCTCTGCCGCGGTCATGTCCCCGAAACAATAGTGAGAATAAGCTGTATAATACTGGACGGTGTCATCCTGGAGAGTACCTCTTACGGCTATCTTCAGCGACTCGAACATCGAAGCGGCCTTCGAATACTTGCCCGCATCGAAAAGATCGAACGCCATCCTGTATTTTGCAGGGACATCATTGCTTTCCAGCATAAGCTCATACTGGCTTTTGCAGGACAGGGTCATAAGCGCCGCCAGGGACGCAGCCAGCAGCAGTGCCGGTTTCTTTATCAAATTCCTCATCATCTTACAAAGATACAATATTTCTTTCTAATGTATACTTCCAATCTGTAGCCCCACACCAACATTATCGCCCACACCCATCTCGAGAGCAGGAGCACCCACCACACGGCGCCTACCGAAGCCAGGAGGATCACATCCTCCAAGTTACTGTGGCTTATGCCGATATGCATATTCAACCCGTCTATGTCCTCCTTGCGGAGCTTACCGTTCGAGGCCTCGTCTATCATCGCCGCAGCCCCGTAGGCCAGGCCAAGGGTGTTGGCGATGATCCAGAGGACAGCACAGCGCGACGATAGGCCGAAGACATGCATCACCGGACGCAGGGCCCTGGAGATGGCGCGGATGATGCCGAACTCGGCCATCATCGCCTGCAGGATGTTGAGCGCGAAGATGATTATCAGCATCTTGGGCACAAGCACCGCGGTATTCCTGAGCCAGTCCGTCAGTTCTGTCCCGAACTCGTGGACCGCAGCACCCTGCACTGCCCCTCCCGCGGCCGGAGCCTCTCCCGGAAGGATTATGTTCAGCAGATATGCAAGAATTATTCCCGAAAGTGTCCGGACCAGCACAACCCGGAGGGTGGAGCTGCCCGTTTTATGCTGTACCGCGCTCTCTACTATCATGTTATGAGAACAAAGAGCCATTACGCCCATTATCGTCATGGCCCTCGGATCGAGGTCCAGGGTGACCGAGGCGGCTATGGCCGAGTACATATTCACGAAATAGCCGGAGACGTAGGCCAGGGCGGCCTCACCGGGCAGGCCGAAGTGGATGAAAACCGGCGAGAGGACCTTCGATATCCACTCTATCACTCCGAAATGCCCCAGCAGCATGATGGCGAAGGAGACCGCCACCGTGATCTTGACCATCCACAGGGCCGTCTTCTTAGTGGAGGGCAGGCATCTTTTTACCGCCGCCCAGCTGCGCGTTCTGAACTCCTTGCCGGTCATCATTCCTGTCTTTTCTTTTCCGACTCCTGTCCTCCTTGTCCGGCACCTACTTCAGATTCCACTTACGGGTAACCTTCCGCTCTATCGGACCTATAAGGGAGGGCCTCAGCAAAGGGGCCACGAGCCAGGCTATCTTGTTGACCAGTCCGGGGATTCTGCCGCTACGGCCGCGGAACATCATGTTCAATGCCTTGCGGGCCGCTGTCTCCGGGCGGATCATCACTCCAAGATGACGCGCGATACGGCTCAACTTCGGTGTGAGACCTACCAGGGGCGTATCCACCGCGCCGAAATAGATCGAACACACATTCACTCCTGTCTTCCGGCATTCGGTCCTGAGGGCACGGGTGAATATCCTGGTAAAGGACTTGGTAGAAGCGTAGGTGGTCAGGAACGGGAAGGGAAACCAGGCCGCGAGCGAGGAGATGTTCATCACATAGCCTTTCCGACGCTCCAGCATGGCCGGCATGAAATAACTGCACAGCATGGCCGTGGCGTGATTGTGGACCATAATGATGGAGGAAACCTGGGCAGGTGAGATATTGCGGAAGTGCCTGGCATGGAGCAAGCCCGCGTTGTTGATGAGCACCTCCACCTCGGCATTGGGACGCTGCTCCTTCACCATGTCGTAGACCTTTTTCGGAGCCTCCACCGTAGAGAGGTCAATGCCTATCGACAGAAAATCCAGGTCCGGATGGGCCTGCCTCATCTCCGCCGCCACAGCATCGGTCTCGTTCTGGAACAGGGCCACGATGATCACGTTGTAGCCCCGCTGCGCCAGCATCCGCACATATTCCAGCCCCATACCGGAGGAGCCTCCGGTCACCAGCGCGTATTTGTTATGTAATTGCTGCTGCATTCTGCACCTTAATTTATTACAAGCCGCAAAAATAAGACAATTTTGACTTTCCGCAAATCCGATTCCATCACCTTCCGCTAAAGAATTTTTCCTATCTTTGCCCTAGTTTAATATTTTTTCACCTTTTAACAATACTACACCATGGCATCAATCAAAGGAACCAGAACCGAAAAGAACCTCCTCGCCTCATTCGCAGGTGAGTCCCAGGCCCGCGGCCGCTACACCTACTTCGCAAGCGTAGCCAAGAAAGAGGGCTATGAGCAGATAGCCGCCATCTTCCTCGAGACCGCCGAGCAGGAGAAGGAGCACGCCAAGAAATTCTTCAAATTCCTCGAGGGCGGCATGGTAGAGATCACCTCCACCTACCCCGCCGGCATCATCTCCACCACACTCGAGAACCTTCGCGCAGCAGCCGAGGGCGAGAACGAGGAGTGGACAGTCCTCTATCCCGAGGCTGCCAAGGTAGCCCGCGAGGAAGGCTTCACCGAGATCGCAGTAGCCTTCGAGATGATTGCCCGCGTCGAGGCCGAGCACGAGGCCCGTTACCGCAAGCTCCTCGAAAGAGTCGAGAGTGGCCGCTTCTTCGAGCGCGACGGCGAGATCTACTGGCAGTGCCGCAACTGCGGTTACGTTCACAAGGGCAAGAAAGCTCCGCAGAAATGCCCCGCCTGCCAGCATCCTCAGGCCTACTTCGAGCCCAAGAAGGAGAATTATTAGTGCTGCGCTGACACTCACACTTAAGGCTGCCTTTCCGGCAGCCTTTTCTTTTTGCCGGGAATTGCTATATTTGCGCACGGAAACATTTACGACTAACCAAATAACCACGGAAGATGATTACCACAGAACAGGTGAGAGACTTGCGTCAGCGTATCGATACGCTGGGGAGGTGTCTTTGACATCGCTGCGAAGAAGGAGCAGGTAGCTCAGATGCAGCAGCACAGTGCCGGGCCCGGATTCTGGGACGACCCGAAGGAGGCCGAGGCATTTCTTAAGAAAATGTCGGGCGTGAAATTCTGGACCGACGCCTACGATGAACTCAGGAAAATGGACGAGGACCTGGAGGTTCTCCTGGAATTTGCCCGGGAGGACGAGTCCGCCCAGCAGGACGCCGACGCCCAGTTCGAAGCCCTCACCGGGAAGGTCGAGGACCTGGAGCTGCGCAATATGCTCGGCGAGGAGGGGGACAATCTCGGGGCCATCCTCAAGATCAATTCGGGAGCCGGCGGCACCGAGAGCAACGACTGGTCGGCCATGCTCATGCGCATGTACGTCCGCTGGGGCGAGCGCAACGGCTACAAGGTGGCGGTCAGCGACCTCATCGAGGGGGACGAGGCCGGCATCAAGTCGGTGACCATCGAGTTCGAGGGGGACTACGCATTCGGCTATCTCAAGGGCGAGAGCGGAGTACACCGCCTGGTGCGCATCTCCCCGTTCAACGCCCAGGGCAAACGGCAGACGACATTCTCCTCCGTCTTCGTCTACCCTCTCGTGGACGACACCATCGAGATAGAGATCAACCCGGCCGACCTCGAGTGGGACACCTACCGCTCGTCCGGAGCCGGCGGCCAGAACGTCAACAAGGTCGAGACCGGCGTCCGCGTGCGCCACATCCCCACCGGCATCGTGGTAGAGAACACCGAGACCCGCTCCCAGCTCGACAACAGGCAGCGGGCCCTGCGCATCCTCAAGTCGCACCTCTACGACCTGGAGCTCAAGAAGCGCCAGGAAAAGCAGGCCGAGCTCGAAGGCAAGAAAAAGAAAATCGAATGGGGCTCCCAGATCCGCAGCTACGTCCTGCACCCCTACAAGATGGTAAAAGACCTGCGCACCGGATATGAGACTTCCGATACGCAGGGCGTTCTCGACGGAGACCTCAACGCCTTCATGAAGTCATTCCTCATGGAAGCCGGCTCCGCTTCGTAAGTCTTACAGCTCCCAGGCAAGGGCCGAGGCGCCGAGGATGGCGGCGTCGGAGTCCTTCAGGGTGGAGTACAGGAGGCGGATCTTGCCTTTCCAGACATCCAGCAGGTTCTCGTTCATGGCGTCGAGGATGGACTCGGTCAGGAACTCCTTCGAGCGGGCCAGGCCTCCGAAGAGGATGATGGCTTCGGGAGCACTGAATGCCACGAAGTTGGCGAAGGCCTCTCCCATGATGCGGCCGGTGTAGTGGAATATCTCGATGGCCAGTTTGTCACCCTTGGTGGCGGCGTCGTAGATGTCCTTGGACGTAATCTTCTCGGGATCGAGGGACCTCAGCAGGCTCTTGTCCTTGCGCTCGGCGAGGAATTCACGGGCAGTGCGGGCCACGCCGGTAGCCGAGGTGTAGGTCTCCAGACAGCCCTTGCGGCCGCAGTTGCACTGTCTGCCGCCGCGCATGATGATAGTGTGGCCGAGCTCGCCTGCGAAGCCGTCATGGCCGTAGACGATATTGCCGCCTATCACTATGCCGCTGCCGACACCTGTTCCGAGGGTAATCATGATGAAATCCTTCATGCCCTTGGCTATGCCGTAGGTCATCTCGCCGACAGCCGCAGCATTGGCATCGTTGGTGATGGCCACGGGGATGCCGACTATGTCCTTGATCATCTTGGCGAAGAAGATGACCATCGGTTTGTCGTTCTCGTCGTACGCCCACTTGAGGTTGGGAGCGAACTCGATGGTGCCCTTGTAGTAGTTGCCGTTCGGGGCTCCGATACCGATACCCTTCACCTCACCGTCATTCTCGGCCTTCTTGATAAGGTCCTTGATGGCCGTGGTCAGATCGTCCACATAAGTGGACAGTTCCCTCTGGAGAGAGGATATTACACTCTGATACAAGATGTTGCCTCGGGCATCGACTACGCCGAGCTTGGTGGACTGACCGCCCACGTCGATACCCATTACCAGTGCCTGTTTTGCCATAATTACCAAGTATTTATTCTGTTACAATATCTTTATTGACATTTTTATAGCCCACCAGCGCATAGAAAAGAATATAGACAGCGCATACCAGAGGTACCAGGAAGCTGACCAGGAAGGAGCCGGAGATGTCGGCTATGGCGCCCTGGAGCGGGATGAGGATACCGCCGCCGCAGACCATTGTCATGAACATGCCGGAAGCTACTGATGTATATTTGCCAAGTCCCTCGACGGCCATGTTGAAGATACCGCCCCAGCATACCGAGGTGCACAGACCACAAAGCACGAGCAGCATCATGCCGACGGGTATATCAGCCGATACGAAATGTCCGGTAGAGCCCTCGAAACCGAAGAAGCGCACGGTGGAGGTAGTCGGCAGCAGCATGCCCAGGACGATGAACAGGATGCAGACCGAAGAGACGAAAAGTATCTGTGCCCGGCTGGAGAAACGTCCTCCCAGCAGACCTCCGCACAGACGGCCTATGAGCATCATCAGCCAGAATACGCCCGCGATGGAAGCGGCCACACCGGAGTCCATTCCGAAACCGGGAGTAGCTGCGTCAGTGGCTGTAGACAGGTACTGGAGCACATAGGTAGGGATACCCACCTCAACCCCCAAATAAAGGAAGATAGCAATGATACCCAGATTGAAGTGACGGAAGGAAAATGCGCTGTAACGCTTGCCGGCAGAAGGCACGGCCGGTTTCTCAGCCGCCTCCGAGGCTTTATCGAGCTCAGGCTCGGGGATCCTGACGAAGGACAGCACGATGAACACCAGCAGAAAAATACCAAGTGCGATGAACAGGGCCGGGGTGGCATCGGATATCTGCGCCTTGGAGGCATCTCCCACGAGGGCACCCACGAAGATAGTCACGAAAGTAGCCGCCAGGGAGTTGCCCACGCCGCCGAACTGAATCAGCTGGTTGCCTTTCTTGCCGCCTCCTCCGAGGGTATTCAGCATAGGGTTCACTACAGTGTTCAGCATACACATGCAGAATCCGGCGATGAAGGCTCCTGCGAGATATACACCATAGCTCTGAACGGCATTCCAACCGGACACATACTGCAGGAATACTCCGAGGAAGCCCACGGCGATGGCTGTCAGAGCTGTCTTCTTATAGCCTATCCTCTTGAGGAGTATGCCGGCGGGGATACCCATCACGGCGTAGGCGATGAAATTGGCCGCGTTGCCGAGCTGGGCCATGGCGTTGGATACTTCAAATTGATTTTTCACGATTACCGCCATCGGGTTGCAGAGATTGGTCACGAAGGCGATCATGAAGAACAGCAGGTACATCATTGCGATGGGGAGCGCATAGTTCTTCTTCACGGTTTGAGTTGTAGACATCTTTCTTAAAGGTTAGTGTTTGTTTTACAAACTACAAAGTTAGTAATTTTTCCAATTACTCCTCCAAAGAATCCAGAACTTCCGTCACTGCCTCATAACTGTACCCGCGGGAAAGAGCGAAGCGCAGGACCTTCTGCCGCCGTTCGAAGGTAGTGGTGGCCCTGACACTCCGCCATTTTACCTCAACGACCTCCCGCATGCGGCGGGCACTCTCCCCCTCATCCACCTCCTCCAGCGCAGCCTTCACGGCATCAGAGGCAATACCCTTGGTGCTCAGGGCAAATGCTATCTTCCTGGGGCCCCATCCGGCCAGATGAGCCTTGTCTCTGGCAAAAGCACGGGCATAGCGGGCATCGTCGACATACCGATCCGAGCGCAGGCGCTCCAGCACGGCAGCGGCATCCTCATCCGTCACGCCCTTGCGGCGCAGCAGGTCCAGGACACCGCGGCTGCAGTATTCCCGCCGGGAGCACAGCCAGGCCATACGGTTGAAAAGGACGTCAGAAGTAATATCCGAGGCTGACATACACACCCATTTTCTTAGTCAGGTCCGACCAGGAGAAATCCACGTCCACGGGTCCTATCGGCAGGTCGTACGAATACCGCACTCCGAAGCCCCACCAGTTGCCGGCGCTCATGCGGCCGTCGTCGAGCTGATGCCGGGACGCGAAGAAATTCTGCACCCCGTCAGACTCCCTGGCATAGTTGACCATACCGGTGACATAGTGCTTGCCGTAGACATTGACCCGGAAGTCGCTGCGGAGGATGACCAGCGAGTTGTCCATAATCTCCGGACGGTTGAAGCCTATGAAGGGCAGCTGGTGCGAGGCATACCTCCCGGGCATGACCCCGCCCATTATCGTATTGTAGGCCCTGAAATAACTGCCTCCTATCAGGAACCTGGAATACACCTGCGGGGATATCACCAGCCTCTCCCCGAATGCCGGTATATACGAGGTGAAGGAGAGCGTCACGTCCCCGAACGTGCCGAAGTCTCCGGAGGCTTTGAAATCATGGAACCTCCAGCTGCCGTCCAGGGTCAGGTCCACTCCCTTGGTCGCGAAAGATGAGCGGTTCTTACTGTCAAACCGGAACCGTGCATAAAGTCCCAGATACGAGTTCCTGAGAGTCTCGTCCCCCTCCACTGGCGTGATTCCTCCCTCATCGAGAATCGGCTGGAGATAATGCTGGTAGATGTAGTTCTCATAGCTGAGCCCGAGTTCCGTAGTCATGAACCTGGAGT
Source organism: uncultured Alistipes sp. (assembly GCA_900550465.1). GTDB lineage: Bacteria > Bacteroidota > Bacteroidia > Bacteroidales > UBA932 > Coprenecus. Next base: position 92,964 of record URSC01000012.1, read on the forward strand.
GGTACTCGGAGAAATATGCCTTGACCTTCTGGTTGTAGAACAAGGCGTTGGCATAGGTCCTCCCGCCGTCGGTGATGTTGGTCTCCTCCTTGCGGAAAGAGTAGGATATGTTGAAGCGCGGTATGATGCGGGGCACGAACGAGACCTGCACCTTGGCCCAGGGATTGTAGCTCAGGCGGGTGGAGACATTGAATTTCACTCCGGTCAGTTTCTGCTCGTTGATGCCCAGTCCGAGCAGGATGGCGGCCGCCTCCTGGGAGTCAAAGCGGAAACCGAAACCGAAGTTGTGCGGCACGTCGGGAACCAGCACTATATTGACCTGCCAGGTACTGTCCGCCGGATCGGGCTGCAGGGTATAGCTGATCTTGGAAAATGCATTCATACCATAAAACATATCCACAGCCCTCTCTATCTCCCTGCCGGTCATCCTCTTCCTCTTCAGCAGTCCGGACTTCCTCAGCAGCCACTCCCCGTCCTTGAGCCCCACTCCGCTGACCGAGATGGAGCTGACGGTCAGGGTATCGCTGTCCATATTCCTGGCCCGGGGAGCCTGCAGCTGCTTGCCGCAGGGGCCGTAGGAGTCCAGCATCTCCTTGAGAGCCCGGAGCTCCTCCCTGTGCCGGTCCGCAGCCGCATAACCGTTGCGCACCAGGGTGCGGATGCTGGCCTTGTCGAAACTCATGGGCCCGTATCCGGTCACGTCCGGCTCGATGAAGATATCGCACGAGGCTATGTTGTCGTTGGACTTGCGCTGCGTCACCACGCCCATGAGCTGGTCTATGAGCTGCGGCAGGGAGTTGAGCGCGTCGGGATCGCCTCTCAGCGTACTGGAGACCCTCACTCCTATTATTATATCGGCGCCCATCGCCCGGCATATATCCACGGGAAAGTTATTGAGCATCCCTCCGTCGACCAGCACCATATTGCCCATCCTCACCGGCGAGAACACCCCGGGGATAGCCATGCTGGCCCTGATGGCCTTGGACAGATAACCGCTGTGGAAGACCACCTCCTGCCCGGTGACCATATCGGTGGCCACGCAGGCGTATGGTATGGGCAGTCTGTTGAAATCTATCGAGTCCTGATAGCCGACCGAAAGGGAGTTGAGCAGATTCTCCACATTGTTGCCGTTGATGAAGCCGGCCGGCAGCGAGCCCACGAAGGTATTGATTCCCTCTCCGTGCGCCGACCGCTCTCCGGACGCCTCCTGGTCCCTGCGGCTGCGTCCCGCCTCCATCTGCCTCTCCAGGGAAGCCGCCGTGGTGAACGGCACGGTCAGCAGATACTTGGAACTGTGCTCCTTATCCTGAAACGAGAGCTGGTCCCGGGTGACGCTGTTGCTCATGATGACCGACCAGTCCACGCTGCTGATGAGCGAGTCCATCTCGTCCGGCGAGTAACCCATGCAGTACAGCCCGCCGATGATGGAGCCCATGCTGGTGCCCGCCACGAAATCCACCGGAATGCCCATCTCCTCGATGACCTTCAGCGCCCCGATGTGAGCCGAGCCCTTCGCCCCTCCCCCGCTGAGCACCACTCCCACCTTGGGACGGATACGCCCGAGGGAGTCTGCCGCAGACGCAGGAGCGGCCGCGGTACACGCCAGCAGCAGGAACGCCGCCGGGAACAATATTTTCCTGAAAAAGCCCATATCAGCTGTCTTTTTTACCTCCCTTGCCGCTGAGCATCCCGCAGGCCGCGAGGATATCCTCTCCGCGCGAGGCCCTCAGGGTGGTCAGCACCCCGGCCGAATTCAGCCTCTCCTTGAACTGCTCGATGACGGGCATCGGCGAGGGGGCCAGGGGCGAGTCGGGAATGCGGTGGAAACGGATCAGATTGACCCGGCACTCCAGTCCGCGCAGCATCCGGGCCAGGGCATCGGCATGCCGCTTGTCGTCGTTCACTCCGGCGAACATGATGTATTCGAAGCTCACCCTCCGCTGCCCTGTAAAGTCGTATTCCCGTATCAGGGACAATGTCTTACTCAGCGGGAAGGGCTTCTCCATCGGCATCAGCTCCGCCCTCTCCTCCGGGAATGGGTCATGCAGGCTCACGGCCAGGTGGCAGGAGCACTCGTCCATGAAGCGGCGCAGAGGCGACTCTCCGGTGCGGGGATCGGACGTCACTCCTATGGTAGAGAGGGTTATGCGCTTGGGACTCCATCCGAACCCCCAGGGGGCGGTGAGAATGTCAATGACGCGGCGGACGCTGTCCCAGTTGTCCAGGGGCTCGCCCATGCCCATGAACACGGTATTGGTCAGTTCCGCGGCCTCGTCCACCTCCAGAAACTGGGAAAGGATCTCCGCGGGAGTCAGGTTGCCGTGCCATCCCCCGCGTCCGGTCATGCAGAAGCGGCAGCCCATGCGGCAGCCCTTCTGGGAAGAGACGCAGAGGGTGCTGCGGTCCTTGTCGGGAATCATCACGGCCTCCACCCCCGGACCGTAGGGGAAGAGGTACTTCTTCGTGCCGTCCGTCGAGGATATCAGGTCGACGTAGGCGGTGCGGCCCACCGTGTAATCGCGGGCTAGAGCCGCCCGGGCCGCCTTGGGCAGGTTGGTCATCTCCTCGATGGAGCGCACCCGCTTGCGGTAGAGCCAGTCCGCCATCTGCGAGGCCGCAAAAGGCTTGAGGCCGTACTGTGCACAGACGGCCCTGAGTTCTTCTATATTTTTCCCTAAGAGCGGTTCCATGCGGCGGTCATATTAGTTTTTAGTCTGAAAATATACTGGGAAATTGTAAGTTACATCCACCGGCCTGCCGTCAGCCTGCCCGGGAGTCCAGCGCGGGGAGCGGCCGACCACATCCAGGACGGCATCGGCGAAGACATTGTAGTCGAAATCCTCTACCCTCTCGCCCATCACATCCAGGCGGACCATCCGTACGTCCGAGACCTCACCGGTACTGCGTATCCGGAACTGGACGGTCACCCTGGCACCGGCCCCGTTTTCCCTGGCCTCCTGAGGATATTCCAGGGAAGAGTACACCCAGCGCGTAAACTCCTCGGCGCTGCCGCCCATGAACAAGGGCTTCCTTTCCACTTTGGGATACGGTACCGGCGTCCCTGCCGGCTCACTTGCATGCACTTCCGCCGGCTGCATCCGGGCAGCTGTCAGCGGTCTGGCGAAAAGCACTGCGGCCGCCAGAGCCACCGGCACCACATAGAGCAGACGGAGGCAGACCCTCCAGCCATCGGGCGCCGCTTTCTGTATCATGGCGATACGGCGGTAGAGAGTGGAATTGCGGAACGGGCTGGCCAGCGATACGGCCATCCCCCTTGCAGCCCGCCCCACCAGGGAGAGCTGATAGCCCCTGCGGTCGGCCCCGGAGGAAAGCACGGCATCGTCCGCCTCGAACTCGCAGTTCTGACGGAGATCCCGGAGCAGCAGCCATGCAGCCGGATTGAACCACTGGAGACAGAGCAGCAGGGACGCATTGAGCAGCAGGAGCGAATGTCTCATACGGACGTGGGCCAGCTCGTGCTGCATGACATAACTGTCTGTTTCGAAGTCCTCTTCCGCCGGAAGGAAAATGATACCGAACCAGCTCATCGGCTCCACCCTGCGTCCCCTTCGGGAGGGGACCGACACTACTGTCACCGCCCTGCCGCCGGCCAGTATCCTGCGGCGGCGGGCCCTCAGAAGCAGGGCGGGAG
>URSC01000013.1 GCA_900550465.1 uncultured Alistipes sp.
AAAGATGCTTGCGTCATGGAAGCCTTTTTTGTCGGGAAGAGGTGACGCTATGCTTTACCCCCATCCAAACCTTCCCCGTGGGGGAAGGCTTAGTCGCTTCGCTCCGGGTATTTGTGTAGGTCACCTTCATGGAGCCTTTTTTGTCGGGAAGAGGTGACGCTACGCTTTATCTTATCTGGTTTTCGGGAGAGGCTTGAGATGAAAAGGGGTTGATTTATAGGTGTATAGCGAATCTGATTTCTCCCGAGGGGCCTTCAGAACCTTGTCTTGGGAGCGATAGGATTAGGCAAGGAGCTGATAATTAAGCATGTTGTTTGCTGCGGCGCTCCCGATGCTGAAGTGCTGTGGAATGCTGGAATCAGTGCCGTTATAGGGCCGCTGTGGTGCTACTGCAGCAGGAATGTGACGGGAACGTGCAGTCGTGCGGCCCAGTCGTGCTCGGTGTGGGCTGCGTCGGGGAAGACGCGGGTCTGCCAGTAGGGGGCGGTCCAGCCCCTGGAGGTGAGGAGACTGTCGAGGCGGTCCTGGTAGGGAGGGTAGAGGGCGTCGAGTGTGGAGTCGCCGCGGTCGGTGTAGAGCAGGCGGGAGCCGGCGGCGGGAAGATGGTCCGAAAGATAGCGCAGGAATGCGTCGAAGACTGTCTGGGAGATGTGCGCAGCCCTGGCGTAGTCGGCGCTGGTGATCATGGGAAGGTGGGTGGACATGCAGGCTGCTCCTCCGAATACATCGGGGTATTCGCAGAGGGCGTACATCGAGATGAGGCCGCCCATGCTGGAGCCGGCTATGAAGGTGTGCTCCCGGTCGGGCAGGGTGGAGTAGCGGGAGTCGATGAAGGGCTTGAGCTCCGTGGTCAGGAAACGGAGGTATTCGTCGGCCTCATATACGTCGCAGAAGGACAGCATGTAGTCAAGTGCCTGAGCGGACGCGGAGGCGGCCGGTACGCTGTCCAGATATCCCAGCACTTTCTCGGGAAAATATTCTCCGAAGCGGTTGTTCCCGTGCGCGACGCCTACTACTATCGCAGGCGGAATCGTCCCTTCCGCGATAAGCCTTCCCATCACTTCGTCCACCTGCCATTCCTGGCCGTTCCATGTCCATGTGTCGTCGAAGAGCATCTGGCCGTCGTGCATGTACAGCACCGGATATTTCTCACGCGGGGAGTATCCGTCGGGCAGCCATACGTAGACCTGACGGGGACTCATGTGCCCGGATTCGAACTGAGGATATTCCTCGACCCGGCCGTATGCAGTGTGGATTTCCGAGCCGTCCTTGAGCATGTCGATGACTCCGCCGTCGTAGATGAGATATCCGCGCAGGTCGCCGCGCGAGCCGATGAACCTGGCTGCTGCATCCTTGCCCAGAACCATGCAGTAGGTGGCGTATGCGTCGGAGAGGGCTCCGCCCCGGGCTGTGTCGGTCGATATTACGGTGGCGCTCAGCAGGTCGTGCTGTACGGGATATCCGGTCACGGGGTTGATGGAGTGGGAGTATTTCTTGCCGTCCACTATGAAATATTTGCGGTAGTTGCCTGAGGTGGTGATGCCGCAGTCCGTCAGGTCCAGGAATTTCTGTACGTTCTCTCCCGCTGTCTGAGAACCGTCAACCGGTGCGTCAATGCCGATTCTCCACGGCTTGCCTGAAGGATTGAGTCCCTTACAGACTATCTCCATGCCCACCTCGACCAGATAGTCCTGCACTCCTAGGCTGTCCAGCAGGTCCGCCACCACATCGCAGGTATAGCCCTGGGCTATGGCGTTGAAGTTGAGCTGTACCCTGGGATCCTTCCTGATTATCCGGCCTTCTTCCAGAGTCAGCAGGTCCATGCCCGTGAATTCCAGCAGGGAGTCCACTATGCGGGCTGTGCGGGCGTCATCCCGCAGGCTGTCAAGTCCGGAGGGGTCCTTGAATCCGAATCCCCAGAAGTCGAACAGCGGTCCTCCGCTCACGTCGAACAGCCCCCCTGTCTCCTCCCACAGTTTCCTGGACATATCGAACAGCTCGAGGAAATACCTGTCAGGAACGATGTTCTCCCCGCGGTTGAACCTGGAGAGGAGCGAGCCCTTATTGTAGCCTGAGATTGAGAAGTCTATGTCCTGCAGACGGCGGGATACCAGTGATATTACGGTGTCCTCGTCCACCCCTGCCGCGGGCGCGGAATATATTATATGGAATGTGCCGCCCTGGGCGAATCCCTCGATGCGGCGGTATTCCGGACGGGAGCTGCATGAACTTAGAGCCGATGACAGAACAGCTGTCGCGGCAATCAAAAGGAGGCAGTGGCGCATAGATGGCATGATTTTAGTAAATTTGTTTTCAGTTTGCAAAACTAAGAAAAATTGATGCATATTTGTACCTTGAATTTATTTGAAAGGAAAAATGGATAGAAAGAGTTTGAGAATACTTGCCATCCTACCGGTGCTTCTGGCAGTAATGCTGACAGGCTGTAAAAAGGACGAAGATGATGACAGACTGTCGATGAGCGGTGATCTGAATTTTGATTTTCCCTCCTATGCAGTGGTGGGGCAGAAAGTGGAGTCGTATGTCTCAGGTATTACCACGCCCAGCGGGTCGGACCTGGAGTATTTCTGGGTGTCGTCGGATATTGAGCTGGACGGGACGGATACCGATACACTGACGGGACAGGCGGTGAGCATGACTCTGCCCGATGAGCCGGGGCTGTATTCGATAACGGCGTATGCCCGTTCCAAGTCGGGCGAATATTACTCGCGTTCACGCACTTCATCTGTACAGGTGATTACCACTGATGCGGGAGGCGTGGCCGGATGGACACCGGGCACGGATACAATAAAGGACAGGCGTGACGGACAGGTTTACCAGTACCGTCGTTACGGCAACCTCGACTGGTTCACCCAGAACCTGCTGTATGACGGAGCGCATGACGGCCTTACTCTCGGCAGGCCTTATGACGACTCGGATGGGATTGACAGGATATTCGGCCGCCTGTACTCCTGGCAGGACGCCACTCTCGGCGAGTCCGGCAGCGGCCTTGGCGGAGGACCTCAGGGAGCGTGTCCTGAAGGATGGTCGGTCCCCACGGTCGAGGACTGGGAGGACCTTGCCCTGGCGGTGGGTAAAACAGAGGTGGATTTCTATGATCACTGGGACGGTATAGGAGAGGTTCTGTCCGCCCCCATAACCGTCAATGAATCGGCCATGTGGCCCTATTCTCCCGACAACCTGCACACAAACACCGCCGGATGGAACGGCTTCCCCACAGGCAACTCCAGGGACAATTACGGGGAGTACGAGAATATAGCCTCCTACGGTATGTGGTGGGCTTCTTCTGAGATGGAGAACGGAATGGTTCCCTACCGTTTCATTTACTACAACACCGATACATTCGATGTCTACTATACGGACAAGACAAGCTACGGTGTCTCGGTTCGCTGTGTCAGACTGGCGCAGGAACAGTAAGCAAAACAGACTGTATAATCACAATGATATAGAAAATGAAAAAAGGTTATGTAATACTCATCGTCATCGTGGCGGTGGTGCTGGTCCTGTTCTTCTGGATCAAAGGAATGTATAACTCCATGGTGCGCACGGACGAGACCGTTTCCCAGGCATGGGCCCAGGTGGAGAATGTCTATCAGCGCAGGGCCGATCTGGTTCCCAATCTCGTGGCTACGGTCAAGGGTTACGCCGAGCATGAGTCGTCGACTCTCGAGGCAGTGGTGGAGGCCAGGGCCAAGGCCACTCAGGCTACAGTCGACCCCTCCACTCTTTCCGAGGAGGAGCTCGCCCGCTTCATGAGTGCCCAGAATGAACTCGGAACCGCCATCGGACGTCTGCTCGTCTCAGTCGAGCGCTACCCCGACCTGAAGGCCAACCAGAACTTCCTGGAACTCCAGGCCCAGCTTGAGGGTACCGAGAACCGGATCACCGTCGAGCGTCAGAAATTCAACGAGGCGGCCCGCAACTACAACGTGACCATCCGCCGCTTCCCCAACAACATCTTCGCCGGCATGTTCGGCTTCGAGAAGAAGGGTTACTTCGAGGCTTCCGAGGGAGCCGAGCAGGCACCCGTAGTCAGCTTCGAGTGATGACTGCCGGGGATCTGCTCAGGAAGGAGAGCAAGGAGGCCCTGGTAAGGGCCATTCAGACAGCGGAGAAGAATACCTCCGGCGAGATCCGCGTGCACCTGGAGCAGGTGTGCAAGGGCGACCCCTGCCTGCGGGCAGCCTACGTATTCTCAAAACTGGGGATGTTCCGGACCAAGGACCGCAACGGAGTGCTCATCTACCTTGCCCTCAAGTCCCACAAGTTCGCCATTATCGGGGACTCGGGGATCAATGAGAAGGTCGGCGCCGGTTTCTGGAACGAGGTCAAGGACGGCATGGCCGCGGATTTCCGCTCGGGGGACTTCACGGGCGGTATGTCCAGGGCGGTGCTGGCGGTGGGAGAGAAACTCAAGGCTTTCTTCCCGTATCAGAAAGACGATGTCAATGAACTTCCGGACGATATTTCCTATGAGGACAATCAGTAGAATATTCAGGTCCATCCCGCTCCTCGCCGCAGTCCTGGCGCTGACGGTGAGCGCTTCTGCACAGATTCCCCCCAAGCCCTCCGTGCCCAGGGCGGTAAATGACTTCGCGGGGGTGTTCTCCCGCTCCGACGCGGAGTATATGAACCGGGTGCTGGTGGATTTCGCCGACTCGACTTCCAACCGTATCGTAGTGGTGACGGTCGATGACCTCGACGGCATGGAGCCGGCTATGTTCGCATACGAAATAGGGGAGCAGTGGGGCGTAGGCTCGGATAAATTCGATAATGGGGTGGTGGTGCTGGTCAAGCCCAAGACCTCCCGCTCCTCCGGTCAGGTCTACATAGCGGTGGGTTACGGTCTGGAAGGGGCGATTCCGGATGCCATAGCCAAACGTATCGTAGAGAACGAGATGATTCCCCGTTTCAGGGAGAATGACTATACAGGTGGTGTGGCGGCGGCCCTGAATGTACTGATGCGGCTCGCGGCCGGAGAGATATCATACAAGGAATATGAGGACTCCATCGGCACTGGCGGCTCGATAGCGATGATAGTCTTCGGACTGCTGTTCGTCCTGATAATAATCGGGGCACTCTTCGGCAACAACGGCCCCAGGAACATCAGCAGCGGCGGCAGCCGTACGTCCTCGGTGGCGGATGCGATATTCTGGTCATCCATGCTGGGGGGCAGCCGCGGCGGCAGCGGTTTCGGCGGAGGCGGCGGTTTCTCCGGCGGCTTCGGCGGCGGTTTCGGAGGCGGCTCATTCGGTGGAGGCGGAGCCGGCGGAAGTTGGTAGAAAGGCCCCGCTAAGCCTCCTCGACTTTGTCGAACGCCTTGATGATCTTGGTGACGAGCGGATGCCGCACCATGTCCTCTGTCCCGAAATTGATAACGGCAATACCTTTTATATTCCGTACCAGATCGACTCCGCGCATCAGCCCGGAGTCTTTTTTATTGGGCAGGTCTATCTGGGTGGCGTCACCGGTGACGATGAACTTGGCGTTGCAGCCCATGCGGGTCAGGAACATCTTCAACTGTCCCAGGGAGGTGTTCTGGGCCTCGTCCAGGATGACGAAGGCGCTGTCCAGGGTGCGGCCCCTCATGTAGGCCAGCGGCGCTATCTGAATGATGCCCTCCTCCATGAGTATCTGCAGCTTGCGGGGATGGATCATGTCGTGCAGGGCATCGTACAGGGGCTGGAGGTAAGGGTCCAGCTTCTCCTTCATGTCGCCGGGCAGGAATCCCAGTCTCTCGCCGGCCTCCACTGCCGGGCGGGTGAGTATCAGTTTCTTTACTTCCTTGTTTTTCAACGCCCTGACAGCCAGTGCGATGGCTGTGTACGTCTTACCTGTGCCTGCCGGGCCGAGGGCGAAGATGAGGTCGTTGCGGTAGTACTCGTCGACCAGACGGCGCTGGTTGCGGGTGCGGGCCTTAACGATGCGGCCCTCATTGCCGTAGACGATGTTGTAGTATTCCTCATTGTGCGCCGGCTCCCTTTCCTCGAGCTCCGAGGGATAGGTCTGCCAGTCGAGCATTCTCTCCAGGTCGCTGTCGCTGACCCCGCCTCCCCTGCGGAGGATGGCCGTGAGGGCCTGTATTCTCTGCGAGAGCAGCTCCACCTGCTCGTCCGGCCCCTCGAGCCTGATGTCCGTCCCCCGGGCGATTATCCTCACTTCGGGGAAATAGTGTCTCATTCTGTCCAGCTTCCGGTCATTGACCCCGTAGACGTCCACGGAGTCAAGACCCTCGATTGATATTGTCTTTTCTGTCATATTCTATTGTTCAAACAATGGTTTCAGTCGGTTGTAAGTCTCTATCATCCTGTCATAGTTCCAGCCGCCGAGGAATTCCTCCTTCCTGTTCAGAAATTCCTTGACCGGGAGTACGGTGTACTGTTCCCCGTAACCGCCCGGGCGGGAGCACCACAGCGGCAGTGCCTCTCCTCCGGCCACGTATGCCAGCCCCCAGAATGTGACGGCGATGTCCAGGCGGTAGGCCAGGCCGAGCTCGGTGTCGCGGCGGCTCATGTTGGAAATGAGATTGCCCAGTGAGTAGACCACAGGCAGCTCGGCCCGCTGGACTACATGGGGGTGAGTCCCTATGACGACGTCCGCTCCCCATTCCAGCAGTCTTCCGGCCCATTCCTTCTGCCTGACGGATGGCTCGGTGACGTATTCGGGACCCCAGTGCGGCAGGGCTATGATGATGTCTGCTCCGGCCTCCTGTGCCCTGCGGATGGCCTCCCGGACGGCGCCGCTCTCCATTTTATTGACGATGAAGGGGGGAGGAACGCTCACTCCGTTTGTGCCGTAGGTGAAATTGACGAAGGCCACTCTGGCTCCGCCGATGTCTGTGATGAAGGGGTTGGCCGAGGCCTCGGACAGGCTGTCCCTGTAGATGCCGGTGAAAGGAACTCCTAGGGCCTCATAGCGGTCAATGGACGAGGCCAGTCCGCGGCGTCCTCTGTCGCAGATGTGGTTGTTGGCGCACAGGAAGAGGTCCACTCCGGCGTCAGCGGCCTCCTCTGCCAGGGACTCGGGGGCTGAGAATGAGGGGTATCCTGTGTAGGGAGGGCCTCCCAGGCAGAATTCCATGTTGGCTACGGTGAAGTCCGCCGCGTCAATCATAGGCTGTATGTGGCGGAAATAGGAGGAGTAGTCATAAGAGGCGGACTGGAGGGTGTCGGAGCCGGGTATGAGCGCGGAATGAAGCTGCTGCCTGTGCTGCATGATGTCCCCCAGGAAGAGGACCGACACGGTGTCGACAATGGCCAGCAGTAAGCTCAGGGACGGCATCGGCTACTGCTGCAACAGTTTGACATTCTCGAAGTCCAGGCGGACGGTGAGCCACTTCCGGAGTTTTTCCATATTCTCCTGGGATATGGTGCGTCCGGCCTTCAGTATGATGATGATCTCCTCTGTCCTTCCAAGGGAGTCGGTGCTGATGGAGTATCCGCGTGTGAGAGTGACGTCGGACAGGGACGGGTACTGGGCCATCAGCTCGTTGGTTATCTGCTCGTACGGCAGTTCCTTGGCCTGATATGCCTGAAGTTCTTTCCTCATGTCGGAGATGATCTGCTCGCGCTTCTGTATCTCCTGGTCGCTGCGCTCGTAGATGCTCTGGATGGCCACTCTGTCGGTCATCTCGTTCTGGTCTGTGGCGGCCCTCTGGGTGATGATGAGCTGGTCGTCGGTCAGGCCGAAATCATGGGCGGAGCGGTAAAGGGAGCTGAGCTGGTCTTGTCCCAGGGCCTCTCCGGCAATGAACAGTTCCAGTTTGGGCGGTTTGCTGTGGGAGTAGATGTCGTAGTCGTAGATGTAGCTGCGGGCCATTTCCTTGTTCTCGGCGATGAATTCCTTGGCAGTGTGGTTGAAGTTGTTCTCCCTGATCATGATGACGGCTGAGTAGACGCTGGGCGCAACGATAATTATGGTCAACGCGGCTACCCAGCGGCTGACTCTCTTCTTTCTGGCCGGGTCGGTGAATGTAGCCATGGGAAACTTGAGGTACTTGACCGTCAGGAAAGTGGCTATCGCAATGAAGATACTGTTGATGAAGAACAGGTACATCGCTCCGGCAAAGTATTTCAGGCTTCCCGAGGCCAGTCCGAAACCCGCTGTGCAGAGCGGAGGCATGAGTGCTGTGGCTATGGCTACACCTGAGATTACAGTGCCCTTGTCCTTGCGGCTGATCTCTATGATGCCTGCAAAACCTCCGAAAAGTGCTATCAGTACGTCGTATATGGTAGGGTTGGTGCGGGCCAGAAGTTCAGTCGGGTTCTCCAGCTCCAGAGGTGATACCAGGAAGTATATGCTGGAGGCCAGGATACTGATGACGACCATTATCAGCAGATTCTTGAAAGCGGTCTTGATGAAGGACGTATCGTTGGTTCCGAGACCGTAGCCTATGCCGAAGATAGGACCCATGAGGGGGGATACGAGCATGGCTCCGATGATGACGGGTATGGAGTTGGTATTGAGGCCTACGGACGCTATTACGATGGCGAAGGCCAGGATGTATGCGTTCGGTCCCTTGAACTCTATGTTGCTGCGGATATACTGTGAGGCTTTATCGGTATCGATGTGTTCGTTGAGGTTGACGATGTTGCCGATATGGTCTCTCAGACTGCCGAAAAAATGCTTTAGACTATTATCCATCCGACAATTTTTAAATTTACGCGGTAAATATACATTTTTTTTTGCGGCAATGCTATTATTTGAGTACTTTTGTTGGATATATTGAAATGGTAAAACTTAATAATTGTCAGTAATGAAAGCTTTTAGACTAATTTCTACCTTGTTGGTCGCCCTAATGCTGGTGACCGGCTGCGACTTTTTCCGTTCACTGGTAGGCAAGCCCACCTCCAAGGAACTCGAGCAGATGAAGCGCGAGGCAGTGGAGCAGGCGCGCAAGCAGAGACAGCTGGATTCTATCAACAGGGCCAAGGCGCTTGCACTTGAGCAGGCGAAAGCGGCGGAGGAGAATAAGAACCTGCTGGACGAGAGTGCCGGAAGGTATCATGTTATCCTCGGCAGTTTTAAGGTAGAGGGCAATGCTGAGAAGATGTACGCTCTTCTGGAGAAGAACGGCTACACTCCCAGGGTTATCCTCTTCAACAACGGTTTTGAGGTAGTTTCAGTGGCTGCATACAATGACTACAGGGAAGCTCTCAAGGCCATGAACGATGTCATGGAGTATGAGTTCTGCCCTGAGGACGTATGGATCTACGACATCCGCCAGAACCTGCATGCCAGGAAATCCAAATAAACATCAACTCAACCATAACGAACAATAACCGCTTTATGAAAACCACAGCTTTTACTCAGAAGCACATCGCTTTGGGTGCCAAGATGGTGCCCTTCGCCGGTTATAACATGCCGGTGGAATATGTAGGTATCAACGAGGAGCACAAGACAGTGCGCGAAGGCGTAGGTGTCTTCGATGTTTCTCACATGGGAGAGTTCTGGGTCAAGGGACCCAATGCTCTCGCATTCGTACAGTATGTGTCATCCAATGATGCCTCTGTCCTCTATCCCGGCAAGATTCAGTACGACTGCTTCCCCAACGGAAAGGGCGGTATCGTGGATGACTTCCTGACATACTGCATCGACGGCCAGACATATCTCCTGGTAGTCAATGCCGCCAATATCGAGAAGGACTGGAATCATCTCTGCGCCATTGCTCCCAAGTTCGGCATTACCCCCGGCAAGGAGCTCTACAATGCCTCCGACGAGATCTGCCAGCTGGCAGTCCAGGGCCCCAAGGCAGTGCAGGCCATGCAGAAACTCTGTGACCAGGATCTGATGAGCATGGAGTACTACACATTCAAGAAAGTGATGCTCGGCGGTGTCAGCGTTATCTTCTCCATCACCGGATATACAGGTGCCGGCGGATGTGAGATCTACGCAGCCAACGAGGACGCCGACAAGCTCTGGGACGCTGTTTTCGAGGCAGGCGCCGAGTTCGGCATCAAGCCTATCGGACTGGGTGCCCGTGACACTCTGAGACTTGAGATGGGCTTCTGCCTCTACGGCAACGATATCGACGACACCACCTCTCCTCTGGAGGCCGGTCTGGGTTGGATTACCAAGTTCACCGACACCAAGGGCGACTTCATCGACAGGGACTATCTGCTCCAGCAGAAGGCCGAGGGCCTCAAGCGCAAGCTGGTGGGCTTCGAGCTTATCGACCGCGGTGTTCCCCGTCACGGCTATGAGATCTGCGACGCTGAGGGCAACGCCATCGGCCACGTGACATCCGGAACCATGTCTCCCTCGCTGAATATCCCCATCGGTATGGGTTATGTCAACACACCTTACAACAAGGTGGACACCGAGATATACATCAAGGTCCGCAACAGACTGCTCAAGGCCAAGGTGGTGAAGATTCCTTTCTACAAGGCCAAGTAATAAGCGTTTAAAGTGAAGCGGGCTGCCTCCGTAATCGCCTTCATGACCGTTGCCGCAGTTGCCTGTGCCCAGTACGGACAGGGTCTGCCTGAAACGGCTGAGAGGCTGGAAGACCACGTCACATATCTGTCATCCGTCTCATTGGAGGGCCGCATGGCCGGCTCTCCAGGAGAGATGGCTGCGGCTGAGTACATGTATGACTGTCTCTACGAGGCGGGAGTAACGATGCTCAGCCCAAGGTCAGGACAGGATTTCTCCATAGTCTCGGAGGGTGATACGGTATTTTCCCGCAATATAGTCGGGATTGTCGAAGGATATGATTCAATACTCAGGAATCAGTATATAGTGATCGGGGCCAATCTCGATCATATCGGCACCAATATCCTGACTGTGGACGGCAGACCGGTACGTCAGATATTCCCGGGAGCGAACGACAACGCTTCCGGGATTGCTGCAGTTATAGAAGTGGCCAGGCGTGTGGCCTCTTCCTCCTTTTTCTTCCGCCGTTCTGTGGTCTTTGTAGGCTTCGGAGCGAAGGAGGAGGGCATGGCGGGGTCATGGTATTTTGCCAACAGGGCTTTCCCGGATATTGACAGTGTGTCCATGATGATGGACCTCAGGTCAATAGGCCGTTCCGACCCCGGCAGCCGGTTTACTTACTATACTGGAGTTCCCAATCCCGAAATCAACAGTCTCGTCTACGGTATTTCTCAGGTAGGAGCGTTCTACGTGCCGTCAGCGGGAGAAGGGGTGATGCCGGCAGGTGACTATCTGCCGTTCTACGAGAAGAATATACCGGTAATGCTGTTGACTGCAGGTCCGGACAGGAACAACAGGACTGTCCGGGATACGGCTCCGCAGCTGGATTATGAGATGATGGACTATATCTGCGATTTTGTTTATCATTTTATCCGTGAGGCGGCAAATCTGGAAGAGATGGTCAGCAGGCCGCTGGCAGTTGAAGAGGGAAGCGGTGCCCGGACTGGTGTGGAAGGCAATGACGGAGAAAGGGTCTATTCGCCCTATGAGGTGGATACCCCTCCGCAGTTTTTCAAGGGGGATGCGGGGACATTCCTCAATGAGTGGGTATATACGTACCTGCGTTATCCTGAGATTCCTTTGAATCAGGGTATATCAGGAACAGTGACGGTAGAGTTCGTGGTGGAGAAGGACGGCAGCGTGACTAATGTAAGGGCTGTCCGTGGCAATGATCAGTATCTGGAGGATGAGGCTGTCCGGGTGATATCGGCCTCTCCCAAATGGAAACCCGGAGTGCTGGGAGGAGAGAAGGTAAGAGTAAAGTACTCTGTACCGGTAGAGTTCAGATTAAGGCAGAAAAAATAAGATTGCAATATATGTCGACAGATTACAATTTTTCGGAAATAGAGAAAAAGTGGCAGGAGTTCTGGGCTCAGCACAGAACATTCCAGGTCACTGAGGATGAGAGCAGGCCCAAGTTCTACGTGCTGGACATGTTTCCCTATCCGTCCGGAGCGGGGCTGCATGTAGGGCATCCACTGGGTTATATAGCAAGTGACATCTACAGCCGCTACAAGCGTCTCTGCGGGTACAATGTCCTGCATCCCATGGGATTCGACGCCTTCGGCCTGCCGGCGGAGCAGTATGCCATACAGACCGGCCGCCATCCGGCCAGGACCACCGAGGAAAACATCGCCCGGTACAAGCAGCAGCTGAACCGTATCGGTTTCTCCTTCGACTGGTCGAGGGAGGTGCGCACCTGCGATCCGGCCTATTACAAATGGACTCAGTGGGCCTTCCTCAAGATGTTCGGCAGCTGGT
This sequence comes from uncultured Alistipes sp., assembly GCA_900550465.1. GTDB lineage: Bacteria > Bacteroidota > Bacteroidia > Bacteroidales > UBA932 > Coprenecus. The sequence goes on from URSC01000013.1 coordinate 12,214, forward strand.
ATGACAATACTGCGCAGAAGGCCCGTCCGATAGAGGAACTGGAAGCTCATTTTGCGGTCAGCGGCTCAGAGGGCGTAGACGCCGCATGTTCCAGGGAACTGCATTTCTCCGCAGCCGAATGGAACTCCATGGATGAGAGGCGCCGCGCGGAGGTCCTGATGAATTACCGCATAGCCTACCTGGGCGAGACATCGGTCAACTGGTGTCCTCAGCTCGGTACCGTCCTGGCCAACGACGAGGTCAAGGAGGGCCTTTCCGTCCGCGGAGGATATCCCGTGATACAGAAGAAGATGCAGCAGTGGCAACTGCGTGTGTCCGCATACGCCCCCAGGCTCCTGGAGGACCTGGACGGACTGGAGTGGAGCGACTCCCTGAAGGAGATGCAGCGCAACTGGATAGGCCGCTCGGAGGGTGCCGAGATGATATTCAAGGTCTCCAACGGAGAGCAGACCTACGACATGACCATTTTCACTACCCGTGCCGACACTGTCTTCGGAGTCACCTTCATGGTGCTGGCTCCCGAGAGCGAGTGGGTGGCCCGCCTGACCACCCCTGAGCAGAAGGCGCAGGTGGATGAGTACCTGGCCGCCGCCGCCAGGAAGACCGAGCGCGAGAGGATAGCCGAGACCCGCCAGGTTACCGGTGTGTTCAGCGGCTCGTATGCCGAGAACCCTCTGACCGGGGAGAAGGTTCCTGTCTGGATTTCAGAGTACGTCCTGGCCGGTTACGGTACAGGCGCCATCATGGCGGTACCTGCCCATGACAGCAGGGACTACGCATTTGCCCGTCATTTCAATCTGCCCATACGTCCCCTTATCGAAGGCTGCGATGTCTCTCAGGAGAGCTTTGACGCCAAGGACGGCGTGATGTGCAACTCCGGCTTCCTCAACGGGATGACGGTCAAGGAGGCCATTCCCGCCGCTATCCGCAAGGTGGAGGAGATGGGTATCGGCCACAGGAAGGTCAACTACAGGCTCCGCGATGCCATATTCTCCCGTCAGAGATACTGGGGGGAGCCTTTCCCTATATATTATAAGGACGGAACGGCTACACCCATGGATTTTTCCGAACTTCCGCTGACCCTGCCCGAGGTGGACAAGTACCTGCCGACCGAGAGCGGAGAGCCGCCCCTCGCGCGTGCCGCCGGATGGGAGTATCAGGGCTGGCCTATAGAGAAGAGCACGATGCCCGGATTTGCCGGCAGCAGCGCCTACTACCTGCGCTATATGGACCCTCACAATGACTCGGCCCTCGTGGACCGCGCCAAGGACGAATACTGGAGGAACGTGGACCTCTATGTCGGAGGTACCGAGCATGCCACCGGCCATCTGATCTATTCCAGGTTCTGGAACAAGTTCCTCTATGACCTGGGATATGTGTGCGAGAAGGAGCCTTTCCGCAAGCTGGTCAATCAGGGCATGATCCAGGGCCGCTCCAACTTCGTTTACCGTATCAAGGGTACGAACACCTTCGTGTCCTGCGGTCTGAAGGACCAGTACGACACGACCGAGATACACGTGGATGTAAACATCGTGCACAATGACCGGCTGGATACGGAGGCCTTCCGGAAATGGATGCCCGACTACGCGACTGCCGAATTCATCCTCGAGGACGGGGAGTATATCTGCGGCTGGGCCATAGAGAAGATGAGCAAGTCGATGTTCAATGTGGTCAATCCCGACAACGTCTGCGACACTTACGGTGCCGACACTCTCAGGCTGTACGAGATGTTCCTCGGTCCCGTGGAGCAGTCCAAGCCCTGGGATACCAAGGGCATCGACGGTGTCCACCGCTTCCTCAGGAAGTTCTGGCGCCTGTACTACGGCAAGGACGGGGCCCTGTTTACGGACACCAAGGCGTCAGCCGCCGGGCTCAAGGTGCTGCACAAGCTGATACACAAGGTCTCCACCGATATAGAGAACTTCTCGATGAACACCTCAGTGAGCGCCTTCATGATCGCAGTCAATGAACTGACGGAACTGGGCTGTACCAGCCGGGAGATTCTGGAACCCATGGTGATACTGCTCTCTCCTTTCGCGCCCCATATCTGCGAGGAACTCTGGAACAGGCTCGGACACGATACCTCGGTGTCATGTGCGGCGTTCCCCGAGTACGTGGAGAGCTATACCGTGGAGAACACCTTCGAGTATCCTGTCTCGTTCAACGGCAAGATGCGTTTCAAACTCGAGCTGCCCAAGTCCGTGGATCCCAAGGACGCCGAGGCGGCCGTACTCGCCTCTCCCAATACGGAGAAGTATCTCGGCGGAAAGCCGGTCAAGAAAATCATAGTAGTACCGTCAAAGATTATCAATGTAGTATTCTGACATGAATCAGACGACAAGAAAGATTCTGATCACTTTCAAGGAATATGTGATCATAACGCTGGGACTGGCAATGTACTGTTTCAGCTGGACATCGTTCCTGATTCCCAAGGGAATAGTGGGCGGTGCGATTCCGGGTCTGGCTACATTCGTCAACTATGCGACGGGCGGTCTGATACCGGTGTCTGTCACTTATCTGTCGGTCAACGTAATCCTGATAGTCCTGGGCTTCCTCATCCTGGGCCGCGGATTCGGATTCAAGACGATATACTGTATCCTTCTGAACTCGGTCCTCCTGCAGGTGCTGCCGGACCTGATTCCGTGGGTGTCAACCATTGAGGAACCTTTCCTGAACGGTCTCCTTGGAGGCTTCATAGGTGCGATAGGTATTGTCATGATATTCAATCAGGGCGGAAGTACCGGCGGTACCGACATCATCGCCCTCATCCTGTCCAAATACCGGGAGATATCTCCGGGCAGGGTTTACCTTTTCTGCGATCTGGTTATCGTAGGCTCCGTGCTCCTGCTTCCGGGAAAGACGCTGTCGGACGTGGTGTACGGCTATATGCAGGTAATCGCCTTCTCGCAGGGAGTGGATCTGCTGCTGACCGGCAGCAAGCAGTCAGTGCAGGTCATGATATTCTCGCAGAAGTACAATGAGATAGCGGATGCGCTGATCAACCAGTTGAAGAGGGGCGTCACGGCCTTCGAGGGCATCGGCTGGTATACCAAGGAGGCGCATCAGGTGCTGGTGGTCATCGCCCGCAAGCATCAGCTGAACGAGATCAACAAGATCGTCAAGAACCATGACCGTTCAGCATTTATGTCAGTTACCTCGACCATGAGCGTATATGGAAGGGGATTCGATGAATTAAAAGGACCAGAGAAAATAGAATGGAAACGCAAACAAAAACAACTACAAGGACAAGAAAAGTCCTCTCAGTCGTAAATGACTACCTGATCATTACCCTGGGTCTTCTCTGCTATACCGCAGGATGGAGTATCTTTATCATCCCCAACGGTATCGTCGGTGGAGGAGTATCCGGTATCGGTGCCATCGTCCAGTATGCCACCAACGGTGCTATACCTGTCAGCTACACCTTCTTCGCCGTCAACCTGGTGCTGCTGATCATAGGTATCAAGACCCTCGGAAAGGCTTTCGGAGCCAAGACAGTGTATGCTGTGTTCATGGCGTCCCTGCTCTTCCGCATTCTGCCGGAGGTGATACCGCAGGACTTCATTGACGAGTTGGCAGTGGCCAACGGCAAGCTGCTGTGCTCCCTTATCGGAGGTGCGATGTCCGGTCTGGGTATCGGCATGGCTTTCAGTCGCGGCGGCAGTACAGCCGGAACAGACGTGATAGCTCTTATCATCAGCAAGTACAGGAATATCCCTCCCGGACGCATCATTCTGCTGTGCGATATCTTCATCGTCGGCTCGTCCATCTTCCTGCCCTCCGACCTCAACTTCGGAGAGAGGCTCGCCGGAATCATGTACGGATATCTGCTGGTGGCATCCTGCAGTTTCGTAGTGGACCTTTCGGTAGCCGGCAACAAGCAGTCTGTCCAGCTGTTCATCTTCTCCAAACAGTATCAGGAGATCGCGGATATGATATCCGGCTCCATGCACCGCGGAGTTACTGTCCTGGATGCCCAGGGCTGGTACACCAAGAACAGTGAGAAGGTGCTTCTGGTGATGGTCCGCAAGGTCGAGGCCAACTACCTGCTCTCCATGATCAAGCAGATAGACCGTCAGGCGTTTATATCCATGGGCAACGTCATGGGCGTGTACGGCCAGGGTTTTGACGTGATTAAAGAAAAAAAGAAAGTTAAGAAATTATAAAAACAGGTATTTCTGTTTATGCTTTTTTAAGTTTTAAATTTCGAGGAGTCTCCATCGTAATTTTGAGGCAACTAACCTCAATGAAAAGATGGAGACTTTTTTTATTCCTACTATCTGCCTGGTACCGTCACTGGTCTACCTGTCGCTTGCAGTATATCTGGCTTCAGGTTTCAGACGGGAGTCCGGGCATGCCGACAGAGCCGTGCTTCTTATAAGAAGGGACTACACGGTGTTATTATTTCTTATTGCCCTGTGCTTTATTTCAGGTATTCCCGTATACATACTGGATGCAGGGGATGACGGATACGACGCGCTGGACCAGACGATTCTCAAACTGTACCTCATGTCGTCAGCGGTGCCCTGCATGCTTATGCGGCGTACTCTGTTCAACGGGAGGACTTGGATGCAGTTCTATGTGTGCGCTGCATTCTCGGTGTCCGTTCTTCTGGTTTCCGATGCGCTTACGTATGCCGGGTATAATGCGGCTTCCCGCAGTGTGCTGTGCCGCGGGGCGATATTCGTTAATATCCTCGCTTTCCTGCTCTGTGCCCGTTACGGGATAATGTATGCGTTCAGTTCAGAAGAGGAGAACAGACAGGCTCTTGGCCGTGAACTGGTCGCTCACGGAATGGCTTTCGTCGTGTACAACATCCTGTTCCTCATGTATTCATTCCATCTTCATCCCGTGCTGGACTACTTTATTGCCACGGTAGGATTCGCGATAGTGCACTCGACCATAGCAGTAGCCGTGCACCGGCATATCAGTCTGGTGGCATATGTCTTCTGTGGAACGGAGAACCGGCAGCATGAAGTTCCTGTCATGGTGACTGATGCAGGTAAGGAAGAAGATACAGGAGGACAGCCCGGAACTGTCCAGGTGTCTCTTAAAGAACGGCTGCTGGGATATTTCGAAAGCGAGAAGCCGTACCTGTCCAAGAACCTTTCGATGGAGGAGGTGGCTATGAGGCTGTATACCAATAAGACCTATCTCTCCAAGACCATCAATGTGGAGATGAACAAGAATTTCCGTGAACTGGTCAATTATTTCAGGGTCAAGGAGGCCATAAGGATATTTCATGAGAACAACGATATATCCATGAGTGAGCTGAGGGAGAAATGCGGATTCAACAACAACGCCTCGTTCACCAGTGCCTTCAAACTCAATACAGGATATACTCCCGGAGAGTGGTGCCGGGATATGAAGAACCGTAAAGACAAGGCAGGGCATGAGAATGAGTGACATGGAGGCAATATTCGTGCGCGTGGACGGCAGGATGAAAAGGGACAGGCTGTACCTGGATCCCTGGGTGACCCTCAGTTCTGTGGCCAGGTATTCCGGGACCAACAGAGTCTATGTCTGCCGTGCGGTCAAAACCCGTTTTCCCGGATTCAGGGATTATGTCAACGGGATGCGGCTTGAACACCTGCTGAAGGATATCAGAAGCGGCAGATGCGGGTCATTGAAGGGACTTGATGCGGATGACTTTGCCCGCAGCTACGGTTTCAAGTCGAAGAAGGGCATGGACAGGCAGTTAGTCAGGGTTACCGGCAGTGATTACCGTCATCTTACCTGCAGACATTCCGTAAAGCCGAAGAGGACTGCTTCAGGCTGACAGTATCCTTCCGATAAGTCCCGTCAGAAGTTCTCCTTCTGCGGCATTGCCTCCGGAGTTGCTTTTGCTGAGCCAGTCGCACTCCCTGATCCATGATATGACGCGCATGGTACGCCGCAGGTTGTAATTCTTGACAGCGGACAGATAGGGACCGGCGTAACTGTAGTAGACTCCGGCTTTGGAAGCTGCGTCCTTGGCGGATATCCTGTCGCGGAGCATTATGGCGTGGATCATTTCCACCTTGGAGAAGAAGAAAAACAGGAAGCCGAGTGTCATCTGCAGGGGATACTGGCGGGGGGATTCTCCGAAGAACCAGGCTATCCGGAAAGCCTTGTCTCCGTCGCGGACAGCCAGGGCTGAAGTGAGTTCTCCGGTGTTGAACTCCCGGCTGATGCCTACGTTCTGCTCTATGTCTGCAGCTGTTATCGTTTTCTGAGATTCGGGTACGGCTTTGAGCAGCTTGTCGGCCTCTATCGAGATTTTGCGGAGGTCGTTGCCGGCATATTCGGCCAGAAGCATGGCCCCCTGAGGCTCTATACCCCGTCCGATGCTCCTGAACCAGGACTCTATCCAGCGGGGCATGGCCTCCTCGCGGATCTTGGCCGACTCAAAGATGACGCAGGACTTGGTGGCTTTCTTGTAGAATGAGGTACGCTTGTCCATGTTCTTGCCGGAGAAGAGCAGGACGAGAACAGTGGTGGGGGATATGTGGTCCAGGTATATCCCGAGTCCCTCGGGCTTCTTCAAGGCTTGGGCCTCGCGTACTACAACCAGGGTTCTCTCGGCCATCATGGGATACCTCTCACATACTGAGACAATCTCTTCAGCCGTGGTGTCTGCTCCATAGAGTACCGTCTGGTTGAAGTCCCTTTCATGCGGCAGCAGCGCTTTGTCCATGATCAGGCTGCACAGCCTTTCCGGGTAGAACGGTTCCTCACCCATGAGTATGTACACGGGCTTGAAGTCGCCTGATTCTATCTCCTTGCGCAGGCTTTCGTACTGTCCGGCTGTGTCTATTCTGGCCATGACTGCAAAATTAGTATTTTATCATTAACTTTGCAGGCTATGGACACTATTTTCGACCCCCTGCGCAGGATAGAGGTCGCCCTGACTCCGGAAGAGCAGGTGCGTCAGGATGTTATATCCTGGCTGCATGGTCAGCTGGGGATTCCGCTGGTGATGATGGCTTCGGAATATGCCTTTCAGTACAACGGCAGGCAGTACAGGGCCGATATCGTGGTCTTCGGCAGGGATGCCGCCCCGCTGCTGCTGGTGGAGTGCAAGGCTCCGGGGGTGAGGATTGACAGGGAGGTGATAGAGCAGGGTATACGCTACAACCGTGTCCTGAACGTGAAGTATATGATGTTTACCAACGGTGAGAAAATGTATTTCTGCGAGAGGACCGGAGACGGCCCGGAATACAGGTTCCTGCCGCAAATACCGGATATAAAGATTTAAGATGATACTCGACTGTTCAAAACCGATATTCGGAATCATATCCGAGGAGGCCCGCAGGATGGGGGTCCGCGCCTATGTGATAGGAGGCTATGTCCGGGACCAGATTCTGGGACGGCACAGCAAGGATATAGACGTGGTGGTGGAAGGGGACGGTCCGGCTCTGGCCCGCAGGGTGGGGGAGAGGACCGGCTCGCATGTGGCTATATTTGCCCGTTTCGGGACTGCGATGATACATTCCTCCGAAGGGGAGGAAGTGGAGTTCGTGGGGGCGCGGAAGGAGTCCTACTCGAGCGACTCGCGCAAGCCAAGCGTGAGCCGCGGAACCTTGAGGGACGACCAGCTCCGCCGCGACTTTACGATCAACGCCCTTTCATTTTCCCTGCAGCAGGAAGACATGGGAACTGTCTACGATCCTTTCAACGGACTGGATGACCTGCGCAACGGATTGATCCGTACTCCGTTGGACCCTGATGCCACTTTTTCCGACGATCCGCTGAGGATGGTGAGGGCCATCCGCTTTGCGACGCAGCTGGGATTTACCATTGTACCCGAGGCTCTGGAGTCCATACAGCGCAACAGGGGAAGGATGTCGATCCTGTCCCCGGAACGGGTGAGTGAGGAACTGCACAAGATACTGATGTCGCCGAAGCCTTCGGTCGGATTCGACCTGATGGACCGGACAACGCTGCTGGAACTGATCCTGCCGGTTATCAGCGCCCTCAAGGGGGTGGAGACGCAGGAGGGGCGCGGGCATAAGGACAACTACCGTCATACCCTTCAGGTGGTGGACAATATCGTGCCGCATACCGGTAATCTATGGCTGAGGTGGGCCGCCCTGCTGCACGATATCGGCAAGCCGGCCACGAAGCGCTACGAGAAGGGCACCGGCTGGACTTTTCACGGACACGAGGTGGTGGGAGCGAAGATGGTCTACGAGGTGTTCAAGTATCTCCGTATGCCGCTGAACGAGAAGATGAAGTATGTGCAGAAACTGGTGTTCCTGCATCTGAGGCCGATTGCCCTGGTTCAGGAGGAGGTGACGGATTCGGCGGTGCGCCGTCTGCTTTTCGACGCGGGGGATGACATCGACGATCTGATGACCCTCTGCGAGGCGGACATCACATCGAAGAATGACAGGACGGTGGCCCGGCATCTGGCCAATTTCCAGCTGGTGCGCCGCAAGCTGCAGGAGGTCGAGGAGAAGGACCGCATACGTAATTTCCAGCCTCCCGTGACGGGCGAGATGATCATGCAGACCTACGGAATCCCTCCCTGCCGCGAAATCGGCGTCATCAAGGATTACATCAAGGACGCCATCCTCGACGGCCGTATTCCTAACGACCGTGACGCCGCGCTCGCCCTCATGCGCGAAAAAGCCTCTGAACTCGGTTTGAAAGAAATATAAAGCAGTCGAAAAGACCAGGCCCTCCCACCACTGCGTGGCGGGCCCCTCCCTCTAGAGCCGAGGGCGGCTAGTCTTTTCTCGTTGCTTTATATTTCTTTCAGGCTTACTGTGTGACTAATGCAGTGATACTCCGATCAGCCGCATGAATTCACTTCTGGTGCGCTCGTCCTTGAGGAAACCGCCGGTGAAAGCCGAGGTGGTGGTGATGGAGTTCTGCTTCTGGACTCCGCGGATCTGCATGCACATGTGAGAGGCCTCGATGACCACGCCCACTCCGAGAGGATGCAGGGTGTTCTGGATGCAGTCGCGTATCTGGACGGTGAGACGCTCCTGGACCTGAAGGCGGCGGGCGTAGCACTCTACGACGCGGGCAATCTTGCTGAGCCCGGTGATATATCCGTTGGGGATATATGCCACATGAGCCTTGCCGTAGAAAGGCAGCAGGTGATGCTCGCACATGGAGTAAAGCTCTATGTCCTTGACCACCACCATCTGACGGTAATCTTCCTTGAACATGGCCGAGCGTAGAATCTCCGCTCCGTCCATGTGGTAGCCCTGGGTCAGGAACTGCATGCTCTTGGCAACCCTTTCCGGGGTCTTGAGCAACCCTTCGCGCTCAGGGTCTTCCCCTAGCAGACGCAGAACCTCTTTATAATGTACTGCAAGCTCTTTGGTGGCCTGCGGATCGTACTCCTCTATTTTCTTGAATGCCATTTCGGTAAAAATTTTGAGGCGCAATATTAAGGAAAATGTTGTAGACTGCCAATAAATTATTACATTCGAATCCGGAATCATTAAAATTCTACGATATGGAGAAAGCAAGCGGGATTATCAGACTCGAGGATATCCGCAGGATATACCGGGTCGGGAATCAGGAGGTGAGAGCTTTGGACGGGGTCTCGCTTTCTGTTTACCAAAACGAGTACGTAGCAATTATGGGCCCTTCGGGCTCGGGAAAGTCCACACTTATGAACATCCTGGGCTGCCTGGATTCCCCCAGCAGCGGCCATTACATCCTCAATGGGGTGGATGTAAGCGAGATGGAGGATGGTGAACTGGCTGATGTCCGCAACCGCGAGATAGGTTTTGTCTTCCAGTCCTTCAACCTGCTTCCCAGGTACAATGCCCTGGAGAACGTCGCATTGCCGATGGTGTATGCGGGAGTGCCTGCCAGGGAGCGCATGGAGAGGGCGGCGGCAGCCCTGGAGAGTGTCGCCCTGTCGGAACGGATGGACCACAAGCCCAACGAGCTGTCCGGCGGTCAGAAGCAGAGGGTGGCTCTGGCCAGGGCTCTTATCAACGATCCTTCCATTATCCTGGCGGACGAGCCTACCGGCAATCTTGACACCCATACCTCCATAGAGATAATGCGGCTGTTCGAGGAGATTCACAGCCGGGGCAATACGGTGATAGTGGTTACTCATGAGGAGGATATAGCGGCCTATGCCCGCCGGATTATCAGACTCAGGGACGGAAGGGTGGAGTCGGATATGGAAAACAAGGACTATACTAAAACCTTTAATTGACAATAGTATGAAAATTTACACCAAAACCGGCGATTCCGGTGAGACCTCCCTGGTGGGAGGCAAGAGAGTATCAAAGGCCTCCCTTAGAGTATGCGCCTACGGGGATATGGACGAGCTTATCTCCTATATAGGCCTGCTGCGCTGTGAGATTCCTCAGAGCGATGCTTTCCTGCGCAGGGTGCAGGCCGTCCTGATGACCGGTTCGGCCCATATAGCCTCGGAGGTGGAGAATCCGCGCCTGACTCCGTTTCCATACGAGGAGATCCGTACCCTTGAGGAGGAGATAGACCGTCTGAGCGCCCTGATGCCTCCCATGAAGTCATTTGTCCTGCCGGCGGGACCTGCCGCTGCCGCACATTGTCATATTGCCAGATGCGTGTGCCGCCGCAGCGAGCGCTCATGCGTGGCCTTGGGCGACCACAGGCCGGACGTGCAGGACGTGATACGGTATCTCAACCGTCTGTCGGACCTGCTTTTCACTCTCGGCCGCTATCAGTGCTGTGCAAGTAACATTCCCGAAGATTTTTGGACCGAGTAGAATTATTTTGTTTATATTTGCCGCCCAAAAATCAACAAAGAAAACATTTAAAGTACAAGACGCTATGTATTGGACACTTGAATTGGCCTCGAAGCTCGAAGACGCTCCCTGGCCTGCAACCAAAGACGAACTGATCGACTATGCCACCCGTTCCGGCGCACCCCTCGAGGTTATCGAGAACCTGGAGGACCTTGAGGACGACGGGGAAGTATACGAAAGCATAGAGGAAATCTGGCCCGACTATCCCAGCAAGGAGGACTTCTTCTTCAACGAGGACGAGTACTAAGATTCCCTGCGCGACAGGCAATAAGAAATTCAGCGGGACGACCGGAGCTATGCCGGTTGTCCCGCTTGTGTTTTTTGGGCGCCTGCGGGGTCAGCGGGTGAAGTCGGCGGCCGCGGCCATTTTGGCGGCGATGCGGTCGGTGGCGAGGTTGCCGATGCTGCCGGTGTGGGTGTGGCGGAGGGTGCGGTCTGCCTTGAAGGTGCCGGAGCTGACTTCCTGACCGACGGCTTTGTAGGCGTCGCGGAAGGGGGTGCCGGAGAGGACTCTGCGGTTGACCTCCTCGACAGTGAACAGGCAGTCGTAGAGCGGGGTGTCCATGATGTGCGTGTTGACGGTGATGTGCCCGAGCATATATATGGTCATCTCCAGGCAGCTGTGCAGCAGGCTCAGGGCAGGGAAGAGGATGTCCTTGAGCAGCTGGAAGTCGCGGTGGTAGCCGTGGGGCATGTTGCTGCACAGCATGGCCGTCTGGGTCCAGCAGGACATGATGCGGTTGCAGTTGCCGCGGATGATTTCCCAGACATCGGGATTCTTCTTGTGGGGCATGATGCTGGACCCGGTGGTGAGTTCGGCCGGGAAGGAGATGAATCCGAAATTGGGGCACATGTACAGGCAGCAGTCGGAGGCGAATTTGTTGAGGGTAAGGGCAATGGAACCCATGGCGGCGGCTACGGCCAGCTCTGTCCGTCCGCGGCTCATCTGGGCGGCGACGGAATTATAGTTCATGCTGCCGAAGCCCAGCAGCCTGGTGGTCATCTCCCGGTCGAGGGGAAAGGAACTGCCGTAGCCGGCCGCGGACCCGAGGGGGTTCTGGTCCGCCACCCTGTACGCCCCGCGCAGCATGTACATGTCCTCTGACAGGGATTCCGCGTAGGCTCCGAACCACAGGCCGAAGGACGAGGGCATGGCCGTCTGTCCGTGGGTATAGCCCGGCAGGAGGACGTCCTTGTGCTTCTCACTGAGTTTCTGGAGGGTAGAAAACAAATCCAGAACCTGCTGGCGGAAGCGGAGGATCTCATCCTTGAGGAAGAGCTTGATGTCCACCAGCACCTGGTCGTTCCTCGACCGGCCCGAGTGTATCTTCTTCCCGATGTCTCCCAGTCTTCGGGTAAGGAGAAGCTCTATCTGTGAGTGTATGTCCTCGACATCGTCCTCCAAGGTGAACCTCCCTGCATCGATGTCCTTTTCAATTTCATTCAGTCCTGATGTGAGGGCCGTCAGTTCACCGGCTGTTAGCAGCCCGATGCTCTCCAGCATCCTGATGTGGGCCTTGGAACCCTGTACATCGTATTTCGCGAGGCGAAGGTCGAGGACCCTGTCGTCCCCGACCGTGAAATTCTCCACTGCGGCGGCAGCTTCAGCCCCTTTGCTCCAAAGTGTTGCCATAATCTGTGATTTTAAGGAAATGTCTGATAAAGTGTATGTATGTTCTTATTCCGTCCTCTATCTCCCCGACCGTTACGTATTCGTCCCTTCGGTGCGATCTGGACGAGTCTCCCGGGCCCATCTTCACCGCATCGCAGTCAAGCCGGATCCAGTCGGAGGCGGTAGGGGAGACGAATGTCTCTATGCCGAGTTCCGCGGCGCACCACAGCAGGGGGGATCCTGCCTTGGTGGAGGAGGACCTGTTGTGGAGATTCCGCGGGGTCAGACGGCTGAGGCATACCCCCTGGAGCATGTCCAGGATAGAAGAGTTGGTGTATTCTCCGTTGGGGCGTATGTCCACGACGAAGGAGCATCTGTCCGGAATGACGTTGTGCGCAGTCCCTGCCTCTATCTGAGTCACATTGACGTGAACCTTCCCCATCAGCGGGGATATCCTGTCGAAACGGAAGTTTCTGATCCGGTTGATGTCGTCTATGGCTATGTACAGGGCATTGACCCCTTCGTTCCTGGCAGCATGGCCGCTTTCTCCGGAGGCGGTCCCGTCGAGTACCAGAAGGCCGCGCTCTGCAATGGCCGCCTTCATTCCCGTAGGCTCTCCGACTATTGCCCAGTCAGGTGCGCGGAGGGTCAGGCCATTTTCGTAGAGCAGTCCCTCCTTCAGAGCGGCACACACCGCTTCCATGCCGCCGGAGCCGGAGCGCTCTTCCTCTGCGCTGAGCACGAGCATGAGATTGAGCGGAAGCCGGAGACTGTAGAAATACCGCATGGCGGCAATCATGGCTACGGCGGAAGCTCCGTCGTCATTGGCGCCTAACCCGGCCACTACGGAGGCGGCTTCCGGACAGGTGCCGGAGATGGACGGCCGGTAAGGGTCGAACGAGTAACCTTCGGCCGGGAGCACTGTGTCTAAATGGGCGCACAGCATGAGGGTCTTTCTGTCCGGAGAATATCCGGAGTTGACGGATATGATGTTATTCCTGAGCCGTACATGCATTATTCCCGCCTCGGTCAGAAAGTCCGAAACATGCTGGCTGACCTTCTCTTCCTCAAAGGAAGGGGAGGGGATGGCTATCATCTCCCTGAGCAGGCGGACGGCGTCGTTCAAAAGGGTACGGATATCTTTTTTCATAGGCTTAGGGCAGGATTTTGGTGCCTTTGCCGCTCAGCAGGCTGCGGGCATGGGTGACTGTGATTTCACTTACTCCGTTCCTTAGGGCCGCGAAGGCGTTGTCCAGTTTGGGTATCATGCCGGCGGCAATCCTGCCCTCGCTTCTGAGGGACCGGTACATCCCGGAGTTGATCTCCGGAATGATGCTGCTGTCATCGTCCTTGTCGTACAGCACGCCGTCCTTCTCGAAACAGTAGGTCAGGGAAATATGTCCGGTCGGGGCCAGCGCGGCGGCAAGACAGGATGCGACGGTGTCGGCATTGGTGTTGAGCAGCTGTCCGCACCCGTCATGAGTGACGGCGCAGAACACCGGAGTGATTCCGGCCCGCAACAGCAGTGTCAGGAAGTCCGTATTGATACTTTCCGGGGTTATGTCCCCCACGTATCCGTAGTCGACCGGGACGGGCGCTCTCCTGACAGCCCTGATAAGGTCCGCATCGGCCCCTGAGACTCCTATGGCGCTGCATCCGAGCCTCTGCAGGCCGGCGACTATGTTCTTGCCGCACCATCCGGCGTAGGCCATGACCACGGCTTTGAGGGCCTGCTCATCCGTGACCCGGCGTCCGTCCACCATGACGGGCTGCTGTCCGAGCGCTTTCTGCAGCCGGCTGGCCATCACTCCGCCTCCATGTACCAGTATTTTCGCTCCGGAGATGGAGGCGAAGTCCTGGAGAAACCGCTGCAGCTGCTCCGGGGAGTCGATGATGCTGCCGCCTATTTTCACTATTGTGCAGTCCATGACCTGGGGCTTATTTGTCCATATTCAGGAGAATCTCTTTCAGGACGGTCTGCGCCGAGACTATGCGGTTGGCCGCCTCTGGGATGACTATCGAGCGTGGGCTCTCTATCACCTCATCGGTTACGATCATGTTCCTGCGCACCGGGAGGCAGTGCATGAACCAGGCATTGTCCGTGAGGGCCATCTTCGCGCTGTCTACTGTCCAGCTGCGGTCGGTGGACAGCACCTTGCCGTAATTGTCCCCGCTGTACGCCGCCCAGTTCTTGGCATAGATGAAATGGGCGCCCTCGAATGCCTTCCGCTGGTCGTACTCTATGACGGCCCCTGCGGTGAAGGCGGGGTCGAGCTCATATCCGCGGGGATGAGTTATGACAAATTCGTATCCGGTCATGCGGATTCCCTCCGCAAATGAGTTGGGAACGGCCTGTGGCAGGGCCTTGGGATGCGGGGCCCAGGTCATTACGATCTTCGGCCGCTCCACCTGCTTGTACTCCTCGATGGTAATCAGGTCGGCGAATGTCTGGAGCGGATGCCTTGTCGCCGCCTCCATGCTTATGACAGGCTTGCCGGAGTATTTGATGAACTGGTTGAGAATGACTTCGTTGTAGTCGTCCTCCTTGCTCTCGAAGCGGGCAAATGAGCGCACGCCTATGATATCGCAGCAGCAGCCCATCACCGGAATTGCCTCTAACAGATGCTCCGGCTTGTCGCCGTCCATGACCACTCCGCGTTCGGTCTCGAGCTTCCAGGCTCCCTGGTTGATGTCCAGGACTATGACGTTCATGCCTAAGTTGAGGGCGGCTTTCTGGGTGCTGAGCCGGGTCCTGAGGCTGGAGTTGAAGAATATCATGAGCAGGGTCCTGTTCCGGCCGAGCTCCTGGTCGGCGTAGGGATGCTCCTTGACGTATTTTGCTTTGGTGCAGGCGGCTTTCAGATCGCCTATTTGCAGGATGGATGTAAATGTCTTCATGGTTTTAATTTTTTTCGGTTGAGGTGAGTCTATGCCAGCTCTTCATGAATCCGGCGGCTGTCTCAAATGAAAGGGTGAGCGGAGGCAGGAGGCGTATGACGTCTGGTCCTGCCGCTCCGGTGAAAATATGCTCCCGCTCCAGGAGCATCTCCCTGAGTCCTGAGTATTGCGGCTTGAGCTGCAGTCCGATCATCAGGCCGCGGCCGCGGTATTGCTCTAAGGCGGGGTCGAGCTGTCCGGAGGGATGAAAGGCTTTCAGGAAATATTCTCCTTTCTTGGCGGCATTCTCCACTAAATGTTCGTTCTCGATGACATCGAGGACGGCCAGGGCTGCGGTGCAGGCGAGGTGATTGCCTCCGAAAGTGGTGCCGAGGAGGCCGTATGAGGGCTTTATCTCGGGGGAGATGATGACGCCTCCGATTGGGAAGCCGTTGGCCATGCCTTTGGCAGCGGTGACGATGTCCGCGCGGATGCCGGAGAACTGGTGGGCGAAGAACTTGCCTGTGCGGCCGTAGCCGGACTGTACCTCGTCCACAATCAGCACAGCCCCGTATCTGCTGCACATCCGGCGGAGCTCCACGAGAAAAGCGTCATCCGGCATGTGTATTCCGGCCACGCCCTGTATCCCCTCAATGATGACACCGGCATAGGTGCCGCGGGAGAGTTCCCGCTCCACAGCCTCCGTATCGTTGAGGGGAATGTATGTGACACTCTCCGCGGAGTTGAAGGAAGAGCGCAGCCCGGGGTTGTCGGTGACCGCCGCAGCTCCTGACGTCCTGCCGTGGAAAGATCCGGAGAAGGCGAGTATCCGGCTTTTTCCGGTATGGAAGGAGGCCAGTTTCAAGGCGTTCTCGTTGGCTTCGGCTCCGGAGTTGCAGAGGAAGAGGGAGTAGTCGTCATAGCCGCTGGCCCGGCCTATCCTGTGCGCCAGTTCCTTCTGAAGGGAATTCTGCACGGCGTTGGAGTAGAAGCCGAGTCTGGCAAGCTGTTCCGAAATCATTCTGATGTAATGCGGGTGACTGTGCCCGATGGATATCACGGCATGGCCTCCGTACATGTCGGTATATTCGTTGCCGTCCTTGTCCCAGAGGGTGGTGTCTATCCCTCTGACGGGCTCGATGTCCCATAGTCTGTATACTTTGAACAGGTCCATATAAATGCTGTTTAAACGTGGGGTTAAAATGCCGAGGGCTTCAGCCTCAGGCCGCAGTCCTCGGGAAGGGAGAACATCAGGTTCATATTCTGCACGGCCTGCCCGGCAGCCCCCTTCAGCAGATTGTCTATGACAGAGCTGATGTGGATGTATCCGTCGTGCAGTTCTGCGTGCAGCAGGGCCTTGTTGGTGTTGACCACTTCTTTCAGGGATACCGGCTCTGCGGAGTGGAATACGGACGGGGAAGAGGAGTAATAGTCCTCGAAGAGTCTTACGTAAGCCTCTTCCGTCATTCCTCCGGCAGCGCGGGTGTAGACGCTGGCGAAGATGCCGCGGGTGAAGTCTCCCCGGAATGGTACGAAGTTGACGGTCGGGATGCTGCCTGAGATGCTTCCGATATTTTTCCGGATCTCGGCGAGATGCTGGTGGGAGAAGAGTTTGTAGATGGAGAGGTTGTTGTCCCGGTAACTGAAATGGGTGGTCTCTCCGGGCTTTTTCCCTGCACCGGTGGAGCCGGTGACGGCGCTTGCGTGCACTTCGTCCCGGATCAGTCCGTTTGTCGCTAAGGGAAGCAGTGCCAGTTGGATGGCAGTGGCGAAGCAGCCGGGATTGGCGATATTTCCCGCACTGCGGATTTCCCCACGGGCACTCTCCGTGAGGCCGTAGACGAAGTGTCTGCCGGCATAGTCCGCATCGAGCCGGAAATCATTGCCAAGGTCGATGATCCTGCATCCGCTGCCTATGCTGTGGGTGTCGATGAACTCCCGCGAGAGGCCGTGTCCTAAGCAGAGAAATAGTACGTCCGGATCATTGAGCTCCGTCCCGAAGCACAGGTCAGTATCTCCTATGAGATCCCTGTGGACGGATGTCACGGGCTTTCCGTCGGCCGAGGTGGTGAGGACTGAGACGACATCCGCCTCGGGATGGTGGAGCAGTATCCTCAGCAGCTCTCCTCCGGTGTAGCCGGTACCTCCTGCTATAGCTGCGCGTATCATGGTCAGTCTGCTGTTTTTATGATATCGGTTCCGTTGACGCTGTAGTAGATCTTCAGCGGGTTGGCGAGCACCTTAGTGAATCCGACCACGTCGGCGCCTGTGTAGGAGCGGTTGACCTCTCCGTAGGTGCCGAACTTAGAGTTCATAAGGTCGTGTGCGCTGCTGCATCCGAGTACGGAGAAGCTGTAGGGCCGCAGTCCGACTTCCACCTCTCCGCATACCTTCTGCTCCATGCTGTCCATCATGGCTTCCATGTCCCTCATGACAGGATCCAGGTACATGGCTTCATGCATCTGCTGTCCGTACCAGCCGGCTATCTGATCCTTCCAGTAGAGCTGTCCCTTTGTGAGCACGTGCTTCTCGAGCAGATGGTGTGCCTTGATCAGAATGAGAGGGGCTGCGGCCTCGAAAGCCACTCTTCCCTTTATGCCGATGATGGTGTCTCCGACATGGATGTCCCGTCCGATGCCGTAGGGGGCGGCTATAGCGTGCAGCTCCTTGATCAGCTCCACCGGGTCCATCTTCTTGCCGTTCAGGGATACCGGCTCGCCTTTTTCAAAACCGATGCGGACGTGTTCGCTGCCGTGCTTTGTCACCTGCACGGGATAGGCCTCCTCGGGAAGCCATCCGTCAGAGGTTAGGGTCTCCACGCCTCCTACGCTGGTGCCCCACAGACCCTGGTTGATGGAGTATCTGGATTTCTCCCATGAGTAGTCGAAGCCATGTGCGGCAAGATAGTCTATCTCTTCCTGACGGGTGAGGGTGTTCTCGCGTATGGGGGCGATAATCCTGATATCGGGAGACAGGATTTCGAAGACGATGTCGAAGCGGACCTGGTCGTTCCCGGCTCCGGTGCTGCCGTGCGCTACGCTGCCTGCTCCTGTCCTGCGTACATGCCTGTACACCTCGAGGGCCTGGAATACTCTCTCGGAGCTGACGGAGAGGGGGTAGGTGGCGTTTTTGAGGATATTGCCGAAGATAAGATACTTAAGCCCTTTTTCGTAATAGGTGTGCGAGGCGTCTACAGTTACGTGGGATGCGGCTCCCAATGCTATGGCCCTGGCCTCGATGTCCTTGACCTCGCTGTTGGAAAATCCGCCCGTATTGACCGTGATGGTATGGACCTCGAGGCCCTTTTCGTTTTTGAGATACGGGACACAGAAGGAAGTGTCCAGTCCGCCGCTGAATGCGAGTACTACTTTACTGTTCATGATGTCTGGTATTTTTTGGTTTTTTAAATAGATTTATCGTCCTGATACGGCTGTGTTCATCCGGATCGTAGAGCAGACCGGTGCACAGACACATCCTGAAACCGTTTTTCTCCAGTATCGGATAATTCCTGCATCCCATGCATCCCTTCCAGAATTCGGGGTCGGAGGTGAGTTCTGAAAAGGGAACGGGTCTGAATCCCAGTCCGTGATTCATTCTCATTACTGCTGCGCCTGTAGTGATGCTGAAGATACTTGCGTATGGATAGAGCTCGCGCGAGAGCTGGAAGATTCTTTTCTTTATTCTTTTGGCAAGGCCCATCCCCCTGTACGGGTGTGCCACGATGAGGCCTGAGTTGGCTACATATCTTTTCCCTTCCCACGATTCTATGTAGGAGAAGCCGGCGAACTTACCGTCTTCCGTAACCGCGATTACGGCTTTCCCGGCCTTCATTTTCCCGATAATGTATTCGGGACTCCTCTTTGCGATGCCGGTCCCTCTTTCCTGTGCGGAAAGGTACATCTCATCGCATATTTCCTGTGAGAAACGGCAGTGACTGCTGTCAGCCACCATTACGTCAATTTTCATTTTTGAAATTATGTCTTTTATGGTGAATGTATACGAAGTCCCTAATGGCAAGACAAACCGTGATTGTCAATTGCAATCGGAATAGACCTCGCGATGTCTGAGGAAGTATGGAGGGGGTCCGTAAGCCGTTACCCTCCTAGATTCGGACGAGAGTACAGGTAGACTCCGCATGGCGCAGAATACGTCGTGCAGAGAAGTTGAATACTGATATGTTACCTGTATGAAGCATCATAAATTCATTGCGAATTTACTGAATAATTTCAATAAAATGCAAGGAATTTATTGAAAAATTTTTAGAAGAGGGTCGCGATATTGGCCGTGAACAGTTTTACGGCGATGGCCAGAAGAATGATACCGAAGAACTTACGGAGGATATACACGCCTCCTTTACCGAGGATTCGCTCGGCCAGATTCAGGTATCTGAGGACAAAATAGACAATCACCATATTGAGGATTATCGCCGTAATGATGTTCTCTACATGATACTCCGCTCTCAGGGAGAGCACAGTGGTGAGTGCTCCTGCTCCGGCAATGAGAGGGAAGATAATGGGAACAATGGTGGCGGAGCCTCCGGGACCGCTGTATTTGAAGATTTCGATATCCAGGATCATCTCGCATGCAAGGATCAGGATAATGATGGAGCCGGCCACGGCGAAGGACTGTATGTCCACGCCGAACAGGGACAGGACGGCATCTCCAAGGAAGAGGAAGAGCAGGAATATTATGGTCGAGAATATTGCGGCCTTGCCAGGTTCTACCTTGAGCCCTTTGTCCTTGAGTCCTATTATTACAGGAGTGGAGCCGGTGATGTCTATCACGGCGAAGAGTACCATGAAGGCACTCAGTATTTCCTTTATGCTGAAATGAAGTTCCATGCCGCAAAAGTAAGAAAAATGCCAGTGATTTGAAAATAATTGCTATATTTGACCCCAAATCAATTTTACAAACAAAAAATATGAAAGAACTTATTGAAAAGATCAATGCGGAAATTGAGAATTTCCAGAAAGACGCAGCAGCACAACTTGAAAAGGGAAACAAGGCAGCCGGTACACGCGCCCGCAAGGCTTCCCTCGAACTGACCAAGCTGTTCAAGGATTTCAGAAAGGAGTCAATAGATTTCTCGAAATAATCAATTTCAGTATTTTCCCCCAGAATGAAGGAGCGGTTCCGCAGAGCGGTCCCGCTCTTTTCAGTTTTCTTCTCTGCTTATGATGATGCCGGTGAGTGTCTCAGGGCTCCACAGCCACAGCTTGTCCGTTTCAATCCTGGAGCACTCGAGCCGGTTCATGGACGAGATGAGCTCTCCCGGACTGCGGTAGTCTATGGAGGTGGTGATGTGTACTCCGGCGCCCTGAGGTATGGCGTCCAGAGTGATGTTGAGGCATGTGTCCTGGATGTCTGTCTGGATACGGTACTGGATGCGGGAGGTGTTGACCGCTTTCTGGTGCCGCCTGCTGTCGAATACAAAGAGGCTTTCACCCCTGCGGTATATGCCTTCCCTGGTCTCGAGCAGGAAACTCTCTTTTTCCGGGGAGTCAATCTCGATTACCAGGTCCCTGCATGAGCAGATGCAGAGCAGGGATGC
Organism: uncultured Alistipes sp.; assembly: GCA_900550465.1. Taxonomy (GTDB): domain Bacteria; phylum Bacteroidota; class Bacteroidia; order Bacteroidales; family UBA932; genus Coprenecus. The sequence goes on from URSC01000013.1 coordinate 32,996, forward strand.
GGCCAGCATCAGTATGGCGGAAGTATTTCTACTCATATTCCTCATCTTCTCTAAGTGCGTCATTGACAGTTATCGTGCGGGTAATCTTCTCGCTGCTTCCATCGGAGGAGTAGCTCAGGACGGCCTCTATCTTATATGTGCCGACCTGTCTCAGGACGTAGGTGTCGGAGTTGATGCGGTCTCCGTTCACGAACCATTCGGTCGATGCGAGAGTCTCGGTGATGTTGTTGATTACCAGTCTGAGGGTGTCTCCGGTGGTGTACCTTCTCTTAAGTGAGAGGTAGGGATATGGAGATGACAGCGCTTCGGTGGAGAACCGGACCCTTACGGTGTCTCCGTTGCCGTGCAGGCCTATGTGCCACAGCCTGCAGATGTATTCGGTATTGGGTACCAGCCCCTCGAACGTGTAGCTTCTCGTGTCAGAAGTAGCGGATGCAGAGGGCTGTCCGCTTCCGGCGACTTTCCATTCCAGTCCCCAGGTGTAGCTGCCCGGCCTGCCGCAGCTCCATTGCAGCAGGGCCTTGTTCTGCCAGGCTTCTATGCGGCAGTTTACAGGAGTCAGCAACACTTCGGAACTGTCCTCCTCCACCTGAAATGTGATAGCGTTTCCCGAGACTGTTATATCCGTGATCTTCAATCCTGCGGGAGTTCCGTCCCATGCAATCAGAGCCGGGTCGCCGGCCGCGGAAAATTCGGTGATCCCGGCCTGTCCCGGGAAGAACACCTGGCTGATGTGCATCGCCTGGGGATAGGCCTCCACCAGATCCGCGCACTGGTGCATGGCGTATGCGTTGACAAGATTGGTGCTCCATCGTACCGATGCCGTGATGTCTCCTGCTATATTGTCCGAACGGTCAATATGATAGACAGCCATGCCCGAGCCTTCTATGTAGGCGTCCCATCCGCTTTCGGTGCGGTGCTCCAGAAGGTAGTATTCCCCTGGTGTGGACGTGTTTATACGGACAGCCCAGCCGCATTCATGGATGGGAGGGAGGCTTACGGAAGTACCGGCTGCCGCATCTTTGTACGTCAGGATTCCGGCCTGCTCGCGGTCGATGGCGCAGAAGTACGGCGGGGTGCGTCCGGAGTTATTGTAGTTTCCCTCGTCCATCAGAGAGAGCCTGCCCCACAGGCAGCTGCTCATCCCTCCACTGCCGTAGTCCGTGTCGTAGAGGTCCGTAAGGCCCAGAAAATGGCCGAACTCATGGCAGAATGTGCCTATTCCGGCCGGGATGGCGCTTCCTTCCATTCCCAGGTCGCTGCCGCTCAGTTCAGATGCGCAGCTGACGAGGCCTATTCTCACCCCTTTGATACGGATGCCTTCCGAGGACATGCTGCAGGTCTGCGGCCAGATGGTGTTGTCGTCTCCGCTTTCTGCCTCATTGTATCCTGCCAGATAGAAGAATATGTAGTCTACCGTTCCGTCACCGTCCATGTCGTAGGAAGGGAAGTCTACGGATGCCGCTGCCAGGGAGCATGCTTCCTGAACAAGTTCTGTAAGACGGACATCGTATGTGATTACCGGCGGGGTGGAGACGTCATTCTCTCCGTAGTGGATGTAGGACTTGCCCAGACGTACCGGTGACGCTACGTCGAAAGTGAAGGTATAGCCGGGCATGTTGGCCTCGAAATAGTCCTTTGCCGATCCTGTGCCTCCGTTCGCGGAGTAACCGGGAGCGTTCAGCATGTCGTGAAAATGCGTGGCGGGATCTGTCACTGAGAAACTTCTGTCTGCGAATTCCACAGGTATGACGAGGGCTCTTATGTCCTTTCCGCCCGTGACGGCCGCAGCCCGTGCCCTTATGGCACCGGATGCTCTCATGCTGTTCTGTCTCTGTATCACGGCCGGACCGGGCGTCATGATCTCTGCCTGCCTGAAGTATCCGTCACTGCTGCGGGCGACAGTCCTGCCGTCGGCCGTGACGGTGTAGCGGTGGAACTCATCCCCTTTGATAAAGACGGTTATGAGGCTGCCGTCAGGTTGTCTTAACGTGACGGGCCATGGGGGTGCTTTCACGGCTGTGGCCGTGCCGATGGCTGCAAGGAGGAAAAATATGAGGCAGATTGGACGCATTTTTCTAAATTTGCCGTTTGATTCCGATGCAAAAATATGAAAAGATTTAGAATAATAAGTATAATAGGTGCGGCTGTCGTATTTCTTTCCGCAGTATCTGTCTCCGCACAGACTCCGGATATGGATTCTCTCATCAACGCAAAGGGCCGCTTCGACCGGTGGAGGGTGTATCAGCTGAAGGAGTCCGGTATCATAGGCGGCAATATCAAGACGATATACAAGCTCTCGGAGGGCGACACGCTGTCAGGGCAGGAGCCTTGCCCCCTGAATCCGGAGGATATCTTCTCGCCCTGCAACATAATGGCTGATGTCATGGGGGTGATCAAGGGCAGCAACTCGGTGTATCCCGAGTCCCGGGGGGACGGATATTGTGCGAAACTCCAGGTGGTAATGGAAAAGGTCAGGGTATTCGGCATCATCGACATGGAGGTGCTGGTGCAGGGGACGCTGCTTACTGGATATTTCCAGGAACCGATCAGGGACACCAAGGGAGCGTATTCCAAACTGGACTGCGGAATCCCTTTTACAGGCCGTCCGGCCGCAGTCCGTTATGACTATAAGGCCGATGTCGGACGCACGGTGGTCCGCTCTACGGGCTTTTCCCCGTTCAAGGTCATAGGCGGGAAGGATTATCCTTTCATAGCGGTGTACCTTCAGTACAGGGAGGAGGATGAGAATGGAAATGTCACGGCGAAGCGTGTCGGCACTGCCTATAAAAAATTCTACGAAAACCAGGAAGAGTGGAAGAACGGAGAAATGCTGGAGATACGGTACGGTGACATTTCTGGGGAGGAGGACTATACTCCCGACATGGGGCTCAAGAACGGAGACATAGTCTACTATTGCCGGAACAGCCGTGGAAAAATAGTGCCGGTCGAAGAGAACGGCTGGGCAGCCCCGGACCAGACGCCCACCCACATCATCGTCTGGATATCCTCATCCAGCGGAGAGGCTTTCTATGGCGGGCTGGGCAATACGTTCTGGGTTGACAATTTCCAGCTTGTATATTGACGGTGGACTTATGATCCGTCTTACGCTAAGGCATATAGTCCTGACTCTGGCTCTGTCAGCATGTACCCTTTCTGCTGCAGGACAGATAGTAGATTCTGTATATCTTGCCAGGGTACAGGACTCTGTCGACCGCTATTACCGTCTTCATCCCCGCAGACATCCCTCGCGTCCCGACCCGTCCTTCAGAACGGTTCCTGTTTTCGGTCTGATGTATGCGCAGGAAACCGGCCTGGTGGCCGTGGGCGGTTTTTCAGCTACTTACAGGACGGCAGCCGATACCCTGGCGCCGCTCTCTGCGATAGGTGCGGCGGCGATGCTGTCCACCAATCTCTCTGCGGCGGGAGCAGTTACGGGAAAATGGGTGCTCCCTTCCGGAAGGATGGTCCTCGAGTATTCGGCGGCTTACATATACGGCCCGAGGTATTTCTGGGGACTGGGGTACGGGATGGGCTCGGATGACGGCAACAGGGTGAGCATGGTGAGCAGCCGGGTAAAGGCCAGGGCTGATCTGATCTATCTGGTAAACAGCCGTATACAGGCAGGGCTGTTCGCGACCTATACCTATTATAAAGTCTCTGAACTCGAGGACCGTACTCTGATTGAGGGAGGCCCTGGGATGACGCAGTATGCGGGTGCCGGAGCCAGGTTCGACCTGGATACGAGAGACAGCCGCAGTGAACCTTCGCGCGGCGTCTTCCTGTCCGTTCAGCAGAGTGTCCATTTTTCCCTGACCGGACTCAGGCCATTCTCGCGCAGTGAGATGACTGCGGATTTTTATTGTCCCCTGTGGAGCGGAGGAGTGCTTGCCTCTGATGTATATGCGGTGATCCATTCTGATGCGGCACCCTGGACCGTCTGGCCTGAGGCCGGGGGGGATGTGCGTCTCAGAGGATATTACAGAGGACGTTACAGAGACCGCAATCTGTTGTCTGTGCAGGTGGAACTGCGCCAGAAAGTGTACGGGCCTCATGGACTGGCAGTGTGGGGAGGGGCGGGAAATGTATTTCCCTCATTCAAGGGATTTGAAATAAAAAATACCCTGCCCACGTACGGGGCAGGGTACCGTTGTTCCTTCCTGGGACTGGTGCTGCGCCTGGATGCCGGGTTCGGTCTCCGGGGGCAGTGGGCAGTCACTGCAGGTGTCAGTCATTCTTTTTGATGTCGGCGATCATGCTCGGGTGAATCATGTTCTTGGGGTTCAGGATCACGTCAAGCTGCTTTTTGGTCAGCAGATTGCGCTCCAGAACGAGGTCGTATACGCTCTTTCCTGACTCGAGAGCCTCCTTGGCGATCTCGGTGCAGTTGGAGTAGCCGATGTAGGGCTTGAGAGCAGTGACGATGCCGATGCTGTGCTTAACCTGCTCCTCGCAGTGCTTCTTGTTGGCCTTGATGCCCTCGATGCACTCTATGCGCAGGGTGTCGAATGCGCGTGTCATCCATGTAGCGGACTCAACGAGAGATTCTACCATCACGGGCTCCATCACATTGAGCTCGAGCTGGGCGGCCTCGGATGCCATGGTTACGGCGAAGTCGTTGCCGATGACCTTGAAGCATATCTGGTTGACTACCTCGGGAATGACGGGGTTGACCTTACCGGGCATGATGGACGAGCCGGGCTGTTTGGGAGGAAGCTTGATCTCCTCGATACCGGTGCGGGGACCGGAGGACATCAGGCGCAGGTCGTTGCATATCTTCGAGAGGCGGATGGCGATGGACTTCAGGGCCGAGGAGTATGCCACCAGGCAGGATGTGTCGTGGGTGGCCTCGATCAGGTTCCTCGAGAGCTTGATGTCCAGACCGGAAATCTCGCGGAGGTACTCCGTGCAGTACTTGGCGTAGTTGGGCTCGGCGGTGATGCCGGTACCGATGGCTGTGGCTCCCATGTTGGTGTAGAGGAACTCGTCGGCGGCTTTCTGGAGGCGTGCGGATTCATGCCTCATGGCATCGGCAAAGGCACCGAAGGACTGGCCGAGAGTCATGGGCACTGCATCCTGAAGCTGGGTACGGCCCATCTTGATGATGTTGGCGAACTCCTTCTTCTTGTCGTCAAAGGCCTTGATCAGGTCCTTGAGGGCTGCCTGTACCTTTACGTTGATGTAGTAGAGTCCAAGGTGCATGGCACTGGGATAGGCGTCGTTGGTGGACTGGGCCATGTTGATGTGGTCGTTGGGGTGGCAGTACTGGTACTCACCGCGCTGGTGTCCCATGAGCTCGAGGGCGCGGTTGGCGATGACCTCATTGGCATTCATGTTCATGCTGGTGCCGGCGCCGCCCTGCATCATGTCGATGGGGAAGAACTCGAGGTGCTTTCCGTCGATGAGTTCCTGACATGCCTCCACTACTGCGTCCTTGACCTGGTCTGTGACGAGGCCGAGCTTATGGTTGGCCTTTATGGCGGCCATCTTGACGATACCGAATGCCTTGATGAACTCGGGGTAGTCGCAGAGATGATAGTTGCTGATATTGAAGTTCTCAATACACCTGAGGGTCTGGATTCCGAAGAGGGCTTCTACGGGAACTACCTTGTAGCCTAAAAGATCATGTTCAGTGCGGGTCTTGCCCGAAACAGGAAATTTGTACTGTATCATGTTTATAAGTTTAAAATTTATAAAAAGAATTTGTCTACTTTGTCCACGGCGTCCGGATTGGCGAAGACTACCACCTGGTCGTACGGCCGGATGGTACTCTCGCTGTCGGCGATAAAGCTCTCGTTGCCCCTGACGAAGCCTCCGATGATGGCTTCTTCGGGGAAGCCCAAGTCCTTGAGCTTGCCTGTGGTTATCTTGCTGTTGGTATTTACTATGAATTCGAGGACCACTGCGTCGGTTCCGTTGAGAACCTTGATCGAGCGGACCTTGTTGGAAAGGGTGAAGCGGAAGATTTTGCCGGCGGTAATGAGTTTTTTATTGATGACAGAGTCCACGCCCATTTCCTCAGCCAGCTTGATGTACTCGAAGTTCTCGACCTCTGCGATCACCTTGGGTATGCCCATGCGCTTGGCCACCACGCAGGAGAGGATATTGGTCTCGGAGCTGCTGGTGACAGCTACGAAGGCTTCCATATCCTTAAGGCCTTCTTCCATGAGAAGGTCTGAGTTGCGCCCGTCTCCGTTGATTACCAGAGTCCGGTCCAGGGCCTCCGACAGGTGGGCGCATTTTTCGGGATTGAGCTCGATGAGCTTTATGTTCTCGGTCTGTTTTTCCATTGAGCGGGCGACCATCTCGCCTATGCGTCCTCCTCCCAGGATCATCAGGTTGCGTACAGTCACCTTGGGCTTGCCTGACAGGGACAGGGCCTGCTCCATGCCTTCCTTCTTGGAGATCAGGTAAACCACGTCCCCGGTCTTGAACCGAGTCGCGCTTTTGGGGATGATGGTCTTGCCGTCACGGGATATCGCTACCGACCGGAACAGGTTCTGGGTTCTCTCCCTGAGTTCGGCTACAGTGCGGTCAACCATAGGAGAGCATTCCTCAAGCCGGTATACTATAAGCTGCAGCTTGCCGTGGGAGTAGTTCATGAACTCCGAGGCGTTGTTCTGCTTGAGCAGGTTGACAATCTCGGTGGCGGCGATCTTCTCGGGATAGAAAAGAGAATCGATGCCGAGGTCGGTGAAGAGGATTCTGTTGTCGTTCTTCTGGTATTCCTCGTTGTTGATCCGGGCCGTAACCTTTTTGGCCCCCAGCTTTTTGGCCAGGGCCGCGGAAACGATGTTGATGTCCTGCGCCGAATCCGGATTTACTGCGATGAACAGATCGGCGCTGCCCGCTCCTGCCTTTATCAGAGTGTCGATTGAAGAAGGGCGGCCTTCTACGGTTACGATATCCGAGTCACTGTTTATCTTCTCGAGGCTCTCCTCGTCCTCGGAGATAACCGTGATCTCGTGGTACTCCATACTGAGCATCTTGGCCAGATGGCTTCCGATTTCTCCAGCTCCTGCTACGACGATCTTCATGATGCTCTGCTGCTACTCTCTGTTTTTCCTTCCTTTTGCCAGCGTCCTTATGAACTCTACTGTCCGGTACAGGAAATTGAACGAGGCATTGTGCGAGGCGATGGCCTTGCAGCCCATGTCCAGAAGGTTGGAGGGGGACATGAACTCCCATACGCAGCGCAGCTTGTACAGGACCATTATCTCCTGATGGTCGATGCGGGAGGACAGGAGCCTGCGGCAGTACTGCAGCTCCTGCAGGTTCCGGATGTTGCGGTAATCCGAGATTCTATTGTCCTTTTCCATTTTTCCTGTCGTCGAAAAACATTCTTAAAAACATCCTGAGCGGGCTGTTGATCAGGAATCTGTCCTTGAATACAAACAGCACGAGTATGCACAGAAGGAATATGCCGGCCGTAATCAGCAGTCCGGCAGTCCTGTTGCCTACGATTATCGTGAACCAGGAGGCGAGGGCGGCCGCAACTATGCCGAGGACTACTCCGACGAGGATGAACAGCAGGAAAAAGAAGATGATCCTGCTGAATATCTTCGCCAGGTTCTCGGCCAGGGCCAGCTTTATCTCGTCAATGCGCAGGTCGATATAACACTTGATGGACGAGAAGAGGTCTCCGAGGGGGTTGTTGGGGTTCGGGGTCTGGTTTTCCATCTCGGCGTGTCCCTGTTCCGGTTATTCGGCAATGATGTCTTCTGCTGCCGGACGCTCCTTTGCGGAAGCGTATGCGTCGGCAGCTGCCTTCGCACGGTTCTCGAGGCTGTTGATCTTGTCCTTGAGACCCTGGTACTCCTTGTCAAAGGTGTCCTTGATCTTCTTTCTGGTCTCCTCTCCCGACTCGGGGGCAAAGAGGATGGCAACGGCGGCTCCTACCAGTACTCCGCCGAGGAATGTGAATAAATTGTCCGTTTTCATACCGATGTGTTTTTGAATAAATACAAAAATAGCAAATTAATTCTATATTTGTCACCTTGTTCAGAGAAAAGAGCGGAAAAAGAATGAAAGTAGAGTCAAAATCAATAAAATGGACGCTTACGGCCGGTGGCGCGGGCGGCGGGCGGTCGGCAGTATCGTGCAAAGGTATGAAGGAAGAAGGAATGGACATAGGCAGCACGGTCCTTATTTATATAGCTGCGGACAACAACCTTGCCCCGAACGCCCGTCAGAATATAGAGGATATAATCAGTTCCGGAGCCGTTCCGGAATATTTCGACGACGGGGAGGGAGATGTGCTGCTTGTGTATGCCGACATCAGCGGGGAGGTTCCGGTGCTGATGCGCCTCAGCAGGGACCGGTATGGGGAAATCCTGAAGGAGACAGTCAAGGAGTATGATGCGGACCAGAACTCCATGTCGGATTCGGTGATGCATCAGGTGCTCTCCTATGCGGCGGCGCTGTTTCCTTCGGAGCATAACGGTCTGGTGCTTTGGTCCCACGGTACTGGATGGCTGCCTGAAGGATTCTATTCCAATCCTGTTACAGGTTCCGGGGGAACTGCGGTCCCTATGAATATGGCCGAGGATCCGTTCGCCGCTTGTGTGAAGTCCTTCGGGGCTGACGGGATGGAAGAAATGGATATCAAGGATCTCGTACGGGCTCTGCCCGTCCACTATTCATACATACTCTTCGACGCCTGCTTAATGGGAGGTGTTGAGGTTGCATATGAGCTGCGGGGCAGCTGCGACTATTTCCTGGGGTCCGCGGCGGAAATCCTTGCTGCCGGAATGCCTTACATGAAGGTGACAGAATGTCTTATGGACGGCCGCCGTCCGGCGCTGGAGGATCTGTGCCGCCTGTATTACGAGCACTATGCCGACAAGGGTGCGACCATAGCACTTGTCGACACCAGGGCGCTGGACAACCTTGCCTCTGCATGCAGGGACGTGTTCGAGTCCGGAGCCGGAATGATCCCGTTCCTGGATATGGATGACATTCAGAGGTATTTCAGGGGTGACAGACATTGGTTCTATGACCTGGACGATCTCATATCCCGCCTGGCGGTTCCAGAGCAGTACGTGGTCTTTACATCAGCGCTGGACGCTGCGGTGCTGTATAAGAAATCAACACCGGTATTTACCGTGTCCACGGGCTGGAGCAGCGATTCATTCCCCATTAAAACATTTTCGGGACTGAGCACCTATGTACCCAATCCCGAAAACTCTTACCTGGATGAATACTACCGTACACTGTCCTGGAACAAGGCCGTAAGGATGGTACGGTGATATCCGCCGTCAGTTACTTCTTCTCGCCGAAGAATCTCTTGTACAGACCCTCGAAGGCCTGGCCGTGACGCGCCTCGTCCTTGCACATCTCGTGCACGGTGTCGTGGATGGCGTCGAGGTTGAGCTGCTTTGCCTTGGTGGCGATGCGCTTCTTGTCGGCGCAGGCGTCGGCCTCGGCGTGCATTCTCTTCTCGAGGTTGGTCTTGGTGTCCCATACGACCTCTCCGAGAAGCTCTGCGAACCTGGCTGCATGGTCGGCCTCCTCATAGGCGATACGGCGGTAAGCCTCGGCGATCTCGGGATATCCCTCCCTGTCGGCCTGACGGCTCATCGCGATGTACATACCTACTTCAGAGCATTCGCCTGCGAAGTGTGTCTGCAGGCCTTCCCATATTTCCTGGTCGCAGCCTTTGGCCACTCCGAGGGTGTGACCGTCGGCCCATGAGATCTCATTGGCGTCTTCCTTAATCTCTACAAACTTGCTTGCGGGGGCCTTGCAGAGGGGGCATTTCTCAGGAGGGTTGTCTCCTGTGTGCACATAACCGCATACGGTGCATCTCCATTTCTTTTCCATAGAATGTGATACTAAATGTTGTTAATTCGTCCGTGCAAGATACAAATTTTTTGCCAAAAATGAAAATTTGGCTACTTTTGCAGCCCCTAAAAGCCATGAGGCTTTTGGTGCAATGGGGTCCGGAAAGCCCGGACTGAGTAACACATTTTAAACCAATATCATGAAACACATCGCATTACACGGCACCGCAAGAACCAAGGGCCGCAAGTCGATCACCAAGAGCATCCGCAGAGAGGGTCAGGTACCCTGCAACCTCTACGGCAACGGAGTGGAGAACGTACTTTTCTCAGTGGACGCAAGAGACCTCAAGGCTCTCACCCACACCCCCAACAGCTACATCGTGGACCTCGACATCGACGGCAAGAATTATCTTGCCATCCTGCACGAGCTTCAGTTCCACCCTGTTACTGACAACACCATCCACGCTGACTTCCTGGCCATCTCGGCTGACAAGCCCGTGACCATCAACGTGCCTCTGAACATCTTCGGCAACTGCGCCGGAGTGAAGGCCGGCGGTAAGCTCCTCATCGAGGCCCGCAAGCTCAGGGTATGCGGTCTGCCCGACCAGATACCCGATGTACTCGACATCGACATCACCAACCTCAAGCTCGGCAAGCAGATCACAGCCGGTGACCTCTCCTACGAGGGCATCCAGATCGTAAGCCCCAAGACTACAGGTGTCTGCACAGTTAAGCACACCCGTGCCGCCATGGCCGGTGCAGCTGAGGAGGAGACACCCGCAGAGGAGGCAGCAGCACCCGCAGCTGAGTAATCATCCCGCTCATGACATATCTCATAGTCGGATTGGGAAATATCGGGTACGAATATATCGGTACCCGCCACAATATGGGATTTTCGGTATTGGACACCTGGGCTCAGGCGTCCAATACTCTTTTTACGACAGTCCGTTACGGCGACATGGCGGAGATCCGGCTCAAGGGCCGCATCTTCGTCCTGCTCAAGCCCTCCACCTACATGAACCTGAGCGGCAAGGCAGTGGCCTACTGGCTGGATAAGAAGAACATTCCTGTGGAGAACCTGCTGGTGATAGCGGACGACATGAACCTGCCGTTCGGAGCTCTGCGCATACGCAAGGGCGGCAGCGCCGGCGGACACAACGGACTGGCCAACATCGCGGAGATGCTCGGAACTCAGGACTATCCCCGCCTGCGCGTGGGCATAGGCTCGCATGTGGGACGCGGCCCTCAGATAGACTTCGTCCTGGGAAAATGGGACGAGGAGGAACTCAGGCAGCTCCCCGAGATAAGGGAAAGGGCGGTGGAGGCGGTCAAGTCCTTCGGACTGGCCGGCATAGAGCGGACCATGACCCAGTTCAATCGACAATAAACACTTCCTCGTCCTCCCGGTGGAAGTAGTACTCCTCCCGGGCGAATTTCTCCAGGGAGTCGCGGTCCGAGGTAAGCTGGTCCAGCTTGCGGTCCAGTTCCTCGATGTCCCGGCCGTACTGGCGGATGACCCTCTCCTGGCGCAGGACCTCGAGGTAGTCTCCGGCCCAGCGGATGAGGTTGTTGCGGTCCACGAAGAGGACTATCACCGCGAAGACGAAGGTGACGATGAAGTATTTGTTCGTGAGCACTCTCACGAACTTTCTTTTATGTCTGCGCGGTTCTGTCGGCTGCTCCGGCTGCTGTTCCTGCGGCAGCTGCTGTACTTCTTCTTCCATGGACGCAAAGTTATCATTTATTGCGTATCTTTGAAAAATTTTTGAAAAACCATGACCGAACATGCTTAGAACGCTGACATATTCCCTCCCGGACCTGAAGCAGGCCTGGCTGGTGCTTTTCCTCTTCGTGCTGGGGCAGCTGGCCGCATCGGTGCTGCTGGGCCTGATTCTCGGTATCTTCCAGTTACAGGACACTCAGAATCTCACGATGCCGCTGTCCTATGCCCTTTCCTACGTCCTGCCATTGCTCTATCTCTACTGGAAAGGACTGCGCAGGCTGAACGACCCGCTGAAGGAAGGGCAGCCGGAATACGATGAGATCCGTCTGAACCGCCCTTGTTTCGGAGGCATGCGCCTGTGGGCCTTCATTCCCCTGGTGATCATAGTCATGCTGGCGGTGATAATCCTGCTGAGCTGTCTGCCCGAGGGCCGGGAGATGCCGGAGTGGTTCCGTCAGGCCCTGAGTCAGGTATACGGGATGAAGCTGGCCGTCAATCTGCTGACGATGGGAGTCCTGGCTCCTGTGCTGGAGGAGTTCCTGTTCCGCGGAATCATCCTTACCGGCCTGTCCCGCCGTATGGACCCGTGGTGGGCGATACTCTGGTCGTCGGTGCTCTTCGCCATAGCCCATCTCAATCCCTGGCAGGCCCTTCCGGCCTTCGCCATGGGCTGCTTCTTCGGCTGGCTCTATTACAGGACGCGCAGCCTCTGGACAGTAATCGGGCTGCACTCTCTGAACAATATCATGGCCATCGCCGCCGCGGCTCTCTTCGGAGTGGAGGAGGTCACCCAGGAGAATATCCAGTCTGTCTTCGGAGAGACAGCGGCATATATCATGGTGGCAGTGGCGGCCATCGTGCTGGTAGCAGGCATAGGACTGATCAATAAATACATACCCGCAAAAAAACAAGAGTTACAATGAAAAAGGCGATATATCCCATTAAGTTCATCCCCCAGCCCAAGGAGCGAGTCTGGGGAGGCCGCCGTCTGGCCGCTCAGTTCCACAAACCCTTCGACCCTGAGGCCGTGATAGGCGAGAGCTGGGAGGTCTCCGGCTTTGAGGACGACAGTTCGGTGATAGAAAGCGGCTGGCTGGAGGACAACCCTCTCTTCGACGTCATCGAGACCTACATGGACGAGATAGTAGGGGAGGACAATTACAAGCGTTTCGGCAACGAGTTTCCCATCCTGGTCAAGCTGCTCGATATCCAGGAACGGCTTTCCGTCCAGGTGCATCCTGACGACGAGACGGCCTTCGACCGGCACAACTCCTACGGCAAGACCGAGGCCTGGTACGTCCTCGAGGCCGATCCGACGGCCCGTATCTACATGGGATTCAACAAGGACCTGGATGCCCGCGAGTTCCTGGACCGCTGCGCCGCCGGGACCCTCGAGGAGGTGCTGAACGTAGTGACTCCTAAGAAGGGTGACTTCTTCTTCATCGAGGCCGGTACCGTCCACTCGGCCGGAGGCGGGCTGGTGATAGCCGAGATCCAGCAGCTCTCCGACGTGACCTACCGCATCTACGACTGGGGCAGGGAGAATGACCCCGCGACCGCCCGTCAGATGCACGTGGACCTGGCCCTGACCTGTATCGATTACCGGAAGTACGACGGCTCCGGCTTTGTCCCCGCCGGCGGAAACGCTCCTTCGAAGAAACTAGTCGAGTGCAAATATTTTACGGCCAACGAACTGCAGCTGACAGACCCGCTCCGGGTATGGCCCGACCGTTATGAGAGTTTCCTGCTCTACTGCTGCCTGGAGGGCGAGGCGGTGATCACTCCCTCGGACTCATCGCAGCCGACGCCTCTGCTGCGAGGGGAGTGGGTGCTGATACCCGCCGCCATGTCCGACTTCGTCCTCTCGGCCATTACGGCCGGCACCCGTCTGATGGAAGTGTATATCGGCAAACCCGCCGAGGAGAAGGACAGTTATATAAAGGAGTAGGGTGATGGAACAGCAGGTACGCATAGACAAATTTCTCTGGTCTATCCGCGTCTACAAGACCCGCACGGAGGCAGCGGACGCCTGCCGCAGCGGCAAGGTCAGTGTCAATGGGGCAGAGGCCAAGGCTTCCCGGGATATCAAGGCGGGGGACACCGTCTCGGTGCGCAAGGGCAGCGTGCACTTCCAGTACCGGGTCATAGTGCCGATAGGCAACCGGGTAGGGGCTAAGCTCGTCCCCGAGTTCGCGGAGGACATCACTCCGCAGGAAGAACTCGATAAACTCAACGCACCCTTCGAGACCGTCTACATCCGACGCGACCGCGGTACCGGCCGTCCTACCAAGAAGGAGCGCCGCGACCTGGACCGGCTGATGGACGATCTATTCTGATTTGTAGAGCGGGGAGAGGTCTGGGGACTCGTAGGTGGCGTGGGAGATGGCGCGGTTGCCTTTGTGGTTGTAGTAGAACTGGTCGATGCCGAAGATCTGGGCGCCCTCGATGTCATTGACCGGATCATCTCCGATCATGAGGGTTTGCCGCTTGGCCTCGCGCCATGCCTCGGGGTCGTTCTGCCGCCGTATGCCGGACAACTGCTCCACGGCATAGGCGAAGATGCCGGGACGGGGCTTCAGACATCCGGCCTCCTCGGAAACCACGACGGCGGAGAAATATTCCGAGATGCCGGCTCCCCGCAGCTTGCGGTACTGCACCTCGCGGAAACCGTTGCTCAGAATCGCCATTTTACCTCCTGACGACCGTATTGCCTCCAGCATTTCCATAGCCCCGGGCATAAGTCTGTTCTCGCAGACCATCTGTTCGAGGTAGTCCTCCCCGAACTGCCGTGCCAGAGCCTCATCCTCCACTCCGTACCAGCGGAATGCCTCGTGGAACCGCTTCCACCGCAGGTCCTCCTTGCTCATTGCTCCGCTTTCGTACTGGGCCCAGAGCTTGTGATTGAGCACGTCGTAGCGCATAAAGAAACGGTGCAGGGAATCCTCCCCGCACCCTTCTTTCTCCTGTACTGCCTGAAGGAGCGCCGGGTTGCGGGAGAAGAGCAGGCTGATGGCGTGCTCGGAGTTGCGGTCGAAATCCCACAGAGTCCGGTCCAGGTCGATCAGGTAGTAGCGGTATGGTCTTATGGTCATTATCTGCAGTAGAAGTCTATCATCCGGCTGATGGCCCGCTGGCATACGGGGCAGAAGTCCGGAGCTGAGTTGGTGTTCATGCGGCAGTCCTTACGTGGACGGTACACGCCCTTGGCCATGTATCCGCCGCCCTCGTAGATGCCTACCTGTTCCTCGCTCCACTTGCCGGAGTCGATCATGTCCTTCCACTTGCTGTCGAAGTTCACAAGGGTGGTGATGTTGGGCTCCCAGGGCTCAGTCTTCAGGTTGTAGAAGTTCTCGTAGGCGACCTCCGAGGTGTAGTACTCGTCTCCCAGTCCGGCGAAGCTGTGGCCGAACTCGTGGATGAACACCTGGTAGGACTGCTCGTTGCCGGCCGTTCCGAGGGCGTAGGAGTTGTAGATACCTCCGCCGCCGTATTTCTCCTCATTGACCACGATGAAAAGTGCGTCGAAGGGGGCGCCGGCCACGTTGTCGGCTATGGACTTGTGGTCGGTGATGGTCAGATAGCGGTCTATGTAGAATGTGTAGAAGTGCGAGTTGAGGGCGGTGTGCTTCCAGATATCCTGATTGGGGATGTCGGTGCCCTGCTCGGGGGATATTACGTCCACTGCGGTGACGTTGAAGTCACTCTTGCGGGACTTGTAGGGTTCCATCGAGAAGAGGTACTCCATGAACTTGTGGCAGTCGCGGTGGAACTTGTCCATCTGGTCTGCGGTGTAGCCCTCGGCTACGAAGAGCAGGTCCACCTTGTGCTCCATGTCTCCGGAGGTGAGAAGAGGGGTCACCGTATAGTCGGGGGCGGCCTCGCTGCTGATGAGGGCGTCCTCCGGATCGACGCTGCAGGAGAATATCTCGCGGAACTCACCCGTGGCCTTTACCCTCTCGGACAGGGTTATACGTATATCTTCCTTGGGAAAAGGCATCCAGACGGCCTGGGTATAGGCCTTGGAGACTTCGCGGGCCTCGGCGGTAGTTCTCCATTCCTGGAAGAGGGTGGAGAATCCCTTGGAGTAGATCAGGGTCTCTCCTGACCAGGCCTCGAACATGTATTCGCCGTAGCGGAACGGGTCGATCAGTGAGGCGTGCGAGCCTGCCCACGCGCATTCTTTCCTCAGACCGGCTACATAGGCATGCTGCGCCTGTGCGTCTCCTGCGAGGATGAAATCAATACGGAGGCGGTCGTCAGTGAAATATTTGTCGTATTCGGGAGCCTGAGCCCCGAGCATGCCGGCTGACAGTACGGCAGCGGCAAGAATGATTATCAAACGTTTCATGTCTTATCTTCCGGTATAGTTGAAGGGTGTAAGTCTTCTGAGTTCGTCCTTGACGGGCTCGGCCACGTTCAGGGAGTCGATGAACTCGCGGATGGTGCGGTCCGATACGGCCTGTCCGGTGCGGGTGAGGGCCTTGAGGGTCTCGTAAGGATTGGGGTAGCCCTCCCGGCGGAGGATGGTCTGGATGCCCTCGGCGACTACCTCCCAGTTGTCGTTGAGGTCGCGCTCCAGGGCGTCGCGGTTGAGAATCAGCTTGTCCAGACCTTTCTTGAGGGACTTGAGGGCAATGATGGTGTGTGCGATGGGCACTCCGACGTTGCGCAGGGTAGTGGAGTCGGTCAGGTCTCTCTGGAGGCGGGAGATGGGGAGCTTGGATGCGAGGAACTCGCAGACTGCGTTGGCCATCAGGAAGTTGCCCTCGGCATTCTCGAAGTCTATCGGGTTGACCTTATGGGGCATGGCGGAGGAGCCGACCTCACCTTCCTTGATCTTCTGCTTGAAGTACTCCATCGAGATGTAGGTCCATATATCGCGGCAGAGGTCCACCAGGATGTTGTTGATGCGCTTGATGGCGTCGAAGAGGGCCGCGGTGTTGTCATAGTGCTCGATCTGGGTAGTCGGGTAGGAGCGCTTGAGTCCCAGCACGTCCTCCACGAAGTCCACGGCGAAGGCATTCCAGTCGATGTCCGGGTATGCGGCGAAGTGGGCGTTGAAGTTGCCAGTGGCGCCGCCGAACTTGGCCGAGAAAGGCACTGCCAGGAGCATCTTCTGCTGTTCCCGCAGTCTGGCCGTGAATACGGCTATCTCCTTGCCCAGGCGGGTGGGGGAGGCGGGCTGTCCGTGGGTATGGGCCAGCATGGGGATGTCCTTCCACTCCTCGGCCATGCCGTCCAGGGTGTTGAGCACCTCATAGAGCTGGGGCAGGTAGACGTCCTGGATACCCTCCATCAGGCTGAGGGGCACCGCGGTGTTGTTGATGTCCTGGGAGGTGAGGCCGAAGTGGACGAACTCCTTGTAGCGGGGCGGGATGCCCATTGCGTCGAAACGCCTCTTTATGAAGTATTCCACCGCCTTGACGTCATGGTTGGTGGTCTTCTCTATCTCCTTGACCTCGGCGGCCTCGTCCTCGGTCATGTCGCGGTAGATGCCGCGCAGAGTGTCGAAGAGGCTGCGGTCGAAGTCCCTCAGCTGGGGCAGAGGCAGCTCGCACAGGGCGATGAAGTACTCTATCTCCACGCGGACTCTGTATCTTATGAGGGCAAATTCGGAATAGTAGGAGGAAAGGTCCCGGACCTGTCTGTAGTACCTCCCGTCGATGGGTGAAATCGATGTAAGCATATCTGTAGGTAGATTAAAACACAAATATAGTTTATAATTTTGTACATTTGCAAAGTTTCATCAAAAACGGACAGTATGCTTATAGTAATAGAAGGTCTCGACGGCTCGGGCAAGTCCACCCAGGTGGCAAATGTAAGGGAATATCTCACCCGCCGTCAGGGGCAGGAGCCTGAATACCTGCATTTTCCCCGCTTCGACGCTCCTGTGGTCGGGGACATGATAGCCCGCTTCCTCCGGGGGGAGTTCGGCCGTATGGACCAGGTGCATCCGATGATAGTGGCCCTGCTCTTCGCAGAGGACCGCAGGGACGCCTCGGCCCTTATCCGCCGCTGGCTTCAGGAGGGAAGGACGGTCCTGCTGGACAGGTACGTGTATTCCAACATTGCCTTTCAATGCGCTAAGCTCTCTTCCCCGGAGGAGTCCATTGCCCTGGAAGAATGGATCCTGCGGACCGAATATGAGGTGTACGGGATACCCCGCCCGGACCTGAATATTTTCCTGGACGTGCCCCTGTCCTTCGTGAGCGGCCGTCTGGCAGCCCAGCGGGAGGGAAGCGACCGGGAGTACCTCCACGGCGGGCAGGACATACATGAGGCCGACCTGGATTTCCAGCGGAGGGTCCGGGAGGTGTATCTGCGCCTTTGCCGCAAGGACTCCGCCTTCCTGAGGGTGGACTGCTGCGGCGCTGACGGACAGATGCCGCCGGCCGGAGAAGTGTTTGAACGTATAAGGAAGGTGCTATGAGACTGCTGCGGATACTGATGTTTCTCTTCCGGCTGGTGTTCGGAGTGACGTTTATCCTTTCGGGATTCTTCAAACTGACGGACCCTGTGGGAACGGGCCTGATAGTCAGCGAGTACCTGCGGGTGCTGCATCTGGGCTTCCTGGACTTCGGGGCGGTGCCCTTCGGCATGCTGCTGTCTCTGACGGAGTTTATGATAGGTATAGCCGTCCTGATGTGCGTGCGTATGAAGGCCGCGTCATGGGCAGGTCTGGTGATGATAGTGTTTTTCACGGTGCTGACATTCTTCATGGCCCTGTACGATGCCGTCGAGGAGTGCGGGTGCTTCGGAGAGGCGGTGCATCTGACGATGTGGGAGACTTTCTTCAAGAATGTGGTGCTGACGATATGCATCATCCCCATATTCTTGTTCCGCAAGCATTTCAGGCTGGTGGCCCCAGTGCCGGCAGAGTGGGCGTTCCTCGCCACATACGGTGCGCTCGCCCTCATCTGCGTGCTCTACTCCTACATCAACATTCCGCTCGTGGAGTACGGCAATTTCCGTGTGGGCACCAATCTCTCTGCCCGTCTGGACAAGGTCTCCGGCAGCGACAACTTCGAGACGGTCTTCATCTATGAGAAGGACGGACGCCAGGAGTATTTCGACCTGGATCACCTGCCGGACAGTACATGGAACTATGTGAGCACCGAGTCGGTGTACCTTGGCGACGAGCGGGACCTGCTCTTCGACATGACGCTCTCCAGGGCTGACGGCGAGATAGTGACGGAGGATCTTGTGACCTCCGAGGTCCCGGTCTTCCTGTTCATCGTACTCCGTCCGGAGAGACTCGGTGACGGTTACTGGAAGAAGGTGGATGTGAGCATGGACTCGATAGCCTTTCACGGAGGTATGGCCAGGGTGGCCGCTCCGGTAATGGACCCGGTGATGGATTCCATCGCCATGCGCTATCCGGACATGGGCCGCAATATGCTCTACGGGGACATCAAGACTCTCATCTCCATGTCCCGTTCCAATGGAGGAGTGATGCTGATTCACAACGGAATAGTCGTAAAGAAATGGGCAGGATGGAGGTTCTCGCCCGAGGATGTGAGGCAGACTTTCCGGATGGACACCGAGGAGGTGACTGTCCGCGGTACTATCTCGCAGAGGCTGTTCTACGAGTCGTCGATACTGCTGCTCTTCCTGGTAATCATAGTGTTCCGCTACGTGTGCGGAATCGTCTATGGCAGGAAGTTCAGGGGGCTGCTGGCGCGGGAGAGGCTCCGCAGGCGCAAGAAGGCCGCCAGGCGTGCGGCAAGGCGTAACAATAAAACAGGAGGCAGTCATGGCTCGGAAGAAGGAATCCCCGGGGAACAATAGGACGCGGCGGATCTGCCTGGTACTGCTGCCGCTGCTGGTGCTGCTGGCGGCGGGCAATCTCTTCTACGGAGCGGTGCCGATTCCTCCGGGGGAGGTGCTGGACATCCTCCTGGGAGGCGGAGGGGACAATCCGGCCTGGAGCATCATCCTCACCGGCTCGCGTCTGCCCCAGGCCGCTACGGCCCTGCTGGCAGGAGCGGCCCTGGCTGTGAGCGGCCTGCTGCTGCAGACCCTCTTCCACAATCCCCTGGCCGGGCCGTCCATCCTGGGAATCAGTGACGGGGCCAATCTGGGCGTAGCCTTGGTAATGCTGGCCTTCGGAGGCACCGTAGGCTCTTTCGGCGGATACATGGCCACGGTGGCCGGAGCGATGGCCGGGGCCTGCGCAATTCTGGGAGTTATCGTATTTTTCTCGCGGAGGGTGGGCAGCAATGTGATGCTGCTGATCATCGGTATCATGGTCGGCTACCTGGTGTCCTCCTGCATTTCCATATTGAATTACTATGCCTCGGCTGACAAGGTGCGGCAGTTCGTGATGTGGGGGATGGGGGATTTTTCCTCGGTCTCCTCGGCCCAGCTGCCCTTCTTCTCCGCGGCCGCCTGTGCCGGTCTGGTCTGGGCCCTGCTGCTGGTCAAGCCGCTCAATGCCATGCTGCTGGGGGAGAAATACGCCGCCAACCTGGGGGTCAACGTCCGGGCCGCGCGTATCCACGTGCTGGTCTGCACCGGCCTGATGACAGCCGTGGTGACGGCCTTCTGCGGCCCCATATCCTTCATCGGCCTGGCCGTGCCCCATATCGCCCGGCTGCTGCTGGGGACCTCGGACCACCGCGTGCTGGTGCCGGCGACAGCCCTCTCCGGAGCCTGCATTGCCCTGGCCTGCAATATGCTGACGGTGATACCCGGGACGGGGATGCTGCTGCCGCTGAATGCGGTGACTCCGCTGTTCGGGGCGCCGGTGATCATATACGTCATAGTCAACCGTAAGAGCATCCAATATTTCAATTGAGCATGAGTACTGACCTTTCAAATATTTCTCCTGCGCTGGAAGCCTCCGGCCTCTCCATCGGATACCGCTGCGGGCGGAAGGAAGGCTGGAAGACGGTGCATCCGCGGGTGAATTTCGTCCTGCACCGCGGGGAACTGACCTCGCTGATAGGACTGAACGGAGCGGGCAAGTCGACGCTGCTGCGGACCCTGTGCGGATTCCAGCCGGCTGTAAGCGGGACCGTGCGGGTGCTCGGGCGGGAGCTGCCGGAGTATTCTTCCCATGAGCTGGCATTGACAGTGGGGGTAGTGCTCACTGAGAGGACCAATGCCGGAGGGCTTACGGTCCGGGAGCTGGTGGCCCTGGGACGGCAGCCTCATACCGGTTTCTTCGGGAGGCTGGGAGACCGGGACCGGGAGGTGGTGTCGGAGGCGATGTCCGCGGTGGGTATCGCGCACAAGGCGGACTCCTACGTCTCGGAACTTTCGGACGGGGAGCGGCAGAGGACGATGATAGCCAAGGCCCTGGCTCAGGAGTGCCCGGTCATCGTGCTGGATGAACCGACGGCCTTCCTTGATGTGGCCAGCCGGATAGAGACCATGTCGCTGCTGCACGATACGGCCCGCAGGCAGGGCAAGGCGGTGCTGCTCTCCACCCACGATATAGACAATGCGCTGATATTCTCGGACCGGCTGCTGCTTCTGCCCTCGGGTGACGCTCCGGTGGTCTCCGGCTCTCCGGAGGATCTGGTGCTGGACGGGAGCCTGAAGGCGTTCTTCGGGCGGCGCGGGATGAATTTCGACGTGCGCTCGGGTCAGCTGTCGACCGGAGTCTCGGGGCCCGAGGTCGGAGTGGACGGAGACAGCCTTACGGCCCGCTGGATGGCCAATGCCCTGGCCCGCAACGGCTTCACTCCGGTGCTTCCGGCTGAGGGCATACCCTGTGTCCGCTGTCTCTCGCCGACCTGCCTGGAAGTCTCCGGTACTCCGTCGGCCGCTCCGGTTACGGTCTCCTGCATCTCGCAGGCGGTGTCTCAGCTGCTGTCCTACAGGGACTTGAAGTAGCGCGGCTCATGGCCGGGGAAGAGGTCTGGATGGAAGATGGCGGCCAGGTCCTCGAGTATCCATGAGGGGTGGAGGACTATGTCGTCGTAGTAGGTGGAGGAATAGGTGTTGCAGCCGTAGACCTGTCGGTTCTGGAATGCTTTGAACCGGGAGTAGAGGCTGTATTCGGCTTCGAGGGAGGCGTAGGTCATGGGCCGGGGGCTCCAGTATTTGAGGACCCAGATATCGGCGTCGATGCCCTCGCGGAGGACATTCTCAAAGGACATGTTGACATTGGCGGAAGTGGTGGTGCCGCTGAAGATGTAGTCGGCTCCTGCGTCGGTATAGATGCGGACCATGTAGCTGGCTCCGCCGGGAACGTCCCAGGAGGCTCCGTACTTGCGCTCGGCCAGGAGGGTGGGACGGTGTGCGCCGTTGTCCCGGATGTGCCTGGCGACGCTGTCCCGGATGCTGTTGTATCCGGTCTCGGCGGCCCGGAAGAGGGAGTCGGCCCGTTCGGTACAGTCGAGCAGCAGGCCGAAGAGCCGGATCCATTCGGTGCGGCCCAGAGGGTCGTTCTCCATGTAGTCAGCCGCCTCGATGATGGGAATCCCCAGCTTGCCGGCCGCCCCGTAGCTGCCGTTCTGGAACGGGGATGCGATGATTACCTGCCCGCCGGCTCCGGCTATCCGCTCGATGCTGGGGGATACGGAGCTGCCGCAGTCGGTGATGCGCCCTTCGGCCACGCCGTCAAGCACGGCCCGGCAGGTCATGTACTCCGGCTCGCAGACTCCGGCTATGCGGTCGGAGGCTCCGAGGGCGTCGATTATCGAGGCATGTACCGAGGAGTAGACGATGATCCGGTCAATGGGGGTGCGGACGATCGTGCCCTGCGGTATGTCCTGAGGCAGGGGAGAGCCCTGCGGTACGAGGATGTAGCGGTGCAGGAGGCGGGTGGTGTCCCAGGGGTTGGTGATGTCGGCCACAGTGTAGCCGCCGCAGTCGGAGATGCTCAGATACCGGGCGTACCGCATCCCGACACTCTCTCCGTCCGTAGTCCTGCCGCCGCAGGAGAAAATCATGGCGGCCAGGAGGAGTGCCGCCGATATCCTTATTGTCATTTTAATCATATCCGTGCTTTTATCTGTCTGCAAATTTATCCACACATGTCATTTGCGCAAAATATAATTTCATAATCTGCGGAAATGGGGTTTTTGAACGCACTTGCGCAGATTATAACCGGGGCTTGGATTTGTTCTGCAGGTAGAGTATATTTGCGGGCTTGGAAACAGAATATGGGAAAGGACAGTCATAAATCGGTGGAGAGGCAGATACTGGCGGCGTCGTATGTCAGTATTGTCGGCAACGGTCTTCTGTCGGTGGCCAAGATCGTGGCCGGTCTGATAAGCGGGAGTTTCGCGGTGGTCGGCGGTGGGGTCTCGATTCCGCGTCGGATGTGGCTGTGTCCATAGTGATGATAGTGGCGGCCAGGGTCATGGGCCGGCGTCCCAACAAGAAATATGTCTACGGCTATGCCAAGGCGGAGTCGATAGCCACCAAGATACTCTCGATGCTGATATTCTTCGCCGGGGCGGAGATGCTGATCTCTGCGGTGGAACATCTTTTCTCCCACGAGGAGAGGGTGATGCCCGGAGCGGTGGCCATATACGTGACCGTATTCTCGATAGTGTGCAAGCTGCTCCTCTCGCTGTATCAGACCAGGGTGGGGAAGCGCACCGGCTCTTCCATGCTGGTGGCCAACGGGGTCAATATGCGCAACGACATGATAATCTCGCTGAGCGTCCTGGCCGGCCTGTTCTTCTCGTTCATCCTGGATATGCCGGTTCTGGATTCGGTGACGGCCCTGCTGGTGAGCCTGTTCATCATCCGCTCGGCCATCAGGATATTCATGGACTCCAATGTCGAGCTCATGGACGGAGTCAAGGACGTGTCGGTCTACCAGAAGATATTCGACGCCATAAGCAAGGTCGACGGCATCAGCAACCCCCACCGCGTCCGTTCCCGCAGCATCGGCGGCAAGTACATGATAACCCTGGACGTGGAGGCCGACGGCGACATGACCCTCAATCAGGCCCACGCCCTCTCCAACCAGATAGAGCGGAATATCCGGGAAAGCATCCCCGAGGTCTACGACATAGTCGTCCATATCGAGCCCTTCGGCACCCATCCCGAGGATGTGTTCGGGGTAAAATAAGATGTGCCGTATCTTGCGAAGAGACGGCACAGTGCAGCGAACGCGCACAGACACAGAGACCTGCGCACTGACACCAGAACGATTTTGGTAACTATGTGAGAATATTTTGCTAGTGAGACAAATTTTAACTAGCTTTGCGTCAATGAAAACGACTCAATGTGCCGTCTCTTCGCAAGAGACGACACACTGCAATATTTGGCGATATCTATCGTATGTCCTTGAATCTCATCCTTTTGTAAGAGAGTCCAGGAGCCAGGATTATGCTTTTTCGTCAAGTTATGACTGTTGAATCCGATACCCTCCGGTTGAAAATAGACAGGCTGTTCCGTCAGCTGATTTCAGAAGTGACGGAGCGGGGAGCCGGTGCCCTTTCCGGCGAGGAACTGGACGCCGTAGCCCGCGGCTGCAGTGCTTATCTGGCATTGTATCCAGGGGATGCTGCGGCGCGGAAGACTGCTGACGGGATATGGAGCGAATGTCGGAGGAGAATGGATGCGGCGGGAGACAGCTGTGGCGCCGGCCTTCTCGGAATCCTCCGGACAATGTATGCGCTGGCTTACAGTGCAGCGGCTCATCCGGCGGACTTCTCGCGGGCGGAGCAGTGCGACCTGGCGGCCTCGCGGATGCTGGATGCGGTGCTTGCCGCTTCCGCGGGTCCCGATATTTTCCCGAGCTCAGATAAATGGGAACAGGCAATGCTGATGGACCTGACCGCCTCCCTCTTCCAGTATGTTGTCCCTGAGGATATGGAGGAAGAACCGGCCGTCGGACTGTTCCGCATGACGACCGCCGCCTGGAAACAGGAACTGTCTTCCGGAAACTGGACCGGTACGGCCGCGGAACCCCTTATGATGCACCGTCTGCTGGTGCTGGAGACAGGTGCGGACCTCTTCGGGACATGGCGCCAGGACCGCCTCCCGGCCCCTTCGGACCTTTCCACGGCCGGAGGCCTTTCCGCCCTCGTCCGCATCCTGGCCCGCCGCCTGGATGACCCTGCGGCCCTCGCTGAGGCCTGCGCGGCCCTTGAGCGGCAGCTGTCATTGTCTCCGGATATCTCCGCTGTCGCCTCCCTTCTCGAAGGGCTCGGTGCGCTGCGGATGCTGACGGAGGAAGGGGTGGTGCTTAATTGCGCGTAATCAAAAATATTATTAAAATCATATGAGAAATTTTGCATTAATCGGAGCGGCCGGTTATATAGCGCCGCGTCATCTTAGAGCGATTAAAGATACCGGCAACAATTTGATTGCTGCGTACGACAGGTTTGATAGTGTCGGCATCATGGACAGCTATTTCCCCGAAACTTCATTTTTTACGGAAAATGAGCAGTTTGACAGATATCTTTCCAAGATAAAAGGGACAGATAATCAGATAGACTGGCTGTCAATATGTACGCCAAATTATACTCACGATGCCTTTATAAGGTATGGCCTCAGACTCGGTGCAGATGTAATCTGCGAGAAGCCAGTTGTCCTGAATCCATATAACATTGATGCTTTGATGAAGGTAGAGGAGGAAACTGGGCATAAGGCCTACAATATTCTCCAGCTCAGATTGCACGATTCTATAGTGGCTCTTAAGAAAAAGATAGATGAAGGCCCCAAGGACAAGATATATGATGTGGATCTTACTTACATTACATCCAGGGGTAAATGGTATTACACCAGCTGGAAGGGAGATGTTCATAAGAGCGGAGGTGTAGCGACAAATATCGGAGTTCACTTCTATGATATGCTGCAGTGGATATTTGGGCCCGTACAGGAAAACATCGTACACGTAATGAGTCATGACAGAGTTGCGGGATTTTTGGGACTGAAAAAAGCAAGGGTGCGTTATTTTTTGAGTATCAACGCCGACAATCTTCCCGAGAACGCAGTACAGGGGGAAAAGAGAACATACCGCACAATCATGATTGACGGAGATGAATTCGAATTCAGCAAGGGATTTACAGAACTGCACACCAAGAGCTATCAGGAGATTCTCGCAGGACGGGGATTCAGAATATCAGAAGCGCGGAACTGCATACAGATAGTAAGTGACATCCGGCATTCTACTCCTATAGGACTTAAGGGAGATTATCATCCTCTTGCAAAACTTCCTTTGGCAAAACATCCTTTCGGTTGGTAATTCGATAAAATGAATATGAAACTACAGATGGTGGATCTTCACGGTCAGTACCTGAAGATCAAAAATGAGGTGGATGCCGGTATCAGTCAGGTGATAGAAAGCTCGGCTTTTATCAACGGTCCTCAAGTAAAGGAATTTGCCGGCAAACTGGCGGATTACGTTCACTGCAAGCACGTAATAACATGCGGAAACGGCACGGATGCGCTGCAGATAGCCCTGATGGCTCTTGACCTGAAACCCGGAGACGAGGTGATAGTACCGGCTTTCACGTACGTGGCCTCGGCGGAAGTTATCGGACTGCTCGGACTTACTCCGGTTATGGTGGATGTTGATTACAACACTTTCAATGTAACCCTAAAGAACATAGAGAAGGCGTTAAGTCCTAAGACAAAAGCCATTATTCCGGTGCATCTTTTCGGACAGTCATGCGACATGGCACCTATTATGGAATTTGCAAATAAACATAAGCTCTATGTTGTAGAAGACAATGCACAGGCAATCGGGGCACGCTATACTTTCCCGGACGGTTCCGCAAAATTCACCGGCACAATCGGTCACATCGGATGCACCTCCTTCTTCCCTTCCAAGAATTTAGGATGCTATGGAGACGGAGGCGCCATATTTACAGATGATGATGTTCTTGGAGAGCGTCTTAAAATGATTGCCAATCATGGGCAGCAGGTTAAGTATCACCACATGGTTATAGGCTGCAATTCCAGACTGGACACTATTCAGGCAGTAGTACTGAATGCCAAACTGCCTCATCTGGATGAGTATTGTGAGGCGCGTTACGCTGCAGCGCAATATTATACTTCGGCCCTGAAAGGCATTGACGGCATCATCGCGCCTGTTGAGCAGCCGAACAGTACCCATGTCTACCACCAGTACACATTGAAAGTCCTCAACGGAAAACGCGATGCTCTTAAACAATATCTGGCTGACAACGGGATACCCAGTATGATTTACTATCCGCTTCCCCTTCAGCAACAGGAAGCCTTCAGTAACATTACACGTGCGGCAGAAAGTCTTGACACCGCAGCGAAGTTGGCGGCCTCAGTTCTTTCGCTTCCAATCCATACTGAGATAAGCCATGAACAACAAGACATGGTGATCGATGCGATTAAAAGTTTTTTCAAATAAAATTAATAATGGCAGAATATTTTGCACATGAGACAGCAGTCGTGGATGACGGCTGCGTAATAGGAGCAGGCTCTAAAATCTGGCATTTTACACATATTATGGCCGGTTGCAGGATAGGAGAAAAATGCAATATCGGGCAGAACGTCGTTATTTCACCGGATGTGGTTCTAGGCAATAACGTCAAAATACAGAACAACGTATCAGTATATACAGGTGTGACCTGTGATGACGATGTATTCCTCGGGCCTTCATGTGTGTTTACCAATGTAATAAATCCACGAAGCGCAGTAAACCGCAAGTCAGAGTATGCCAGAACCCATGTTGGACGTGGAGCGACTATAGGCGCAAATGCCACCATTGTCTGTGGACATGACATCGGTGAATATGCCTTTATCGGAGCCGGCGCTGTAGTCACCAAAACAGTTGCGCCATATGCTTTAATGGTAGGGAACCCTGCCCGGCAAACCGGCTGGATGAGTGAATTCGGATGTAAACTGAAGTTCGATGCAGACGGATTCGCCACCTGCCCTCAGAGTGGAGATAAATATCAACTTAAAAATGGAATAGTAAATAAACTTAAATAATCAAAATCTTAGAATTATGGACATGTACAACAGACTCGTAAATAAAGAGGCAAAGCTGGCGCTGGTCGGCCTCGGATATGTAGGACTCCCTATCGCACTGGAGTTCGCAAAGAAGATATCGGTTATCGGTTTTGACATCAATGAGGCACGCCTGGCTAAAATGAGACAGGGCATTGACCCCTGCGGCGAGCTGGATTCTTCAGCATTTGAGAATGTTGATATAGAATTCACATCCTCCATCGACAAACTGCGTGAGGCCTCTTTCTTCATTGTAGCGGTGCCTACGCCTATCGATAAGTACAACAAGCCCGACCTTACCCCCCTGCTTGGAGCTTCCAGGTCTGTAGGAAAGGCCCTTAAACCCGGAGACTATGTCGTATATGAGTCCACAGTGTATCCAGGATGTACGGAAGAAGACTGCCTGCCTATATTGGAAGAGGTAAGCGGTCTCAAAGCATATAAACAGTTCAAGTTCGGATATTCTCCTGAGCGGATCAATCCTGGCGAAAAAGTACATACGCTGCCAAATACTGTGAAAATCGTATCAGGATGCGATCCTGAAGCGCTTGATGTTATTGCAAAAGTCTATGAACTGGTCGTTAAGCCCGGCGTACACCGTGCCCCGAACGTAAAAGTAGCCGAGGCTGCAAAAATTATTGAAAACACTCAGCGTGACGTCAACATCGCCCTGATGAACGAACTGTCCATCATATTCAGCCGCATCGGCATCAACACCTACGATGTACTGGAGGCAGCAGGCACAAAATGGAACTTCCTGAAATTCTATCCCGGTCTTGTCGGCGGCCACTGTATCGGAGTCGATCCATACTACCTGGTGCACAAGGCCAGCGAACTGAAATATCACTGCCAGATAATCAGTGCCGGACGGTTCATCAACGACAGCATGGGCGGATACATCGCCAAGAAGCTGGTAAAAAGGCTCATTTCATTGGGAAAGGGAGTGCTCGGTGCCCGCATTCTGGTAATGGGCGTTACATTCAAGGAAAATGTCTCTGACATCCGCAACTCAAAGGTAGTGGACATCATCAACGAACTCAAGGACTTCGGCTGCGACGTGGATGTCGTTGACCCTCATGCGGACAGTGACGAGGTCATGCATGAATACGGCTTCCGGCTTGTCGAGAAACCCCGTGACAGCTATGACGGTATCGTAGTCGCCGTGGCACATGACCAATACAAGGACCTTACCGAGGACTACTTCAAGTCACTTACTTACGAGCATGCAGTGCTTGTAGACATTAAAGGTATGTACCGCGGCAAGATACATTCGCTCAAGTACTGGAGCCTGTAAATTTTACCAACGACTAAGAAGTCATACTTACGGACAGTATGACTTCTATTTATTTATCTTCAATGAAAATATGCCATCTTACGAGTGTCCACAGCAGTTCTGACACACGAATTTTTTATAAGGAGTGCATATCTCTTGCTCAAGCCGGGAACAATGTACTGCTGATTGCTCCCGGAATATCGAGAACAGAGAGAGGTGTCAACGTAATTGGCATTGGTATGCAGCCTAAAAGCCGTATGGCTCGAATGCTACTGACGACAAAAAGAATCTATAAAAAATCCTTGGAACAAGATGCGGACATCTATCACCTGCACGATCCGGAATTGCTACCGTACGCTTTAAAATTAAAACGGAAAAGCAAATGTGTCATTTTCGATTCACACGAAAACATACTGGAATATATGGAGTCAAAATCATATATTCCCAAACCTGCCAGAAAAATCGTATCATCACTATTTAAAAGATATGCGACTCGTATACTGCGTAAAATAGATGGCATTATTTCTGTAACCCCCTCATTCTGTAATGACTTCAAGGCCATCAATCCAAATACGGCCTTAATAACCAATTATCCTTTTTCCCCCGATACCTCTGACAATTCCGAGACAATCAAAAAGCAACGGCAATTATGTTTTACCGGGGGAATCAGCGAACAATGGTGCATAGATTTAATACTTAAAGTCATAGAAGATATTCCAGAGACAAATATCGTTCTTTGCGGCTCATTTGACAATGATGAATACGAACGGAAACTGAAAGACATGCCTGCCTGGTCAAAATGTAATTATTTAGGAATCCTGCCCTTCAACAAGGTAAAAGCCACTCAACAATCTTCAAGTATCGGGTTGTGTATATTGAAATACTCACAAAATACGAATTTTAAAGAAGGCACATTGGGAAACACAAAACTTTTTGAGTACATGTCTTCTGGTACGGCCGTAGTCTGCACCGACTTCAATATCTGGTCTGAAATAATCGACAGATATCATTGCGGAATAGTCGTGTCTCCTAATGACCCAGATGCAATAAGTAATGCCATAAATTATTTATTGTCCCACCCAGAAAAATGTATAGAGATGGGTAAAAACGGGAAAAATGCAGTCACCCTTGAATTCAATTGGGAGACGCAGGCAGATTCTCTTGTGAAATTCTACAAGCAAATCACGGACAATGCTGCGCTCAAATAAAACATCAAAAATTTTCAATGTAATATCATTCTCATACCTGGCGTATGTGGTAATACTATTTTATGTTGCAATACAGTATTTCCCGACTGCCTTCAAAACCAGTTATAACGGGCTGCTATTTCCGGCCGAACTGAATTTATTCCGTCTTATAACATCCATTATTCTTTGTCTGATTCTGTTACTTATAATAAGGCGACGTTATTGCAAACCGAAAAAAGTATCAGAAATGACAGTCTTATTACTTCTTATCCTTTATTTTATTCCAGGTCTGGTTATTTATAGCGTCACAACAATAAGCAATGTATATTATTTCGCATATATTGTTTTTATGACAATGATGCTCATATCTGACCGTATAGTCAGGCGTCCCAAAGTCGGAATCCATATTAAAGGGATAAACAATAACATTGTCTTAAAAGTTCTGATAGCGGTCAGTCTGTTAACCACGGTCTATTTATCATTTGTATTCAAACAAGTATTTTCCTTTTCAAAATTACTGATAGTTCTCACTGATGTATATGAGACAAGAGCCACCGCACTGCAGGTACACTGGCTGATCATCACATTACAACAATGGGCCGTTTACTTTTGTGCATTTATGATTACATATTCGCTGCTAAATAAAAAATACCTGCTCACTGTCGTTTTTATTTTCTGTGAATTATTTTTCTTTATACTGCAAGGGAACCGCATAGGCCTATTCGTTACCGTATTGGCTATTGTCTTTGGATGTTTTAAGAATATAAGTCCAAAAATAGTTTCTATTGGAACATTAAGTATTATTGTACTGATTTTAATCGAGTGCATCATATGGGAGAACGGTGAGATAATCACTAACATCTTCAGAAGATTCAGCATTGTTCCTAACAGAATTGCATACCATTATTTTGATTTTTTTCAATCCAACACTCCTGACCTACTTCGTTCCACATTCCCAAGAATCTCAGAGACAATGCTTGGATTACCGTCACCATACGCCAACATCGCTCACACAATTGGAGAGACATACTTTCACGCCGAAATGGGCGCAAATACCGGAATGATGGGCTCCGCAATGTTTACTTTCGGCATCTTCGGATTGGTAATCGAACCGATTTGCATCGTACTATTCACACGTATATTGGACAAATGCACGATGCACATAACCAATAAATCCTTGCTGTTTTCCATCGCTGCGGTATTCTGCTCATTACTTATAAACGCACCAAACGCCCTTGCCAACTGTCTTAGTCTATCCTACTACCTACTTTTGATCCTATCCCTATTATTTGTCTCTCTTGACAAGAACAATGACAATTCAATAAAAGCCAAAACGACTGCCATACTACCCTCGTTATGAAAATCCTGTATATCACATATATCGACTTAAATGCTCCTCAAACCTCCGGATCCAGTGTAAGACCGAACAAAATGCTTCACGCATTTCTTGAATCGGGGCATACAGTTAAGCTTTTAAGCGGCAGTACAGAATATATACATAGAACACAACGCAAACATTCCATAAAAGAGATTCTTTCATGGCTAGAAAACGAAACGCCTGATATATGCTATATTGAATCCAGTACCTATCCAATAATATTCCATGCAGACAGGAAACTTATCAAGCGAATACATAAGCTAGGCATCCCCATTGGATATTTCTACCGTGATTTCTACAGAAAATTCCCCAAGCTGTTTCCTCGGAGAAAAGGGTTTGTGAATTTCATTAAAGAATCATTTCTAAATATCCTACAATATAAAACAGACAAAATACTGAATTATGCAGATATAATATACCTGCCGAGCATTCAAGCAAAACGTCTGTTCGATTATAAGGATATGAGAGCGCTGCCTCCCGCCGGTGACAACAAATTAATACCACACCCCTATAATAAAACGATAATCTACGTAGGCGGCATATCAAAGCACTATGGCGGAGATTTGTTGATAGAAGCATTCAAATTACTGAACAGTGATGCATCTGAATATAAGCTAATGCTTGTATGCCGTGAAAATGAATGGAGCAAAGTGCCGGAAGAGGATAAGCATTATCCATGGTTGCAATGCTTTCATGCATCAGGAGAAGCACTCGCACAATTATACGCAGCAGCAGCAGCAGCAATCATAACAAAACCGGACAATGAGTATAACAACCTTGCAATATCCGTGAAACTCTTCGAATACATGAGTTATGGCCTACCTGTCATATCTACTGATAATGATGCCATGTCCGATATTATAAGGCATTACGGACTTGGACTCATCGCTTCGTCAGCAGAAGAATTAGCGAATGCAGTCAAATCGATGCTTAGCAATAAGGACCTCTACGACAATTTCTGCCAAAACACTGCAACTGCTCTAAATAACAATAATTTATGGGCCAACAGGGCAGAACAGGTTGTTAAGGATCTGAGCGCACTCAAATCTAACAAACAACATTGACGCCTATATCAAAACAGATGTCAAACATTTGCGCAAGAATAGCATCTCTGCTGAAAAATGGATTTGGCCACGTATTCATCGGTACCTTCCTGAACAAAGGTATTGCGATGATATCATCCGTAATCGTCGCAAGGATTATTGACAAGACAGAATACGCATACCTAAGTTATTCTGAAACACTTTACGGTTATTTAATTTTATTCGCCGGATTAGGTATGTCTTCCGGACTGTTGAAAGTATGCTCCGGAAAAACGGCA
Organism: uncultured Alistipes sp.; assembly: GCA_900550465.1. GTDB lineage: Bacteria > Bacteroidota > Bacteroidia > Bacteroidales > UBA932 > Coprenecus. The sequence goes on from URSC01000013.1 coordinate 65,560, forward strand.
GGACCACAAGACAAAGCATATCTATCTTATGCCGCAAAATGGGGCGCCGGCTTTGAGGCATTAGTCACAATATGTCTCATCATAATATGCTCAGCCGTGACGCTACCCTTTCCAGAAGCCAGATTCTATATCATTTCCACCGCTTTGTATCCGGCTGTTTATTCCATATATGACACTCTTGTCTGCTATATCAGGGCAAAACAAAAAAACATACTATTTGCCCGACTCAATGTCCTATATTCTTTATTGACATGCGTATTCAGCATTATTCTGGTTCTTTGGATCAATGCTATCGGTATAGTCATTGCACGGTATCTCGTTTTAATTTGCATTGGCGCCATTGCGTTGTTCTCAATTAAAAACTCTTTCACCGCTCAAGACTGCTCCACTATCAGCAAATCCGAGAAACGCTCATTTTGGATTATGTCCTTATCGTTGATGGCCGCCAATATTTTCTCAGGGATGATGCCGTTCAACGAAAACCTTCTAATTAGTAATCTTATTGCCGACGAAGTTACAACTGCAAATTTCAGAGTGGCCAGTCTATTTCCTCAATTGCTGCTCTTGGTATCGCAGGCTCTCATGATTTACTTCTTTCCCATTGTGTCAGAAATGGACAATCATGGAGCAGACACTGTAACAATAAAAAAATACATCATTAAAATCGGCATCCTTAATTTTGTATTGGTTATTTTCTCTTTACTAATCGGTATTGTCCTGACGCCATTTCTTATATCTTTTTTCTATACTCAGAAATATGCTGACGCTATCCCTATCGCTTACCTATTATGGATAATGCGAGGGATAAACGCAGCGATAAGAATTGTTCCAATGAATATGCTTATAGCAGTCAGGGCTTACAAGTTTAATTTAATTATGTCTGCCTTCTCAGCGTTTATCCAACTATTGCTGGACTGGTATTTCATAAAACATTTTGGAATAGTCGGAGTAGCCTATGGGACAATAGCCGTTTACCTGATAAGCGGTATCATCTACTGGGTATTCCTACTCAACCGTCTAAAAACAAACAAAACTCTTTTATGAATAAATTATGTAAAAAGGTCTTAAAAAAGCCTTATACTTACTTAATGTTCTGCAAAAACACCATTAAAGGCGCATACTGTCAATTCATCACGAAGCATTTTCCCCAATTGAACGCCAGGACCGAGATGAAACGCCAAAAACAAACCGAACTTCTACGACCGGTGAATATAAAAGAACCGATTTATTTTAATGAGAAAATGCTTTGGTTGAAATACTATTTATATAATCAGAGTCCCGTCATCGCACAATGCTACAACAAATATACAGTAAGAAAATACGTAGAAAGCAAAGGCCTCGGCTATATCCTCAATGATTTATATGGTGTCTGGAATAATATTGATGACATCCCGTGGACAAATCTTCCTGAAGAATTTGTCATCAAACTCTCCAACGGTTACTATGGCCATGTATTTAAACACAAAGATAATGAACTCGATATTGCCGCCGCAAAAAAGACTTTAGAAGAGACACAGCGACGCTGTAAATACGCATTTAAAATATCCGGTGACTTATTTGCATACGGGACAACTCCTGTATATATATGCGAACGCCTTCTGCACTCTGATTATGGCTATTCTTCTCCTGAGGATTATAAATTCTATTGTTTCAATGGCGTTCCGGTTCTATTAAATTATTTTGTAAATCGCAGATATGTTAATGGACAAATGTCCTATGATATGGTCCATCTTGACTTGAGGAATTTCTCTTTCAGACCAGACATAGAACTCGGCTGCTCTGAGAATGTCAAAGAATTTCCTAAAAGTCTTAATCAAATGATAGAAATAGCAAAAATCCTTTCTCGGGACTTTCCATTTGTCAGGGTTGACCTATACGAGGAAAACGGCAAACCTGTTTTTGGAGAACTAACATTCACACCATACCATTCACAAACCAAGACGTCCCTTATCGAATTAGGGAATCTGCTAGATCTCAGCAATATAGATAAATATTACAAAATTCTTTTACCTGATACTACTGCATAATGCATATTCTTTTTGTCACACGGGGTTGTCGTTCTCAAGCCTACCCTCTTTTAGGTATTTTTGAGACGGACCAAGCCAAGGCTCTTTGTTCGCTTGGTCTCAAAATCTCCTATCTGGCAATTGATCTGCGCTCCATACGCAGACGTAGAAAATTAGGATACCATTTTTATAATAACGATAGTTTTGATGTATTTGAATTGTCATTACCTATAGGAGCTGTCCCAATAAAGCTGTTTACATTCATCGGACGTCTATGCGCCCTTTTCCTATATCGTAAAGTCGTAAAAAAGAATGGCGTCCCTGACATAATACACTCTCATTTTGCCAATATAGGAACCATAGCGTCTGTTTTGAAACGTAAATACAATGTCCCTTTAGTCCATACCGAACACTCTTCTGAAATTATATACAACAAGATAGACTCGATAAAGAAAAGACTTTATGGTAAAGTCTATACAGATGCCGATGCTGTTATCGCCGTCTCTCCTGCTCTCCAAAAAGCATTGAGGGACACTTTTAAAGTTGATGCCTTGATGATTTTCAACATCATTGACTTTAATACTTTTACCAATATCAGAAATATCAACAGCAACAATACTTTCACTTTCGTATCTGTTGGAGGTCTCATTTATAGAAAAGGTTTTGATTTACTGATTACCGCTTTCGCTGAATTAAGTAAAGATATAAACGCCAACCTGATAATAGTAGGTCAAGGCCCATTACTGCCATCACTTCAAGACCTCAGCTGCAAATTGAATGTCGCAGACAAAATCACATTCACAGGGAATCTGGACAGAGAGAGTATCGCAGAGATAATGAGTAACTCACAAGCCTTCGTCCTTGCATCCAGAGGAGAAACCTTCGGTGTCGTATATGCTGAAGCAATGGCCGCCGGCCTGCCTGTAATCGCCACAAAATGTGGCGGTCCTGAATCGTTTGTGAATAGCGGCAATGGCATCTTGGCTCCTACAGACAATATTCAAGAACTCGTAAAGGCGATGAAATACATATACAATAACATTGGGCAATATGATAGTATGAAATTAAGAAATCAGGCCTATTTTATGTTTTCCTATCAGAGTATCGGACAAAAAATCATCAATCTATACAACACTATCATAAGTCATAATATGACAAAATGAAAATACTGCTGATTAATCATTATGCCGGAGCTCCGGAACTAGGTATGGAGTTCCGGCCATTCTATATGGCCAAGGAATGGGGAAAACTTGGACATGAGACTCTTATCATCGGAGGCAGTTTTTCACACCTAAGAAGGAAGCAGCCGTCTGAAAGAGACACCTATATAGAAGGTGTTCATTATTCGTGGGTCAGAGTGAACAAATATGCCGGAAATGGTATTGGAAGAATCATTTCGATGTTCCTTTTTATTCTTAAGTTATTTTTTAGATTCCGACATTACTTGGGAGATTTTCAGCCTGACATAGTTATCGCTTCTTCTACCTACCCCATGGACATCTATCCTGCACGAAAGATTGCAAGACATTATCATGCTAAGTTGATATACGAGGTTCATGACTTATGGCCTCTGTCTCCGATGGAGTTGGGCGGCTATTCAAAGAATCATCCTTTTATCAGAGTTGTGCAACGTGCGGAGAATTACTGCTACCGTCATGTAGATGCTGTTGTCTCTATGTTGCCTGCAGCAGAGCAGCACATGATTGAACATGGGTTGGAAAAAGGTAAATTTAATTATGTGCCGAATGGCATAGACCTGACAGAATGGAATACTTCAGATGATATAGACAATCCGTACGCAGAGGACTTACAAAAATTCAAGGACGATGGTTGCTTCATTTTATGTTATACAGGAGGTCATGCCATATCCAATGCTTTGGACGTTCTTTTAGATGCATTAAAAATAATTGCAGATACAGATATTAAATGTCTGCTAGTCGGTAATGGACAAGAAAAATTACGTTTAATGAAACGTGTGGAACAAGAAGGGATAAGGAATGTGTTTTTTTATAATCCGGTTCCTAAAAGCAAAATACCACCGTTACTCAAATCAGTAGATGCGCTGTATATCGGATGGCATAAAAGCCCACTTTATCAATATGGCATTTCACCTAATAAATTATTGGATTATATGATGGCCGGCAAACCAATCATTCACTCCGTATGCGCAGCAAATGATTGGGTAAAAGATGCAGAATGCGGAATCTCAGTTGACGTTGAAAATCCGCAAGCTATCAGTGATGCCATAATAGCACTTAAAAACATGCCTGAAATAGATAGGGAGAGACTTGGAGAAAATGGACGTAGATACGTTCTTGCAAATCACACGTATGGAGTTCTAGCAAAGCGTTTTGCAGATGTAATGACAAATATTCTGAAGAAATGAAAATAGTAACAGTTATCGGGGCGCGTCCCCAGTTCATCAAGGCAGCTGTAGTAAGCAGAGCGATAGCTGCACATAAGGATATCAAGGAAGTGATTGTCCACACCGGGCAGCACTTCGATGCCAATATGAGCGACATCTTTTTCGAGGAGATGTGCATTCCGAAGCCCGACTACAATCTGAATGTCAACGGTCTCGGCCACGGTGCCATGACCGGACAGATGCTGGAGAAGATAGAGGCGGTGCTTCTTCAGGAAAAACCGGATTGGGTTCTGGTGTACGGAGACACGAACTCGACCATCGCAGGAGCACTTGCCGCAAAGAAGCTCCACATCAAAGTGGCTCATGTGGAGGCAGGACTCCGCTCATTCAACATGGACATGCCCGAGGAGATAAATAGAATCCTCACGGACCGCATCAGCGACATACTTTTCTGCCCGACAGAGACGGCCGTGAATAACTTGAAAAAGGAGGGTTATGAGAATATAAACTGCCGGATAGTCCGCAATGGCGATGTAATGCAGGACGCCGCATTGTTTTATGCAGGCAGAGCAGAGCGTCCCAAAGCTGACATACCGGAAGACTTTGTACTGTGTTCAGTTCACCGTGCCGAGAACACCGATGATCCGGAACGCCTCAGGAACATTTTCTCCGCCCTTGAGGAGATATCAAAAACCTGCCGGGTAGTCTTGCCTCTGCATCCCAGAACTAAAGGCAAACTCTCCGCCATCGGATACGACACCAACAACTCGCACATACTCTTCATCGAACCGGTCGGCTATCTTGAAATGGTATGGATGCTCAAGCACTGCCGCCTGGTCATGACCGACAGCGGCGGACTGCAGAAAGAAGCCTACTTCTTCGACAAATACTGCATAACCTTAAGGGATGAAACGGAATGGGTGGAATTGGTTAAATACGGATACAATTTTCTGGCAGGAGATGATAAGGGAAAAATTATTTCACTTTACAACCATATATCGGATAAAAACAATATAGAACAAAAAACACCGTTATATGGGAATGGAAATGCAGGCGATTTAATCGTTGAAACATTAAGAAATTACTAAATGTCCATTGTTGATTCATTGCATATTGACGGTGATATTCATGAAGACCGCCATTATCGTATCATATATGCTACGGACGCATCAGCATATCGTGAGATGCCGGATGCTGTGGCATTCCCGAAGCATGAGGAGGACATCAAGGCGCTTGTACGATATGCATCCGGGAATCATCTGAATCTGATACCGCGTGCGGCAGGGACATCTCTTGCCGGACAGGTAGTGGGTAAGGGTATTGTCGTGGATGTTTCCAGGTACATGAACAATATCCTGGAGATAAATCCTGAACAGCGGTGGGTAAGGGTACAGCCGGGTGTGGTGCTGGACGAACTGAACGAATATTGCAGCCACTACGGCCTGTTCTTTGCCCCTGAGACATCCACGTCCAACAGATGCTGTATTGGAGGCATGGCCGGCAATAATTCATGCGGCTCGCACTCCCTGGTGTATGGAAGTACTAGAGACCATGTAATTGAAGCCAGGGTCGTACTCAGTGATGGCTCGACGGCAGTTTTCGGTCCTCTTTCAGATAATGAGTTGGAGAATAAATGCAGCGGGGATACATTGGAAGGCCGGATATATATGGAGATGCTGGCGATGCTTAATGATGAGGGCAATAGAAAAGACATTAAGGATAATTTCCCGGAACCTTCTATACGGCGCAGAAATTCTGGATATGCGATAGATGAGCTGTTGAACAGCAGACCCTTTAATTTCTGTAAACTGATAATCGGCTCCGAAGGGACATTAGCCTTTATTACGGAACTTAAACTTCACCTTGAGCCGTTACCGCCGAAAGAAAAGGCAGTGGTCTGTGTGCACTGTGCAAGTCTCGAAGAGGCATGTAATGCGAACCTGGTCGCTTTGAAGCATGAACCGCGCGCTATAGAACTTATGGATGACCAGGTTCTTCAATTGAGTAAGAAAAACATTGCCCAGAATAAGAACCGTTTCTTTATCCAAGGAGATCCGGCGGCAATCCTTATCGTAGAGATTGCAAAGGACACGTTGGATAAAGTGAACAGCGATGCCGACTCCTTGGAGGAGGATTTAAAGAGGCAGAATTTAGGGTATCATTACCCGAGGGTCTATGGGAAAGATATAAGCCGGGTGTGGGCTCTTAGAAAAGCCGGTCTCGGTCTATTGTCGGGGATGCCGGGTAGTGCCAAACCAGTGTCACTGATAGAAGATACGGCTATCAATCCTGAAAAGCTGTTCGCTTTCCTGACGGATTTGAAAACAGTGCTTGACAGGTACGGGCTTAGTTGTGTGTATCATGGCCATATCAGTACCGGTGAATTGCATTTGAGGCCTATTCTCAATCTAAAAGAAGAGCGTGACAGGCAGCTTTTCAGAGTTGTGGCTGCTGAAACTGCCCGGTTGGTTAAGAAGTACCGCGGTTCGCTGAGCGGAGAGCACGGTGACGGGAGGTTGAGGGGAGAATTTCTGCCGTTGATGTTCGGGGAGAAGGTATATGCCTTGTTCAAGGATGTTAAGCGTATTTGGGATGGGAACGGGATATTCAATATAGGAAAGATTGTCGATACCCCTCCGATGGACTCATGTCTGAGGTATGAGGTCAGTCCGGGTATCGGAAATACCTATTTTGATTTTTCAAGACAAAAGGGCTGGCTGTGTGCAGTCGAGCAGTGCAATGGTTCCGGGGACTGCAGGAAGTCCTATCTTTTCGGAGGAACTATGTGTCCGGTCTATAGGGTTACCCGTGACGAAAAAGATACAACACGAGCGAGGTCTAATATACTCCGTGAATTGATAATTCATCCGGAAGGTAAAAAGGTGTTCAGTCAGCCGGAAGTGCTGTCGGCGCTCAGCTCTTGTCTGTCCTGCAAGGCATGCAAGGCGGAATGCCCGTCCAATGTGGATATGGCCAGATATAAGGCAGAGTACCTGCAGCATCATTATGATGAGACCCGCATCCCGTTGCGCAGTTTCCTTGTTGCCAACTTGACCAGGATACAGAAGATGGCAATGGCATTCCCTGCTGCGTACAATGCGGTAGTGTCCTCAAAAATATTTTCCTCTATTTTAAAAAAGGTACTGCGGTTCGCACCTCAAAGAGCCATCCCGAAGATTTACAGATTTACTTTAAAGCATTGGCTAAGAACGCATCCTGATAGCAGATCTTACGACCGTAAAGTATATTTGTTTGCTGACGAGTTTTCCAATTACATGGATGTGGAAATAGGCATCACCTTTATCAAGCTGTTGAGAGCACTGGGATATCAAGTAACAATACCGGAGCATATAGAGAGCGGCAGGACAGAACTTTCCAAGGGATTGGTGAAAAAGGCTAAAAAGATTGCCCGCAAAAATGTCATGTTGCTCAAAGACATTGTGAACGAGCAGGTACCGCTTGTAGGAATAGAGCCTTCGTGTATATTGTCTTTCAGGGATGAATATCCTGACCTAGTAGGGGATGACTTGAAGGAAGCGGCTGCATCGCTGGCCCGTAACTGTCTGCTTTATGATGAGTTCATAGTCCGTGAAGTACAGAAAGGTAATATAACGTCAGAGCAGTTTATTGCCAAGGAACAAAAAATAAAACTGCACGGGCACTGTCATCAGAAAGCCCTGATATCTATAGAGCCTTCAAAGAAAATGTTGTCTTTACCGGCAAATTATCATGTGGAAGTTATACCGTCAGGATGCTGCGGCATGGCCGGAGCATTCGGCTATGAAAAAGAACATTACAGCTTGTCTATGCAGATTGGAGAGCAGGTTCTTTTCCCGGCCGTGCGTTCGGCAGCGCAAGGCACTTTGATTGCAGCGCCTGGTACCAGTTGCCGCCAGCAGATAATGGACGGAACAGGAATGAAAGCTTATCATCCTGTAGAAATTCTATATCAAGCGTTAGCTTAATTATTTTCAAATCTAATTTTTATATGCGGAACATACCATTCTCGCCTCCCGACATGTCGGAGGCGGAAGCCTCCATGGTTGCGGAGGTACTGGGCTCCGGGTGGATTACCACCGGGCCGAAGACTAAGGAGTTTGAACATCTGATAGCGATGTGCTGCGGGACGCAGCGGGCGGTGTGTCTGAATTCCGCTACGGCGTGCATGGAGATGGCGCTGCGGGTGCTGGGCATAGGACCGGGGGATGAGGTGATTGTGCCGGCTTATACCTACACGGCAACGGCCAGTTCGGTGTGCCATGTGGGGGCGAGGCCGGTGATGGTGGACTGTGCTCCGGGCTGTTATGAGATGGACTATGCCAGGGTGGCGGACGCGATAACTGAAAGGACCAAGGCCGTGATGCCGGTGGATCTTGGCGGAGTGGTCTGTGACTACGACAGGATATATGAGGCAGTAGAGTCTAAAAAAGCACTCTTCAGGCCGGCGAATGATATCCAGAAGGCATACGGAAGGCCGGCGGTGATAGCCGATGCGGCCCATGCTTTCGGGGCCAGGCGGCACGGGACGATGTGCGGCTCGATAGCGGACTTTACCTCGTTCTCGTTCCATGCGGTGAAGAATCTGACTACGGCTGAGGGTGGGGCGCTGACATGGCGCTCTCATGAAGGACTGGACGATGACGCGGTCTATAAGCAGATTCAACTGCTGTCGCTGCACGGTCAGAGCAAGGATGCGCTGGCTAAGACTCAGCTCGGTGCCTGGGAGTACGACATCGTCGCGCCTTACTACAAGTGCAACATGACGGACATCATGGCCGGCATCGGGCTGGCTCAGCTCAAGCGGTATCCGGAGCTGCTGCACCGCCGCCGTCAGATTATCGAGGCGTACGATGACAGGCTGAAGGATTACGATGTGGAGGTGCTGAACCACTTCGGCCCTGACCACTCGTCCTCCGGTCACCTGTATCTGGTGCGTCTTCTCGGCAAGGACGTGGACTACCGAAACGATGTGATAGTCAGGATGGCCGAGCGCGGCATAGCCTGCAATGTGCACTATAAGCCGCTTCCGATGATGACGGCCTACAAGGCTCTCGGCTACGACATCAAGGACTTTCCCAACGCCTACGACCAATACCGCTGCGAGGTGACTCTCCCGCTGCACACCCATCTGAGCGATGAGGACGTGCAGTACGTCATGGACAATTTTACCGACATCATTTCAGACCTGAAAAAGAAGTGAAGCGCTTGTTTGACATCACAGCAAGCGGACTGGGGCTGCTTGTCCTCAGCCCGCTTTTTTTAGTCCTGGCGGTGTGGATCAAGCTCGACTCGCCCGGACCGGTGTTCTACCGTCAGGTAAGAGTCGGCTGTGGTAACAAGGATTTCCGCCTGTTCAAGTTCCGCTCGATGCGGGTGGGCTCTGACAAGAAGGGGCTTATCACCGTCGGCGGACATGACCCGAGGGTGACCCGTTCCGGCTATTATATCCGTAAGTATAAGTTGGATGAACTTCCGCAGCTCATCAATGTTTTCATCGGGGACATGAGCCTGGTGGGTCCCAGACCCGAGGTCCGGAAGTACGTCGACCTCTACACCCCGGAACAGCTGCGCGTCCTGGATGTCCGCCCCGGTATCACCGACATGGCCTCCATCCGCTACCGCAACGAGAATGAGCTTCTGGAGCAGGCCGCCGACCCCGAGCAGTACTACCGCGACGTAGTGATGCAGGACAAGCTCCGCATCAACCTCGAGTACATTGCCGACCATTCTTTCGTCAAAGACCTTAAGATTATCTTCATGACTTTTAAGGCCGTTGTCGCTGAGTAGCCGATAGAGATAGATATTGTTCCCTCAATGAGTGACGGTTTTTACGGAAATCATCACTCATTGAGGGATTTTTATTTTCCGCCGGAATGATTAACTTTGCCTTGACAAATCAGAGGAGGAACGCTTATGCTGAAATATCCGATAGGAGTACAGACATTCGAGGAGATCCGCACGGGCGGATATGTGTATGTGGACAAGACGGAGTATGTCTTCCGCCTGGCCGATGAGGGAAAGTATTATTTTCTGAGCCGTCCGCGGAGGTTCGGGAAGAGTCTGCTGCTGTCTACGATGGAGGCTTATTTCCGGGGGAGAAAGGAATTGTTCGGGGGATTGGCTGTTGAGAGGCTGGAGAAGGAGTGGAAAGTGCATCCTGTGCTCAGGCTGGATCTGGGTGGGGCGTCATACAATACACGGGAGGACTTGGACAACAAGCTGTCTCAAGTGCTTGCGGAGTGGGAGGCACTCTATGGCGTGAAGAATGTGTATCAGACGTTTGCGACCCGTTTCGATGAGGTGATCTCATGTGCTGCGCGTCGTACGGGATGCAAGGTGGTGGTGCTGGTGGATGAATACGAGAAACCGATAGTGGATAATCTTGGAAATAAGGAACTCCGGGATTATTTCCGCAGCACCTTGCAGGGATTTTACAGTGTAATAAAGACGCAGGATGACAAGATCCGCTTCGGATTTCTGACCGGGGTGTCGCGGATCGGGCACATGAGTATATTCAGTGGATTAAATAACCTGCGTGATATCTCGATGAGCCGGAAATACGCTTCAATATGCGGCATATCAGAGAAAGAACTGAAAGAGTATCTGAACGAAGGAGTCTGTGAAATGGCATCAGCGCATGGACTGAGCACAGAAGATTGCTATAATAGATTAAAGCAGCTTTATGACGGTTATAGATTCTGTTCGGAGTGCACTGGTATGTATAATCCTTACAGTCTGTTGACAGCTCTTGCGGACAGAGAGTTCGGTGAGTACTGGTATGCAACGGCTACCCCTTCGTTCTTAGTGTCTTATCTGATGAGGGAAAACCTCAATCTAAATGAACTTACACTCGACCACGTTCGTCCGCAGATACTCACCGGCACCAACGCCGAACATATCTCACCCGTGACCCTGCTCTACCAGACCGGCTACCTGACTATCAAGGAGTACTTCCGCGATACCGACGAGTACCTGCTCGGCTATCCCAATAAGGAGGTGGAGAACGGCTTCACGGAGAGCCTGGCGCAGCTGTACATCCCGAAGGAGGAAGAGGTGTCGGAATTTTCTGTGAACCGTTTCGCCAAGGACCTGCGTGAGGGTGACATAGAAATGTTCCTGCAGCGTCTGAAGGCTTTCCTGGCCGACAACGACTATCAGGTACAGGGCAAGGCCGAACTGTACATGCAGAACACGATGTATGTCTTCCTCAAGCTGCTGGGCCAGCGGGTGGAGGTGGAGCGGCACACCTCAAACGGGCGCATCGATATCCTGATACAGACAGAGAAATACGTTTACGTTATCGAGCTCAAGCGGGACAAGGACCCGGACAATGCTCTGGATCAGATAGTGTCCAGGGGGTACGAATGGCCTTTTATAGCCGAAAAGGGCCGGAAAATCTTCAAGATAGGAATCAATTTTTCCACTGCGACCCGCCGTATCGAAGGCTGGAAGGTAGAATAATAAAACCGGCGCGGCACCAGTTGAGCGGTCCGCGCCGGTCTGCGTCTCTTAAGCGGATATATCCGTTTTACTCGTCGAGTATGCCGCAGAGGGCTGCGAAGACATTCTCTATGGTGTCGTTGCCCTCGATCTCGCGGTAGTTGCCGTGGCCCTTGTAGTAGGTGATCAGGGGCTCGGTCTTGTCGTGGTAGGTGGCTATGCGGTTCTCGATGATGCTGCGGTCGGTGTCGTCCTTGCGGCCCTCGATCTGGGCGCGGTGCAGGATGCGCTCGTAGACGAGCTCATCGGGGAGGGTGAGGGAGAGGACTGCGTCGACCTTGCCGCCGAACTCGGTGAGCATGGCGTCGAGGGCCTCGGCCTGGGCGATGGTGCGGGGGAAGCCGTCGAAGAGGAAGCCGGCTACGTCCCGGTTGGAGGCTATCTTGTTGCGGATCATGCCCTCGACCACCTCGTCGGGTACGAGGTCACCGCGGTTGATGAGCTCAGCGGCTTTCTTGCCGAGCTCGGTGCCGGCGGCCATCTCCTGACGCAGGAGGTCTCCGGTGGAGAGGTGAAGATAATGGTATTTCTCGACGATCTGTTTGGCCTGGGTGCCTTTGCCGGCTCCCGGAGGACCGAAAAGAATGTAGTATTTCATGATGTGTATCTGATGTTAAAAGGTTAGTCGACGATGTAGATGTCGGGGTACTGCCGTCCGAGCTGGTCGTAGTCCAGGCCGAAGCCGACGATGAACTCGTTGCCTATCTCCATGGCGTGGTAGTCGATGCTGACGCTACCCTTGTAGGCGGCAGGCTTGAGGAAGAGGGTGCAGACCCGGATGTCCTCCACGCCCATGTCCTTGAGCATGGCGTACATCTCGGTAATCGTCTTGCCCGAGTCCACGATGTCCTCCACGATGATGACGCGGCGGCCCCTGAGGCTGTCGGACACTCCGATGAGCTGCTTGACCTGGCCGGTGGAGGCGGTGCCGCAGTAGGAGGAGAGCTTGACGAATGACAGCTCGCACTGGAAGTCGATGTATTTCATGAGCGAGGCGGTGAACATGAAGGAGCCGTTGAGCACGCTCAGGAATACGGGGGGCTCGGTACAGCCGCGGAAATCGTTGTTGATGCGTCCGGCGGTCTGACGGATGGCCGCCTCTATCTTCTCATTGGGAATGAAAAGCTTGAAATACTTGTCGTGAAGTTTTATCCTGTCCATGATGCAAAAGTACGTCAAAAAATGGAGAAATGACGTTTTTTCTGATTAAATTTGCCATCGGACAATCTAACTGAAACAAGACATGAAACCACTCGTATCTATCATCATGGGAAGCACCTCGGACATGCCGGTGATGAAGGCTGCCGCGGAGTTCCTCGATTCTATGGAAATACCCTTTGAAATCAATGCCCTCTCGGCTCACAGAGTCCCCGTACAGGTGATGCAGTTCGCTACTGCCGCGAAGGAGCGGGGCATCAAGGTCATCATCGCCGGAGCCGGCGGAGCAGCCCATCTCCCGGGTGTCATCGCCGCTTACACTCCCGTCCCCGTGATAGGAGTGCCGATCAAGTCCTCCAACTCCATAGACGGCTGGGACTCGATCCTCTCCATCCTGCAGATGCCCTCCGGCATACCCGTGGCGACAGTCGCCCTCGACGGAGCCAAGAACGCCGCCATCCTGGCCGCGCAGATTCTGGCCGCCGGCGATCCGGCCGTCATGGAGAAAGTCGTAGCCTTCAAGCAGGACCTGGCCTCGAAGATAGAGAAGGCCAATAAAGAACTGCGGGAGATAAAGTACAAGTTCAAAGTGGACGAATGACCATGTAGACGACAACCTTAAAATCAGATAAACATGTTGTGCAGGAGAAACGAAGGGAAGACAGTGATAAAATCAGGGGCCGCCCTTCTCGGGGCGGCTTTTTTGTTGCTGTCCGGCAGCCCTCTGGAGGCCCAGGAACTGCCCGGCGGTGTAGTCCGCCTGATAGAGACACAGTGCGAGGACGGAGGAGGGGATCCCGAGGCTCTCGCGGAGTATTTTATGGAATTGACCCGCAGGCCGCTGGATCTCAGCACAGCGGACCGGGAGGCTCTGGAGGCCTTTCCCCTGCTGACTCCATTCATGGTGGTCAGCCTGCTGGAGTACCGCCGGGAGTTCGGACCGGTGGCCTCGGCCGGGGAGCTGGCTCTGGTGGACGGGTTCGACGCCGCGGCGGTGGAGGAGATCCTGCCGTTCGTGACCTTCGGAGCCGGAACGGGAGCCGGGGGACTTCCGGAGGAAGGGAGGATGCCGCTGCGCTTCTCGGGCAGATTGACCCTAAGGACCAGATACCTTCTGGAAAGGGAAGGGGAGGATGCGGGCGGACTGCCGGTTCCGCTGTATGCCAGGTACTGCATGGAACTCGGGGAGCATTTCTCCGCCGGCGCGACCCTGGAGAGCGACCGGGGGGAGAGGGACTTCCCGGATTTTTACTCCGTGCACGTCGGTGCAGCGGACCTGCCTCTCTCCCGGGACGGACGCTGGAGGCTGGTGTCGGCCGTCGTCGGGGACTATTCCCTCCGTTTCGGGCAGGGGCTGGTGCTGTGGAACTCCTTCTCACTCTCCGGCCTGTCCTCTCCCTCGGCGGCGGTCCGGCGGGAGGCGGGGGTGCGCCCCTATACCTCTTCGGACGAGAACCGCTATTTCCACGGAGCGGGTGCGACAGTAGCCTTTCCGGAGGGGGTGGAAGCGTCTGTATTTTATTCCAATAACGGTCAGGATGCTAGGGTCGAGGGGGATTACTTCGTTACCAAGCCGGAGGACGGTATCCACGATACGGACGCTCTCCGGGAGGCCAGGAATGCCCTGAGGGAAGAGGTCTTGGGTGGCAATGTGTCCTGGCGCTGCTCCTGGCTGAAGGCCGGAGTCACTGCCGCTGCCTACCGCTACGACCGTCTGGACGGCCGCCGCACCTCCTATTACAACGAGCATCTGCGCTATGACGGATGGTGGGGCAATGCCTCTCTGGACTGGCTCCTCTCCCTCAGAGGGCTGCGGGTCTTCGGGGAGGCGGCCCTGGACTTCGGCGGGGCCTTCGCCGGCATCACGGGAGCCGCCTGCCCGCTGTCCTCCTCCCTGGAGGCTTCGCTGCTCTACCGCTACTATTCTCCCCGCTACATCGCCACCCATGCCGGAGCGTACTGCCGCAGCAATGTGAACAATGAGCACGGGGTCTCGACGGCCCTCCGGTGGTCTCCCCGCCGGGATGTGACGGTCGCCGCCTCATTGGAATACACTTATTTTCCCTGGGCCAGGTTCGGGGTGCGGGAGCCTTCCTCCTCCCTGAAGGGGGCGGTGGAGTGCGGGTGGACTGTCTCCGGGACGCACGCATTGTTCCTCAAGGTGAGCGGAACCTATGATGACGGAAGGGGTACCCGCCTGCTCCGGTTGCGCCTGGGGTACAGTTTCGGCGGGGAAACGGGCTTCGCGGCCTCCATCCGGCTGGAGGGGAGCAGTGCCGGAGGGGGCTCTTTCGGGGGACTGGTCTATCAGGAAGGGGGATACACTTCGCCTTCGGGGAGGTGGCGGGTGAGTCTGCGGGCCACGCTCTTCTGCGCCGAGGACTGGGATGCGCGGATATACTGCTACGAGCGGGACGCGCCCGGGACTTTCTCCGTGCCGGCGTACTACGGCAAGGGAACGGGCCTGTATGCCGTGGTGACTTACAGGCCCGTCAGATGGCTGAATATTTTCCTGAAATGCTCGGCGACGAAGTATTTCGACGACCCGTCGGGGGATGACCTGGGCGTACGGCTCCAGCTTACTCTGCCTTTTTGATGCGGAGCTTCTTGCCCGGGTAGATCTTGCTGTTCTTGCTCAGGCCGTTGAGTTCCATGAGGTCGTTCATGGTCACGCCGCTGAACTTGCGGGAGATGTCCCAGAGGTTGTCTCCGGAGCGGACGGTGTACACTATGTAGCCGTCGGATACAGAAGTGGCGGGCTTGGCGCTGCTGCCGGAGATCTTGGATGACGTGGCTGCAGGGCCGCGGTTGTTGGTGTAGATGACCAGCCTCTGGCCTACGCGGATGCGGGTGCCGATGCCGTTCCATCTCTGGATGTTGCGTACCGATACTCCGTAGCGCAGTGCGATATGGCTGAGGGTCTCGCCGCTCTTGACACGGTGCACGATGCGGGCGGCATCGGCTGAGACTCCCTGCTGGATCTTCTTGAGGGCGGCCGGACTGAAATACACCGAGTCGTTGTAGGCGTAGATTTCAGCCTCGTGGTCGATGAAGGAGTTGGTGTACTGGTAGGGGAGCTGCAGGATGTATTCCTTCTCGGTGCCGGGGATGATGTCGTGGAGGTACTGGGGGTTGTGGGTGCGGAGCTCCTCAATGCTGGCGCCGGTGTAGTGGGCAATCTGCTCGAAGTGGAGCATCTTGTTGATCTTCAGGGTGTCTGTATGCGGCGGCATGGGGATATAGTCGGGGGTGAGGTTGTGCTCCTTGTAGTACTTCATGGCGTAGAGGGCGGCGAAGAAGGAGGGGACGTAGCCGCGGGTCTCGCGGGGCAGGTAGGGGTAGATCTCCCAGAAGTCCTTGGAGCCTCCGGAGCGGCGGATGGCCTTGTTGACGTTGCCGGCTCCGCAGTTGTAGGAGGCGATGGCGAGATTCCAGTCACCGAAGATGAGGTAGGAGTCCCGCAGGTATCTGGCAGCTGCGTCCGCCGAGGCTATGGGGTCGAACCGCTCGTCGACGTAGGAATTGATGGTCAGACCGTAGCGCCGTGCGGTGGAGTACATGAACTGCCACATGCCCTTGGCTCTGGCACGGGATACTGCCTTGGCGTTGAGGGCGGATTCGATGACGGCCATGGCGGTGAGCTCCAGGGGCAGGTCGTACTTGTCAAAGATCTCCTCGAAGATGGGGATGTAGTAGGCGGACAGGCCCAGGATACGCTCCATCTTGTCCGGCATCCTCTGGGTGTAGTAGATGATGTGGTTGCGGATGATGCTGTTGTAGGGTACGGAGATGAAGGAGTTCAGTTTCTGTAGCCTCTCGATGTAGACGGAGTCAGGTATATCCGAGGTCATGACTATGGTGTCTATGTCGGAAGGCTCGATGTCCATCAGGTTGAGGTTGCGGCGCTGGTACCACAGGCTCAGCAGGGAGTCAATGGTGACGGGGACTGTGTCGGTGGGGGTGAACTGGTCCAGGCCGGTGGTCTCGATGAAGCCGCAGGCCGCGGTATCTCCGGTCCCGGAGGCCACGTCTTCCATGGCCAGGGTCTCGTTGGCCATCCAGAGGCTGTCGAGCTGCATCTGCAGCAGGGCATTGGCCCGCAGGAGGGAGTCTCTCTGCTGGAGCAGTGCCTTCCTGGTCTCCGTCTTGTTTCCGAAAAGCAGTGTCGTCTTTTGTCTGTCCTTAGCCGGCTTGCCGTCCTTCTCAGGACTGTCGGGCATGGCGGCCAGGGACAGGGCGGTCAGGGACATGAGGAACAGTGTCAGTAATCTCTTCATCTCGTTATGCTAAAATTTGAATTTCATCTGTACGCCCACGGCGCTTCCGGCCGGAACGACGGAGGCGTAATTGGTCGTGAACTCATAGTTGAGCGGCTCGATTACGGCCGGCTCGACATTCATGCTGATATTCTGGTTGACATCGAACTCGTTCATGGTAGCGAATACGTCGGCGTCTATTACCTGCAGGAGATAGATGACTACGGTAGCGACTATGGAATAGTCCCTGTAGCGGCGGTAATAGTCCCTGTAGTACTGTAGGTTATCAAGGGACAGGCTGCCTTCGTAGTTGCCCCCCGGGGTGGTGGCCTTCCTGTAGTCGCTCTGAAATCTCTTGTACTGCAGGTCGTTGTAGTACCAGAAATAGCCGGCAGCGGCAAGGCCTCCGTAGTAGATCGGCAGTTTCCAGTATTCCTTGTTGTATATCTGGCCCAGGCCGGGCAGAAGTGCGGAGTAGACCGTGGCGCGTCCGGGCAGGTGGCTCCTGTAGGATTTATAGTTTACGGCTCCGTCAAATATCTGCCCCCAGTAGAACAGGGCGGCGCCTGCGAAAAACAGGTTCCGGGCCATCCTGTCGGAATCGCTTCCGGTCTTTTTGAACTGATGGTCGTAGTAGATGCCGCCTCCCAGCATGCCTCCTATTCCGGCGTAGATCACAGGAAGTTTCCAGTATTGTCCGTTGTATATCTGGGCGGTGCCGGGGAGAATGACCGAGCCTCCTACTGCCCATCCTATGGACATGGAATCTCTATGGGCAAGGGAACTGAAATATCTTTTCAGCGTGTAGGTCTGGGCCGTGCTGTCGGCAGAGGAAGATGTTCCGGATGCGGATGTGCCGCTTCCGCCGGGACCTGTGGCGAACTGCGCCGACAGCCGGCCTGCGGGGAGGAGAATGAGCAGCAATGCTATTAGAACTGTCTTCCGCACCTGTTTTCCTTATTTATTTTCAGTTAATGCTCTCTATCGCTTTCAAAAATGATTCCACTTCCGCATCAGAGGAGAACTGAATGGTGATGCTGCCTTTGCCCTGCTCTGATCTTTTGAGACTTATGTTGTTTCCAAAATATTTTCCCACGATTTCCAGAACCCGGTAGTAGGAGTCCGGGAGCTCTGCCGCAGGCCTTGCTGCGTCCTCTTTAGGATTCCCTTCCTCCTGTGTCTCCTGGGCGGCTCTTTTCAGAATAGACTGCGCTTTCGCTTCAGCAGCCCTTACGGAAAGACCTTTCCTCAGAATCTCGTCGCAGAGACTGAGCTGCGCCTCTGACTCCGTCAGGGACAGTATGGCTTTGGCGTGTCCCATGGATATCTTGCCGTCGCGGATGCAGACCTGAATTTCGGCGGGAAGTTTGAGCAGGCGGAGGTAGTTGGTGACCGTGGCCCGCTTCTTTCCCACCTTGTCGGCCATTGTCTCCTGGGTCAGGTGGCATTCGTCGATGAGCCTCTGGAAACTGAGAGCCACCTCTATGGCGTCCAGGTCCTCCCTCTGGATGTTCTCCACTATGGCCATCTCCAGCATGCCCTGGTCGTCGGTTTCCTTTATGTAGGCGGGAATTGTCTCCAAGCCTGCGGCTTTTGCGGCCTTGAATCTGCGCTCGCCGCTGATTATCTGATATCGGAGACCTATTTTGCGGACGGTTATCGGCTGGATGATGCCCAACTGACGGATGGAGTCAGCAAGTTCTGCGAGTGCCTGCTCGTCGAAATTGCTGCGGGGCTGGTATGGGTTGGCGGAGATTTTGTCCACAGGTATCTCGCATATTGAAGCGAGTGCCGGTGCGGAGGTGCGTACTGCCGGTGCCGCCGTGCCTGCCGAGGGTACGCCGCCTGTCTGTTCCAGTCCGGAAATCAGGGCTCCGAGTCCTTTGCCTAAAGCTGCTCTCTTGTTTGACATGGCTTATTATGAGTTTTTGGCGATTATCTCCTTGGCCAGGTTGAGGTAATTGTTCGTTCCGGCGGATATTGCGTCGTACAGTATGACCGGCTTGCCGTGAGAGGGCGCCTCGCTGAGACGGACATTCCTCTGGATCACAGTATTGAATACCATATTCCCGAAATGGTGGCGTACGTCCTCCACTACCTGGTTGGCCAGTCTGAGACGGCCGTCGTACATCGTCAGAAGGAATCCTTCTATCTTGAGACCGGGGTTGAGCTGGGTCTGTATCAGTTTTATCGTGTTGAGCAGTTTGCCCAGTCCCTCCAGCGCAAAGAACTCAGTCTGGACCGGAATGACTACAGAATCAGCGGCAGTCAGTCCGTTGACGGTAATCAGACCGAGTGAAGGAGGACAGTCTATGATGACGTACTCGTACTGGTCCAGCACTTCGCTTATGGCCTCTTTCATGGCCATTTCCTTATTTTCCTCGTTTATCAGCTCGATTTCAGCTCCTACCAGGTTGATGTGGGAAGGGACTATCTTCAGGTCCTTGATTTCAGTATCCACAATGACCTCGGATATCCTTTTCTGACCTATCAGCACTTCGTAGAGCGTGCTGCCGCTGTCGGAATCAGGATCAAAATCCAGTCCGGAAGTGGTATTGGCCTGGGGATCGGCATCTATAAGCAGTGTTTTTTTCTCCAGAACAGCCAGTGAGGCAGCGAGATTGATAGCAGTGGTGGTCTTCCCGACACCTCCCTTCTGATTTGCGATTGCAATGATTTTACCCATAATAAATCTTTAAGCGAATTTGCAAATTTAGAAATTCTTTTCATCCAACCGATAATTAATATTATTTTCGCGAAAATTTTTACAAAAACCGATGAGTGACAGTTCTTGGATAGCAGTAATAAACCCCAACGCAGGGGGAGGCAGGGTCGCAAAAGAGTGGCCTCTGCTTTCCAATATGTTGAAGGATAGAGGATTCTCCTTCGAGGAAGTGTTTACTACGCACCGTTATCATGCAGTCGAGCTGGTCATATATTCCCTCAAGAGGGGCTTCCGCAACTTCATATCGGTAGGAGGCGACGGTACTCTCCACGAGATAGTCAACGGCATATTCTATCAGAAGGAGGTGCCGGTCAGTGAGATAACCCTGGCAGTGCTTCCGGCCGGCTCGGCCAATGACTGGACCAGGATGTACAGGATTCCGAAGGATTATGACAAGGCCATAGAGACAGTGCTGGAGGGAAGGACGGTGATGCAGGATGTGGCCCGCGTGGAATATTCCCAGGCCGGAGTGAGGAATTCCCGGTATATGGTCAATGTGGCCGGAGTAGGGCTGGACGCCAATATATGTCTCAGGTGCAATGCCTCCAAGGACAAGGGAAAGTCGGGCGATATGGCATACGTCAAGGCTGCCTTCAAGGCCTTGGTCGGCCGTACGAGCAATCCAGCCAAAGTGGTGGTGGACGGCAGGAACTTCTTCACTGGGAAAATGTTCTCCATAGCGTTCGGTATCGGCAGGTACAGCGGTGGAGGGATGATGCAGGTTCCTGATGCTGTGGCCGATGACGGACTCGTCAATCTGATGGTCGCCCGCAAGGTGTCCAAAATCAAGTTTCTGCTGCTGTTCAAGCAGCTTTTCAAAGGTACGATATACAGGATAAGGGAAGTCTCCCATACGACGGCCTCCAGGGTCTGCGTGATCTCGCGCAAGCCCGACAGGGTGGAGATAGACGGAGAGGTGGTGGGTACTACGCCGATGAATCTGGAGGTCCTGCCCAAGGCTCTCAGAGTAGTGGTGAGCAGGGATTTTAAATAGACAGGCGATATGTACGGATATGTGACGGTGTTGATAGAAGGTATAGCGGCAGGCCTTTTCGCCCTGACCGCGGCCCTGTATCTGTGTGTGTTCAAGAAGAACCGGCTGAGGGTGATTACGGGCATAATCCTGGCCGTATATGCGGCATATCTTGTCAAGGACATCGTGTATCTTCTTCCTTATGTCGCTTCCAACGACTATATTTACAAGGTCCTGCTGTCGGTGGACAACTGGGCCGTCCCGCTCTATGTGGTCTATGCCTTCGAGGTTATCTCTCCGGGCCGTATAACCATTCCCAAGGTTCTGCTTCTGTTTTTTCCCTTCGTGGGCATGACTGTCCTTTATGCGGCTTGGCCGTATGACTGGATGTTCAGCCTGCAGGTTCTCTTCGCCTCTGTATTCTCCGCAGTATGCATGTGCGTGATGCTGAGAATGACGATAAAGTACAGGCGCAGGCTTCTGGACAACTGCTCGGACATCACCCACATGGACATCCGCTGGATGTGGGTGAGCATAGCCCTGTTCCTGCCCAATCTGGTGCTGTGGATCTTCCTGTCGGCCAGGCTGGACTATATCCTGGATGCTGTCTATTACGTTACCCTGTCCGTCAGCTGGGGCATAGTGGCCTACCATACCTATTATTTTGTGCCTCAGACCGGCCAGGACATCTGGGCGGATCTGCTGCCTTCCTCGGCCGCATCATGGAATTTTGCCCGGAAGCTCAGCGAACTGGCTTCGAACGGCTATTTTATCCGCTCTCCCCGTCTGACCCTCTCGGAACTGGCGGCGGAGCGGGGGACCAACAGGACCACGCTCTCCAATTATCTCAACCAGGAGGTGGGCACTACATTCTACGACTACATCAACTCTCACCGGGTCTCAGAGGCTGAGAGGCTGCTCGCCGAGCCCTCCGGGCACTGGTCGGTCGAGCAACTGGCCGAGATGTCCGGTTTCAACTCAGTCTCCACTTTCCGGCGTGCCTTCTCCAAGAAGCACGGTATGTCTCCGCAGCAGTACCGCGAGAGGGTGCTCAGAGGGCGGTGATGTACGTATTGATACGTATTTTACTTATTGGTGTTTTTCTATTTCCACGGTATTTAACCAGTGACCCGCGATATTGACAGGATGGCGCGTGAGCCGTCTTGCGTTTTGCTATATTTGGAAGCGTTAAACCTAATACCCTACTAATATGGCTCAAAAACAAGACGGGAAAAAGAAAAAAGCTCCCAAGAACAGGAAGAAAGCGATGCGCGAAGGCTATCTGTCGTTCGACATCGATGAAGTGAAGCGTCTGTCGGAGAGCGACAGCCCCAATGCCGAGGCCTACGGCTACCTCTATCAGGCAGTGACAACCCAGGCCGGTACTGCCAAAGGTATCGATGACGCATATCCAGAGACGGCAGAGGAGACCGACCAGATGCTGGAACTGCTGAATATGGCCAAGAAGGCACTGGTGGACAAGGACGACCAGTATTTCAAGTTCTGCACTGTGGATCTGGAGATGATTCTGGACTGGTCCTCCACAAGGCACTGGAACTTCCAGTGGCAGGTGATTCTCGGTGTGATACTTACGGTGATCTTCCTTTCCTGGAGAGTGGACCAGAAGCAGGAAAGCGTGGAGCACGACCAGGAACTGGTCGCAGAAGTGGAGAACTGGGAGGAAACTGATACTGTTCTCAACTGGGATACTACTCCCGATGATCTCTACAGTCCGGCCGGTTTTGTCAATTATGCTCATCTGAGTGCTAAAAACTTTAAGCTCTTGTCTCTTTATGAGCAGAAGTCCTATTATGCCAGTGCGGTGGAGGCTGCTGACGAATATGCCGCCAAAGCCGATACCGCCCAGTCGAGGGATGTCAGGAAAAGCTTAGAGGATCGGCGTGACGAGTCCCTTGACCATGCAAAAGAGTGCCGGAAAGAGTTCGACAGGATCAATAAGATGGATTTCAAGGATATAAAGAAGATGGCACTGGATGAGTATGGTTCGTGGCTCAAGAGCTCCAAGGCCGAGAAACGGGCGGTCAGGGCCTGGAACATATTCTTCATCATCCTGATACCTGTCTATATCTTCGCCGAGCGTCCGTACGGCTACACCATTACCAGAACTAGGGCTGAATCCAGCACTCTGAGAGGTATCAGCAAGTTTACTTACGCCCTGTCGGCGATGATGATGGGCAGCGCCGCCTCGATAAGCTGGATCCAGACCGTGAGGAAGTACAGTGACGGACATACCGAAAGTACTTACGATGCAGGAACCAATGCACCTGTGATGATAATGAAGGCATGCCTGTATATCGCTGCGTTTGCTTTGGTCTGCATAGTGTCATGTATTCTGATGCTTTATATGACCATCCAGGGTCTCAGGCGCAACTACAACTGGGCGCCCCTGCTGGCTAAGGCCAAGGTAGCCGCTTCTTCTGCTGCATCGAAGGCTAAGAAAAACTGATGATTACTGACTATGAAAAACTTTGAGAAGGCCGTGCCGGGCATACGGTGCGGCCTTTTCTTTGTCCTGTCAGAACACCGGATCCACGTCTATGGCCAGGGAGGCTGCAGGAAAGCCGCGGAGCCGGTTGTAGAGCCGTGCCTTTGCCTGAGTCCAGCTGCGGCTGCGGTCGGTCTTTATCAGGAATTGCAGCAGGAATTCTCCGGAACTTTTCTCGACCGGAGGGGCGGCGGGACCGCAGATGTCCCTGAAGCCGCTTTTCCCCAGAATGTCTGAGACCTCCTTTGCCAGGCTGTCCAGTTTTTCCTTGTCAGGGGATTTGAGCAGCAGCCGGATGATTCTGGAGAAGGGGGGATATCCGAATTCCCGCCTTTCCTCCATCAGGGACTCGAGGTCTCCCTCCTCCGGAAGACGGAGCATACGGAATACCGGGTGGTCCGCCCGGCTGGTCTGGATGATCATTTCCCCCGGAGTATCCCTGCGGCCGGCCCTGCCCATGAACTGCAGTAGCAGCTGGAGGGCCCTCTCGTCCGCCCGGAAGTCGAATACCGAGGTCACGGCCTCGGCCTTGAGCACTGCCGTCAGGGTCAGGTGCTTGAAGTCGAATCCCTTGGATATCATCTGGGTGCCGACCAGAATGTCTATTTTCCCTTCGGAGAACTGTCTCAGAATCCTCGTTTCCTCCTTTTTGTCCTTGGTGGTGTCCGCGTCGAAGCGTTCTATGCGGGCATCTGGGAAGAATGTCCGCAACTCTTCCTCTATCTTCTCGGTGCCGTCTCCCAGAAGTCTCATCGGAGCCTTTCCGCATTGGGGGCAGGCGGCGGGGGCCGGCTCCGAATGTCCGCACCAGTGGCAGCTCAGACTGTGGCTGAACTTGTGGTAGCTCATGGGAATGTTGCAGGAGGGGCAGCGGGGTATGAAGCCGCAGTCGGGGCATTCCATGGCCGAGGCGTAGGCTCTCCGGGAACGGAAGACGAGCACCTGTTCATGCCGTTCCAGCCGGGCGGTTATGGCCTTGAGCAGAGTCAGGGAAAATGCCCCCTTCACGGCATTCCTGCGTCTCTGCAGGGGCATGTCCACGATAGTGACGGTGCTGCCGCCGCCCTCGAAATAGCGGTGGGAGAGGGGGACGTATTCCAGCCTGCCGGTGTGTACGTTGTACAGGCTCTCGAAGGAAGGGGTCGCGGAACCGAGGAGTACCGGGCAGCCCTGGATCCGGCCCAGCATCAGGGCGGTGTCCCGGCCGTGGTAGCGGGGAGCCTGGTCCGTCTGCTTGTAGGACTGATCGTGCTCTTCGTCCACTATGATGAGGCCCAGGCGGCTGTGGGGCAGGAATAGGGCGGAGCGCAGGCCCAGGACGATGTGCGGTTCTGTGTCGGAGGCCACCCTGCTGTAGACCTCCCGCCTGTGCGGGGCTGTCTGCTTGGAGTGGTATACCAGAAGCCGGTCGTGGAAATACCCGGCCAGACGGCTCTGGATCTGACGGCTGACGGCTATCTCCGGGACGAGGTAAAGTACGTTCAGCCCCCTTTTGAGACATTCGGCCGCCAGGGTGATGTATATCTCCGTCTTGCCTGAGCCGGTGACTCCGTGCAGGAGGACGTTCCGGCCGGCTGCAAAGTGCTTTCTGATATCTGCCGCCGCTGTTTCCTGTTCCGGCGAGAGGACGGGAAGGTCCGCCCGGCTGATGTCTGCCGGGGATGCCGGCATGATGCCTGCGCCGCTGTCAGGTGATCCGTCAACTGCCCCGCCATCACCGGATGCGGCCTGCTGTTTTGGCCGCTTGAGAGCCTTGACCGTAGACGGGGCCGCGAAGCGGAAGGCCTCCCCCAGCGAGCACATGTAGTAGGACGCCACCTGCCGCAGGAAGTCCATATTGGCCTGTGTCACCGGAGGAAAATTGACCGCCTCCTTGACCGGCTTTATCTTCGAGATGTCGAACTCCGGTTCATCCTTCACTCTCAGCACCACCGCCGTGTAGGCCCTGCCCACCACCGTGACCCTCACGAGACTGCCGGGCACTATGCTCCCCTCCAGCTCCTCCGGAACAGAATAGGTCACGGAGTCCCTGAACTTCAGCGGTATTATCACGTCTACGAACCTCATTGTGCCATGCGGATTTGTCAGTTAATAGATGCAAATATACTCAAACTATCTTTTGTCTGAAAATAGTAACGCCGCATGGCATAGGGCGCCTTTGTCCAGGCGGCAATGGTAATCTTAGAAGCGCATGATCCGGTATTCGCCCTCCGGGTTATCTTCCATTGGGACTGACAAGCGCAGCGGAGTCCATTATATGGGAAGCTGCAATGAATCTGCGTAGGTAATCAAATAATGATTACGTTTGCAGATTCATTGCAATTTAATTAATTACTCCGATTTTTGTCATACAGCAGCTGTCGACATAGCCGGATTTCTTGAGCGGTACACAGAATCTGATAGCCATGTCTTACCTTAACCTTACTTTGCCGCACCGCGCAACAGTCTGTAATGGTCTGTTTTGTGTATCTGGTTGGATAACAAAGAATTACGAAGTTGTGCGGGAAGCAGACTGAACAGTACGCCGAAATACGAACTTCATATAATAGCGTTAGGAAGGTGCTGTGGCAGGGGTAGTCCGCGGTCAACGCATTTTCTTCATGGCGAGTCTGTAATCGGATGATTTGCGTATAGTCTTGTCAGTCAGCGAAGTAAGTGAAAAGTCAGGATAACAGACAGGTGCCGACAGCCTTCAGTCTGTAAGTCTCCCGCTTAGCGTAAGTTGCTGTGGAATGCTGGACTATGGAAAAATGAGCATAACAGACTGTGGCTGTCCGACTTTGTGGCTACATGACTGTATGAAAGCTAAAGCCGTTTACGACCCCGTATCACCACTTTACATTTTAGTTGTATTACAACCATTTGATTGACTGAGTATTGCATTTTGTGAAAAATGTTAGATGACGACAAAATCGCCTGTTTTGGCCGGAATTCATCCCACTTAACATATTGCGAAACGGATAAAATGCCAGTAATCAGACACATACAATTCAACTAAAATGTAAAGTGACAATTAAACTGAAAAGTTGCGTTGTCGGAGGCAAAAAAGAAAGTAGCTGAATTTCAAACATTCAGCTATTTTCATTCTTTTGCTTCTTAATTTAGTGGTGCCACCGGGAATCGAACCAGGGACACAAGGATTTTCAGTCCTTTGCAGCCTACGGCTTGTATGCTATCTTTAGTCGCTTATAACTGGTTGATTTACGGTGTTATACCTTACTCTTGAAAGGCAGTTTCTCTTAATGTCCGTAACTTGGTTTACATGCTGGTTTACAATTCATGCTTACCTCAATGTGGGTTAAACATTAAATAATATCTTTGTAAATCAATAAGTTGTATTAGTCTTAATCTATCCTCTCTCACCTACGTTATATTTTCTCATTTTTTCTGTTTATATACCCCTCTCGAAATTGTGTCGTAGGTAGATAGACCCCTGTTTGAAGGGGATATTGTAATTATATTGGCTTAACTGTAACTGTCCATTGCGAAACTATATCAGGTATTGCTTCGTAAATTTGGATTCCTTTATCTTTTATAATTTTTAATATCTGTTTTCTATTTTCTGGAGATATTTTATAGCCAAGTATTATTGATTTCATTGCATTAGGGTGCAAATCAAGTAAA
>URSC01000014.1 GCA_900550465.1 uncultured Alistipes sp.
AGTTAATTTTTGCAGCAGCCATCTCACTGCTGCTCTGCGCCGGAGGGGCAGTCCTCTGGGCGCACGTCTCCTCCGATGAGTTCTTCGATGCAAATGCAGAGGCACTAATTGATACACGTGGCGTGAACTACAATATCGTCGACTGCTACTCAGAATCTGATCATACCGGCAAGTCTGGAGATTCTTATTATGACTGCGGCAAATGCGAAAGAATAACCGGTGCTAAAGGGGACGGAAAAAGAAGAGAATGTGTAGTAATAGATGGTGGAGGAGGCACAGACTGAAGTTATGATGAACAGGCTTATTCCCCTTATGCTGTTGATATGGTTGCTGCCTGGGTGCAGCAACCATTCCTTTGAAGTGATCAAGAAGTTTCCGGTGGAAAATAGTATCGGGCCAGTAAAGACAATCGAATATGACGTAGTAAACTACCCTATCTGGGAGATTGCCGAAATCGGAGATTTTTATCTATTGTCTTTATTTAGTGATACAGGATTCGGTTTTGCTGTCACGGATAAGTCCTTCAACCAGATAAGCAGACTTTGCCGCTTAGGCAACGGGCCCGGAGAGTTTCTGAGCACTGAATTCAGGGGCCTGATTTCAGTGTCTGAAGATACTTTGAAGTTTTACGTACACGACCTGCTCAAAGGACGCCGCTGCATCGCTGCAGTATGCCTTAAATCAGGTAAAAGCAAGATAACCGAGACAGACAGCTTCGCCCCATGGACAAGGGCATACTATCCGCTTGGAAATGGAAAATATTTAATAAGCAACAATAACAACCGTTACTACCTGACAGACAACTCAGGGAATAAAACGTATTTCGAAGGCTGGGGAGATGACATAAACGAAGCCGTGGAAAATCAGGAATGGTACATTCCTGACATCCAGTCAACAGAAACCTTCAATTCCGACAGCTCGAGACTCCTGATTAACGACAGGAATTCTCCTGCCTTATGGGTTCACTCTACTGATGGAACACTTGTCAAGAATGTCTATATTGGAAAAGGTCCCGAAGATTTGGATCGCGATACATATAGGGGCGGACATTTAGGCGCTTCATACTTGGGCGATGACAGCATCGTTACTATGTATGTCGAATCCGATGACATGGGGGAAACTGACAGCTCATGGCTGCTTATATTCGACAAAGACCTGAATCCCAAGGCAAGACTCTCACTCCAAGGGGAAAACAAAGGCTTTACTCTCAACCGGAAGACAGGAATACTTCTCATGCTCGGATATGATTACGAGGAAATTCGTGTATACGACTTGTCTGAATGGCTATGAAAACTATACCTTACTAACAGCAGCAGTAAGACAAATCTATTTATAAACAACATTACATCATTAACCAACAATCACTTTTATGAAAAATTTAATTATTTTCAGCAGTATATCTTTCCTACTCTGCACAGGCGGAATAGCTATCAAGGCACACATCACTTCTGATGATTTCCTGAACGCAAATGCAGAGGCTCTCTTAGAAAGCAGGAGCCTTCCAGATATAACTGTCAATTGTTTCATGGAAACCGAATTCAAAATGGGGCATTCATTCTATTATTGCTTTGACTGTAGGAGATATATTAATGCAGCAGGTATCGGAAAAATGATGACATGTCAACTTAACTTTAATCAAGAGTGAAAATAGTAAAGATGAATAAAAGATACTTCTGGATTATAGTAGCAATATTCGCGCTATACTCTTGTGCTAAAAGGGAATATTACACCATCCATTCTTTTCCAAAGGAGGGGGATGCCATACTCCTAAAAGAAATCAAGTATGACCCTACAGAATATTTTTTGGCTGATATTTCGTGGGCTAACGGATATTGGATATATGAACTACGAGATGAACCATTTTTCATATTGTTGGATAGGGATTTAAACGAAATTGCCCACTTTGGTAGAAAAGGTAATAGCCCGAATGAGTTTCTGTCTCCTATGTTGTCCAATGTGATAAGCGACTCTAACGCAGTGAATATTTACTTCTATGACTGGGATAAGGGACGGCTTTACAACGCATCCGTAAACAAAAACAACGGAGACGTGCACATCTCGGAACTAAAAGACTTCGGCAAGAGCATGCGCTACGTTCGCGCTCTGGATGACGGACGCTATATATGCAGCGCTGAGAACAATAGGTACTATTTTCTGGAAAAGAATGGAGAGGAGCACTATCTGGAAGGATGGGGAAATGAAGTGAACGAAGCAGTAGAACTGTCTTCCACTTATGTCCCCACATTTCAGTCACGTTCTGATGTAAGCCCTGACAACAACTTGTTTGCCGTATACAGTATCAGTCATCAAGTTTTAATCCTGCATGACATGAACGGGAAGCGCATCAACACTGTCTACATCTCCAAAGAGCCGGATATGGGACTTTACGACAGTGATGTCGGATCATTCAACGGCATCACGTTTCTAGGAGATGTAATAGTGGCATTATACGAGTCAGTGGAAGATGAATGCTCATACCTGATGGTATTCGATCGGGAACTGTCTCCATTAAAGCGGTACAGACTTCCCATCGACGGAAACATCCTTACCGGCAATCCTGAAGAAGGCGTTGTCACTGTACTCAGTTACGATGACGAGAAAATGTACTGCTACGACTTATCCGAATGGCTATGAGAACAATGTACTTTCTGACAGCAGCGGCGGTAACTCTGCCGTTGCTTCTGTCCGGCTGCGGTTCCCGTCACGACGTGAAGAGCACGATGCGTCAGATGAGGGAGTCCAACTCTTTCATACCGGACGACAGCCGCTTCCACACTTTTCTGACAGGCAATGACGGCAGGCCGGTATTCATCGGAGACCCCTACGTCTCGAAAAGCATGTGGGACCTCTTCATGTCTGCGGTAAGACAAATCTGCCTGTAAAACAATATTAATTGACTATTTGATTTTAACCTTATGAAAAAGTTAATTTTTGCAGCAGCCATCTCACTGCTGCTCTGCGCCGGAGGGGCAGTCCTTTTGGCACACGTCTCCTCCGATGAGTTTTTGAATGCCAATGCTGCACTTCTTGCAAGAGAATCCGACAAGGATGACGACATATATTGTTTCGATGATTACCAATTTAGAGTTGGAGCCACTGTTATAAAATGCAATGAAGACGGCACGTGTGAAAAAGAATACAACAATATAGGCCATGGAGAACACGAACGCTGCGAGTCCTTCAAAAGTCCGGAAGGTCAGTAGACTGCTCATGACAGCCGCTGTCTGTCTTGCTTTTGCAGGCTGCGGTGAGCAGAAGGAACGAGTCATCAGGCATTTTCCAAGTACCGATACACTCGCTTACGAGGCCTTGAGATATGACCCTGTGGTATGTAATATGGCCACACTCAACTATGCAGGGGACTGGTGGATAACTACAAACAGGCATGGAAACGACAACTGCATGTCCGTTCTTGACAGCCGCCTCCGGCCCGTTACCGGATTCGGCATGATTGGACGAGGACCGCAGGAATGGCTGGTTCCTTGTTTTGCCGGGCTTCAGAAAAGCGATGCGGACTCCCTTCTCTATGTCATGGTAAGAGACTGGCCCGAGGGGAAATTGTATAAGACTGTGGTAAACCTCGAAAGCGAAGGATATGAGGTCAGCCTTATCAAGGACTTCGGTATCTCGATGAGGGCAATATACAGGCTGGGTGACAGCACCTACTTATGCAATGGGGACAACAACCGGTACTACCTGCTCGATGAAACAACTGGTGACAGAACTTTTCTGGAAGGCTGGGACGAGAACATCCACGAAGCAGCGGAAAACAACAGTCTGTTCATTCCGGAAATCCAGACTCTGGAATCATTGTCTCCGGACTCCTCCCAAGTCATTATATACGGGCTGGAGGTACCGGTTCTGTACCTGCATGACCTGGATGACGGCAGCCTGAGATATAGGATATGCATCGGGAATAATCTGGATGCACTCATGAGCGATGACAGAATGGATTACTTTGCCGGAGCATATATCGGAGACGGGTACACAGCAGCAGTATACTGCAATATGGATGTACGTTCCGGTGAAGTAGAATCGTTCCTTATGATGTTCGACCGGAACATGAAACTAAAGAACGCCTACGCCATACCTCCCGCAGACTACGTGACATTCAATACAGACAAATCCATCCTTGCATGCCTGAGTTACGTTGACGAGACTGTATATCTTTTTGACCTGAACGGACTGCCATGACTGCATGCGCCCGAGTTTCTGCACTGAAAAAGATAACAACTTCCTTTGATTTTTAAAATGTTTGAGTTATATTTGACACAACTAAAACGACCTACTCATGAAAACTATTTCATCACCATATACTTACCGAAAGTCCTGGCTGCGGATCCGTATGGATTCTATGGACGTGGCACTGAGCCAATTTATTCTATGGGACACTTTATTTTGATTAATTAAAAAGACAGTACAGTGAAACGCATATTAAAAATTTTCCTACTTGCGCTCATTCCATGCGGATGCATGCACAAGGAGAATACACTCATCCGCAAATTCCCGGACGAAGAGTTGCTGTGGCCTGTGAAAACCGTGCATTTCGACCCCTTAAAAACCAACATTATGACTATTGATTATGCCACAGATGGTCTTTGGGTATGCAAGCTTGTCCATGGCGGCGAAAACTGCTTTGCGGTCATTAATACTGATCTTGATATTATTGCCAAATTCGGCAAAGAGGGAAGAGGACCGGATGAGTTCAACACTCCTTTCTTTTCAGGGTTCAACTCCCTCACGGGAGACTCCCTCTCCGTCAATATAAGAGACTGGAGCATGGGACGGCTTTACAACGTATCCGTATGCCTTTCCGATGGAGGAACAAGCACTACTCTGCTGAAAGATTTCGGGAAACCGATGAGAGCGGTTTACCCACTCGGAGAGAACTTCTACCTATGCAACGGTGACAACAACAGATATTATTTTGCCGGACCTGACGGGAAAACAGAATATCTTGAAGGATGGGATGAGGAATTCAATGAGGTCGTTGAGAACAATGAATGGTTTATTCCCGACAACCAGACAAGCCAAGTGCTGTCCGAGAACGGCTCGGCCCTGTACGTATACAGTCTCGCCTTTCCCATAATATACAAGCACTCCATTGAAGACGGTAGATTGATGAATAAAAAAATCCTGTTTCACAATCAAAAACAACTTATTAAGGAACAAATAAGCGCATACTTTCAAGTTGCCGGTTTCTACAACGGACATTTCATAGCCTTCTACAGAGAGGAACGGGCTGGTGATGCTGACAAAAACAGATTGCTCGTATTTGACAGAGACCTGAATCCGGTCATAGCATACAATGTGGAGAATATGAATGATTTTGCCATAAACAGCGACTCCGGGTTAATGATGGCAGTAAACTACGACGAGGAACTGATAAGATACTACGATATGTCCACTATTGATGATAAATTATAACACATGAAAACTATACTGACTGCAGCAGTGGTAACCCTGCCGCTGCTTCTGTCCGGCTGCGGATCCGTATGAATTCTATAGACGTGGCACTGAGCCTATTTATCTATGGGACACTTTATTTTAACTAATTTAAATAGTACAATGAAACATTTTATTTTTATAACAGCTGCTTTCATAGCCTTGTCCGTACTTAGTTCTTGTACGGACAAGGATTATGACGTTGTCAAGTCTTTCCCCGAGGAAGGAGAGGCCACACTAGTCATGGAAATTCCGTATAACCCCACTGAGTACTTTCTGTCCAGCATTACATGGACTGACGGATACTGGGTCTACCGACTCAGAGATGAACCTTTTTTTGTACTGCTTGACAGCAATTTCAATGAAATTACCCGCTTTGGCAGAAAAGGTAATGGCCCGAATGAGTTTCTGTCACCTATGCTGTCAAAAGTCACCTCCGGGACTGACTCAGTTGACGTTTGTTTCTATGACTGGAGCAAGGGACGGCTTTACAACGCATCCGTGAACAAAAACAACGGAGACGTGCACATCTCGGAACTAAAAGACTTTGGAAA
Source organism: uncultured Alistipes sp. (assembly GCA_900550465.1). Lineage (GTDB taxonomy): Bacteria > Bacteroidota > Bacteroidia > Bacteroidales > UBA932 > Coprenecus. Next base: position 6,000 of record URSC01000014.1, read on the forward strand.
GAGAATGCGCTACGTTAGCGCACTGGATGATGGACGCTATATTTGCAGCGCCGAGAATAACCGGTACTATTTTCTGGAAAAGAATGGCCAGGAACACTATCTTGAAGGCTGGGGTGATGAAGTTAACGAGGCTGTAGAACTGTCTTCCACCTATGTCCCCACATTTCAGTCCCTCTCTGCTATAAGCCCTGACAACAATTTGTTTGCCGTATACAGCATCAGTCATCAAGTTTTAATCCTGCATGACATGAACGGGAAGCGCCTCAACACTGTCTACATCTCCAAAGAGCCGGATATGGGACTTTACGACAGCGAAATAGGATCATTCAACGACATCGTGTTTATAGGAGATACTATCGTGGCTCTATACGAATCCGTAGAAGACGAGTGCTCATACCTGATGGTATTTGACAGGAAGCTGTCTCCATTAAAGCGGTACAGACTTCCCATCAACGGAGACACAATGACCGGTAATCCGAAGAAAGGCGTTGTCACTGTACTCAGTTACGATGACGAGAAAATGTACTGCTACGACTTATCCGAATGGCTATGAGAACAAAAGCACTGCTCACTCTGCTTTTGCCTCTCGCTCTTGCATCCTGCAGCGACAGATATTTTAACGGGGAGAGACACTTTGGGCTGGAGTTTGAAAAGGATTGTGCCCTGAGCCGAGGACGGGAGATGATGGATGTATTCGGCGGAGGAGGGGTGTATGTCGTGGACTCACTTCTTATCGTCACCGGTAACAATCAGACTGCAGGGTATTTCTGGAATGTGTACGGCCGACACAGCGGGAAGTTCATAAAATCCATGCTGAGGCACGGACGCGGCCCGTCGGAAGTGCTCTATCCGGCCTACAACGGACAATATGAATACGAGGACGGGGACATCGTGGCGTATTTCTACGATTCGGGACTTTCAAAGGTTCTGAAGATAAACATAACTGAGTCCCTGGACAGGACCGATGACGTCATTGAGGATGTATGCGGCCTCGGATATGACAGCTATCCTTATTACATCGACTCCGATGGCAAGACAATATCCTCGCTGTATGTGCAGGAGGAAGGCGCACTTTCCCTGGACGGGATGCAGATATACAGGAACATCAGTCCGGAGTACAGGCAGACGGCAGCCTTCAACTTAAGTTACAACCCGACACTGGGCAAGGTCTGCTTGACGTACAGCTATGCGGACCAAGTTCAGATTTTGGATATGCATGGAAAAGGTATGCTCCTCTCTCCCATGCAGGACAGCGGATGGGAAAATGTCATCGGGCATCCTGTATCCGGATCCACCAAGATATGCTACGGGACACTCAGAACGACAGACTCGTACATATACGCCGGATACATAGGACGCACACTGGACGGGATGATGGAGGATGGAGGTGTATACTGCAGCGAGATTCATGTATTCGACTGGAACGGAAAGGCGGTGGCCCGTATCATCCCGGATAAAAAAATCACATCGTTCGATGTCGATCCGACAGACAGTATAATTTACTGCATGACCGACGAAGAAAAATTATTACTATATTTACACCGCTTAACGTAATATAACCGACATGACAAAACTGCGCATATCCCTTTCCACATGTCTCATTGCATTGAGCCTCAATACATTGATAGCGGTGCCGCTGCACGCTCAGGACAGTACTGCGGCATCCCGGCCGGACAGTGCCGCGAAGCAGTGGGAATTCACCCTGGAGGACGTGATAGTCCTGGCTCAGAGCAAGTCGCTGCCGGCGCTGGTAGCCCGGTACTCGTTCATCAGCAGCTACTGGCAGTTCCGGTCCTACAGGGCGCAGTTCCTGCCTTCGCTGAACCTCGGGGCAGACCTCGGGCAGTACAACCGGTCCATCGTGGCCCTGCAGGATGCCGAGACCGGCGAGACCCACTACGTGCAGAACGACAACATGAACAACTCCCTGCAGCTGTCCATCGACCAGAACATCCCGTTCACCGGAGGTATCATATCCCTGAACACATACCTCAACCGCTTCGACCAGTTCTCCCCCTACGGAGACCTCACATACAACTCCAACCCCGTCAATATCTACTACCAGCAGCCCATCTTCCAGTACAACCGCCTCAAATGGGAGAAGAAGACCGAGCCCAAACGCTACGAGATGTCCAAACGGTTATATCTCGAGGATATGGAGGACATCGCCGTAACGGCCACCACATATTTTTTCAACGTGCTCCGCAGCCAGAAAAGCCTTGAGATGGCCCGCAGCCGCTACGAGAGCACTCAGCAGCTCTATGCCATAGCCCAGGAGAGGTTCAGCATCGGCACCTACACCAAGGACGAGCTGCTGCAGATGGAGCTTCAGCTGCTCAACGCCGATATCGCCGTGGCCAGCGCGGAAGTGGAACTCCGGCAGTCAATGCTCAGCCTCAGATCCTACCTGGGACTGACAGACGACACCGAATTTACCCTGATCACCCCTCCCCATCACTCCGACATCACCATAAACGAGGAGGACGCCGTCACCCGCAGCCTGCAGAACACGTCGTTCAGCCTCAACAACGAGATCAGCCTCATAGAGGCCGAAGCCGCCATAGCCCAGGCCAAGGCCGAGCGCGGATTCAGCGCAACTCTTACAGCCCAGTTCGGTCTGACCCAGACTGGCAGCGACTTCGTGTCCTCCTACCGCAGTCCTATCGACCAGGAAATCGTCGGCCTGAGTCTCAGCGTTCCCATCGTGGACTGGGGTCTCGGAAAGGGCAAGGTGCAGATGGCCAAGGCCCAGCAGGAGGTCATCCTCACTCAGGTAGAGCAGGAGATCATGGAGCGCCGCCAGGATATCTACATCAGGGTGGTGCAGTTCAATGCCCAGGCCAAGCAGTGCGATGTCTCGCAGAAGGCCGACGGGATAGCTGCCGAACGCTTCGAACTGGCCCTCCAGCGCTTCCGCAACGGCAGCATCAGCATCCTCGACATCAACACTGCTCAGAACGAGCGGGACGAGGCCTCATCCCAGTATATCGAGGAACTCGCCAACTATTGGAACTACTACTACAGCCTGCGGAAGGACACCCTGTACGACTACATCTACGGGACTGACCTGGACGCAGAATTTGATAAAATAATCGATAACTAACACCCCGGCCCCATGAAAAAACACCACGCCATAGCTCTAGGAGCAGCCGTAGCCGCGGCCCTGCTCGTCACAGCATCCTGCGGAAACAAAGAAGTGGAAGAGGATACCCTCACCCGCCTGTCCCAGGCCGTAGAGGGCAACTACGTCGATACCATGATACTCCGCCTGACCGATTTCCGCCGCCAGACCATAAGCAACGGAAAGCTGGTGGCCGCCCGCAAGAGTCTCCTGCGTTTCAACACCTCCGGCACCATCTCCGAAGTTAATTTCACCAACGGGCAGAGCGTCAGAAAAGGAGACCTCATAGCATGTCTGGATCCCGAAGCCGCCTCCATAACCCTGGCACAGGCGGAGAACGCCCTGAAAAAAGCAGAGATAGACCTCAACGATGTGCTCATAGGCTTCGGTTATGGAAACTCTGATACCACCTCCGTACCCGCCCAGGTCATGGCCATAGCCCGCACCCGCTCCGGATATGCCGATGCAGAGCAGAACTGGCGCAAGGCCCGCTATGACTATGAGGGTACCCGCATCACCGCGCCTTTCGACGGCAAGGTGGCCAGCGTAAAGGGCCGTGTCTACGAGAACGCTCCCGCCGAGGAATTCTGTACCGTGATAGACGACAGCCGCTTCGAAGTGACATTTCCCCTGCTGGAATCCGAGATAGCCTCGGTGCGCACAGGGCTTTCGGTGAAGCTGTCTCCGTTCAACGACCCCGGCCGGACCTATACCGGTCACATCACCGCCGTCAACCCCACTGTGGACGAAAAGGGACAGATACAGATCACAGCGTCTGTAACCAATACCGGAGACGGACGCCTGATGGACGGCATGAATGTCAGGGTCCTCGTCGAAGAGATCATTCCCGACCAGCAGGTAATCCCCAAGAGCGCGGTGGTCATGCGTGACAACCAGGAGGTCCTCTTCGTCTACGAGCCCTCCGACAGCTCCTCACGCTGGGTCTATGTCGACATACTCATGTCCAACAGTGACAGCCACGTAGTGCGCGCCAACCAGGAACGCACCGCCGTCCTCAATCTGGGCGACCCGGTCATCATATCCGGCAACCTCAACCTCGCACACGAATCTAAAGTCATAGTAAGACAATGATCCGCAAGCTCATAAAACGTCCCGTAGCGGTGTCGATGGTCCTCTTCGCCGTGGCGGTGCTGGGAGCAGTGTCCATCAAGCTCATCCCGGTATCGCTCATGCCCGACGTGGACATTCCTCAGATCACAGTCCAGGTCAAGGTAGACGGCAGCTCCGCCAGGGAGATGGACCAGTACCTCCAGGGACTGCGCCGCGAGCTGATGCAGATCCCCTCACTGACAGACATCCGCTCGCAGTCCGAGAGCGGAGTGGGCATCATACGCATGAGCTTCGAATACGGAACCGACATCGACTTCACGTTCGTTGACGTGAACGAGCGCATCGACCGCTCGCTGTCATCCCTGCCTGAAGGAGCCGAAAGACCCAAGGCCATAAAGTCCAGTGCGACGGACATCCCCGCCTTCTTCATCAACATGACCGTCGCGGACTCATCCCGCATCATGGAGCTCAGCCGCCTGGCCTCCAGCGTCATCTCCAAGCGCATAGAGCAGATACCTGAGGTGGCCATGGTCGACCTGAGCGGACTGGTGTTCCCGCAGCTGCTCATCATTCCGGACAATGACAGACTGACGGCCATCGGCATCAGTCCCGCAGACCTCGCGGCAGCCATCGAGTCCAACAACGTCCAGCTGGGCAACCTCTCCATCCGGGACGGACAGTACCACTGGAACGTGCGCTTCCAGTCAGAGCTCAACTCCAAGGAGGACATCGAGCGCATAAGGCTCAATGTCAACGGCCGCATCTACCTCTTTTCAGAGCTGGCCAAGGTTATCGAGCAGCCGGGAAGCGACAACTGCATCATCCGCTCCGACGGTTCCAGGGCGGTCAGCATGGCCATCATCAAGCAGAGCGACGCAAGGATGAACACCCTGCGGGAAAAGCTGTACGACAGGATTGAGGAATTCGGCAACGACTATCCTGGAGTGAAGTTCACCATCACCAGGGACCAGACCGAGCTGCTGCGCTATACCATAGAGAACCTGGAGCAGAACCTGGTGGCCGGCATCATCCTGGCCAGTATCGTTATCCTGCTGTTCATGCGCAACTTCCGCTTCTCGCTGCTGATCATACCCACCATCATCGTCTCGCTGCTCACCTCCATGCTTGCCCTGTATGTCATGGGACTGAGCATCAACATCATCTCTCTTGCCGGCCTCATCATCAGTGTCGGCATGATGGTGGACAACTCCATCATCGTCATAGACAATATCTCCCAGCGGTGGGAGCGGGGCGAGAGCCTCGAGGACGCGGTGGCCATCGGTTCCGGAGAGGTATTCGCGCCAATGCTCAGCTCCATTCTCACCAACTGCGCCGTATTCGTACCGCTGGTCTTCCTAAGCGGCATAGCCGGAGAGATATTCTTCGACCAGGCCGTGGCCATCACCGTGGGACTATTCTCCTCCCTGCTCTTCGCCGTTCTGGTCGTACCCGTCTACTACTATGCCCTGTACCGCAAGAGAGGACGGAAGATGGACAACCGCTACCTGGCGAAGATAGCCCGGTACACCGAGCTGGGTCCCGCATACGAGAAAGCCCTCAAATGGACATTCCGCCACCAGAAGACAGTCATAGCCCTGATGGCCGTGAGCATCCCCCTCTCCGTGCTGCTGTTCATGGAACTGGACAAGAGCACCTTCCCTCCCGTCACCAAGAGCGACATCATCCTCAACATAGACTGGAACCGTCCCCTGAGCATAGAGGAGAACGACAAGCGCACGGAGGCCCTGGCCGCATCCCTCCGCAACCATGCCGCCCAGACTACCCAGATGTCAGGAACCCAGCAGTTCCTGATGCCCCATACCAGGGACATGAGCCAGAGCGAGGCCCAGGTCTACTTCCTTGCCCATTCTCCCGCAGGACTGGACAGCCTCATGGAAGAGGCAGCCGTATATCTGAGGACGCACCACCCTGAAGCGGCATTCAGCTTCTCGGACGCCGGAAACCTGTTTACCCTCATGTTCTCCGACAACTCCGCGAAACTCACAGTCCAGATAAGCGGCCGAGACGGGAAGACCCCTCCCCCGGACAAGCTCAACTCCATCCTGGCCGCCATCACTGAAGCCGTTCCCGGGCTGGAGGCCGCTCCCGTCCGCTGGCAGGAGCAGGTGGTTCTCATGCTCGATGTAGAGAAAATGTCCCTGTACAACATCTCCTACAGCGAAGTACTCAGCACCCTGAGAAAGCTCACCCGGGAGGACCACATCTTCTCCATTGCCACCGGAGACTATTCCATCCCGGTAGTCATGGGAGACGGCGGTGACGGCAACGGACTGCTCTCGGGAAGCGTGCTCAACCGCGAGGGAACGGAGATTCCCCTGAACACATTCATCACCGAAGGCCGCAGCCGGGACCTGAAGACCATCATTTCCGGCATGTCCGGCAACTATTACCCTCTCGACCTGAATATCCCCGATCAGCAGGTACCGGAAGTCATAGCCGCAGCCAGAGAACTGGCGGTGGAGGACGGAAGCTGGGACGTGACATTCAACGGGTCGTACTTCTCCAGCAGAGACACCATCAATGAGCTGATGCTCATAGCCGTAGTCTCCATACTGCTGCTGTATTTCATCCTGGCAGCCCAGTTCGAGTCCCTTATTCAGCCTCTGATAATCCTCTCGGAGATCGTGGTGGACATCTTCGGAGCACTTCTGCTGCTCTGGATATGCGGCGGAGGCATCAACGCCATGTCGATGATCGGCATAGTGGTCATGAGCGGTATCGTCATCAACGACTCGATTCTCAAGGTGGACACCATCAACCGCCTGCGCAAGGAGAACGGATACCACCTCCTGAGAGCGATCATGACCGGAGGATCCAGGAGACTCAACCCCATCCTGATGACCACCCTCACCACGGTACTGGCCATGGTACCTTTCCTGACCAAGGGAGACATGGGCTCGGACCTGCAGTTCCCCCTGTCGATAGTGATGATAGGCGGTATGATGGTCGGCCTGATCGTCAGCATCTTCGGTATTCCGCTGATTTACTATCTGATATATAAGAAGCAAGACAGAAACCGGTGATGAAGCAAGTCAAGATACCTTCGTTCTCAGTCCTGCTGATCTTCGCCGTGCTCATCACCGTAGGCGCGGCGCTGATCCCGTCGCTCAATCTGCAGTACATGCCCCGGAGCAAGCAGCAGCAGCTCTCCATCTCATATTACTGGCAGAACGCTTCGGCGCGTGTCATCGAGAGCGAGGTGACTTCCAAGATAGAAGGCTATATCTCTTCCATCAGCGGCATAGAGGAAATCGTATCCGACAGCCGTAAGGGAAGAGGCTCCATCACCCTGACACTCAAGAAAAAAGAAGACGTAGACGCCGTCCGCTTCGAGGTATCCTCGGCCATCCGCTCCCTGTACGACAAGCTGCCAGCGGAAGTAAGTTACCCTGAACTGTCCGTATCGGCCTCGGGAACACAGCTCGACCCGGTGCTCATGTACACCATCAACGCCGACCTGCCCACCAACAGGATAGAGCAGTACGTCAATGACTACATCATCAAGGACCTGGCCCTTATAGACGGGGTGCACTCAGTGGAACTTTCCGGAGCCACACCGGACTACATGCACATAACCCTCAGTTCCGAGAAGATACGCGCGGCCGGAATCAACACGTACCAGGTGTTTCAGGCTGTCTCCTCCTACCTTACCGGCAGCAGCGTCATAGGCAGCGCCCCCGCCTTCAATCCTGACGAGGAGCCTGACATCATCCTGCACAACGCTCCAATGGACTTCGAACTGCTGCCCGTAGCCAACTCCTCCGGGCGCATCATCCGCCTGATGGACGTGGCGGACATCCAGATCCAGCAGATGCCTCCCAGCTCCTACAGCCGCATCAACGGACTGAACACCATCAACATCAGCATATACCCGGAAGAGTCCGTCAACACCATCAAGCTCTGCGCCACCATAGAGTCCGTCATGCACCGTCTCGAGGCCGGCTTCCCGGAATCATTCTCCGCCCTGAAATCCTACGATGTCTCCACAGATATCCAGGAAGAGGTGGACAAACTCGTGCGCAGAAGCCTGCTGTGCGTACTTATCCTCCTGATATTCATATTCATTACCTCGCTGAGCCTGCGGTACACCTTCCTTATAGGCCTGACCCTGCTGGTCAACATCATAACAGCCGTAATATTCTACGTACTCCTGGATATAGACCTGCATGTCTACTCCTTGGCCGGTATCTCCATATCACTGAGCATCATCATCGACAACTCGATCATCATGGTCTCACACTACTCCTACTACAGGGACCGGAAAGTATTCCTGGCCATACTTGCAGCCCTGCTGACCACGATAGGCTCGCTGGCCGTGATATTCTTCCTGCCTGAGGAGCAGAAAGAGATACTCTCGGATTTCTCCTCGGTGATCATCATCAATCTGAGCGTGTCGATGATAGTGGCCCTGTTCTTCGTCCCCGCCCTTCTGGACTACCTGCCCGTCAAGTCCGAAAGCATCGCATTCTCCATAAAGCGCAGACGCAGGATAGTACGCTTCTCCCAGTGGTACGCCGTATTCATCTTCTATATCAAGAAATTCAACTGGGCAGTCATCATCCTGTTCGTGGGCGCCTTCGCAGGCTCGTTCCTGCTTTTCCGCAAGAGCCTGGACGGCTTCGCATCCATGTTCCGCGAGCCCGAGCGCCCCGTACTTTACATCTCCTCCGGCATGCCGGAAGGCTGCAGCGTCCAGCAGCTCAACGATATCATGGTCTATATGGAAAATTTCCTGGCGGGATTCGACGAGATAAAGATGTTCCGCACCAGCATCAGTTCCTACCGCTCCGGACAGATCACAGTAGAGTTCACAGACGAGGCCCTCAAGACTCCCTTCCCCTCCATCCTCAAGCAGCAGGTCATCCGCAAGGCAATTGCCTACGGAGGCGCCAACTGGAGAGTCAGCGGAGTGGATGACCAGAATTTCAGCAACTTCATCGGAAGCGGTTCCTACAAGAGCGGCAACATAATCATCACCGGCTACAACTACGACATGCTCTACGGCTACTGTGAGGACCTGGCCGCCAGACTGTCATCGAACCCGAGAATCAACGACATCTCCATCGAGGGTCCCTACGACTACGGTTCGGCCGCATCTGCCCGCGAATACCTCATCACCTACGACTATGACAGGATGGCGCTCTATGACATCAGCCCCGTCTCCGCCTTCTCCACACTCAGCGAGCGGCTGTACTCCAGCAGTGTCGGATACTTCACGGACAGCACCGGCATGAGGACAGAAGTAAGACTGGTCTCGGACGACAGCGAGGAATTCGACGTATGGCATCTGGAGAACGAATACCTGGCCATCGACAGTTCCGACATCCGTTTTGCCGAGATAGGCTCCATAGACAGCCGTAACTCAGGCAACAATATCTACCGGCGCAATCAGGAATACACCCTTCACGTCAGGTACAACTTCATCGGCTCCTACAAGCTGGAAGAGCGCCTGATGGAATCGGAAATCGAACGGCTCAACACATCGGTGCTCCCGATGGGATTCAAGGCCTCCTCTCCCGAATATGACTGGATGCAGCAGGCCAAGCGGCAGTGGCTTCTGCTGATACTGGTAACCGCCATCATCTACATGATATGCGCCGTGCTCTTCGAGTCGCTGCTGCAGCCGCTGGCCATCATCTCGCTCATACCCGTCTCGTTCATAGGCATCTTCCTGGCCTTCCGCCTCACTGAGACGACCTTCGACCAGGGCGGATTCGCGTCCATGATCATGCTCGCGGGCATCGTGGTCAACGCCGGCATCTACATCGTCAACGAGTACAACCGCATGCCGGCTCACCGCCGCAGTTTCATCCGGGCCTACAATCACAAGATCATCCCGATATCGCTGACCATCCTCTCCACAGTGCTGGGTCTCGCACCCTTCCTCATCGACGGGAAGGAAGAGGTCTTCTGGTTCGCCTTCGCCATCGGCACCATGGGCGGCATGCTCTTCTCCTACGCCGCGCTGTTCGTGCTGCTGCCGATGATCATGCCCGGAAAAACCGTTATTCCACCCGGTTGCGGTGGAAATGGGGAGCCGCGTAGAAGACGAAGCCGAGCAGGGAAACAAGGCTCAGGAAGGCACCTGTCAGGTAGGCGTAGGAGAAAGACAGACGCTCTCCTATAACTCCTCCTAATACCAGACCGATACCGATACCTATGTCCCACGAGGTGAGGTAGGTCGAAGTGGCCGTGCCGCGCTGGTCGTGCCGGCCGAGGTTGACGAACATGGTGTTGAAGGCCGGGAACATCGTCCCGAAGCCGGCTCCGAGCACCAGGGCCGTAGTGTACAGCATGATCTCAGCCGCCCTTATCGAATGGGGTGCCACCCTCTCGCACAGGAAGAGGCTCAGGAAACACAGTATCACAGGATAGAACGCGATGTGTATCACCTCCGTGATATGTCCGCGGTCCACCTGCTTGCCCGAGAACAGACGGGAGACGGCCAGACCGACGGCCATGCAGGTGAAGAACAGACCCGTACCGCCGGTGATGCCCATATTCCTGGCGTACATCGCCACGTACGTGGTGGTCATGCCGTAGGGAATCGAGAGCAGCAGCAGGTCCAGGCCGAGGGGTATGCCCTTGAGCAGCACGAAACGGTCCAGGGAAATGGCTGTGCGCGGCACCGGCTGTTTCTTGGGTGTCCTGATGCAGCAGGCACATATCAGTCCGGCCATACAGCAGCACAGGGCGGTGGTGAAAATCGTATCGAATGACACGTGGTCGTGCATGAACAGGCCGGTCATCGGGCCGAGGGACATGGCGATGTTGTTGGCCAGACCGTAGTAGCCCACGGCCTCCCCCCTGCGCGACGAGGGCGTGATGTCTATGACGATGGTGTTGCCCGCCACGGTGACTGTCCCGAACGAGAAACCGTGCACTATCCTCAGGACGATGAACATCAGCACAGTCCCGGTGACGATATAGCCTCCGAATATCAGGGTAAATACTAAAAATGCTATCAGGTACAGCGGCTTGCGGGCAAAACTGTCCAGCAGGTAGCCCGAGAACGGACGGACGGCCAGAGCGGCTATCGTGTAGCAGGCGAGAATCGCTCCCACGGCCCCCTCGGAGACTCCGAACTCCTCAACCAGATAAAACGGAAAAACAGGCATCAGCAGATAGAAGCCGAAATACAGCAGGAAGTTCGCTGCGAGGATGAAGCAGTAGCCGGGAGAGACCAGCCTGTCTTTATGCGGGGTCATCGGGGTTGTCTTTTCTTATGTCCGTAGAAAAATGAATAAAGTATGCATCCGGCCAGAGCCAGGATAATGACCAGCGAGGATGCAAGGGAAATGTTCCTGCCTATGGTGAAAGAGCCGGGGTCGTAGACAAATTCCACCTCGTGGCTTCCCTCGTCTATCAGCAGGGCGCGGAGGGTGTAGTCGGCACGGAGGATGGGAACCTCCTCTCCGTCTATGAATGCCCTCCATCCGGCAGGGTAGTATATCTCGCTGAAGACCGCCAGTCCGCGGGCAGCGGCGGAGACTTCGTAGCTCAGGCGGTTGGGACTGTATTCCTTCAGTACAATGCTTCCCTCCGCGGCACCGGGATATTCGGCGGCAGTGCCCTCCGCGGCCTGCGCGTCGAAGATGACGGCCTCCTTTCCGGGGTCAATCTGCCCGAGTGCGGCCATCTCCGCATCAGCGGTCGGTGCGGTGCGGGAGCGCTCTACGAACCAGGCATTGCCCAGACGCTGTCCGTAGGTCAGGGGATAGCTGTTGCCGTCGATGACGATATACTTGGTGTTGAGCATGGCCAGGACAGGATAGTATTGCAGGCCTTCCTCCAGATCGGCGATTGTGGAGGCCGTGGGGATGACGGCATTGATATCCGAAGCCAGGCGGCTCATCTCCGGAGCGATATGGAAATCTATCAGATCCTGATACCGCTGGAGCTTGGCAGGGCTGTATCCGCCTATGGTCTTGTGGTGGTAGCTGACGATAGCGTCGTTGAAGGTATTGACACTCAAGTCCAGGACACGGTACGAGATGTCGCTGTCCTGATGTATGGCGTTGTCCACCGGACGGGGATTGAATTGGGCATCGAAATTGCGCACGGTGACAAAATGCTCCTTGTTGAGATACCGCTTGTCCACTCCCCACAGGTCCGCGAGAAGCAGGACTCCTATAACTGCCACGGCCGGCAGAGCCTTCAGCTTCCTCTTCCATGCGGCGAAGAACACACCTGCAGCAAGGACAATGAATATCAGAGAGCGGAAGGCATCAGCCCGCAGAAGACTGCGGCGGTCGTCCTGGAGAGCACTGATGAGCAGGTCATTGGCCCCGAATACGGCTGCATCGCTCGCCGAGGAGAAGTCACCGGCCAGACCCGGGAAGAGGGCGAAGAGCAGGGATATGCCGCCGGTAACCCCGAGGGTGGTCAGCAGGCCGTTCCTTATCTTCTTCTCCGGCAGGGGCTCCTTGCCGAAAAGGGCGGCATTGAGACCGAGAATGCCCATCAGCGGGACGGTCACCTGAAGTATGACCAGAATCATGGAAACGGTACGGAACTTATTGTACAGCGGGGCATATTTGAAGAATATCTCGGAAAACCACATGAAGTGCGAGCCCCAGGCCAGGAGCAGGGCGAGGACCGAGACTCCGGCTATCCACCATTTGTAGCGGCCGCGGATAACGCAGAGGCCGAATACGAAGAGGAAAAGAGACACGGCACCGAGATACATCGGGCCGGCGGTAAAAGGCTGCGGTCCCCAGTAAAGGGGCATGCCCTTGCGCAGGGACTCGATATTGGATGCGCCCATTGACTGCAGGGCCTTGTAGGTAGCCGACCCGCGGGAAAGCTCACCGGAGGATGCACCGCCGTTGAAGTTTGGGATAAGCAGATTGGGCACCTCATTGATGCCGTATGACCAGGCCGTCGCATAATCCAGCTTGAGGCCGTCACCGGTCTGGTTGTGCTCGTCGTGGGTCAGTTCCGAGCCCCCGCGCATGGTGTACTCCGCGTATTCGTAGGTAGGCAGCAGCTTGTTGGCGTTGGTGGCGATGCCGAGCAGACCGCCGGCCAGTACGAGGACGGAGGCCATGAACCAGCGGCCCAGCGGTGTCTCACGGAAAGGAGGCGTCGCAGCCTTCATTTTCCTCTGGGCCACAACCGCCCCGCACAGTTCCGCGATGGCGTAGCCGAAGACGATGAACGCCAGATAGTATGTAATCTGAGGATGATTGGCCTTTATCTGAAAGCTCAGGGCGAGGGCGAAGAATACCGCACCGAGGAGGGCCTTGCGTCTGTAGGCATAGACCAGAGCCGCCAGCACCCAGGGCATGAAGGCTATGGCCACCATCTTGGTATTGTGGCCGACCTGGATGATCTGCATATTGTAGGAGCAGAAAGTCACCGCAATGGCCCCGACCGCTGAAAGCCATGGATTGACCCCGAAGGCCAGGAACAGCAGGAAGCCTCCGAGCAGCGAGATGATCAGATAGCTGGGCGGACGCTCGCCCCAGAACAGCAGGTCGTAGAGCGGAGTCGTCGCGTCACCCTTGTACGGCACGGATATCTGTGTCGCAGGCATCCCGCCAAACATCGAGCCGGTCCACAGTGCCGGGTCGTCCGGATGCCCCTCATTCCATTCCAGTATCTCGTGCGACATTCCCTTCCATGAAGAGATATCCGACTGGTCCACCACCTTGCCCTGCAGCACCTGAGGCGCATAGGCATACGCAATCACTACAAACCCCACCACGATAAGCACATACGGCAGGGCCTTCCTGAGTATTTCATTTATCTTCATCGTATTCCGTTATATTCCGTTTTTCCGTCGAAAGTTATTGCAACTTGCAAATATACTCTTTTTCCATATAAACGCGCATATTCTCAACCACCAGTATTTCCCGTCACTCCATCGTCACCCACTTCCCACTCCTTCGGAAGGAGTCGGACTTTCCCGCATTATAACCGACACCACATTCACCAACATTGTGTGCGAGGACAGCTCCGGAGCTCTGCTACCCCTGCCACTCCACTGCTGCACGGTACCATGAGACAGCACCTGCTGGTCTCCGGCCTCCTCCGCGAAGCCGATATCCGTCCCGAGGACCTTCCCCGCTTCCCCCGCATCCACCTCATCAATGCCATGAACGGGCTCGGAGACCTGATAATAAACGCCAACGTCTACAAATAACCGAAAAATTTTCCGACAAATAACCGAAAAAATTTCCAACAAATAACCGAATTTGCTATCTTTGCTGCAGTAAAATTCTGATATTCACTATGTATTATAGAAAAAGAGCGGCAGACGCACTTCTTGCAAGGAAACTGGCAGGTAAAGGGGCTGTATTGATAGAAGGCCCAAAATGGTGCGGGAAAACGACCACTGCTGAACAGCAAGCGGCCAGCATCATCTATATGGATGATCCTCAACATATTGAGCAGAATAAAATACTGGCGGATATCAATCCGTCACTGTTACTGCAAGGCAAGACTCCAAGGTTGATCGATGAATGGCAGATTGCTCCCAAGTTATGGGATGCTGTAAGATATGAGGCTGATCATAGAGACGGAACAGGCCACTTCATATTGACCGGTTCATCCCTCCCCGTTGACAACAAGGATATTCAGCATTCCGGAACAGGACGTTTCGCTTGGCTCAGAATGCGCCCTATGGCATTGTACGAGTCTGGAGAATCTTCCGGAGAGATAAGTCTGGAAGACCTGTTCTCAGCACCAGGAAGCATCTATGCTGAAAATCGTCTTTCAATGGAAGACATAGCGTTTCTGATATGCCGTGGCGGATGGCCGAAAGCCATTGACCAAAATAAAGACATCGCACTGGACCAGTCATTTGATTACTGCGATGCCATTACCAACAGGGATATATCCAAGGTAGACAACATCAACCGCAACCCAGAGCGTGTGAAAAGGCTTATGCGCTCATACGCACGCCTTCAAGGCTCACAAGCGTCTTACGAGACCATTTGCGCCGATATCAAATCCAATGACACAACCACATTGGACTCTGATACAGTTGCCGCATATATCACCGCTCTCGGCAGACTGTTTGTAATAGAGGAGGCGCAGGCATGGAATCCCAATCTAAGGTCAAAAACTGCAATACGTACTTCTGCCACAAGATACTATATTGATCCGTCAATAGGTACGGCAATACTTCAGACAGGCCCGGAGGAACTTCTGGCAGACATCAAGACCATGGGACTTTTTTTCGAGACTTTATGTATGCGTGACCTGCGTACCTACGCAGAGGCACTTATGGGAACTGTATACCATTATCGTGACTCATCCGGGCTGGAATGTGATGCGGTGGTGCATCTGCGCAACGGCTCCTACGGTCTGGTAGAGATAAAGCTGGGCGGCACACATCTTATATCCGAAGGATGCAGGACTCTTAAAACCCTAAGTGAGCGCATAGACACTGACAGAATGAAAGCCCCCTCTTTCCTGATGGTTCTTACCGGAATCGGGGATATAGCATACAGACGGAAAGAGGACGGCATCTACATTGTCCCCATCGGTTGCCTGAAGCAATAGCGGAACTATCTGGAACGAAGACGGAGAAAGGAGAAGAAGGCGGCGCAGACGACCAGTATGCCGGCAAGGAGCATCGCGTCATGCGGAGCCTTGTCTCCGAAGAGGTGGAAGAATAGGGCGACGAGAGCTGCGCCGGTGGCCTGGCCTGTCAGGCGGGCGGTGGAGAGCATGCCGCTTGCACTGCCGGCCCGGTGGTTGGGCGCGGAGCTCAGGAGCAGATGGTTGTTGGGCGACTGGAAGAATCCGAAACCGGCGCCGCAGAGGGCGAGTCTCCAGCCGAGGGCAAAGGGGGAGGCATCCGCCGGCATCTGCGAGAGCAGGAAGCAGCCGGCACTCATAAGCAGCAGACCGAAACCACCTAACAGGCCCGGGTGGATCTTGCCGCTCAGCGAGCCGGACAAAGGCGCCACGAACATCACTATGAACGGCCAGGCGGTCATTACGGCACCGGTCTCCACGGGATTCATCCCGAAGGTATGCAGCAGCATGAAAGGCATGCCTACCAGCACCATCATCTGGGCAGTATATGAAACCACACTGGTTGTCACTGACATGGAGAAGGCCGGAATACGGAGCAGGTCAAAGGGCAGCATCGGATATCTGCGGCGGAGCTGACTGCGGATATACAGGGAACCCAGTGCGAGCAGCACGGCAGCGGCCACAGCTACGACCGCAGGACTGACATCGTGCGAATACATCTCGATGCAGCCTATGAGAAGACCGAATACGGCGGCGTTGAGAAGGGCGTCCCCGATATGGAAACGGCGTCCGACGATATGAGTGGGATTGTCAGGGAGGAAACGCCACCCCATCAGGAATGTCACTATCCCCACCGGGATATTGATGGCGAACAGCCAAGGCCAGGAGGCGAAAGACAGTATGGCGGCCGCTATCGACGGACCGGACACGGCCGACAGGGCCACCACGGTAGCATTGATTCCCACCCCCTTGCCGAAATGCCGCCTGGGAAACACCAGTTTGGCCACGGAGGTATTGACACTCATCATCATCGCCGCCCCCAGTCCCTGGAATGCCCTGGATGCCACGAGCATAGGCAGACTGTGGGAAACCGTACAGAAAACGGATGCCACCGTAAACACGGCCACACCGGACAGATACACTTTTTTATAGCTGTACAGTTCCCCGAGCGTCGAGAAGGGCAGCAGGGCCATCATCACCACGAGCTGGAAAGCATTGACCACCCATATCGAATCAGCAGGCGAGACACCGAGTTCCTGCGCTATCACCGGCAGGGCCACATTGCAGATATTGCCGTCCACCACCGACAGGAAGATGCCGCACCACACCGCGCCCATGGCATAGAAAAGCTGCGGCCTGTGCAGACCGTCCCACTCCAGATTGCCGGTGATCCTTTCTTCTTCCATTTTACTGCGTGACTTCGGCAAATGTACGCAAATTTACTTTACGGGAGAACGCAGCCCGAGGCGGCTGACAGAGGAAAGGGCGCCGCAGATGGTAAGAATGCCGGCCAGGAGCATGGCATCGTGGGGAGCACCGTCCCCGAAAAGATGGAAGAAGAGGGCGACGAGGGCCGCACCGGTGGACTGGCCTACGAGGCGGGCCGTTGCAAGCATGCCTCCCGCACTGCCGGCACGGTGGTTGGGCGCGGAACTCAGAAGCATGTGGTTGTTGGGCGACTGGAAGAAACCGAATCCGGCCCCGCACATCATCAGCCGCCATGCGATGTCCAGATGCGAGGCATTCTCAGGAATAAATGCAAGCAGGAAACAGCCGGCACTCATCAGCAGCAGACCGAAACATCCCAGCACTCCGGGATGCACCCTGCCTATGAGCGAGCCGGCCAGCGGGGCCACGAACACGATGACCAGCGGCCAGGAAGTCATCAGCAGTCCGGTCTCCACGGCATTCATCCCGAAAGTATGCAGGAGCATGAACGGTATGGCCACCATTGCCGTCATCTGGGCCGTGAAAGAGATTATACTGGTGAGCACCGACATCGAGAATACGGGGATACGGAGCAGGTCGAACGGCAGCATGGGCCAGCGGCGGCGGAGCTGGGTCCGCACGTAGATGCTGCCCAGGACTATCAGCAGGGCAACCCCGACAAGCACCGTAACGGACTTCGCCCCGTGCGAATACATCTCGATGCAGCCTATCAGCAGGCCGAATACGGCGGCATTGAGCAGGCCGTCCCGGATATTGAAATGCCGTCCCTCGATGTGGGTAGGATTGTCCGGCAGATGCTTGAATGCCATGAAGAACGTCACTATTCCCACCGGAATGTTGATTGCGAAGAGCCAGGGCCAGGAGGCGAACGAAAGAATACCTGCCGCAACCGTAGGACCGGCCACCGAGGCAAGGGCCACCACCGTGGCGTTAAGCCCCACTCCCCTGCCCAGGTACTTTTTGGGATAGGTGATTTTCACAAGAGTGGTATTGACACTCATCATCATCGCCGCACCCAGCCCCTGGAACGCCCTTGAGGCGACCAGAAGCGGCAGCGTATGCGACAGGGCGCAGAACAGCGAGCCGACGGTGAACAGCACCGTCCCCGAGACATACACCCGCTTGTAGCTCAGCAGCTCTCCGATGGAGGAAAACGACAGCAGGGTCATCATGATCACCAGCTGGAACGAGTTGACCACCCAGATGGAGTCCGCAGACGACACCCCAAGCTCCTGCGAGATGGTAGGCAGGGCCACATTGCAGATATTGCCGTCCATCACCGAGAGAAAAATCCCGCACCACAGCGAGGCCACCGCATAGTAAATCTTCGGGCGGGACAGACCGTCCCACTCCAGATTGCCGGTGATGTGCTCTTCCGGTTCAGCCGCCGTACTCGCCCCCTTTTTCATGTGCATGTGCCTGCAGATATTGACAGCGGGCAAAGATATACAAAACCCTTTAACGATATGCCGGTATGGCGGTATGCTATGCAAACCCTTCAAATGAAAAAATGCTTTTTTGAGGAAAGTTTAATTTTACTATCATGAAACGGTTTTATAATTCTGGCTGCTGCGTCTGTTTCCTTCGCCGCTTTTGCGCAAACTAATTGACCGCACCGAACATTTTACAGAATGACCAGCGACAGTCCTCAAGCCACGCTCAGAAAGCACTGCGCAGAGGTCGGGATGAGTGCAGCATTAACGAATTTACCTCGTGGTGCACAGGAAAGAAAAACATCTTTGTAAATCAGGCTATTGCAAAATGCACTGCACATCCGCTCTCTTTTGAGATAAGCCAAATGTGCAGCAGCATTTACAGGTTGCTGATTTTCAATCAGTTGAAAACCAGAGTGCACCCCGAAGTAAATTCGTTAAAATGGCTCTCCGGTGCCCGTGGCGAGGGTGAGCGTCTTTTTACTCCTTCGGAAGGAGTGGGGAAATGCCGGAAAACGCGACTCCACCTATCCACCCAGTAGCCCCATCATCCCCCATCCCCTAGTCCCATCTTCCCCAACGTGTGATACGTGATACGCAGATGTCATGTCACTAAAAAAATAGTCAAACACAAGTATTTGATTATTATTTACTTAAAAGTCACGATATGATTTAGTGAAAAGTAAAAGTATCTTATACGCGAATTTTCCTCCCTCACAACTTATCTCATAATTGTAAGTACTTTATTTCCAAGTACTTTATTTCAACTAAGGTGTTTAGTGGCGTTTATATGGCCCGTTCCTTGAAGCACCGATATCCCGGTCTGTCTTTCCCGACCACAAATACATTGACTATCGGCATATTACGATTCCAAGACATGCTTCATGGGCAAGTGATATGGGTAAGCCGATATGCACCGGGTGATACGCACCGGCCGACATGCACCGGTCCCGTCAATGATGTGGCGTCTGTCTCAATCGACAGGAGTTTTCTGATTCCGGGCAGAGGGCGAATATGTGCACAAATGTGCCGGCAGATGCGTATTTATTATTATGTTTGCAAAAATGAATAAACACTACTGTAAATGAAATCAAGCACCACAGCCAAATCCATCTGCGCGGCCCTGATCGGGGCGGCGGCAACCGTAGGCATATCGTCCTGCGGCAATCAGAATCAGACAGAATCACCCATGAAACAGAAAGTTGAGGAATACGCACCGTTCGAGCTGTCCTCGCCTCTGGCAGCTCAGCTGAGCGACAGCGAGAAGCAGATAGTAGAGCTGTTCTTCCAGATAGGACAGATCGCCGACGAGCTGTTCTGGCAGCAGACATTCGGGGACAAGAGCCTGATGGACCGGCTCGAAGACCCTTACGCGAAACAGTTCGCCTACATCAACTACGGCCCCTGGGACCGCCTCGATGACAACAAGCCCTTCATCGACGGCTACGGCGCCAAGCCCGACGTATGCACCTACTACCCCGCCGACATCACCCTCGAGGAGTTCAACGCCTTCGACGACCCCAACAAGTCGTCCTGGTACACAGTCCTGCGCCGCGATGAGAACGGAAAGCTGAAGACCGTATGGTATCACGAGGAGTACGCCGAAGAGGTAAACAAGATGTGCGAGCTGATGCAGCAGGCCGCCGACCTGGCCGAGGATCCCGGTCTGAAGAAATACCTGCTGGAGCGCATCAAGGCCTTCAGGACCGACGACTACCTCGCCAGCGATCTGGCCTGGATGGACATGAAGGACAGCAGGATAGACTTCGTGGTCGGTCCCATCGAGAGCTACGACGACAAGTTCCAGGAGACCAAGACTTCCTACGAGGCATTCATCCTGCTGAAGGACACCGAGCGCAGCAAGGACCTGGCCAAGTTCGTGGCCATGCTTCCCGCCCTGCAGAAGGAGCTGCCCTGCAAGCCCGAGTACAAGACTTTCGTACCCGGCACATCCTCCGACCTCAACGTCTATGACGTGGTCTACTACGCCGGAGACTGCAACGCCGGCAGCAAGACCATCGCCATCAACCTGCCCAACGACGAGCGCGTTCACGCCATGAAGGGCACCCGCCGCCTCCAGCTGCGCAACTCGATGCAGGCCAAGTTCGACAAGATCCTCCTCCCCATCGGTGAACTCATCCTCGCTCCCGAAGACCACCAGCACCTGAAATTCGACGCCTTCTTCTGGAACGTAACCTTCCATGAGGTGGCCCACGGCCTCGGAATCAAGGAGACCATCAACGGTAAGGGCAGCGTGGACGCAGCGATGGGCACCGAGAAGACCTCCTGGGAAGAGGCCAAAGCCGACATCCTCGGACTCTTCATGGTATGCCGCCTGATCGAGAAAGGTGAGATCTCCAACATCTCCGTCGAGGACGCCATCACCACCTACATCGCCGGCATCCTCCGCTCGGTACGTTTCGGAGCCGCCTCCTCTCACGGCAAGGCCAATATGATGTGCTTCAACTTCATGGAGCAGCAGGGCGCCTTCTCCCGCAACGCCGAGGGTCTCTATCAGATCGACTTCGAGAAGTCCAAGGCCGCCGTCAACGCCTGGGCCGACCTCATCCTGACCACCCAGGGCAACGGTGACGTGGCTTTCGCCACCGAGTTCCGCGCCAAGAACGGAGGCATCACCCCCGCCCTCCAGGCCGACCTCGACCGCATCAACGCCGCAGGCATTCCCAAGGACATCCAGTTTATCCAGGGTCCTGATGTACTCTTCAAGTAAATCCATGGCAGCAGCGGCCGTCCTCCTGGTACTGGCCGCTGCCTCCTCACTCACAGTATCGTCCTGCCGCGGCAACAGCGGCGGGACCGATACTTTCATACCCGCCGTCCCCGACTGGTCGGATGCCGCCGCATGGTACATCTCGCAACCCTCAGGGGACAATGCCCCCGCAGCGGACATTTTCTACATCCTACCCACCTGCATCTGGGACTGGACCGCCGCGGACGGGCAGACCTGCCGCTACTCCGACTACACCCGCACGGACCATATCGAGGCATTCCTCCCCTCGGTGGAGCTCGCCGAAGACATTTTCGCTCAGGGGCAATACGGGTTCTACTGCCCCTACTACCGGCAGATCTCCCTCAACGTATGGATGGACGGAGAGGCGGCGGTAGAGGAGCTCTTCCCCCTGTCGATGGGGGACGTCAGCGCGGCATTTGACTATTATCTGGACAATTACAATGAGGGACGGCCCTTCGTCCTCGCAGGGTTCAGCCAGGGCGGCAAGGCCGTGGTGGAGCTGGTCAAGCACCTCCCCGCCCCAGCATATAAACGGATGGCCGCTGCCTACGCCATCGGCTACCGCGTCTCCGATGAGGAACTGGCGCAATACCCCCAGCTGCGCCCCGCCGTCGACTCGACCGGCACCGGCACCATCATCTGCTACAACTCCGTAGCCACCCCCGAAGCGGCCTGCGCGGTCCTCTCTCCCTCCGACATCTGCATCAACCCGGTGAACTGGACCACCGGTGCCACCCCTGCCGAGCTCAACGACTCGGTGACCGTCACCGTCGACACGGACCACCACCTGCTGATAGTGGACGGCCTCGACCCGGAGCAGTACTGGATGCCCTCACTCGCCCCCATGTTTTCCAAAGGCAACTACCACCTGCAGGAACTCACCCTCTACCAGGACCACCTGAGGCGCAACACTGCCCTCCGCATCCGTAATTTTTCCGATAAATAAATGAAACACCTACATCTTTTCCGCGCTGTATCCGCCTCTGCGGTCATTGCTCTTGTCATTATTTCCTGCGGCAGACAGGCCCTGCCGTGGTATGAGAATACCGGGCAGCTGTGGGAAGACTACATGGCTGCGGTCGAGGACGCGGAGGTGGCCACGGCAGAGGAGATGGATCCGGACCTGGCGGCCATCATATCGCCTGAAGAGAGCCCGCAGATAGAGTGGTTGGAGCGGGACGGCCGGACATTCGTGCTGGTCGGCTCGGCGATGACGGAGGAGGACAGCCGGTACTGGGAAAGCGGACAGGCTGATATGTTCCTGCTGGACGACCGCCTGCCCTGGGTAACCCTGCCCTACGACCTGACCGACCATCTGAAAGCCGACGTCCGCCAGACCGATGACCACGGCATAGAGATGCGTGTAATCCAGATGCTCGGACTGCCGCCCGACTGCGGCTACGACCATATTGTCCTGTTCTGGGCCGAGAAGGACAGCCTCTTCCGCCCTACCCCCGATCCGGAAATCCATGACAGCGAAGTCCTTCTCGACTTCCGCGATGACGTGGATCCCCGCTACCGCGCCTGGTTCGAGGATTACTGCCGGACCGCCTACTACTCCGACACCCCCTACCCCTGGACCCGCCTCGGCTACACCTACGACTGGCACAGCGGCTCACCCTCGGCCATCGGCCCCGCCGAGTTCATCGTCCGCCCCTCCACCCGCGTCATTGTCCGCGACATCCTGTCCGTACCCGACTGGTACCGGACCGTCACCCGCTGACCCGCCAGGATTTCGGGGAAACGGGGTATTTTGCCATTTAGAATTTCGGGGAAATAGGGTATTTTCTGCTTTAAGATTTTGGGGAAATGGAGAATTTGTCTATTTTTGCATAGGCAGACATCTGTATTTATGACAAATAGGATATTTAAAAGGAAAATATACGACAGGCTTCTTCAATGGAAACAGGAAGCAGACGGAACAAGCGCCGCCTTAATCCAAGGGGCCAGGCGTATCGGCAAGTCTACAATCGTCGAGGAATTTGCAAGGAACGAATACACCTCCTACCTGCTGATTGACTTCAACAGGGCCTCCGCCGATGTAAAAGCCCTGTTCGATGACCTGACGGACCTGGATTTCATTTTCCTCCAGCTGCAGACCATATACCGTGTCGTCCTGGAAAGACGCAAGTCCGTCATCATCTTCGATGAGGTGCAGAAATGCCCCAAAGCCCGCGAGGCGATCAAATACCTCGTTCAGGACGGAAGATATGACTACATCGAGACCGGCTCCCTCATCAGTATCAGGAAAAATACAAAAAACATCACCATCCCGAGCGAGGAGGAACGCATGGACATGTATCCTATGGACTTCGAGGAATTCAGGTGGGCCATGGGCGATACCGCGTCAGTCCCCCTTATCCGGACCTTCTTTGAAAAGCGGATGCCGCTGGGTGCCGCACACAGATCCATGCAGAGAGACCTGCGGCTGTATATGCTGGTGGGAGGTATGCCGCAGGCCGTCAATGAATATCTGGAGACAAACAATCTCGCGAAGGTAGACGCCGCAAAGAGACGTATCATCCAGCTCTATTCCGAGGACTTCCTCAAAATAGACGCCACAGGCAGGCTGAGCAGACTGTTCATGTCCATTCCCGCCCAGCTAAGCAGGAAAACCTCCCGGTACTACATGAGTGCAGTAGTAGGAAGTGTGGACAACGACAAAGAAGAGGAAATGCTCGTCAGTCTCGAAGACAGCAAGGCCGTCCTGGTATCATATCATTCCGATGACCCTAGCGTGGGCCTGTCGCTGACAAAAGACACCTCCAGATATAAACTGTTCGCCGCGGACACCGGCCTGTTCGTCACGATGGCTTTTTGGGACAAAGGCTTTGCGGAGAACATCATCTATCAGAAACTGCTGTCCGACAAGCTGGAGGCCAATCTCGGATATCTTTACGAGAATCTTGTGGCGCAGATGCTTACCGCGGCAGGCAATCAGCTGTTCTACTATACTTTCGAGAAAGACGACAAGCACTTCTATGAAATAGATTTCATGCTGACGAGAGGCAGCAAGATATGCCCTGTCGAAGTAAAGTCCTCAGGCTACATGACCCACGCCTCCCTCGATGCCTTCAGGAAGAAATACCAGGCCCGGATACAGAACAGCTGTGTACTCTACACCAAGGACCTGCAGAAAGGCGAGAGCGGGCTGCTGTATCTGCCGGTGTACATGACGCCGATGCTGTAGTCAAAACTTGTCAATCTCTTCCGGAGATAGACCGGTAGTCCGTGTAATCAGTTCCAAGGGGAGGCCCTGCGCTTTCATATTCCTCGCGATGTCGCAAATGGCCTCAGTCCTGCCTTCCGCCAGACCTTCTGCTCTGCCTTCCGCCCGGCCTTGAGCCCGGCCTTGAGCCACTCCCTCGTCCAGTCCCTCTTCGCGGGCAGTGTTGAGCACGTCCCACTGAATGCGGCGGTTCTCGATATGACGCTCGTAGGCCCTGCGCTCCTCCTTCGACAGGCACGATATCCGCAGCTGTCTGCGGGCCAGGCGTAGGCCCTCGACCTGGGTGTCCTCATCGATTTTACCGGATTTCAGAAACCGGATCCACTCGTCCAGAGGGGTTACGGCATGCTGGTTGAACTCATTGACTCTCAAAATATAGTACTCAGGGAAAAGGTCGCCGGCATCATGCTTCGTGAACTTCTCCTGCTGCTTTACGGAGAGTCGCAGGGTGTCTCCCGTGTGCACCCCCTTGAATACCGACTTTCCGTGATAGATGTAGTCGCTGCCCTGACCGATGTCGAAGTAGACGATGCTGATGGAGTACACCTTTCGCACCTGGGAATACTCATCGCCCTCGTAGATGTACTCAGTGATGGCCTTGGACGTCCCGTAGAGCATCCTCTGGAAATAGTAAATCTCGGCGTTGTTCTGTATCTCGATAATGATCAGCTCACCTTTGGAATTCTCGGCGAGCACGTCCACCCGGTTGAACTTGTCGTCGGGGGTCTCCTTGTTGCCCTCGCTTTCGAGCATGCGCTTGATTACGACCTTCTCTCCGAGCAGCTCACTCAGAAAACTCTCCAAAACAGCGAAATTGGCCTTCTGCCGCAGCAGCCGCTTCATGGCCCAGTCAAAGCGGATTACTTCATCTCCATAATAAACCATATCTTCCTCCTTTTTCTGCAAATTTAAGTATAAATCCGATTTCACCCGCGCCGGCAGAGTAAAAAATCCGCACCGTCACCCGCTGACCCGCCAAGATTTCGGGGAAATAGAGAATTTGTCTATTTTTGCATAGGCAGACATCTGTATTTATGACAAATAGGATATTTAAAAGGAAAATATACGACAGGCTGCTTCTATGGAAACAGGAAACAGGAAGGTGAGAGCGGGCTGCTGTATCTGCCGGTGTACATGACGCCGGTGCTGTAATCAAAGTTATGGCAGCATATAAGGAGGCAGAGCCGATAATCGAAAAAAGGGGAGACCTGCCGGCATACAGGACAGGTGCATAGAACAAACAGCGTAAAACTTGTCTAAGTCGTTTTTTATCATTATAATTGCACTATGAATGGTGTAATGCAATCAATTAAACAAGTAGGTATGAAATGGTTTAACTTGTTGCTGCTGTCTTTTGCTATGGCAGCAATATTCTCATGCGCAGATAAAAGCAAAGCTGTCAAGACATTTGATGTTGTTAAGAATTTAAAGGCAGAGCAAATTCCAATATCTGAAATATTGAATATCAACAATATCATAAAACTTGAAAATTATATAGTCCTGCAGAACACCGGTGATGGCGGAGACTATTTCTACTTTGTATACTCATATCCTGATATCCGGTTTCTATATTCTTTCGCCCATAACGGACGGGGACCGGAGGAGTACCTGATGCCTTCTGTCATTAAGAATACGCATGGAAACGTAATCGGGCTCAGGGACCACGCCACCGACGTCATTGCCTTTTATGAACTTTCGGATACAGCTGCGCATCTGAAGTTCAGCAAGACATTCAAGACTCCGGACATAAACCGTTTCTTCTGGGAAATAAATGTTATCGAGGATTCCTTACTACTTGTAAAGCATCAAGGTTACAATACGGGAGCGCGTGAACTGTGGAATCTGTATAACGGTACGATGATGGACAGCATAGGCAACTCCTTCCCGAAGTTGCCGCACAAGATGGGAAAGAATTATTACTCGATATTCGATGACTATCTTATATCCGCTTCGGACAATCGTTTTGTTATAAGTTACAATTTCATTGACCGACTTGAGATGGGAGAGGTCATAGATGGAAAAATACAGCTGACGGAATTCACTGGGGCAAAACAGCCGCCAAAGTTCCATCTGTATGGAGATGATACCTCTACAGAATTCAGTATAGACCGGAATATAGTGACATACGAGAATGTTTATGCGGGAAAGGATTATATCTATGCCCTCTATTCAGGCAAGCGGCTTGATGATACGGAAGCCAACCACTCCTCATCCATAGAGGTCTACACCTGGACCGGCGAGCCCGTACAACTGCTGAACTTGGATACCCCCATAGCATATTTCGCAGTGGATGAGCAAAATAGAGCAATATATGCTGTGAATCCGGAAATACATGAGGACAAACTATTGAAATACATCTTCTGATATGATGGGTCTTTGGGCCTGGGACTTATAAAAAAAACACAACCCCGCAAGGAGTTGTGTCCCGAGTGGAGCATACCGGAGTCGAACCGGTTACCTCGACACTGCCAGTGTCGCGCTCTAGCCAAATGAGCTAATGCCCCTCCACTATTATGAAAAAGTGCCGCAAAGATACGGTAATTTTTCTATTTACAAAATTATTTTTCTACAGCCAGCCGAAAATCATGATGACGGCTATCACCAGCGGGGCGACGTAGCGCACCAGATAGAAGATGGCGTTGTACAGCCGCTTGTTGGGCAGGGTGCCGCCGTTGGAAAGCTCGTCCACAAAATCCTTCCGGCCGAGCTTCCAGCCGACAAATATCACAATGAAGAGTCCGCACAGGGGCATCAGCAGGTTGGCCGATATCATGTCGAAGAAGTCGAAGAAGGTCTTGCCGAGGATGTGCACGTCGGAGAGCACGCCGCCGGAGAGGGCACACAGGGTGCAGAGCACCAGGCAGACGGCGCTGGAGAGCAGCACGGCCATGCGGCGCTTCATCCTGCAGGCCTCTATCAGGTATGTTATGGACACCTCTAAGAGGGAGATGGACGAGGTGATGGCCGCGATGAAGAGCACGAAGAAGAAGAGTATCGCGATGACTCCGCCGGCGGCTATCTGGTCGAAGATATCGGGCAGCACCACGAAGAGCAGGCCGGGGCCCTCGCTGGGGGAGATGCCGAAGGCAAATACGGCGGGCATGATGGCCAGTCCGGCCAGGATGGCGAAGAAGGTGTCGGAGATGGCGGTCAGCGATGAGAGCTTGACGATCTTCTCCTGTTTCTTGACATACGAGCCGTAGGTCAGAATAGTCGCGCAGCCGATACTCAGGGAGAAGAAGGCCTGGCCGAGGGCGTTGAGGAAGGTGTTTCCGGTAACCTTGGAGAAATCGGGCTTGAAGAGGAACTCCAGACCGGCTCCGGCTCCGGGCAGGGTCACCGAGCGGATGGCGATGATGATGATGGTCAGGAAGAGCAGCGGCATCATGACCTTGGTATAGCGCTCGATACCGTCCTTGATGCCGGCCAGCAGCACGAGGGATGTCAGAGCCAGGAAGATATAGGTGTAGAGTATCGTCCTCCCAGGTGTGGATACGGCCGCGGCGAAGAAGCCTTCCGACGAGCCCTGTTCGGGCAGGGTGAACGACACGGCATGCACGAGGTAGTCTATCGTCCAGCCTCCCACCACGCAGTAGAAGGATATCAGAGCCACCGAGGCAAGCACGCCGAGCACACCGACCAGTCCCCAGTGTCCCTTGGGTGACAGCACCTTGAAGGCCTTCACAGCATTGACTTGACTGCGGCGTCCGACCACGAACTCCGACATCATGATGGGCAGGCACAGCAGGAATACCAGAACGAGGTAGATGATGATGAATGCCGCGCCGCCGTTGGTACCCATCAGATAGGGGAAGCGCCAGAGGTTGCCCAGTCCGATAGCCGAGCCGGCCATGGCTACGAGCACGCCGAAGGAGGATTTGAAGTTGTCTCTCATTTTTTGGTAAGTATTAGGAATGAATAATAAAGTCCGGTCTTTTCATCAAAATAACGCTCGGAACGGCTCTCCACCTTCCACAGCTCAGGGTCCACTTCCGGGAAAAATACCTCCGCATCCCCGATGACCGTCTCCACCTCAGTGATATACAGGCGGCCGGCAATGGGCATGGCGGCACGGTAGAGCTGCCCGCCTCCTATGACGAACACTTCCTCCGAAGTGCCCGCAGCATCCGCACCGGCAGCAGCGACAGCGGCCTCCAGCGAGGGCTGGAACTCCGCCCCGCAGTCAGGGGCCGCGCTGTGCGAGCGGCTTACCACGATGTTGCGCCGTCCGGGAAGGGGACGCTCTCCGAGTGAGAGCCAGGTATTGTAGCCCATGATGACGGGATGGCCGGTGGTCACCCGCTTGAAGTACTTCAGGTCGCCGGAGATGTGCCAGGGCATCCGGTTGCCCTTTCCGATGGCGCCGTTGGCGGCTTTGGCGACGATAAGCGATATCATAGGCTCGATTCTGATAAGTTGAAATGAAGTTCAAAATTAAGGAAAATTTTCGGGAAATTGTGCTACTTTTGTAAGGTTATGATACTGATAATCGACGACGACGACGCCATAAGAGCATCCCTGACCTTCCTCCTGAAGCGCTCGGGCCTGACCGCCAAGGCCGTTCCGGGTCCGAAAGAGGCTCTGGACGAGGTGCGGCTGCAGGAGCCTGAGCTGATCCTCATGGACATGAACTACTCCCTGTCCACTACCGGGGAGGAGGGGCTGGAACTGCTGCGCAAGATCAAGATATTCGCCCCGGCGGCCCCCGTCATCCTCATGACGGCCTGGGGCAGCATCAGCCTCGCGGTGGAGGGCATGCGCCTCGGGGCCTTCGACTTCATCACCAAGCCCTGGGACAATATGGCCCTTATGGACCGTATCCGCACCGCCCTGCATCTGAACTCAGAACGGCAGGAGGAGGCGGGCACTACCGGCAAGGGCTTCGACAAGATCATAGGCAACAGCCCCCAGATCAAGGAGGTGCTGGACGCAGTGACCCGCGTGGCACCCACCGGCGCCTCGGTGCTCATCACCGGGGAGAGCGGCACGGGCAAGGAGCTTATCGCGGAGGCCATCCACCTCAACTCCCCCCGCAGCAGCGGTCCCTTCGTCAAGGTCAATCTCGGCGGCCTGAGCTCCAGCCTCTTCGACAGCGAGATGTTCGGGCACAAGAAGGGCGCCTTCACCGACGCCTGGACCGACCGCAAGGGCCGGTTCGAACTGGCCGACAAGGGCACCATCTTCCTCGACGAGATAGGCGAGCTGGAGCCCGTCTGCCAGGTCAAGCTCCTGCGCGTGCTCCAGGACCGCACCTACGAGCCGCTGGGCGAGAGCATCCCCCGCCGCACCGACGTCCGGGTGGTCTCGGCCACCAACCGCGACCTGCAGGAGATGGTCCGCCAGGGCCTCTTCCGCGAGGACCTGTTCTACAGGCTCAACCTCATCCCCATACACCTGCCGCCGCTGAGGGAAAGGAAGGAGGACATCCCCCTGCTGGTGCAGTATTTTACCCGCAATGCCGGCAGCCGCGCCGTATTCTCCCAGGAGGCGATGGAATATCTCAGCCGCCTCCCCTATCCGGGCAATATCCGCGAGCTTAAGAACATCGTCGAGCGTGCCCTCATCCTCGGCGGCAGCGGGACCATCTCCCGCGACGACGTGGTCCGCTGCACCGGCGCCCCCGATGAACACGGCGCTGCCTCCGGAACCGCCTCCACGGACTCCGGAGCCCCGGCCCAGACCCTCGAGGAGATGGAGAGGGACCGCATCCTCCGCACCCTGAGCGACTGCAACGGCAATGTCTCCCGCGCCGCCGCAGCCCTGGGCCTCACCCGGGCATCTCTCTACCGGCGCATCGAAAAATTCAAAATCAACCTTTAGGACCATGGGATCAAGAGGATACTTCCGGCTCATAGCGGTACTGCTCATCATGGTGGTGGCGGCCTCCATAGGATTTGCCCTCAAGATGGCGGACGAGGGGACGGGCAGCTGGATATACGTCGCGGCGCAGGTGCTGCTGATAGCTGCCGTTGTCCTCCTTGTGATATTGTACCAAAAGACCATAAAGCCGCTGAACACCCTCTCTGGAGGCATCGATCTGATCAAGGAGCAGGACTTCTCCACCCGCCTGAGACCCGTGGGACAGAAAGACGCCGACCGCATCATAGAGCTGTTCAACCGCATGAGCGACCGCCTGCACAACGAGGAGCTGCGGATTCAGGAGCAGAACCACTTCCTGGACCAGCTCATCGCCGCTTCCCCGGCCGGAGTGCTGATCATGAACATCGGCCACCGCATCGACTCGTCCAACCCGGCATTGGACCGGATGCTCGGAATCCGGAGCATTGAGCCTTACCGCGGACAGAGCCTGCAGGACAGCCCCCTGCCTCTGCTCAGACTGCTCGCCGGACTGCAGCCGGACGAGGGCCGCATCCTCCAGACCGACCCCCTGCACATCTACCGCTGTACCCTCTCGTCCTTCATGGACCGGGGCTTCCCCCACCCCTTCTACATGGTCGAGCCCCTGACCGAAGAGCTGTACGAGGCCGAGAAGAGGGGCTATAAGAAGGTCATCCGCGTCATCTCCCACGAGGTCAACAACACCATGGCCGGCATCACCTCGGCCCTCTACGCCATACAGCAGACCTCCACGGACTCGGGGGACGGAGACACCGCCGCGATGCTGTCGATACTGCTCTCGCGGATAGACCGGATGAGCCGCTTCATCACCGACTACGCCTCGATGGCCCGGATTCCCGACCCGGTGTGCAGGCCGGTGGACGCCTGCGCCTTCCTGCGCCGCGTGCTGCCCTTCCTCGAGAGCCTCAGGGGCCAGAAACAGATAGCGTTCGTAACCGAGATAGATGAGAAGGCCGGAGAAGTGCCGATAGACCAGGTGCTGATGGAGCAGGTGCTGACCAACATCGTCAAGAACGCGGTGGAGGCCTTCCCCGACGGTTCGCCCGATGCCCGCATCACCGTCACCGCCCGCCCCGGCTACTGGTGCGTGGCCGACAACGGAGCCCCCATCCCCGAGGAGACCGCCCTCCACCTCTTCACCCCCTTCTTCTCCACCAAGCCGGACGGCAAGGGCATAGGCCTGATAGTCATCCACGAGATCCTCACCCGCTCCGGCATCCGCTTCAGCCTCGGCACCGGGGAGGACGGCATTACGAGATTCGAACTTTTTTTCAAAACCACTCAATAATCAAATTCCATTTACCTATGAGACGATTTAAAAAAATTATCATCGCAGCTGCTGCCATTTTCCTGGGCGCCTGCACAGTTTCCACAGCTCAGACCAACGAGGACCTGATGAAGGAAATCCAGAGACTGAAGGCCTACAATAACAGTCTCCAGCACACATTCGACATGATAATCAAGAATATCGATGATGTTCTCTGGTACGAGAAAGTCGGGGATGTGGCCTATATCGACAAGGTATATCTGACAGGAGAGCCCAAGGCCAAACAGGGCAGCCCCACTTCAAGAGGGTACAACAACCCCTTCAAGTTCTGGAACTATGTCTTCATCCCCAAGACAGTGGATCCGAATAAGAAATACCCTCTTATCGTATTTCCTCACAGCGGAGTTCACGCCGACATGTCCACCTATTACGCACACATCATCCGCGAGCTGATGGCTCAGGAGTATATCGTCATAGCCACCGAATACCGGGGAAGTACAGGCTATGGTGAGGGTATGTACAAGGCCATCGACTACGGCGGACGCGAGAACTCGGATGTCAAGGCCGGACGTGACTACATGGTGGAGAACTACGATATCGTGGACCCCAACCGCGTGGGCATCATGGGCTGGAGCCACGGCGGCATGATAACGCTGATGAACCTCTTCGAGTACCCCGACGCCTATAAGGTGGGCTATGCCGGAGTGCCAGTATCCGACCTCATCGCCAGGATGGGTATCGCCACCGACAGCTACCGCGACCTCTTCTCGGCCTCATATCACATCGGAGCCACTGTATCGCAGAACGTACAGGAGTACAAGCGCCGCTCACCTGTATGGAACACCCACAAGCTCAAGGCTCCCCTGCTCGTCTACTCCAACACGATAGACGATGATGTAGACGTACTGGAAGTCGAGCACCTCATCAAGAGCCTGAAGGCCGACGGCAAGAAGTTCGAGTACAAGATATATGAGGCCGCTGCCGGAGGACACTCCTTCGACCGTATCGACACCAAGGAGGCCACCGACATCCGCTTCACCGTCTACAAGTTCCTGGAGAAGTACCTGAAGCCCAACAAGCCTTTCAAGACTCCCGACGATATGCGCAAGGCCGCCTACCGTTTTAATTAAACCGATACCGGGGCCTTTATGGCAGGCCAGGGGTCATAGCCCTCCAGCCTGAAGTCATCATAATCGAAATCGAAGACCGAGCGAACCTCGGGATTGAGCACCATACGCGGCAGCTCTCTGGGAGTCCTGGAGAGCTGTTCGTGTACCTGGTCGAAATGGTTGAGGTAGATATGGACATCCCCGAAGGTGTGCACGAAGTCCCCGGGAGTATAGCCGCACTCCTGAGCCACCATCATGGTCAGCAGGGCATAGGAGGCGATGTTGAACGGCACTCCGAGGAAGACATCCGCGCTGCGCTGGTAGAGCTGGCAGGAGAGCCGCCCGTCTGCCACGTAGAACTGGAAGAGGGTGTGGCAGGGAGGCAGGGCCATCCGGTCCACCTCGGCGGGATTCCAGGCCGAGACGATGTGCCGCCGCGAGTCGGGGCTGCGCTTGAGCGAATCCAGCACCTGAGAGAGCTGGTCGATGGTCCGTCCGTCGGGAGCGGGCCAGGACCGCCACTGATGCCCGTAGACCGGCCCCAGGTCTCCGTTCTCATCAGCCCATTCGTCCCATATCGAGACCTTGTGGTCGTGCAGATACTTGATGTTGGTATCGCCCTTGATGAACCACAGCAGCTCGTAGATAATCGAGCGCAGATGCAGTTTCTTGGTTGTCAGCAGGGGAAATCCCTCCGCGAGGTCGAACCTCATCTGATAACCGAACACCGACTTGGTTCCCGTCCCCGTCCGGTCCGACTTGACCGTCCCGTGGTCCAGGATATGCTGCAAAAGATCCAGATACTGCTTCATGGCTGCTTAAATTTTACGTCCGCCAAAGGTAATGAATTTCCATTAAAAGTCTGACGGAAGCAGCAGGACAATCGGCAGGTGGTCACTCGCCCCTCCGTGCCACTGCGGCCCGTAATAGGTCCTGAATGGCTTCTGTCCCAAGAATTTCTCATCATCCTCAAGCAGTAGATGGTGAGAATATATCTCCATCCGGGCATTCTCCAGGGACGGGCTGATGAGGAAGAGGTCAATCAACTCCCACCGGCCGTTGTACTTGAGGGTCCCCTCCCCTCTCTCATGCAGGGACAATCCCGTATTGAGCAGGCCCGTCCCCAGTTGCAGCGACATCACCGGAGGAGATTCCGGAGTATCGTTGAAATCCCCCAAGACAATCACCGGCGGCAGCTCTCCGGAAGCGGAGTCCCTGAGAGCCTCCACCACCCTCCGTAGGGTATCGGAGGCGGCCTGACGGAAAGGGCGGGAGTACTCCTCGCCGCCGAACTTCGAAGGCCAGTGATTGATGAAAAAATGCACGGTATCCGGCTGCCCGCCCGGCAGATAAAGTCCGGCCGTCACTTGGAGGATATCCCGTGTAGGCCGCTCTCTCCCCGTCAGCACTGCCCGGGCCTCCACCTCCAGGACGGTCATATATTCCTCCCGGTAAATGAATCCCACGTCTATCCCCCGGCTGTCCGGCGAGTCGCGGTGCACAACCCCATAACCGAGCTTTGCCAGCGGTGTCTGCTCCGTCAGCTGCCGCAGCACCATCCGGTTCTCCACCTCAGCAAAACCTACAGCCAGAGGCCATTCCCCATACCGGTCATGCATTGACAGCAGGGCTTTCGCTATAAGATTACGCTTTACGAGAAATTTTTTCCACGTCCAGTGTTTCTCTCCGGCGGGAGTGAATTCCTCATCCACCGTCAGAGAATCATCGAAGGGATCGAAATAGTTCTCAAGATTCCAGAAAGCGACATAGGGGCTGACGCTCTCCTGCCCTATCACGACCCCGCCTGAACACATAATCCCCATCAGCAAGGCCAGTACCGATACCGCATGCTTTCTCCACATAATTCATCAGATTTCCGGCTAATTTAGCAAAAAATCCCCACGCGGCGAAAATAAGACAGCCGGTCCCCGAAGAAGGAACCGGCCGTCCGCTACATAATATGAAAAAATACATTATTTCCTAAAAGAAACGTGCCCGGTTGTCCACTATCCCGCCTCTTTCATTGAAAATAGATGCCAGGTTGTTTATCTGATATGCCTCCACCTGGGCGGCGCGGATCTTGGCATCGTCCTCGGTATAGAAGGCTCCGGTCTCGCGGCTGAGTACGTTGAAGACGTATACTCCGATGTTGCCTGCTACGGGACCGCTGATGACGCCGGGCTCGGCACCGGCTACTGCACCGATGAAGGCGGGCTCGGTGGATGTTGAGGTCATGCTGCCGAATGTGATGCCGTCACGGGTGCTGACCGTCTGTCCGAGAGCCTCGGCGATGGAGTTCATGTCTGTCAGACCCTGAATCTTGGAGACTACCTCACCTTTTACCTTCTCAGCCCTCTTCTCGTTGGTCAGGATGTAGCGTATGGAGGCGGCCACATTGTTTACAGGGGCATATCCGTCCTCACGGACAGCCTTGAGGGCCACTACGAAGAAGATATCGTTGTTGACGGTGATGATCGGGGATACATCGCCCACCTTGGTCTTGTCATCGTAGATCCAGCGGATAACCTCCCTTACGTCATCGAACCTCGAAAGCTGACGTGCGCTCTCCAGCACATTGTTTGCAGGCACTACGGGAAGCTCCTCCTCAAGGGTGATCCTGTCGAAATTCTCTATATTGCCCTCGCAGCGGGAAGCCAGGTCGTTGGCCTGTGCGTAGTAGTCCTGGAAGGTTTCCTTGCTTGCCAGAGCCTCTTTGGACAGGATGGCAAGCTGCACTTTCTTCATGGGAGCCGTCCGGTCAGTTACCGAGACAATATGCAGACCATAGTCTGTCTCCATCTTTGCGATGGCCCCGGGCCTCATGGAAAGGACATCCTGCATTCCGGGTATCATCGCGGTCTGTGTCATCCAGCCGATATCGCCGGGGTTGGCCACGTTGGGATTCTGGTCCATGGAGTACTGTGCGGCCAGGGCAGAGAAGTCGCCGCCGTGATTGAGAACGTTGATGAGGCTGTCAGCCAGTTCACCGGCATCGAAGGAAAGGAGAATATGGCGCACGTATGCCGAATCCGACATATTCTTCACGTCATTGACACGTACTGCATAGAAAGTATTGTCTTTCTGGAACACGGGCATCACGCCGGGCCTGCGGCTGAATGCGAACTCATCCACCTCGGGGAACTGTGCGGAAAGCTCTCCCTGCTTGAAATAATAGTCCTGCAGAGGAGTATCGGAGTTCAGGGAGAGGAAACTCTTGAGATTGTCAGTAGTGGAGAATTCCTCGAAAAGACCGTCGATTTCATCCTTAGCTGCCTGTATATCGGCCTCGGAGGGCACGACCTCATAGGCTACGAACTCGATGTCACGGGAAGCCCTCTGACGGTAGTTCTCCTTATGGGCGTTGTAATAATCGTGAACCTCCTTGTCGCTGACAATGATGGTAGAGTCAATCTCGAATCCGAAAGGAACGAGCACAAACTCCACATTCGAGGAAGTGTTGTTCTCCTCTATCTGCCTGCGCAGTTCCACAGGAGTAAGAATGTCACTGCCGGTAATCAGGGATGTGTATTTGATGAAATACTGCTGGGAAGTCATGTTCTGCTGCAGGAAACTCCAGTACTGTGCGAGATTGCCTGAGGCATCTCCGGGAATGGCATGGATGAAATCCAGAAGCTTCTCGCGGCTGAAATTGCCGGAAGCATCGAGGAAAACCGGATCCTGGGCCAGAATGGGAGATATCTCCTTGCCCTGGCTGAGGTCCACAAGCTCGTCCTCACCGACCTTGATACCTGCTTTCTGCATCTGGGGGATGATGTACCACTGGGAGATGAAGTTCTGCCAGGCGGTCTCGTTGATGGTCTGCATGGCCTCCTCCGATACGGACTGACTGCCGGTGGTGAGAGTATAGATATTGGTATAATAATCAACCGCTTCCTGGAATTCCTGATAGCGGACTTTCTTTCCGTCTATCTTGCCGACGTCATACTTCGACGAGAAATAACTGAGGGTAGTCTCCAGAGTAGTGGGGTCGATGATAAATGATAACAGCGCCACCGCGATGAGCACTGTGATAAGAATACCGAGCTTGACTCGAATTTTCTCTAATACTGCCATTTTATTTTATCAATTTACAACGTTCTGAAAATAGGGTGCGAAGATAGTAATTTTATTTTTATCTCCGGTATCTGGGTCCAATAAAATTAACCGTATCGACATAGTCCGTCCCCGCTGAATCCTTCTGGACTATTCCGTAACTGTCAAAAATTCTCAGAAGCCTGGCATTTCTGGCTCTTTCGTCAGACTCCAGACCATAACCCTGCATGAAACCGTCAGGAGAATACAGCCTTACATGACAGTCGGTGAAGATTCTGTGCTGCTCACGGTCCCAGTAGAGGGTGTCCGTCATGATTCTCTGGCCTTCCAGATAATTGGTAATCACAACATTTCCATAAGCGGACCACTGCTCCGTAGAGTCGTTTACAGTATGCTCGGCCTTTTCCGATACTATCTGTGTCTCCAGCAGTCCCTCCTCGTTGTAAGCAAGCACATTGAATCCGTCCGGAAACAGTTCCGACGACTCGCCCTCGCCCCGCTCATATCTCTCCATCCGGGGGGCCGTAAGCCTCATCTGCATCATGCCGTTCTCAGTCTGCGCCGCATCCATGTTCAGCACTACCTGGGTCGGGGCCTCGGAGATACTTTCCGCATCTATATTCTTGAGTTTGTTACCGCATGATACAGCAATGGTAGCGGTCCAAAGGGCCGCTACCATTCTGATAACCGTACAATAATGCGGTATTTTTAAAATCATCGCTATTTCTGTGTCCTGACAGTGGTAGTCTCGTTCATACCGTTGCAGTTGACCTGGAAACGGTCGCCGTCCACGATATCATACATGAAGGCGTCGGACTGCAGAGGATAGTACTGACGGTATGTAGCTATCTGCTTGTCTACCTCTCCAGCCATCGTGGCGTCAGTATTCTTTGCCTTGAGCATGTAGTCTGTAGCTACCCAGAACTGAGCGCGGCTCTCGATGGGGTTGCCGTCGCACTTGACAGTGCTCCAGATAGTACCGAGGAGGAAGTATGCCCTTGCCTGCCATGTTGCGGACTCTGCGGCCTTCTTGGCTGCGGCTGCGGCGTCAGCCTTGCGGTCGAGCTTGGAGAAGAGATAGGTTGCGAGCTCGAAATAGTACTCTGCATCCTTCTCGGCATCTGAATCCTCGAATGCGATGGCCTCGTTCATGTACTTGACAGCCTGGTCGCCTCCGTCAGGGAGCGATGAGTAGAGCTGGAAGAGCAGGTGAGCCGAGTTCGAAGAGGGATCCACCTTGTAAAGACCTTCCACAGCCTGGAGGAAGAGGTCTTCCTGGGTACATCCTGTAGAGGAGAAGAGGGTCACGATATTTGAGAGCACGGTCTCGTCCTCAGGAGAAGCCTCATAGCGGGGCTGGAACACTGTAACGAGGTTCTCGCAGCTTGCCACACCGCTTCCTGCAAACAGGCTCTCTACATCGGCGATGGCGTCATCGACCATCTTCGAGGGCTTTGCGGCCTTCACAAGCTCGAGGGTCTCCACACTTTTCTCGAAAGCCGAGAACACATCGGAGTCCATCAGTCTGCCGGCCTTGTACAGCTGGATGGCATAGTCCAGATACCTCACGGCCACTGTTGTATTTGATTTAGCTTTAGTTGCGTCAAGAGCCTCTCCCAAAGCATTGTAGACATCCATCTCAGTACCGGGCTCGGCGTAGTTCATCATATCTACGGCCTTGTTGGTCTTTGCTGTGGTGGCATAGTTGGGATAGGTGTCGATTCGCATCTGATGCAGCATCATCAGAGTATCCACCAGTTCTTTTTTCCTGATGGGGTTGTTACGGAACTGGTTGATCTCCTTTCTCATGATCTTCATACCGTCAAGAAGCATGTTCTGACTTGCAGTAGGGGGGCAGAACTTGATGGCCTTTCTCCAGTTGGGAGCGGCGTCCTCAAGGTTGTTCTGCTTTACATACTGCTGGTAGAATGAAAGATACTTTATACATTCCGCGCTGTCCGCACCGTATCTTCCCTGTCCGAAGACAAGCGTGGACATCATAATTGCTGCTGCTGCTAATAGAATTCGTTTCATATGTTTAGAATTAATAATAGTTATTAGTCGTATCTATATTTGACAAACCAGATGTCGTGAAGATTAATGTTCAGGATAAAATTAATGTAATTCTCCCTGATCTGTCCCTGTCTCAGCGATCCTCTCTGTCCGATGTCCACAGCCACGCTCACTGCATTGTACCACCTGTAGAAGGGGAACGAGGCACCGAATGTAATACCGAATGCATTCACCTGCCTTCCGTCTACCCTCACGTATGACTGCTCGAAATACGCTCCGGCCCTGTATGTTACCCTCTTCATGTAATAGCGGATGTCGTACATATTGGGGGTGAGCTCGAATCCGGCTTTGTACTGCCTGGAAACCCCGGCTCCGAAATTGGTCCACGTTACAGCGTCGGGGAACATGTCGGTACGCCAGTTCTGCTGAATGAAGTCCGCTCCCACAGCCCATTTCCCATTGACCCTGTAGGATATTCCTACTCCGAACTCATCCGCTATGCGGAGAGTACCGGAGGATATATTGCTGTTCAGGACAGTATCTATGTCCGTATACGCATAACGTGATGTCTCTCCTTTCATGGACGTACCCAGGCGGTACGTTCCTCCGATGACCAGCTGGGAGTTGTTCTTCTTGAACGGCTGGATATACTGCAGGCCGAACTTACCGCTTAATGAGTGGACTTTATAGTTCCATCCCGTATACACGGTATTATACGAGGAAGAGGAGTTGAACAGAAGATCGTTGTGCTTGTTCATATATCCGAAATAATATATGCCCTGGGCACCGAGCGATATGCGGTCGAAAAACATGACCGAGGCTCCTAGAAAAAGCTGGTAGATACTGCCTGTTCCGTACTGCTGATATTTCACGTCACCCATGTCGGCCTCCACGTCAGTAGCTGTCTCCGTGGACTGGAACTTGTATCCGACGTCGCTGAACGGAGCTATGCCTACAATGAATGCAGATGACTTGTAGATAGGGAATGTAAAGGCCACGTTCTGCACATTGAAGATATTGTAGGCCGATTTGGTGATATTGTCGTTGAAATAGGAATTCTTCTCGTTGATTCCTAAATCAAACATGAACGAGAGTGTATCACGGGCCGTTATCGCTGCGGGATTGATGAAATTTATCACCCGGTTATCCCTCATTCCTATACCTATGCCTCCCATGGAATGATTGTAGGCTGTACCTTCATAAGCGATGCGCCCGACACCGAACATAGAGTAGGGTGAGTAGGAACCCAGTGCGTCAATGGACTGACCTATGGCACTATACAGCGGACATACCAGAAGCGTGACCGCGAGTACCACCCTAAAAAGGACTTTTGTTCTTCTAACCATTCAACTGTGCAATTTTGGACAAACCTATAAAAACCAAGTTGCAAACTACAAATATCGGGGTTTTTAGCATCTTTGCAAAAAAAACTGCATCACCGCCGGTAAAAATTACTCTGCTTCCAGGATTATTCTCAATGTACTTCTCCACTTCAAACATCATGCCCGAAACCGTTCCGTTGACAAGAGCCTCCGCTGTTGTCTTTCCTATCGGACGCACCGGCTCATAGGCCTCGACCAGCGGGAGCCTCCCGGTAAACTCGTGCATGGCTTTCAGACGCATGCTGAGCCCCGGAGAAATATTGCCGCCGGAGAACATGCCGCCGGCTGTTACAAAATCCACTGTCAGAGCTGTTCCGAAGTCAAATATCATACAGCTTTCTCCCGGAAAAACAGCAGCGGCACCCGCAGCGGCGGCTATCCTGTCTGCTCCGAGAGTCCCCGGTGTTCCGTAATCCAGCTGCAGGGGCAGACGGATATCAGCACTGACCTGAACATATTTCCTGCACATTCCCGCACACCAGTTTCCGGGACTGTCTTCCTCTCCGGCAACAGATGATACGCACAGCACATCCGCCGGACCGCGCCTTGACACCTCATCCTCCATTACCATACGCAGGTCCTTCCTGGGTATGCGGCGCACCGACAGTATGCTGTCCCCGTCCGTGACAGCTGCCTTGCAATGCGTCGAATTTCCTATGTCTACCAGTATATTCTTCATTATCCCGACAATAGAGGAAAGGGCGGCAAATATAGTTACAATTTCTGTATCAAGTTATATGCTCCCTCTATTGTTTTAACATTTTTAACAGTGATATATAGCCTGTCGTTATTTTCCTTGAGCATGTACCTGCCGGAATCCTTCTGCTGAATAGCCTTGATGATCTCGGGAAAACGGCTGCTGCGGTAGAACGGGGACATCGAATTGGAGATGAAATACATCACCATCATGCCGTTCTTCAAGACTATCTTCTCGAATCCCCTTTCGCGGGCGGCCATTCTCAGACGGACAACATATATAAGCTGCTTGAACTGTTCCGGTATAGGCCCGAAACGGTCTTCTATGTCTGCTATGAAGCGCTGGAGGGAAGCCTCGTCGGTAATGGAGTCCAGTTCCTTGTACAGACGTATCTTCTCGGCGGTAATGTTTATATATGAGTCCGGAATGAGAATCTCCAGGTCCGTATCCACCACGCAGTCCGTAACGTATACCTCGTCCTCCTCCTTTCTTCCGGGGATGTCCGCCGCTGTTCCCTTTATCTCCTCGAATGCTTCGGCCAGGATACGCTGGTAGGTCTCGAAACCCATCTCGGCTATATAGCCGCTCTGCTCGGCTCCGAGCATATTGCCCATTCCGCGGATATCAAGATCGCGCATGGCTATATTGAAACCGCTGCCCAGATCCGAGAACGCCTCTATGGCATCCAGTCTCCTCCGGGCATCATCCGAAAGCGATGTCATCGGAGGCACGATCAGATAGCAGTAAGCCTTCCGGTTGGAGCGCCCCACCCTGCCGCGGAGCTGATGCAGGTCGCTCAGACCGTAGTTCTGTGCCTGGTTGATAATGATGGTGTTGGTGTTCGGAATATCTATGCCGTTTTCTATGATAGTAGTGGCTATGAGTACGTCATAGTCTCCGGACATATACTCAATAATCTTGTTTTCCAATACTTTAGGTTCCATCTGGCCATGTGCCACACAAGTCTTGACTCCCGGTACTGTCCTGCGGATGATATCCTCCACTTCGTAGATGTCCTTAACCCTGTTGTGTACGAAGAAGACCTGGCCGCCACGTCCTATCTCCTCATTGATTATATCCCTTATGGTATTTTCGTTGAAATCTATTATCTCCGTCTGAATCGGCAGCCTGTTGGGCGGAGGAGTATTGATGATGGAGAGATCCCTGGCACCGAGCAACGAAAACTGAAGTGTCCTCGGAATAGGGGTGGCCGTAAGGGTAAGGGTATCCACTGACAGTTTCAGATGCCTTAGAGCCTCCTTGGCAGCAACTCCGAACTTCTGTTCCTCATCGATGATGAGCAGCCCCAGATCCTTGAACGCAATACTCTTACCCAGAAGCCTGTGAGTACCTATTATAATATCTATCTTACCCTCTTTCAGTCTTGCTGTAATGTCCGCCACTTCCTTGGGTGT
This sequence comes from uncultured Alistipes sp., assembly GCA_900550465.1. Classification (GTDB taxonomy): domain Bacteria; phylum Bacteroidota; class Bacteroidia; order Bacteroidales; family UBA932; genus Coprenecus. Next base: position 48,361 of record URSC01000014.1, read on the forward strand.
CCGGAGACGGCTTATATAGTCGATATTGCAAGGGAAATTACGGAGTCTGTCTCGGAAAGTATTGAAATGCTGCAATGCCAGGATAGTCGTAGGCACTAGTACGGCCACCTGCTTGCTGTCGGCCACGGCTTTGAATGCCGCCCTTATAGCCACTTCCGTCTTGCCGAATCCCACATCTCCGCATACCAGACGGTCCATAGGCCAGCTGCTTTCCATGTCCTTCTTCACAGCTTCCACAGCCTTGATCTGATCCGGTGTCTCCTCATACTGGAATGAAGATTCGAATTCCTGCTGAAGATAAGAATCAGGACTGAATGCAAAACCCTTTGCAACTCTCCGCTGGGAATAAAGACGTATCAGGTCCTCCGCTATATCCTTGACCTTGGATTTCGCGCTGTTTTTCAATTTTTCCCAATTACCGGTACCGAGCTTATTGATCTTTGGAGGCTTCGTCGAATCACCCGAACGGTATTTGGATATCCTGTGAAGCCCGTGAACTGATACAAAAAGTACATCATTGTCCCTGTAAATCAACTTTATGGCCTCCTGAACCTTGCCATTTATGCGGTTCTTGACAAGTCCTCCGAAACGGCCTATGCCGTGGTCTATATGAACTATGTAGTCCCCCTCCTTGAATGAGTTTATATCATTCATAGTCAGTCTCTCACTCCTCTCTACAGTTCTTTTGAGCCTGATGCGTCTGTAGCGGTCAAATATCTGATGGTCAGTATACAGGCATATTTTTCCGTCATGATCCACAAAACCTTCCTGTAAAGTATATTCCATATACTTTACGCTGAGATCATAGGAAGACATAATATTCCGGAGACGTTCTATCTGACTCCGGTTCTCACTCATGATATATACGGTGTAGCCCGAACCGGTCCGCGACTTGATGTCAGACGCCAGGAGCTCGAAATTCTTGTTGAATGCAGGCTGGGGAGATGTATTGAAATCCACTCTTGCGTCTGCTGACCCTATACTGTGCAGAGGCGACAGGAAAACCTGCTTATGAATGCGGCCGTCCGCATTTTCATTTTCCTCCTTGAAATCCTGCAGTCCTGAAATCCATATTATCGAATCCTCAGGCAGGGCCGAATATACCGGACATCCTTTCTCCTCTTCCTCTTCCCGGGACATGGCCGGATAGACATTCAACACATCCAGCACGTCACCTGAAGTATGCTGTGTATTCGCATCGAACATCCGTATAGCCTCTATCTCATCTCCGAAAAAATCCAGACGGTACGGTTTGTCATTATTATATGAAAACAAGTCTATGATACCGCCTCTTACAGCATATTCACCCGGTCTGGAAACGAAGTCAACCCTTTCAAAACCCATCCTGTACAGTTCATCCTGAAGACCTTCGAAAGATATATCCGTACCCTTCACCACCCTCAGCACTGATTTTTCCATCTGATTTCTGTCGGGTATAAACTCGGCCACAGAATCACTGTATCCGACTATTACCAGATACTCACCTTTATATATACCTTCATTGAAATCTGAGAGGGCACTTATCGCTGCCGTACGCTGCACCTTGGCAGACATATCCTTCATGGTACCCTTTACAGTCCTTACATCCGATGTAGGAAAGAAATACACATTCTCGTCACCTATTATATTATATAGGTCATTTACACAGCCCTCGGCGTCATCCTTACTGTCCAATATTACAAGATGAACTCCACGGCTTATTCCATACGCGACGGCATAGGCTTTTGCGGAACAGTATAACCCGTTTACTTCTATCTTCTTAACATCTTTATCCGCAACTGCCTCACGTAATTTAAGGATACTTGAAGTTTTCAACAGTCCTTCTATAATCCTGTTCATATCCTTTCAATATCTTTGTTTATATCTTATGATAAGTTTTTTTCTTTTTTTAAAAATTCCATATACCGGATATCTTTTTAAAATTTCAAAATTATGAGCCCATAAGTTTTTAAATTTTTTTCAAAAAGTTATCCACATGTTTTTATCAATCCACTGTTCGGGCTACAAAGTTAATTTATTTTACATTACAACATTTATCAACATATTGACAGATATAAATAATAATCATCTTATTTTTTAAGAAGTAAAATATTATATTTGTATTCTGTTTTTTAAGGTATGATGAACAACGAAGATTTCGACGCCAGAAGTCAAAGTTCGGCTAAGGACACTGATTTCGAGGGAAAGATACGGCCTCAGGATTTCGGAGAATTCTCGGGTCAGGATAAAATTATCGAGAACCTCAGGATTTTTGTCAAGGCTGCTCTTCTGCGCGGTGAGGCGCTCGACCATATTCTTCTTCACGGACCTCCGGGACTTGGCAAGACGACTCTGGCTCATATTGTAGCCAATGAGTTGGGAGTCAATATGAAAATAACGTCCGGACCTATATTGGACAAACCCGGAGACCTGGCCGGTCTTCTTACGAGCCTGGAAGAGGGCGATGTTCTGTTTATTGACGAGATACACCGGCTTTCCCATATTGTGGAGGAGTACCTTTATTCTGCAATGGAGGATTTTACTATCGATATAATGATAGACAAGGGACCCGGTGCAAGATCCGTGCAGATAGGATTGAACCGTTTTACTCTCATAGGTGCGACAACCAGGAGCGGACTTATAACTTCCCCTCTGAGAGCCAGATTCGGTATCACGGCCCATCTGGAGTATTATGATGCGTCTGTATTGAAAAATATCATTGTGCGGAGCGCCCGTATACTGAATATTGAGATAGAGGACCGTGCGGCTATGGAGATAGCGATGCGCAGCCGCGGAACACCGCGTATCGCCAATTCCCTGCTTCGCAGGGTAAGGGATTTCGCTCAGGTAAAAGGTTCCGGATATGTGGACCTGGAAATAGCCTCTTATGCCCTCGATGCACTGAACATAGACAAGAGAGGTCTTGATTCTATTGACAACAAGATACTTAATACCATTATCTATAAGTTCAAGGGAGGTCCCGTGGGGCTCGGAACCATAGCTACTGCCATAGGGGAGGATCCCGGAACTGTGGAAGAAGTATATGAACCATATCTAATCAAGGAAGGTTTCATACACCGTACTCCGAGAGGAAGGGAAGCTACGGATCTGGCTTATGATCATCTCGGTGTGGACAGGTATGCTCCTGATACTTTATTTCAGTCGTTATGAAAGTATTGATGGTGGCTGATGCCAGGAGCGTTCATACCCGCAGATGGGCTGTATCGCTGCAGGAGCGTGGAATAGGCATTGTTCTCTTTTCTCTCTATCCGTCACCGGATAATTTTTTTGCTGAAAAAGATATAGCACTGCATGTGTTTGATCTTTTCACATACAAGCAGTACAGAGGTATCAGAGCTTTGACGGGTATGCTGTCAGGACATGCAGCTGCTGTCAGTCAACTAAAGAAATTGATAAGGAACGAGAGTCCGGATATACTTCATGCCCATTATGTGACCAGTTTCGGACTCGTTGCAGCGCTTGCAGGTTTCAGGCCATTTCTAGTATCTGTATGGGGCAGTGATGTTTATGAATTTCCGGATTCTTCACTAATCAACCGTTTGTCGGTGAAATACGTACTGAGACGGGCTGACAGAATACTGTCCACCAGTCATGTCATGGCACGCAGGACATCCAGGTTTACCGGTAAGGAAATAGCGGTCACGCCATTTGGAGTCGATATAGAAAAGTTCAAAAAGATTACGGTCAAGAAGGATGATACATTTGTCGTAGGAAATGTCAAGACACTTTCACCGAAGTACGGTATCGATGTTCTGATAAGGGCATTCAGAATGGTGAAGGACAACAACCCGAATCTTAAGACAGTATTGGTAATCGTAGGTGATGGTCCGTGCAGGAATGAATATATCGGGCTTGCAGAGGAACTCGGCATGAAAGATGATGTCAAGTTTATCGGAAAAGTACCAAACGACAAGCTTTTATGGTATTACAATTCTTTCTCAGTATCAGTGTCATTATCTGACAGTGAAAGTTTCGGTGTCGTGGCAGTTGAGGCCATGGCCTGCTGCTGTCCAGTGGTAGTTTCGGATGCGGACGGCTTTACTGAAGTTGTGGAGGACGGTGTTACCGGTTTTATAGTGCCGAAGCGTGATCCGTCTGCAGCAGCGGCCGCAATACAGAAGTTCATAAACGATCCTGTGCTCAGGGACAGAATGGGAGCCGCTGGACGCGAGCGCGTATGCAGGTTTTATGAGTGGAATGACAATGTATCCGGGATGATCAGTATTTATAATGAAGTTTGCGATGGCGGACGATCTTAAAGCCAGGACGGCAAAAGGAATAGGGTGGGGCTTCACTGAAAATATCCTCGGATCGGGTATTTTCGGTGTTGCCAATATTATTCTAGCTCATATTCTTTCTCCGGAGGATTTCGGTATTATCGGAATGACTGCTATTTTTCTCACATTATCCAATTCTCTGGTTGACAGTGGTTTTGCCAATGCCCTTACCCGTAAGAAAGAAGTTACGCCCAAGGATCTGGATACAGTGTTCTATTTTAATTTGACCGTCAGTTCTTTTCTTTATGCAGTGCTGTATTTCACAGCACCATATATTGCCGGATTTTTCGGACAGGAAGTTCTTACTGGTGTGATCAGGATATTAAGTCTTTCTTTGATTATTAATGCATTCGGCATAGTACATAAAATATTGCTCTACCGCAGTATAGATTTCAGGACTCAGGCCTGGATCTCTTTTGTATCCTCTTTGACTGCTGCCCTGATATCCATAATATGTGCGTTTAAGGGTATGGGTCTGTGGAGTCTGGTCATTCTGCAGCTTGTGAGGATTACCGTAAGCAGTATACTATTGTGGGCGGTATCCGGGTGGCATCCCGGTTTCAGGTTTTCCATGTCAAGTTTCAAGGAGATGTTTTCGTTCGGGAGCCGTCTGCTGGTAACGTCCATTATGAGTACAGTATGGTCTGAGATATATTCTCTGATAATAGGTAAGGTCTATACGCCGGCTACTCTAGGACTGTATTCCCGGGCTGAGAAAGTGAAGGCGATGTTCACTTCCAATATCGGAATGGTAATGCAGCGAGTCTCCTATCCTGTGCTGTCCAAAGTACAGGACGAGAGCCAGCGTCAGGTACAGGTTTATCGTAAAGTATTCAAAACTACTGTATTGCTATCCTTTACCGCAATTTTCGGGTTATGGGCCGTAGCAGAGCCGTTTATGGTTACTGTGTTCGGCAAGCAGTGGCTGCCGGCCGTAGGCTACCTGCGGATTTTGTGTTTTTCCGGATTGTTTCTCCCTCTTATGTTGAGTTGTGTCAATGTAATCAATGCGGACGGCCGTTCTGACATTACTCTCAGGCTTGAGGTGCTGAAGGTGCTCTTCGGGATAGTACCGGTGCTGTTCGGAATTTTCATAAGTGTTGACGCGATGCTCTGGAGCATGATATTTACTTCAGCGCTTCTTTATATCATACATGCATGGTATGTTTCCAGACTCATTGATTACAGTGTGCTGAGGCAGTTGTCCGATATCTTTCCCATTTTCTTAATTTCACTTTTTATGGCCTTGATTGTCAACTTGTTCAATAATCTCGACATACAACCATGGCTGCTGTTGATTATCCAGGTTGCTGTGGGCGGACTGATAATTGTACTTGTCTATGAACTGGTCTACAGAAGTGAGGAATACAGAGATATAAGGTCTGAGTTACAAAAGTTTTGCAAAAGTGCTGAAAAGTGAGTAAAATTGCACCAAATTTTAATTCTATTGATACATTATGGAGGATAAGTTAATTTCCAAAGTACCCGAAGGTCCTTTGGCTGAAAAATGGACAAAGCATAAAGCCGCAATCCGTGTAGTCAGCCCTGCCAATAAGAGAAAGCTCGACATTATCGTTATCGGCACAGGCCTCGGCGGTGCATCCGCAGGGCCCCCTCCCCGGGGTCGGCGGCGGACCCCCAGCAGCCGCCACTCTCGGTGAACTCGGTTATAATGTCAAGATTTTCTGCATCAGCGACTCTCCCCGCCGCGCCCACTCTATCGCAGCCCAGGGAGGTATCAACGCCGCCAAGAACTATCAGAATGACAATGACTCAGTGTACCGTCTCTTCTACGACACCATCAAGGGAGGCGACTACCGCAGCCGTGAGGCCAATGTCTACAGGCTCGCAGAGGTCAGCAATCTGATCATCGACCAGTGTGTGGCACAGGGCGTTCCTTTCGCACGTGACTACGGCGGACTGCTCGACAACCGCTCCTTCGGAGGCGCTCAGGTAAGCCGTACATTCTATGCCCGCGGTCAAACCGGACAGCAGCTCCTCCTCGGTGCCTACGCTTCCCTGAACCGTCAGATCGCTAAGGGTACTGTCAAATCATATCCCCGTCATGAGATGCTCGAGCTCGTGGTCATCAACGGTGAAGCACGCGGTATTATCACCCGCAACCTCGTAACCGGTGAGATCGAGCGTTTCGGAGCCCATGCAGTAGTGCTGGCTTCCGGAGGATACGGAAATACTTATTTCCTCTCAACCAATGCCATGAACTCCAATGGTTCAGCCGCATGGCACTGCTACAAGAAGGGCGCTTACTTCGCAAATCCCTGCTTCGCCCAGATTCACCCCACATGTATTCCCGTGCACGGTGACCAGCAGTCCAAGCTGACCCTGATGAGTGAGTCCCTCCGTAATGACGGGCGTATCTGGGTTCCCAAGAAGATGGAGGATGTCAAGAAACTCCGTGCAAAGCAGATCAAGGGCTCTCAGATTCCTGAGGAGGACCGCGACTACTATCTCGAGCGCAGATATCCCGCATTCGGTAACCTCGTTCCCCGTGACGTGGCATCCCGCGCCGCTAAGGAAAGGTGTGATGCCGGATATGGTGTGAACGAGACAGGACTCGCAGTGTTCCTCGATTTCTCCTCTGCTATCCAGAGACTCGGAAAGGATGTCATTACAGCCCGTTACGGCAACCTCTTCCAGATGTATGAGAAGATTACAGGCGTCAACCCTTACGAGGAGCCTATGATGATATATCCCGCCATTCACTATACCATGGGCGGTATCTGGGTAGACTACAACCTCCAGACCACTATCCCCGGACTCTATGCCATCGGTGAGGCCAACTTCTCAGACCACGGCGGTAACCGTCTCGGTGCCTCAGCCCTTATGCAGGGTCTGGCTGACGGATATTTCATCCTCCCTTACACTGTCGGAGACTATCTGTCGCATAAGATACAGGAGCCCAAGGTCAACACCAACACTCCTGAGTTCGACGAGGCTGAGAAAGCCGTCAAGGAGCGCGTCAACTACTTCATCAACAACAAGGGTACACAGCCTGTTGACTACTACCACAAGAAGCTCGGACACATCATGTGGGAGAAAGTAGGTATGGCCCGTGACAAGAAGGGTCTCGAGGAGGCTATCAAGGAGATTCACGACCTCCACGCAGAGTATGTTAAGGATGTGTATGTACCCGGTTCCAATGATGAGTTCAACCAGGAACTTGAGAAGGCACTCCGTGTCGATGATTTCTTCGAAATCGGCGAGCTGATGGCACGTGACGCTCTCAACCGCAACGAGTCCTGCGGAGGTCACTTCAGAGTAGAGATGCAGACAGCTGACGGTGAGACACTCCGTGATGACAAGAACTACCAGTATGTCAGCGCATGGGAGTATGCCGGCGAGGACAAGGAGCCTATTTTCCACAAGGAAGACCTTGTATTTGAATTTGTTAAGCCTTCAACACGTAACTATAAAGACTAAGGAGGGATACTATTATGAATTTTACTTTGAAAGTATGGCGTCAGCCTAACGCCAAGACAAAAGGACATTTCGAAACATACAAAGTGTCCAATATATCACCCGACACTTCGTTCCTCGAGATGCTCGATATCCTCAACGATCAGCTGATACGTGAGGGCAATGAACCTGTTGCTGTCAACAAGGGTTGCAAGAATTCCGGTCCTATCGCATTTGACCATGACTGCCGCGAGGGTATCTGCGGTATGTGCTCGCTCTATATCAACGGTCATCCCCACGGACCTGACAGCGAGATTACTACCTGCCAGCTCCACATGCGTAAGTTCAAGGACGGCGATACCATCACTATAGAGCCCTGGAGAAGCGCCGGTTTCCCCATCATCAAGGACCTTGTGGTTAACCGCGGTGCCTTTGACAAGATACTTCAGGCCGGTGGTTTCATCTCCATCAACGCCGGTTCTGCTCAGGATGCGAATGCTATTCCTATTCCCAAGCAGAAGGCTGACGAGAGTATGGACGCAGCTGCCTGCGTTGGTTGCGGAGCATGTGTAGCTACATGTAAGAACGGCTCTGCAATGCTCTTCGTAGCAGCACGTGTAAGTTCGCTCGCACTCCTTCCTCAGGGACGTCCTGAGGCAGCACGCAGGGCCAAGGCTATGGTAGCCAAGATGGACGAGCTCGGATTCGGTGCCTGCACCAACACCCAGGCATGCCAGAGTGAGTGTCCTAAGGGCATCACAGTAAGCCACATTGCCCGCCTCAACCGCGAGTTCCTCTGCGCTAAGTTAAAAGACTAGCCGTCATGGAGTACTTTGTCACCTGTAGCGGGATTCCGGTACATGTCTCTGAGACAGGATCAGGTGACAATGCAGTAGTTTTGCTCCACGGCTATCTTGAAACGTTGTATATATGGGAAGACTTCAGGGCTCTTTTTCCTGAGTCTTCCCATATTATTTCTATCGATCTTCCAGGGCTTGGACTCTCCGGTTCGGCACCTGAAGTCAATTCCATGCAATACGATGCCATGGTTCTCTCGTCCCTTCTCGACAAGTTGTCTATTTCCACAGCGCTGATAATAGGGCATTCCATGGGTGGATATGTCGGGCAGCGTTTTCTGAGAGATTATCCTGACCGTATATCTGCCTTGGTCAATGTCAATTCCAATCCTTACGCCGATGACCCTCTAAAGGTAAAGGACAGAGAAAAGGAGATATCCTTCATACTTAATGGAAAACTTGTTCAGTTGGCTCAGATAGCCATTCCGAACATGTATTCCAAGGCAAATCTAAGGAGTTGCGATGATAAGGTTGCGGAAACAGTCGAAATCTGTGAAACTCATGACCCGGAAGGTGTTGCTGCAGTCGTAAGGGGATTAATGACACGTGATGACAATGTGGCTCTTCTCGCCTCCCCTAAGGTACCTGTGATGTTCATATACGGCGATTCGGACGTATATGCGCCTTTATCCAGGATTCAGCAGATTATGCAAGATTTACCCGGTTGCCGGCATGAAATCGTACCCGGTACCGGACATAATACCCACGTTGAGAATCCCAAGGCAGTCTACGACTTGGTTTCTTCGCTGCTGTAGGTTTCGTACAGCAGGTTGTTGAAAGGGTATCTGCCCTCATGTATGGATTTCACCATGCTGTAAAGGTCTTTCCTGAGTTTTTCGATATTTATCCTCTCCTTGGCGGAGATAAAAATGCAGGCTGAGTTCTCTTTTGCAACCCACATTTTCTCAAGTCTATCAAGCGGAATGTTCTCTGGCTTCTCCTCCTCAAAGTCGTACTCTGATTTCTCCTTGTAGTTGTACGCATCTATCTTGTTGAATACCATAAATATAGGCTTATCTTTCGCGCCTATGTCCATAAGTGTGGAGTTTACAGCCCTGATCTGTTCTTCGAAGTCCGGATGGGATATGTCCACTACATGGAGAAGTATGTCTGCCTCCCTTACTTCATCAAGAGTGCTTTTGAATGACTCAATCAGTTCTGTAGGCAGCTTTCTGATGAATCCTACCGTGTCGGACAGGAGGAAGGGCACGTTTTCTATCACTACCTTCCTTACCGTTGTATCCAGTGTTGCAAACAGTTTGTTCTCAGCGAATACATCGCTCTTGGACAACAGGTTCATAAGGGTGCTTTTTCCGGCGTTCGTGTAGCCTACAAGCGATACCCTTACGAGAGAGCCGCGGTTTCCTCTCTGAGAGGCCATCTGCCGGTCTATCTTCTTAAGCTGCTCTTTCAGGAGACTTATTTTATTCAGAATGATTCTTCTGTCAGTCTCTATCTGGCTTTCTCCGGGACCTCTCATACCTATACCTCCCCGCTGTCTTTCCAGGTGTGTCCACATTCTGGTAAGTCGGGGCAAAAGGTATTGATACTGTGCAAGTTCTACCTGAGTCTTTGCGTATGCAGTCTTTGCCCGCTGGGCAAATATGTCCAGTATCAGGTTAGTTCTGTCAAGTATTCTGCATCCCAGTTCCTTTTCGAGGTTTCTGAGCTGTGAGGGACTGAGCTCATCGTCAAAGATAACGAGTTTGATTTCGTGCTCTTCGATGTAGGCCTTTATCTCTTCCAGTTTGCCTGAGCCGACGTATGTCCTCGAATTTGCCCTTTCCATTTTCTGAGTGAACCTTTTCTCACTTCTTGCACCTGCTGTGAGTGCCAGGAATTCCAGTTCGTCCAGATTCTCCTTAATCCTTCTCTCATCGGTTCCCTGAGGTATGACTGATACCGTTACTATTCTTTCAAATTCTTCTGTTACCTGTTTCATATTCTCAAAAAAATGAGGCTGACTCTTTTCAGGGACAGCCTCATCTAAGTTAACAGTTGACCGTTTTAGTTTCTGATCTGGAAGTAGATAGGGAAGTTATACGTTACACGTACTGCTTTATCCCTCTGTCTTCCAGGTGTCCACTTCGGAGACATCGAGACTACGCGGATGGCTTCCTGATCAAGTGAGGGGTCAACACCTCTGAGCACCTTGATGTTGGTAAGTGAACCGTCTGCCTCAATTGTGAACTGGAGGGTTACACGTCCGGAAATACCGTTCTCTCGTGCTACTTCAGGATAAACCATGTTTGAGAATACCCACTTGGTGAACTCATTTGCATCACCTCCGTTGAAAGAAGGTTTTTCCTCTACGAGGGTGTAGGGTATAGGAGCCTCTTCGATGGTCTCTTCTGCAACTTCCGCTACGTAGTCCATAATCTCCACTCCCATGTCAGCTTCATCCTCAAGGCTGATGAAAAGGTCTGTATCGACAACGATGTCATCATCAACGACCTCAATCATATCAGACAGTACGGGAACCTTGGGAGCCTCGGGGGGCGGGGGAGGGGCCTCTGTAGTTACGGGTACCTGCTCTACTTCAATTGGTGCCGCTTCCTCCTGCTGGATGACGGACTCTGTCTTTTCACTGGTGCTCCACTCGAAAGCGCAAAGTATGACTCCAAGAGCAAGGATAAGTCCTAACTCTCTGTAGAACATCTTTTTGTTCTCGAGGTTCGCTTTAGGAGATTTTTTAACTTCCATCTTATTTGTGTTTTTTCTAATTTTCCGAGTGTAAAAGTAGGAATAATTTCTGAATTAACACAAAAATTGTTGAAAAAACTGTTAAAAACTTTAGATAAGTCCTAGTTCGTGGAGAATCTTGTTGGTGTTTCTCTGCTTCTCGGCACCCTCGTGGAATCTCTTCTCCTCGTCGGCTGTAAGTTCAACTTTTACAATGCCTTCAACGCCGTCCTTACCGATAACTACGGGAACACCGAGGCAGATGTCGTCTTCGCCGTACTCACCGTTCTGGGGCACGCTGCAGGGGATGATTCTCTTCTCGTCGTGCAGGATAGCGCGGACGATGCTTGCTGCGCAGGCGCCGGGTGCGTAGTATGCTGAGGTACCCATCAGTTTGGTGATGGTTGCACCGCCTACCATGGTGTCTGCTATCACTTTCTCGCGCTGCTCTGCTGTGAGGAGCTTCTCGATCTTACCGCCCTTGTAGAGCACGCTGCTCATCAGGGGAACCATTGTTGCGTCGCCGTGTGCGCCGATAACCATGCCGTCAATCTCGCACATAGGCACGTTGAGAGCCTGGCTCAGATAGTATGTAAAACGGCTGCTGTCCAGAGCACCGCCCATACCGATGAGGTGGTTCTTCTTTACGCCGCTGGTCTTGTATGTAAGGTAGGTCATGGTGTCCATAGGGTTGGAGACCATAACGATGAATGCCTCGGGGGAGTTCTTTACCACGTTGGCTACAACCTCGCTTACGATTTTTGCGTTGGTGCCGATGAGGTCCTCTCTGGACATACCCGGCTTGCGGGGCATACCGGAGGTGATGACTACTACGTCGGAGCCTGCTGTGGCCTCGTAGTTGTTGGTCACTCCTGTGATCTTGGTGTTGATACCCATTATTTTGGCAGACTGCTGGATGTCGATGGCCTTGCCCTCTGCGAAACCCTCTCTAACGTCGAGAAGTACGACTTCTTTGCAGATGTTCCAGCTTGCGAGTACGTTGGCGCAGGTTGCACCTACATTGCCAACTCCGATAACACTAACTTTTGACATAGTTGTAATTTTATTAATTTTACAAAAATTTTTAAGCAAAAATCAGACCGCATGATAAGATTTGAAGTCATAGATGCAACCTTCAATTTGCGACGCAAAAATGCAATTAAAAATTGGATTAATGAAATCATTCTGAGTAAAAATCGCAAAACAGGCTCAGTAAATTATCTATTTGCGTCCGACGAGTATGTACTAAACGTAAACCGGCAGTACTTGGGGCATGACTATTATACTGACATCATCACTTTTGACACGTCCGACTATGAAGTCCCGTCAGCCGGCAGGCGTTCGGAAGGTATCCTTTCAGCAGACATAGTAATCAGTCTGGATACGGTCCTTGCCAACAGTTCGACGTACGGCTCGACATTTTCTACTGAACTTTACAGAGTTATGGCACACGGTATCCTCCATCTTCTTGATTTCGATGATGATACTGAGCAGGAGAGAGCTCTGATGCGGGATGCTGAGGAACAGGCTTTGAAGTTGCTTCCTCAATTCGGTTTGGGCGAGGACCAGGTTTATCATTCAACTAAGTAAGATGCAAAGTCATTACGATATTATTGTCATAGGGGCCGGACATGCAGGATGTGAAGCCGCCTATGCCTCAGCTGTCATGGGAGCGTCCACTCTGCTCATTACCATGGATCTCAACAAGATAGCCCAGATGTCCTGCAATCCTTCTATTGGCGGAATTGCTAAGGGGCAGATAGTCAGAGAGATAGATGCTTTGGGAGGCATGTCTGCAATAATCACGGATGCAAGTACGCTCCAGTTCCGTATGCTCAACCGTTCAAAGGGTCCGGCAATGTGGAGTCCCCGCGCTCAGTGTGACAGGAACTCGTATTCGCAGAACTGGAGATGGATTCTCGAGAATACTCCCGGTTTGTATCTCTGGCAGGATACGGTAAGTAATTTCATTTTTTCCGAGCAAGGAGAAATACTTTCTTTGGAGACATCCCTTGGCGGTAGGTTTACTGCTGGTTATTATATTTTGACTGCCGGAACATTTCTGAACGGACGTATTTTCGTCGGAGACCGAACCGCCGAGGGTGGGAGAGTGGCCGAGCCCTCATCCTATCTGATTTCCTCCCTGCTTCGTGACAGGGGAATACAGACGTCCAGAATGAAAACCGGTACGCCGCCCCGCGTGGATGTCCGTTCTGTGAATCTTTCCTGTCTTATTCTTCAGTCAGGTGACGAGTCTCCGGAAAAGTTTTCATATCTGCCTTATCTTTCTTCAGCGCAGCGCCAGGATATTCCGCAGATGAACTGCTATATCGCTCACACCAACCCGAAGGTTCATGAAATCCTGCGCTCCGGTTTTGACAGGTCCCCGCTTTTCTCCGGTAAGATAACCGGGATAGGACCCCGATATTGTCCTAGTATTGAAGATAAGCTCCGAACATTTTCAGATAAGGATTCACATCAGATATTCCTGGAGCCCGAAGGAAGGAATTCCACTGAATATTATCTTCAGGGTTTTTCATCTTCTCTCCCCTTCGATATTCAGCTTGAAGCATTGTCGCATGTAGAAGGTTTTGAGGACGTCCATCTACTTCGTCCCGCCTATGCCATCGAATATGATTATTTTGATCCTACACAGCTCGACCATACGCTGCGCTCGAAGGTCATTCCCAATCTCTATCTTGCCGGCCAGGTCAACGGAACAACCGGGTATGAAGAGGCTGCAGCGCAAGGAATCGTCGCAGGAATCAACGCCGTTCTTCGCAGTAGAAGACAGGAGGAATTTATCCTCTCCCGCGATTCATCATATATAGGGGTTCTCATAGATGACCTCGTAACAAAGGGAGTAGACGAACCGTACAGGATGTTTACATCCAGAGCTGAGTACCGTATACTACTTCGTCAGGACAATGCGGACGAGCGTCTTACTCATCTGTCTCATAGAATAGGTTTGGCCTCGGATTACAGAATGCACCTTTTGGAAATTAAGCGGACTTCAGTCACCGCTCTAGTTAATGCTTGTTCCCAGGCCCGTCCTTCAGTCGTAGATGTTAATCCTGTTTTGGATGCTCATGCAACATCGCTGCTAACGACCCCAAAGTCTATTACATCTCTTGTTTCTAGACCTCAGATTTCTTTATCAGATGTCCTACAATTCGTTCCACGTGGAACAATAGATGAGACTATCCATGCTTCGCAGCTCCCGCTATCTATTCCAGACTTCTTACCTTCGACTCCACTCCCGGAAACATTTAAGAGTATTTGTCCGGAGAGTCCGTCTATTTTTTCTAATATAGTTACCTCAACAGAGATTGCCATTAAGTATTCAGGCTATATTGAACGCGAGGCTGAACTTGCAAAGAAGTTGAAGAAGTTGGAGGGTCTGAAGATTCCTGAAGATTTCGATTATTCGCGTATTGAGTCTCTCTCGATTGAGTCAAGGATGAAACTTACACGACATCGGCCAAGAACGATTGCTGAGGCTTCGCGTATTCCAGGAGTATCTCCTTCTGACATCTCAGTACTTCTTGTGTATTTTGGCAGGTAGTTGTTCCACGTGAAACGTATTACTCCATCGCAAAACTGAAGACTGCGGAACTGTCGGGTAGGAGCGGGAATGGTTTGCAAAGTAAGTACTTTTCTCCGCAGTCTTGTGCTGGAGTGGATAGAAGGACGCTTACAGAATCCGGATACAGAATGCGGAGGGCAGATAGAATGACCGGTAAGGATGTCATCTCGATATCGAGGCCGGCCTCTTCGCATATTATGACGCCGTTGTTTTCGGGGGAGGGGTAGGATAGGAGGTATGACTCACCGCCGTTGATCTCTACGGCATGTCCCCGGCAGTAACCGATATAGGACAAAATGTATCCACAGGTCTCTTCCGGCCACTCTACCAGTCCTGTCCCGCTGTAGAATCTACGACGGAGGGAATGGTAGCGCACAGCGGACAGTGGGCTTGTCTCTATTTCTGCCGGTATCATGAGCAGTGGAAGTGTCTCCCGATGCCTGTATATATTATAGGAGTAACCTTGCTTTTGATAATATCCGAACAGTGTCGGGTCTGCAGGCCTCAGCAGGAAGAATTCCATGCCCTCATTCTCCATGCAGTGCCGCTCGACTTCCTGCAGCAATTTGATTGCGTAGCCGTGCCCGCGCTGAGCCGGATCGGTGCATACTCCGTAGACGTAGCCTCCCGTGTGTCCTTTGTATGAGATAGGAAAAACAGAGAGGGCGGAGACTGTCTTCCCCTCCCTCTCCAGAGTGCATGTCCTGCAAAGTCGGAATCCTTGTCCGAAGAACAGATCCAGAAATGAGGAGTCTGCTTCGAAACACTGCTTCCAAAGGCGGCGGAGGACAGGTATGTTATCGGTAGATCTCACTTATGATGCCGCTGTATCTGGATGTGAGTTTTGCCCGCTTCAGTTTCAGAGTCTGGGACAAAAGGCCGTTGGCGGGAGTCCATTCATCGCATACGATACGCTCGCGCTTTATCTGTTCGTGAGGAGCCAGTTTGGAGTTGGTCTGATCTACGATGCTGTGGAGAAACGCGACTGCCTTGGGGTCAGCTGCCAGCTGTTTGTCGTCCAGTTCTCCTAGTCCATTCTCCTGGGCCCAGTGGCGCAGATGGTCGAAATCGGGGATGATGACGGCAGAGGCAAACTTCTGATTTTCCCCGAAGACAAAACAGTTCTGGATGTACGGTGACTCCTTGAGAAGGTTCTCGATGACCTGCGGGGCTACGTATTTGCCGAGGGAGAGTTTGAAGATTTCCTTCTTGCGGTCAGTTATCTGAAGGTACTTGCCGTCTACCAGGCGGCCGATATCTCCGGTGTGGAGGAATCCGTCTGAATCGATTACTTCGCTGGTGGCCTCAGGATTCTTGTAGTAACCGAGCATGACGTGGGGCCCTTTGGTGAGAATCTCGCCGTCCTCGGCAAACTTCAGTTCTGTGCGTTCCATCGGCTTGCCGACGGTGCCGATGATGTTGATGCCCTCCACCGGATTGTTCACTGCGATGACGGGGGAGGCCTCGGTCATACCGTAGCCTTCGTAGATGTGGAGGCGTGCGGCATTGAAGAGCCGGATGATCTTGGCCTGTATAGAAGAGCCGCCGGATACTATGAGCATCTCGTGACCGCCGAGATTGTCTCTCCACTTGCTGTAGACGAGACGGTCGTATAGGTTGCGTTTTGCTCTGTATATCAGACTATTATTGTAGTTGTCGTAGTTGTTGGCAAAGTTCCAGGCGAGTCTATAGACAGTCTTTTTGAAGCCTTTCAGATGCTTGCCGGCCGCCTCCAGCTTCGAGTACATCATTTCTAAAACACGCGGCACAGCACAGAATCCGTCGGCGTGACAGTCGGCCAAATCTCTGGCCAAAGTGTCCAAACTCTCTGCGTAATAGATACTTATGCCGATATATTGGTATTCGTAGTTCATGCTTCTCTCGTAGACGTGGCACAGGGGCAGGAAACTGAGCATCTTCTGGTCAGAGCGGACGGTCTGCTTGACGGCATGGCCGTAGGCGTTGAACATCAGGTTGTGGTGGGAGAGGACTACGCCTTTGGGGGTGCCGGTGGTGCCTGAGGTATAGATGATGGAGACGGGCTCGTCAGTACCGGTTTCTGCCTTAATCTTCTCTATCACAGGCTTCTGGACAAGTTCCACACGTTCTCCTGTCTGATATAAATCCCTGAAACACTGGATGTTGTCCGAGTCATCCATGAGTATTATCCGTGCCGGATGCTCCATCTTCCGTACTATCGGCTCTATTTTGCGGTACTGGCTCATGGTCCCGATGATGATGATCCTGGCATCGCTGTGGTTGAATATATAGAGGTATTCGTCGGCACTTAGGGTGGGGTAGACGGGTACGTGTATGAGGCCGGCCATGCTCAGGCCCATGTCGGTGAAGTTCCATTCGGGCCGGTTGTTGCAGATGGTCACGGCCTTGTCGCCCTTGCCGTATCCCATGGATGAGAGGGCGTAGGCAATGAGATGTGAATAGCGTACGTAGTCCTTGACACTGAATCGGATCCATTCCTTACCGCTGCGGCGGCAGAGCATATCCTGTTTGTCCGGAAACCTCTCTTCGAGCTTGGTCAGGAGGTCGTAGATGTGGGCGACTTCTTGTAACATAGGCATAAGAATTTAGTGTTTCTGACAAAGATACGAAAAAGGCCGGACATTCCTGCCCGGCCTGTGCTGTTATGTTTACACTTTTCAGACTAGAGGATGGCTGTGTATGCGTCGGCGTCCATCAGCTCATCGAGCTCAGCGGGGTTGGTGAGCTTGATCTTGATCATCCAGCCCTCTCCGTAAGGATCGGTGTTGACGGTCTGGGGAGCTCCCTCGAGAGCAGCGTTGACCTCGATGATCTCGCCGGATACAGGCATGAAGGCATCGGCAACTGTCTTAACAGCCTCGATGGCTCCGAAAACCTCTTCCTTGTCAAGGGTCTCGCCCTGTGTCTGAATGTCTACGAAGACGATGTCTCCGAGCTGATCCTGAGCGTAATCGGTGATGCCGACGGTAGCTACATCGCCGTCAACCTTTACCCACTCGTGATCCTTGGTGTACTTCAAATTGCTAGGTATGTTCATAACCGGTTATATTTAATAGTTAAACTGATGCAAATGTATAAAAAGTAACTGAGTCTACAACATTTTTAAAGCTTTTTTGATGATGTCCTCCAGGGAGAGTCCGGGTTCCTTCTTTACGATGGACGCAACAGTCTTTTCCACAGCATTTTTCGTGAATCCGAGCATGATCAGGGCCGAGCAGGCCTCCGAGGAATTGGCGGCTGCGGAGCCTCCCGACAGGTCGAGTTCCGCTCCTCCCTTGGAAATCTTGTCCTTCAGCTCGATGATGACCTTCTGGGCTGTCTTCAGCCCGATGCCCTTCACTCCCTTGATGCGGTTCACGTCGCCGGAGACGATGGCCGTGGAAACCTCGTCGGCCGTGAGGGACGAGAGCATCATCCGGGCGGTGTTGGGACCTATGCCGGAGACTCCGATGAGGAGCGCGAAGATACGCCGCTCTTCCTTGTCACAGAAGCCGTAGAGAGTCTCCTCGTCTTCGCGCAGGTGGTGGTGGACGTACAGCCTGACCTCCTTCTGCCCCTGCAGGCGGTCGTAGGTGTTGAGGGATATCTGGAGCTTGAAGCCTATGCCGTGGCACTCTACCACTGCCTCCGCGGGCGAGAGTTCCTCGAGCGTTCCTTTGATATAGTCGTACATGACGTTTTTTTCTGATAAATTTCTGCAAATTTAGTTACTTTTGTAAGATATTTGAAAAATAAAAACCATGATACAGGACATAGACCAGATAAGGAGCCATTTCCCCTATCTCCAGTGTGCGCGGGGAGGGGACAGGCAGCTGATATATTTCGACAATGCCGCCACCACGCAGAAGCCCCGGGCCGTCATTGACGCCACTTCCCGCTGGCTGCAGGAGGCCAATGCCAATGTCCAC
The DNA here is from genome assembly GCA_900550465.1 of uncultured Alistipes sp. Lineage (GTDB taxonomy): Bacteria > Bacteroidota > Bacteroidia > Bacteroidales > UBA932 > Coprenecus. The sequence goes on from URSC01000014.1 coordinate 67,088, forward strand.
CGCGCCATCTACGGTCTTGCCGCCTCCGCCACCGAACACTACGAGGCCGGGAGGGAGGCCGTCCGCGGACTCATCAACGCCGCCTCGAAGGACGAGATAGTCCTTACCTCCGGTACCACCGCCTCCATCAACCTGCTGGCCAATATCTACGGACAGAAGTACATCCGTCCCGGGGATGAGATCCTCCTTTCGGAGGGAGAGCATCACTCCAACATTGTTCCCTGGCAGATGCTTTGCGCCCGGACGGGGGCACGCCTGAGATATTTTCCCGTAGGGGAGGACGGGCAGTGGGACCTCGGGACTGCGGAACGGATCCTGGCTGAGGGCAAGGTGAAAATAGTCTCTGCCGCCCATATTTCCAATGTGCTGGGCATCGTCAATCCTGTAGGGGAGCTTACCGTGCTGGCTCACCGGTACGGCGCCGTGATACATCTGGACGGGGCGCAGGGGATAGTCCACGAGGGCATTGACGTGCAGGAGACACCCTGCGACTTCTATTCTTTCTCCGGGCATAAGCTCTATGCGCTGACCGGTACAGGAGTGCTCTACGGCCGCCGCAGCCTGCTGGAGACCATGCCGCCGTGGATGGGAGGCGGGGAGATGGTGGACACGGTGACGTATGAGAGGACCACATATGCTCCGGTTCCGCTGAGATTCGAGGCCGGAACACCTAATTTCATAGCTGCTGCGACTTTAAAGCCCGCTATCGATTTTGTCACTTCAGTAGATGTACCGCAAGTAAGGGAAAATGAAAAGCGGATGACCGATTATCTCATGCGGGAGTTGAACGCTGTGGCCGGTCTGAGGATTATCGGAAGCGGCGGAAAGAAAGCCCCGCTGATATCATTTACCGTCGAAGGGGCGCATCACAGTGACATCGCCACCCTTCTGGACAAAATGGGAGTGGCTGTCCGCTCCGGGCAGATGTGCTCGGAGCCGCTGCTGGCCAAGTTCGGGCTGACGGGAGCGGTGCGGGTCTCGCTGGCGGCCTACAACACGATGCAGGAGTGCGAGGCGTTCATGGGCGCTCTGCGCAGGGTGCTGGAAATGTTGAGATAAACTGAATTCACTTCAATAAAAGATACAGGACAATGACAGACAATACATCATCTATCAGGCAGGTTCAGCAGGAGATAGTGGACGAGTTCGCCGCCTTCGGGGACTGGATGGACAAGTACGAGTATCTCATCGAGCTGGGTCATTCCCTGCCCGTCATCGACGAGCAGAAAAAGCAGGAGGACCGCCTCATCAAGGGCTGCCAGTCCCGGGTGTGGCTCGACAGCGAGTTCCGTGACGGCAGGCTGTGGTTTACGGCGGACAGTGACGCCATCATCACCAAGGGCATCATCTCCCTCCTCATCCGGGTCTACAACGGCAGGACCCCGGACGAGATACTGTCCGCCGACAATTCATTTATCGAGGAGATAGGACTCCGTGAGAATCTGTCGCCGACCCGGGCCAACGGACTGGTGTCGATGATGGAGCAGATACGTGAGGACGCCCTCAAAGCTAAATGCCAACAGAACTGATATGGACAAAACAACTCTTGCACGCGATGTCGTACGCGCCCTCAAGCAGGTCTACGACCCCGAGATACCGGTCAATATCTATGACCTGGGTCTCATCTACGATATGACCATAGATGACGACCACAAGGTCCACATCAAGATGACTCTGACGGCGCCCAACTGCCCCATGTCCGACACTTTAGTGGAGGACGTGCATACGGCCGTAGCCGATACGCCGGGAGTTACGGACGTGGCTATAGAGATAACATTCGACCCGCCCTGGGACAAGTCCCGGATGAGCGACGAGGCTTTACTTGAACTGGGACTGCTATGACACCGGAATCTCAGCCCGTAAGGGTATATCTCATCCTCGGCAGCAATATGGGGAACAGGCGGCGCAACCTCAGCACCGCCGTCTCGCTTTTAGTCACTCAGCTGGCTCCCTGGCTCTTTTCCGATATCCGTGAATCTGAGGTGCTCGAGACCGAGCCATGGGGCATGGCGCCGGGTTCCGAACCATTTCTCAACCAGGCCATATCCTTTGAGACCACCGTCCCGCCCGAGCCTCTGCTGGAGGTCTGCAAATGGGTGGAACAGAAGCTGGGCCGTATAGCCCGTGATCCGGAGTATGATGCGGAGGGCCGCCGGATCTATCATTCCAGGACTATCGATATCGACATCGTCCTGTACGGGGACCGTCATATAGATACCCCGACATTAAAAATCCCTCATCCTCAGATCGAGGAGAGGGATTATGCCAAGCGTCTGCTGAAGCAGATTCTATACTGATTCCTTTTTAGAAATTCAGAAAGTTCAGGAACTCCTCCTCGGAGCAGCTTCCGACGGGGCCGGAGAGGGTGCTGCCCTCAGCGTCCACCACCGCATAGAGCGGCTGTGAGGCCGAGGCGAACTGCCTCATCTCCAGGTCGCGGTAGCGGCGGCCCAGGGTGGGGGGATCCGC
>URSC01000015.1 GCA_900550465.1 uncultured Alistipes sp.
CATTCTCGTTGCCCCATACTTTTTTCTCTTTATATAGATGCAGGTACTGAAACAGTCTGTCAAGTGGCTCTGGGTTGCATTCCGGATTTGTAAATTCTTCTATGCATTCTTCGATAGTATAAATCCTATCACTTTGGTTTGTAGAAAATGTATTCTTAAAGTTATCCAAATTCATAGGATTGTCACAATAATATACCTTTTCAAGATGTAATGTCCAGTATTTACTATTTAATTCGTCCTCATCAAATTCGATAGCAAATCCAGAATAATTTCCTGCATATAATGACCAAAAATGTTTGTTATCTGGTTTATCTGATTTTGTAAAACAGCATATCCCTTGCTTTTCAAATATCTCATCTATGTGCTCCAGCCCAATACTATCACAGAATTTCTTATATGGTTTTATGAGCAGTCCAGATGAATCAAATGGGTCATTGAAGTTTGAGGGGTGTGAGAAAAACAATTGATTGTTTTTTAACACATTGAGACTATATTGACTGCAAGGATAATATTTGTATATCTTTCCGTTATCAGACATATCTTCAATCAATTAAAGTCCCTCCACCACAGTGCAGCAGAGGGACTGGTTTTACATAGTTTACTCCATGTATTCTATTATGTCTCCGTATTCTGACTCAATGTCAAACATCAAATCATATTCTACCAAGTGGTATTTATATAAAATCAATTTTTGTAAGGGATTGTTCCCGCAACGCAAATTTGTCAACGCTGTATTGTTGCTTAAATCAAGAGATGTGAGTTGATTGTTCCCGCAACGCAAATTTGTCAACGCTGTATTGTTGCTTAAATCAAGAGATGTGAGTTGATTGTTCCCGCAACGCAAATTTGTCAACGCTGTATTGTTGCTTAAATCAAGAGATGTGAGTTGATTACCATAGCAATACAAATCTGTCAAAGCGGTATTCTTGCTTAAATCAAGAGATGTGAGTTGATTGTAACCGCAATCCAAATTTGTCAACGCTGTATTGTTGCTTAAATCAAGAGATGTGAGTTGATTGTAACCGCAACGCAAATTTGTCAACGCTGTATTGTTGCTTAAATCAAGAGATGTGAGTTGATTATCACTGCAATCCAAATATTCCAAAGCAGTAAAATACTTGATTTCATCCAAATTACGAATTCTTGCTCCAAAACTTAAACACAGCCCCTTCGCAACAGATGCTTCTTTCTCTGAAATCTGTCCATCTCCATTTTTGTCTACTTTGGTTTCACCAGTACTGTGTCCGTCGCCATCGCAACCTCCATTAAGAGCAACCTCTAAAAAATACGGGTCCTTAAACTGAATAATTGGGCTGTCATCCATCCATCTCTCGCACGAGGCAAGACTAAGTGCCATTATAGGCAGCATAAATAATAAAATCTTTTTCATTGTTCTGATATTTAATTGGTTATTAAAATTCATCATCAATAACATCCCCATCCTGCAAGTCTCCAGCTGATTGACGGCTTGGAGGAAGTTGACAAACAAAAGGGTCGGCTGTAAAACCAGAATAATCTTCCTTACACGGATAGACTTCCACTTCTTTTTCTATTGCGGCATCTTTGATAAAAGCATGAAATACTTTTGCGCTGCCGTTGTTGTTTCGCAGAGTTGTCTGCAATCCGCTGCCAGTCACGACTCCAGTGGTAAGAATAGTGTATGTACTCATAGCAATTAAACTAGTCTGCCCAACTCTAAAGCAGATTATTTGTTTATAAAAAGAAAGTGTGGAGTTGTTCCGTCTATCTACAAAGAGGTTCTGACAAAACCCTAACAACGATAAACGATGCAATACCCCACACTCGTATAGGTATGAGGTATCGCAGGGGTATAAGAATCCCTTACCGCATAGTCTATGCAAGAATGAGTGCTGTTCGTTGTCCCGTTGTTATTGAAACTGTCAGATTTCTTTGTAAGGACAGTGCGAAAACACTTTCAACATGTCTTGTCCCACAGATTGCTCCGTAAGACAGCACAAAGATAGTAAAGTTTTCCTCAAACAGCACTCAAAATGAGGAGTATTGCATCTCTGAATTTATTTTGTTCTCAGCATGTAAACACTGCTGATGTGATTTCAAAGCCGATATTTAAAGGAATACATGTAAAAGCCAAGAGACATCCAACTCAATCTCCAAATCAAGTTGGAAGCCTCTCTGTGTTTTTGTAATTTCTCTCACTCCATCTGTCCCGCTATCTCCTGTATCACTCCGTCCATGTAAAGTGCCTGTCCGCTCGTTGTTCGTCCCCACCAATAGCAGTCATAGTCCGATAAGATTACCTCTCCCTTTTCTTTTAGCAGTTCTGCCATGTAGGGAGTTACAAGCCACCATTCCATGATTTCACTGTTCTCATCGAGGTTCTGGAGACTGTCCAATAGGCTTTCATCGTGTCTCATGAGTTCCTCTACGACCAGATTCTGATTGTCGAGGATAAGTCTGTCTGTGATTTCATTCGCTGTCATGTCTGTAAACGAAAAATGCCGTCCCTTGTGAGAACGGCTGGTTAAACAATAGTCTCGGTAATGTATGTTGTCTTAGTTCGTTTATTTTGAATGTATGCAGGTTGATATTTCGGGAGTGGGGCTGTCTTTAAATGGATATCTCCAATGCAGTACCTGTCGGGAGTACCCCAGTATAGTAGTCACTTGAAATGGATTTCGGTTTTTCTTTAAGTATGGGCGGGGGTGCTTTGGATAGACACTATGTCCGTGTGCTCAGCCTGTATACAAGAAACCCTCTCACATTGCTGCAAGAGGGTAGTATATGTCAATTAGAATACGCCTATTGTTCAAGAATCATCTGTACTTCTTCTTTGAGTTTAGGCCGGTGGTTTATCACTATGCTCCAGAGAATATCAGCTGTTTAGTCGAATCCACACTTTTTCGGAAATAAGGGTTCCTAATCGTCTGCTCCTCCACCAAGTCCACCTCCCTGCCGAAAAGGTCCTGCAATGAGTACTTGAAGTCGAAGTAGTTGTCGAAGTAGTCCTCCACCTCGTCTTTCTTGAAATCCACGACCATATCTATGTCGCTTCCGTCATTGAATCTGTCCGTTAGCACTGAGCCGAACACAAACAGCCTGTTCACCTTGTACTTCCTGCACAGGGCGGCAATGCTCTTTATATGACGTTCTATCAGTTTCATCTCTCTGCAAATATAGTCTTTTTATGCTGTAAATGCCAATTTCATTCCAACTTTATCTGTAAACAAAAAATCCTCCAACTCAATCCCATCTAAAATCAAGTTGGAAGATTGGTAAAATTAGAGCGGATACTATCTCTGCTCTATACTTTCGAGCAGCATTTTTATTTCTTTATCGGATATACTCTCTTTCTCAGACTTGTCGTATACAGTAAGAAGTGTTATTTCACTGTCCGTTTGGTCTACAATGACATTAAATGTAATCACTCTCATTCCACCGCTCTTACCTTTTCCCTTGCTCTTTACGGCCATTCTGATTTTACGCACTCCGCTACCGAGGTCTTTGCCCATATTTGGATTCTGAGACAGTTCGTCCACAAATGCCTGCAAATCATCAGCAAGTGACCTGTACTTTTTCGCCAGTCGCTTAGCCTGTTTCCTAAACTCTTGTGTATAGGAGATGCTGACCATGTTACTGCGCTTTCAGTTCTTCTATAAGGGAATTAAGAGACGGTAACTTCCTGCCTGTCCTGCGTGCTTCCGTTACCTCCTTGTAAGCGGTGGCTATGCTTTCAAGAACTGCTTCCTTGCTGTCTTCCGAGGCTTCTGCCTTTATGGTTTTCTCTACGGTCACGCCCTTAATCTGCCCTAAGACCTTGCGCAGACTGGGTATTATGTCCGGATTTTCTATGTTCAGTATCATCTGTGTCATAATGTATATCTTTAGTATTCTCATTGCAAATGTAGCAAATTTTGTGCAAACCTCTGTCTGTACCGTATTGATTATCCATTATCACGGCTTCGCCTTTCATATAAGGGAGTGTATAATAGATGCAGTCTCCAACTTAGTTTTTCTTATCTGGAATCAGAACAACTCATACTTTACTGTATATCGGCAGTCTCATCCTGCCTAATCATTCCTAATGTCGTTTTCTCTTTTCTCAAAGTACGGCAGATAAAGAGCCTCTATGTCACCGTCCTCATGCTCCTCATAAATACAGAATCTCGGTCTGCTATGTATCTGGAGAATGAGCGGTATCTCCATCGTTGTCGTGCATATAACTGGTATTCGTCTCATTGTATCCTCCTTTGTTTTCGGTTAATGGAATCTTTTGTATATGGGTACATCTAATGGTCTGCTTATCTGGAAATGAAGTTAGGCAATGTTTTCGATATTTCCAAAATGAATTTTCTGGATTAACATGCTTGTATATAACGGGATAGACTTGATAAAGAGGCATGTTTCCTGCCATTTCTTCATCTTCGAATCATCACAGTCCGATAAATATGACAGGAAATGCCAATCCGAAGTACGAATCAGCATTGTTCCTGTCTGTTTTTGTAAGTGGCTTATAATTAGGTTATTAATTGTATATTATTGATATACATTGAATTATCGGAACGGTATTTTTGATAGGGGTATATAAAATGAATATTTTCCAAAATAGTGCGCCTTTATACTGGACTTACTCAGAGCAGGTTCTTCATGGCCTCATCTATCTGGGAGTTCTCGAAACTGTCGAGGTATATCTGGGTGACTTTCTCTGAGCTGTGGCCGAGGGATTCGCTGATGATTGCTGTGCTTACTCCGGAACGTTTGAGGACTGTGGCGTATGAGTGACGTGCAACATAGGTCGTGAGGTCTATCGGGATACCAAGTTCTTTTCCGATTTCTTTTAGGGCATCATTGACTTTTGTTATAACCTTATGAAGTCTGTTGCGTCTCTGCTGCTCTGTTTTGTGGTATTGTAAGAAGATTGGAAAAAGGTATTCGCTATCACTTATGTACTTGTTCAAAACATCACGTGCTTCCTGCAGCAATGGAAGATTTATGATTTTCTTCGTTTTCCTCCTGCTGTATACCAGTCTTCCGTCCATTATGTTTCTTCTTGTGAGGTAGGCCATATCGGCAAAGTTTATCCCTCCCATGAAGTAGGAGAACTTGAACAAGTCAATTGCAAGAGAACAGTAGAATCTCTTATCTTCCGTTGGGTAGCTCAGTATTTTGCGGATACAGTCCTTATTGACGGCTCTTTTGGGAGTGTTCTGGTGAAGTCTTGACACTCCGAATGATTTGAACGGATAATCCTCTTGCTTTACCAGTTTCCTCTCCAGAGCGATGTTGTATATCCTGCGTAGAGTGCGGAATCTTATGCCGATGGTGTTCTCAGCAAGTCCATTGCTTCTAAGCCACTGCTCATACTTCTTAAGCCACTGGATGTCAATGTCGGAGAATGGTATATCGAGATGTCCGCAGAACTTTACGAGAGAATTGTAGACCTGCTCCATAGATAGGGCATATCCAGTTCTGTCTGCATCCCTAAGTTCCTTTATATGCTCCTGCATCAGAGAACCTACGGTGGCTTTCACCTTTGGCTTTACTGCTTTTTCCACGAGAGTAGCTGCCGTGTACTCTTTGTTGTCCGCTTCAAGTTCTAGGACGAGTTCAGAGAGTTCCCTGCTTTTCTGTGCGATGAGTTTCTCAATCAAGATTTTGTTCGGGCAGTTGCGTTTAGGCTTGTTCTTCTGGAAGTCCCAGTATTGCGGTGCTACTGATACTCCGAGGCTGATATATTTGCGTTTGCTGTTCTTACAGATACAAATCATCAGCGGATGCTCTCCATTTGCCAGTGTTTTTGATTTGAAACACAGAATGTTAACTGTTGCATTCATGACCGATTTTGGTTTACATCTCGGTTTACATGAACCCCTCAAACCAGCCTTAAAACCGTGTCCAGATATAAAAGAAAAAGCAGTCAGATTAAATCCAACTGCTTTATTTTCAAGTGGTGCCACCGGGAATCGAACCAGGGACACAAGGATTTTCAGTCCTTTGCTCTACCAACTGAGCTATGGCACCATGTCTGTCCGTAACCTTTGTTTGGTTTGGGAGCGCAAAAGTAAGAGTTATTTCGGAATTTACAAAATTTTCTGCAAAAAATCTGTGCAGCCGGTAAGGCCGGGCCGGAACGCTTACCTTCCGGAGCGGTGTTCGCGGCCCTTGGAGACTATGAATCTGAATATGTTGAGGGCTGTGGTGTCGCAGCCGGCGGTCAGGCCTTCGGGATGGAACTGCACTCCCCATATCGGACGGCCGTCGATGCACTCGATGGCTTCCACGATGGAGTCGGCGGGGGACCAGGCGGCCACTCTGAAGCCGGGGGCTATGTCCTTGGCGGACTGGTGGTGGGTGGAGTTGACCATGTAGGCTCCGGTGCCGGCTATGTCTGCTAGCCATGTGCCTTCTACGGGGTGAATGGAGTGGATGGGCCTGAGGTTGGTGAAGGACTGGTAGTGGTCGATCTCAGACGGTTTCTGGGTGGGGATGTCCTGGTAGAGGGTGCCTCCGAAGGCTATGTTGATCAGCTGCTCTCCGCGGCAGATGCCCAGGACGGGTATTCCGCGCGATGCCGCTGTCCGGACCAGATACAGGTCGTAGCCGTCGCGCAGGGTATCGACGGTGCCCAGTTCGGGGTGAGGGGCTTCCCCGTAGATGGCCGGATTGAGGTCCTCGCCTCCGGTCAGGATGAGGGCGTCGATGCAGTCCAGCATGCGGGAGAGGGCGGCGGTGTCCTCGGTGACGGGGAGCAGGAACGGCGTGCCTCCGGCCTTGATGACGGCCTCGCTGTATTTGCGGCCGATGCGGGAGTTGTTGTCGGTCACGGCGCAGGAGATGCCGATGACGGTATTGTTGTCTGCGGATGGTTCCTGGGATGAGGTGCAGGAGCAGCAGGTCAGGACTGCGGACAGCGCTATGGCTGTAAGGATGGCGGTTTTCATTTTACGGTCAGTTATTGGTGTTTTTTCAATCTTACAAAGATAATGATAAAGTCGGGAAAAACGTTAAATTTGCGCTGCAAAAAGCTACATCATGATAGTATCCATCGACAGCCGTGCGGTGACCCGTCCCGAGGAGACTGTCTTCTACGCCCTGAAGGGGCAGAACAATGACGGGCATGATTATGTGGAACGGCTGTACAGCCGCGGAGTGAGACATTTCGTACTTAGCGAGCACAGAGCAGTTTTCGATACCCTGGACGGAGCAGCCATAAGGTATGTGGACGATACCCTGGAGGCTCTGCAGGAGGATGCGGCCCTGTACCGGCAGCAGTGCCGGGCAGAGGTTACGGCCATCACCGGCAGCAACGGCAAGACCGTGGTCAAGGAGTGGATAGCCCAGCTTCTGGGGGAGGACCTGCCTCTGTGCCGGAGCCCGAGAAGCTACAACTCGCAGGTCGGCGTTCCCCTGTCCATCCTGGAGATTACCCCTGACTGCCGCATCGCCCTGATAGAGGCCGGCATGTCCAGACCCGGGGAGATGGCCCGCCTGCACCGGATCATACGTCCTGACATCGGAGTATTCACGCATCTGGGGGATGCGCACGGCGAGAATTTTCCTTCACCCGAGGCGAAAATGCGGGAAAAGGCCCTGCTCTTCGCCGGATGCCGGACGGTGATCTGCCGGGAGGGCATGCCCGCAAGGATAATCCGGGAACAATGCGGCCCGCAGACCTCCCTCTGCCTCTGGGGAGAGTCCCCCGAAGCGGACGTAAGGGTCCTGGGCAGCAGTATCTCCGTCTCCGGCCGGGAGGTGGATGTGGAGTACCGCCGCAGCGGGGACAATGCTCCGGAGTGCGGCATCCTGCACCTGCCCTTCGCCGACGAGGCGTCGTTCGAGGACTGCATGACGGCAGTGACATTCATGCTCTGCCACGGCTACACTCTCGGGCAGCTGGCTCCGAGGGTGGCGGACCTCCAGCCGGTGGCCATGCGCATGGAGATACGCGAGGGCATCAACGGCTGTACTCTCATCAAGGATTATTATAACTCCGACCCCGCCTCTTTCGCCCTGGCCCTCGGAGCCCTGGCGGTGCAGGACAATGCCCGTCCCAAGGTGGTCATCCTCTCCGACTTCGTGGACGTGGAGGGAGGGGACGGCTCGATATACCGGGAGGTGGCGGCGCAGCTCCGCAAGGCCGGCGTCACCCGTTTCGTGGGCATCGGTCCCTGCCTGTCCCGCTGCAGGGCATTTTTCGATGTGCCCCAGACCCGTTTCTATGAGACGACCGAGGCTTTCCTGGCCGGCGAGAAGAGGGAGGATTACCGCGATATGGGCATTCTTATCAAGGGTGCCCGGCAGTTCCGCTTCGAGTACATCGGCGGTTTCCTGGCCCGGCAGTCACATACCACGGTGCTGGAGGTGGACCTGGATGCGCTGGCCGGCAACTTCAACATCCTGCGCAACCGCGTGCCGCGCGGGACCCGGCTGGCCGTCATGGTGAAGGCCTTTTCCTACGGCAGCGGCGCCGGGGAGATAGCGGCCCAGCTCCAGTACAGCGGCGCCGACTACCTGATGGTGGCCTACGCGGACGAGGGTGTGGAACTGCGCTCGAAGGGGATCACGGTGCCGATAGCGGTGATGAACCCCGAGCCGGAGGCATTTGACCAGATGATAGAATTTTCCTTAGAGCCGGAGATATACTCCCTGGCGCTGCTCAGGGACTTCGAGGCCGTGCTGGCCCGGGGCGGAGTGGAGGGCTATCCGGTGCATCTGAAGCTAAATACGGGAATGAACCGTTCGGGCCTGGATAAGAAGGATATCCCGGAATTGCTGGAGTTCATGGAAGGACGGCGGACGGTGATGCTGCGGAGCATGTTCTCCCATCTGGCGGCTGCGGACGACCCGGCGGAGGATGAGTTTACCCTCGGGCAGATCCGCCTGTTCGGGGAGATGACTGGGATGGTGCAGCCGCATTTTTCCTATAAGATACTGCGGCATATTCTCAACAGCGCCGGCATAGAGCGCTTCCCCCAGTATGCCTTCGATATGGTGCGCATGGGCATCGGGCTGTACGGCATAGGTCCGCTCCCGGGGCTGAGGCCGGTGAGCACATTCAAGACGCACATAGCGTCGATACGCAGGATTACTCCGGACCAGACAGTGGGCTACGGACGCAGGGGACGGGTCAGCCGGCCGTCGGACGTGGCGGTCATCCCTGTGGGCTACGCGGACGGACTGGACCGTCATCTGAGCTGCGGGGTGGGGGAGATGATGGTGCGGGGCAGGAGGGTCCCTGTCCTGGGCAATATCTGCATGGACGCCTGTATGCTGGATGTCACCGGCACGGGCGCTCAGGTAGGGGACGAGGTGGAGATCTTCGGGCACAATATCTCCGTGACCGAGCTCTCGGACAAACTCGGTACCATCCCCTACGAGGTGCTGACTAGTATCTCCCGCCGGGTCAAGAGGCTCTACTTCAAGGAGTAGCTGCGGTCTTCCCTTTCGAAGAAGTCAATCGTACGGTAGAATGGATGCACGGGGCCGTAGCCGGGACCGAAACGGTAGCCGGAGCCGTAGGCTATGGATTCGTTGATGAATATCTCGGCTCTTTCGACCGCTGCCTCCAGGTCGTACTTCCGGGCGATGTAGGTGGCTATGGCCGAACCGAAGGTGTCGCCTGTGCCGTTGACGTTGCGGGTGTCGATGCGGCGCTTGGAGAAGCGGCGGATGTTGTCGGTACGGCGGTTGTAGAGGACGTCGATGAGGTTGTCTCCGTCAGGTATGGACTTGATGATCACCGAGCAGCCGGCTTCGGATATCTTCCGGATGAGCCGGTCCACGTTGTCGAGGGTGATGTCTTCACCGGCCAGGACGCGGGCCTCGTGTATGTTGGGGGTGATGATCTCAGCCTGGGGGAAAAGCAGCTCGCGGTAGGCGTCTATGGCTTCCTGGAGGATGAGTGCCGTACCGCCGGAATCCACCATGACGGGATCGATGACCTTGGGCACGTCGGGGTACTCTCGCAGCAGGCCCGCCACGGCCTCCACTATCTGCTTCTCATAGAGCATGCCGGTCTTGATGCAGTCGGCGCCCACGTCGTCCAGGAAGTCCCGGCTCTGGCTGAGGATGATGTCCACCGGCATGGTCCGGATGCCCTTGACCTTGGTGGTGTTCATGTCCACGAGGAGGGTGGTGGCTCCGGCCGCGAATCCGCCGCATGCGGAGACGGCCTTGATGTCTGCCTGGATGCCGCAGCAGCCGAGGGGCTCGCTGCCGGCGATCATGAAGACTTTTGCGAAATCTTTTTTATGTTCCATTGTCTTAGTAGGAGTTTTTGAGAGTTATTGGATCACGCCGAAATGCCTGAGGGCGTTGGCCACTCCTCCGGCGTCGATATTGTCAGTGATGTAGTCGGCAGCGGCCTTGACGGTCACTCCCGCATTGCCCATGGCCACGCCTGTGCCCGCGCGGCGCAGGATAGGGATGTCGTTGCCTCCGTCCCCGAATGCCATGCATTCAGCCAGGCTGATGCCCTCGTGCGCGGCGATGATCTCCATACCCCGGCCCTTGTCGGCCTCGGAGGAGATGACATCGGAGAAATACTCGCACCAGCGGGCGGACTCGGCGTGCCGCAGCAGGGGTACGACGGCGGCTTCCTGGGCCTCGTCGAAGAAGGGGGTAAGCTGATATATGGGGCGGGAGAGCATTTCCTCAGTGGTGGTGCGGGTGTCTATGCCCTTGATGGCCAGCATGCCTCCGAAGACCTGGTCCACGATCGGACGGTGGTTGTGCACGATGGCCCGGTCCTCTCCCACGATCAGGGAGGGAACGCCCCAGCGGTCGGCGGCTCCGAGGATGGTCCTCACGTCCTCAGGGTCGATGGGGGTGCGGGATATCGTCTGCCCGCCTACGGTGCATATCGCGCCGTTGACGGTGATGTAGCCGTCTATGAGGTGCAGGATGGGGTCGAGGTTGTTGATCAGCGGGGCGGGCCGTCCGGTGGAGATGAATATCCTCACTCCGGCCTCATGCGCCGCGGTCAGTGCCCCGACGGTGGATGCCGGCACCGAATGGGTCCTGAAGCTGACCAGTGTCCCGTCTATGTCGAAAAACAGAGCTTTTATCATAAAACGTTCTAATGGCCCGCAAATATAGCGAATAAAAGGCGAAAAGATACCCCGTTACTTGTCGATGACGGGGATGTCGTCCTTGGAGTATTCGTCGAGGCGTTTCTCCCACAGCCAGTAGCGGGTCTCGCGGACGAGGACGCCGGAGAGCAGCAGCAGGGAGATGAGGTTGGGGATGGCCATCAGGGCGTTCATCATGTCGGCCAGGTTCCACACTATTGAGATGTTGGCGACGGCTCCGACGAAGATGCCTATGATGAATAGTATCCGGTAGACGATGGTGGCCTTGCGTCCGCCGAGGTACTCGATGCAGCGCTCGCCGTAGTAGGACCAGCCGAGGATGGTGGAGAATGCGAAGGTCACGATGCCTACGCTCAGGATAATCGGGCCGACTACCGGTATGACGCCGAAGGCCTGGGAGGTCAGGGTCTCGCTGGCGGAGTCGATTCCGTTGGGGGCTATCACGCAGCTTACCAGGACGAGGCCTGTCATGGCGCAGACCACGACGGTGTCCCAGAAGGTGCCGGTCGAGGAGACGAGGGCCTGGCGGACGGGGTTGCGGGTCTGGGCGGCTGCGGCGGCGATGGGGGCGGAGCCGAGGCCGGACTCGTTGGAGAACAGTCCGCGGGCGATGCCGAAGCGGCAGGCGGTCATGATGGTCGAGCCGACGAATCCGCCGCCGGCGGCCTGGGGCGAGAAGGCGGAGGTGACGATGACGCGGATGGTCTCGCCGAGGTATTCGAAGTTGATGCAAAGAATCACTATGCAGCCGATGATGTAGAACAGGGCCATGAAAGGCACGAGCCAGGTGCAGACCTTGGATATGCCCTTGATGCCGAAGAGCACCACTAAGGCGGTGAGGATGGTGATGACTATGCCGCTGGCTACGGGCGGGATGTGCAGGTTCTCGTCGAGGAGCATGGAGATGGCGTTGGACTGCACCATGTTGCCGATGCCGAAGGAGGCCACTACGGCGAAGATGGCGAAGAGTACTCCGAGCCACTTGGCCTTGAGTCCGCGCTCGAGGGCGTACATCGGGCCGCCGAGGATGTGCCCGTCTTTTTTGATCTTCACTCTGTATTTTACAGCCAGCAGAGCCTCGGAATATTTCGTGGCCATACCGAATACGCCGGTGAGCCAGCACCAGAGCACGGCTCCGGGACCTCCGAGGGTGATGGCCGTGGCCACTCCCACGATATTGCCGGTGCCTATGGTGGCGGCCAGGGCTGTGGCGAGGGCGCCGAACTGGCTTACGTCTCCGTGCTCTGTCTTGTCCTTGGTGACGGAGAGCCTGATGGCCTTGAATATTTTGAGCTGAGGGAATCTAAGTCTGACAGTCAGATAGATGTGAGTGCCGAGAAGCAGGATGATGAGGGGCCATCCCCAGAGAAACGAGGCGATGGAGGCGATGATGTCTGACAGGGTCTGCATATTCGTAGGTGTTCGTTAAAGGTTGTCAAGATTTTATGTAACTCTGCGAATATACAAAAGAGAGTGCGCAAAACAAAAAATTTGACGCACTCTCTGTCATTTTCAGGCTCCGACGAGGTGCTCGAGGAACCAGCGGTGGATGCGCGGATCGTCGTTCAGCTCGGGGTGGAAGGAGGTGGCGAGCATGTTGCGCTGGCGGGCGGCTACGATGTGGCCGTCTACCGTGGCCAGGACTTCTACGTCCGGAGCGGTGACCTGCTCGATGTAAGGAGCGCGGATGAATGTCATGGGCACGTCCTCCATCCCGGCGAAGGTGCCGCGGGTGAAGAAGCTGCCGAGCTGCCGGCCGGAACTCAGCCCCGGTCGTAGTGGGGCATCTCTTCCGGGATGACGACGGACAGTTCTACGATGCCGGAGACAGTCCTGCCGGAGCCGTCGGCGGCATCCTTGTACCAGGGTGTCTGGTGGATGAACTTGCGCTGGCCTTTCTTGCTGATGGTGTAAGAGTTTGTGGCGCCTTCGGAGAGGATGCGGGCGATGATGCCCCGCGAGCGTTCATTGTGACAGCCGAGCATGCACTTGCCCCGCATGTCCCCGTTCACCGCCACCGACTTCTCGTTCTGGTACACGATCACGCACTCCGTATCGCACACCGTCACCGCACATTCCACATATTTGAAAAAATCATTCATTATAAATGTTCCTCCCAGAATTTGAACATGGACTGATACAGGTGATAAGTCGTATTCTCCCGCTCCGAGATACCGTGAGTACGCATCGGATAGGAAAGCTGGTAGAACATCTTGTTCTGGCGGATGAGCTCGTTGACCAGCATCTCGCAGCACTGGTAGTGGACATTGTCGTCGCCTGTGCCGTGAATCAGCAGCAGGTCGCCCTTGAGCCCTCCGGCGAAGTTGATGGCCGAGCCGTCATGGTAACTCTGCGGATTGAGCGAGGGGATTCCGGAGTATCTTTCCTGGTAGATGGTGTCGTACAGATAGAGGGAA
Source organism: uncultured Alistipes sp. (assembly GCA_900550465.1). GTDB lineage: Bacteria > Bacteroidota > Bacteroidia > Bacteroidales > UBA932 > Coprenecus. Next base: position 13,487 of record URSC01000015.1, read on the forward strand.
TACACCCCTGCCACTGCGATACCTGTGGAGTAGATGTCGGGATACTTGAACATCAGGTGAGCCGTGGACGAGCCGCCGCCGCTCCAGCCCCAGATGCCGATACCGGCGGGGTCCATGAAACTGTAGGTCTGCAGGAGCCTGGTTACTGCCGCAGCGTGGTCGGCGATGGGCAGGATGCCGATCTTGCCGTGTACGCATTTGCGCCACTCATGTCCTCTCGGGGTAGCCGTGCCGCGGGGATCGACGCTCATCACGACATATCCCTGCTGGGCGAGGAAACGGCTCCAGAGGTCGCCTCCTCCCCACGAGTTCTGTACGGTGGACTGCCAGGGCTCTCCGTAGATGAAGAAGATGACCGGATATTTCTGCGACGGGTCGAAGCCGGCGGGCTTGATCATCCAGCCGTCGAGTACCACCTCGCCGATATCCACGCGGAAGAACTCCTTGGGACTGAGTTCTAAGGCGGCAAACTTAGCGGCCAGTTCATGGTTGTCCTCGAGTACGCGGACTGTCTTGTGCCTGGGCAGGGTTACTATCTCGTAGACGGTAGGGGTCTCGCTGTTGCTGAAGGTGTGCATGGCGTACTTGGCGTCCGGCGAGATGTTGTAGTAATGGTGTCCGGCGGGAGCATCGGCAGGCGTCAGGCGCTCGGGCTCACCCTTGCCGTCCAGGCGGCTGCGGTAGAGGTAGCGGTCTATGGGACTGTCGGGGGTGCCGATGTAGTAGACCCAGCCGCCCTCGGTGTCGATGCGTACGATGCTCTCGTAGTCAAAGTCCCCATTGGTGATCAGGGTCATGTCGCTGCCGTCGCGGGATACGCGGTAGAGATGTCTCCAGCCGTCTCTCTCGCTGGTCCAGGTGAAGTACTTGCCGTCCTCGAGCCATACGATGTCGTCATGCACGTCGAGGAAGGCCTCGTCGGTCTCGGTGAGCACGGGGGTGAGCTCCATCGTGCGGATATTGCCGTAGAAGACCCAGTCGGTGTTCTGGGCGCGGTTGAGCCTCTGGATCATTACCTCGTCCGAGCCGGGCACGAACTCCATGCGGGCCAGGTAGTGCTCTCTCGGGTCGCCCTCGAACTCGAACCAGCGGGTGGCGGGCTCAGCGGCATCCACGTCTACTACGCCGATGCGGGCGGCTGAGTTGGTGGTGCCGGCCTTGGGATAGGGCAGGGGAATGACGGTGGAGTATATCGAGTCGATGTTGTCTATCATGTAGAAGGTGCCGGTGCCGCGGGTGTCGAACTGCCAGTAGGCGATGCTCCGGCTGTCAGGGCTCCAGCGCCAGCCGTCCTGCTGGTGCAGCTCCTCCTCGTAGACCCAGTCGAACTGGCCGTTGATGATCTCGTCGTTGCCGTCGGAGGTCAGCTGGCGGACGGTGCCGTCGGCGAGGCTCTCCACGTAGAGGTTGTTCTTATACACGTAGGCGATCTTCGTTCCGTCGGGAGAGAACTTGGCGAACTGCATCCAGCAGGGCTCGAAGCCCGGGAGGCCGAGCTGGCGGAGCTCACCCGAAGCGGGGGTGTAAAGCCAGTAATTGCCTCTCTTGGCTGTCCTCCATACGCGCTGCGCGTCAGTGTAGATCATCAGCTGCGAGCCGTCGGGCGACCAGGTGTAGCCGTTGATGGTCAGCGGGCGGTCCCATCCTTCGGGGATGAGGGAGGATGCGGCTACGGTGACTGCCTTCTCCCCGGTTCTGATGTCATTGAGGACAATATTCTGTCCTCCGGTGGCTTCGTCCCTCTCTATGGTGAGGAATGAATGGCCGTCCTCAGCCCATCGGAATGCCCTCACTCCCTTGGACGAATACTCGTAATTCTTATATATGTCCTCGAGGGTAAGTTTCCCGTCCTGAGCGGCGGCGGTGAATAAAAAGGCTGACGCAGTGACAGCGGCCGCCAGTGAGAATGTTTTAGAAAGATTCATTTTATATTATTGTTTTTCAACCATTTTATCGGATATTCCGTATGCTTCGAAAATTTTTCCTGATTCCTTTTCTTTATATAGGTATCCGCGGTACATTCCGCTGCAGTTGAAAGGCATGGTGAAGTTTCCGTCCTTGTCGACGGCGATAAGGCCTCCGTTGCCCTCCTCGCGGTTGAGTTCATTGAAGATGATGTGGTGAGCGGCATCCTCGAGGCTCTCGCCGAGGAATTTGTACCTGGCGTTGAGGTTGAATGCCACGGAGTGGCGGATGAAATACTCGCCGTGGCCGGTGCAGGAGACTGCGACTCCTTCGTTGTCGGCGTAGGTGCCGGCTCCGATGACGGGAGCATCGCCGATGCGGCCCCATTTCTTTCCGAACATGCCGCCGGTGCTGGTGCCTGCGGTCAGATTGCCCTCAGAGTCGAGAACCACGCAGCCTACCGTGCCGTTCTTCTTGGATTTGGCCTGGAATTCCTTTACCCATTTCATGGTCCGGGGAGTGGCGAAATAGGAATTGTCCTCCACTGTCTCGAGGCCCTGCTCCTCGGCGAAGCGGTCAGCTCCTGTACCGCTGAGCATTACATGGGGCGAAGCGGTCTTTACGGCGTATGCGGCGTCAATGGGGTGCTTTACATGGCGCACTCCTGCTACCGCTCCGGCGCTGAGGTCCTTGCCTTCCATGATGGCGGCGTCCAGCTCGAAGTAGCCTTCTGCGGAGATGGTCGCTCCGATCCCGGCATTGAACAGAGGGTTGCCCTCGAAGTAGCGTATGACGGCCTTGACAGCCTCTGTTCCGTTGCCGCCGCCGTCAAGCACCTCGCGTCCTATATTGAGGGCCGTGTCGAGAGCGGAGTAGTATTTGGCGGCTATCTCCGGGTTGTCGGCCTGGCCGCCCATCTCCCCGGCACCGCCGTGAACGACTATGACGTATTCCCGTTCAGGAGCCGGTACCTGATGACTGTTGTTGGAATTGTTGCTTCCGCAGCCCGTAAGGGAAAGTACTGCTGCGGGGATAAGGGAAAAAAGCAGGTTCTTTTTCATGGTCATATTTTAAATTGAGTTGCGGTACAAATGTAGGTAAAATAAATTATAATTCGTATCTTTGAAGTCAGTACAACATATAAAAATACTGCCATGTTTTCCAGAGAGACTTATATAGAGAGGAGAGCGCGTCTGGTGGCCGACATGAAATACCACGGCGAGACCGGACTTCTCCTTTTCCTGGGCAACGATGAGTCCGGGATGAACTACACCGACAACACCTATCCCTACCGTCAGGATTCCACCTTCCTCTATTTCTTCGGCCTGGATTTCCCCGGGCTGGCGGCGCTGGTGGACATAGACGAGGGAGTTTCCACCGTATTCGGAGACGAGCTGACGATAGATGATATAGTGTGGATGGGCAGCCAGCCCACTCTCCGGGAGAAATGCGATAAGGCCGGAGTCGACAGGATCGAGCCGGCCGACAGGCTGAAGGACCAGGTGCAGAGAGCCATGAACAAGGGCCGGATGGTACATTTCCTTCCGACATACAGGCCTGAGCATACTCTCAGGATTTTCGACCTTACCGGACTTCCCGGACAGGCTCAGTCCGAGAACGTGTCCATACCCTTCATAAAGTCAGTGGTCAATATGAGGAACCACAAGTCTCCCGCCGAGATTGACCAGATCGAGGAGGCCGTGGATATCTCGGTGGAGATGCACCGGACCATGATGCGGATGGTGCGCCCCGGCATATCCGAGGCCGAGGTGGCATCTGCCGTAACGGAGATAGCCCTGCGCAAGGGTGCCGGCCTGTCGTTCCCTGTCATTGCCACGGTCAACGGCCAGACCCTGCACAACCATTACCACGGCAACATCCTCCAGGAAGGCGACCTCTTCCTGCTCGATGCCGGTGCCGAGAACGCCCTGCATTATGCCGGCGACCTATCGTCTACAGCTCCTGTCAGCAAGCGCTTCACCGATCAGCAGAGGATGATCTACGATATGGCCCTGCACGCGCATATGACGGCTGTGGATGCCCTCAGGCCAGGTGTCGCGTTCAGAGACGTGCATCTCAAGGCGGCCGAGACCATCGCCGCCGACCTCAAGAGCATAGGCCTGGTGACCGGAGATCCCGCGGAGGTGGCCCACGAGGGTGCCTACGCCATCTTCTTCCCCTGCGGTCTGGGCCACATGATGGGACTGGACGTACACGACATGGAGAACCTGGGCGAGGTGTGGGTCGGCTACGACGGTCATCCCAAGAGCGCTACCTTCGGTTTCAAGTCCCTGCGCCTGGCCCGTCCCCTGGAGCCCGGTTTCGTACTCACCATCGAGCCCGGTATCTACTTCATTCCGGAACTCATCGACCTGTGGCGGAGCCAGGGTAAGTTCAAGGACTTCCTCAACTACGACGAGATCGAGAAGTTCAAGGGCTTCGGCGGCCTGCGCAACGAGGAGGACTACCTGATCACTCCGGACGGGAAACGCCGGCTCGGCAAGCTCTACAAGCCCATGACGGCCGAAGAGGTGGAGGCAATGAAACAGTAATCCGCGATACAACACAGGATAATGATAGTTAAAATCTGCATAGGAAGTTCCTGTCACCTCAAAGGCTCCTACGACGTGGTCGAAGGTATGAAGGAGATGCTGCGTAAGTACGATGTGGAGGAGCTCATCGAGCTTCAGGCCAGTTTCTGTTTCGGACAGTGCGCCGACGGGGTCGTCATGAGGACCGAGGAGGCCCTCGACGGCTCCGCGGACGTGTTCGTCCGGTGTGTGAATAAGGACAATATCGAGGAAAAATTCCTCACGGAAATATATCCCCGACTCGGCCTGCCCCAGCCGTAATGAGGGCCGCGCTACTGACAATCCAGACTTATGAAAGAATATCTCGAGTTTAAGAAAGCCCGGTGCAAGGACTGTTACAAATGTCTCAGGGAGTGCCCGGTAAAGGCCATTGAGGTCAAGAACCATCAGGCCCAGATCATCAAGGAAAGGTGTATCCTCTGCGGACGCTGCACTGTGGTCTGTCCTCAGAATGCAAAGATTGTCCACAGTGAGAAAGACGAGGTGGATGCTCTCCTGCTTTCCGGGGACAATGTGGTGGCGAGCATTGCGCCTTCGTTCATATCGTCCTTCCGTCTTCAGAGCTTCGCTCAGATGGAGGCCGTGCTGCTCAAGCTCGGCTTTGCCTTCGCCGAGGAGACCGCCGTAGGGGCCAATGCTGTGACCAAGGAATACGCAAAGTGCATTGCCACAGGGCAGTATAAGAATTTCATCACCTCTGCCTGTCCTGCTCTCTGCCGCCTCATCCAGGAGTACCATCCGGATGCCCTGAAGTACCTGGCGCCGGTGGACTCTCCGATGATTGCCCATGCCAAGATACTGAGACAGAGATTCCCCGGTTGCAAGGTGATATTCATTGGCCCGTGCATAGCCAAGAAGAGGGAGGCGAAGGAGAGCGGCCTTATCTCAGGAGTGCTGACCTTCGAGGACCTGCGGCGGCTGATGGTGGAGAGGGGACTGACCTTCCCCCTGCCGGATACCGTGGCCCTGGAGGGAGAGAGATACGGGTGTACCGGCATTTCCGGGGAGGCTCCTGCCAACCGCAGCAAGTCCTATCCGATACGCCGCGGCATCATCCATTCCTTCGAGGCCCGTCCCCAGGGCTATGACTATGTGGCTGTGGACGGTCCGCAGAACTGTGTCAATACCCTGGAGCACATCGACAAGGTCAGCGGAGTGTTCTTCGAGATGAATATGTGCGAGAATGCCTGTGTGAGCGGGCCGTGCAGCCTGGTCGGAGACGGAGAGGGAGTGCGGGCCACAGTGGATGTGAAAAGGTATGTGCGTAGAGAGTGCGAGGTACTGCCGTCCGAGAGGGAGGGAGACCGTGAATACACTGTGGATATTACGGCCGCTTATCCCAGAATTGAGAACAGGAGTCTGGTGCCCACGCCGGAGCAGATAGAGGAGATACTGCACCGTACCGGCAAGTTCAAGCCCGAGGACGAGCTCAACTGCGGCTCCTGCGGATATCCTACCTGCCGCGAGAAAGCCTGGGCTGTCTTCAACGGCTATGCGGACATCGATATCTGTCTGCCTTACATGCGAGAGAGGGCGGAGTCCATGTCCTACGAGATCATCCACAACAGCCCCGAGGGCATCGTCGTCCTGGACAGCGACATGAATGTGGTGGATATCAACGCCAAGGCCCGCGAGCTCCTGGGCATCACCACCGTCAATGTCAAGGGCCTGCCTGCTGTGGACTTCTTCAATCCCACAGAATTTCTCATAGCCCAGAACTCCGGGAAGCAGTATGTGCGCAAGAAGATGTACGTGTCCGAGACTAAGAAGCACATAGACCTGTCCATCAGCATCCTCAAGAGCAACCGCGCTCTCTTCGGCATCCTCAAGGATATAACCGATGAGGTGCAGTACAGCGAGAAGCTGGGGAAAATGCGTATGGAGACCCTGTCCACTACCGACGACGTCATCAAGAAGCAGATGCGCGTGGCCCAGGAGATAGCCTCCCTGCTGGGTGAGACTACGGCCGAGACCAAGGTAGCCCTGCTCAAGCTCAAGAAGACCCTCATGCAGGAAGAGGAGGAGAGGGAGAAGTCGGAAGGGAAAGCCTGACACTCACATGGATATGTTATGAAGGAACTGTTTATAGAATACGGATACGTTTCCCTGAACAAGTACGGGGAAGAGCTCTGCGGGGACAATGTGGAGGGGGTTACGGTCGACGGCTATACCACCCTCGTTCTGGCTGACGGGCTGGGCAGCGGGGTGAAGGCCAACATCCTCTCCACCCTCTCGTCCAAGATTCTCTGCACGATGGTGTCCAACAACATCCCCATCGAGGACTGTATCGAGACCATGATCCAGACCCTGCCGGTGTGCAAGGTACGCGGAGTGGCCTATTCGACATTCTCGGTGATTCACGTGGACTCCGCCGGTCACGGCTACCTCTTCGAGTTCGACAATCCTCAGGCGATATATTATCACGACGGTCACTGTATCGACTTCGACCGCAAGCCCCTGGATGTGCTGGGCAAGAAGGTCTATCACTCTGAACTGTCGCTGTGTGACGGGGATGTGGTGATGGTCATGTCCGACGGCACCATCCATGCCGGTATCGGACGGGTGCTCAATTTCGGCTGGGACCGTCGCGAGATCATGGAGCATCTGGACCGCAATATCCGGCCGGAGATGTCCGCCCGCTGTGTGGCCTGGCTGCTGGCGGCCGCCTGCAACGACCTGTACATGGACAAGCCGGGCGACGACACGACCGTGGCCGCGCTGAAGATGCGCGAGGCCCTGCACGTCAACCTGATGGTGGGCCCTCCGGTGAACAAGGAGAACGACGACTACTATGTCGGCAAGTTTATGGAGGGCGACAGCAGGAAGGTGGTCTGCGGAGGCACCAGCTCCCAGATAGTGGCCCGATATCTGGGCAAGAAGGTCACCACCAGCCTCGATTTTCCCGACAAGGATATCCCGCCCATCGGTCACATCGATGGCATAGACCTGACGACCGAGGGCGTGATTACCCTGCGCCGCCTGCTGGAGCTTACTGAGAAATACATATCGCCCAACGACCTCACCCCCAAGATGTTCACCAAACAGGACGGAGCCTCCCTCCTGGCGGAGATGCTGCTCGAGGAGGCCACCCACATCACATTTTTCGTAGGACAGGGAGTCAACAAGGCCCACGAGGGACTGCCCATCGACACCACCTTGAAGCTGAAACTGATAGAGCGTCTCGCCTCCAGCCTCAAGTCCATCGGCAAGGTCGTGGAGATTCACTACGCCTAGGAGTTCAGCGCGTTTTCCCTACTCTTTATACGGATTATCCGTATATTTGACTTCGTCATTTATACTTTTCACGCCTCGGCAAAGCAAATAAATTAAGTACGTTGAGAAATGAAAAGAAATAAAAAAATTGTAGTCCTGTTGATTGTACTTACCATCATATTGCTTGTAGTGTATGTGGTTTTACGGACAGAGGTTTTTGAAAAAATCTTTTCTATGTCAATATGCCTGTTGTTGGTGTATTTGGCTGTCACTCATGAAAAGCTGGAAATGAGGTAGAGTGTACTGCATGGGGGAAGTACGCAATTGACCGTACTGGAATTTTACAGAATGACCGGCAGTTGTTCTCAAGACACACTCAGAAGGGTATTGCATTGATTGGCCGAGCGTTTCAGTTAAGTGACGCCAAAACATTTGTATTGGCCGGAATTCGCCATGCGGCCAAGTGGTATTTTTGCGGATAGCCATTTCATATTTTCATGTTCGCGCGAGTCTTCGAGATGAATTCGTGGCACGGGGTGATTCTTCAAAGCCCTGACGGTCACTGCCTTACGAAAGCACATGCTGTTTTCGTAAGATGTTGTTAATCGTGAAGTTGTGCAAAACGTGCGTGCCGCAGGATTCAGTCTGCTGCTCCGACGATGCAGGCTACCGAAGGAGCGCGCGCATCTGTGCGGCAAGTTCAGCGGCAGCAGCTCCGGCGGCCTCCGCGAAGTCTTCTCCGGAAGAGGCGTAGATGATGCCGCGGGAGGAGTTGACCAGCAGGCCGCAGTGGGAGTTGAGGCCGTGGCGGGCCACTTCTTCGAGTGAGCCTCCCTGTGCGCCTACTCCCGGTACGAGGAAGAAATGGTCGGGGCAGTAGCGGCGGATCTCTGCGAGCTTTTCGGGGCGGGTCGCACCGACGACGAACATCAGCCGGCTGCGTGAGTCTCCGAACTCGGAGTCCACGCTGCTGACAGTGTCGCGGATTATCCGTTCGTACAGGGGCATGGGAGCGGTATCCGGGTGAGAATGGCCGGATGCGCTGCATACGGTAAGGGTCTCGAATTCCTCCGCAGACTTATTGGAGGTCATGGCGAGTACGATGCCCCATCGGCCTTCACGTTTGAGGAAGGGCCGGATGGAGTCGGAACCCATGTAGGGCGCGAGGGTGACGGCGTCGAAATCCATGGTCTCGAAGAAAGCCCTGGCATAGCGGTCGGCAGTGTTGCCTATGTCTCCGCGCTTGGCATCTGCTATGATGAAGATGTCGGGATAGGTTGAGCGGATGTACCGGACGGTTTCAGCCAGCTGCTGCCAGCCGGAGACGCCCTCAGCCTCGTAGAAGGCTATGTTGGGCTTGTAGGCTACGGCGTATGCGGCAGTTGCGTCGATGACAGCCTTGTTGAAGGCCAGCATGGAGGCATCTCCGTGACGCTCCCTGACGCAGGCGGGAATCTTCGCAGGATCGGTGTCCAGACCTACGCAGAGGAAGGAGCCTTTGCGCCGGATATTTTCGTAAAGTTCGGTGTAATTCATTGTTTTGGTGCTATTTGCAGAAAGGTGCCGGAAATCTGAGGACTTCGCGGCACCCCCGGTGTTTATCTGATCACTAGAAATACTTGTAGAAGAGAGCTATCGACTCCATGCCCTTCTCGAACTGCGACAGCAGGTAGCTCTCGTTGGGCGAGTGAATCGTATCCCTTTCAAGTCCGAAGCCTATGAGCAGAGGGTCTGCCTTGAGTATCTGCTGCATCTCGGCCAGGATAGGAATCGAACCGCCGCCCCGGCTGGGCACGGGCTCTATGCCGTAAACTTCATAGATGGCTCTGGATGCGGCCTGATAGGCAGGGGAGGAGATGGGTATCAGGAATCCGTTTCCGCCGTGGTGGGTGGTCACCTTGACGCGCACGCCTTTGGGCACATGGCTCTCGATGTGCTCTGCGAAGAGCTCGGCGATGCGCCTCCAGTCCTGATTGGGTACCAGGCGCATGGATATCTTGGCATGGGCCGTGGTGGGGATGACGGTCTTGGCGCCCTCGCCGGTGAAGCCGCCCCAGATGCCGTTGACATCCAGGCAGGGGCGTATGCCGGTGCGCTCGGGGGTGGTGTAGCCCTTCTCTCCGTCCACCTCGGGGATGTCCAGGAATCTCTTGTACTCGTCCAGGTCGAAGGGTGCGCGGCCCAGCAGCTCGCGGTCTGCCTTGGACAGCTCCACCACGTCATCGTAGAATCCCTTGATGGTGATGTGTCCGTCGGCGTCGATGAGACCGTCCACTATCTTGCAGAGGGCATTGAGGGGATTGACCACAGCTCCGCCGTAGTGGCCGGAGTGCAGGTCCTTGTTCGGGCCGGTGACCTCTATCTCCATGTAGGTCAGGCCGCGCATGCCGCAGTTGATGGAAGGTACGTCCTCACCTATCATGGTGGTGTCGGATACGAGCATGATGTCGCATGCGAGCAGGTCCTTGTGCTCCTCGGCCCATTTGGCCAGGGAGGGAGAGCCTATCTCTTCCTCACCCTCGAGGATGAACTTGATGTTGTGCCTCTGGAGTCCGTTGCGCACCAGATACTCGAAAGCCTTGATGTGCATGAATGACTGACCCTTGTCGTCGTTGGCACCACGGGCGTAGATGGCTCCGTCGCGGATCTCCGGCTCGAAGGGAGCGGACTTCCACAGCTCGATGGGGTCCACAGGCTGCACGTCGTAGTGGCCGTAGACCAGAATCGTCTTCAGAGACGGGTCGATAATCTTCTCGGCGTAGACTACGGGATGCCCCGTCGTCTCATATACCTGGGCTCTGTCCGCGCCGGCCTCCTTGAGCAGGGAGGTGAGCTTGCGGGCGCAGGCGTACATATCGTCCTTGTGTGCGGGGTCCGAACTGATGGATGGTATCCTCAGCAGTTCGAACAGCTCGGAGAGAAATCTCTCCCGGTTGGCTTGGTAGTAATTTTTCATGGGCGTATGGTGTTATTTGTTTGTATTCAGGTTGGCATCGGTCCCGGGTGCCGCGAGCTCAGCTATGACGGTCTCAGCTCCCCTGACCTTGTCTCCTACGGCCACATTGACCTTGGTCCCGAGCGGCAGGAATACGTCGGCCCGCGAACCGAACTTGATGAATCCTATCTGCTGTCCGGCCTTGAACGGCTTCTCGTATTCTGCGTAGCATACCACTCTGCGGGCGAAGAGTCCGGCTATCTGGCGGCAGAGCACCTCGGTCCCGTCCTCGTTTTTGAAGACGATGGTCGTCCTCTCGTTCTTGGTGGATGACTTGGAGTGCCAGGCTGCAAGGTATGTGCCGCGATGATAGCGGTAGAAGGATATGATGCCGGATACAGGGGCCCAGTTGACGTGTACATCGAAGAAGGACATGAACACCGATATCTGGAGTCTGCGGCCGTGGAAGTATTCCGGCTCCTCCACTTCCTGGATTATCACCACCTTGCCGTCGGCAGGAGCTGTGATTTTCCGGCTGTCACCTGTGGGTGTGCGCTTAGGTTCCCGGAAGAAGCAGATGAAGAATACGGCAAGTCCCATGGGTATGCTGAACAGTATCCAGTACAGGACCGGCGGGGCTCCGAAATACCGCGATGTGCCGCCGAGCAGTACGGCAAAGATGAGGGCCATAAGTATCGTAGTCGCTCCTTCCTTGTGTATCTTCATGACTTTCAGTATTACAATCCGAACAATACGATATACAGGACAGTCACCGGAAATGCCAGCAGCGCTCCGTCGAACCGGTCCAGCAGTCCTCCGTGCCCGGGCATGATGCGTCCGGCGTCCTTGACCCCAAAGTTACGTTTTAATTGCGATTCTGCCAAATCCCCGACTGTAGAAGTCACGTTGATCAGTACCGCCAGAGCCAGGCAGTGGTACCAGGGGAAGTCCACCAGTGCGAAATGCCCTATGCACCAGCCGGCGGCCAGGGCCAGCACCAGCCCTCCGAAATACCCCTCCCAGGTCTTGTTGGGGGAGATGGAGGGGAAGAGCTTGTGCCCGTGTCTGCGTCCGAAGGCCATACCGCTCAGGTAGGCCCCTACGTCCGAGCTCCAGATGATGATCATCACGGCCAGCAGCACCCGCCCGTCGAAGTCCCCCTCGGGGGAGAATACGATAATGCCGGTCAATGCGAACGGCAGGGCGATGTACAGCAGGGAGGTCAGTATAAAAGGAGTGGTGCGGTAGGCTTCCCCCTCGCGGGCATAAAGCACGGCCACGAAAATCAGGGATACCAGCACCGGCAGTACCAGCAGCCACTTCCGGTCCAGGCCGTAGCCGCAGCACAGGAACGTCAGCAGGAAAGTGAGGATGCCTGTGACTATGGCAATGGCCTTTGCGGCCTTTTCGTGAGGTCCTACGGTGATTCTGAGGTATTCGGTCATCATTACCGTCACCGCGAAGATGAACAGTACGGCGTAGGCGGCCGGATGCCACAGCAGGGCTGCCAGGAAGAGAGCCAGGAAAACGGCTCCGCTAAGCGTTCTGGTCAGCAGGTTCTTCATGAGGCTCGGCTATGTCTGCGGTGGAAGAGGTGACTCCGGCGGTGTCAGTTCCGGCTGAGGCAGAGGCCGTGGCTGTGGCCTCGGGGGCTGTAGCCCCGTCGGTGATACTCTGCGGTTTCTGTCCGCCGGGACGTTCTCCGAATATCTTGACCAGGTCGTCTGTGAAGATGACCTCGCGCTCGAGCAGCATCTCGGCCAGCCTGATGAAGCCGTCCATGTGCTCGCGCAGCACTTTCAGGGCTGTCGTGTGGGCCTGGTCTATGAAGCCCTTGGCCTCTGCATCGATCAGCTCTGCGGTCTTCTCGCTGTAGGGCTTGCTGAGGTTGTAGCCGGAGTTTCCCGACGAGTCGTAGAAGGAGATGTTGCCCACCTTGTCGCTCATGCCGAAGTAGGTGACCATGGCGTAGGCCTGCTTGGTGACTTTCTCGAGGTCGTTCATGGCTCCGGTGGATATCTTTCCGTTGATGATTTCCTCGGCTGCACGGCCTCCGAGGGTGGCGGCCATCTCGTCCATCATCTGCTCGGTGGTGGTTATCTGCCTTTCCTCGGGCAGGTACCAGGCGGCACCGAGGGCGTTTCCGCGGGGTATGATGGTGACTTTCAGCAGGGGATTGGCATTGGGAAGCCACCAGCTTACCGTGGCGTGGCCTGCCTCATGGTATGCTATGGTACGCTTTTCTGCGGGCGATATGATCTTGCTGCGTCTTTCCAGTCCGCCTACGATGCGGTCGATGGCATCGAGGAAGTCCTGGCGGTCTACGGCCTTCTTGTTCTTGCGGGCGGCTATCAGTGCGGCCTCGTTGCAGACGTTGGCTATGTCCGCTCCGGAGAAGCCGGGGGTCTGCTTGGCCAGGAACTCCATGTCGAAGTTCTCCACCAGCTTGACCTTGCGCAGATGCACCTTGAATATCTCCAGGCGCTCGTTCTGCTCGGGCAGGTCCACGTGGATCTGTCTGTCGAAGCGGCCGGCCCTCATGAGGGCCTTGTCCAGGATGTCGGCGCGGTTGGTGGCCGCGAGGATGATGACTCCTGAGTTGGTGCCGAAGCCGTCCATCTCGGTGAGCAGCTGGTTGAGGGTGTTCTCCCTTTCGTCATTGGAGGAGAAGCCGACATTCTTGCTCCTGGCCCGGCCTACGGCGTCTATCTCGTCGATGAATACGATGCAGGGGGCCTTCTCCTTGGCCTGGCGGAAGAGGTCGCGCACGCGGGAGGCTCCCACACCGACGAACATCTCCACGAAGTCGGAGCCGCTGATGGAGAAGAAAGGCACGTTGGCCTCACCGGCCACAGCCTTGGCCAGCAGGGTCTTTCCCGTGCCCGGAGGGCCCACGAGCAGGGCGCCTTTCGGGATTTTTCCTCCGAGGGCCGTGTATTTCTGGGGATTCTTCAGGAAGTCTACTATTTCCATCACCTCTACCTTGGCTTCCTCCAGACCTGCGACATCCTTGAAGGTAACCTTCACATTGTTCTCTTTCTCATACAGCTTGGCCTGGGACTTACCGACATTGAAGATGCCGCCTCCCGGCCCTCCGCCCATATTCTTCTGCATGGGACGGAACATGATGAACCACAGCAGGCCGAAGAGCAGCAGGGGGAAGATGATCCAGTCGAAGATCTGGCCGAAGTAGTTGTTGCGCTCCTCGGTGGATATGGTGAACCGCTGGGCGGCGGGCAGCTCCATGCGGGCCTCCTCGAAATTCTCCTCGGCGTTGAAGTTGGAGGAGACTATGAAGTAGAAATGAGGTCCGGCCGCCGGGGTCTGGCCTCCGAAATAGCGGTTGACATACTTGGAGAGCGAGTCCTTGCGGATGTAGACCTCTGCCCTGTGCAGATTGGTGATGTAGGTGATCTTCTCGACGTCTCCGTGCGGGATCATGCTCTCCTTGACTGTGAGCCACTCGGTCTTGACGGGGTCGGAGCCGGAGTAGTTCCGCACTATCCATATCATCGCGATGCCGAAGATGACATACAGGGCCCACATCAGCCCGCGCATGGGACGGACGGGGCCGGGGGTGCCTCCCGGTCTGCGGTTATTGTTTCCTGTATTGCCTGTGTTCTTGTTCTGAGGGGTGTTCATATTGTCTTTACTGTTCATCCTTATAATCCTTGCGGTCCGCATCTGCCCAGAGGTCCTCCAGGCGGTAGAAGTTCCGGTATTCGGTCTGGAAGATATGCACCACGACGTTGAGGTAGTCGAGAATCACCCAGAACCCGTTTTCCTTGCCCTGGGCCCTGACCACTTTCCGTCCGGCCTTCTCAATCATCATCTCCTCTATGTTGTCCGCAATGGCGGCCACCTGGGTGGTGGAATCCGCGTTGCATATCACGAAAGCATCCGTGATGGCTGTTCCTATCTTCTTCAGGTCGAGGGCGCACACATTCTTCGCCTTCTTCTCAAGCATAGCCTCGGCTATGATGTCGATGTCTGTCATAAATATTTTCCTAATTTTGCCGTGCAAAGATAATAATATAAAAATTGTGCCATGAATATTCATTGGGAAAATATGACGGACTCCACCAATCTCGATGCCTGGAGGGGTAGGGAGGCTGCGGAGGACATGGAAGTCTGGTGCGCTGAGTTCCAGACGGCGGGACGGGGACAGAGGGGCAACCGCTGGGAGAGCGCCAGAGGAGAGAATCTGATGTTCTCAATCCTTTTCAAGCCACTGGGGCTCAGGGCAGCGGACCAGTTCGTCCTCTCCCAGGCCTGTGCGGTGGGAATTGCGAGGTATCTGCAGGGCAAGGGACTGGACGGGGTCAGGGTCAAATGGCCCAATGACGTCTATATCAGCGACCGGAAGGTCTGCGGGATGCTCCTGGAGAACACCCTTAAGGGTGACACATTGGCAGTCAGCATAGCGGGTATAGGCCTCAACATCAACCAGCGGGTCTTCTCTCCGGAACTGCCGAATCCCACCTCGCTCCTTCTCGCTCTGGATGAGACCGTTCCGGAGGAGAAGAGACCCCTGCCGCCGCTGGACCCGCATGCCGAGCTGCCGCAGGTGCTGGAGGAGATATTTTCCCTCTACAGGGCAATAGGAAAGGACGGCCGCGTACCGGGGCTGGACGAAGAGTATGAGGCTCTGCTCTACCGCAGGGGGGTGCTCTCGGATTTCGAGGAGACGGAATATTTCACAGGCGGAGCTCCCGTGCGCTTCCGCGGCACAATCCTCGGGGTAGAGAGAAAAACCGCCCGTCTTGTGGTCGTACACGAAGACGGACGGGGGGTTAAGTATTATTTTAAGGAAATAAGGTACGTGCTGTAGGTCCCGCTACAGGGACTTGAACAGTTCTACTGTCGCAATCGGATCCTCGGACGCGAACACGGCGTTCCCGGTGACCACCACATCGGCTCCGGCATCGCGGAGTGCTCCTGCATTGGTGAGGTTGACGCCGCCGTCAATCTCGATGAGGGCGTGCGAGCCGGTACGGAGCAGCAGCTCCTTGGTCTCGGCAACCTTGCGGTAGGTGCTCTCGATGAAGGACTGGCCTCCGAAACCGGGGTTGACCGACATCAGGACGACCATGTCGCAGAATTCGGCTATGTATTCGAGGGACGACACGGGGGTGTGCGGGTTGAGCACCACGCCGGCCTTCATGCCGTTGGCGCGGATGTTCTGCAGGCTGCGGTGCAGATGGGTGCAGGCCTCGTAGTGTACGGTGACGTACTCGGGAGCGGCGTCGCGCAGCACTCCGATGTACCGGTCCGGGTCCACAATCATCAGGTGTACGTCCAGGGGTTTGGCGGCCTTCTTCGCTATGTTGCGGATGACCGGAAATCCGAAGGATATGTTGGGAACGAAGACCCCGTCCATCACGTCTAGATGGATGAAGTCGCATTGGGAGGAATTCAGCATCTCCAGGGTCTCTCCCAGACGGGTGAAGTCCGAGGTGAGGATGGAGGGGGCTATCTGCAGATGACGTTTCTCACTCATGGCGCTGTGGGGTTATCTGCATTCTCTGATCACATCCTCCAGCAGCAGGACGAAACGGTCCAGGCTGGCCAGATCCAGTCTCTCTCCGGGAGCGTGTACTCCGCGCAGGGTGGGACCGAAGGATATCATGTCCAGGTGAGGGTATTTGTCAAGGAAGAGTCCGCATTCCAGTCCGGCGTGTATGGCCCGAACTACGGGATCCTTGCCGAAGAGGCGGCGGTAGGAGGCCTTGCAGACTTCCAGGATATGGGATTTCAGGCTGGGTTTCCAGCCGGGGTATTCGGATTCGTGGGTGACCTCGGCTCCGGCTACGCTGAATGCGGCCTCAATGCGGGAGGCGGCGTTGCGGCGGGCGGAGTTGGTCGAGCTGCGCTGGCTGGTGCCTACGCGGATAATGCTGCCTTCCTGCATCTTGACCGAGGCGAGGTTGGAGGATGTCTCCACCAGTCCCTTGACCTCTGCGCTCATGGCCATCACTCCGTGGGGTACGGCATGCAGGGCTCGGATGAGGTTGAAGGCGGTGCTGTCGTCTATGGCCTCGGCCGGTACCGGGAGGCCGCTCTCCCATACGGGAGCAATATCCGGGTCAGTTACGGAGTACTCGTCCTTCAGCTCGGCCAGTACCTCTTCCAGTATGTTCCTGACAGTGGATGCGTCCCCGGGGCTTACGGCTATCACGGCCGAGGCCTCGCGGGCGATGGCGTTGCGCTTGTTGCCTCCGTCTATCGAGCAGAGGACGGCGGGAACCTCGCTCCATACGCGGAAGAGCAGTCGTGCGAGGGACTGTACGGCGTTGGAACGGCCCTTGTCTATGTCGTCCCCGCTGTGTCCGCCGATGCCGCCGCAGAATCCGGCCTTGACACAGACCTTATCGGCGGGTACGGGTACAGGGGTGTAGTGGAATTTCGCCGTGGTGTCGATGCCTCCGGCGCAGCCGATGAACAGCTCTCCTTCATCCTCAGAGTCGAGGTTGAGCAGGATGTTGCCGGTGAGGAAGTCCGGTTTCAGGGCGAATGCTCCGTCCAGTCCGGTCTCCTCGGATGTGGTGAAGAGGCACTCAATCCTGCCGTGGGGCAGTTCCTTGTCCTCCAGCACGGCCAGCTGGGCGGCGATGCCTATGCCGCAGTCGGCTCCGAGGGTAGTGTCCTTGGCTATCAGCCAGCCGTCTTCCACCACTGCCTTGATGGGGTCCTTGGAGAAATCGTGCTCGACCCCGCTGTTCTTCTCGCAGACCATGTCCGAGTGGCTCTGGAGGATGACGGTCGGGGCGTTTTCCCGGCCGGGAGTGGCGGGTATGGTGATGAGGACGTTGCCGGCCTCATCTGTCCTGCAGTCCATGCCGCGGTCGGCGGCGAACTTCTGGAGGTAAGCGATGATGTGCTCCTCATGGCCCGACTCGCGCGGGATGGTCATGATCTCGCGGAAGTGGGAGAGAACTTGTGCTGAAGTCATGGTCTTATGATGTTTAGATGTTTGATCTCAGTCTTTTCTCGATGTCCGTCACGTACTGCTTGAAGGAGCGGTCCGTAGCCATCAGGTCGCCCACTGTCTCGCAGGCGTGGAGGACGGTGGCGTGGTTCTTGCCTCCGAGCTCGGCACCGATGGCCGTGAGGGACTTGCCTGTCAGGCTGCGGCAGAGGTACATGGCTATCTGGCGGGCCTGGACGATCTCCCTCTTGCGGGTGTTGGAGAGCATGAGCTCGTTGGTGATGCCGAAGTAGTCGCTGACGGTGTTGCGGATCTTATTTATCGAGATTTCGCTGCGGTTGACCGTAACTATTTTCTCCAGTACTTCCTGGGCCAGTTGAAGCGTGATTCTCTTTTTGGTCAGAGTGGCGTGGGCCATCAGTGAGGCCAGGGTCCCCTCAAGTTCGCGGACATTGTCCGTCACCTTCGAGGCTATGTACTGTATGATGTTGTCATCCAATATGATGCCCTCTTTGAAACTCTTGGCTCTGAGGATAGCTGTACGGGTCTCCATATCGGGTGGAAGGAGCTCTGTAGTGAGTCCCCATTTGAATCGTGAAAGCAGTCTCTGCTCAAGTCCCTGAAGGTCTACAGGAGCGCGGTCAGAGGTGAATATGAGCTGCTTGCCCAATTGATGCAGATAGTTGAATATCTGGAAGAAGGCATTCTGCGTGCCGGGTTTGTCTGCAAACTCCTGCACGTCGTCTATTATCAGCACGTCCATGGACTGATAGTAATGCAGGAAGTCGGTTACGGCATTCTTGATGACCGCGTCCATATAGTGGGTCTGGAAATGGTTGGCCGTAACGTAGAGCACAACCTTGTCGGGGAACCTTTCCTTGATGTCGATACCTATCGCCTGGGCCAGGTGAGTCTTGCCGAGACCGGGGCCGCCGTAAACAAAAAAAGGATTGTACGCGGTGTTGCCCGGGTTTTCGGAGATGGCCATGCCGGCGGCGCGGCCGAGGCGGTTGCAGTCACCTTCGATAAGGTTGTCGAAGGAATAGTTGGGATTCAGGTTGGGATTGACGGTGATGCCCTTGATGCCCGGAATAATATATGGATCCTCGATTTTCTGAACCTTGTCGGAGGGAAGTGCTATGTCGGGATTGCTGATGCCGGAGGCCGGCTTGGCTGCCGGATACCTGACTGTCGCGTCCTTTACGATCGGCACTTCATATACCAGTTTTGCGTCGGGGCCGATGACTCTCTTCAGGGTCTTGCTCAGGATGTCGATGAAGTGTGCCTCAATGAATTCAGGGAAGTATGCGGAAGGAACCTGTATGGTCAGAGTACTGTTCTCCAGCTTGACCGGCTCGATAGGCTCGAACCAGGTCCTGAAACTGCTCTCTGGAATGTTATCCTTGATGATTTCCAGACAGTTATCCCATGCTTCACTATAATTCATTCCTAGAAGACTCTTAATTGATTATGGTTAATTTTAGTACGTTCCCCTGCTTAGGGAATGGCAAAAGTGAGTAAAAAAATCCAATAAAAAAAATAAAAATTCCTGCAAAATTTTAAACATCTTGTAAGTCAAGATGATTAAATTTAAAAAAAAATTAATCTTTAAAAATATTACATTTTTATTTCAAAATACAGAAATTTTTATGTATTTTTTGGGGTCTTCCCGGATTCCGGAGACAAGAGAATCCAGATCATTCGTTAGCCTTGTCAGGGAATTGTGAAGGGAGTCCGATGTAATCATCCGTCCTATACTTCCGGTGGGGTCCTGTATTCTGGAAATCAGGACGCGCAGCGAGTCCACGGTGTCTCCCAGACCTGCGTCGCGGAGGGATGCCGTTACAGCTCTGGCATCGGAGGCCATGCCGGCGGCTGATGCTGCCGCAGAGTCCAGACTGGCCGTAATGGAATTCAGCCTGGAAATGATCATGCTTATTTCAGGGCTTTTGTCCTTTACCGTGGATGCGGTCGCCTCGAGATCACCTGCCATTGTCTCCAGACTGTAAATGATACGGTCGATCCGGTTGCGGTTCTCTTCGTCCAGCAGCAGATTGACTGATGTTACGGTACGGTTGAGATTGCATATCAGGGAATCCAGGTTCCTGGCCAGCGGAGTTATGCTTCCGACCAGGGAGGATATCATGTCAGGTACGGTCTCTCCCATGAGAGTGTCTCCGTCCGAGGCCATGGTCCCGGATGTCCCGGCTGCCACCCGTATCTTGCGGGTGCCCATGATATCCGCGCTGTATACCTCCATGCGGGAATCCTCCGGTATCCCGAATTCACGGGAGATGCTGACTTCCACCGTATAGTCCATTGTTTCCCTGTTGTAGGAGATGTCCGATACCCTGCCGGCCGCGAATCCTCCTACTGTGACGGCTGTGGAAACCTGCAGCCCGTCGACATATGGATACCTTATATAATAGGTGCGTGTGTCGGAGAACAGATCCCGGCCTTTGAGATATTCCACTGTAAACAGGGCGGCTGCCAGCACGATTACTGCGAACAGACCTGTCTTGACTTCTTTTCTCATTTGTCCTGATTATTGATCCAACCTGATGATGAATGCTTCCGGAAAGCTGTTCCGGATCCGGGGAAGGGCCTTGACCGCCTCGTCCCGTGTTGAGTATTCTCCTATGTAGTATTTGTAGTTCCTGCCTGACTTGATGCGGCTGCATCTCCACCCTTTGAACTCCTTCGCGTCATCCGGCAGAAGATAGGAGGATGCCAGTATCTGAATGCCGAATTTCCCGCTGTCTTTTCTGGTTGCCTGGACGGATGTCTGCTTACCCTGTCCCTCAGAGTCAGGAAGGTAGATGTCGGTGTCATAGCTTTTCTTGTATGCCTGGAAGGCCTTGAAGATATTGGACGCTATGCGCTGCTGGCTGTTCTTGTCGGTGAGGGTGCGCATGTCACCGGTGTTGGAGATGAAGCCCATCTCTATCAGAACCGCGGGCATGGTGCATTTCCACAGGACCAGGAAATTGGCCTGCTTGACTCCTCTGTTGTTCCCGACAGGGCCGGAGTCGGCGGACTGCTGGACCAGGGTGGCGAAATCCAGGCTCTGCTCCAGATGTGCGTTCTGCAGCAGGGAAAAGATGATGTAGGATTCGGGATTATTGGGATCAAATCCCTGGTAGTTTGAGGTATAGTCGTCCTCCAGCACTATTACGCTGTTCTCGAGGCGGCAGATTTCCATGTTCTCGCTGTTCTTGTCCTGTCCCATGACGAAGGTCTCGTGCCCTCTGGCGGAGCGGTCTGCCGCGGAATTGACGTGGAGGGATATGAACAGGTCCGCGTTGTTCTTGTTGGCGATGTCAGCGCGGCGGAACAGCTCCACGAAGCGGTCATCGCTGCGGGTGTAGACTACCTTTACTCCGGGATAATTGCGTTTTATCATGTCTCCGAGCCGTTTTGCGACGGAGAGAGTAATGTCCTTCTCGTATACCTTGCCGTTGACGGCTCCGGGGTCGTGGCCTCCGTGTCCGGCGTCTATTACGACAGTCTTGAGCTCTACAACTTGCTTGTTCTGAGCATTCATGCACAATCCGGACAGGATGGTGGGAAAGATGGCTGACAGCAGCAGTATCGTTATTGCCTTTTTCATTTGAGGAGCAAAGTTAATAAAACTTTGGAATGAGTTTTGCTAGAAATGCAAAAAAGACTATATTTGTCGCCGGTTATTCACTCGAAGATTAAAATACACCCTCTTTTCAGTTAATGCAGTCCCATAAGATAGTGTTGAAGCTGGCCGCAGCAGTGCTTGTCGTTGCAGCGTCCCTGTGGCAGGAAAGTGCTGCCCAGACTCCGGATTCTCTCCGGAAGGCGGGACTGCAGATGATTGTGAGGGATTCCATAGCGGCCGTCGATTCGCTGGATGCCGCGGATACTACGTCCCTGTTTGCTCCGGCCGTGCCGGCGGACTCCGCGGTGAAGGGAATGCTGGACAGACCGGCCTTTTCTACTGCGGTGGATTCGGTGATAGAGGATTTCTCTTCGGGGAGGCAGATGATATATTATTACGGAGATGCCAGTGTGACCTACGGAGACATGAAACTTGCTGCGGAATATATGGAATACGACGTGGAGCGTCAGGTGGTGTATGCGGCCGGTGTCGCGGACACGGCCGGAGTGATTACCGGAAAACCGGAGATGACTCAGGGCGGGAAGACGTATGTCATGGACAATGTGTTCTATAATTTCAAGACCAACAAGGCGAGAATCAGGAATATGACGACCCAGGAGGAGGACGGGACACTGATGGGAGACAACCTAAGCATGCTGCCGGACCGTTCCATCAACATCTCGGGCGGCAAGTATACCGTCTGCGATGCGGACCATCCTCATTTTTACCTGAGGATGACCAAGGCCAAGGTGGAGACCCAGCCCAAGCAGAAGACTGTTTTCGGCCCTGCCTATCTGGTGCTGGCGGATGTGCCCCTGTATCCTCTCATGCTGCCTTTCGGATTTGTACCCAAGCGTCCGGACAGAGCCAGCGGCCTGCTTTTCCCTAATTTCGGAGAAGAGCAGGCCCGCGGTCTTTTTTTCAAGGATGGAGGATTCTATTTTGTGCTGGGAGACTATTTCGACGTGGCGCTGACCGGAAGTCTCTATTCCAAAGGGTCGTGGAGCGCCAACATGTCTACCCGCTACAAGGTCCGCTACAAGTTCAACGGTACGTTCGATCTGACCTATTCCAACGACCAGACGGGCGAGCGTGGAAGCGCGGATTTCTTCCAGACCAAGAACTTCAGCGTGAGATGGAGCCACTCCCAGGATTCCAAGGCCCGTCCCGGTACATCGTTCAGGGCCTCGGTCAACTTTTCCAGTCCCTCGAACAACAAGTACAACTATACCGACATCAACGAGGCTCTCCAGAACCAGGTGTCATCGTCCATCTCCTATTCCAGGACGTGGAGTGCACTTAGCCTGTCCATCAACGGCCTGCACAGTCAGAATTCAAGGGACAGCTCCTATGCCATCACACTGCCTAACATTACGTTGAACGTAAACCGTTTCTATCCTTTCAGAAGGAAGAACAGGGTAGGTCCCGAGAAGTGGTACGAGCAGTTTGCCCTGAGCTACAACACCACCCTCCAGAACAAGATCAATTTCAAGGCCAGCGAGGTGCGCGACCCTGATTTCTGGGACAAGATGCAGACGGGTATGACGCACAATTTCTCCATAGGACTTCCTACATTCACCATACTCAAGTACTTCACCCTGACTCCCTCCGTGTCTTACGGCATGAACTGGTTCTTCAGTTCCCAGAACCAGTATTACAATCCCGAGACGGACAAGCTTGAGACAGAAAGAACCGGACTTTTCGAGGATTTCGGTATTACTCAGGACTTCTCTGCCAGTGCATCCCTCAGCACCAGGCTTTATGGCATGTTCAATTTCAGACGCGGCAAGCTCAAGGCTATAAGGCACATGATATCTCCTTCGCTGTCTGTCTCCTATGCTCCTGAGATGGGAACGGCTCTCAACGGATACAGGGTGTATACCTATACCGACGTGCATGGAGAGCAGCATACGGTGGAGTACAATAAGTGGTCAGGAGGCCTGTATTCTCCTCCGTCACCGGGGCAGACAGCCTCACTCGGATTTCAGATAGGCAACAATGTAGAGGCAAAGGTGGCGGACCGCAAGGATACGACCGGAACGGGAATGCGGAAAATAAAGCTCATCGACAATCTCAATCTCTCCGGCAGTTACAATTTCCTGGCCGACTCCATGAAACTGTCCAACATCAATGTCAGCATGACTACCAACGTCCTGGAGAAAGTGAGCATATCGGCGGGCATGACTCTGGACCCTTATGCGGTGGACGGACGCGGCAGGAGGTATGACAGGTTCAACGTGACGGTGATGCCGGGACGGCTGGTGCGTCTTACCAATGCCAATGTATCCCTGGGATTCAGCCTCTCCGGCGAGGGTAAGGGCAAGGGCAATGACGGATCCTCATCGTCCTCGGGCGGTGGTGGCGGAGTCAAGATGACAGGAGAGTCTCCGGCATACACCAGGGTCTACTATCATCCGGTAACAGGTGAGTATATCCCGGGCGGATGGATCTATTATCTCAATCCGGAGGTACCCTGGTCCGTCTCTTTCAATTACTCCTATAATTATTCCAAGACTTATCAGTACAGCAACAATCAGCTTATAGTCAGGAATAATCACAATCAGACACTGAACATCAACGGCCAGGTGAAAATCACCAAGGCCCTGAACTTCAACCTTACGACAGGCTTTGACCTGACCAAGATGAGGCTGACGACCACGCAGGTGAGCGCCACTTATGACCTGCACTGTTTCCAGATATCCTTCTCCTGGGTGCCCATAGGCCAGTGGAAGCAGTGGAGTTTCAGAATCAATGCCAAGGCAGCGGCTCTGGCAGACCTGCTCTCCTACCGTAAGGGATCGTCCCAGTGGGACAATTAGACAGAATTATAATTTATTAACTAAAATATTTACTACAATGAAAAAAGTTATTGCTTCTCCTCTTGCTCCTGCAGCAGTAGGACCCTACAGCCAGGCAATCGAGGCCAACGGAACACTTTATGTATCGGGACAGCTCCCCATCGACGCTGCCACAGGACAATTCCCCGAGGGCGGTGTAAAGGAACAGCTGCATCAGGTATTCAAGAACATAGGCCATGTGCTCGCCGAGGCCGGCTACGGTTTCGGAGATGTGGTGAAGACCACGGTGTATCTGCAGAATATGGCGGATTTCGGTACTCTCAACGAGGTTTATGCCCAGTATTTTTCGGAGCCTTATCCTGCACGTGTGGCATATCAGGTGGCAGCTCTTCCCAAAGGGGCTCTCGCAGAGGCTGAAGTTATTGCAGTTAAATAACTCCGCCGATGTACGCTATATTGGAATTACACGAAAAAAGCTTTGAGGAGCTCAGCAGCATAGCGCAGGAGCTGGGAATCCGTAAGGCGGATTCCATGTCCAAGGAGGACCTGATTTATAAGATCCTTGACGAGCAGGCAGTTCAGAGCAAGGAGAGTCCCAAGCTCCGCAAGCGCAGAAAATCCGCGGCACAGCCTCAGGAGGCTCCGGCAAAGGAGTCTGCTGACGGTACGGCCGCTGCTGCTCAGGAGCCCGCACCCGCTCCGGAGGCTGAGGCTCAGCCCAAGCGGAAGAGGGGACGTCCCAAGAAGAATGCAGCTGTTCCCCAGCCTCCGGCAGAGGAAGCGGCTGCGCCTTCTGCGTCCGAAGCACCTTCTCCCGCTCAGGAGACGGGAGCAAGTGAGGCTGTGGAGGAAACTCAGAAGCAGAGTGCAGGACACAGAGGACGCCGGCGCACCAGGGTTCAGCCCCAGGACCAGCAGCAGACGGATGCGGCTCAGGCGGATAATGCTGCGGAAGCAGCCGACGTGCAGCCGGCACCTCAGGCTCAGCCTGTGCGTCAGCAGCCCCAGCCCAGGCCGCAGAATCAGGCTCAGCAGCAGCCTAAACGTCAGTATCAGGACCGCCACCAGCAGAATCCTGCGCAGCAGCCGGTTCAGCAGGCGCCCCAGGCAGCCAGGCAACCGGCTCCAGCAGAGCAGCCGCAGCAGCCGGCCCGTCCGGAGTATGACGGCATAGTGGAAGCCCAGGGAGTCCTGGAGATCATGCCGGACGGATATGGATTTCTCCGTTCCTCGGACTACAATTACCTTAACTCTCCGGATGATATCTATGTGTCTCAGAATCAGATTAAGAGTTATGCCCTTAAGACGGGAGACACCATCATCGGCGAGATTCGCCCTCCCAGGGAAGGTGACAAGTATTTTCCTCTGGTCAAGATCCACACTATCAACGGACGTACTCCTGAGTACATACGTGACAGGGTGCCGTTCGACTTTCTTACCCCTCTCTTTCCCGATGAGAAATTTACACTTACCGGCAACGGTCATAATGACCTCTCCTGCCGTGTAGTGGATCTGTTTACTCCGATAGGAAAGGGACAGCGCGGATTGATCGTGGCCCAGCCTAAGACCGGTAAGACCATTCTGCTCAAGAATATAGCAAACGCCATAGCGGACAATCACCCCGAGGTGTACATGATCGTCCTCCTGATCGACGAGCGTCCCGAGGAGGTGACCGACATGGCCCGCAGCGTGAAGGCCGAGGTGGTGGCGTCAACCTTTGACGAACCGGCCGAGAGGCATGTGAAGGTGGCCAGCATCGTGCTGGAGAAGGCCAAGAGGCTTGTCGAGTGCGGTCATGACGTGGTCATTTTCCTGGATTCCATCACCCGTCTGGCCAGGGCCTTCAACACGGTGCAGCCAGCATCCGGCAAGGTGCTTTCCGGCGGTGTGGACGCCAACGCCCTGCACAAGCCCAAGAGGTTCTTCGGTGCTGCCCGCAACATCGAGAACGGCGGCTCCCTGACCATTCTGGCTACGGCTCTGACCGATACCGGCTCCAAGATGGACGACGTTATCTTCGAAGAGTTCAAGGGTACCGGCAACATGGAGCTTCAGCTTGACCGCAAGCTGGCCAACAAGCGCATCTTCCCCGCAGTGGACGTGACTCTCAGCAGTACCCGCCGCGATGACCTGCTCCTGGACAAGGACAAGATCAACAGGCTCTGGGTACTCCGCAACTTCCTGGCGGACATGACGAGCGTGGAGGCTATGGAGTTTCTGAAGAAGAGGATGGAAGGGACGAAGAACAACGAAGAGTTCTTGATTTCAATGAATGGAGAATAAAGTGTGAAAAGAAAGGGGCCTCGGAATGAGACCCCTTCTTCTTTATTGTTGTTTAATAGGTTATGCCGGTGAGATGGCTCCGTTGGGACAAGCGTCAACGCATGTACCGCAGTCGGCGCAGGTGTCAGGATCAATCGAATAAACATCTCCGGCGGAGATAGCTCCAAGAGGACATTCGTCAATGCAGGAGCCGCATGCTACACATGCATCAGGATCAATTTTGTGTGCCATAAATTATTGTAGTATTGTTAATATGTTCTGCAAATATAGTAATTTTTTACCATGAAAAAACTATCTTTGCACGATAAATGATTTAGAATAATCAGAAGTGATATGAACCGCTTGATTTTCAGTATCGTTACTCTTCTCTGCCTCCATCTTGCCGGTGCTGTGCAGGCCGGTGCGCAGAATGTGTTCGAGCAGACAGTCTCCTTTGACAAGATAGTTCACGACTTCGGAGACATTATGCTTTCAGACGGACCTCAGGAATGTACATTCAAAGTCAAGAATATAAGTAACAGGCCTGTGGTCATCCACAGAGTCATCACCTCGTGCGGATGTACTGAGCCGACATGGACTGAGGCTCCGATAAGGCCTGGAGATACCGGAGATATCAAGGTCGTGTTCTCAAATGACCAGGGACCCTATCCGTTCAGCAAGTCGGTGACTGTATATATAGCCGGACTCAGCAAGCCGGTAGTCCTGAAGGTGCGCGGAATCGTTCACGAGAAGCAGAAAAGCCTGTCGGAACTTTTCCCTGCGGCAAGCGGTCCGCTCGGTTTCCGCGAATCCTCGGTGTCCATGGGGCAGATTGAGCAAGGGCTTGCCCGCAGCATAGAGGTCGAGATGGCGAACACTTCCGGAAGGGCAGTGGAAGTCAGGTTCACGGATATGACACCTGGTCTGACGGTCTCGATGTCAGGAACGACAGTCCCCGCAAAATCCAAGGTGCGCATCACCTGTATGGTGGATACCCGCCTCACCGGCGGAGAAAAGTGGGGTAAGACGCCCTTTACATTCTCCGTGGTGGTGGACGGCCGGAAATATTCGAAGGTTCTGACCGTCGAGGCACTGATCAAGGAGAATT
Source organism: uncultured Alistipes sp. (assembly GCA_900550465.1). Classification (GTDB taxonomy): domain Bacteria; phylum Bacteroidota; class Bacteroidia; order Bacteroidales; family UBA932; genus Coprenecus. The sequence goes on from URSC01000015.1 coordinate 40,855, forward strand.
TCACCTCCCTGACCGATGAGCAGAAGAGGGCCGGTGCCCTGCCTCAGTTCGAGGCGTCATCCCTGGAACTCGGAGTGGTGGAGCCAGGCAGTGTACTGGAAGGGGAATTTATAGTAAAGAATATAGGTAAGGATGCCTTCGAGATATACAAGGCGGACTCAAGCGAGGGCGGTGTCAGCGTGGACCTTCCCTCTCCGGTACCTTTCGGGGAGAAGGATGCCGTCAGGGTAAGGGTGAATACTGAGGGGCAGAGCGGCGAGGTGCTGAACATCCTGACGCTGATAACCAATTCACCTACCCGGCCTATTATCAACCTGTTTATTATTTATACCGTAAAATAGATACATATCATGAACAATAAATCAGACAGACAGGGCGACTTCTTCGACGAGTATCATCACGATGACTCGGCACTGGTGATGAACGACGGGATAGAGCAGCCGCCTATCGTGAATCCATATCTCAGCAACATCGTCCGCCGCAGGCGTGCCGCCATGACGGTGGAAGACTATATGAAAGGTATCCTCGAGGGCAACACCATAGTCCTCAGCCAGGCCATAACCCTGGTGGAGAGCTCTCTGCCCGAGCACAGGGACATGGCGCATGAGCTGATAGTGCGCTGTCTCGAGCACTCCAAGCGCAAGGAGTCGATGCGTATCGGCATTACGGGCGTACCCGGAGCCGGTAAGAGTACCTTCATCGAGGCCTTCGGCAACCTGGTCACTGCCAAGGGCCACCGTCTCGCCGTCCTGGCCATCGACCCCAGCAGCGAGAAGACCAAGGGCAGCATCCTGGGCGACAAGACCCGCATGGAGACCCTCTGCAACAACCCCATGGCCTTCATCCGCCCCAGTCCCTCCGCCGGCTCTCTCGGCGGTGTGGCCCGCAAGACCCGCGAGACTATTCTGCTGTGCGAGGCCGCCGGCTATGACGTGGTATTCATTGAGACCGTGGGTGTGGGACAGTCCGAGACGGCCGTCCACTCGATGAGCGATTTCTTCCTGCTTATCCTTATCTCCGGTGCCGGAGACGACCTCCAGGGCATCAAGCGCGGTGTGATGGAGATGTCGGACCTGATAACCGTGAACAAGGCTGACGGCAACAACATCGACAAGGCCAACATGGCCCGTGCCCTCTATTCCAACGCCCTCCACCTCTTCCCGCCCACAGAGTCCGGCTGGGCACCCACCGCCCTGACCGCCTCCTCCGTAGAGAAGACCGGTCTGGAGGATATCTGGGCCATGATGGAGAAATACTTCAAGCTGGTCAAGGGCAACGGCTACTACTGGAAGAGGCGTCTGGAGCAGGACCGCTACTGGATGTACGAGACCATCAACAACTCTCTGCGCGACATGTTCTACGAGGACCCGTCCGTGGCCGCGGCCCTGCCCGACTACGAGAGGGCCGTGCTCGACGGCAAGATCGACTCGTTCTCGGCCGCCGGAGAGCTGCTCAAACTCTACCGCAGGTAACAGATGTTCTGGCATATTCTCAAGGACGTCCTTCTCAACTCATGGCTCATTACCTCACTGGTGATGGTGATGATGATCATGATAGAGTATGTCAACGTGGCTTCGGCCGGGCGCTGGTTCGGCCGGCTGCAGGGCTCGCCGCTCAGGCAGGTGATGGCCGGCTCGCTGCTGGGCCTGATACCGGGCTGTATCGGCGGCTTCGCGGCGGTGTCGCTGTATTCGCACGGCATCATCAGCATGGGGGCCCTGGTGGCTGCGATGATTTCCTCTTCGGGGGACGAGTCGTTCGTGATGCTGGCCATGATACCGCGCCAGGCCCTGATTCTCTTCGCCGTACTCTTCGTGCTGGCCGTCGGCTGCGGTCTTCTGACTGACCTGATGTTCAGGAAGCACCCTATAAGAGTGAGCTGCGACCCGGGCTTCGAGCTTCATGAGGCCAATAAAGGGGAGTTCCCGCGGATATTCCGCCTCTCCTCCTACAGGGGGATGCGCTCGGCAGGGTGGGAGAGGATAGTGCTGATAGCCGCTATCCTGGTCTTCGCAGTCGCGGTGTTCACCGGTATCCTGGAGCATGAGCATGTCGGGGAGGAAGCCGCTGCGGTGGCAGCAACAGAGGCGGCGGCTCACGCATTGCCCTTCAATTTCCTGAGCGAGAGGTGGATGAACGTGCTGTTTGCGATTCTGAGCCTCTTCGTGGCCCTGCAGGTGGCGGCATCGTCCGAGCATTTCGTCAAGGAACATCTATGGCACCATGTCATCCGGAAGCATGCCCTCAAGACGTTTCTGTGGACGGCCGGAGCCCTGGCTGTCATCACCGTCGTGATGCACTATGTGGACATGGGCAACTGGCTGAGGGACAACACCTACTATCTGCTTATCCTGGCGGCGCTGGTCGGCATGATTCCCGAGTCCGGCCCGCACATGGTATTCATCACCCTTTTTGCCGGCGGCTATGTCCCTTTCTCTGTCCTGCTCACCAGTTCCATGTCCCAGGACGGCCACACCTCCCTGCCCCTGCTGGCCTCCAGTACCCGCAGCTTCCTTGTCGCAAAAGTCGTCAACGCCCTCTTCGCCATCCTCATCGGCAGCATTTTCTATCTCTTCGGCCTCTAATATTTGAAATATTCTGAATATTCCATATCTTTGTAGGTTGTACAAAATATGTATTTAGATGGCATCAATTAATGGATTTTTGAAGAAAATTTTCGGTTCGAAAGCCGAGAGGGACATGAAGCAGATAAGGCCGGTACTGGAGAAGGTACTGGCGGCCTATGACAGGATAGACAAACTTTCGGACGACGGGCTCAGAGCAGAGACTGAGAGAATAAAAGAAGTAATACACAGTAAGATAGCCGCAGACGAAGAGCGTAAAAAATCACTTCGCGAGCAGCTTGAGGACGTCACCATCCCCGTCGAGAAAAAAGAGGCGCTGGCCACCGAGGTGGACAAGCTGACCAAGAAGATCGACGAGGAGATAGAGGAGGTGCTCAACGAGGTACTGCCCGACGCCTTCGCCGTGATGAAGTCCACAGCCCGCAGGTTCAAGGAGAAAGAGGTCATAGAAGTGACCGCCACCGACATGGACCGCGAGTTCAGTGCCAAGCACGACTACGTCCGGATCGAGGGGGACAAGGCCTACTGGAACCATACATGGCTGGCTGGCGGCAACCCGATTACCTGGGACATGGTCCATTACGACGTACAGCTCATCGGTGGTATTGTCCTGCATCAGGGTAAGATATCGGAGATGGCCACAGGTGAGGGAAAGACCCTCGTGGCGACCCTCCCCGTCTTCCTGAACGCCCTGGCCGGCAAGGGAGTCCATGTAGTCACCGTCAACGACTACCTGTCCAAGCGAGACTCCGAGTGGATGGGCCCTCTCTATCAGTTCCATGGTCTGAGAGTAGACTGCATCGACAAGCACCAGCCCAACTCGGCCGCACGCCGCGCAGCCTACCGCGCCGACATCACCTTCGGCACCAACAACGAGTTCGGCTTCGACTACCTGCGTGACAACATGGCCATCGACCGCAACGACCTGGTGCAGCGCAAGCACCACTACGCCATAGTCGACGAGGTGGACTCGGTGCTGATTGACGATGCCCGTACACCTCTTATTATATCCGGTCCCGTGCCCAAGGGCGACGACCAGCAGTTCGCCGAGTACAAGCCCTACGTGGAGCGTCTGTACAACGCCCAGAAGCAGTTGGTGACCAAGCTTCTGACCGAAGCCCGCAAGCTGATAGCCGAGGGCAAGGAGACCGAGGGCGCCAAGCTCCTGCTGAGGGCCCACAAGGGACTGCCCAAGTACAACCCTCTGATCAAGTTCCTCTCCGAACCCGGCATGAAGCAGCTCCTGCAGAAGACCGAGAACTTCTACATGCAGGACAACAACAAGCAGATGCACCTGATCACCGACGACCTCTTCTTCGTCATCGAGGAGCAGACCAAGACCGTCGAGATGACCGACAAGGGCAACGACCTCATCGCCGCCAGCGTATCCGACGACAAGTTCTTCATCCTGCCCGATATAGGAAACGAGATAGCCGAGCTGGAGAAAGAGGACATCACTCCGGAGGAGAAACAGGCTAAAAAGGCAGCCCTTCTGGCCGACTATGCCCTCAAGTCCGAGCGCGTACATACAGTCACCCAGCTGCTGAAGGCCTACGCCATGTTCGAGCGCGACGTCGAGTATGTGGTCATGGACAACAAGATCAAGATCGTAGACGAGCAGACCGGCCGTATCCTGGAGGGACGCCGCTATTCCGACGGACTCCACCAGGCCATCGAGGCCAAGGAGAACGTGAAGGTAGAGGCCGCTACCCAGACCTTCGCCACCATCACCCTGCAGAACTACTTCAGGATGTACCACAAACTGGCCGGCATGACCGGTACAGCCGAGACAGAGGCTGGTGAGTTCTGGTCCATCTACAAGCTGGACGTAGTGGTCATCCCCACCAACCGTCCCGTCATCCGCAAGGACGAGGACGATATCATCTACAAGACCAAGAAGGAGAAATACAACGCCGTCATCGCGCGTATCGTGGAGCTCACGCAGGCCGGACGTCCGGTGCTCGTGGGTACTACCTCCGTCGAGATATCCGAGCTGCTGAGCAAGATGCTCCGTATGCGCGGCATCAAGCACAATGTCCTCAATGCCAAGCAGCATGCCCGTGAGGCAGAGATCGTGGCCCATGCCGGAGAGGCCTCCACGGTGACCATTGCCACCAACATGGCCGGCCGTGGTACCGATATCAAGCTCGGGCCCGGAGTCAAGGATGCCGGCGGTCTGGCCATCATCGGTACAGAGCGTCACGACAGCCGCCGTGTGGACCGTCAGCTGCGGGGCCGTGCCGGACGTCAGGGCGACCCCGGTTCATCGGTGTTCTACGTTTCCCTGGAGGACAACCTGCTCCGTCTCTTCGGAGGCGAGCGCATGTCCGCCCTGGTCGACAAGATGGGCCTCAAGGAAGGCGAACCCCTGCAGCACCCGATGCTCTCGAGCTCCATCGAGAGAGCCCAGCGCAAGGTCGAGGAGAACAACTTCGGTATCCGTAAGCGCCTGCTCGAATACGACGACGTGATGAATTCCCAGAGGGAGGTGATCTACAACAAGCGCCGCAATGCCCTCTACGGCGAGCGTATCGACGTGGACGTGATGAACATGATCGGCGACTGCTGCGAGGTGCTGGCCGACAAGTCCGAGGATATGGACTACGAGGACTTCAAGCTTGAGGTCATGAAGACCCTGTCGATCGATCCTGCCTTCGACGCCCAGTTCTACAAAGACGCTTCCCGCGACAAGATAGCAGAATCCCTCAACTCCCAGATCCGGGAGGAGTACCAGCGCCGCAGCGACACCATGGTCACCCAGGCCTGGCCGATAATCAAGGCCATCTACGAGCGTCAGGGCCAGCAGTTTGAGAACGTGGCAGTGCCCGTAGGAGACGGAACCAAGGTCATGCGCGTGATAGTCAACCTCAAGAAGGCTTACGAGACACAGGGCCGCGAGCTCGTCCGTGCCGTCAGCAAGACCATTACCCTGATCATGATTGACGACGCATGGAAGGAGCACCTGAGGGACATGGACGACCTCAAGCAGTCCGTCCAGAACGCCACCTACGAGCAGAAGGACCCTCTGCTTATTTACAAGTTCGAGAGCTTCAACCTCTTCAAGGGTGTCATCGAGCGCATCAGCCGCGAGGTGGTGACCTTCCTCCTGCGTGCCGCCATCCCCGTAAGGGAAAATGCCCCCCAGGACGTCCGCGAGAGTGAGCGCCGCCGCACCGACATGAGCCGCATGCACACCTCCAGAACTGACATGGTCACCAACGGAGGACAGCCCAAGAGCAATGCCCCCGTCCACGTGGAGAAGAAGGTGGGCCGCAACGACCCCTGCCCCTGCGGTTCGGGCAAGAAGTACAAGAATTGTCACGGAAGACTTGAAAATAACTAATTTAAAACAAGATACAATGGAAAAATTTGACATAATCGTGGTAGGCTCCGGTCCCGGAGGTTACGTCGCAGCGGTCCGCGCCGCCCAGCTCGGCAAGTCAGTAGCAGTCATCGAACGTTCAGAGATAGGCGGTATCTGCCTCAACTGGGGCTGTATCCCCACCAAGGCCCTGCTCAAGAGCGCCCAGGCCTATACATACGCCCGTCATGCCGCTGAATACGGCTTCGAGGCATCCGATGTGAAGACCGATATCACCAAGATGGTGGAGCGCAGCCGCGGAGTGGCCGCCCAGATGTCCAAGGGCGTGGAGTTCCTCCTGAAGAAGAACAAGATTACCCTCATTAAAGGCGAGGGAGTCCTCAAGAGCGGTCATACGGTAGAGGTCAATGACTTCGAGGCCGGCACCAGGACCGTCTATGAGGCTGACCACATAATCCTGGCAGTAGGCTCAAGGGCCAATTCCCTGCCCTTTGCCCCCATTGACGGAGAGCGCATCATCTCCTACCGTCAGGCCCTGGTGCCCGAGAAACTTCCCAAGAGCCTGGCAGTCATCGGCTCGGGAGCTATCGGCAGCGAATTCGCATTCTTCTACCGCAGTCTCGGAGTGGAGGTGTACCTCATAGAGTATCTGGACCGTCTGCTGCCCGTGGAGGACGATGACGTATCTGCCCAGATCAGCCGTTCGTTCCGCAAGGCCGGCATCAAGGTGATGACAGCCGCCCAGGTCAAGAGTGTGGATACCTCGGGAGAACTCTGCAAGCTGACTGTCGAGACCAAAAAGGGTACGGAGACCATCGAGGCCGAGACCGTGCTCTCCGCTGTCGGCGTTATCCCCAACACCGACTCTATCGGACTCGAGGAAGTAGGCGTGGAGATGGTCCGTGGCCGGAAGATCAAGGTGGACGAGTACTATCGCACCAACGTGGAGGGTATCTATGCCATCGGCGATATCATCCCGACCCAGGCTCTGGCCCATGTGGCTTCGGCTGAGGGTATCTGCTGCGTAGAGGCCATCTGCGGTCTCAACCCCAAGCCGATAGACTACGGCAATATCCCCGGCTGCACCTATGTCACCCCTGAGGTGGCATCTGTCGGCATGACCGAGAGGGCAGTCAAGGAAGCAGGCATAGAGTACAAGGTGGGCAAATTCTTCTTCCTCGCTTCCGGCAAGGCCGCTGCGGCAGGGGAGAAGGACGGTTTCGTGAAGCTGATTATCGATGCTGCCACCGACAAGGTTCTGGGAACTCACCTCGTGGGAGCCAATGTTACTGAAATGATCTCAGGTATCGTGGCGGGACGCAACATCGGCATGACCGCTTCAGACCTGATCCATTCCGTGCACCCTCATCCTACCATGAGCGAGGCGATAATGGAGGCCGCCGAGGCATCTCACGGAGAATGTATCCATCAGTAGTATCAACAGTTAAACAGTTTATATTATGGCAAAAACAGAAATAATCCCACAGGCCAATGAGTTGTGCAGGATCTCCAAGGGCACCAAGATTACCGGTCTGATGACCTCTAGCGCCGATATCCGTATCGACGGTACATTCGACGGAACAGTCTATACCAAGGGAAAGCTGGTGATAGGCGAGGCCGCCAACATCAAAGGCAAAATTTTTGCCCAGAGCTGTGATGTCTGGGGGCATGTGGAGGGAGACATCTTTATGGAGGACATTATCAATTTCAAGGCCAATTCCAACTTCACCGGCTCTCTCAAGACACCCAAGCTCAGCATCGAGGTAGGTGTAGTCTACAACGGTACCTGCCACATCATTACCAAGGAGGAGTACAACAAACATCTTCACGAAATCCCTGAACTCAACAAAGAGGCGGCACTCAAGCCTGCCGCCGCTCCCGCAGCAGCCGGAGTCAGCCACACTGCAGCCGCCAAATAGTTTTCGTTGCGTAGAAGATACAATAAAGGTCCTGAGCCAACGTCTCAGGACCTTTACTGTTTTTTACCCTTATTCTATTGAATCCTTGATTTTGTACTCGTTGCGTGTGGCACTGTTGCGCGAGATGAGTTCTCCGAGGAAGCCGGTGAGAAAGAGCATGAATCCGACGAGGATGGCTACCAGCGCCAGGTAGAAGAGGGGCTGGTCGGTGACCGGACGGAAGCGCAGCCCGCCGATCTGGGAGACGACCTTGTCGATGATGAGCCAGAGGGCGATGACGAAGCCGATGAGGAAGGAGACGATGCCCCAGACTCCGAAGATGTGCATGGGCTTCTTGCCGAAACCGGAGAGGAACCATATCGTCATCAGGTCGAGGAAGCCGTTGAAGAAGCGGCTCATGCCGAATTTGCTCCTGCCGTACTTGCGCTTGCGGTGGACTACCACCTTCTCTCCGATTTTGGTGAAACCGGCATTCTTTGCGATGTAGGGGATGTAGCGGTGCATGTCTCCGTAGACCTCAATTTCTTTTACGACATCGCCTCTGTAGGCTTTGAGTCCGCAGTTCATGTCGTGCAGTTTCAGCCCTGTGACCTTGCGGGCGGTGAAGTTGTATATCTTCGACGGGATGTTCTTGGTGAAAGTATTGTCGTGACGGACTTTTTTCCAGCCTGAAACCAGGTCATACCCGTCTTCCCGGATCATCCTGTAGAGTGCCGGTATCTCGTCCGGGCTGTCCTGGAGGTCGGCGTCCATGGTGATGACCACGTCCCCGGCGGCCTCGCGGAAGCCGGTCTGGAGAGCGGCTGACTTGCCGTAGTTGCGGCGGAAGCTGTAGGCCCTTATGTGCGGGTTGGTGATGGAGAGCTCCTTTATGGTGTTCCATGAGCCGTCGTCGCTGCCGTCGTCTATCATCAGTATCTCGTATTCGATGCCGGCTATCGGAGACTGGGCTATGGCCCGGTCTATCCACTCCACCAGTTCAGGAAGGGATTCGTTCTCGTTATATAGGGAGATTACTATAGAAAGATCCATATCTGGTTATTCTTCAGTATCGTAGGTTCCGGAACCGGAGTTGCTGAAAGGGTTGGAGTCGGTCTTCTTGGCTATCGTGGCCACTATGGCGCATACGATGAGGCCGCAGATGACACATCCTATGAACTGGGATGCGACCAGGATTACGGGCATCGAACGGGCCAGCGCGTCATAGTCCATCATGCCGGCTATGCCCATCGACTCGTATGTCTGGAATATCTGGTCGAGCATCTCGGTGAGAGAGCCGGGAATGAATACGGTATAGGTCAGCAGCACGAACAGGGTGCAGACTATGGCCGATAGGGTGCAGACCGCCATTCCGTAGCCGAAGGACTGGCCGTAGCTGACATAGTCCCAGGAGTCGGCGTTGCGCCTCATGGCATAATATACGATATAGACGGATGCGCAGAGTTTTACAGCTTTAAGGATGGTGTTGAGGAAGCCGGGAAGCTGGAACAGACTTAGTACAAGATTTATCACGACGGAGACACTCGCGAGTATCAGGCCGTATTTGGCGGCTTCGGACCAGTTAAGTTTGTAGTTCATCGTGGAAAATGTTGGATTTGACTGCAAATTTAGTAATTTTGCAGAAATTTATCCTATTATGATAGATATAAAATTTCCTGACGGCAGTGTCAGAAGTTACGAGAAGGGCATCACCCCGTACCAGATAGCGGAGCAGATTTCTCCGCGCCTTGCAAGTGAGGTACTTGCAGCATCATTCAACGGAAAGATTATAGACCTTGAGCTTCCCCTGAACGAGAGCGGAGAGCTCAGGCTGCATAAATGGGAGGACCAGGAGGCCAAGTCCACGTTCTGGCACTCGTCGTCCCACCTGATGGCCGAGGCCCTGGAGCTGCTCTATCCCGGCATCAAGTTCGGTATCGGACCCTCGATTGAGAACGGGTTCTACTATGACGTGGATCTGGGAGACAGGACCATCACTGAGTCGGACCTCAAGAAGATCGAGGACAAGATGATCGAGCTGGCCCGCCAGAAACAGCATTTCGTACGCAAGGAAGTGTCCAAGGCCGAGGCTATGGACACCTATACGAAGAAAGGCGACGAGTACAAGTGCGACCTTATCGGAGGTCTCGAGGACGGTACCATCACTTTCTATACCAACGGCAGCTTCACCGACCTGTGCCGCGGACCTCATCTGAGGGACACCTCGGTCATCAAGGCCGTCAAGCTGACCTCCATCGCCGGAGCCTACTGGAGAGGCGACGAGCACAACAAGATGCTCACCCGTATCTACGGCATCACCTTCCCCCAGAAGAAGATGCTTGACGAGTATATTGCCCTGATGGAAGAGGCCAAGAAGAGAGATCACCGCAAGATCGGCAAGGAGCTGGAGCTTTTCACATTCTCCCCGAGAGTCGGAGCCGGTCTGCCCCTGTGGCTGCCCAAGGGTGCTGCCCTCCGCGAGCGTCTGGAACAGTTCCTGCGCAAGGTTCAGAAGGAGTACGGCTATCTGCCCGTAATCACTCCCCACATCGGCCAGAAGGAGCTCTACGTGACATCCGGTCACTACGCCAAGTACGGAGCTGACTCCTTCCGCCCCATCACCACTCCCCAGGAGGGCGAGGAATTTCTGCTGAAGCCCATGAACTGCCCTCATCACTGTGAGATATACCGCAGCAAGCCCCACTCATACAAGGACCTGCCCATCCGCCTGGCCGAGTTCGGCACGGTATACCGCTACGAGCAGAGCGGTGAGCTGCACGGTCTGACCCGCGTGCGCGGCTTCACACAGGACGACGCCCACATCTACTGCCGTCCCGACCAGCTCAAGGAGGAGTTCTGCAAGGTGATCGACATCGTGCTCTACATCTTCAAGACCCTCAACTTCGATGAATACATCGCCCAGGTATCCCTGCGCGACAAGAACGACCGCAGTAAGTATATAGGTACCGACGAGAATTGGGAGAAGGCCGAGCAGGCCATCATCGAGGCCGCCGAGGAGAAGGGTCTGAAGACCATCGTCGAGTACGGCGAGGCTGCCTTCTACGGTCCCAAGCTGGACTTCATGGTCAAGGACGCCATCGGACGCCGCTGGCAGCTGGGTACGATCCAGGTGGACTACAACCTGCCTGAGCGTTTCGAGCTGGAGTATACCGGCGCGGACGACAAGAAGTACCGTCCCGTGATGATTCACCGCGCCCCCTTCGGCTCCATGGAGAGGTTCGTGGCAGTGCTCATCGAGCACACCGGCGGCAAGTTCCCTCTGTGGCTCACGCCCGAGCAGGCGGTGATACTTCCCATCAGCGAAAAATACAACGATTACGCAAAAAAAGTTTGCGAATTGCTTAATAATTACGATATTCGCGCCTCGATTGACGAACGCAACGAGACTATCGGCAAGAAAATCAGGGAGAACGAGCTCAAGCGCATCCCCTTCCTGCTGGTGGTTGGCGAGAAGGAGGCCGAGAACGGAACAGTCTCTGTACGCCGTCAGGGCGAGGGAGACCAGGGTTCGATGACTCCCGAAGAGTTCGCTGCGAAAGTCAACGAGGAAGTAAAAAATATGATTAACTAAAAAGATTAGGAGGACAACTTTATCGCAACACCAGTCAAAAAGCGCCCTTACACGGGTGCTCCCAGGCCCGCAGCACCACAGCAGCACAATGAGGGCCGCAACAACAATGGACAGGGCAACCGCCAGCCGGACAGCCGGAAAGACGACGGACCCAGGGTCAATGACGAGATCACAGCGCCTAAGGTAAGGCTCGTGGGAGACAACATCCCGCAGCCTGGTATCTATCCATTGCGGGAAGCCCAGAGGCTGGCAGAGAGCCTCGAGCTGGATCTGGTGGAGATTTCCGCCAAGGTGGATCCGCCTGTCTGCAAGATCATAGACTACCAGAAGTATGTCTATCAGCAGAAAAAGAAGGCGAAGGAGATGAAGTCCAATGCCTCCAAGGTGGTGATAAAGGAGATCCGCTTCGGTCCGAACACCGATGAGCATGACTTCCAGTTCAAGCTCAAGCACGCCATCAACTTCCTGCAGGAAGGCTCGAAGGTCAAGGCGTATGTGTTCTTCCGCGGCCGCTCGATTCTCTTCTCCGAGCAGGGCGAGAAGCTCCTGCTGCGCTTCGCCCTCGAACTGGAGGAGTACGGCAAGGCCGAGCAGATGCCCAAGCTGGAGGGAAAGATGATGATAATGATGATCGCTCCTGTAAAGAAGAAATAACCGTTTTGTAACGTTTAATATTTAACTAAATTTTTGTAACAATGCCCAAAATGAAGACCAACTCCGGTGCCAAAAAGCGCTTCGTGCTTACCGGAACTGGAAAAGTGAAGAGAAGACACGCTTACCACAGCCACATTCTCACCAAGAAGACGACAAAACAGAAAAGGAACCTCAACAAGGTCGTTATAGCTGACGCTTGCGACACTAAGAGGATCAAAGAGATGATTGTCGCCTAAGTTTAAGTTCATTTAATTTATTGTTTAACTGAATGTCCCAGCAGAAGAAGTCTCCCGTAAGGGGGGAGCGCTGACATTCTTAAAATCAAAAAGTGCAGTATGCCTAGATCAGTGAATTCGGTGGCCTCAAGAGCCCGCCGCAAGAAAATTCTCAAACAGACCCGCGGTAACTTCCTCGCAAGGAAGAACGTCTGGACCGTAGCCAAGAATACCTATGAGAAAGGTTTGGGTTACGCGTACCGCGACCGTAAAGCCAAGAAACGCAACTTCCGTTCGCTTTGGATCCAGCGTATCAATGCCGCTGCCCGCGAGCACGGTATGAACTATTCGCAGTTCATCGGCGCTCTCGCAAAGCAGAACGTAGGTCTCAACCGTAAGGTGCTTGCCGACCTGGCCCTGAACAATCCTCAGGCTTTCGAGGCAGTGATCAACTCTGTGAAGAAGTAATCACACCTTAGCAGCACGTGAAAGAGCTCCTGCATAATAAGTGGTTCCGGTTCGGAGTCTGGGGTGTCCTCTACCTCCTCTGGGTGATCTGGCTCGGAAATTACTGGTGGCTTCTCGGCCTCCTGGTGATTTTCGACATCTTCATCACCAGGAAGGTGAAGTGGGCTTTCTGGAAGAAGAACTACAAGGAGGGGGAGAAGCACAATGTATGGCTGGACTGGCTCGACGCCATTATCTTCGCCGTCATCGTGGTCGTACCTCTCAACATCTTCATCCTCCAGGCTTTCCGCATACCTTCCTCGTCCATGGAGAGCACTCTGATGACGGGAGACTACTTGTTTGTAGGCAAGCTGGCCTATGGCCCCAAGCTGCCCGAGAGACCTCTTTCCATACCCTTCGTCCACAACACGATCTTCGGTAAGAAATCCTATTCGGACCTTATCAAGCGCGACTATAGGCGTCTGGCCGGTTTCGGTGACGTCAGGCGCGGAGACATCGTGGTGTTCAACTTCCCTCACGGGGACACGGTCCTCGCCAAACTGCCCGCCGACGATTACTACACCCACGTGCGGTTCAACGGCAGGGAGTACACCGAGAGGACTTACGGCCCCCTGATCGTAAGGCCCGTGGACAAGGAGGACAACTATGTGAAGAGATGTGTGGCAGTCGCCGGAGACACCCTCGAGGTGCGTGACGGAGAGGTCTTCGTCAACGGAGAACTCCAGGACACTTATCCCGGCGTGCAGAACACCTATAGAGTAGTCACCAGCGGCTCCCCGATCAATCCCAGGATACTCGAGGACGCCGGTGTCCAGACCGCGGACGCATGGTTCGACGCTTCCCTTCCCGGGTATCCGTCGATGGCCATGACAGCGGATGCAGCAGACAGGATAGCTGCAGTCGCCAATGTTCAGGAATGCCGCCGCAACGTGGACGCCTATCCTCCCGACTACCCGGATTCCTACCTGATGCTCTTCCCCTTTACGGAGGACTTCCGGTGGACGAGGGACAACTACGGTCCCCTCTACATTCCGGCCAAGGGAGACAGCGTGGCCCTGACCCTGGAGAACCTTCCCCTCTACCGCCGCATCATCGACGTATATGAGGGACATGACCTTGAGGTTCAGGACAGTACCATAGTGATTGACGGCCGCCCCGCGACCCATTATACCTTCGCCATGGACTACTACTTCATGATGGGTGACAACAGGCACAACTCTCTCGACTCCCGCTACTGGGGCTTCGTACCCGAGAACCACATCGTCGGCAAACCCCGCGTGGTATGGTTCTCGAAGGATGTCAACAAACCTTTCCCTCGGAATATCAGATGGAACCGATTGTTGAAGTTTGTGTAAAAAATTTGGAATTTAAAGAAAAAAAGGGGATATTTGCAGCCCTTTGAAATTTAGAAATAAAATAGGAAAAAATATATGGCACGTGTTTGTCAAGTAACAGGAAAGAAGAGGGTGATCGGAAACAATGTTTCCCACTCCAAGCGTCGTACGAAACGCGAGTTCGCTCCCAACCTGAAGGTTAAGCGCTTCTGGCTCGAGGAGGAGAACAGATTTGTCACTCTGAAGGTCTCTGCTGCCGGCATGAGGACCATCAACAAGAACGGTCTCGCAGCCACTCTGAAGGCCGCTCAGGAAAAAGGTTTAATCGACATTTATTAACGGAGGGTACTAATCATGGCAAAGAAAGCAAAAGGCAACAGAGTGCAGGTGATCCTCGAGTGCACGGAGCAGAAGGACAGCGGAGTTCCCGGAATCTCCCGTTACATCACCACCAAGAACAAAAAGAATACAACAGAGCGTCTGGAGCGCAGGAAATACAATCCCTACCTCCGCAGAGTAACTGTTCACAAGGAAATTAAATAAGTTTATCATATGGCAAAGAAAGCGGTTGCAACCTTCAGCGGCGACAAGGCCTCCAAGAGGACATTTGTCAAATGTATCAGGATGGAAAAATCCGACCGTACCGGTGCCTACATCTTCAAGGAGGATTTCGTAGCCACCGACCGTGCGAAGGAATTTTTCGAGAAGAAGTAAATCAATTACTTAAAGATAGCGATAGGGTGCCCTTGCGACACCCTATTTTCATTTATGGATATGGACTTACAGGAAATCATCGACAGGACGGTGGCAGCGTATGCGCCGCTGGTCAAGGCGTCCTCCGAGGCTTATTGGGAGGGGACGACGACAGGAAGTGCCGCTGCATTTGAAAGGTATGCGGAGATAAACAGGAAAATAGCGGAGCTGTTCTCCGACAGCAGGACTTTCGGGGAGCTGCGCCGGATCAGGGAATCCGGGAGCGTGACGGAACCTCTCATGCGCCGTCAGCTTGAGGAACTCTACAATGCTTTCCTCTCGAGGCAGGCGGACAAGTCTCTGCTGAATGCGATAATCGACAAGGAAACCGAGCTGGAGCGTAAGTACGCTGCTTTCCGGGCGGATTTCCGGGGCAGCAGGATCAATGACAATGAGGTGGAGCGGCTGCTGCGGACTTCTTCCGACTCTGCGGAGCTGCGGGACGTCTGGGAGGCGCATAAGGCGGTGGGCCGGGAGGTGGCCCGGGATGTGCTGGATGTAGTGCGGCTGCGCAATCGGCTTGCG
>URSC01000016.1 GCA_900550465.1 uncultured Alistipes sp.
TTAAACCACATGTTCCTCCGCTTGTGCGGGCCCCCGTCAATTCCTTTGAGTTTCAACCTTGCGGTCGTACTCCCCAGGTGGATGACTTATCGCTTTCGCTTAGCCACAGACTGTCTATCGCCTACAGCTAGTCATCATCGTTTACTGTGCGGACTACCAGGGTATCTAATCCTGTTTGATCCCCGCACTTTCGTGCATCAGCGTCAATCGCGGCTTCGTGAGATGCCTTCGCAATCGGTGTTCTGTGTAATATCTATGCATTTCACCGCTACATTACACATTCCTCCCACGGCAACCGTATTCCAGCGAAACAGTATCAACGGCACGGCACGGGTTAGGCCCGTGAATTTCACCGCTGACTTACCTCGCCGCCTACGCACCCTTTAAACCCAATAAATCCGGATAACGCTCGCATCCTCCGTATTACCGCGGCTGCTGGCACGGAGTTAGCCGATGCTTATTCGTACGCTACTCTCATCGGGCCACGCGTGGCCCTTATTGCTCACGTACAAAAGAAGTTTAAAATCCATAGGACCGTATTCCTTCACGCGGCATGGCTGGATCAGGCTTCCGCCCATTGTCCAATATTCCTCACTGCTGCCTCCCGTAGGAGTCTGGACCGTGTCTCAGTTCCAGTGTGGGGGACCAACCTCTCAGTTCCCCTAGACATCGTAGCCACGGTGGGCCGTTACCCCGCCGTCAAGCTAATGTCACGCGAGCCAATCCGTCTCCGACGTATCTTTATCTGCCGGAAGATGCCTCCCAACAGAGCCATGGAGCATTAGTCCGGATTTCTCCGGGTTATTCTCCTGAGACGGGCATGTTGCTCACGCGTTACGCACCCTTGCGCCGGTCGCCGCCATAAGTATTGCTACTCACGCGCTGCCCCTCGACTTGCATGTGTTAAGCCTGCCGCTAGCGTTCATCCTGAGCCAGGATCAAACTCTTCATTGTATATGTTTTTATCTCTAAGCTTGTCCTGACCGGTTATTGACGAGATTATTAATATTAATAAACCTCTACCTTTTTCACTCGTACAATGCTATCAAAGAACTTTCATTTGGTATCCGTTTTTCTCAAACGGGCTGCAAATATACGGACTATTTTTTAACCACCAAATTTTTTTGCATTTTTTTTGAAAAAATTTTTCAATCTTTGCGTCATGTATTGGAAACTGTTCGTCATATTTGCCAAGATCGGAGCCTTCACCATAGGGGGTGGAGTAGCCATGATTCCGTTGATAGAGAGGGAGGTAGTCCATAAAAACAAGTGGATTGCCCCCGAGGATTTCCTCGATATCATCTCGATTGCCCAGTCAGCCCCCGGATTGATCGCCGTAAACGTGTCTATTTTCGTAGGACACCGGCTCGCCGGGATAAAAGGCAGCATCGTCGCCACCCTCGGCAGCGTGATGCCTCCCTTTATAATAATACTGCTGGTCGCCGCAGTCTTCACCACCTTCCAGAACGACCCCACCGTCCAGGCCGTCTTCAAGGGCATCCGCCCGGCAGTGGTCGCCCTTATTGCCGCCCCGGTCTTCCGCATGGCGGTCCAGAACCGGCTCAACTGGATTACCGGCGGCATTGCAGTGGCGACTACGGTCCTCATCGCTTTCCTGAGAATCTCCCCCATCTGGATTATCATCACCGCCATCGCCGGAGGCCTCATCATGGCCTACAGCCGTCAGGACAGAAACGGAAAAATCAACAGTAGGAACAACCATAAAGAGGAGGCAGAGCAATGATATTCCTCGAACTGTTCATCACTTTCTTTATTATAGGTGCGTTCACCTTCGGCGGAGGCTACGCCATGCTCTCCCTGATCCAGAACCAGGTAGTGACGGTCCATCAGTGGCTCACCCCGGAGGAATTCACCGACATCGTGGCCATCTCCCAGATGTCCCCCGGCCCGATAGGCATCAACAGCGCCACCTACATCGGCTACTCGGTGCCCCACGCCATGGGTTTCAGCCCCGCGGTCAGTGTCCTGGGCTCGATTACAGCCACATTTGCAGTGGTCCTCCCCTCCTACCTGCTGGTGCTGTGGATCTGCATCCTCTTCGAGAAATTCCGGAGCAACCGGTATTTTGCCTCCGTCCTGAAAGTCATGCGGCCGGTGACCATCGGGATGATCGCCGCAGCTGCCATTGTCCTGATAACCCCCTACAACTTCATCGACTGGTGGAGCTGGACCCTCTTCGCCGGAGCCTTCGCAGCCCTGTTTTTCCTGAAGGCCAACCCCATCTGGGTCATCATCGCAGCGGGCGGAGCGGGATACCTCATATACGGGCTGTAAAACACAGAAGTAATTGTAGGACTTCTCGAATATTGTCAGTAACTTTGAATGATTTTTTCATTCAGTAAGAGAGAGACACTATGAGGAAGATTCTACACCTTATCCTGATGGCCGCCGCTGTCACGCTGGCGGTCTCCTGCAACAACAACGGAAACAAAGAAGAAGAGAAGCCTGAGACAACGGAGCCGGCACCTTTCGCAAAGGGCGCCGACATAGGCTGGGCCACCGAAATGGCCGATGACGGCATCAAGTTCTACAACGCCGCCGGTGAGGAGCGCGAGTGCACCGCCCTGATGAAGGAACTCGGATTCGACGCCGTCCGCTACAGGGTATGGGTAGATCCGGAAGAAGGCTGGTGCGGCAAGGAGGATGTGGTGGCCAAGGCCAGGACAGCCCGGGACCTGGGTATGAGAATCATGATCAATTTCCATTACAGCGACTGGTGGGCGGATCCAGGCAAGCAGAATAAACCGGAGGCATGGAAAGACTACAGCCTCGAGCAGCTCTGTCAGTCCATCATGGACCACACCCGCGACGTGCTGACCGCCCTGAAGAACGAGGGCATCACCCCCGAATGGGTGCAGGTGGGCAATGAGACCTCCGACGGAATGCTCTGGGATGAGGACAATGCCGGCATCTCGGGCAAGGCCAGCACCAACATGGCCAACTACGCGATGATGACAGCCGCCGGATACAAGGCCGTCAAGGAAATATTTCCCGATGCAAAAGTCATTGTGCACCTGGACCACGGCGACCGTCCGGACCTGTACAACTGGATCTTCGACGGACTGAAGGCCAATGGAGCCGGATGGGACATGATAGGAATGTCCCTCTACCCTGAATACTACGCCCACGAGAAGGAGGAGGACTATCAGGAAGGAGAATACCGGAATGTTACGGATGCAGCTCTTGCCAACGCTCTGGCGCTGTGGCAGAAATACGGCACCCCCGTCATGATCGCCGAGGTCGGCATGACCTGGAGCAAGGTGGACGAGAGCTACGCCTTCCTGAGTGAACTGATGACCAAGGCCCGCGCCCTCGGGGACGGAAAGGCCTGCGCCGGCGTCTTCTACTGGGAGCCGGAGTCCAATCCTGTATGGAGCGGATACGCCAAGGGAGCCTTCGACGAAAACTTCCGCCCTACCAGGGCCCTCGACGCATTCAAGAACTAATCCTCTGAAACACCCTGAGACATGAAGAACAGAAAAAGGACTCTGAACCAGGCTCTGCAGATTCTCACAGCAGTTGCCCTGGCTGCAGTGATTTTAGTAATCTGGAACGGCAACAGGCCGTCCCACAAAAAGGGAGAGGCTCCGGAAGATTCGGTAAGAACCGTCACCCTCCTGGACAAGGGCTGGCAGTTCCACAAGGGCGACTCCTCCGAAGTATGGGAGGATGTCACCATCCCCCACGACTGGGCCATCTACGGTCCTTTCAGCCGGGACAATGACCTGCAGACGGTCGCAGTAGTCCAGAACGGCGAGGAGACCGCCACGGTCAAGACCGGGCGCACGGGAGGCCTGCCCTACGTCGGGGTCGGCTGGTACAGGAGAACTCTCGACGTGACCCCGGGCAAGAAGGCGACTCTGCTCTTCGACGGAGCCATGAGCGAGGCCCGGGTCTATGTCAACGGCGAGGAGGTAATATTCTGGCCCTACGGCTACAACTCCTTCCACTGCGACATCACCCCCTTCCTCACCGCTGACGGCAAGAACAACGAGATCCGCATCCGCCTCGAGAACCGCCCCCAGTCTTCCCGCTGGTATCCAGGAGCCGGCCTCTACCGCAATGTCTGGCTGATAGAGACCGAGAAAGTCCATATCCCCGTATGGGGCACCTACATAACTACAGAGCTGGATCCGTCCCTGCTCGAGGCCTCGGTCAACATCCGCACCGAGATTGAGGGCATAACCACTGAGGAGACCGTATCCCTGATTACCGTCATCCGCGATGCCAACGGACGGTTCATCACCTCCATCGAGAGCCTCACTGGAGCGGAACAGGCCGCGGCGGAGGGAGGTATTGCCGTCCTCAACCAGAAAGTAACAGTGGAGCAGCCCCGCCTGTGGTTCCCGGAGACCCCGGAGCTTTACACCGCCTATTCCCGGATATACGTCCAGGACAAGGACGGAAACCGCACCCTCTCCGACTTCCATACCACCACCTTCGGCATCCGCAGCATAGAGGTGCGTCCCGAGACCGGATTCTACCTCAACGGGGTGAACCGCAAGTTCCAGGGTGTGTGCCTGCACCATGACCTGGGTCCCCTCGGCTCCGCCGTCAACACCTCGGCCCTGCGCCACCAGCTGACCATGCTCAAGGACATGGGCTGCGACGCCATCCGTACCACCCACAACATGCCCGCGCCCGAACTCATACAGCTCTGCGACGAGATGGGTTTCATGGTAATGATCGAGAACTTCGACGAATGGGACGTGGCCAAGTGCCTCAACGGCTACCACCGCTACTTCGACGAGTGGGCCGAGCGCGACATGGTCAACATGCTCCGCCACTACCGCAACAACCCCTCCGTCGTGATGTGGAGCATCGGCAACGAGGTGCCCACACAGTGGACTCCCGGCGGCTATGAGGTGGCCACCTTCCTGCAGGATATCTGCCACCGCGAGGACCCCACCCGTCCCGTCACCTGCGGCATGGACCAGATAGACGCGATACTGCACAACGGGTTCGGAGCCGTGCTGGACGTACCCGGATTCAACTACCGCGCCCACCGCTACCTGGAGGGCTATGAGACCCTGCCCCAGAAAGTGCTCCTGGGCAGCGAGACCTCCTCGACAGTCAGCTCCAGGGGCGTGTACAAGTTCCCTGTGGAGAAGAAGTACGACGCCCTCTACGACGACCACCAGAGTTCATCCTACGACCTCGAGTACTGCTCCTGGTCCAACGTCCCCGACGATGACCTCGCCCTGGCCGAGGACTACCCCTGGACCATGGGACAGTTCGTCTGGACCGGTTTCGACTACCTCGGCGAGCCCTCGCCCTACGACACCGACGCCTGGCCCAACCACAGCTCGATGTTCGGCATCATAGACCTGGCCTCCATCCCCAAGGACCGCTACTGGCTCTACCGCAGCGTCTGGAACCGGGACAGCGCCACCCTCCACATCCTCCCGCACTGGAACTGGGAGGGCCGCGAGGGAGAGGTCACTCCGGTATTTGTCTACACCTCCTACCCCAGGGCCGAGCTCTTCCTCAACGGCAGGAGCCTGGGCATCCGGGAAAAATGCGACAGCACCCTCCAGCACCGCTTCCGCCTGATGTGGAATGATGTCCGCTATGAACCGGGAGAGCTCACGGTAGTGGCCTACGACTCAGAGGGCAATAAGGCAATGCAAAAGAGCGTCCGCACAGCCGGTGAGCCGTATGCCCTCGAGCTGATTTCCGCCCGCGAAAGCCTCTCTGCCGACGGCAAGGACCTGCTCTACGTCACCGTCCGCATAGTGGACCGGGACGGCAATCTCTGCCCGCTCGACTCGCGCAAGGTGCGTTTCGACGTGTCGGGGGCCGGTGAGTTCAGGGCAGTGGCCAACGGCGACCCTACCTGCCTGGAGCTCTTCCACCTCCCGGAGATGAGCGCCTTCGGCGGCATGCTCACTGTCATCGTACAGAGCCGGGAGAAGGCCGGACGCATCACCCTCAAAGCCTCCGCCGACGGCCTCCGTGACGGAGTCCTGAAGATCAAATCCGTAAAAAATAATGATTAAAAATACACACTGACTTATGAAAGAGAAAATTCACGCACAGTTCGTAAAGCGCTTCGGCGCCAACGGCACATTCTACGCCTCCGCCGGCAGAATCAACCTTATCGGCGAGCACACCGACTACAACGGAGGCTTCGTATTCCCCGGAGCCATCGACAAGGGCATGATGGCGGAGATCCGCCTCAACGGCACGGACAAGGTACGGGTCTACTCTGTGGACCTGGATGACTACGCTGAGTTCGGTTTCGCTGAGGCTGACGCACCCGCGGCATCCTGGGCCCGCTACGTATTCGGAGTATGCAGGGAGACCATCAAGAGGTGCGGCGACGTGCTCAAGGGCTTTGACGCCGCCTTCGCAGGCGACGTGCCCCTCGGAGCAGGCATGTCCTCCTCGGCCGCCCTCGAAAGCACCTTCGCATTTGCCCTGAACGATATGTTCAGTCTCGGCATCGACAAATTCGAGCTGGCCCGCATCGGTCAGAGCACCGAGCACAACTACTGCGGGGTCAACTGCGGCATCATGGACCAGTTCGCCTCCATCTTCGGCAAGGCCGGCAGCCTTATGCGCCTGGACTGCCGCTCGATGGAGTACAAGTACTATCCGTTCCATCCCAAGGGCTACCGCCTGGTGCTGCTCGACTCGGTGGTGAAGCATGAACTGGCCTCCTCGGCCTACAACAAGCGCCGCGCCTCCTGCGAGCACGTGGTGGCTGCAGTCAAGGCTGCCGGATATCCGGTAGTGGAATATCTGCGCGACGTGGATATGCAGATGCTTTCCGAGGTCAAGGGCAAGGTATCCGATGAGGACTACATGAGGGCCGAATACGTAATCGAGGAGATCCAGAGGGTGCTGGACGTCTGCGACGCCCTCGAGCGTGACGACTACGAGACTGTGGGGCAGAAGATGTATGAGACCCACCACGGCATGAGCAGGCTCTACGAGGTGAGCTGCGAGGAACTGGACTTCCTCAACGACCTGGCCCGCGAGTGCGGCGTGACCGGATCCAGGGTCATGGGCGGCGGCTTCGGCGGCTGCACCATCAACCTGGTCAAGGACGAGCTGTACGACGGTTTCATCGCCAAGGCGAAGAAGGAGTACGCCGCGAAGTTCGGCCACGAGCCCAAGGTTTACCCTGTAATAATCAGTGACGGTGCCCGTAAACTCGAATAGCCATGATACATCTGATCAATAAGAGCGGCGCATCGGTGATGCTGACCGAGAGAGGCGCCGGTATAGTCTCGATAGTGGTTCCCGACCGCAACGGCGTGATGGGAGACGTGGTGCTGGGATACCGCGACGAGGAGAGCTACCTCGCCGACGGTCCCTGCGCCGGCAAGATACCCGGCCGCTTCGCCAACCGCATAGACGGCGGACGCTTCATTCTGGACGGCAAGGAATATCAGCTCGTCAAGAACCATCCCGACTACCAGCTTCACGGCGGACCCGACGGATTCTCCAACCGGCTGTGGAAAGCATCTCAGATATCGGATACCGAAGTCGTTCTAACCCTCGACAGCCCCGACGGCGACCAGGGCTACCCCGGGAACATGCACGTGGAGGCCACCTACACCTGGGGCGAGGACAACTCCCTGACCCTCTCGATAAAGGCCACCACAGACGCCCCCACCATCCTCAATCTGACCAACCACACCTACTGGAACCTTGACGGCGAGGACAGCGGTTCCATTCTGGACCATGTGCTGAAACTCAACGCTTCCCGCTGGCTGGCCACCTCCGAGGCCCTCATCCCCACCGGCGAGCTCGCCCCCGTGGAGGGCACCCCCATGGACTTCCGCACGGCCAAGCCCATCGGCCGCGACATCAAGGCTGACTTCCCGGCTCTGAAATACGGAAAAGGCTACGACAACTGCTGGGTGCTCGACGGCGCTCCGGATCTGAAACTGGCCGCAGAGCTCAGTTCCGCAGCCTCCGGCCGCCGCCTCGAAATCTGGACCGACCAGCCGGCAGCCCAGGTCTACACCGGCAACTGGCTCGACGGCTCGCCCATAAGCAAGTCCGGCCGTCCTTACCGGGACTACGACGGCGTGGCGATAGAGTGCCAGGGCTTCCCGGACGCTCCCAACCACCCGGACTTCCCGTCCTGCGTCCTCCGACCCGGCGAGACCTACTCACGAACGATAATCTTCAAACTGTCCGCATAAAATAATAAGGGCTGCCGAGAACCGGCAGCCCTTAATACTTAACCTAATACTTAACCTATGAAAAAACTATCCGACTTATTCTATTGCAAACCCCGTGCCAAAATTTACAAAGTGGTTGCGGGGTCGATAAGTTTGTCCTGATAGTAAACCTCATAGTGAAGGTGGTTGCCGGTACTGGCCCCTGTAGAACCGACATAACCGATAAGGTCGCCTTTCTTGACGGTACTGCCCTCGCGTACCGCTCTGCTGTTAAGATGAGCGTATGCTGTCTTATAGCCGTTACGGTGGTTGAGCTTAATGAAATTGCCGTAACCTCCGTTGCGGCCTGAGAATGTAACCACACCGTCCGCCGTGGCATAAATGGGAGTATTGCGGGGGGCAGCCAGATCGATACCCTTATGCCCGTGACGCTTATGCGTAATGGGATGTATCCTGGAGCCGAAGGGCGATGATATCCGGACATATTCGGTCGGAGTCCCGTGAGGGACGGAAAGATCTCCCGGCGCGTCTGCCTCTTCCTCTCCTACGAGAGTGCTCACCTCCCCATCCTCATTCACCTTCCACGATGCTATGACCGAGAGATGATCCGGATCATACACATTGTCCGACAGCGTATCTGCATTCTCCCCTGCCTTCACAAGCTCATTTACATCGGGAAGGCTGGAAAAATAAGCTGGGTCATAGGGCTCTAGGACGACAGTCATCGACACAGGCGCAGCCGGAGCCTCATTTTCCTGAGCGTCCGCATTCATTCCGGCGACAATAGTTTCCATGACTTCGGCCGCCATCTGCATCCGCACTACGGTATCCTCGGCATCTGAAAGCACCGGAACCAGATCCTCAGGCTTCATATCCGCTATAAGGCGTATGCTCTCGCGCAGAATTTTCTTCTGCTCGGACACAGTGGACGCCACCACCGGAGGAGCCGGGGCCATCTGCACAGGAGATATGGCGATACCGTCATCCGAGGCCATCAGGTCCACCGCGGCCTCCTCGTCCTCGAGAGAACGCTGATAACTTTTCTTGAACTGCTCGAAGGCCGAATAGTATCTGGCCTTGAACTCTTCGAATTCCTTGGCCCGCTGATCCTCAAAACCTGAAAGCCGGGCCTCCCGCTGCTTCTTGAACTGCTCGAATGTCGACTCATTCTGGGCACCGAGACTGAGCACACTCACCAGAATAAGAACCGTTGCGGTCAATAACGAATGGTAAATATGTGTTCTCATAGTCAAGCACATTTAAAATTTCTTCAAATATACTAAATTTTTCAGACTGCTTAAGCGGAAAAGTTTAACTTTGCCGGGCAAATTAAAAAACTATCACAGCTGGTATATATGGATATCGATTTTGTAATCACGTGGGTGGACATGGACGACCCGGTGTGGCAGGCTGATTTCAAGAAGTACTCAGGCAATCCGGGAAATACGGAAAACGGAGTGTCCGAGGCCCGTTTCCGCGATTACGGTTTCCTGAAATACTGGTTCCGCGGAGTGGAGAAGTTCGCTCCCTGGGTGCGCAGGATACATTTCGTAACCTGTGGACAGAAACCCGCATGGCTCAATACCGACAATCCCAAAATACATCTGGTAAGCCACAAGGACTACATCCCCGGACAGTTCCTGCCTACATTCAACTCGGTGGTAATCGAATATTACCTGCACAGGATACCGGGCCTGGCCGAGCACTTCGTCTACTTCAACGACGACGTCCATATCATAGACACGGTAGGGACAGAACGGTTCTTCAAGAACGGCCTTCCCCGCGACATAGCCGCCTTCATCTGGAACCCGTCCTGGTCTCAGTGGTACAAAACCCTCCAGAACAGCATCGATATCATCAACCGTCATTTCGACAAGAAAGAGGTGATGGCCCGCGACCACGACAAATGGTTCGACAGAAGCTACGGCTCCAAAGCCAGGTGGAACTATCTGCTCAGACCTTACGGCAAATTTGTCACCCTGCGCACTCCGCACAACGCACAGCCATACCTGAAAAGTACGTTTGAGGAAGTCTGGGCCGCAGCAGGCAAGGAACTGACCGACGCTTCAGTCAACAGATTCAGGTCTCCCGGCGACTATACACCTGAGCTTTTCCGTACATGGCAGATATGCAGCGGCAACTTCGAGCCGTACAATACTTATACCGACACAAAGATGTTCCCGCTGCTCCTCAGGGCAAAACAGGCCGTGAAAGCCATTTCCGGACAGTCCTACTCCCTTGTCTGCCTCAACGACAACGCACATATCCGGAATTATGATCAGGTGATGGACAGCATACGGGAAGCCTTCGAACGCATCCTGCCGGAAAAATCCGGATTCGAGCTCTGACGGAGGCTATTTCTCGAACCGGGATTTCTCCGGGAAGCGCTCAGCCAGGAACTCCGTCACTCTCTGCCTGTCGGCATCCGTGGCATATTCCGAATCATTCATGCAAAAGAAAAGAGGGTCATACCGTCTGAGCTTTCCATAATGGTTCCTGTAAATCAAGAACCTGAAGGAAGTCCGCTGGGTCACGTACTCCAGATGTCCGCGCTTTTCCGCCAGAGGCGCATAGGAATATATCACCCGCTGGATATCATTTTCCTTACGCACATGATTGGTCAGGACTTCCGATATCTCCCGTTCAAACACTTCCCCCGTATGCCGGCAGCTGCTCTTAAGGTAGGCATCAATATTGTGATGCGGCTTCCCGCTGTAATAGACACCATACCTGTCCTTCACCAATTCCGCTGCATTTCTCAGAGTCCGGATATAATATTTATAGGGCACCCCCAGGACATTTTTCCTGAAAGCCAGATACATATCCCTCATGCGGGTATGAATCAGGCGGATAATAGGCAGTCCTTCAGGTGTAAAAAACATATCCGGAGTCACCGGCTTGTTTATAAACGTATCGTCATTGGCATAGAGAAAATGCTCCGAAAGTCCCGGTATCCTGTAGAGAAAATGCTCAATAAGCGATGAGTTGAAACATGGCCTGCTGATTTCGGGTATAATATCCTTCTGACTGATCATTACAACCTTAGGATTGGAGGTATCCAGCCAAGACGGAGTCTGGTCATCCGTTACTATGAAGATTCTGCGTATCCACGGCGCATACTTCTCCACCGCACGGAGGTTGTACTTAAGTTCACCGTTATCCGTGTAACGCCCTTTGCAGTTTGCTTCCGTACTGTCCAGTCCCTTTCCAGTAAAAGCCCTGCGCCGTGCCTGCCAGACAGGGTCACTGCCGTCTACCCATAGATATACCAAGTCAATATCCATTTCCTATAATTTTGATTATTGTTGCTTAATTCAATTTCTTACCCCTGAGTCGCAGGCTGTTGGTCACCACGCTCACGCTGCTCAGGGCCATGGCGGCTCCTCCTATCATGGGATTGAGGAGGAACCCGTTTATCGGATACAGCACTCCGGCTGCCACAGGAACCGCTATGATATTGTAGATAAATGCCCAGAAAAGGTTCTCGCGGATGGTGCGGATGGTCAGCTGCGAGAGACGGACGGCCTCGGGGATGCGGAGCAGGTCTGAGGAGAGGATGGTCACCATCGCAGTATCCATCGCGATGTCGCTGCCGCGGCCCATCGCTATACTCAGGTCGGCCTGAGCCAGGGCCGCGCTGTCGTTGATGCCGTCCCCGACCATTGCCACCTTGTGCCCCTCTGCCTGCAGCTGCTTGATATAACCGGCCTTGTCCTGAGGCAGGACCCCGGCGCGGAAGTCGTCGATGCCGGCCTCGCGGGCCAGAGCCGACGCCGACGCCTCATTGTCCCCGGTCAGCATGACGGTGCGGATGCCCATCCGGCGCAGACGGGCCACGGCCTCCGCGGAAGTCGGCTTGATACGGTCAGCCAGGGCCAGCACGGCCAGCACCCCGTCAGGACCTGCGAACCAGATCACCGTGCGGGCCTCCCGGAGCCACTCCCCGGAGAGGGACAGCATCCGTTCGGAAGGTTCTATTCCATTGTTCCTGAGCAATTCCAGATTTCCGGCCATATAGACTGCGCCGTCATATTCTCCGCGGACTCCGCTGCCGGGGACATTCTCGAAGGAGGATATCTCAAGCGGAGCGGTACCGTCCCCTGATTTTAAAGCCTCTACCACCGCCCCTGCCAGAGGATGCTCAGAGAGGGACTCAAGGGCGGAAAGAACCGGGCGCATGGTCTCAGCCCCTGGAGCCCAGAACTGGTCCACCACCTCCGGACGGCCTTCGGTGAGGGTACCGGTCTTGTCCAGCACCACTGTATCCACCTTGCGGGCCACTTCGAGACTGGCGGCGTCCTTGATCAGGATACCGTTCCTCGCCCCCTTGCCGATACCGACGATAATCGCAGTCGGAGTAGCCAGACCGAGGGCGCATGGGCAGGCGATGATAAGCACGGTAATCATGCAGAGAAGACCGTGAATAAAGCCGTCCTGAGGAGCGAATATCCACCAGGCGGCGAAGACGAGTACGGCGATGCATATTATTATAGGTACGAAGACAGCGGCCACCCGGTCCACCAGATTCTGCACCGGCGCCTTGCTGCCCTGGGCGTCCTGGACCATACGGATAATCTGCGAGAGCATGGTGTCACCCCCTGTTCTGTCAGCCCTGAAACGGAATGAGCCTTTCTGGTTGATGGTACCGGCGAAGACCTTGGAATCCGGCTGCTTGAAGACAGGTACGGGCTCGCCGCTGAGCATGCTCTCGTCCACGTAAGACTCACCGCTGAGCACCGTCCCGTCTACCGCCACCCGCTCTCCGGGCCTGACTATGATGATATCACCGGGGCGGGCCCATTGTATCGGCACCTCCTTCCCGCTGCCGTCCTCCGCAAGCACGGTGACCGTCTTGGGCTGGAGTCCCATGAGACCGCGGATAGCTCCGGTGGTCTTCTGCTTGGCGCGGGCCTCGAGCAGGCGCCCGATAAGGATAAATGCGACGATCACACTGGCCGCCTCGAAATACAGATGCGGCTCTATGCCGCGGGAGAGCCAGAAATCGGGGAAAAAGAGATTGAACACGCTGAAAAGCCATGCGACTCCCGTGCTGCTGGCCACGAGGGTATCCATATTGACCGCCCCATGCCGCAGCTGACGGAATGTGTTGATAAAGAAACGCCGGCCGAAGACGAAAACCGTGACTGTGGCCAGCACGAAAGTCACCCACTGCCCCCAGCGCAGGTCCATGAAAAACATACTCAGCACAAATACGGGCAGGGCCCCCGCGACCGCACCTATGGTCTGCCTTCTGAGAGCCCTGTACTGCTTCAGGCGCTCCGCCTCCGCAGCCTCCTCCTCATTGGCCACATCCGTAATAAGGCCGTAACCGGCCTCCTCCACCGCCTTCCTCAGAGCCTCAGGCGAGCATTTGCAGTCATCGTAGCTCACTAAGGCAGTGGCCGAGGCATAGTTCACATTGGCCTCCTCCACCCCCTCGCAGGAGTTCAGGACCTTGTTTACTCTGGCCGCGCATGCCGCACAGCCCAGGCCCGTAACCGGAAATATTTCTTTTTTCTGCATATACCTAAATATAAAAAAACCGTCCCAACAACTGAGACGGCCTGCTTTCGGGTGGAAGATGGGACTCGAACCCACGACCCTTGGTGCCACAAACCAATGCTCTAACCAACTGAGCTACATCCACCATTTAAAAATTATCCCCTAAAAGGGAGTGCAAATATAAGAATACTTTTCTTATTCACGCAAATTTTCTATATTTGGAAGAAAATTTTTAACAAAACACTATTACCATATGGCACGTGAAATCAAATTTTCCCTGGTTTACAGGGATATGTGGCAGTCTTCAGGAAAATATGTTCCGAGGGTTGACCAGCTTGTCCAGATCGCCCCTGTCATCATCGATATGGGATGCTTCGACAGAGTAGAGACCAACGGAGGAGCTTTCGAGCAGGTAAACCTCCTCTTCGGTGAGAACCCCAACAAAGCCGTAAGAGCATGGACCGCCCCGTTCAACAAAGTCGGTATTCAGACACACATGCTTGAGAGAGGCCTCAACGCCCTCCGTATGAATCCCGTACCCAGGGATGTGAGGGGTCTCATGTATAAAGTGAAGGCCAAGCAGGGAACCAACATCTCCCGCTCTTTCTGCGGCCTCAACGACCACCGCAACCTCAAGGACTCCGTCATCCTCGCCAAAGAGGGCGGCATGATCTCCCAGGTAGCCCTCAGCATCACTTACTCCCCCATCCATACCGTCGAGTACTATATGGATATAGTGGACAAGGTAGTGGAATACGGCTGCGACGAGATCTGCCTCAAGGATATGGCCGGCATCGGCCGTCCTGCCTTCCTGGGCCGCCTGACCAAAAGCATCAAGGACAAATACCCCAACATCATCGTACAGTATCACGGCCATTCCGGTCCCGGTTTCTCGGTAGCCTCCATGCTGGAGGTAGCCCGTGCAGGCGCAGACTACCTCGATGTGGCCATGGAGCCTCTGTCATGGGGCAAGATCCATCCTGACGTCATCACCATACAGGCCATGCTCAAGGACGCCGGTTTCCTCGTAAAGGACATCAACATGGATGCCTATATGGAGGCCCGCCGCCTGACCCAGACATTTATCGATGATTTCCTGGGCATGTTCATAGAGCCCAACAACTACATCAGCTCCTCGCTGCTGGTAGGCTGCGGCCTGCCCGGCGGCATGATGGGCTCGATGATGGCCGACCTCAAGGGCTTCCAGGGTGCAATCAACATGTCCCTGCGCAACCAGGGCAAGAAGGAAGTCTCCCTCAACGAACTGATGGTCATGCTCTTCCAGGAGGTCGAGTACGTATGGCCCAAGCTCGGCTATCCCCCTCTCGTAACTCCTTTCAGCCAGTACGTGAAGAACACCGCACTGATGAACCTCATGCACACCCTCAAGGGCGAGCCCAGGTGGAAGACCATCGACAAGGACACCATGAACATGATCCTCGGCAAGACCGGCACACTGCCCGGCCCTCTGGCCCCCGAGATTCTGGACATCGTCAAGGAGAAAGGGCTGGAGTTCTACACCGGCAATCCTCAGGACGCATTCCCCGACGAGCTGCCCCACTTCATCGAGGAGATGAAGAAGGAAGGCTGGGACCGCGGCCAGGACGACGAGGAACTCTTCGAGTTCGCAA
The DNA here is from genome assembly GCA_900550465.1 of uncultured Alistipes sp. Classification (GTDB taxonomy): domain Bacteria; phylum Bacteroidota; class Bacteroidia; order Bacteroidales; family UBA932; genus Coprenecus. Next base: position 15,293 of record URSC01000016.1, read on the forward strand.
TGCACGAGCGCCAGTACCGCGACTATAAGAGCGGAGTGGCCAAGGACCGCTTCAACAAGGAGCTGGAGGCTGCCCGCGAGAAGGCCGGAGCCCCGAAGATCGTCACCCGCAAGGTGGTCGAAGTACCCGCATTCGACGTGGAGAAGGTCATGGCGGAGCATCCCAAAGCTATGCCCGTTCAGGCCGTTGCCAAGGGCAAGCTCATCTGGAGGTACAATGTCTCGGATGACAGCACAGCCCCCGCCATCGGCACCAAGTTCGAGGAGCTGACCCCGATCTGCTACATCCAGACCTACTACGGAGTGGAGCCTGTCTACGCACCCATCACCGGCAAGCTCATCCAGGTAGAGGTTAGGCACAACGAGAACGTGGAGATCAACCAGGTACTGGCATTCCTGGAATAATGAGAGTATTCTTCACCATTAAGGGCATTAACAAACAGGGAGGCACCGAAAGGATGACCTCCCTGATTGCCAATGCCCTGTACGAAAAGGGGCACGAGGTCCACATAGCCAGTTTCATCGGAGGAGGCAGCAGGCCGTTCTTCCATATAGACAGCGGCATACCCATCCACTACCTGACCGGTGCAAAAGACAGTTTCTTTCTCTGGCGGGACAGACTCCGCATCATCAGACTCAGAAGACTGTACCGCGAATACCGTCCCGACGTCATCATAGCTGTCGATGCCGGCAGGTCAAGAATCTACGCACCGGCAGCAAAAGGCTTCAGGACCATCACCTGGGAGCATTTCAACATCTACTACAGCAAGAACCCCAGGACCAGACGCAGCAGGCGGCTGGCCGCACGGTACTCTGACTGCATAGTCACTCTGACTCAAAGAGATGCCGAGGGATATCTTCACAAACTGAAGGCCAGGAAAGTCGTATGTATTCCCAACCCCATCACCATAGACTGCTCCGAGCCCTCGCCCATGACGGACAGGACAGTACTGTCCATGGGAAGGATCGTTCCACAGAAAGGACAGGATCTGCTGGTGCGGGCATGGCAGAGGATCGCAGACAAGGCTGAAGGATGGAAACTGCGGATAGTCGGAGACGGGCCTCTCCTGGCTGAGGTGAAGGAATACGTAGAACAAAACGGAATGTCCGGCAGTGTAGAATTTCTTCCTACCACCAAGGACGTGCAGGCCATGTACCGGCAGGCCTCCATATACGTCATGTCCTCCCGCTTCGAGGGGCTGCCACTTGTGCTCATCGAGGCCCAGTCCATGGGTCTGCCCATAGTCAGCTTCGACTGTCTGACCGGACCGGCAGAGATAGTGGATAACGGGCGCAACGGTATTCTGGTTCCTCCATTGGATGTGGACGCCCTCGCGGAGGCTCTGCTCTCCCTCATGCACGACGACAGACGGAGAAAGGAATTCTCGGACAATGCCCTTGCGGCGGCATCCCGGTTCGACCGCGGGAAGATAGTGGAACGGTGGGAGGAACTGCTGAGGGAAATCTGACAATACGCCGCACCCATTGAAAAACCCGGCCGCTGCTGATGCAACGGCCGGGTTCGCTTTACATTTACCGGAAGGGATTACTCCTTGCCGGCCAGTCTCTTGTAGGACTCGTAGCGGATCTTGGCGAACTGCTCGGTCTTGTCGAAGAGTTCCTGAGCGATGTCGGGGAAGGTTTTCATCAGCGAGCTGTAGCGCACCTCACCCTTGATGAACTCCTGGAACTTGCTCCAGTCGGGCTCCTTGCTGTCGAGGCTGAAAGGATTCTTGCCCTCGTCGGTCAGAGCGGGGTTGAAGTGATACAGATGCCAGTAACCGCACTCGACGGCCAGTTTCTCCTCGTGCTGGCTCTTGCCCATGCCGTTGCGCAGACCATGGTTGATGCAGGGTGCGTAGGCGATGATCAGGGAAGGTCCGTTGTAGGCCTCGGCCTCCTTCAGCACGTTGAAGTACTGAGCGGGGCTGGCTCCCATAGCCACCTGTGCCACATATACGTAACCGTAGCTCATGGCCATCATGCCGAGGTCTTTCTTGCGTACTCTCTTGCCGGAGGTTGCAAACTTGGCCACGGCACCTGCGGGGGTGGACTTGGACGACTGTCCGCCGGTGTTGGAGTACACCTCGGTGTCGAGGACGAGGACGTTGACATTCTCGCCGGAAGCCAGGACGTGGTCCAGTCCGCCGTATCCGATGTCGTATGCCCAGCCGTCACCGCCGAAGATCCACTGGCTGCGGGCAGGGATATAGTCCTTGTAATCCAGAAGCTGACGGCAGGCCTCGCAGTCGCTCTCCCCGAGCATCGGCACGAGCTTGTCGCAGATCCCGCGGGTAACGGCGGCGTTGCCTCTCTCGGCGAGCCACTGCTCGAAGAGGGCCTTGATCTCGGAAGAGCACTTCGGGCACTCGAGACCCTGCTTCATCAGGTTGGCTACTGTGTTGCGCAGACGCTCGGTACCGAGTCTCATACCGAGACCGAACTCGGCGTTGTCCTCGAACAGGGAGTTGTCCCATGCGGGTCCGCGGCCGTTGCGGTCGGTGCAGTAAGGAGACGAGGGGAAGGAGCCGCTGTAGATAGAAGAGCAGCCGGTAGCGTTGGCCACCATCATGTGGTCTCCGAAGAGCTGGGTGATGGTCTTGATGTAAGGTGTCTCACCGCAGCCGGCGCAGGCACCTGAGAACTCGAACAGAGGCTGTGAGAACTGGGAGTTCTTGAGGTTCTGAGTCTTGGGAGCGACGGTATCCTTGTAGCCCACGTTGGCATGCATGTAGTCAAATACAGGCTGCTGGTCCATCTGAGTAGCAAGGTGCTTCATCTCTAGAGCCTTCTCCTTGGCGGGACATACGTCCACGCAGTTGCCGCAGCCGGTGCAGTCCATGGGAGATACCTGCATGGTGAAGCGGTATGCCTTGAATGCGGCGATACCCTGGGTGCTCTTGACTGCCTTGGGAGCCTTGGCCAGTTCCTCCTCAGTGGTGAGGAAAGGACGGATGGCTGCGTGAGGACAGACGTATGCGCACTGGTTGCACTGGATACATTTCTCAGGATTCCACTCGGGAACGCTGACTGCGATACCGCGCTTCTCGTAAGCGGCTGTACCGGCAGGGATGGTGCCGTCGGCATACTCACCGGTGAAGGCACTTACAGGCACGTCATAGCCGTTCTGAGCGTTGACCACATCGGCCACGCTGCGTACCCACTCGGGAGCCAGACGGTCGAAGTTGGCGGGACGGAAGCGGGCTACGATGCCGTTCCACTCTGCGGGAACTGTCAGTTCCTCGTACTCGGCTCCGCGGTCCACTGCTGCGTAGTTCATGCTGACCACCTTCTCTCCCTTCTTGCCGTAGCTCTTGTCGATGGCTTTCTTCATGAAGGCCACTGCCTGCTCGTAAGGGATGATGCCGGTAATCTTGAAGAACGCCGACTGGAGGATGGTGTTGGTACGGTTGCCCAGACCTATCTCCTCGGCTATCTTGGTGGCGTTGATGATATATACCTTCAGGTTCTTCTCGGCGATAACCTGCTTTACATGATCAGGGATTCTCTTGATGGTCTCCTCTACCGACCAGAGGCTGTTGAGGAGGAATGTACCGCCCCTCTTGATACCCTTGAGAACATCGTACTTGTTCAGGTATGAAGGCACGTGGCAGGCCACGAAGTCAGGGGTGGACACGAGATAGGGAGAAGTGATCGGACTGTCACCGAAACGCAGGTGCGAGCAGGTGTAACCGCCGGACTTCTTGGAGTCGTAGTCGAAATAACCCTGGCAGTACTTGGGAGTATGGTCACCGATAATCTTGATGGTGTTCTTGTTGGCGCCCACAGTACCGTCGGAACCGAGACCGTAGAACTTGCACTCGTATGTGCCCTTCTTGGCCAGGGAAATCTCCTCGCCTACAGGGAGGGACTTGAATGTCACGTCATCGGTGATACCGATGGTGAAATCAGTCTTGGGCTGTTTCTGCTTGAGGTTCTTGTATACAGCGAAGATCTGGGCAGGGCTGGTATCCTTGGAGGACAGACCGTAACGGCCGCCGATGACATAGGGAGCGTCACCGCCCATCTCGGCCAGAGTGGACTTGATATCCAGATACAGGGGCTCGCCTACGCTTCCGGGCTCCTTGCAGCGGTCGAGAACGGCGATTCTCCTGACGCTCTTGGGCAGTACCCTGAAGAAATACTTGGCTGAGAAAGGTCTGTACAGACGGACTGTGATTACACCTACCTTCTCACCCTTGGCCATAAGGGCATCCACGACCTCGCGGATGGTCTCGCACACCGAGCCCATGGCGATGATAATATCCTTGGCATCGGGATCTCCATAGTAGTCGAAAGGAAGGTAATGACGTCCGGTCAGCTCGCCTATCTCACCCATATAACGGGCTACGATATCAGGAACGGCGCTGTAGTAGGTGTTGCAGGCCTCGCGTGCCTGGAAGTACACGTCGGGGTTCTGGGCCGTACCGCGGGTAACAGGCTTGTTGGGATTGAGAGCCTTCTTGCGGAAAGCCGCCAGGGACTTCTCACTGATCATACCCTTGAGGGCCTCGGAATCGAGTACCTCTATCTTCTGAATCTCGTGGGAAGTACGGAATCCGTCGAAGAAATGAATGAAGGGCACGCTGGACTTGATGGTGGAAAGATGCGCCACGGCACCGAGGTCCATTGCTTCCTGCACGCTGGATGATGCCAGCATAGCGAATCCGGTCTGCCTGCAGGCCATGACGTCCTGATGGTCTCCGAAGATGGAGAGGGCCTGTGTAGCAAGTGCACGGGCCGATACATGGAAGACCGTGGGGAGCAGCTCGCCTGCGATCTTGTACATGTTGGGGATCATCAGCAGCAGACCCTGGGAAGCCGTGAACGTGGTAGTCAGAGCACCGGCCTGGAGTGAGCCGTGAACAGCGCCGGCGGCACCGCCCTCACTCTGCATCTCGGTGACTTTCACTGTTTCCCCGAAAAGGTTCTTTTTTCCGAAAGCTGCCCACTCGTCCACGTACTCTGCCATGGTCGAAGAAGGCGTAATGGGGTAGATGGCGGCATGCTCGCTGAACATGTAGGCCACATGCGCAGCAGCGTAGTTGCCGTCACAGGTGATAAAAGTTTTTTCTTTTGCCATTACTAGGACAATTTAGTTTTTAGTAGTTATTGTTATTGAGTTGAACACTTTATTTCTCTGCGGGAAGACATTTCTTGATAAGCCCCTGCAGCACGGCACCGGGGCCGAGCTCCACGAACTCGGACGCGCCGTCGCGATGCATGTTGAGCACTGTCTGGGTCCATCTTACGGGAGAAGTCAGCTGTTTCAGCAGCTTCTCCTTGATGACGGCCGGATCGGTGGAGGGCTGTGCATCCACATTCTGATATACGGGGCATACGGGCACCTTGATGTCAGTATGGCTGATGGCCTCGGCCAGCTCTACCCTGGCGGGCTCCATCAGAGGAGAGTGGAACGCACCGCCCACTGCCAGGCGGAGCGCCCTCTTGGCACCGGCCTCCTTCAGGACGGCGCAGGCCTTGTCCACGGCCTCGATCTCGCCGGAAATCACCAGCTGGCCCGGGCAGTTGTAGTTGGCGGGAACCACCACACCATCTATCTCTGCACACGCCTTCTCCACCACATCGTCAGGCAGGCCGATGATGGCCGCCATGGTCGAGGGATGAGCCTCGCAGGCCTTCTGCATGGCCATTGCCCTGGCATATACCAGACGGAGACCGTCCTCGAAGGACATGGCTCCGGCGGCCACGAGAGCCGAGAACTCGCCGAGGGAGTGACCTGCCGTCATTCCGGGATGGAAGTCCTCGATCACTGCGGCAGCGGCCACCGAATGGATGAACACCGCAGGCTGAGTGACCCTGGTCTGCTTCAGATCATCGGCGGTACCGGTAAACATTATATTGCGTATATCGAATCCAAGAATATCGCAAGCGCTGTCGATCAGCGCCTTAGCCTTGGGACTGGACTCATACAGATCCTTGCCCATCCCTGTGAACTGTGCTCCCTGTCCGGGAAAAACGTAAGCTGTCATATCAAATATTCAGTTTTTATTTATACATTTGCAGTCCGTTTGCCTCCGTAGTTTAATGGATAGAATGAGAGATTCCGGTTCTCTTGGTTGGGGTTCGATTCCCCACGGAGGTACTATTCTTCAATTTGTTTTATATTTTCATCTATTTCCACTTCCATATCTTTCATCCTTCTCCTGATAGTATAGGTGGATGCGAACTCCGACACTGAGTACAGCAGAAGCGCGGCGCCGAAAACGACGAACAGCGCGTTGCTGACCCATGACGGGTTGAAAAACATTATCACGCCAAGAACAAGGGTAATCAGCGGACCGATATAGAGAGGCCACGGGACGCGCACCGCCTTGGCGGTACGGAAGAGATTGATGATCTCGCCCAGGCCGAAAATCAGCAGTATAAGTCCGAAAACGAAAAATATCACGGACATGAAGAAATCCGGGAAAATAATCAGTACCAGACCGAACGCGATGTCCACTATCGAGTTGAGCAGCAGGAGCGGAACTTTCTCCTTCTTCCACTTGCCGGTATAGGACATTATGAGGCTGACCAGCCCGACTGCCAGAATCAGCGCACCGAGGATAATCATGATGGAATTTTTCACCGCTTCCGGCCAGATGACCAGAATCAGACCGCCCGCCAGCGCGATAATCGCCCTGGCGTATCCGTAGGACCTGTCAAAAAAAACGTTCGCTGTTTTCATTCTGCAAAGATACAAAAGGATTTTGAAAACTAATCAAAACAAGTTACCTTTGTTACTGACAATAAACATACCAATCTACCCGCTATGAAGAAATATCTTATCCTTTTACTGATTCCGCTGTTACTTCACTCCTGCGGAACCGCATCCAAAATCAGCAAAGCCGACCAGCCCTGGTCCTATGAGACTGAAAGCATGGGAGTAGGAGCCGACGGCAAATATGTAATCCGAGTATGGAGCTACTGGCGCAACGCGAACATGCCTGTCGAGGAGGCCAAGAAAAACGCAGTCCACGCCGTCATCTTCCGCGGTGTCCCCGCCGGGAACGGAGCCACGGCTCAGCCTGCTCTCAAGACCGGAGACCTGACACCGGCCGAAAGCGCGTTTTTCGACACTTTCTTCCAGTCTGAATACCAGAGATACATCAGCTCCGTGGCCTCAGGCAGCATACAGGTCATCAAGACGGGCCGCAACGAATATAAAATAGGTTACGTAGTATCAGTCTCCAAGGACAGTCTACGCAAGTACCTGGAAGACCAGGGAATCGTAAAAGGACTTTCCTCCGGATTCTAAATATGGCCGCATAGTATGAAAAGGACAGTTATCACACTTATCGCCTCCGCCATGCTCCCGGCTCTGTGCGCGACGGCACAGAACATGACACCGTTCCAGTCCGGAAAGGCCTGGGGCTACAAGGACGCCGGAGGCAACATCATCGTAGAAGCCGCCTACGCAGCCGCCAGCCTGGCCGCAGACGGGTACGGACTGGTGGCCGTACAGGAAGGCAATGCCCTGAAATGGGGTGTCGTAGGCCAGGACGGCCGCACCGTCATCGAGCCGGTATATGACTACATAGACCTGTACAGCGAGGGTATGGTGGCCGTATACAGAGGACCGGTATACAGCAGTGACGAGGGTCTCTACATGTCCGGAGGACTGTGGGGCTACATCGATCTGGCCAGCCCCGCCGAGGAATTCAAGGTCATCTTTGACCTCGTAGGTCCCTTTACTGACAGTGTGGCCTGGGTCAACTGCGTAAGAACAGACTCCAGACGCCAGAAAAGGACCATGCCCATCGTGGACAAAAAGGGAAAACCGGTCGGAGAGGAAATCATCTTCGGAGTCTCGGCCTCCTTCACCATGAACGATCTCTACCTGCCCGGAAGCGACGGCTCGGTCAACATTCCGGACGGCGCATGGGTACTTATGAACCGCAAGGGCAATGCCCTGACCTCCACTGACAGTCCCTACCAGGCCGTCGGAGAGTTCAAGGACGGACTGGCCTGGGTAAAGCGCAACGGACGCTTCGGCTTCGTAAACATTCACGGCGAAGAAGTTATTCCTGTGATATACAGCATGGTCCAGGACGCACCCGGATCACGTCCCGGCTCGCTCCTGCTGCATCCTGAGAGCGGAGCCGTCAGATGGGTGGTCAATGACAGCGGCCAAAGGGCCTGGCTCAATGAGAAAGGGGAGACAGTCATCGGATTCACGGATTTCGAGGGCAAGGTCTCCGTCTTCGACACAGTCGATGAAAACATGTGGGACTACTAAATCCGAAACACCATGAGAAAGATTCTAACACTCACACTCATATCAGTACTGGTATTTCTGAGCTGCGGCACCGCCGCCTACGCCCAGACTCCGGACTCAGCCATGCAGTACCGAAGAAGTTCCCTCTATTCGTTCATGATCAGCCATCCCGACCTGAAGATGGACGACGAGATAGTGGGCGCCTTCATGGCCATAGAGACTCCCGACAAATACAACAACCACGACCTGAGCGTCAAATGCGTGACCGCCGCCAGCAAGGGTGACGACCTGACCCGCCAGATAGAGAACTGGTTCGAGCGGAATGACGTAGCCAAGAGACTTGTATCCAAATGGTTCCTCCGCAGCAAGGAGACCGGAGGCTTTGATCCCTCACTGGTGATGGAGCGCGGCCTGTACGGAGCCACCGCAATGGACGTGGAGACCGCAGCCCAGAGCAAGAGGGGCATCGACGCCCTGGCGGACAAGGGTTATGAGATGATCAGCAACACCTTCGTGATAGTCAACGACATCACCTACGTGGACCACGAGAAGAACGCAGACGTGGCCACCGGCATCCTGTCCATCATCGGAGGCATAGCCGCAGCCGCCACCGGAGACGAGAACAACCTGGTAACCGGTCTTTCGACTCTGGGGGCCATGGTATCCAGCATGATAGCCGGCTTCACGGTCAAGACCACATCCTACCTCTACCAGCTCGACTGGAACGACGACGTGGCGAATACATTCTATGAACTGTACTACTATGACAAGCCCGGCACGGACTCCCTGTCCATGGCTCTCTTCGCAGCCGACACCGCCCTCGCCACCCGCAAGGCCGCATACGAGGCGGACAAGTCCACCTTCAGGCTCAAGTATGTAGGCAAATACGTAGCCCGCAGCGCCAAGCCCGTCCTCCGCGGACTCTACAACCCCGAGGACGTCTTCCGCAAAGTCTGCGCCCGTGCCATCGACAACAACGTGATGGAGCTCCAGAAGGAGTTCGACCAGTTCAAGGTCAAGGTGCCTCTCTTCAGTACCGAACCGCTGATGGCCCGCATCGGCATGAAGGAGGGCATCACCGCCAAATCCAAGTTCGAGGTGCTGGTGCCCGTCTACGATGACGCCACCGGCAAGGTCCGCTACAACCGCAGAGGCGTCATCCGCCCCGTAGCCGGCAAGATATGGGACAACCGGTACATGGCCTCGGAGGAGCAGGCCGTCGGCTCTGAACTGACGGCTACGACTTTCGAGGTGGTGAGCGGCATGAACTTCACACCCGGCATGCTTATAAGGGAGATAAAATAATATGACAGACAGTAAAAATGTCGCCCTGGTCCTGGCCAGCGGCGGTTCCAGGGGCCTCGCCCACATAGGGGCGATAGAGGTTCTGGAAGAACACGGTTACAGGATAACATCCGTCGCGGGAGCCTCCATGGGGGCTCTCGTCGGCGGTATTTACGCGGCAGGAGGCCTGGACGCCTTCAAGGAATGGATGAAGACCGTAGATCGCATGAAAGTCTTCAATCTGATGGACTTTACCATCGGTAACGGAGGATTCGTAAAAGGCGGGAAGGTCATCGATGAACTCAAGAGCATCATCCCGGACAAGATGATAGAGACTCTGCCTATACCGTTTACTGCAGTAGCCACAGACATCCGTCACCGGAGGGAAGTGCTCTTCAACAGGGGGAGTCTGTACGACGCCATACGCTCATCCATTTCCATGCCGTCCATCTTCACACCCAACCGCATAGACGACATGCTGCTGATAGACGGCGGAGTAGTCAATCCCGTACCGGTCAACCGGGTATTCCGGAGTCCGGGCGACATCCTCGTAGCCGTAGACCTCAACGGCCCTTACATAGAGAAACACGAAGACGAGCCCGAGGAAAAGAAAAGCCGCCTCCGCGGCAGACTGGAGAAAATCGTGGACTCCATCTCGGACAAAGTTCTGAAAGATAAGGTTGAGGCCAGTCTACCGACTATTAAGGACAAAGAAAAAGAGGATGACGACGATATGGGTATCGTCTCCATCCTCAATCAGTCTTCGAGCATGATGATTCAGACCAACGCGGACCTGACCCTCAAGCTCTATCCTCCGGACATCCTCGTGCGCATCGCCAAAAATGCTTACTCCACCATGGAGTTCTACAAGTACGACGAGATCGTCGCCCTCGGCCGCACAAAGATGGAGGAGGCCCTGCGGAATTTCCGCTAAAGCATTCCGCCGTCGCAGATAATCACCTGACCCGTCACATAAGAGGAAAGGTCAGAAGCGAGGAACAGGGCCACATTGGCTATGTCCTCGGGAGTACCGCCGCGACGGAGAGGTATCTTCTTGTTCCACTCGTCACGTACCTCCTGAGGCAGGGCATTGGTCATGTCGGTGATGATGAAACCGGGAGCTATGGCATTGGCACGGATACCGCGGGAACCCATTTCCTTGGCTATGGACTTTGCCAGACCGATAAGACCTGCCTTCGATGCCGAGTAGTTGCACTGACCGGCATTGCCGTTAACACCCACCACCGAAGAGATGTTGATGATGCTGCCGCCTCTCTGACGGGCCATGATGGGAGTCAGGGCATGGGTGAAGTTGAAAGCACTCTTGAGGTTGACAGTGATAACGCTGTCCCATTGCTGCTCGGACATCCTCATCATCAAGCCGTCACGTGTGATGCCGGCGTTGTTGACCAGAACGTCGATATGGCCGAAATCTTTCTGAATCTGATCCACGGTCGCGTGGGCCTCGGCGAAGTCAGCCGCATTGGAGGCATAGCCGCGGCACTGCACTCCGAGAGCGGAGATCTCGGCTACGGTATTCCTGAAGTTGTCGTCCTCCTTGAGGTCGGTGAAAGCGATGTCGGCTCCGGCCGAAGCAAGTTTCATGGCAATGGCCTTGCCGATACCGCGGGCGGCACCGGTAATCAGGGCCACCTTTCCTTTTAATAATCCTTCTAACATAGTCTTATTTTACTTTATCGTTAGGAATAACTGCAAATGACAGACTTGCCTCCACGCAGAGCTCACCCTCCACGAAAGCCTTGGCGTCGATATAGAAGAGCATGGCCCTGTGTTTGGTGACATGCGCATGCACCTCCACTGTATCGCCGGGACGGACCTGACGTTTGAAACGGGTCTTGTCTATACCGGTGAAAAGTGTGGTGTGGCCTACAAGGTAGTCCTTGATGAGCAGTGAGCTGCACTGCCCCATAATCTCACAGAGGATGACTCCGGGGACTACCGGATAACCGGGAAAGTGTCCCTGGAGGAAGAACTCGTCCCCTCTGACATGGTACTTTCCGATACATTCGGTACCGTCGCCCTGAAGCTCCATCTCGTCCACGAGCAGCATGGGCTCGCGGTGACGGAGGAATTTCTTTATTTCTTCTCTATCCATAATATTTAGTTTAGTTAGTACATGATCAGACGAGTCTGAACGCCAGTACGGCATTGTGTCCGCCGAATCCCAGGGATGAGGACAGGGCCATGGTCAACTTAGCCTCACGGGCATGGTTGGGATTGACGTCGAGGTCGCACTCGGGATCGGGCACCTCGTAGTGGATGGTGGGAGGCACGATACCGTTGTCCAGAGCGAGCACTGCCGCCACCGCCTCGATACCGCCGGCAGCTCCGAGAGCATGTCCGGTCATGGACTTGGTGGAGCAGAGGATGGCCCTGCGGGCCTCTGCCTCTCCGAGAGCGAGCTTGATGGCTGCTGTCTCGGACTTGTCGTTCAGGGGCGTGCCTGTTCCGTGGGTATTGATGTGCAGCAGGTCCGATGTCGAATAATGGGCCTCGGTAAGAGCCTGCCTGAATGCCTTTGCAGGGGTAGAGCCGTCCGGGCAGGGAGCTGTATAGTGGTAAGCGTCACAGGTGTTGCCGTAACCGCAGATCTCCGCATAGATCCTGGCTCCGCGTGCCATGGCGTGCTCATATTCCTCAAGCACCACGACTCCGGCTCCCTCTGCGATGACGAAACCCTGACGGCGGGCGTCGAAAGGCAGGGAGGCCGCCATGGGATCCTCAGCGGGAGAGAGGGCCTTGCTGTTGGAGAAACCTCCGATAGCCAGAGGGTTGACAGCAGCCTCGGCACCGCCGGCGATGATTGCGTCGGCATAGCCGAACTTAATGGCCCTGTAAGCCTCGCCGATAGAGTGTGTACCGGTGGCGCAGGCAGTCACGATAGGCAGGCAGACACCCTTGGCATGATGGGCGATGGCCACATTGCCGGCCGCGATATTGGATATCATCGTGGGGATGAACAGGGGGGATATCCACTGAGGACCGTCCTTGATCATCTTGGCTGTCTCGTTCACGAAAGAGTGCATACCGCCGATACCTGAGCCGATATATACTCCGAAACGGTCGGAGTGCACGGTGCCGGGAGTATTGTCCTCCTCGTCATCCGTCGCCTTGAGTCCGCTCATGGCCACGGCCTGATTGGCAGCGGCAAGGGCGAAAAGGCAGAAACGGTCGAACTTCCTTGCAGCCTTGGGCTCGATGCCGTAATCAGCAGGCTTGAAGTCCTTTACCTCTCCTGCAATCTTCACTGAAAGGTCATCGGTGGGAAACTGCTTGATAAAGTCGATGCCGCAGACTCCGTCCACGAGGTTCTTCCAGAAAGTCTCTACATTGTTTCCGACAGGGGAGACAACTCCAAGACCTGTCACTACTACTCTTTTTTCCATATCGTTTAATTTTACATTGACCAGCGGAGAATACATGCACCGGTAGTGAATCCTGCTCCGAAAGCACTGAGCAGCAGCATTTCTCCTGTTTTTAATTGATTACCTCTGTTGAGGTCGTCCAGCAGTGCGGGAATCGAGGCCGACGATGTGTTGCCGTACCTGTCCAGGTTGAAGGGGAACTTGCTCTTGTCCTGGTTCACGAAGTGCCGGATGGACTCGATGATGCGGACATTGGCCTGATGCAGCACATACAGGTCTATCTCATCGGCAGTCATTCCGGCCATGGTCAGCACCTTGTCTATATCCTTGATGGATGAGGACACTGCGAGCTTGAAGACATCCTGGCCGTTCATCACCACGCCCTCGGTATCGACCTCCTCCTTGGTAATGAAGGGAGTCGGCTGAAGCTTGCGCTTCTGATAGAGGGCCTCCACCTTGCAGTGGGTGGACACGCGGATGGCCTTCAGGTCATCACCCTTGGTCACTACGACAGCGCCGGCGGCATCTCCGAAGAGGATGCAGGAGGAGCGGTCATGCCAGTTCATCATGCGGGCGGGCTCCTCAGCGCAGACTATGAGGATGTTCCTCATGTCCTTCTTGGTCGCCAGATACGCCTCGGCGACATCGAGGGCGTAGATAAAGCCGGTGCAGGCGCAGTTGATGTCCATCGTCGGACAGGTAGCGCCTATCATACCCTGTATCACGCAGCCCAGTCCGGGGGTGACATACTCGTTCACCACATTGGAACAGATGATAAAATCCACGTCCTCGGATGTTATCCCGGCGTTCTCCATAGCGTTACGAGCGGCCGTCGCGGCCAGATCCTCCAGATTCTCGGAGGAGATGACACGCCTCTCATGGATACCTGTACGGGTCACGATCCACTCGTCGCTGGTATCCAGAAAATTCTCCAGCATCGAGTTGGTCACGACCTTGGAGGGGCGTGCACTGCCAGTTCCTATTATTCTCATACTTTTAGCTAACTTTTGTTAAAATCGCGCAAAAATATACATTTTGGCGAAAATATCAAATCAGCCTATCTTGGAGTTGACTATCTCAATAACCTTTGCCTCCTGTTTCACAGCCTCTTCCGCGATGACTGCCGCCTCGGCTACGAGAGCATCGGCTTTTTCGCGGTCCTTCAGGCCAGAGGCATTGATCTTCACATTGAGGAAGGCACCGAGGACTGCGGAACGGGCTGCGAGCGCACCCACACCTGCATCGGATACGGAGTTGGGATTACCCTCCGAGGCCATTGCCTCCACCAGCTCGAAGACCTTGAAAGAAGCCTTCATCGTCCTCAGAGGCACCTCGGTGGCATAGAGAGTGGCCTCCTGCATGGCGGCTGCGCGTGCGGCCTTCTCCTCATCAGTCTTCTTGGGCAGGGACATGGCGTCCATGATACGGTTGAATGCGGCAGTATCCTCGTCCACCAGGTGCAGCAGCTCGTACATCAGTTCCTGTCCCTTCTCAGCCCACTCGGAGAACTTGGGGCACTGGTCATCCCAGCCTCTCTTGTGCGAGGACAGGTTGGCCACCATGGCTCCGAGAGCGGCTCCGAGGGAGCCCATGTATGCGGATATCGATCCGCCGCCGGGAGCCGGAGACTCGCGGGAGGTCTCCTCAGCGAAGCCGCGGACGGTCAGGTCCACCAGTTTGGGAGTCCTGTCACTGTCCTCGAGGATGTACTCGATGACCTTCTCGCGGGGATTGAAAGGCTTGAGATCATCCAGTCCCATGGACTTTACGGCTATCTTTATAATGTCCTCCTCGGGGATACCGCAGGAGCGGTTCTGCTTGGTCAGATAGTGCTTGCCGGCGTCGATGAGCACCTTCTTGGGGATAAGGCCGACTATCTCCGAGCCGGTAACCCTCAGACCGCGGGCGTGAGCCTTCTCACACACCTCGTCGAAGGCCACATGGACGGGAGTGACGTTGATATTTGTCACATTCATGGATACCTGGGCGATACCGTACTCCTCGATGAACCAGCCGATAGCCTTGCAGCCTTTCAGGGTTCCGGGAATCCATACCACCTCGCCGTTCTCATCCTTCACCACCTTTCCGGTGATGGGGTCGCCCTCTCTCTTCTTGCGGCCCTTCTCGCGCACGTCGAAGGCCACTGAGTTGGCACGGCGGGTGGATATGGTGTTGAGGTTATAGTTGATGGCCACGAGGAAATCCCTGGCGCCCACCGCAGTAGCACCTGTACGGGCGGTAAAGTCGTCGATGACGGCCGGACCGAAATCGGGTTTCTCCCCGTCGGCAAACCTCTTGGCCAGGCCCTCGTACTCGCCTGCACGGCATACGGCCAGATTCCTGCGTGCCTCGGTATAGGCAGCGCTCTCATAGCAGAATACCGGGATTCCCAGTTCCTCGCCTATCCTCTTGGCCAGGGTGCGGGCATACTCGGCGCACTCCTCCATAGTCACGCCTGCGATGGGCACGAGAGGGCACACGTCAGTGGCGCCCATACGGGGATGCTCGCCGTGATGATGCCTCATGTCGATAATCTCGGAGGCCTTCCTTACTGCGCGGAAAGCAGCCTCCATGACCTTCTCGGGCTCTCCCACGAAAGTCACCACCGTACGGTTGGTGGCCGCACCGGGATCCACGTCCAGGAGCTTTACACCCTCGACACTCTCAGCGGCGTCGGTAATCTGTTTGATAATCTGCATATCGCGTCCCTCGCTGAAGTTGGGAACGCACTCGATAAGTTTACGTGTCATGTCGGTTTATTATTTTTCTGTTTTTAATATTTTTTTCCGTTCAGTATTGTTGTCTCTATAAGCTGTGATGTAAAACTGTAGGGAACAAATTCGTATGAGGGTATCTTCTTGGTAATGAAGAGTGAGGCCTTCTTGCCGGGGGTAATGCTCCCGTATTCGGAAGCTGTGCCCATGGCAAACGCACCGTTGACGGTCGCAGCGTTGAGCACTGTCTCGGGAGTCAGATGCATCTTGATCATGGCCAGGGCCATCATGAACTTCATGTCTCCGGAGGGGCAGGAGCCGGGGTTGTAGTTGGAGGCAATGGCCAGCGGCAGGTCATACTCCAGCATGTCCTTCGCCTTAGGATAATCCATATCCAGGAAAAATGTAGCACCGGGCAGGAGCGTCGCGATGGTCCCGCTGCCCTGCAGGGCCTTGAACTCCTCAGGGCCGGTAAACTCGAGATGGTCGACAGAGGCGGCGCCATAGCGCACGCCCACCTGCACTCCGCCGGAAAAACTCATCTGGTTGGCATGCACCTTCGGAACCATGCCGTACTTAGCAGCGGCCTCGAAGATCCGGGAAGCATCCTCCACAGTGAAGAATCCCTCCTCTACGAAAATATCCACGTAGTCGGCCAGTCCCTCGGCGGCGACGGCCGGCATGATCTCACGGACTATCTCGTCCACATACCCCTCCCGGTTGCCTTTATAGCGGGCGGGCACGGCGTGGGCCCCGAGGAAGGTGGTGCGGACCCGGAGCGGGGTCTCCTCCTCCACCCTGCGGGCAACCCGGAGCATCTTGACCTCATCCTCGACGGTGAGGCCGTAACCGCTCTTGATCTCCACCGCACCGGTGCCCAGGGAGATTATCTCATACGCACGGACCAGGGTCTGCTGCAGGAGGTCATCCTCCGGGGTATTGTGCAGCAGCTCCACCGAATTGAGGATACCGCCGCCCCGGCGGGCGATCTCCTGATAGGAGAGGCCGCGCAGCTTGTCCATGAACTCCATCTCGCGGCTGCCGGCATAGACCAGATGGGTGTGGGAGTCGCAGTAGGAAGGGAACACCATCCTCCCCTCGGCGTCAATCACCCCTTCCGCAGAGCGCTCCAGCGCTTCCAGTTCCTCCGGCCGGAGGTCCTGCATTCTGCCGAGGCGGGAGATACGGTCTCCCTCCGTCAGCAGCCAGGCGCCGTCAAGACAGGGCAGCGACAGCATCTCCTCTCCCCGCAACGGGGCAGAGGGAGCCGCTTCCCGCACATTGACAAGCTTTTTTATATTTTTTATAAAAATTGACATTTTTAAATTTCTGCGTTCTTAATAAAATCTATGGAATCCTTGATACGGGTGTACATCACCGTATCTTCCTCCACGAAAGGTACAGTCCTGCGGTAGTCCTCGAAGAATTTCTCGATTACGGGAGAGGACTTGCCGGCACCGGCGCGATGACGGAACTCGAGGGCCTGGGCCGCGTTCAGCATCTCGATGCCGAGAATCTTCTCGACATTCTCGATTACTCTGACGCATTTGGTAGCGGCGTTGGCACCCATGCTGACATGGTCCTCCTGACCCTGGGAAGAGTCGATGGTATCGACCACACAGGGAGTGCACAGCTGCTTGTTCTGGCTGACTATGGATGCAGCGGCGTACTGAGGAATCATGAAGCCGGAGTTCAGTCCGGACTTGGCCACCAGGAAGGAGGGGAGTCCCCTCTTGCCGGAAATCAGCTGGTAGGTACGGCGCTCGGAGATGGAACCCAGCTCCGCCATGGCGATGGCCAGGAAATCCAGGGTGATGGAAAGAGGCTGTCCGTGGAAATTGCCGGCGGAAATGACCTGGTCCTCGTCGGGAAGGACGGTAGGGTTGTCCGTTGCGCTGTTGACCTCGGTCATGAATACACTCTCCACATACCCGAGCGCGTCCTTGGACGCCCCGTGCACCTGAGGCACACAGCGGAAGGAGTAGGGATCCTGCACCTCCTTGCCGGGTCCGTCGATGAGCTGGCTGCCCTGGAGATAACCGAGGATGACGCGGGCCGTCTCCATCTGTCCCTTGTGAGGACGGACGGCATGCACACCGGGGGTGAAAGGCTCCTTGCGGCCGTTGAAGGCCTCTAGGGAGACGGTGGCTATCTTGTCGGCAGCCGCCGATATATGCTTTGCATGACACAGGCACCATACGGCATGGGCCAGCATGAACTGGGTGCCGTTGAGAAGTGCCAAGCCCTCTTTCGACGCCAGTGTCAGAGGCTTCCAGCCGAAGAGTTTCTCCAGCTCGCTTCCGGGATATCTCCTGCCCTTATAGTCGAACTCGCCGAGACCCAGCAGAGGCAGACACATATTGGCCAGAGGGGCCAGGTCGCCGGACGCGCCGAGAGAGCCCTGCTGATATACCACCGGAATCACTCCCTCATTGAAGAAGTCCACCAGCCTCTCCACGGTCTCGACCCTTACTCCGGAGTAGCCGTAGGACAGGGATTTGACCTTCAGGGCCAGCATAAGGCGCACAATCTCGGGACGCACCTCCTCTCCTACTCCGCATGCGTGGGACATCACCAGATTCTTCTGGAGCTGCGAGAGCTGGTCGCGGTCCACCGAGACATTGCACAGCGAGCCGAAACCGGTAGTGACTCCATAGATGGGGGTCTTCTGGTTCTTCATCCGCTCGTCCAGATAGTTGCGGCATTTTTCTATTCTTTTGCGGGAAGCTTCACCCAGATGCAGGCGGCACTCAGGATTCATAAGGTTCCTGATATCGCCGAAAGAGTGCTGCAGGGTGTCTATATCAAACTGTATCATACATTTGGGGTTTTTAGTCGTTTAACCTACAAATGTATAAAAAATTCTCATCTCTCCACCCAGATGAGCGGCTTTCTGCTGTCGATTTCCTCAATTATGCCTTCCATGTAGCCCTCAAAGTACTTTGCCGAGAACTTGAATTCCGGGAAATACGGCGAAGGCACCGACATGGCGCGCCGCGAGGGACGGACTCCCCGCAAAGTGACATCATAGCGCGTGGCCGGTCTCAGTTCCGGCGTCCAGTTGAAATCCCTCAGACGGCTGTCCTCTGGTGTGAGCTCGCCCACCGGATACGCATCGCTCTTTACGTTCTCCATGTAGAGTATGCGCTGCAGCTCTCCGTCCTTGAGGCGTCCTGTCATCAGACGGCACTCCTTACGGTTCATCGTTGTAATGACCGAGTCCTCCGCGAGATAAAACATAGCCGTTACTCCTCCCAGCGCATCGAACCGGGATATCTGGCTGCCGTCGAAATAGCCTATCATTTCAGGAGACTTTATCTGATGATAGTACTTCCCGTCCTCCTCTTCCGAAATAACGAAGGCATTGGAATACAGGAAACCCTTGTCCAGAGCCTCTCCGCTCATGAGAAACTGCATGCTGTCGGCAGTGATCTGGCTCTTGATCTCATACCAGAGGACCGGAGCCGTGTACAGGCGGGCTATCGAATCAATGGAGCCGAAAAGCAGGGAGTCGCACTTGACCTGTATGTCACTCTTGAAAATACGGACATTGTGATATGCTTCCAGGAAGGAGACCTCTGTAGTGTCTGGCGGAGGGGGCACTGCTACGGTATCGGCCACTGACAGCGTGTCCTCATACGGGCCATAGGGCATCGGCAGAGTCCCAGGGCTCTTCATCACGGCTGACGCCCCTCCGCCTCCGGAGGATTTCAACTGCCTTCCTGCGGCACCGCCGGAAGATCTTCCGGCAGCGTCCTTGCTCTTTTTCTGCTCAAGAGGATCCACCTGGGCGGATTCGTATCTCTGCCTGGCCTCCGCCACCACCGCGCTGTCGATCTCAAACATGCGCTTAGTATAATACAGCATGAAATCGGAGGCCATGAAAATGGAATCCCTGGCCTCTCCCTCCTCCTCATTGACAAGAACCAGTGCCGGCTCACGGTACAGCTCGGCCCGGCGGGGTGAGTTCCAGAACCTCAGTTCTCCGGCCAGGGCCAGGGCATTGTCCACTGTATCCAGAAGCTGCACGTTGCCGAGCAGACGGGAATATTCCGCTGCCCTGTCATAGTAGAGAGTGTCGCACCAAAGCTCGTATTCGGCGGTAAGGATATGCACGTCCCGGCGGAAATAGAATTTCTCGACGGTCCTCTCATACCGTCCCGCTCCGGCGGATATCTCATTGTCCCCGTACCAGCCGCGGGTGCTGCCGCGGAAGACAGCCACCTCGTTTCCGGTATTGTACTCGAGGGAATCGCAGACGAAAAACAGGGAGTCCGAGAACATCTCCACCTGCCCGATGAAGTCGAAGCGTTCGTCAGGAGAGCTGTATCTGCCGGTAACGCTCTCTATGAGATTGCCGTCGGCATCCTTCATCGCTCCTCCCCGGTAGAAGAAGGCCGTGCTGTCCTTTGTATTGTAGTCCAGATAATTGGTCCTTAAAATATTGCTGTCCCTGTCGATGAGTTCCACCAGATGTCCTCTGAACCTGGCCGTATTCGAAGGGATATCGTACTTTATGCTGTCTCCTGTCAGGAGTGTTCCGTCCTGCTCTATCCTGATATGACCTTT
The DNA here is from genome assembly GCA_900550465.1 of uncultured Alistipes sp. Lineage (GTDB taxonomy): Bacteria > Bacteroidota > Bacteroidia > Bacteroidales > UBA932 > Coprenecus. The sequence goes on from URSC01000016.1 coordinate 35,466, forward strand.
CGCATCGATATATTCACCGGAGACATTCCAGTACGCGCTGTCGCACCTGAGATACGTGCCGTTGTGCAGAAACACCGCATTGCCCACGACCTTACGGTACTGCTGCCCGTCCACTTCCACCAGTCTGGCCATGTCGGCGGATATGAGGCGGACCAGTGAGTCCCGGTCCTCCTGACTGCCCGCACGGCGGCCCTGCGCCTCAAGCGACACCGGCGCGAAGACCAGCAGCAGCGGCAGCAATATTGTAAGCAGATATCCTTTCATCCTACTTTACCCAACCGTCCCTTCTGAAATCACATTTCTGGAACATAGGGTCAATGACGATATAGGTGGTCTCCTGTTTTTCCTTGATGAACTTTTCTATTTCCCGAACTGACTTCTGATTAGTAGCGATGTCCAGCAGAACATTGAAATCCTCCTCGAACGATGCGGGATGGGACGGACGGATCTTCTCCAGACGTACTATCTTATATACGGTATTGCCGCTGCGGCCCTCGTCATCCACGGACTCGAAAGGCTGGGAGATTTCCCCTTCCTTCATGTTTTTCAACACATTGTAATCCGCCGGCTTCAGGCGGTCCACATCGAACATGGGAGCACCGGTGGCAGGATCGGAGACCTGTCCTCCGTTGGTACGGCTCTTTGCATCCTGCGAATAGATTCTGGCCGCCTGGTCAAATGTAAGGCTGTCCTCGAGAACGACGGTGCGTATCGAGTCAAGACGGATGAACGCGGAGTCGCGGTCCTCGACCGTGTATTTCGGCTTCAGGAGGATATGGCGTGCATTGAACATGTCTCCGCTCTTGGTTATGAGCTGGATTATATGAAAGCCGTCCGGAGTCTCCACTATCGGGGATACCTGTCCCTCCTTGAGCGACATGGCCGCATCGCTGAAAGCTGGCCAGAATATGGACCTGGAAGCCATGCCCAGCTCACCGCCCCTCATCGCGCTGCCCGGATCCTCGGAATAAAGGGTCGCCAGCACCGACAGTTTCTCTCCGTCCAGAATTCTCTGACGGAACTCCAGCATACGCTCGCGCACTGCCAGCTTAGCCCTCTCCACATTGGGATACAGCACGATCTGGCTGTACTGATACTGGGTAGGAATTATGGGCAGGCTGTCCTTGGGAGCGGATTTATAGAACTGCTGTACCTCCTTGGGGGTCACCTCCGTAATCTTGCCGGCCACTTCCCGCTGCATTTCCTGAGCCAGATTCTGCTCCATGAAAGTCTCCCTCCACTCCTGACGCAGCTTATGGAGCGGCTTGCCGAAATATTTCTCCACCTGCTCCTCTCCACCCAGCTGGGAAAGGATGTTGTTTACCCTGTCCTCCAGCGCAGCGTCGACCATATCCGGATTGACTGCAAGGCTGTCGAGCTGAGCCTGAGTATAGAAAAGCTTGGAGACCATCATATTCTCCAGTACCTCGCATCTCAGGTTCCTGTCCGAGACATAACCCTGAAACTGCATCATCTGCACCTCCGACTCAATCTGCGAAAGCAGAATCATGCTGTTGCCCACCAATGCTACGGTCTTGTCTATGATTCCGTCATATTTCTGGGCAGAAAGTGTGGAAAGGGGCATCACCGCCAGGGCGAGTGCCGCCAGAACAGCTTTTATCTTCATGTTATTCTTTATAAATTTTCAATTTCTCTGAACCTATCGCATCATTAAGCAGATTTCGTTCCAAACTTGTCAGAAGTTCCTGTTTTCTACGGCTGAGTATCACATCCCTGATCATGTCGCGGCAGTATTCGTATGGTGCCTGGCGGCCTGCAGGCACATAATCGCTGACGGATATCAGGTACGCGTAACCGAGATAACTCTTCTCCACATAGGACTTTCCGTCAAGCAAAGAAGCCATTGTTCCCGCATCCATGCCCATACCGTCCACTATCGCATCCAGGGCTACCCACTCATCGAAAAAATAATATTTGTCCGCAGACGTATAGCACAGCTGGTCCAGACGGTCCATGTCCTCCCTTACATGAGAGCGGTACAGGGACTTGATGGGGTTGAGGTTGGGCGAGTTCTCGCTCACCTTTATATATATGCCCTTAATCAGCGGCTGATGGGTGATGAAACTCCCCGGATGAGCCTCATAGAAATCCCGGTACTCCTGCTCTGAGATCACAGTGTCCAGCCGCTGCTCCACATACTGCTGCTCGTATCTGTAGACCAGCAGCTGCTGTCTGTACTCCTCCAGCTGCGCCGCCACATCGCGGTCAGCCTTGGACAGACGGCTCTCGGCCATATCCAGAAGCAGACGGTCCTTTGCCCACGAATGAATATAACGCTCGACCATACGGATACTGTCCTCCGGCGAGAACCCCTTGATGTTAAGGTTTTCTATCTCACTGCGGTACAGCACGTCCTTGCCGACTCTCGCGACCACCTCCCCTTTGAAGAGGCGGTCGCAGAGGCGGCATGACGTCATACTGAGGCACATCAGCAGTATCCAGACAGCCTTTTTCATCTCACTGCGGGCAGAGTGCCGTGTGCTATCTGCTGTAATTGGGAGCCTCGCGGGTGATGGTCACATCGTGAGGATGACTCTCGGCCATACCGGCGGCGGTGATGCGCACGAAGCGGGCGTTCTTGAGCTCGGCCAGGTTGTGCGCCCCGCAGTAACCCATACCTGCACGGAGACCTCCGATAAGCTGGTATACCACCTCGGAGAGAGTACCTTTGTAAGGGACCTGGGCGACAATGCCCTCCGGCACGAGTTTCTTGATGTCCTCTTCCATGTCCTGGAAGTAGCGGTCCTTGGAGCCCAGCTGCATGGCCTCGAGCGAGCCCATACCGCGGTAGGACTTGAACTTACGTCCGTTGAGGATGATGGTCTCTCCGGGAGACTCCTCCACACCTGCGAAGAGCGAGCCGGCCATGATGGTGTCGGCACCGGCGGCCAGGGCCTTGACGATATCGCCCGAGTAGCGGATACCGCCGTCGGCGATGACGGGGATACCGGAGCCCTTCAGGGCCTCGGCGGCCATCATGACTGCGGAAAGCTGGGGCACGCCCACACCGGCAATGATACGGGTGGTGCAGATGGAACCGGGGCCTATGCCGACCTTCACGGCGTCCACTCCGCATTCCTTCAGAGCCTTGGCGGCCTCACCGGTAGCGATGTTGCCGGCGATGATCTGCAGGTCGGGGAACTTCTGACGGACTGTCTTCAGGACTCTCAGCACACCCTCCGAATGACCGTGGGCGGTGTCGAAGACCAGAGCATCGGGCTCGACGCTCATCAGCATCTCCACCTTCTGGACGCTCTCGGAGTTGATGCCCACGGCGGCGGCCACTAGCAGACGGCCCTTGGCATCCTTGCTGGCGGTGGGATTGTCCTTGATCTTCATGATGTCCTTGTAGGTGATAAGGCCGGCCAGATGACCTTCCTTGTCCACTACCAGGAGTTTCTCGATCTTATAGCGGCGCAGGAGGTCGGTGGCCTCCTTGAGATTGGTGCCGTCGGTGGTGGTGATCAGGTTCTCCTTGGTCATCACCTCGGACACGGGAGTCTTGGGATTGTCCTGGAAACGGAGGTCACGGTTGGTTACGATACCGCAGAGCATGCCGCGGGCGTCCACGACGGGTATGCCGCCTATGTGGTTCTCGTGCATGAGCTTGAGGGCGTCACCGACCGTGGCGTTCTCACGGATGGTCACGGGGTCGTATATCATGCCGTTCTCCGCCCTCTTGACCTTGCGCACCTGCTCCATCTGTACCTCGATGGGCATATTCTTGTGTATCACTCCGATACCTCCCTCACGCGCGATGGCTATCGCCAGATCGGCCTCGGTCACGGTATCCATGGCCGCGGACACGATGGGGGTATGGAGGGATATCTCCCGGGTCAGCTTCGTGGTGATGTCCACCTCGCGGGGCAGCACGTCCGAATGGGCCGGGATAAGGAGGACGTCATCAAAGGTGAGGCCCTCCACTATAGGTGAGTTGGTGTACATCTGCATAGCGGCCGCTCCTGGATTACTCGGCTTTCTTGGCCACTATTGCACTGAGACTGTCGTATTTTACATCGAGAGCGCTGAGCAGCTCGTCGGTGAGGTTGCGGTAATATGCTCTCTTGTCTCCCTCGGGATGGCTGACTCTGGACAGCATCTCGTCCCTGAGGTCGAGAACTTCGTTGATCAGGCCCACTATCTGCTCGGCCTTCTCATTGTCATTGTGAAAACTCATGCTGATGACTGCGTCAGAAACGAACTCATCCACCATGTAGTTGATGTCTTTCTTGATAACTCTTAAATTCATGATAATCGCGATTTATAAATTATAAACTGTTAACTTTCCTAAAAATACCACGGATGCTTCAGGACTGTCACTATCCCCGGCTCAGTGTCCTGATGTCCGAGGATACGGCAGGCCCCCACTATCTTCTTGCCTGTGTAGGAATCGGAACGTCCCGGCAGCAGTGAATTGATCCTCACCCGCAGGGACGAATGAATCATCATCCCCTCTCCCATGCAGATGCCCACATGGCTGACACTCCTGCCGCGTGTATCCGTAGCGCTGCGGCCGAAAAACACCAGGTCACCTGCCTGGAGGTTCCCCATGATATCGCCGGCATCCAGCGCCCCGCCCGTCTCTATCTGCTGGGAAGCGTCCCGCAGAAGAATAATACCGTTGAGAAAATAACTCAGTTTCACCAGGCCACTGCAGTCCATGCCTTTAGGGGACAGCCCTCCCCAAAGATAGGGAAATCCTGTGAAAAGCTTGGCCGTGGAGACTATGTCGTCCCCCGTCGGAGCGGCCGCCTTCTCCATCCATTCCTTCAGCGGAGTCACACTGCCGGCAGGAACAAATCCCTTCCTTCCGTCCGGCAGGATCACCGGTGTGAAGCCATTCTGCTCAGGAGCATTGTCCTTTTCCAGAATATTGCCCATGACGCAGTCTGAAAGGACTGCCGCCCCTTCCTCCGGAGCCTCCGTCACCAGTATGAAATAATCCTTGACGATCAGACGCTCCGCCTGCTTCCATTCCTCCAGTCCATCCTCCGAAAACAAAGCGATGTTCTGCTCCGTAGTCCAGCCCTCATATCCCTCGGGTGTAACGATGGAATACCAGTAACTTTCCTTTCCTGTGACCTCCACAGGAGTGCCCATCATGGCCTGCGAAACCGTCTCGGACTGATAATCAGGAGATTTCTTCATATCTGTGACTGACACTGAGACCAGCGCCATGCTCTTCCGGGCCTCCGCGCGGAGCGGGGAGAACAGGATAAGCGACAGAAATATGAGCAAAACTTTCTTCATTCCTGCAAATATAGGCGAGTTTTTCTTATTTTTGAAAAATTTATTATGAAACGCTTACTACTTACATTTCTTCTGGCGGCTCTGAGCATAGGAGCCACAGCACAGGATTCGCTCAGCATATCCCTTCTCACATGTTCCCAGGGACGGGACATATCATCCGCTTTCGGACATTCGGCATTGAGGGTCACGGACCACACACACGGACGGGACATGGTATTCAACTACGGGACGTTCAGTTTTCAGGAGCCCGGTTTCATGCTCAAATTTCTCAAGGGTGATCTGAAATACTTTCTGTCAGTCAACTCGTTCCAGCAATTCAAGCAGTCCTACGACGCTGCCGGCAGAGGCATCACGGAGCAGCCCCTCAACCTCACCCGGGAACAGGCCGTCGAGATTTACTTCCTTCTTATCGAGAACTATAAGCCTACCAACAGATACTACCTCTACGACTTCCTGCAGGACAACTGCGCCACCCGCATAAGGGATATCTTCGACGCGCATCCCGATTTCAGCATGAAGGACAGCCTTACAGGGATGACCTACCGGGATGAGCTCACCAGACTGGTAGGAGACCGCCGGTGGATGATGTTCGGAATAGATCTGATTCTCGGAGCCCGGACCGACCGGGAGATTACCGCCAGGGAATCCACATTCCTGCCCGACAGGCTCTCGCAGGTGCTGACGCGGTACAGCAATGACAGCCTGGACAGCGCCCCTCTGATAACGGTCTCCGACACCATCTCCCGACCGGCACCAGGACCGGGACGGGCCGCGGAGATACTGTCCAAGGCCACCGGCCCGTTCGCCGTGTTCTCCCTGCTGTTTGTCCTGTATCTTGTATTCTACCTCAGGAGCGGGAACAAATGGAAATTCATGAGCATCTGCTCCACGGTCCTCTACATCATACTGGGCCTCGGCGGCGTGATTATCTGCCTTATGTGGTTCGCGACCAATCATGTCTGGACTGCCGACAACTGGAACCTGGTGTGGATGAATCCACTGTTCCTGATTCCTGTCTGCATGCCGAACTGCTGGGCCAAGAACCTGATCATCGATCTGCTGGCCGCGGTATCTGCTCTGGGACTGATCTGCTCCTGGCTGCTGCCACAGCCGTTCCACCCCGCAGCCGCAGTCATTATCCTGCTCACCGTGCTCATGGCTCTGAGCCGGAGAGCCATCTACCGCAAATATTAAACTGTCTTACCATTATGATACTCGACTCACTCAAAAGTTTCGAAAAATACGTCAACCTGCACGCCTCCTTCGGCAAGGTGCTGGAATTCATCCGCAAGAACGACCTTCACACCCTCTCCGAAGGCAAGCACGTCATCGAGGAGGACAATATCTGGTGCACCGTATCCACCGCTCAGTGCAAGGACGAGTCCGAATCTCCCCTGGAGGTGCACGACTCCTTCATAGACATCCACGTGGTTCTGGAAGGAACCGAGATTATCGGCTTCCGCGACAGGTCCAAGTGCATGGGCGTCAACGTGGACTACAATGCCGAGAAAGACGTGGCCTTCCTCAAGGAAGAGCCCGAGGCCTACATCAGCTACGGGGACGACAACATGGTCATCTGCTTCCCCCAGGACTGCCACGCACCCCTTATCGGGGACGGAGAAGTCCGCAAGGCCGTATTCAAGGTCCGGTTCTAGACTGCTTGGACCGTGGGCAGATACAATTCCTACATAGGCTATTTCAAGAAAACATACGGCGAGCGGCTGCAGAAAGTGGTGGTTGACGCCGGCTTCACCTGCCCCAACCGGGACGGACTGGTCGGGACCGGCGGCTGCACGTACTGCGACAATGCCGCCTTTCACCCGGGCTACAGTACGGCGGGCATTCCTATTCACGAACAGATCGACGAGGGCATCAAGTTTCACAGGGTACGTTACCGCAAGGCGGAGAAATTCCTGGCCTACTTCCAGCCATACTCCAACACATACGCGCCTCTCGAAAGGCTGCGGGAGGTGTATGAGGAAGCCCTCTCCCACCCACTGGTGGCCGGCATCGTCATTGGTACCCGGCCCGACTGCGTGGACGGGGACAAGCTGGACTACCTGGCCTCCCTGGCCCGGGATCACGTGGTGGTCATCGAATACGGCATAGAGTCCGTCTACGACCGGACCCTGCAGCGCATAAACCGGGGACATTCTTTCGAGGATGCGGTACGCGCCGTGGAAATGACGACCGCCCGGGGACTTACTCAGGGCGCACACTTCATCTTCGGGCTGCCTGGAGAGACGGTCGGGGACATGCTGGCCTACGCACCTATTATAAATAAGATGTCGCTGCACTCTGTCAAGTTCCATCAGCTGCAGATAGTCCGCGGCACCGCGATGGAGCGGGAGTTCGCCTCGCATCCCTCCGACTTCGTGACATTCTCCCTGGATGAGTATTTAGATTTCATTGCCGACCTGCTCGAGCGCCTCCGCCCGGACCTGTACATAGAGCGCTTCGCCGGGGAGGTCCCGCCCCGCTTCGTCAACTCCACCCCATGGGGACTTCTACGCAACACCGAACTGATACGGCTTCTCGAGCAGCGGCTTGAGTCCAGAGACACCTTGCAAGGCCGCCTCTACGGACAATAAAAAAACTGACTCATTTGCAGTGAGTCAGTTTTTCTTTACTGTATGAGAAGCGGTCTGCTTACTTGCGTCCGCCTCTGTCGCCGTCGCGGCGGGGACCTCTTCCGCGGTCGCCTCCACGGTCACGGCCTCCGCGGCCGCCGCCGTTGGAGCCTCCGTTGAGACGGGGTTTGCGCTCATGCTCCACCCATCCTTCGGGTGCGGGCAGCAGAGCCCTGCGGGATAGTCTCATCTTGCCGGTCTTCTGGTCGATCTCGAGGAGCTTGACATCCACCTCGTCACCTACCTGGAGCACGTCCTCCACCTTGTCGACCTTCTTGTAGTCGAGCTCGGAGATGTGCAGCAGGCCTTCCTTGCCGGGCAGTATCTCCACGAAAGCACCGAACTCGAGGATCGACACTACCTTACCGTGATATGTCTCACCGACCTCAGGCACAGTGGTGATGGCCTTGATGCGGGCCAGAGCGGCGTCCATCGACTCCTTGTTCTCGCCGAAGATATCGATGATACCCTGGTCGCCCTCCTCGGTGATGGTGATGGTGGTACCGGTAGTCTTCTGGATATCCTGGATAACCTTGCCGCCGGTGCCGATAACGGCTCCGATAAACTCGGAAGGTATGGTGATCTGCACGATGCGGGGCACATTGGGACGGTACTCGGCACGGGGCTCGGAGATGGTTTTCATCATCTCGCCCATGATGTGGGCACGGCCTTCCTTGGCCTGGGCCAGAGCCTGCTCGAGCACCTCGTAGGGCAGTCCGTCCACCTTGATATCCATCTGAGTGGCGGTGATGCCGTCCTTGGTTCCGGTCACCTTGAAGTCCATGTCTCCGAGGTGGTCCTCATCGCCGAGGATATCGGAGAGCACCACAAACTTGCCTGTCTTCTCGTCGGAGATCAGACCCATGGCGATACCGGCTACAGGTTTCTTAATCTTAACACCGCAGTCCATCAGGGCCAGGGTGCCGGCGCAGACTGTGGCCATCGAGGACGAGCCGTTGGACTCGAGGATGTCGGATACCACGCGGACTGCGTAAGGATTCTCCTCACCTACGGGCACTACGGGCTTGAGGGCCCTCCATGCCAGGTTTCCGTGACCGATCTCCCTGCGGCCCACACCCCTCTGAGGCTTGGCCTCGCCGGTAGCATAGGGAGGGAAGTTGTAATGGAGCACGAACTGCTGGGTACCCTGCACGAGCACCTCGTCCAGTTCCTTCATGTCCATCTTGGTACCGAGGGTCACAGTCGACAGGGACTGGGTCTCGCCGCGGGTAAAGATGGCCGAGCCGTGCGCTCCGGGCAGATAGCCCACCTCGCACCAGATCGGGCGGATCTCAGTGGTGCTGCGGCCGTCGAGGCGCACACCCTCATCTATGATCATGCGGCGCATGGCCTCTTTCTCCACTGCTCCGTAATATCTGCTTACCATCATGGCCTTCTCCTCTCTCTCCTCCTCGGGGATGGTCTCCATGAACTCCTCTTTCAGGGCGTCGAAGGCGTCCTCCCTCTCGTGCTTGGCCAGACCGCTCTTGGCGATGGCATAGCACTTGTCATAGCAGTAGTCGTGAACGGCCTTGCGCAGGTCCTCGTCATTGACCTCGTGGCAGTAGGCCTTCTTCTCCACCTTGCCGAGCTCCACCATCATCTCCTTCTGGACGCGGCACTGCTCCTTGATGGCCTCGTGGGCACACTTGATGGCCTCGAGCATCTCGGCCTCGCTCACCTCCTTCATCTCGCCCTCCACCATCATGATGTTCTCCTCGGTGGCGGCCACTATCAGGTCGATATCGGCGTTGTCCACTGTCTGGAAGGTGGGGTTGATGACGAACTTGCCGTCTATGCGGGCCACTCTCACCTCCGAGATAGGTCCGTGCCAGGGAATATCGCTCACTGCCAGTGCGGCGGAAGCGGCCAGACCTGCATAACTGTCGGGCATATTCACCTTATCGGCGGAAATCATGATTACATTGACGAACACCTCGGCGTGGAAATCATCGGGGAACAGCGGACGCAGAGCCCTGTCCACCAGCCTTGCCACCAGAATCTCCGAATCCGACGCACGGCCCTCTCTCTTGAGGAAGCCGCCGGGATAACGGCCTGCAGCAGCATATTTCTCCTTGTACTCCACCGACAGAGGCATGAAGTCCACATCCTCCTTGGCATCCTTGGCACATGTCACTGTAGCCAGCAGCATCATGCCGCCGACCTTTACGACTACCGAACCGGCCGCCTGCTTGGCGAGTTTGCCGGTCTCGATCTCAACGATCGTTCCATCACCCATTGTGATGGTCTTCTTAACTATATTCATATATTCCTTCTAATTGTGTCTGCCGTTATGAGAGCCTGACGCAGGCATCTAAGAAAAAGGGGCTGCCCAGTCTGTCTTGACAACCCCGTTTCTCTTACGAGGCCAAAGCGCTTACTTACGTAAACCGAGTGCTTTGACAATCTCCCTGTATCTCTCAATATCCTTGGCCTTCAGGTAGTCGAGGAGGCGACGCCTCTTACCTACAAGACGGAGCAGGGCACGCTGTGTGCCGAAGTCCTTCTTGTTGTTGCGAAGGTGTTCTGTCAGATGAGCGATACGGTAGGAAAATAGAGCAATCTGACTCTCTGCCGAGCCGGTGTCCGTATTAGACTTCCCGTATTTAGCGAAAATCTCCTGCTTCTTGTCTGCTGCAAGATACTCTGCCATAAACCTTTAAATTAAAAAATCCGTTAAACTTATAATTCTTCCCCAAAATGGGGTTGCAAAGATATGCAAATTTTACAAAATAGCAAAGAAGCCGTACCTAAATTCACATTCGGGTACGGCCTCGGAACTAACACATCATTTTATTTATTGATCAGACTGTGGTTGCTTTTTCAGAAACAGAAACCAATTTTGATGGTGGGAGCGGCGAAGGCACTGTAGTTGTGGCTGTCGGAAGCCAGGGCACCGAGACCGGCCTGGGGCTGCACCATCGAGTAGCAGTAGGTGTAGGCGAAGGGATCCACCGAGGCTCCGATGAAGAAGGCCTCCGTGAAGTAGTAGTCCACTCCGACAGTCACAGCACCGCGGATGTTGAAGGCCTCTCCCGCGGACTGGCCCATCCATGTCTCGTCGTCCTTGAAGGCGATGTCCTGACCGTAGGCGTATCCGGCCTTGATTCCCACATAGGGAAGGAGTCCGTCGACTCCGGTGCGGAAGTAGCGGTCGAAGCCCAGGGAGACGTTGAACTGCATGGTGTTGCGGTTGACCACGGCGTCGTAGTCGGGGATGTCGCCCGTTTCCCAGTCGTCTCCGACGGCGAAACCCGGCACTCCGGGATACCCCGGTGTATTGGTGAAGCTGAATCCGCCGCCTACGTTGACGCGCCACAGGTCCACGAAGAACCATCCGAGCTCGACGCCTATCCCCAGGGACTTGTCGTTCCAGTTGGTGGACGGCGCGGCGATGGAGTAGTTTCTCGAGTTGCCCGGCTGCGCCTCCTGCATCACGCTGGCGTTGTAGCCCGCGGTCACGGCGAAGGTGAGGTCGTTTTGGTTGGCGCCCCTCTCCTGTGCCCGGGCCGCGGTGCCGGCCAGCAGCAGGACGGCGGTCAGCATGGTTAATACTCTTTTCATTGCATTCAGTTTAAAGTTTCACTTTTGCTTCATGATTACTCCACGGGAGTGCTCTCACCGGCGAGGGCTGCGTCGAGGGCTGCCTTGGCAAGGGCTACGATCTCCTCCTGGAGGGCGATCTGTTCGGTGAGGTTGGCAATATAGTTGTTAACCTGCTCAAGCAAGATGGCATAGAAATTCTGGCCATTGCCACTTATATTGAAACCTACTAGATAACCGTTGTCGTACTGCCAATTAATTGTTACGTTTCCAGCCAGGTCCTCGATGTTTTTCTCCCATGATGCGATATTTTGTTCAAGCTGAAGAATCTCTTGCTCCATGTCCTTGCTATTTTGCTTGATTTTCTCTGCGACGTCCTTCTGCCCAGAAACCTCTATATAATTGTCATTAGCCTCATCATGTGCAGCACATGCGTCGAAGTATGCCACGAGCACCTCATTTTCACCTAGGGCGTTGATCTCCGCTTCGTAAGCTTTGTAAGCCTCTCCGCCTACAGCAACCTCATCGGCCAGTCTATCGAATGTGCTCTGTGCCTTGAGTGCGTTGTTTAGTTTCTCCTGAGCATCGGCAAGATCCCTTTCTGCGATGTTCACATTTTTCTGTGCATCAATGATCGCCTGTTCGTCATCTCCTTTCTGTGCGGTTACAAGTGCATCCTTTGCGTTTTTGAGTGCCTCTTCTGCATTTTCTACGCCAGCATACAGATTTGTTGCCGCTATGGGACTTGTCTGAGACTCCACTGAGGGCACGCCAATAGATTCCTTAATGTCAAGTCTGGTCTGAAGAATGCTTTCAGGAGTAATCGCATATATGCCGATAGTAATAGCATTTACATAATTGGCTGTTTGATTGAAATCCGTGTTGCCGGTTTCCTCTTCAAAACGATCATCGTTGAATGTCACGGTCGTGGGTTCCATATAGGAAACCTGCGTTATTGGTTCAGTGCCAAAAACATCTAAAGGATTTTGGGAAAGTTTATAAAGGCTGTCCATAGCGATCAGCATTCTGTGACTTTCCTTGTCGACGGTAGGAGTGTAACTAGAAGGATTGTAATCACCATAAGGCTTGAGCAACTCATCTTTGGCTGACAATGCCTCGAATCTTGCCGCATTCGCCTTAAGTAGCTCGTTGCTTGCCATTTCTTGTTCCACCGTAAGTCTATCTGCCTCAGCTACAAGTTCATCGTAACTGAACTCCTGGTATTTCTGATAGGCCTCCAACTTTACCTTTGCTCTTTCAATATTATTTTGATAAGTAGCTACCTGTGCTGCGACACTCTGCTCCATAGTTATTAATTGATTCTCGTACTGTGCCAGAAGTGCGTTCTGCTGATTGAGTTGTGACTTTAAATCATTCAGTTCACGCACTTCCCACATATAGGCATTGTACAAATTGAGGACATTCTGATTTGCTGCATTCTCCATATTATACTGAAGTTGCTGCATCTGGTACTGCCAATTAAGCAAGTCGTACTGTTGCTGCAGCAGCAGCGCCTCTATCTCAGCGGCAGAAGTAGCGCGATCGATAGCAGCCTGAATCGAGTCCTGCTGAGCCTGATACTGCGCCTGCTGAGCCAGTGCCTGGAGCCGGGCCAGCTTAGCCTCGCGCATCGCGGTGACCGTTGCGGATTCCTGTGTCTCTACGCAGGAAGTAGTGAGAAGCGCCGCGCCGAAAAGGCCGGCGACGATAATTAAAACTTTTTTCATAAATTTTAGTTTTTAGTGAGTAATGTAAGTTTTATGGTTATTTTTATTCGAAGGTTAATTCTTTAGGTCAAACGAGATTATGTCGTGGAGCAACTTGTACTGATAACACATTGACAATATGTAAATTAAACAAACCATCCGCTCCCCAGCGCCCTTCAGAACAGGCACTGGGGAGCGGACAACATCCATAATACATTGATTTCATGGGAGTATCTGTCCGGCTGCGCTCCCCGAAGTCAATTCGTTCGACCACAGAGCAGTAGACGGCTCCTATTTTGAATCAATTTTGTGTTTAAATAAAAACTCGATACAATGAAAACAGAGAGGGCTCACGATGATACCTATAATAAAGAGACAGCAGGAGTTGCTGCATATAAAAGAAGACGATGAGGTATCAGAATTTCTTAAGATTATTGACTGCTGATTGCAAATGGGCGCCTTGTTGATGAAAACAAACAAGAAAGAGGCCGTACCTAAATTCACATTCGGGTACGGCCTCGGAACTAACACATCATTTTATTTATTGATCAGACTGTGGTTGCTTTTTCAGAAACAGAAACCAATTTTGATGGTGGGAGCGGCGAAGGCACTGTAGTTGTGGCTGTCGGAAGCCAGGGCACCGAGACCGGCCTGGGGCTGCACCATCGAGTAGCAGTAGGTGTAGGCGAAGGGATCCACCGAGGCTCCGATGAAGAAGGCCTCCGTGAAGTAGTAGTCCACTCCGACAGTCACAGCACCGCGGATGTTGAAGGCCTCTCCCGCGGACTGGCCCATCCATGTCTCGTCGTCCTTGAAGGCGATGTCCTGACCGTAGGCGTATCCGGCCTTGATTCCCACATAGGGAAGGAGTCCGTCGACTCCGGTGCGGAAGTAGCGGTCGAAGCCCAGGGAGACGTTGAACTGCATGGTGTTGCGGTTGACCACGGCGTCGTAGTCGGGGATGTCGCCCGTTTCCCAGTCGTCTCCGACGGCGAAACCCGGCACTCCGGGATACCCCGGTGTATTGGTGAAGCTGAATCCGCCGCCTACGTTGACGCGCCACAGGTCCACGAAGAACCATCCGAGCTCGACGCCTATCCCCAGGGACTTGTCGTTCCAGTTGGTGGACGGCGCGGCGATGGAGTAGTTTCTCGAGTTGCCCGGCTGCGCCTCCTGCATCACGCTGGCGTTGTAGCCCGCGGTCACGGCGAAGGTGAGGTCGTTTTGGTTGGCGCCCCTCTCCTGTGCCCGGGCCGCGGTGCCGGCCAGCAGCAGGACGGCGGTCAGCATGGTTAATACTCTTTTCATTGCATTCAGTTTAAATTAATGTTCGGGTTACTCTGCAGACCCCTGCTCGTTGGAAAGGGCTGCATCCAGGGCTGCCTTGGCATCGGCTACTATCTGCTCCTGGATAGCTATCTGCTCCTCAAGCTGGGCTATCTTTTCTGTGAGGTAGTTGACCACAAACTGGGCGGCCACCTCATTGGTACTGAGATCTCCGGGATCATCGGGGTTAAAGTTGCTGCTGATTTGAGACAGCTCCTCGATGGCGGCCTGAGCAGATGCGATAATTTTCTCCTGGTAGTCTATAAGGGCCTGTACATCTATAAGACCGGTTTCATAGGGAACGAATACCCAATTATAATCATAGTAACCATCATCGTCAAGGTCAAGGTGATTTCCATTCTTATCTAAGACGGGCTCTTGATCCCAATAACCACCTGATTGGTAAAGCATGTCATATAATACATCATTCTGAGCAATCAGTTCTGCATATACCCTGCTGGCATTCTCATAGTTCACGCAGGCATTGAAGTAGTCGACTACCAACTCGTTCTCATCCAGAGTATTGAGCTCTGCCTGATATGCATCGTTGGCATCCTCAAGGTCTGCGTATAGTTCGGGCAGCCATTTAAGATTGTTTTCAATCTCGGCAAGTTCGCTCTGCAAAGTGAGAAGATCTGCCTGGGCATCAGCGATAGCCTCTTTCAGCAAGGCAATCTGCTGCTCGTCCTGACTGGCCGCAGGTGTGCTTTCCTCATATTGTTCAAGAGCATCTTCGGCATTCTCGAGAGTTAAATATGCACCTGTTGCTGTAACAGGAGGAGTGGCTGTAGCGTTGGAAGGCACACCTATCTCACCGGCAACTCTTGCAGAGTCTGATTTCAAAGCAGTGACAGCAGACTCGTAGTCGGAATAGTTAATATAGTAAATCGGGAAAGAAAGAGTACGGGTATAAGTCTCAGTTGCATATACCAGCCTGTCAGTAGAGTCAGCGATACTGAAGTAATTACTGGAGGGCTTCAGGCTGAACTCAGTTAACAGCGTGTCGAGTATCTTGTACACGGCGTCCAAAGTGGCTACGGTATTTTCCTTGCGGTTGATATCAGTAATATTGTGGTTCATCTGATCTACTATCAGCTCGAGCGTATAATTCTTTTCAATCCAGTTATGTGCATCAGTCAGAGCTTGCTGCCTGAGCTGGCCTTTGGCAAATTTGTCGCTGTAGGCTATTGTTAGCTGAGGCCCGAGGGCATCGTACTCTGCCTGGATGTCAGCACGGTCCACTCCTGCATAAGCATTATACGCATCGATTTTGGCCTGAGCATCCTCGATAATCTTGTTCTGTATGGCTGTCTCCTGAACCACGAATGTCTGAGCCTCGAGCAGGTCGGCATTTGCCATGGAGAGGTTGACCTGTGCACTGAACAGGTCTGCCTTGAGATCGTTAAGGTCGCCTATGGCATTACTGTAGTTTGTGTACAGATTATTGATGTGAGCATTCGCATTGCCTATCATCTCATTCTGCTTCTGCTGCATCTGATACTGCCAGTTGAGCAGGTCATACTGATACTGCGCCAGAAGTGCCTCGAGCTCAGCGGCAGAAGCTCCTTCCTTGATAGCAAAGTCTATGGAGTCCTTCATTGCCTGCCAGCGGGCCTGGTCGGCCATTGCCTGTGCCTGATCGGCCAATGCCTGAAGCTGGGCTACCTTGGCCTCGCGCAGAGCGGTGACCGATGCGGATTCGTTTGTCTCGACGCATGAAGTCATCGAGAATGTCGCTGCGACAGCAGCGGCGGCGGCGATAATTAAAACTTTTTTCATAAATTTTAGTTTTTAGTGAGTAATGTAAGTTTTATGGTTATTTTTATTCGAAGGTTAATTCTTTAGGGCAACGAGATTATGTCGTGGAGCGCTCCCTGAAGTCAATTCGTAAGTTCAAAGAAGCGGTAGACAGAGTCCTATTTTGAATTAACTTTGTACCGCAAATCAAAGCTTGATACGATGAAAACTAACTATTTTTTACTGATAGCCCTTCTGGTATTTCTGGTTTATATGGCGGTCATCCTGGTACTTCCGCCCACTCTGATTGAACATCTGGTCAGCGACTACAGCGATACGGGACAGATCGGTGATACCGTCGGAGGACTTCTTGGTCCTCTTATCGCAATCGGTGCCGCCGCCTTGACCTTCGCCGCATTCTGCAGTCAGATAGCGGCGAACAGAATTCAGCGCAGCGACCTGCAGAAAGAGCGTTTCGAGAACAACTTTTTCAACCTTATCGACCTGCTCAACAGACTGACATGCGACACGCGTATAAGAGAGAAAAAAGAGATTAATGTCGGTAAGCAGGCATACCATTTCATGTTTTATGAATATAAGGCGATAGTTTTCAAACTGCATCTTAACCTTAGGTCCCAGAGTCTGTCAAACCAGCAGATCAACAAGATAGGTTATTCATTGTTCATAAATGGAGTGAGCAAGACATCTACAAAGCGCTTAAGGTACGATAACGATATACTGAACACCGGAACCATATCGGACATCAATGACATGCTGTGGAATGAAAGATACATCCTTCAGAAAGGGACTCCCGTAAAATATCTGATGGATTATGCTTTCCAGGCCATCACGCTGTATGACGGGCACAGGTTGTATCTGGTTCCTTTTTATAATAATGTATGTCTGATAGTAAAATACATCTACGATACGATCCAGGGAAGTAAATATTGGAACAAGCGGACAAAAGAGATTGAGATAACCCGTTATCAGGACTGAACTGCAGGGATAAAGAATTCATCGATTCCAATGAGATGCAAAAATTCATATAATATCCCCGGAATCGGAGATGTCCTTTTTATAAAAAGGTCCGGTGTCAGGCGGCTGCGCATATCCGTATCGCCCAGAAACGGGGTTGTGGTGACAATCCCGGCGCGTATGCCTGTCTCCGCGGCAATGGCATTTGTCGTAGAAAAGCGGGAATGGATCCTCCGCGCACTCCGGCGCCAGTCGGAAAGGATCAGGAATTCTGTTGAAAATGGGAAAATAGCGGGCGTTCCCTCTGATCCGTCAGAACTGGAGCGCATGCGTGAGACAGCGAGGGCAATCCTGGTTCCGAAGCTGGAAGCTGCGGCCCGGTGCCATGGCTTCGCCTATGGCCGGGTGGCCATAAAAAACAACGTCTCGAACTGGGGCTCATGCTCCGCCCTCGGCAACATCAACCTCAACATGCGCCTTATTCTGCTTCCGGAGCACCTGCAGGAATACGTCATCCTCCATGAACTGTGCCACCTCCGGCATCCGGACCACGGACCGGGATTCCATGCCATGCTCGATTCACTGCTGGAAGGGTGCGAGAATGCTCTCAGGAGAGAACTTGCCGAATGGCGGATTGAGTAAAGAAAAAACCAAGGTTTAAAATTTAGGGACCTTAAACGGCATTAGTGTTTTTCATTGTTTTTCGTGACAACAAATCTAGAAAATAATTTTCGAAAAACAATGAAAATTATCACTTTTTTAACCAACGTTTAAACAGCAACTTCCATCTTATAGACAATTCGATGTAAGAATGTTGACTACAATTTGATACGTTTCCATCAAACGTCCCAAATGCGGTATGTTTTAAACGTTCGAATAAAAATAACCATAAAACTTACATTACTCACTAAAAACTAAAATTTATGAAAAAAGTTTTAATTATCGTCGCCGGCCTTTTCGGCGCGGCGCTTCTCACTACTTCCTGCGTAGAAACACAGGAATCCGCAACGGTCACCGCGATGCGCGAGGCTAAGCTGGCCCAGCTTCAGGCACAGGCTGACCGGGAACGCTATCAGGCACAGCTTGATTCTATAACTGCTGCCATCAAGAACGCCACTTCGGCAGCTGAACTTGAAAAACTCCTGGCAGAGTATCAGTATCAGCTGCTCAACTGGCAAAAACAGATGCAGGATAAGGAGCAGGAAATGCTTGAGGGGGCAAATCAGCACATTACTGAACTGTATACAGATTACAAGACAGCTTTGGGAGACCTGAATGAGATGAGGCTCTATCTGGTCACCAAGACTACTGAGAAAGCTCAGCTCGAGTCAGATATTATCTCTCTTGATGCGTATATAGCAAAGGAGACCTATCGGCTTGAAAAGAATATCGCCGAATACGAGGCTAAGATAGCACTTTGGAATCAGTACGACGGAATCGACAAGGCTGATCTTGAAACGGAATCAAGTACTTTGACGTTGGAAAGCAGGACATTGTTTTCAGACTTGATGTTTACTTATAATAAAGTAACTCAGTTATCTCTTGGGGATGTGGAAGATGTCCTGGCTCCGTTCTCGGCTACAGTTCCTGGTCAAGGAAGATATCCTGATGAGCCCTCAGCAATCGCTGCAATCAATGCTGTTGACACCCTTTGTCAAGAGTTTAAAATATATCCGCTGTTAAATAACGAGGTTACTGTAACAGCTGATGATGTAGAATATCTTTACTACTACAATAGTAATAGTTTTTATATGGACTGGGCACGCAAAAACGTAACAGAATATAGTTACCATGCGTCTGACACACTGAAGGTCCGCATGGATTTGGAAGGCACTGTTACATCGGCAGAGACATCTCTTGGTGCGCCCAGCACCACCGGTGCCAATGCTGAGCCCGCATCCGGTCTGTACATTAATCTGGAAGATTATCAGACTCAGCTGGAGGCTGCTCAGAAGGCTGATCCTAAGGACGAGCAGCTGATAAAGAACCTTGAGGCTCAGATTAAACTTCAGGAGGCTAAAATAGATGAAGCTAAAAAGACATTGGCTGAAGCAGAGGCTAGACTGGCTATGTTTGACCGCAATGTAAAGTGCTTCAGGGGTGATGCACTCAAGGCATACCAGGATGCTATTGAGGCTCTCAAGACCAATGAGACCATCGAGGCTTATAATGAGGCTGTTCGTGAAAACAATACTCTTTATACTTCATATGTGGAGGTTTACAACAGACTCGATGTTGTGAATAAATTACTAAATTCCAATCCGGTAGATGTTGAAAAGAAGATACTTAACCTCCAGTCTAAAATAGCAGAAGCCCAGAGAGATATCGCTGAACTTACCAATATCGCTCAGACAGCGGCAGGTTACGATGATTCCAGAGCAGCTATGGAGCTTCTCCTCGCGAACATCGACGCTGAGATAGCACTCATCAACGAGCAGATCGCTCTCCTCGAGCAGATAGTCGCTTCCGCCAAGGCCGCCCTCGAAGAGGCCCTTGCCGGCGAGAGCACTCCCGCGGAGTAATCATGAAGCAAAAGTGAAACTTTAAACGCAAGACAATGAAAAGAGTATTAACCATGCTGATCGCCGTCCTGCTGCTGGCCGGCACCGCAGCCCAGGCACAGGAGAGGGGCGCCAACCAAAACGACCTCACCTTCGCCGTGACCGCGGGC
>URSC01000017.1 GCA_900550465.1 uncultured Alistipes sp.
GGTCCACATCCAATAGATGCGACTCTGATATGGCTGTGGCAATTATAAAAAAATCGCTCAAATATAGATTCTATTTCTGAGGCATACCTATAGAAATGCTTCATGACATAGCAAAATAACATATTTGTACAATTGTAGTGCAAAGATTTATTTGCTATACGGTGAATTTTGTAGATGCAAACTTTATAGCAGTTCTCTGAAGTGATACACTGCTTGTCATTTACGCAAGATCTACATTTTTTTGGAGCATAGTATTGCCTTATGCAATGCTGCATTAATTTATTTATCGTTGCCATCTCTTTCATGTAACAAAGATATAGAACATACTGCTATAAAAAAAGAAAAGAAGCCGACCATAAAATCTATTCTGAATAGCCCAATAAAGTATCGTCGTTTTAAGATCGACTATTCGCCCTTTTATCCGCTCTTTACTATCCCCCTTTGTCAACGATTCTTGAGCAACAAAAAGGAGCCCGTAAAGAGCGCCATATTAATAGATTACAATCAATTCAGCTAATTGATAATTAGAGGTTTACTTACCTATGCAAAACCGCGAGAACACGGTAGCCAGCACCTCCTCCGAAGTAACCTCCCCGCAAATCTCCCCGATATGGTGCAGGGCCTCGCGTATGTCCTGTGTTACGAATTCTGTGGAGACTCCGGCGAGGAGGGCTTCGCGGGCGCGGGTGAGGGCTTCCAGGGCTTTCTGGAGGGCCTGGTAGTGGCGGAGGTTGGTGACGAGGGTGGCGGAGGTGTCGGTTGTGTGGGCTGCGGCGGTGGCGGCGAGGGCTGCGGTGATTTCGGGCAGGCCGAGACGGTTGCGGGCGCTGATGGCGAGGGTGCGGGTGGGGGAGAGGCCCTTCCGGCGGGCGAGGTCCTCGGCTGAGGTCAGCATTGCGGGGATTTCCGGCTCGCTGAGCAGGTCTGCCTTGTTGAGCAGTATCAGCAGCGTCCGCTCGCTGATTCCGCTATGGGTGGGAGCCACGCAATTCCGGATTCCCTTGTGCTCCATATCCCCCAGCCGCGAGGCAATGGCCCCGAAGGATTCCCCGAATGTCCCGGATCTGGTGGCGTCGAGCATGAGGAGGATGACGGAGGCGCGCTCGATGGTGCTGTAGGTGCGGTTGATGCCGATGGCCTCGATGGTTTCGGCGGTGTCGCGGATGCCGGCGGTATCGATGAAGCGGAAGGTGGTGCCGGCGATGTTGACGGTGTCCTCGATGGTGTCGCGGGTGGTGCCGGCAATGTCGGAGACGATGGCCCGTTCCTCGCCTAAGAGGGCGTTCAGGAGGGTACTCTTGCCGGTGTTGACGGCTCCGACGATGGCGGTGGGGATGCCGTTCTTGATGGCATTTCCTAGGGCAAATGAGTCCACGAGGCGCGAGATATGCTCCGATACCCGGTCGAGGAGGGCGAGCACATGGCTCCGGTCGGCGAACTCCACGTCCTCCTCGCTGAAGTCCAGCTCCAGCTCCATCAGCGACACGATGTCCATCATCTGCGAGCGCATCTCCTGCAGTTCGGAGGAATAGCCGCCGCGCATCTGTTTCAGGGCAATATCGTGGGCCGCTCTGTTCTCGGAGGCGATCAGGTCCGCGACCGCCTCGGCCTGGGCGAGGTCCATCCGTCCGTTGAGAAAGGCCCGTTTGGTAAATTCTCCGGCGGCGGCCATTACCGCTCCTGCGGCGAGGAGCGCCCTCAGAATCTCGGACACAATGTATTGGGAACCATGGCAATATATCTCGGCGGAATCCTCTCCGGTGTAGGAGTGGGGGGCACGGAAGATCACTGCCATCACCTCGTCGATGACGGTCTCGGCATTATCGGTGGAATGACCGGGGCTTTCAGGGAAAATAATCCGCCCGTAGTGCATCTCCCTGGGCCGGAACTCCGCAGCCCGCGGCCCTTTATCATTGAAAGGCCGGAAGACCTTGTCCAGCACCTCCACCGCCTCCGGTCCGCTGACGCGCACTATCGCGACCGCCCCCTGTCCCGGATCCGTCGCCCGGGCGCATATCGTAGTCTGTCCGTATATTTTCTCGTTTTCCATTTTCATATCTTAAAGTATCTGTAAACAATCCCGGCTATCTCCGCCATCACGCCGGCATTCACTTCATCCGTCTCCTTCGAATCCATAATCAGAACTGATACATAGCATTTCCTGCCGTCAGGCATATAGATCGCCCCGGCATCGGCATCCCCGATCATGGTGCCGTCGGGCAGCCGGTCAGAGTGTCCGGTCTTATGCGCAACAGGCACATCCCCGGGAAGGCCTGCCTTCAGCTTATCTTGGCCGGATGAACATTCCAGCAGAATCCGCTCTAAAAATGCGGAATGTTCCGTGCTCAAAATCTCTCCCGAATATATCTTCTCAAACAGCCGGACAACGGACATCGGCGTGCTCCAGTTGAGATAGCCGTTCCGGATGTCCCCGTGCATGTCCGCCTCGGTCTCAGTCAGGTTCAGGTCCGTTATTCCGAGCGACTTGATGCATGAGTCGACTTTGTCTATACCGCCTGTGAAACCGATCAGCAGGTCGCAGGTGTTGTTGTCGCTGTGCGAGACAGTGTATCCGACAATATCCCGGTAGGAAATCCGGATGTCCTGTCCCGGATACCTGTCTCTCAGCGGGCTGTAGGTATTTTCATGCAGTTGTTCCGAGCGGATATGCACAGTGCTGTCCAGCGGAATGCCCTCCGCATCCATTTTCCTCAGAGCCGTTACCGCGACATGCAGTTTGAACACACTCATGAGAGGATACTTCCGGCTGTTGTTCACCGTTATGACCGTGTCTCCGCACATTACGGCCACTCCTATTGTAGCCTGCCTGCCAGCGATGACTTTCTCAATGTCTCCGCGCAGGTCTTTTCCGGCAGCGGCGGTCATGCAGCAGATGCACAGGACAGATGTTATTACGAATCTTCTGACATTCATAACATCTTATTATCGGTGATCAGCAGTCCACTTTTTCCAGAAGCGCCACATTCTCCACATGAGTGGTGTGCGGGAACATGTCCACCGGCCTGATCCTGACCAGCCGGTACGCTCCACCGGAGGTGAGCATGGCGAGGTCGCGGGCCTGTGTGGCCGGATTGCAGCTTACGTACACGATCTTCCGCGCCCCGGTTCCGAGCAGCACTTCGATGACCGAAGGATGTACCCCGGCTCTGGGCGGGTCGAGTATCACCACGTCCGGCGAGGCTCCCTGGGCGGCCACGAACTCCGGAGTCAGGATGTCCTTCATGTCCCCGGCGTAGAACCGGCAATTGTCTATCCCGTTGATCCGCGCATTGACCTTCGCGTCGGCTATGGCCTCGGGCACGTATTCCACGCCCACCACCGAAGCCACGCTCCGGGCCACGAACAGGGCTATCGTCCCGGTCCCGGTGTAGAGGTCGTAGACGTGCTCCCCGCCCTGGAAATCCGCAAATTCGCGCACCGTCGAGTAGAGCCTGTAGGCCTGCAGCGGATTGGTCTGATAGAAGGATTTCGGCCCGATCTTGAACCGCAGTCCCTCCATCTCCTCGTATATCGCGTCCTCGCCCCGCGCGTTGAATATCTCCTGGTCGTTTATCGCGTCGTTCATCCGCCCGTTGTACAGGTAGTTGAGCGACTTGATCTGCGGGAAACGCTCCATAAGCACGTCGAATAGCTTCTCGGCCTCGGTGTCGCAGTCGGAGGGCCTGAATCCGCTTTGCAGCCACCCGAGCTTAGGCGGATGCGCTCCGAACATGATGGTCAGCATCACCTCCCCCTTAAGATTGGTGCGGATGATGATATTGCGCAGGAAGCCGCTCTGCTCCCGGATGTTGAAGAAGGGCAGGCCGTGTACTATGGCGTACTGCCTGATGAAGTTGCGTATCTCGTTGGAAGGCTCCGGCTGCAGCCAGCAGTGCCTGATGTCCAGTATCTTGTCAAATGCCTTGGAAATGTGGAAGCCGAGGGCAAATCCGGCGGGGTTGGTATTGACGGACGAATACCCTCCGCGCAGGTGCCTCGGGAAGACTCCGCCCTCGAACTGTGAGGGGTCGAGCGGGGTAGGAGGGTCGAATACCGACGAGGGGTCCTCTCCGCTCTGCAGCCACCGGCGGTCGGAGAAGGTAAATTCCAGCTTGTTGCGGTACTCCGTAGTGCGCTCCGAAGGCAGGATCGGCAGCACCTCCACCTGGTCCATCGGCAGATGTCCGATGCGGGAGAACTGGTCCACGACCTGCTGCTGCTTGTACTTGAGCTGCAGGTGATAGGGGAGTTCCTGCCAGGCGCAGCCCCCGCAGTCCTTGTAATGTTCGCAGAATGGCTCCACCCGGTCCGGCGAGGGCTGCTCGATTTCGACCAGCGTACCCTCGAAGTACTTCTCCCGGCGCTTGTCGATCCGCACGGCCACGACATCCCCCGGCACGGCATTGGACATGAATACCACTTTCCCGTCAATACGGGCCACCGCCTTTCCCTCGGCACCGACGGACTCCACCGTCACGCCGCGGACTATTTCCTTTTCTTTCTTTCTACTCATGGGCGCAAAAATAGGGAAACTTTTCGAAAGGAATTTACTAATTTTGCAATCGTTGTATAATGCATCCCAGTTAGACTTGTACGCATTAGACATAGTAGCAACATTGTTTACATTGACAAGCGTGAACTTATAACTGGAAAAGATTGAGATCATGACAGATAAAATCCAAGAATCAGAGTACGATGCAATTCTGCGACAGGCTGTCGCAGTTATTGACAGGACAAAATCTATGGTGGCGACAACCATGTGTGCTGCCATTGGTACAGCTCATTGGGAAATCGGGAAATTGCTTCACGATAAAAAAGTCGAGAGCAAGCATGGAAGTGGTGTGGTCAATCGTTTGTCTTATGACTTAAAGCAACGGTATCCACAGATGGGTGTTTCTCCAAGAAATCTGTGGGATATGAAAAAATTCTATGAACGTTTCTGTAATAGCGATCCAAAACTGCGACAGGCTGTCGCAGTTTTACCATGGGGGCATATACTTACTTTGATGCGGAAGTTTGGAGAAGATGACAATGCCATTTTATACTATGCGCAGGAGATCATTTCAAAAGGTTGGAATCGTGAACTTCTATCCAGTGCCATATCACTGAAAATGCATATAATGAAGATTGATCCTTCTGATAACAATTTCCAGCAAACTCTGCCCGCCACACAGGCAATGTTTGCCAATGAGGTATTCAGAAGCGGTTATAATCTTGGATTCCTAGGCGTCAAAGATCCAATATTAGAAACAGAACTTGAAACTCGACTGGTAGAGAAGGTAAAGCAATTTCTTTTGGAACTTGGCAGAGGTTTCACTTATATTGGCAATCAGTATGTACTTGAATACAATGGAAAACGGAGTAAGGTAGATATGCTTTTCTTTCATCGCGGATTACATTGTCTTGTAGCTATTGATTTGAAGATTGGCGAATTCAAGCCAGAATATGCAGGCAAGATGAACTACTACTTATCATTGCTTGACCGTCTGGAGCGAAGGGATGATGAAAACCGTTCTATCGGCATAATTCTATGTGCTGAGAAAGATCGTGTGGAAGTGGAACTGGCATTGGAAGATATGGGCAAGCCCATTGGTGTGGCAGACTATCAACTGATTGTTCCGCAGGAAGAATTAAAGAAAGTTGTGGCTGAAGAAGTGGAGGCTTTTGGCAAAGAACTACCTATTCGTAGTGAATCCTAAGAGAATTCGAAACAAATTTAAAAGCACAAATGAGTAAGAGGGTCTGACACACCAACTGACGGGAATCCTCGGTCTGCATATGACAGATAAATCCTAATTTCATAAGATTACATCTTCTATGCTGCAAACAATCAAGTTTTTCCTTACATTTGCAAAGCACATATAAGGAATATGGCAAAGAATTATTTCAAAAGTTATATCTGGCTGCTGGAAATACTGCAGAGCAGAGGACGTCTTACTTTGAAAGAGCTTCAGAGTCTATGGCTGCGCAGTTCTGTGAATGATGAGGGCAAGGAATTGGCGGCACGCACTTTTTACAATCATATTCAGTCCATCGCCGATATCTTCGGTATCGAGATTGCGTGCGACCGCAGGGACAATACATATTACATTGACAACGAAAGCGAGATTGGCGGCAACAGCGTGAGAAACTGGATGCTCGCGGCATTGAGCCTGAACAGTCTCCTGGACGGGAGTGCCGGACTTAAGGACAGGATTTTGTTCGAGGATGTGCCTTCAAGCCAAAAGTACCTAACCACGGTTATCCAGGCTATCCGGAACAACAATGTACTGAATGTCACTTATCACAGTTACGACGGACCTGTTCCCAGAAGTTTGGTACTGGAGCCGTACTGCCTCCGCGAATTCAAGAGACGATGGTATCTGTACGCTCATAAGAATGGTGACGCCGAGCCGCACATGTTTGCACTTGACAGGATGCTGAGTATGGAGATCGGGGCGGAGAAGTTCACGCTTCCCAAGAATTTCAATGCACATGAATATTTTGCCGGTATATACGGTACAAGAGTATATCCTGACATGAAACCGGAGACAGTCATTCTCAGGGTTTCCGCCAGACAGGCGAAATACTTCAGGTCCCTGCCGCTTCATCAGTCTCAGGAGATTGTAGAAGAGAACCCCGGGTTCACTGTCTTCAGATATTTCATTACTCCCGACTATGATTTCAAGCAGGATATCCTGTCATTCGGGGACAGTGTTGAGGTGCTTGAGCCTCAGGAGGTGAGGAAGGCAATCGGAGATATGGTCAGAAGACTCAATAAACAATACAATGGAACTGACGTATAAGGGAAAGAAGATATTTGCGTTCGCGGATACCCACGGTGCCCACCGGCAACTCCATGTACCGGCTGACACGGATATCCTGATCTGCGCCGGTGATGCGGTAGAGGACAATCTTAGGGAAGGTGATTACGATGATTTTCTGGATTGGTTCTCGGCACAACCTGGCGATTACAGAATATTCATCCCCGGCAATCACGAACTGTCTTTTGATATCTGTCAGGCAGACAGAGTCCGGCCGTTGTTCGCAAAGTACGGAATCGTACTGATGGAAGATGCTGTGGACGATTTTGACGGCGTTGTAATAGGCTCGATATCCGGGAACAGCCGGATAGCGGACGAATACATCCCGACGGATATCGACATACTGGTGACTCACTATCCTCCCTACGGTATATTGGACGACGGATTCGGCAGCCCCGAGATACTGAACTTCGTTCTGAAAGCGCGGCCGGAGTACCATCTCTTCGGTCATGTCCACAGGACTGGTGGAATGAAGGAGATCGGCGCAGTCAACTTTATCAATATTTCAACATTTGTCTGAATCTGCCATTTTTTTGCCGAAGCATCCCGTACCTTTGCATAAAAATAAAAATATGAGATATCAGAAATTTAAAGAAATCCCCGGAGTTTTTGAGCGTGGACTTAATTGTATCAATTGCTCAAACCGCGATAAAGTGATTTTCGCAGCGAAACTTGCGGCAGAGCTCAGTCGTGAATACAACATGACGACTGCTTATTTCTCTACGCGAGGTACAGCGAAAGAATTTGAGTACCTTTATTTTGAAGGATTTCACGGCAGGACAGGAAAAATTTATGCAGAGAATCTCGAGGATGGTGACTGTGAAAAACTATGTAACAGAATAGCTGTAATGATAGAGGAAGGGCAGATACAATCATTCATCGTTGACTGTCTCGAGGGTTTGGATATCAAGGATTTTAAGGACGGAGGGATACGCGCGAAGAGGAGCGAAATCAAGTTTATGCTTCACGCATATGCAAAGGGACGCCCGGCGCTCCTCCTCTGTCCTCCTGCGAAATCACGTAAATCAGAAGATGGCATAGAACTTTTTGGATGTTCTATACTCGAAGAGATGTGGATTCACTCTCGCGAAAAGAAAGAATCAACAGAGAATAACTAAATTATTTATTTTAAAAAAACAACGACTATGAGCACACAAGAAGTAATTGAAAAAGTTATTAAAAACACTTTTGAAACTATTAAAAAGGTTTATGACGCCCAAAAAGAATCCAAGTATAAAGATAAGAAGGGAGTAGGATCAAGAATTATATTTCCGGTCTATGCAGATGAGAAAGAAACAATACGCATCAGTGAGCAAGAACTTCGTTTTATTTTTGTAGAGCAATTCAATAAAGAATGTGCAAAGGAAGATTGTGATCTGTATTATTCGGTAGAGACACCTACAAAGAATAAATATATATTTTCGGAGACAAAGGAAGGCCCTAAAAAAGATGATAAAGGAGAATCTGCCAGAACGGATATGGTAATTCATAAAAAGGCCGGGTATAAATTCGAACGGGTAGCATTGATAGAATTCAAGGCATTAAATCCTGTGAAACATAATTATCTTAAAGATATCTGCAAACTGACAAAAGAGGAATGCGGGTTGAAGTACTTTATTCAGATAATTAAAAACTACGATGACGACACATTAGCAAGCTTGAAAAATAAGATAGGAGAAATTGAAAATACAAAAATTAAATATAAATGCTACTGTCTTGACAAAGGCGAGGACGTGACAGAAAAAGTACAAAAATGAAAATCACCATCCACCGCGGAATAAACCAGATCGGAGGCTGCATCACCGAGGTTCAGTCCGCTTCGGGGACGAAGATACTCATCGACCTGGGGCACAATCTTCCGGATGCGGAAGGCCAGGTCGAGGACGAGTATGATGTCCCGGAGAATCTGGACCGGCTGCTCGACGCGGTATCGGCGGTGTTCTATACTCACTATCACGGGGATCATTTAGCATTTGAAGCAGCTGTCGCCGAAAGAGGAGTGGATCAATATCTGGGGCGTCTGGCCAAGAGGGTCAAAAAGAAATTCTATGCTCACATGCAGAATATTCCCGTGGACAGCCTGAAGCAGAAGTACAAGTCTGCATTCCAGGCTGTAGGAGGGTTCAAAGAATATGGAGCCGATAAGCCTGTAACTGTCGGAGACATAAAGATTACTCCATACTATGTAAGCCATTCGGCGGCTGATGCCTATATGTTCGTGATAGAGTGTGACGGAAAGAAGATCCTGCACACCGGCGATTTCAGGGACCACGGCTACTTAGGCAAATACCTGAAGGGAGTATTGCGCAAATATGTTGTGGAAAAGCATATTGATGTCCTCATCACGGAAGGCACGATGCTTGCCAGAAACGATGAGAGGATGATGTCTGAAGAAGACCTGCAGCAGAGGGCGTATGAGCTGATGTCCGGATACAAGTACGTTTTTGTACTGTGTTCTTCGTCTGACCCGGACAGGCTCGCCTCCTTCTATCATGCGACTGTCCGCCATCATGGCAGACTCTTCTTAGCGGATGGGTACCAGTGCAAACTGATGGATGCATTCACAAAAAGTTTGGGACGCAGGGACAGGATATATAGATTCACAGAGGCCACAGAATATAATGAGACTATGCTGCAGGGCAGGACAGACTCTGGATTTACCATGATTGTGCGGAACTCCGACAAGTTCAGGAAATGGACAGACAGGCTGATGCCTCAGCTGCCAGAGGGAGAGACTGCCCTCATATATTCTCAGTTCATGGGATATATCCTCCCGGAGCATAAAGCATACAACGCTTCCACATACGGATTCGTGCACTCGCATGACTGGAACCTGGAGTATCTGCATACATCCGGACATGCCTCGCGGGATGCCCTTGCGATGGTATGCCGGACTGTAAATCCCGCTGCCGCCATTATTCCGATACATCGGGAAAGTGGGAGCGACTTCACGTCCCTCGGCATTTCCGAAGAATTGAAGGACAGGGTGGTGACAAGCGACACAACTGTAGATGATATTGAAATACGAGTCCAATGAAAGACAAACTGAATCTAAATTATCCGTACAATACCTTTTATCCCGGGCTCCTCAGGTGGAGCCGCGACGGAGAAATCGACCTTGACACTGAGAAAGGGGTGGCCCGAGTCATAGCCCTCCTGAAAGTTATCTGCAATTCTCCTGCATTCGACTTTTACGACGGGGACTTCAACGGGCAGTCGTTTGAAGCTGTGAGGAACAGTGTCAATATAGATTTGGATGCGGAGGAATATCATTCAGAGGGTCCTCACAGGTATAGGATAGAGCGGATTACCTCATTCGTCCAGGCCCGCAAGTACAGGAAGTACGCTCCCGAGTGGTGCATACTGGAATCTGAGGTCGCCTATGACGGACATTCCGACTATGGAAAGAACCGTATTGATTTCTACGTCAGGGACGACATGGAGAAAATACCGGCCTTCCCCGGAAAAGACTTTCCGCATGATGACTACGGACTTTCCCTGATCGCCGTAATCACGGGACCAGATTCAGAAATAGTCTCCGTCACTCCCCGTTGGAATTGCGAGGATGAGAAACTTCTTGATTTTCTGAAGAATATAAAGGACACGATACGCATCACCACAGACAAGCAGAAAATAGAAAGCGACTACTTCACCAACGTGGCGCAGACACGCGGGCTGATTAATCTCAATATGGATGATTTTCATAGATTGTCCGATAATCATAATCTTGCCATGGAGGTGGTTGTCGATTCCGCTGGTACGCTTTCCGATCAGATAGAAACAGCTTTGGCAGCAATAAGAAAACAGGGTATCGCGAATATCACTGCCGTAATATTATCTATTTCATATAAGCCATCATTTCCCCTGATAGCGAGTGAGTTGAAAGACAGCAGTACTCTCTTTGACAGAAACTTGGCGGTAAAAATACTGCGGGGGATACAGATGAGTAACAATATTATTAATAATCGTAGTGTCTCCTTGTTTGTATTTGTAGGCAAATGATTTCTGACAGTAATTGCAAGATTTTGAAAAATTTTTTTTGAAATTGATAACATTTTGCCGTTTTCTTGTATAATTAGCAACATCGTAGCAGATATAAACGAAACATAACAATGGAAACAATGCTTTCTTCTACATTTTTGGATGACAAAGAGATTGCCGGCCGGATTTACGAAATGCTGGCGAATGACATTTTAGGCAAGGGACAATTGGAAAAAATCAAGTTACGTTACCATGATATGTCCCGCAACTTCTTCAAATATTCCAAGGACGAGGCGGAAAAATCAGGGCATAAAGATTCAGTTTGGGAGTTCAGTCCGGGATTAGAGCCTTTTAAGCCTGCCGGATGGGAACGTTGTTATGAAGACACTACTACAGTGCCCATACCTATAACCCACCCGGATTTTATAGACCTGACTTTGCGGGAGGTAAAAAGAGGTGCGATAGGTCTTGATTTGCCTACATGGTTTAACTTGAGGAACAATGATAAGCGTATCATAATAGTTGCGCAGGATCCTCTGCGAGGTAATACATGGTATTCTGATGTTGATAAATTTCCAAAAGGGAAAACCGGGCGCAAAGAAGACTACA
Organism: uncultured Alistipes sp.; assembly: GCA_900550465.1. Classification (GTDB taxonomy): domain Bacteria; phylum Bacteroidota; class Bacteroidia; order Bacteroidales; family UBA932; genus Coprenecus. The sequence goes on from URSC01000017.1 coordinate 11,394, forward strand.
TTTGCGTGGATGCATTAGTATCGTCTCCGTTTGGACTGCATGGCAGAGGCTGGAGGGAAAACAAACGTGGAGGCGGCAGAATGGCATTGCTTGTTGAAAAACTTATCAAGTACGGTTATGGAGTTTATCTTACCGATTGCAGGAAATATTTTGTATACGATGCGTCGGAATCAGCGGAATATTCCAAAGGAAAGAAAGAAATATACAAAGCAATTCTATATAAAGAGATTGACATCGTCAATCCGAAATGTGTAGTGGCGTTGGGCAATCAGGCATACAGCTATTGTCATGAACTGATTGGTGATGATGCAAGATTGCTGTATGTGCCTCATTTCTCAGGAGCGGCAACATGGAAAGCGAAAGATTTTTTCGACATACCCGGGACACAAAAAGTTTCGATAGAAGAACTTGCTGAAAAATATGCGGAATATATAATCCGTGAATGTAAATAACGACAAAAGTCGCTTGTAAAATACGATTTCACAAGGATGTGCCGTAAAATGGCATATCAGGGCCATACTTTTGTGCTGTAATCATAAAGCATCATAATATGAAAGAAGTGAAGGCGAAGCAAATCGAAATTGTGACAGACAGGCTTATTATCAGGACTCCTGACGAGAGGGATATCCATGATATATTCGTTCTGATGAGTGACTTGGAAATTGCGGCAAGCACTGGATTCAGACCCATGAGCACACTCAGCGAGGCAGAAGGGAAAATCCGCAGGGAGATGGACGGCGGGCGGATGTTCTGTATTTCCGAAAAGAACCATCCTGAACGGAATATCGGCGTTTTTGAAATCATCCCTCACAGGACAAATACGGAATTCGGAGAAAAATGCAATTACGAGATATGCTATTTTCTCCATAAGGAGGCCCGTGGGAAAGGCTATATGACGGAAGTCGTGGAGAGGATGAAACGCTATCTGTTCAATGAACGGAAAGCGGATTCGCTGACCATTGCAGTCCTGCCTCGGAATGATGCGTCACGTAGGGTAGCTCTGAAAAGCGGTTTCACATACGAGGGCCTGGACAGGAAATGCGGCACGAATTATCTTGACGAGGTTGTTGACCTGGAATATTATACCCTATATAAGGAAGAATACCTCAATCCTGATGAAAAAATGCGCAAGGAAAAGCTGACCATCGCATCGAAACAGAAGTGGATTAATGATGGCGGCATTCTTTATCCGATTCCAGGCTATGCTTCTTTGCTTACTTCTCCCGGTAACGGAATATTCCGCATCTATGAGAATCCGCAGACAAAACGCTTGGGACTGGAGAAGATGGATGATACTTTCCGGTTCGATTTCAAGATTTACGACCTTGGCTGCGAAGAGATTATGTCAAAAATCATAAAGACATGGACATCGGACCTGTTCAGAGAAAGCAACAAGAATCTTGGAGTTATTTTCAACGGCCTGAAAGGAACAGGTAAGACAATCGCCGCCAAACTTCTCTGCAACCGCATAGGTCTGCCGGTAATTGTCATTTCCAAACCCGTTGACGGTATGTTGGAATTTATACAGTCGCTGCATTTTGAAGGCATTATCCTTATCGACGAAGCGGAGAAGACCTTCCGTGAAGAACAGGAAGTCCTGCTTAAAATGATTGACGGGGTTTACAACGACATGCGGAAACTGTATATCCTGACTACCAACAAACTTTCAATTGATGAGAACCTGTTAGGGCGTCCGGGCCGTATCCGCTATATCAAGGAATTTTCCAATTTGTCGGCGAAGGCAGTCAATGATGTCATTGATGATAATCTCAAAGACATGTCATTGAAGGAAGGTGTGCTGAAAGTGGTTGACAGTCTGGAAATTTCCACCATAGACATCTTGAAAGCCATTATTGACGAATGTAATATAACAGGAGCTGTTCCGTCGGATTCCACTCTGAATATTCCGAAAGCAAAATACAGGATTCAAATTATCAGTTTCGACGATCTTGACCTGAATTCCCATCAGGAACTCAAAGATTATATAAAAGGGCATTTGACTCCCAATGAGACAGTTGCTGATTGGTTAAGACGGGTCATCGGTACGGATGAAAGTAAAAAGAAGCCGAAGAAAAACATGAATCTGATAGATGAAATGTTTGATTGCAATGTGGATATAGAATGGCAGCCCACTTCCACTCTGGCCACATATATCGGCAAGCGGCTAGGACACAGGACAGTCGTCAGCGAACCCGACCGATACGGCTTCTTTACTGTCGAATCCGACTGGGGTGATACGGAATTGTGCTGCCTCTGCAACGACGTTGACATTCCGTCACTTTACAGAGGTTGTTTATAAAACACCATTCTATGGTTAACAACATTAGTCCGAGGGATATTCTATGCCTGCAATATGCCGGAATCAAGCCATCACGGATTATGACCTCCGGGCTTGCACCGGAAGAGTATGCGGAGGCTTTTGAGACATACATAGACAAAGCCGAATGCGTGATATCAATGCAAGAGGAGAGAGGTGTCACTACACTGACTTTTCAAGACGAACGCTTTCCTCTCCAACTCAAAAAAATAGGAAATGATTGCCCGCCCATGATTCATTGCTTGGGTAACATGTCGCTTCTCGCTCCGACAGTCAGCCGTATCGCTGTAATTGGCGCACGGGCAGCTTCACCGACAGGATTGAAAAAAGCGTATGAGTTGGGAAAACAATTTGCGGAGGAAGGCAATATCATCATCAGCGGTCTTGCCTTAGGCTGCGACAAGGCGGCACATGAGGGTTGTCTTGATGCCGGAGGACGGACTATAGCCATTGTCGCCTCAGGACTTGATATCGTGCACCCAAAAGAAAATGCTCCACTCCAACAGCGGATTTTGGAAAAAGTAGGACTTATCCTGTCCGAACATCCTTTCGGAGTGAAGGCCAATCCGACAAGGCTTATCGCCCGCAACAGATTGCAGGCGGCGTTATCAAACACAGTTGTTTTGGCAGAATGTCCCGAACAGAGCGGAAGTATGCACACCATGCGTTTTGCCCGCAAGTATCACAAACGCTGCCTTGCGGTCTCATATCCTGAATACTCCTGCGTTAATGCGGGTAATGAATTATTAATCAATTCTAACCTTGCAAAAAGCATTTAATGAAATGAAGAAAGTCTTGATATTCCCGGCACCTTTTCTCATAAAGGCCCCGACAACAGACCAGCAAAATGAGTATATGATCTCGCTACTGAGGGATGAAATGACTATGGAAGGTATAGGCGATTTCATAGAGGTCAATGCTTTGAACAAATCAAATTATCACGAGGATGTTCGCAAAATCATTGCTGAACGGAAACCGGACTGGGTAATTGCCGCCGGAGAATCGGCTACGGCTTGTATCGGTCTTCATGGGATAAAAAAGTTACTGGTCAATCCTATTGTCACTTTCGATGATTTGAGCAATATCCCCGAATATGCCCGTCAGCACACCTACGGTTTCTTTGGCGCATTACCGCAGCAGCAGAAAAGCTACGAATTATTTCAATCCGTCTACCCGAATGCGGCTTGGTATGTCAATGCTCCTAATCTGAGATTGATTGATATAAAAGATATCTCCGTATGCATTATTAGTGACAAATCTAATGAGTAACAATATGATAATCAAAGGACAATACACTTCGGCTGAGATATTCACCGAGAACATCGAGGATGCAGCCTTGAAGTGGGTCAAGGCGCAATGCGACCATCCGGCGTTCGAGGGTGTCAGGATAGTGCAGATGCCCGATGTTCATGCAGGAAATTCCTGCAATGTGGGGACGGTGTACCGGATAGGGGCTTATCTTAATCCCGACCATGTGGGTGTGGACATCGGATGTACCATTTCAATGCACAGACTCTCTTCCGTAGTCGCTCCGGAAGATTTCGCCCTGCTTGACCACAGAATCCGTGAGGCCATTCCGACCGGCATGGAGATTTGCGGGAAGAACAGCCTGAATGAAAAGGAGCTGTTCCGCTTTCTTGACTCGCAATACCGGAAAGCACGGTCATCCGCTCCTGACCTGATTAATGAAATGCCGCGCATAGATGCCAGCTTCATTTCGGATTTCTGCCGCAGGATAAAGTTGCAGGAAGCGATATTCTATAAAAGCCTCGGAACGCTCGGCGGAGGCAACCACTTCATTGAATACGGTGAGGACGAGCGGACGCATGAAGGATGGCTGACTATCCATTGCGGTTCCCGGAATCTCGGGGTCAAAGTGGCGAACCACTGGCACAACATCGCGCAGAATCCCAAAAGGGCACAATTCATCGGCTATCTATGGGGCGATACGCTTAACGGCTATCTCTCCGATATGGTCATTGCGCAGGCGTATGCCCTCTACAACCATCATATCATCCGTGACCGTATTTTCGCAATATTGAAAAAACTCTGCAAGGCCAAATGCACGGAATCCATATTCACCACGCACAATTATATTTCCGTATGCGGGGAATATCCCATGCTGCGCAAAGGAGCAGTTGAAGCCGCCGAAGGGGAACGCTTCTGCCTGCCTTTCAACATGCGCGACGGTATCGCTGTCTGCGTGGGTAAAGGCAATCCCGAATGGAATTGTTCCGCTCCGCATGGAGCCGGACGCGCCATGTCGAGGAATGCCGCTAGGAAAAATATCGGGATGGCAGAGTTTGAAAAGTCCATGAACGGCATATTCTCCACCTCCGTCTGCTCCGGTACGCTCGACGAGTCGCCAAAGGCATACAAGCCGACGGAAGAGATATTGCGCCTGATTGAACCTACCGCAGAAGTCATCACTATGGTCAGGCCCCACTTAAACATTAAAGATATTCCCAAATGAAAAAGTATATACAGCTCACAGCCGGACGGGGCCCCGTGGAATGTGCCCGCGCCGTCACGCTGGTAGCCCGTGAACTGCTCAAGGACTTTCCGGATGCCGAACTCGTGGAAAGCGAGCCTCACAACGCGGAGCCGGACTGCTACATGTCGATGCTGTTTCTTGCCGAAGTAAATCCCGCCAAGGAACAGGAGTGGAGCGGAACGGTTCTCTGGCGTGCTGCATCAGACCGTTACCGTCCCGGCCATCCTCGCAGGAACTGGTTTGTCGGTGTGGAATTCATTGAACCCATCTCACTTCCGGATGTATCGGATAAAGACATTGTGTATGGAACAATGCGCTCTGGAGGACACGGAGGGCAGAACGTAAACAAAGTGGAGACGGCTGTCCGGGCCACCCATCTGCCTACCGGAATTTCCGTCAAGTGCAGCAGCCAACGCTCGCAGTCGCAGAACAAAGAAACGGCACGCAGCCTGCTTCTCCTGAAACTGCAGCAAAGAAAAGACTCCGCCACAGCATCTTTCCGTGCGTCCAAATGGGGCAGGCATACTGCACTTATGCGCGGAAATCCCGTGAAAACATTCTCGGGAGCATTATAAAATATGCTAAGGGCGGCAACAGCCTAAGGTCATTTACACGAAATCCAGATAATTTTCCCTGCTGACCACATGAAATTCAGCGTGCGGATATGCTTCTTGAAAAGCTTTTGGCACTGATGGAGTCCTGTTGCCCCATTTGAACTCCAATGCGGTCAGATTATCAGCAGACTCCTCGATAAGGTCAATCTCCTGTTTATCGTATGTACGCCAGAAATAGAATTCCTTGTGGAGTAAATCGTTAAAATTCGCTTTGCGCCGTTCTCCGATAATGTAGTTTTCCCATAGAGCACCTACATCCTGCCGGATGGCCAGCGGTGAGAAGGCTCCGATGACGGCATTGCGTATGCCGTTGTCATAGAAGTACCATTTTCCGGCCTTTGTCACCTCCTTTCGCAGGTTGCGGGAATAAGCCCCCATGCGGTAGACGACAAACACCTTTTCCAACAGATCCAGATATTTCTCAACGGTTGTCTTGCTCATACCAAGTTGTTTTCCTAACTCTTCGTATGATACCTCGCTGCCCAGCTGAAAAGCTATCAACCGCAGTAAATCACGCATCTTGCCTGAATTTTTCAACCCGTCGATAGCCAGAATATCCTTCAGGAGATAGGCACCGACTATGTCGCGCAGGTAATCTGTCTTGCGCTCGAAGCTGTCCATCATCACCACTTCCGGATAAGAGCCGTAAATCAGTCGGGCTTCGAGGTTCCTGCGAGTCTCGATCGGTGTTTCCGTCTGTGCAATCTCCCGCTGCGAGAATGGTGTAAGGAGGAATTGTGTACTCCGGCCGACCAACGGTTCCCCGGCCTTGTTTAAAAGGTCGAATGAAGATGAGCCGCTTGCAAGGACGCTGATTCCAGGCACCTCGTCTACAATCAGTTTAAGAACACTGCCAATCTGCGGAATATTCTGTGCCTCATCGATTGCCAGCAGATCGATACCCTCCAGCAGATGCCTGTAGTTGGCAACGGAGCGGTTCTCCAACAGGGCCAGCGTATCGTAATCCTCCCCATTAAGCATCATTGTCCGGCCTGGGTAATCTTCCACTATCTTACGCATCATTACCGTTTTCCCGACACGGCGGGCACCAAATATCAGCACGGCTTTGTTAGGGGCAATACGCGCTTTAATTTGATCTTGAAGAATTCGATTTACAGTTTCCATGATTTAATCTTTTTCCTCTGCAAATATAAAAATAATTCTCCTGACTGGCGAATTTTACGTAAAAATCGTACTCTTAACTGGCGATTTTTACAAAAATATCAGCGTCGGCGGAACTCGTAGCAGGTGACGGCGGTGGCGATGGCCACGTTGAGGGATTCGGCGGCTCCGTCTGGGTTGGAGGCGAATGAGGGGATGTGCAGCCTGCGGGTGGCGGCGGACATGAGGGCGGGGGAGAGGCCGTCCCTCTCGCTGCCCATCAGGATCAATGCCCGGGTGGTGTCCAGGGCGGCGGAGCGGATGTCCTCTCCGTCGAGGGCAGTGGCGTAGACGGGGATTCCGGCGGCGGTGCATCCGCGCACAAGCGCATTGAGGTCGCAGGTGACGGCCCGCTGGCGGAAGATGGAGCCCATGGTGGCCTGGACGGTCTTGGGGTTGTACAGGTCGACGCAGTCGGGGGAGAGGTAGACGGTGCAGATGCCGAACCAGTCGGCCAGGCGCAGGATGGTGCCGGCGTTCCCCGGGTCGCGGACGGAGTCCAGTCCGAGGCAGAGGCCTGAGGGCAACGCGGGGGCCTGGGCATTGTCCTGCATCTCTTCCGGAGGGATGCGCAGCACGGCGAGGGCAGGGGAGGGAGACGAGAGATGGCTCATCCGTCCCATAACCTCTTCCCCGACATCTGGGAGACGGTAGACCGCCTCCACGGGGAAGCGCTTCTGCGTCAGGGCCTCCCCGACCATTTTCTCCCCCTCGACGACGAAAAGCCCCAGCTCCTCCCGGAATTTTTTCTGTCCGAGGGAGCGGATGAGCTTGATGTCGGCCTTAGAGGGGATGCGGTCGCCTAGCATTGTCCTGAAAAACGCTTAGTAACCGAGTATCTTGAGCATCGACTTGTAGGTCTGCTCCTTGCTGAAGAGCTTGGTGGTATAGTCCCCGTCGGGGGTCTTGTCGATGATGATGTGCTTGGGAGCTGGCTGGAGGCAGTGCTGGATGCCGCCGTAGCCGGCGATGGACTCCTGGTAGGCTCCGGTGTGGAAGAAGCCGATGTACAGGGGTTCCGGGTCGTCCGGGGTGACCTTCGGGAGGAAGATGGCGTTGGCGTGCTCCTCGGCGTTGTAGTAGTCCTGGCTGTCGCAGGTGAGGCCTCCGAGAAAGACTCTCTCGTAGGGCTTATCCCACTTGTTGATGGGCAGGAGGATGAACTTCTGCTTGATGCCCCAGATGTCGGGGAGGGTGGTCATGAAGGAACTGTCTACCATGTACCATTTCTCGCGGTCGTTCTGCTGCTTGACTCCGAGTACTGAGAATATGGTGGCTCCGCTCTCGCCGACGGTGTAGGAACCGAACTCCGTGAAGATGTTGGGCTCCTCGACTCCGCGGGAGTTGCAGATGCTCTTGATCTGGGCCACGACCTCTTCCACCATATATTCGTAGTCGTAGTCCATGCCCAGGGAGTTCTTGATCGGCAGTCCGCCTCCTATATTGAGGGAATCGAGGTCGGGGCATACGGCCTTGAGGTTGCAGTAGACGTTGACGCACTTGCCCAGCTCGTTCCAGTAGTAGGCGTTGTCCTTGATACCGGTGTTGATGAAAAAGTGGAGCATCTTGAGCTTGAACTTCTTGTTCTGGCTGAGGTGTTCCTGATAAAACGGCACGATGTCCTTGTACCGGATGCCGAGACGGGAGGTGTAGAAGTCGAATTTGGGTTCCTCTTCGGCAGCGATCCTGATGCCTATCATGCACGGTTCCTTGATCATGGCGTCCAGCTGGTCCAGTTCGGGCATATTGTCAAGTACCGGAATGGTGTTGTGCCAGCCGTCGTTGATGAACTGAGCAATGTTGGATATGTAGGTATCTTTCTTGTATCCGTTGCAGATGATATAGAGGTCCTTGTCGACTGTCTTGCTGTCGTAGAGCGACTCTATAAGGTTGAAATCAAATGCGGATGAAGTCTCGATGTGTATGTCGTTCTTCAGTGCTTCCTCAAGCACGAAGGAGAAGTGTGAGCTCTTGGTGCAGTAGCAGTAGTGGTAGTCTCCCTGGTAATCAACCTTGGCCATTGCAACATTGAACATTCTCTTGGCCCGCTGTATCTGTGATGAGATTCTGGGCAGATAGGATATTTTAAGAGGAGTGCCGTACTGTCCGATGACGTCCATCATCGGAATGTCGTGGAAATAGAGAAGGCCGTCCTCTACGCGGAACTCGTCCTGCGGAAACTCGAAGGACTGCTCGACCAAATCGATGTACTTGTTCTTCATTTCAGGTAATCCAATTAAGTTACATTGTTGTTTCTTGCACCAATCCGGCTCACCCGGATTTTTTCCGGATGCAAATATATCCAAGTATTTTGATTTACATATAAAAATTATAAATTTGCATAAATTAATTTTAATGCGTCCCGACAGAATCCGATATATCCGCCTTGCCTGCATTACGGTGTTACTGGTCAGCCTTCTGGCCTCATGCAGCACTACCCGGATTCTGTCGGAGGACCAGACGAGGCTCAAGAGCAATGTCGTAACAGTGGTCAACCGCAAGGACTATCCGGATTTTCAGGACCCGACTCTTGACAACTACGTCCGTCAGAAAGCCAATACCTATTTTATAAAGACCCGCCGCGGAGGATGGAACCCTTTCCTGTATGTCGCCAACTGGACCAACGGCAAGGGCAAAGGCTGGGACAAGTTCGTTACAAAACTGGGCCAGGCTCCAGTGGTATTCGACCCGGCGCTCATGCTGGACAGCCGGGACAATATCATAACCCACCTCAAGTATATCGGATACTACGGCTCGACCGTGCAGACACTGGCCGAGATACGCAACCAGCAGACCACCGTGGACTACCGCGTGAGGCTGGGGCGGCAGTATCCCATCAGGGAGATATCCTACGAGGTGGATGATCCTGTTCTGGCTGAGGAGATATACAGGGATACCGTCAATTCGTTGATAAAGGTGGGTATCCCCCTGTCGGAATCCCTTCTGGAGAGGGAGTCGGAGAGGTCCGAGGCGTATCTGAGGGACAGGGGATATTACGAGTTCTCCAAGAATTTCTATTTCTTTGCCGCCGATACGGTCTCTTTTCCGGGTTCGGCCCTGCTTAGGGTATCTGTGAGGAATTATCCCAGGGGAGGCCGTCCGGAGGACGCGGTCCGGCACCGCAGGTTCTATTTCGGCAAGGTGTCGGTGTATCCGGTATCGGACAATATCCGCTACAGGGCCTCGATATCCAAGAAGATACCCCAGATTCTGGATACCGTCAAGTATGAGAACCTCACTATTCTCTACGACAGGAAGCGGAAGATCCGGCCGTCCATTCTCTACAAGATGAACCGTATAGAACCGGGTGATGTCTACAGTTCCAGCATAGTCAACAGCACATACCAGAGGATGTCCAACCTGCGTATCTACAGCAGTGTAAGCGTGGAACTTACCAAGACCGACACCAATGTCGTGGACTGCAGCATCCGTCTGATTCCCTCCAAGGCCCACGGCTATAAGGTGAACCTGGAGGCGTCCACCAACTCCACCGGCCTGATAGGTATATCTCCCACGGTATCGTATTACAACCGCAACATATTCAAGGGAGGGGAGTGGCTGTCCCTTTCGGTCTCCGGCAATTTCCAGTTCTCCGTCCGCGACGATACCAGGGCCACCGAGTTCGGAACGAATGCCGGCCTGAGTTTCCCTACCTTCGTATTTCTGCCTGACAGGATGTTCAAGAACATCATTCCCCGCACCGACGTGGAGCTGTCCTACAACTACCAGCGCCGTCCCGAGTACACCCGCAACATGATCGGAGCCAATTTCGGATGGAGCTGGAGCAGTCAGTCGAACAAGTATTATTTCAGGGTAGTGCCCCTGCAGATCAATATAGTCAATCTGCCTGTGTACAGCAACGCATTCATGGAGTCGCTCACCAACCCGTTTGTCCGCGAGGCCTACAAGAACCACTTCGAGTTCGGTCTCGGTTTCGACGTGCAGTACAGCAGCGACCCCAATGTCAATCCCGCCAACTCCTTCTTCAAGGCGGACCTCCAGGTAGACGTAGCCGGCAACCTGCTTTCGGCATTCAACCGCTTCATGCCGGTGGACAGTTCCGGATTCCGGACCATCTGGAATTCTCCCTATTCGCAGTTCGCAAGGGCTGAGCTGTCCCTGGCCTATACCTGGAAGTTCGGCAGGGACAATAAGCAGGCCGTGGCTGTAAGGGGCCTGGGAGGTCTGGGCTACGCATACGGCAACTCGGCCAAGATGCCTTTCGAACGTCTGTTCTGGGCCGGAGGTTCTAACAGTCTCAGAGGATGGACGGCCCGCAGCGTCGGTCCGGGTTCCTCACAGATGGACGAGACATTCTCCATTCCGAATCAGACGGGAGATATGAGGCTGGAGGCCAATATTGAATACCGCTTCCCGCTTTTCTCTATCTTCCGCGGTGCTCTCTTCGCGGACTGGGGCAATGTATGGAACCTTTCCCGTACTGCAGACCACGAATCCATGGAAGGAGGCAGCACGGAGGACCAGACGGCCGAGGAACTGTCTTATTTTTCCTGGAAAAATATGCTGCGGACCTCCGCGTTCAGCGCCGGAGCCGGCCTGCGCCTGGACCTCAATTTCGTAGTGGTGAGGTTCGATATCGGTATCAAACTTTACGATCCGGCTGAGCAGAGGTGGCCCAATATCAGGACATGGTTCCGCAGGGGTGGGTATGCCTTCCAGTTCGGTATCGGCTATCCTTTCTAGTAGTTGTATTTGGGCCAGAGGCGGTCCATACGGGCGCGTATCTCATTCTCCCTGGCGTTGTTGCCAGGTTCGTAGAATTTTGTTCCGCTCAAGTTCTCAGGGAGAAATTCCTGGTCGGTGAAGTTGCCCTCGTAGTCATGGGCGTAGCGGTAGCCTTCGTGGTAGCCCAGGTCCTTCATCAGTTTGGTGGGGGCATTCCGCAGGTGCAGGGGGACAGGGGAGTTGTCGCCGCCGTTGACCAGGCCCAGGGCGGCGTCTATGGCCATGTAGGCGGAGTTGCTCTTGGAGCAGGTGGCCAGGTATATGGCGCACTCCGAGAGGATGATGCGGGCCTCGGGCATGCCTATCTTGTGGACGGCGTCGAAGGTGGACTGGGCGAGGAGCAGGGCGTTGGGGTTGGCCAGGCCTATGTCCTCGGAGGCCAGTATGACCATTCTCCGGGCAATGAAGAGGGGATCCTCGCCTCCGGCCAGCATCCGGGCCATCCAGTAGACGGCTCCGTTCGGGTCCGAGCCGCGTATGCTCTTGATGAAGGCTGAGATGATGTCGTAGTGCATCTCTCCGTTCTTGTCGTAGACGGTGATGTTCTCCTGCAGGCGGTCGGCCACTGTGGCGTCGTCGATGATCACAGGTGCGTCAGGAGGGAATGAATTGACGACTATCTCGAAGATATTGAGCAGTTTACGTGCATCTCCGCCGGAGAAGCGGAACAGGGCTGTCCGCTCGCGGACCTCGATACTGCGCGAACTCAGGTAGGCGTCCTGGGTCAGGGCTCTGTCCAGCAGCTGCTCCAGGTCCTTGACTTCCAGTGATTTCATCACGAATACCTGGCATCGGGAGAGCAGCGGGGTGATGACCTCGAAGGAGGGATTCTCCGTAGTGGCTCCGATGAGGGTTACGGTACCTGTCTCCACAGCGCCCAGGAGCGCGTCCTGCTGGGATTTGGAGAAACGGTGGATCTCGTCGATGAAGAGTATCGGGGAGCCTTTGGCGAAGATGGAGTTGTCCTTGGCCCGGGCGAACACGTCGCGCAGGTCCTTGACGCCTGAGTTGATGGCCGACAGTGTGTAGAAATCCCGGTGCAGTTCCCGGGAGACGATATGCGCCAGGGTAGTCTTGCCGACGCCGGGAGGTCCCCAGAGGATGAAGGAGGAGATGTTGCCGGACTCGATCATCTTCCGCAGCACGGCTCCGGGACCCACCAGATGTTCCTGGCCGACGAACTCCGCGAGGGAATTCGGGCGCATACGCTCGGGAAGCGGAATTGTGGGAGCGGGCTGGACTGTGGCGGAGGACCTATTTAACATAATATAAATTGTGTTAGAATAGTTGCTGTTCTATAGACTGGAGTAGCCTGAGCTGGGCCCGCGTACGTACCAGATTGTGCTCCGGGTACTTAACCTTATAATAATGGTCTCCGTCGATATAGTCCATCAGGAAACGCAGCACCTGTTCGTAAGTAATGTATCTGGCAGAGAACGGCAGATATTGCCGCTCGGTGTCCGTGAGGAAACTTCCGGCTTCGGACAGATAGCCCCGCTCGAAAGCATCGTACATCTCCCGGCTCATGGACACGCGGTCCAGGTCCGGATCGTCCTCGGCGCCGGTGTTGGTGTACGAGCGGATCGAGTCTCCGAAGTCGTACAGGCACGGAGCCTTGAGCACAGTGTCCAGATCCAGGACGCAAAGCACGTTGCCGTCATGATCGAACAGCATGTTGGCTATCTTGGTATCGTTGTGCGTAACTCTCAGCGGTATCTGCCCGGTCTCTATCAGCCTGTAGAAGTCCAGCATCTCACTGCGGCGCGACTCTATCTCCGCTATGAGGTCCCTGACGCCCGCTGCACGGCCTGTCGGGTCTTCAGCCAGGGTCTTGTCCCACTGCCCGTAGCGGAATCTGATGTTGTGGAATCCCGGCAGCGTATCCACCAGCGGCTGGTCGAAATCCGACAGCATGGCCTGGAATCTGCCTATGCCCTTACCGCCGCACTCAGCGAGAGAAGGCGTGTCCGCCTTATCGTAACTTACTGATTTTTCGATAAATACCGTTACGCACCAATATTCCCCGTCCTGCACGTGATAGAGTTTTCCGTCAATGGCCGGCACCACTGTGAGGGACTCCCGCATGGGATCTCCTCCGGCCGCCGCTATTTTTCTCTTAAGATGCGAGGTGATAGCCTGGATATTACTCATCATTCCAGGTATATCCTTGAAAATATTGGTGTTCTTCCTTTGAAGAATATACCTCGGTGCGTCACCCTCCGTCTCGATGGTGAATGTATCATTGATAAATCCGTCTCCGAGGGTCTTTACCCGCGTAGGAACGCCTTCAAGCTGGAAGTGCCGGGCTATTTCCAGCAGCTGCTCACCTGTTTTTGCCATGGTCGTATATGTCTTGGTTAATTCTGTAGTCTCAGTAAAGTTCCTGCGTTGGGGGCTATGGCCACCTCTACGGGAGTGGTTGAATTGAGGTATTCGGTCTCTTCTATTCCGAAGTATTCAAATGCGTGCCCGGGTATATTGACCCTTATGACGGCCTTCTCGTCCGAGAAGTTGGCGGCGCACAGGAATATCTTGCGGCCGTAGCGTCTGAGGAATACGAAATGACGGTCGGGGTTGAAGTATTCGGACGCGGAGTTGGCATACTCCAGGTCGAAGGTATCTCCCCTCCGGATAGCCGGTTCTGTGGTCTTGCTCATGAATTCCATGTAGATGTCCCGCAGTGCGGATGCCTCGTGGTCGAGGAACTTGCCTGCGTCTCCGGCCCTGAGTCCGCGCAGCCAGGACCTCATCCTGGGCAGCGAGCAGAAATCGAAGATCGAAGTCTTCTCAGGTCCCTCACCCAGTTCCTGCCCGAAGTAGAGCATGAACGGAGCCGTGTTGAAATACAGGGATACGAACAGGGCTGCCAGGCCTCTGAAAGGATCACCTGCGAAATCCGGCGAACTTATCCGGTCCTCGTCGTGGTTCTCCAGGAACTTGAGCATGCGGTCCTGGTACCTGCCCTGCTTCTGCCATTCGGCCGTCAGGCTGGATGCCGGTGCTTCTCCCCTTACTATCTTCTTGAGAGTGTCGTAGAAACCGGTCTTGTCGTAGAGGTAGTCGAAACCGCCCTCGTCGAAGAGCGCGGAGTAATTTTCCGGCTGATATGCCTCTCCGATGAATATGAGTTTGGGATACTGTTTCTTGACAGATGCGATACACCATTTCCAGAACTCGACGGGAACCAGCTCCACCATGTCGCAGCGGAATCCCCCTACCCCTTTGGAAGCCCAGAACAGCAGGATATTCCTCATCTTCTCCCAGGTGTCACGGCAGCTGTAGTCCAGCTTGACCGTGTCGCTCCAGTCCCAGTCGTAAATCCTTCCGGGACAGTAGTTCTGCTCCCCGAAGTCTTCTACTGCGCTGTGATAATCGGGTGAAACGTGGTTGGGCACAAAGTCGATTATGGGGGTCAGGCCGGAATCCACTGTGCGGGCGATCATCGCCTCGAACTCTTTCATGCGGCCGGCTTCCCTCGATGCCAGATACGGATTGACATCGTAGTAGTCGGTTATGGCGAACGGGGAGCCGGCTCCGCCCTTGACTCCGGTGCCTCCGGCGGTGGCGTGACGGATGATTCCCGTGTACCATACATGAGTGACATTGAGCCTGCGGAGCTCCTCCAGGACCGATACCGTGATGTCCTTGAACTTCCCGGAACCGTTTTCCTGGAGGCTGCCTCCCGGCCTGTTGACGCTGTGGGCATTGGCGAATACCCTGAGCAGCATCTGATATACTATGAACTTACCCTTCATTATTTCTCAGGGCGTTCCCAGTTCAGTATCCTGTAGAAATCGTACTCCTCGGGATTGGCCACATACTTGCGGGCGGCCTCATAGTCCTCGGGTCCGATATAGTGGAGCATGTATTTCACTATGTTCTGTACCTGCTCGCGTGAGATGTCCACGCAGCGGGGAGGAATCTTGCCAGTGGCGGGATCCTGGAGGTCCTTGAGATACAGGGGGGTGATGTCGCCTGCGCGGTCCACGTACACCATGCATCCGGTCTCGCCGGACTCGAAGAGCTTCCATACGCCGTAGGCCATCTGGGAGCAGTATGTGATGTCGTATGACACGGGGTTGTTGCAGCGTACGTCGTAGCCGATCTCGATGGGACGGATCTTGGCCTTGAGGCCGAGCTCTCCGAGTTTCTTCTCGAGTACTGTGCAGAAGATCTGTGCCTTGGATACCTTGCCGAGCTCGGGATGGCCGTGCTCGTCGTAGGAGAATGTCACGCCGGTGGCCTTGAGGTCCTCGGAGCTGAGCTCGTAGAAGATACCTTCCGATACGATCACGCCGCCGTAGGTGATGCCCATGATCTTGCGCTTGATGATGGCGGATACTGCCAGGCGGACGATCTTGTCGATGGTGGCGTTGGTCTTGTTGAACATCTCGGGGATAACCAGCATGGGATAGTGGCATGAGGATGCGATACCCAGGGCAAGATGGCCGGCGGAGCGTCCCATGGCCGATACGAGGAACCAGGTGCCGCTGGTGCGGGCGTCCTCATAGACGATGGTGGCCACGCGGGTACCCTCGGACTTGGCCGACTCGTAGCCGAAAGTTGGCTGGTTGTCGGGCAGCGGTAGGTCGTTGTCGATGGTCTTGGGTACGTGGATGTTCTGGATGTGGATATCGTGGGAGAGCAGATACTTGGTCAGTCTGTTTGCGGTGGAGGCGGTGTCATCTCCGCCGATGGTGACCAGAAGCTTGATGTTGTTGTCAGTGAAGAACTTGAGGTTGAAATGATGCTCGAGGTCGTCATCAGTAGGCTTGAAACGGCTCATCATCAGATAGGAACCGCCGCGGTTGTAGATGTTGTCGGCCAGGAAGAAGTCGATGTCGATATGGTTGGGGTTCTCGCTGAAAAGGCCCTTGTAGCCCTCATGCAGACCGATGACCCTGTACCCCTTGGCCAGGAAAGTCTTGGCGATAGTTCCTATTACTGTGTTGATTCCGGGAGCAGGACCACCTCCTGCTAAAATTACTATTGACGCTTTCATATCAGTATGAATTGATTTTTATATATCCGTGCAAATTTACAATTTATTATTGAAACAGGCCAACATTTTAGTATATTTGTCCCTATTAATATCCGGATCTATGGGAAATAAAGAGATAACGAAAAAACAGGCCCAGGAAAGAGCCGAATTCCTCCGCCAGGAACTCAACCGGCACAACTACAGGTATTACGTGCTCAACGATCCCGAGATATCGGATTTCGAATACGACGTCATGATGATGGAGCTGGCCTCCATCGAGAAGATGTATCCGGAGCTGACCACGCCCGACTCTCCCACCATGAAAGTAGGCAGCGACATAGCCGGCAGGACGCCGGGTGCCAGGGAGTTCCGTCAGTACCGCCACCGCTGGCCCATGCTTTCGCTGGGAAATACCTATAATATTGAGGAACTGCAGGACTTCGACCGGAGGGTCCGCGAGGCCGCCGGTGAGAAGTTTGCCTACAGCTGCGAGCTGAAGTTCGACGGCACAGCCATCTGCCTGAGTTATTCCAGGGGACAGCTCGTGAGGGCCCTCACGCGGGGGGACGGAACCGTAGGGGACGACGTTACCGAGAATGTCCGGACCATCCCTTCCATTCCGACCGATATCGGGGACGTGCCCTGGGACTTCGAGATAAGGGGCGAGATATACATGCCCTTCGCATCCTTCAACTCCCTGAACGAGGAGCGCGCGGATATCGGGGACACTCCCTTTGCCAACCCCCGCAACGCCGCTGCCGGCTCCCTCAAGACCCTCGACCCGGAGGAGGTTCGCCGCCGCGGCCTGGAATGCGTCCTTTATCATATCATAGGAGACAATCTTCCCTTCAAATACCATTCGGAGGCCCTGCAGTGGGCTGCCGCTCACCATTTTCCCATATCGGAGTATTCCAGGCTCTGCCTGGACATGGACCAGGTGCGGGAGTATATCCGGGAGTGGGACACCCGCCGCAAGGACCTGCCGTTCGCAACGGACGGCATCGTCATCAAGGTGGACGACCTGGCCCTCCAGGCCCGTCTGGGCTATACGGCCAAGTCTCCCCGCTGGGCCACGGCCTATAAGTTCAAGCCCGAGCAGGCCCTCACCCCCCTCCTTTCCATTGACTATCAGGTCGGACGTACCGGAGCCATAACCCCGGTGGCCAATCTGGAGCCGGTCGCCCTCTCCGGCACCACCGTCAAGAGAGCCTCCCTCCACAATGCCGACCAGCTGGAACAGCTTGACATACACATCGGAGACTGGGTCTACGTGGAGAAAGGCGGGGAGATCATTCCCAAGATTACCGGAGTGGAACTGTCCAAGAGGCCGGAAGGCGCTCCCCTGCCCCATTTCCCCACCCATTGTCCCGACTGCGGCTCCCTTCTGGTCAAGGACGAGAGCGAGGCCCGGCATTACTGTCTCAACGAGGCATGCCCTACGAGGGTCAAGGGCGCCTTTCTGCATTTTATCTCCCGGAAGGCCATGAATATCAATGCCGGCGAGGCTACCATCTACCAGCTCTACGACAAGGGGTATATCCGGGAACTGCCGGACCTCTACCGGCTGGACATGGAAAAGCTGCTGACCCTCGAAGGCTGGAAGGAAAAATCCGCGGGCAACTTTCTGGACAGCATAGCCGCATCAAAGCGCGTGCCGTTCGGCCGCGTGCTGTTTGCCCTGGGCATCAGGCATATAGGCGAGACTACCGCCAAGACCCTCGCGGCCCGTTTCAGGGATATCGGAGCGATGGAGAAAGCCTCGCGGGAGGAGTTCCTGGAGGTGGAGGACATCGGAGATGTGATAGCGGACTCTCTGGTGGAGTATTTTGAAAATGAGGATCATAGAAGAATTATACAGGAACTCCGGGATTTCGGCCTGCAATTTGCAGACAACTCCGCTGCCTCCCGCCTGTCGGACCGTCTCGCCGGCAGTACGGTCGTGGTTTCGGGCAATTTCTCCCGTCCCAGGGACGAGATGAAGGCCCTGATAGCCGCCCACGGAGGCAAGAACACCGGCTCGGTAAGCGGCAAGACCACTTATCTGCTGGCCGGAGAGAAGGCCGGACCCGAGAAACTGGCGAAGGCTCAGAAACTGGGAGTGAAAGTTATCACCGAAGAAGAATTTTACAGTATTATAAACTCTTAAACCTATCTACACAGTATGATTCAAATCAGCAACAAAGTGTTCTACATCGGAACCAATGACAGAAAAAAGCACCTGTTCGAGAACAACTGGCCTCTGCCCAACGGAGTAGCCTACAACTCATACATCATCGCTGACGAGCATCCTGCACTTGTGGATACGCTCGAGTACGGCTCTGACCCCGACTACCTCTCCAACATCGACTGCGCTCTCGGCGGACGCGACCTGGAGTATCTGGTGGTCAATCACATGGAACCCGACCATTCCAGCATGATCGGGGAGATCCTGCGCCGTTATCCCAGAGTGAAGGTAGTGGCCAACTGCAAGACATTCAAGATACTGGAGTCCTACTACCCCCTGCCTGCAGAGAATGTCCATGAAATAAAGGAGGGCGACATTCTGGAACTCGGATACCATAAGCTGACTTTCGTAATGGTACCCTGGGTACACTGGCCCGAGACCATGGTCACCTACGACACGGTGGACCAGATACTCTTCTCCTGCGATGCCTTCGGATCCTTCGGAACTCTGGACGGCGGCATTTTCGACGACACTGCCAACTTCGACTTCTATGAGGAGGACATGCTCCGCTACTATTCCAACATCGTAGGCAAATGGAGCGGCATGGTGCAGAAGGCCTTCAAGAAGCTGGAGGGCGTGCCGGTGAAGATCATCTGCCCCTCGCACGGACTCATCTGGCGCAAGGACCCCGGCAAGGTGCTCGCTCTCTACGACAAGTGGAGCCGCTATGAGGCCGAGGACGGTTTCGTAATCGCCTATGCCTCGATGTACGGCAACACCGAGAAATTCGCCGACGAGATAGCCCGCCAGATCTCAGCCCTGGGTGTCAGGGATATCCGTGTATATGACGTGTCCAAGACACATGTCTCCTACCTGCTGACGGCTATCTGGAAATACAAGGGTCTCGTACTCGGAAGCTGCGCCTACAATACCGGCATGCACCCGATGATGGCCCTGCTGACCCACGAGATCTGCGTGTCGGCTCCCCAGAACAAGATCCTCGGTCTCTTCGGAGGCTCGAGCTGGAACGGTGCCGGAGTGAAGGCCCTGAAGGAGTTCGCGGAGAAGGCCAAGATGCCTGTGACCGGCGATCCCGCCGAGTTCCTCGGACGCCCGTTTGCATCAGACTTAGAGAAGACTGCCGCCTTCGCCAAGACCCTCGTGGATGCGATGCGCGGATAACATAAGACGGATCCGGGATTTTTTCCGGGACGGGATATGGAACATCAATACCTCCGACCTTGGCCGGGTAAAGGCCAAGGTCGTCAGGTATATCAGGATAGTCATACTCACCGCCAAGAATTTCAGCCGCCAGAATGTAGGACAGCAGGCAGTGGCCCTGAGTTTTTTCACTACCATGGCCTTCGTCCCCTTCCTGGCCGTAGCCTTCGCCATATCCAATTATGCAGGACTGGGAGAATACTTGCGTGAGCTGATATACGACAATTTCGGGCATGACATGATCGTAGACCAGATACTCTCGTTCGCGGACAACATCATCGCCGCGTCGCAGCAGGATATCTACGGAATCATCTCATCCCTGATTTTCCTCTGGATGGTGATCTGGCTGCTTTCAAGGGTCGAGTGGTCCTTCAACCGGATATGGAAGGTGGACCGCAACCGGATACTGTGGAAGAGAGTGCTGGCATATATCCTTACGATGACGGCCTCGCCGTTCATCATCATCGTGTTCCTGTCGGTCTCGCTGACCATTACCGACGGCATCAACACCCTGGGGCTGGAGATTCCCTTCCTGAGTACCTTCAGCACTTTCCTGATATGGCTGGCCTTCTATGTGTTCATGGTTATAGTCCTGGGCGTGATGTATGTCCTCATTCCCAACGCCAGGGTGAGGCTGCTGCCGGCCCTGTCCGCCGCCGCCATCTCGTCCTTGGCTTTTACCATTGTGCAGTACCTTTACCTGGAGACCCAGATGTTTGTATCCCGGATGAATGCGGTTTACGGCGTTTTTGCAGCCATACCCCTTTTCATGGTGTGGCTGAACATAGGATGGTTCATTGTCCTGCTGGGCTCTGAGCTGTCATACGTGTTCCAGAATGTGGACAACTACCCGCTGGAAGACATGAGCTGATAACTTTTAAAAGATTGATATACAATGAATACAGAACTGACTAAAGGCTTTGTCGACTTTATCGACGACAACAGGCTGCAGTCCCTGATACACGATACCAAGGAAGACCCTGCAGTCTATCGGGAAATCCTTAAGAAGTCCCTTTCCAAACAACCCCTGACTGTTGAGGAAACAGCCGCGCTTATAGCAGTGAACTCTCCCGAGGGCCTGCACGAAATCTTCGAGACCGCCAGGGAGCTCAAGCGCTCGGTCTACGGCAACCGCATCGTGCTCTTCGCCCCCCTTTACATCGGCAACTACTGCACCAATGACTGCCAGTACTGCGGATTCCGCCGCTCCCTGCGCACCACCGTGCGTCACACCCTCTCTGACGAGGAACTGGTACGCGAGGTGAAGTCCCTGGAGGACGAGGGCCACAAGAGGTTGATTCTCGTATACGGCGAGCACGCCAAGTACACTCCGGAGTTCATAGCGCATACAGTGAAAATGACATACGCTACAAAATCCGGCAACGGGGAAATCCGCAGGGTGAATATCAATGCCGCCCCTCTGGACATCGAGGGCTACAAGGTGGTCAAGGCCGCCGGCATCGGTACATTCCAGGTATTCCAGGAGACCTATCATAAGGAGACATACGCCAAGTATCATCCGTACAATACCCAGAAGAGCAACTATCTCTGGAGGCTGAACGCCATGGACCGCGCCTTCGAGGGCGGTATCGACGACATGGGCATAGGTGCCCTGTTCGGACTGTACGACTGGAGATTCGAGGTGCTCGGCCTGGTGTCCCATGCGATACATCTGCAGGAGACATACGGTGTCGGCCCCCACACCATCAGCTTCCCGAGGATACAGCCGGCCAACGGACTTGAGCTCGATCTGCCGTATAAAGTATCTGACCAGGATTTTAAGAAACTGGTGGCAATTCTCAGGCTTGCAGTGCCTTATACCGGCCTTATCATGACCGCCCGCGAGTCCAAGGCCATCCGCGACGAGGTAATGGAGTTCGGCGTATCCCAGATCGACGCCGGCACCAAACTGGAGATCGGAGGCTACAACAAGGAGCGCAAGGGCGTCGAGCAGGCCATCGACGAGGAGCAGTTCCAGGTGGGCGATACCCGCAGTCTGGACGAGGTGATCCGCTGGCTGCTGACCCGCGACTACATACCCAGTTTCTGTACGGCATGCTACCGTGTCGGCCGTACCGGAGAGCATTTCATGGAGTTCGCCATACCGGGATTCATCAAGCGCTTCTGCACCCGCAACGCCCTTCTGACCCTGGCGGAGTATCTTGAGGACTATTCTTCCGACCTTACCAAGGAGGAGGGATACAAGCTCATTGACAGGGAGCTGGCTAAGATGCCGGATGGAGACGAGAAGAATTCGCTGAAAGAGCGTCTCCAAAAAATCCGCAAAGACGGTACCCGCGACATCTTGTATTAGTTTTTTGATTAATTTTGCAGAATGGATTTTACAAAAAGCGACTACGACCTGATTAATAAGGAATTCGAGGAGCTCCGCCTGGCTGCTCTCAAGCGGTGTGCCTCGCAGGAGGAATACGACGGTGTACTCAAGGCATTTGAGTTTGCAAACGAAGCCCATAAGGGAGTCCGCAGACGTTCAGGGGAACCGTATATTATCCATCCCATAGCCGTGGCCAAGATCGTGGTGAACGAGATAGGCCTGGGCTACAAGTCGATCGTAGCCGCCCTTCTGCACGACGTGGTGGAGGACACGGATTATACCGTGGACGACATCAAGCGGCTTTTCGGCGAGAAGATAGCCTCCCTGGTGGACGGCCTGACCAAGATCAAGGCGGCCATGGACACTGACGGAGGCAATCTCCAGGCCGAGAACTTCAAGCGCATCATCCTTACTCTCAACGATGATGTCCGGGTTGTACTTATCAAGCTGGCTGACCGTCTGCACAATATCCGGACCATAGGGTCCATGCCCGACTACAAGAAGGACAAGATCCTGAGCGAGACCATGTACATCTTCGTGCCGCTGGCCCACCGCCTGGGACTGTACAACATCAAGTCGGAGATGGAGAATATCTGGCTGCGTACCCGTGACCCCAAGCAGTACAATGATATAGTTTCCCGTATTGACGGTGTCATCAAGGAGAAGGGCGAGGCTATGGACAAGTTCATCAAGCCAGTGGCCGATGCACTTGAGAATGCCGGCTATCAGTTCGAGATAACCAAGCGGACCAAGACCCCCTACTCCGTCTGGCACAAGATGCAGCAGAAACACGTGGAGTTCGAGGACATCTACGATATCTACGGTATCCGCATCATCTTCACTCCCAAGCCGGACGAGGACGAGCGTACCCAGTGCTGGTATATCTATTCTCTCGTATCCGGCATCTATGCCTCCAAGACTGACCGCATCAGGGACTGGGTGACCAGACCCAAGAGCAACGGCTATGAGGCCCTGCACTGTACCGTCATGAGCAACGGCGGCGGCTGGGTGGAGGTCCAGATCCGCAGCGAGAGGATGAACGAGATTGCCGAGAAGGGTATCGCCGCGCACTGGAGCTACAAGCAGAAAGGACAGGAGACCAGTTCGGAGAAGGAAATGGACAGGTGGCTCGATATGGTGCGGGAAGTGCTGGAGAATCCTGATGTAAATGCCCTTGAGTTCCTGGATAAGTTCCACGACTCCCTGCTGGACCAGGAAATATACGTATTTACTCCCAAGGGAGAGTCAAAGGCCCTGCCCAACGGCTCCACAGCCCTTGATTTTGCATACAATATCCATTCTCAGATAGGCAACAAGGCCATTGCGGCCAAGATCAATTTCAAGCTCTCCCCCCTTTCCAGCATCCTCCGCAACGGAGACCAGGTGGAGATCATCACGGCTGAGTCCCAGAAACCCCAGCCCGAATGGCTCGATTTCCTCCGTACAGGCAAGGCCCGCAGTTATGTCTACGAGGCTCTCAAGGATGATATAGAAGACAGTATCAAGAGCGGGCGGCAGATGCTTGAGAAGGAACTTTCCAACTATGGTGTCAAGCTTCAGGGCAATGTGCTCAAGAAACTCCTCCGCGAGTATTCCGTGAGCACGAAGGAGGAACTCTACAATAAGATATCCACCGGTGTGATCTCCCTGAAGGAACTTGAGAAGATCCTGCGCAAGAATACTGAGAACAAGAATGTGATTTACTGGACACTGCGGTTGTTCCGCAGCGGAAAGAAAGGTGGCGGTGAGGATGGTGCGCCGGATGCGGAGGACGGAGACAGCGGAGATGAGATGACAAATGCTGAGATCAGGGACCGTCTGATAAAGAACAAGCTGGACAAGAACCGTGATCTCATTCTGTCTGACGACAAGGAGGCCCAGGGCAAGGATCCTGACAGTTCCATAACATACAGGATTGCTGACTGCTGCTATCCCATCCCCGGAGATACTATCGTTGGCTTTCTCAATGACAACGGCGAGGTGGTGGTTCACAAGAAAACCTGTCCCGAGGCCGTGAACCTGGCATCGATTCATGGAGACAGGATAGTCAACGCCAAATGGAGCAAGAATACAGTAGCCTCGTTCCTGGCCCGTATAAAGATCTTCGGGACGGACCGCATGGGCATACTCAACGAACTGACCAAGGTTACGACTCTGGTGCTGAACATCAATATCCGCAAGGTATATATCGCTTCGCACGACAGTATTTTCGAGGGATATATAGACTGCTATGTCCGCAGTACAGAAGACCTCAATACCCTTATGGACCATATCAAGAAAATCAAGGGCGTCGAGAATGTCAGCCGCATAGACATCAAAGAGGACAAATAGTGAGATGAAAGCCAAGAATCTGTTCAACACATTGATAGTTACGGGAATTTTTGCATCCCTCATATTCTCCAAATCCTGCGCCAATACATCCACCCCTCCTGAAGGCGGTCCTAAGGACACCATTCCGCCAGTGCTCGTGGAGGTCGTGCCTCCGTATAATACGACGGGACATCCTACTGACATCAAGCACAGTTCCGTCTCATTCGAATTTGATGAATATGTGGTGCTGAACAATCCGAATTCCTATATATTCCTTTCCCCTCCCCAGGCAAAGCCTCCGGTGGCCAAGATCAAGGGTAAGCGCGTGGTCGTCTCTTTCGACTCGCCCCTGGACTCCAATCAGACCTACTCTCTTTCCCTCGGAGAGGCCGTGAAGGACAATAATGAGGGCAATCCATTTCCTCCGTATACCCACAGTTTCTCTACGGGAGACCACGTGGACTCACTCTTTGTTTCCGGAAATATAGTGGAAGCCTCCACCATGCTTCCTATGTCCAATATAACCGTGCTGTTCCATACCGACCCGTCGGATTCTGCAATATTCAAGGTCCGCCCGCGGGCTGCCGCCAAAAGCGATCTGTGGGGCTATTTTACAGTCAGGAATCTTCCGGCAGATACTGTCTACAGAGTATTTGCAATCGAGGACCTTAACAACAACAGTCTTTATGACCCGGATCAGGAGCGGGTAGCCTTCCTGGATACCCTGGTGCTGCCGTCGACAGTGATGAGGCCGGATATGCCGGAACTGGCCATGACTCTCATGACAGATACTCTTGCATGCCTGGCCCGCCCGGCGCAGCTGTCTCTTTCCATGTTCAAGGAAGTCTCTCAGCGCCAAATCCTCAGAGCGAGGGAAAGAGTCTCGCACCGTCAGATCTATCTGAAGTTCGCCGCCCCTTACCCTGTCATTGACTCTCTCATAATCGACGGGATACCCGAGGACAGGCTTATCCGGGAATACAACTATTACAGGGACAGCATAGTGATATGGATCAATGACCAGGGGCCTGTGAAGGATACCCTCAGGATGAGACTTACATATCACAGGACAGACGACAGCCTTAAGGCGCTGGTGCCGGTGACTGATACGTTCAGACTGGCAAGGCCTAAGGGCAAGATGGTGGAGAACCGCTGGGGAGATATGGTCGAGGAGGCGGATACGCTGGCTGCCTATGAGGTCGACGCATCCCCGGAGAAGATTGACCAGGACGGCATAGTGATATTGTTCGAGTCGCCCATGATAAGTACTCCATTCGACTCTGTCACCATTATCTCGAAGAATACCCGTGAGCAGACGGCTCCGGCCGCTTTCACCGTCGAGAGGGACACTGCCAATATCCGCCGCTATATCCTGCGTCTGAAAGAGAAACTGGTAAACGGCTACGAATACACGCTCAGGATTCCCGACAGCCTGTTTATGGATATAGACGGGATATACTGCGACAGCCTTGTCAAGACATTCAGTCTTCCTCAGGACGAGTCTCTGAGCTCATTCATCATCGAGGCTTCCAATGTGCATGAGAAGTATATGGTGGAACTTGTGGATGAAAAGCGTACTAAAGTGTTCAGGACATATCACATAGATACCGCATCCGTACTTAATTTCCCTTACCTCAAGGCCGGCCGCTATTCTGTCCGCATCACTGAGGACAAGAACGGAAACGGCCAGATAGATACCGGGGACCTGCTGGGACGTAAACAGCCGGAGAAAGTCAAGATGTACCGTTTCAATGATGTCGTGGGCAACAATGCCTATATAATGGATATTCCGGAACGGACAGAACTGATACAGTCCATAGATATCGGAGAAATGTTCAAATGAGACAGTTACGTAGAATAATAGCCGCTGCTGTCCTGTCGTTGACATGCATGTCGCTGTACGGACAGAATGATACTGTCAGTATCAAGCCCGGAGTTCAGTGGGATACTGCCGTCGTGGTTAAGCCGGTAAGGTATCCGGAGCATCTGATAGGTGTACGTTACGACTATTCGTTCACAGGTGTGTCCATGACACCGGATATGGGGATAAAGGCTGTAAATTCCCCGGTCAATGTCGCTGTCCTCTATACGTATTACCATCCGCTATGGAATGTGATTGACATTTTCGGGCTTCAGACAGGATTCAGATATACCAGGTACGGCTTTGTGAATGATGAGTATGCCTTCAGGCATTTTGAGCAGACCGTCTCCATAGTAGAACTCCCGTTTATCTCCGCATTCCATGTGGATCTTGGAGACCATTTCAGAATATTGCTCAGCATAGGGCCTTTCCTCGGATATCGTTTCGCAACTACCAAGGATAACGGATTTGACTGTTTTGACAACAGGATTGACTATGGCCTGCAGGGAGGCGGAGGTTTGGCTGTGATTTTCGGTAAACGGTTCGAGCTGCATCTGGAGGGCACCTTCCATTACTCTCTCTCCATGCTCTACCATCCGGAGAAGATGAGCAGCGTGTCCTGGCTCTACAGTTATCCGTGGCAGGCCAGCATAAGTCTGGGATTTCATGTAAAACTCAAATAGATATGCGCTACATCACTGCAAATATAGGAGATAGCCTGCTCATAGGTCATGATGCAGGCAGGACAGTCGTCCAGAGCATGTGCAACTGCGACACCAATGACCTGGATGCTGCCGTCCAGCAGTGCCTCGGCCTGTACGAGGCCGGCTCGCAGCTGGTCAGGCTCACCACCCAGGGCCTCCGCGAGGTGGAGTCTCTCGGGAAGATAAAGGCCCGCCTCAGGGCAATGGGCGTTCCCGTCCCCCTGGTGGCCGACGTCCACTTCTCCTCGGAGGTGGCCATCGCTGCAGCCGCAGTGGCCGACAAGGTCCGCATCAATCCCGGTAATTTCGCCAAGGATCACGAGGTGGCGTGCAGCCAGTTCCGCAGGTTCCTGGAAGTATGCCGCAGGCACGGTACGGCCGTCCGCATAGGCATCAATCACGGCTCCTTAGGCTCCCGTATAACAGAACTCTACGGCAATACACCTAAAGGAATGCAGGAAGCCATGTCGGAGTGGGTACAGATGTGCATCGACGAGGATTTCTACAATGTGGTGCTCTCGCTCAAGGCCAGCAACGTCCCTGTCATGACGCAGGCCTATATCCTCCTGCAGCAGTGGATGGAGGAGCGCGGAATCATCTTCCCCCTGCACCTCGGAGTCACCGAGGCCGGCAACGGGGACATGGGCCGCATCAAGTCGGCGGCCGGTCTGGCGACCCTGCTCTCCCGCGGCATCGGGGACACCATCCGGGTATCCCTCACCGAGCCCCCGGTCAATGAGATTGTCCCGGCAAGGCTCATAGCGGAGTTCTTCGACACGGCTCAGAAGCCCTCGGACTATCAGACCGGTGTCAGGGACGGCGCCCCCTCCTTCGAGCTCCGCTGCGCCTCCCACGAGGAGTTCATCGTCAAGGCCTCATGCATCCTCGGCCCTATGCTTGTCAACAAGGAGGCCGATGATTTCGAAATACGCTGCATTTATGGAGATAAGGAGGCCGACAAGTCTGAGATAGAGCAGTTTAAGAGTGATATAATGCAGGCCACTCGCCGCCATATCACCCAGTGCGAATACATCGCTTGCCCCAGCTGCGGCCGTACTCTTTACGACATAGAGTCCACATTCAACGATGTCAAGCGGCGCACCTCCCATCTCCGCGGCCTGACCATAGCTGTCATGGGCTGCATCGTCAACGGTCCTGGCGAGATGGCCGATGCCGATTACGGCTATATCGGCGAGGGACGCGGCAAGGTGTCCATCTACCGGGGCAAGGAGGCAGTAGTGCGCTCCGTGCCTCAGGAAAAGGCTATAGACGTGCTGCTGGAGCTTATTGAGAAAGACGGACGCAGTACAGACGGCCGCCCTCAGCGCGGATAACCTTCAGCCGGTCTCCGGTGCTTGCCGAACCGTATTCCATGACGGCCTCATACTGCCTGCCGCCGTATTCTACCTTACCTGAAGGACACATTTCGGTGGCAGCAGTAACTTCCTGTCCCACACATCCTGCGATGGAGCCGGTCTCCACTCCTACCCAGCCTTCGTCGCCCTTGAGCTCGGTCTTCTGAGCGATGTAGGAGAATGATTTTTTGGGGAAGAGTCTGGATGCGCCCCAGATGGACAGAATCAGGGCCAGGACGGTGGATACCAGGACTATGGCGCAGGGGGTGAGGATGACCTGAAGGTTGAGGTGCCCCTCGAAATACAGGAGGTCATTGTCCACCATTGCGAAGATGAGGGCCCCGAAGGAGAGGATGGCTCCGATGATGCCCGCCACCCCGAATCCCGGCGTGACGAATATCTCCACCCCGAGCAGAATCAGTCCTATTACGAACATCACTATCTCCCAGTTCATGGCCAGGCCGTGGATGTACAGGGGCGAGAAATAGAGCACTGCCCCGAGAATTGCTATGATGGACGGCAGCCCGAGTCCGGGGGACTGCACCTCGAAGTAGATGCCTCCGATGATCATCATCAGGAAAATTCCCTGCAGGACCGGGGACATCATGAAGAGGATGAACCTCTCGAGAGGAGACAGCTCCTGATGGATTATCTCACATTCTTCCAGTCCTATATACTCCACTACCTCATCTATTGATTCGGCCTTGCCCTCGCAGTAGCGGGCCTCTATCGCCTCGTCCGGGGTGAAGCTGAGGACCCCCGCCGTATCCACCATTTTCTCCGCTATGGCAGGGTCCCTGAACCAGGTGCCGTCTGCCCTCCTCCCGTGGGCCTCGGCGGTGGAGCGCATCATCCCGCGCATGAAGGACTGGTATTTGTCCGGCATCACCTCCCCGTTCTGGTTGACTACGGTGGCTGCCCCTATCGAGGCTCCCGGCCTCATGTATATCGAGTCACAGGCGATGGAGATCAGGGCACCGGCGGAAGCGGCCTGCAGATCCACGAAGGCCACTACCGGTACAGGCGCATGAAGGATGGCCTTGCGCATGCTGTCGGCGGCATCGACTGCCCCACCGTAAGTGTCCAGATGCAGGATTATGTAGTCCGCTCCCTTGGCCTGAGCGTCCTCCAGTCCGAGACTGAGCTTGCGCATGGAAGAGTTGTCGATATTCTGCCTGATCTCTATTACGTAGACAGTATCTTTGCCGTGTTTTTCCTGGGGATATGCCGAAACGGCTGAAAAATAGCTGATAAATGCCCCTATGGCGACTAATGTGACAAGTATTTTTTTCATCTGCGGACTTTTTGTACCACAAAGATAAGGCAGAAACGGCAAATTTTTCTAATTTTGCATTCTTAGATATGAAAGAAGCAGTATTACATCTCGGAAAAGACTTTGCAGTCAAAGGATTTTCCTTCGGTTATGAGGACCGTGCCGACGGAGAGGTGGTATTCAACACCGCCATGGTCGGCTATCCCGAGTCCCTCACCGACCCCTCCTATTCGGGTCAGATATTATGTGTAACCTACCCTCTTGTAGGCAACTACGGAGTTCCTGAAGAGAAGACGGCCGACGGTATTTCCGTCAACTTCGAGTCCGAGCGCATCCACGTCCGGGGTCTGATCATCTCCGACTATTCCTTCAAGTACAGCCACTGGAGCGCGGTCAAGAGCCTGGACGAATGGCTCAAGGAGTACCGCATCCCGGGCATTTTCGGAGTGGATACGAGGGAGATCACCAAGATTCTCCGTGAACAGGGCTCCATGCCCGGCTGCATCGTGCCGGAAGGTTTCGAGGTACCGGAGACACTTTACGACCCGGGCTCGGAAAACCAGGTGGCCATAGTCAGCTGCAAGGAGGTGATCCGTTACGGCAACCCTGCCGGGAAGAAAGTAGTGCTGCTCGACTGCGGAGTCAAGAACAACATCCTCCGCTGCCTGCTCCGCTCCGGCGACATCGAGGTCATCCGCGTGCCCTGGGACTACGATTTCAATACCATGGAGTACGACGGCCTGTTCATCTCCAACGGCCCCGGCAACCCGGAGTACTGCGGCGAGGCTGTCCGCAATATTCAGAAAGCCATGGCTGCGGAGAAGCCCATATTCGGTATCTGCATGGGCAACCAGCTGTTAGCCAAGGCCGGAGGCGCCTCGACCTTCAAGCTCAAATACGGCCACCGCAGCCACAACCAGCCGGTCCGCCTCGTAGGCACCGAACGCTGCTACGTCACCTCCCAGAACCATGGTTACGCTGTGGACGGAGACACCCTCGGCGCTGACTGGGAGCCCCTCTTCATCAATATGAACGACGGCACCAACGAGGGCCTGCGGCACAAGAGCGGCCGCTTCTTCTCCGTGCAGTTCCATCCCGAGGCGTCCAGCGGCCCGACCGACACCGAATTCCTCTTTGACAAATTCATTAAAATGCTGTAGACCATGATCGACACCACTATAAAGAAAGTCCTGCTCCTGGGTTCGGGAGCCCTCAAAATCGGCGAGGCCGGCGAGTTCGACTACTCCGGCTCCCAGGCCCTCAAGGCCATGCGCGAGGAAGGCATAGAGACTATCCTGATCAATCCCAACATCGCTACCGTCCAGACATCGGAGGGTATAGCCGACAAGATATATTTCCTCCCCGTGACTCCCTTCTTCGTGGAGGCGGTCATCAGGAAGGAACAGCCCCAGGGCATTCTCCTCGCATTCGGAGGTCAGACCGCGCTGAACTGCGGAGTGGCCCTGTACAGGGAGGGAATCCTGGAAAAATACAATCTGAAGGTGCTCGGCACCCCCGTGC
Source organism: uncultured Alistipes sp. (assembly GCA_900550465.1). Classification (GTDB taxonomy): domain Bacteria; phylum Bacteroidota; class Bacteroidia; order Bacteroidales; family UBA932; genus Coprenecus. Next base: position 42,451 of record URSC01000017.1, read on the forward strand.
AGGCGATCATGGACACAGAGGACCGCGAGCTCTTCGTCAAGAGGCTCGACGAGATCAATGTCAAGTCCATCAAGAGCCATGCGGTCAGCAATATCGAGGACGCCCTCGCCGCAGCCTCCGAGCTCGGCTATCCGGTAATCCTCCGCGCAGCCTACGCCCTCGGCGGTCTCGGCAGCGGATTCTGCGACAATCCGGACGAACTTATCCGGCTGGGAGAGAAAGCATTCTCCTACTCACCTCAAGTGCTGGTGGAGAAGTCCCTGAAGGGCTGGAAGGAGATAGAGTACGAGGTGGTGCGCGACCGCTACGACAACTGCATCACGGTCTGCAACATGGAGAACTTCGACCCGCTCGGAATCCATACCGGCGAGAGTATCGTGGTCGCTCCGTCCCAGACCCTGACCAATCATGAGTACAACCTGCTCCGCGAGCTCTCGATACGCATCGTCCGCCACGTGGGTATCGTCGGCGAGTGCAACGTGCAGTTCGCCTTCGACCCCAACTCCGAGGACTACCGCGTCATCGAGGTCAACGCCCGTCTGAGCCGATCCTCGGCCCTGGCCTCCAAGGCTACGGGTTATCCCCTCGCCTTCGTTGCCGCCAAGCTCGGCTTAGGCTACGGTCTGTTCGAGCTGAAGAACTCCATCACCAAGACCACTCCGGCATTCTTCGAGCCCGCCCTTGACTACGTAGTCTGCAAGATTCCCCGCTGGGACCTCTCCAAGTTCCACGGAGTCTCCCGCGAGATCGGCAGCAGCATGAAGAGCGTTGGCGAGGTCATGGCCATCGGACGCACCTTCGAGGAGGCCCTGCAGAAGGGACTGAGAATGATCGGACAGGGAGCCCACGGCTTCACCGGCAACAAGGAGATTCCCATCGAGAACATCGATAAGGCCCTCCGCGAGCCCACCGACAACCGCATCTTCGTCATATCCAAGGCCCTGACTCACGGCTATACCCCCGAGAAGATACACGAGCTCACCAAGATAGACCGCTGGTTCATCGACAAGCTGATGAACATCATCAACACTGCCGCGGAGCTCTCCGCCCTTAACTCCCTCGAGGAACTGGGCGAGCCCCTGCTGCGTCAGGCCAAGCGCCAGGGCTTCTCCGACTTCCAGATCGGACGCCACATCCTCAAGGATGGCATCGACTCCGAGGAGATGGTTATCAAGGTGCGCGAGTACCGCAAGAAGCTCGGAGTGCTGCCCGTCGTCAAGCAGATCGACACCCTCGCGGCCGAGTTCCCCGCCCAGACCAACTACCTCTACCTTACCTACAACGGTACTGCATCTGACATAGCCTACGAGCATGACGGCAAGTCGATTGTCGTGCTCGGATCGGGCGCCTACCGCATCGGCAGCTCCGTGGAGTTCGACTGGTGCAGCGTCAACGCCCTGCAGACCATCCGCAAGAGCGGCTGGAGAGGCATCATGATCAACTACAACCCCGAGACCGTATCCACCGACTACGATATGTGCGACCGCCTCTACTTCGACGAGCTTACCTACGAGAGGGTGCTCGACATCTGCGATCTGGAGGAGCCGCACGGAGTCATCATATCCATGGGCGGACAGATTCCCAACAACTTAGCCACCCGTCTCGACGCCGCTAAGGTGCCCATCCTCGGCACCACCGCCGACAGCATCGACAACGCCGAGGACCGTAACCGCTTCTCGGCCATGCTCGACCGTC
>URSC01000018.1 GCA_900550465.1 uncultured Alistipes sp.
CCCAAAAGACCCCGCCCCCGCCGTCGCCGAACCCGGTCTGACAGTCAGCGGAGCCAACTCCGTCTCCGCATTGGGCAAACTCTCCACATCGGCAGAATGATGAGAAGACTGTTCCGAAACATACACCTCTGGCTGTCGCTCCCTCTCGGGCTCATCATCTCCGTCATCTGCCTGTCCGGTGCCTCGCTCGTGTTCGAGCGGGACATCACCCAGGCGCTCCAAAGAAAGCTGTACAACGTAACTCCGCCTTCGGAGGGAGCAGAACCGCTCGCTCCCTCCGAGCTGGAGGCAGCCGTCCGGACCTGGGCAGCCTACTCGCTCACGCTCAACGCCGTCCGCCTTCAGGACAATCCCCGTAAAGCCGCCCTCGCCACATTCCGCGAGACCGGTAAGAGACAGCTTTGCGTAGATCCGTATACGGGAGAAGTAAAAGGCTGGGCAAAATCATACGAATTCTTCAGGACCATGAGGCAACTGCACCGCTGGCTGCTGGACCCGCCGGCCTCCAAAGGGGAGAAATCGGTCGGAAAAGTCATCGTAGGCGTAACCACCCTGACGATGACCGTCATCCTGATAAGCGGCCTGATCATCTGGATACCGAAAAGCCGGAAAGCCCTGAAAAACCGCCTCAGCGTATCCTGCACCAAGGGCTGGAAGCACTTCCTGTACGACAGCCACGTGAGCATCGGCTTCTACTGCACCATCTTCCTGCTGCTCATGGCCCTCACCGGGCTCACCTGGTCATTCGGCTGGTACCGCGAAGCCGCCTACTCCCTGACCGGAGACATGGAGCCGCAGGCCGCCAGACGGCTGTTCTACTCCCTGCACACCGGCAGCTGGGGAGGCATGGTCACTAAAATCCTCTACTTCCTCGCCGCCCTTCTCGGAGGTCTTCTCCCTCTGAGCGGCTACTGGCTGTGGTGGAAACGCATACGGCGCAAGGCCTCATCCACAGGAAAGGCTGAGTCTCAGTCGCAGAGCACCTCGAAAGTATAGGTCTGTCCGGGCTCGAAGGCAGGGTCGTAGAGAAGCAGGAAGTTCTCGTCCAGGACAATATGGCGGGTCTCGCCTTCGGGCAGGACGGGGTTGCTCAGACGCTGGGGGAAGAAATAGCTGAACGGCAGGTCGAGGACATGCTCCTCCTTGAAGCCGTCGCCCTGCATCCGGCGGAGGCTGAAATCAGGGGAGGTCTCCACAGTGATCACGCAGCGGCGGGAAGCTCCGGTGGCGGCAGCCTCGTCCCGGCTCAGACGCTTAAACTCCGAGGTCACGGTAAAATCGCTCTCGCCCTCTACCTCCTGCATCCGCACATTCCACTTCGGGTCGCCGTAGTAGGCCAGCACGTCGCGGTCATGCCAGAAGCCGAGCCAGAAAAACGCCTCGTCCTCAGTGAGTCCACGGTCCCCTGCCAGACGCTCCAGCACTGGGGTCAGAGTCTTGAAATAATTGGTGTCGTAGTCAAAGGGCAGCACAGTCAGTGAGTCACTCCACTCCTGCATCTGCGCCATCATATCCTGCTGGTTCATGTAGAACGCCTCGGGGAGTGAATAGCGTCCGGGATTGGTAATCAGATATTTCAGACCTCCCCAGCCATTACGGCCGTACCAGGTGGTCACCACGTATCCCACGAAGGTCGCGGCCTTCTGGCTGTTCATCCAGGCCGCAGCCATACTGTTGCGGGTATTGTTCATATTGCCTATCAGACAGTTGCCGATGGGAAGATACACCATCCGGCTGTCGCGGTCCTCCACGAAGCGCTGCTCTCCCGGATAGTCCACATACAGACGGCCGTCGCGGCAGCGGAGGTTGCCCACGGAGCCGGGCATCTCCAGATTGTTCTCAGTAGCGTGCGAGGCCGTAACCACCAGATCCGGCTCATAGCCCTCGTAGTACTCCAGGAATTGCCGCAGCACATCCGGCACATCCTTCCCGAAGCGCTTCTCCACGAACCTGCGTATCCGCTCATTGGCCCCGGTCATATCAGTCCTGTACTCTATCTCACTGTAGGTCAGCGAGCTCTCCCCAGCCTTCTTCTCTCCGCGCATCCCGACCTGATGGTCATCCACGAAAGCGTATGCGTCAAACCACTTGGCGGCCTCCAGTTCCTTGATAGTAGCCACTCCGGTACGGAGGACCATCGGCTCCTGCGCATCATCCACCATCCTCTGCGCCCCTGCAGCGTCATAACCGGTGATTATTCCCCAGAGGAAATCCGCATATGGATCCTCATCCATCCTGCGGCTCATCTGATTGAGGGCAATGACATAGTCCCGTCCGATATTCTCCGGCACGTCCACCACCGCCACATAACGGGGAGCCACCTCCCTCAGCTGAGCCTCCAGCTCCATCGGACTCTCCTCAAAGCGCAGCACCACAGCATCATGACGCTGCTGCAGGGAAGACACCACGCCCTCCCATGCCTCCGCATCCTCAGCAAAAGCCGCCGGCGCCAGCACCGCGTAAGAATCGGGTTCAACATCAGAAGTACATCTGCTGACAGCAACTACAAACAGGGCGCACAGAGCCGCCCCCAAAGGAAAAAGCAATTTGTTCATATATTCCTGATTTTGTTAAAGGGCAAAATTACATTTAATCCGCTTTAAAACCTAAGAAAAAACACACTTATTCCACTTCAATACAGCGGGACGCAGATAGTCTCTCTCCAGCTATTCCGACAAATGATTTTTCATTACCTTTGTACAAATAATAAACTCTCGAAAGACAATGGCATTACCCATCAACATAGAAGACCTACTAAGAAAGCAGAAAATAGAGAGCAACAGGATCGAATTCAAAAAAGGATGGAATCCGGACAGCATCTACCACAGCATCTGTGCTTTCGCCAATGACTTTGACAATATAGGCGGAGGCTATATTATCGTAGGTGTCGAAGAACAGAACGGTATAGCCAGACGTCCCGTCAAAGGAATACCGGCAACAGACCTGGATGATATACTGAAAGACATGGTGGGATACAACAACAAAATCAATCCTTACTACATGCCCAGGACATCCGTGGAAGAAGTGGACGGACAGTCGGTGCTCGCCATCTGGGTTCCGGCCGGAGTCAACAGACCATACGATGTAAGAGTCAGTGTCACAAGTAAAAACAACCCTAAAGCCGCATGGTACATACGCTCAGGTACCAGCAACATAGAAGCAAAAGGAGAAATTCTGGACGAACTGAGGGAAATGGCAAACAGGACACCGTTTGACGACCGCGGAAATCCGGAGATAAGCATAAATGACATATCTCCCCTTTTGGTCTTCGAGCATCTTAAAAAAATAGATAGCAAGCTTGTAAAAGACTTCAACAATATACCGCTGAGCGATGTTCTGGATCAAATGGACCTTTACACAGGTCCCAGTGAACGGCGTATGCTTAAGAATGTAACCGCTATGATGTTCTGCGAGAACCCCGGCAAATTCTTTCCTTATACTCAAGTAGATATAGTCATCTTCCCAAAAGGTCTGGAACAGGATCCGAACAATATGATCGAAGTCCCTAAAATTTCAGGACCAGTCCCATATATGATACGCGCAACATTGGACTATTTAAGAACCAACGTCATTAAAGAACGCATAATCAAGCCTAAGGATAAGGCAGAATCAATCAGGTTCTTCAACTATCCATACCAAGCCCTTGAGGAAGGTGTCGTAAACGCATTGTATCACAGAGACTATCAGGAAAGAGAACCCGTAGAGATAAGAGTAGAGCCGGAGGGTATCACCATTCTCAGCTATGCAGGACCGGACAGATCTATCAGTATGGAGACCATACAGAAAGCCCGGAAACTCAAAGCACGCCGATACCGTAACCGCCGTCTGGGAGATTTCTTAAAGGAACTTGACCTATCGGAAGGACGTGCAACGGGCATACCGACTATTCAAGATGAACTGCGCAGAAATGGTTCGCAGCCAGCCCGTATTGAGACAGATGATGACCGTTCGTACTTCTTATTGGAAATACCTTGTAGAGAGGGATTTGACTTAGAATCTACATTCAGTGACCTAAAAAGTGACCTAAAAAGTGACCTAAAAAGTGACCTAAAAAATAAAACGGACAGAAAGCGCGAGATATCCGGACTGATACTGAAACTCATATCTGAAAACCCGGACATAACTATCCCCATACTCATCGAACAGATAGGCCTTTCGGGAACGACCATAAAGAAATGCCTCAAACAATTAAAAGACGAGAACCGTATCGAACGTATCGGTCCACGGAACGGAGGAAAATGGAAAGTTATCTGAATTACTTCAACAGATAGAAACAGGAAGTAGTGTAGAAATTGCGCAGCCAAGGGATACCGCCCATCAGACGGGGGAGGCGGCGGGGCCTGAGGCCGAACTTGGCCTCGTAGTGCGGGTTGATCAGCCACAGGCGGCGGTCGATCTTCTGCAGGCCGGAGCAGCGCAGCAGACGCTCGAAGAGCTCTATCGGAGTGGCCGTCCGCTTGATTTCTAAGAACTCGGCGACAGCCGCGGGACTCTCCCCGCCCCGCTCCAGGATCCTGCGGTACAGCCCGGCGGGCAGCAGGTGAAAATACGGAAGGCGGGCCAGCCGGCGGTTGGTGCACATCTGCTGGTGGCCGCCGAAGGGCATCTGCCATGCGGGGAAGGCGATGAAAGCAAGGCCGGTGCCGGGTTTCAGATACACCCTCACGCGGCGCATGAACTCCTCCTTGTCCCCGATATGCTCGATGACGTCATGGCAGACAATCAGGTCAAACTGTCCCTCCAGTTCCTTAACGGCAAAAATATCCGAGGCCAGGAAGCGCCCCTGCACCCCTGCCCCGGCGAAAAACTGCTCTGCGGCCCTTATTTTATCCCCGGACAGATCCACTCCGAGCACGGAGCAGCCGGCCTCGGCGAAAGGCAGCAGATTGCCTCCCTCCCCACAGCCGATCTCCAGGACATTGACCCCCTCACCTATCTTCATATATTGTGACAGATAGGGGATGTAATACTTCCGGCTCGTAGCGGCCAGCTGGTCGAAATACTGTCGTCTGTCCCGGGCCATGACTTCAGAGATTTAGATAAAACGGACGTAGTCGGCCTTGCGGGGAGCGGCCACAGGCTCCTTGCTGTCCTGAGGATAGCCGAGGACGCAGTGTCCTATACCCTCGTAGTCCCCCTCGATGCCCCATTGTTTCAGGAGCTCCTGCCCTTCGGGAGAGGCGAACACCTCCTTGGCGCGGTGTATCCAGCAGCTGCCCAGACCGAGAGCGTGGGCGGCGTTGAGCAGATTGCCCATCACCAGAGCGCCGTCGTACATATAGGTCGGACGGCTGCGGTCAGCCAGGACCACCAGCACCACCGGCGCACCGTAGAACGGATCGGAAGCGGATCCCAGCACATCTGCATTCATCTTCGAGAGCCGGTCCCTCACAGCGCGGTCCATCACCGCCACTATCACCGGCGACTGCTTGCCCATACCGGTCGGAGCGTACGTCCCTGCCTCGGCCACCCTGGCCACTATCTCCTTGGAAGGCACTTTCTCAGGATCGAAAGCCCTTATGCTCCGCCTGGTTTTCAGGCACTCAAGTACTTCATTCTTTTTCATATCACATTAAATTTTCCGCTGCAAATATAGAGGATTAATTCGAAACATGGAGCGTTTTCCGAAAGCGAAGGCTAAAGGGTGAGGACAAATGTGGTGAGGGCGGGGTCGGTGCGGTCGAGGCGGATGGAGCCGGCGTGGGCGCGCATGATCTGGCGGGAGAGGGCGAGGCCGACGCCGGTGCCTTCGGCGCGGGTGGTGAAGAAGGGGTCGAAGATGTGGTCGGCGTTCTCGTCGGGGATGGGATCGCCGTTGTTGGAGATGTGGATCTCGGTGTTGTCGGAGGCGTTGACGAAGGCGGTGATACGGATGAGGGGGACATCCGCAGCAGCGGCGCCGTCCTTGAACCGGTCGCGCAGGGCATTGAGCGCATTCTTCAAGATGTTCGCAACGACCTGCCGCATCAGCTGCTCGTCGGCGAAGAGGACCATGTCCTCATCCTCCAGGGCAATATCGACCCGGCCTCCGAGTTCCTCCACCCTGGGCAGCAGCGGCGAGAGCACATAGTCCAGCATCGGCCGGAACTTGAAGGGATGAATCTGCGGCACCGGCACGCGGGAGAGGGCGCGGTAGCCGTTGACGAAGCCAAGCAGGCCGCGGGCCGACTCCCCGATGACCTGTATGCCCTCCCGGAGGTTGCGGTCTTCGGTCATGTCGTGCAGGGTATCGCTGAGCGAGACTATGGGCGTGATGGTATTGAGCACCTCGTGGGAGATAATCCTGGTCATCTTCTGCCACTGGGCGCTCTCGGACCGCTCGGCCTCGGTGCGGCTCTCGGCCTTCTCCTCGAAGACGTAGAGCCGCACTGGAGTATTTCCGTCCATGACGGTGTACCTCCCTATCTCGAAATTATATATCCGCATCTCGGAGCCTATCGGCACTTCCAGCGTCCCGCCCTCCTCCAGGGCCTCGATACGCGCCGTCAGTCCGGGCATCAGCCGGTCCAGGTCGGAGATGTGCCGGATGACTCCCAGGCCGAGGACAGAGGTCAGCGCCCGGTTGCAGCAGCGCACCTCCCCGGCCGGTCCCACTCCTAACAGGCCGGTCCGTGAGAGATTCTCCACGGCTCGGTGGAAGACCTCGTTCTGGTCCCTGAGCCGCTGCTGCTCGGAGACAAAGTCCCTCACCCTGTTGAGCAGGATGTTGAAGACCCGGTCCTGGAGAAATGTGGAGTTCTCGGCAAAATGGAAGGACAGGTCTCCGTTCTCAAAGGCGCTCAGCAGGTAGTTGAGCTTGCGGACATTGCTGCCGTATATCGAAAGGACGCGGTAGACCAGCACGGCCGTCACTGCCCCGGCCCCGCCCGCAGGCCAGTACCACCCTGACAGCAGGCACCAGACGAGGGCCCCGACAGCGAGCATCAGGCAGATGACCGAGAGTATGAGCGAGCGGAATCCCATCTACATCCCGTATTTCTTGAGTTTGTTGTAAAGGGTCTGGCGAGTGATGCCGAGCTGCTGGGCGACTACCGTCAGATTGCCGTCGTGCTGGCGCATTGCCACCCGGATGAGTTCCTTCTCCATGTCGTCGAGGGTAACCACATTGCCCTTGCGGACCGACTCCTTGAGCACCTGTGCGGCGGTCTTGGAGCGGCGGCCGGGCCCCCTGCGGTCCTGCTGCTCGGGGAAGAAGTCCCCCACCTCCAGCATGCCCTTCTCGGAGAGGATCACAGCCTTCTCGACCACATGCTGCAGCTCCCGGATATTGCCCTGCCAGGGCCTCTGCATCAGCTCCTCGCGGGCCTCGTCCCGGATGCCCCGGATGTCCTTGCCGTATTTGACCGCGTACTTGCGCATGAAGAGCTCCGCTAACGGGACGATGTCCTCCATCCGCTCGCGCAGGGGCGGGAGGGTGAGGTGTATGGTATTGATCCTGAAAAACAGGTCCTCGCGGAACTGACCGTCGGCGACCATCCGGGAGATGTCCCGGTTCGTGGCGCAGATCAGGCGGATGTCCACGGGGACGGGGACGTTGCTGCCCACGCGGGTGACGCTCTTGGTCTGGATGGCGGTGAGCAGCTTGGTCTGCAGGTGCAGGGGGATGTTGCCTATCTCGTCGAGGAAGAGGGTGCCGCCCGAGGCCACCTCGAACTTGCCCGCCCTGTCGGCCTTGGCGTCTGTGAAGGCCCCGCGCACGTGGCCGAAGAGCTCGCTCTCGAAAAGGCTCTCGGGGAGGGAACCTACGTCCACGCTGACCATCGAGCTGCCGGAGCGCTTCGAGAGGCGGTGTATCTCCCCGGCCAGCATGTCCTTGCCCGTGCCGTTCTCGCCGGTGATGAGGATGCTGGCGTCTGTCTTGGCCACCTTCTGCACTATCTTGCGCAGCTCCTTCATCTTCGGGGACTCTCCCCAGAACATGTCGCCCTCGCTGCGTATCTCGTTCTTGATCTCGCGCAGCTGCTTGACCTCCTGCCGGCTGCGGGAGAGGCGGAGGGCCGCCTGGAGGGTGGTGACTAACTTGGCATTGTCAAAGGGCTTGATGATGAAGTCAAACGCCCCGCGCTTGATAGCGTCCACGGCTAAGGCCACGTCCGAATAAGCGGTGAACAGCACCACCGGCACATCGGGGTAGGCCTTCAGTATCTCCCCGAGCCAGAAAAGGCCCTCGTTGCCCGTTGTCACCTTGGCGGTGAAGTTCATGTCTAACAGGACGACCTCCGGGCGCTTGACCTCCATGCTGTGCATCAGGTCGTTGGGAGAGGAAAGAAGGGTAACTTCGGAAAAATATGCGGGCAGCAGCAGCCTCAGGGCGGAGAGTATGGCCTTGTTGTCATCGACTACGAGGATGCGGCCGTCAGGGGTGGTTTTCTTACTCATATTCATGTATTTACGCTTCAAAAGTATAAAAATATTTTACAATTTTCAAAAAATTAGACACTTTTTGTAAAATTTCTTAACAATTAGGCAGTCTTTAGCATTAGGCAAATATCTAATTATCAGCGTTTTATAAAGTTTGGCACGATTATGGAAGAAGGAAAGGGCAAAGAAAATCAAAATACAACCGCGTATGAAAAATATACTCTCAGCAGCCGCCGTCCTCATCCTCGCAGGCACTCTCGTCCTGCCGCGGGAGGCAGCAGCGCAGTACCGCCGGAGCGGGATCTCGTTCCCCCAGCCCTACGCCCAGGCATACGATATAGAGGTACTCCGGGACACCGCCCTCGAAAGGCGCGTCCTCGAATATGCCGCAGCCCGCTCCTATGAGCAGCCCGAGGTCTGGACTCTCCACGACTGCATGCAGTACGCCGTGGCCCATTCGCCCGAGATGCGCCTGCAGCAGGCGACCAACGATGACCGCCGCATAGACCGCAGGGAAGCCGCTTTCGGATTCCTCCCCACGATATCAGCGGGAACTTCAGGAACTGCCAATTTCGGACGTATGATTGACCCGGAAACCAACATGTACACCAACACGACCACATTCAGCAACTCCTACAGCCTCTCGGCCGACCTGGACCTCTTCAACGGCTTCTCCGCCGTCAACAGTTTCCGCATAGCCAAGACCGCCGTCCTGCTCGGAGTCGAGGAAGAGCAGATCAAGAAGGACGAAATCTGCCTCTCTGTCATCCAGGCCTACTACAACGTGCTCTACTACCGCGGTATGGTGGACCTGGCCCGGGAGCAGCTCGAGGAGAGCCGCAAGACCCTGGAGCAGGCGAAGACACAGGCCGAACTGGGCCTGAAGAGCTACGCTGACGTACTCCAGATCGAATCCGACGTGGCCGCCAAGGACTTCAACCTCACCCAGCAGGAAAACACCCTCGAGCAGGGCATCCTGACCCTGAAGACCGCGATGTACTACCCCTTCGAGGAGGAGCTGCCGCTGGCCGAGGTAGAGCCTTCCGTGCTCTTCAGCGCATTCTCGCATGAGGGCAATGCCGACAGCATCGCCGCAGCCGCCCGGAACTATCTCCCCGCATTCAAGGCCGAGGATCTGAAAGTCCGCAGCGCCGAGTTCGACCTGAAGACCGCCAAGTGGAGCCTGGTGCCCTACATCTATGCCCAGGGCGGCTACAACACAGGTTATGTATTCGACCGCTCCTACGCCGTCAACGACCCCTTCTGGACACAGATGAACGAGAAACAGGGACAGTACGTAGGCATCGGCATCAGCATCCCGATATTCAACGGCCTGTACAAATACAACCAGATCGCCCGCAAGCGCAACGCCCTCGCCACCGCCGAGGCCAACCGTGACATCAAATACCAGCAGGTCGAGGGCGAGATCCGTCGCGCCGTCCAGGACATGAGGGGAGCCGCCAAGCAGTTCATCTCGGCCGACAAGAAGGTAAACGCCCTCGTCCTCTCCCACGAGGCCAACTCCCGCAAGTACGAGGAGGGTCTGATGACCGTAATCGAGTTGCAGACCAGCTCCAACAGCCTTCTGGAGGCCCGCGCCGAGAGGCTCAACCAGGGCCTGCAGTACCTCCTGAAAGAAAGGGTGGTGATGTACTACAAGGGCATAACCTATCTGGACCAGGAATAATACCACAGCTCACTGACTTCAAAAACGACAAAAACATACGACCATGGATAGAGTAATTGAACAGAAAAAAGGTATCCGCGCGGTATTCCGCAAGAAGAACATCCCGTACTTCCTCGCAGGAATATTCGTAATATTCGTCCTCTGGCTGCTGCTCAGGGACAAGTCCTCCACCCTCAAGGTGGACGCCAACACCATCACTGTCGGCGATGTCCGCCAGGGTGAGTTCGACGACTACGTAAGAGTTTCCGGACAGGTACAGCCGATCACAGTCGTGCAGGTATCCCTGCTGGAGAGCGGTGTAGTCGAGGAGAAACTCATCGAGGAAGGAGCAATGGTCAAGAAAGGCGACGTCCTCGTCCGCCTGTCCAACAACAACCTCAGCCTCCAGATTCTCCAGAGCGAGGCCGACCTCGCCGAGCAGGAGAACTTCCTGAGGAACACCACCGTGACCATGGAGCAGGAAAAGCTCGACCTCGAGAAGCAGCGCGTCGAGTACACCATCGACACCGAGCGCAAGCGCCGCAAATACGAGCAGTACAGGCGCCTCGACGAGGAGAAGCTGGTAGCCCACGAGGAGTATCTCCAGGCCAAGGAGGACTACGAGCTCGCTGTCAAGAGCCTCGAGCTGGTGCTCGCCCGCCAGAAGCAGGACTCCATCTACCGCTCGATACAGATCGGCAACCTCGAGGAGAGCCTCGAGAGCATGCGCCGCAGCATCCAGCTGGTCCGTGAGAGAGTCGAGAACCTCAACGTCAAGTCCCCCATCGACGGACAGCTCGGCTCCCTCGACGTAATCCTCGGCCAGTCCATCTCCGAGGGCACCAAGATCGGCCAGGTCAACGACCTGTCGGACTACAAGATCGAGGCCCGTATCGACGAGCACTACATCGACCGCGTGCAGTCGGGTCTGAGCGCCACCTTTGAGCGCCAGGGCGCCAACTTCAATACCGTAGTGGAGAAGGTCTACCCCGAAGTGACCGAGGGCCAGTTCAAGGCTGACTTCTACTTCCAGGGCGAGCGTCCCGACAACATCCGCATCGGCCAGACCTACTACCTCAACCTCCAGCTCGGCCAGCCCACCCAGTCGGTCTACATCCCCCGCGGAGTATTCTACCAGTCCACCGGCGGCACCTGGATCTACGTGCTCTCCGAGGACGGCACCCGCGCCTATCGCCGCGACATCCGCATCGGCCGCCAGAACCCCCAGTACTACGAAGTGCTTGAAGGTCTGCAGCCCGGCGAGCGCGTCATCATCTCCAACTACGAGAACTACGGCAAGAGCGACGTGCTCATCCTCCAGAACAAGAAATAAGCTCATTAAAACCCATTGATTGTGAAAAAACTCAACATCGGTATCTTCAAGGTCCTCTCCCTCGCGGTGGGACTCGCGGTCGGGCTGGTGCTCATAGCCAAGATCTCATTTGAGAACAGCTATGACAAGTTCTATCCCGCCTACGACGACATCTACTGCGTACAGTACGAGTACGGCTATACCGACGGCAAACAGAGCCTCGACTACTACACCCCCGGAGCCATATCCTACTATCTCCAGCAGGAACTTCCTCAGGTGGTATACGGCACCAAGGCCTCCTACACATCATCAATGGGCAATATCTACACTGAGGACAACCGCAAGCTGGCCGCCGAGAACGGCATCCTGGCTGTCGACACCAACTATTTCAAGGTATTCCCCCGTCCCGTCCTCGCCGGTCCAGACCCCTCCTTGGTTCTGGGAGAATGGAACGGAGCCCTCATCTCCCGGTCCATGGCCGAGAAATTCGGAGGCATAGACCAGGCCATGGGACAGATCTTCTTCATCGAGGAGTACCCCGGCATAGGCATCCAGATAGGCGGAGTGTTCGAGGACATCCCCGAGAATGCCTCCCTGCGCTTCGATGCCGCCATATCCATCTCAGCGGTTGACTATATCTACAGCCAGTGGGGCCTCACCGGTGACAACCCCGACCATGCTGACGCTCCCTCCACCATGAACTGGACCGGCAACAGCATGTACATGAGCCGCGTACAGCTCTACCCCGGCACCGACCCCGCCTCCCTGCAGACAGCCATGAACCGCATCCGGGAGAAATACATCCCCGAAGAGCTGTTCAACCGCCTCGGATACAGCATTGACTTCGTCCTGAAGCCCCTGTCCTCCGAGCATGCGGCCTCGGCCGAAACCCGCAGGACCAACCTGATACTCGGGATTGTCGCCTTCGCCCTCATCCTTGCTGCGACGATGAACTACATCATGATCGTCATCTCCTCCCTCGTAGCCAGGGCAAGGGGCATAGCGGTACGCCGCTGCTACGGAGCCGGAAACGGCAACATCATGGCATTGGTCTTCAAGGAGACCCTCATCAACCTCGCCGTCTCCCTCGTGCTGGCCTTCCTGCTCATCCTCGCCTTCCGCGGAACGATAGAGTCGATACTGACCACCTCCCTCGGAGCCCTGTTCTCCCCCCGGAGCCTGTGGGTGCTGCTGCTGACTGTGGCCGTCGTGCTGATTGTCGCCGCATGGATACCCGGAAAGGCCTTCCAGAGCATTCCCATTGCCGTGGCATTCCGCAACTATGCCGACCATAAGAAGCTGTGGAAACAGGTGCTGCTCTTCCTGCAGCTGACCCTCGCCTCGCTGCTTATTACCCTGCTGAGCCTCGTGGCCCTGCAGTACACCCGCTGGGTAAACGCCGATCCCGGATACGACTATGACCAGCTCGTGGGATGCTACCTGAGCGGAGTGCCGTCCGACACCCGATACGCCCTGATGCAGGCCGTAGAGAGCGTGCCCGGCGTGGAGGCCGTCGGAACAGTGGAAGACCCGATAGTCACGGGCGGAGCCAGCGGCAACAACGTCTACATCCCCGGCGAGAACGAGCCCTGCCTCCACATAGCCGACCTCTACGAGGCCAACGGCAACTGGAGCGAGCTCTTCGGCATCGACATCATCGAGGGACGCAAGGCGGCCTCTCCCATGGAAGTAATGGTTGACCCGCGTTTCGCCGAACAGATATGCGAAGTAAGGGGGTGGAAAGACGGAGTGATAGGCAAGAGCATTGTGGTGAGCGACCATGACGGCAGCGCCAATAATCCGTACACCATCGTAGGCGTATTCGACCATATCAGTATCAGTCCGGCCATCTACGAGGACAACCGGCCCGTCACCCTCTTCTACACCGACGCGCCCATGACATTCCTGGTCATCCGGGTATCGGAGCTCAATCCGGAGGTGACCGGGGCCATCCAGGCCGCCCTCGACTCGGTGGAGCCCGAGAGGTTCGAGCTGCTGACCTACTCTTCTGTGGTCAATGACATATACACTCCTGTCCGCACCGTCCGCGAATCGGTTCTCGCCGCAGGCCTGGTGACAGCCGTGATAGCCCTGTTAGGTCTGGTCGGATACACCGCAGACGAGACGGGACGCCGCCGCAAGGAAGTGGCTCTTAGGAAAATCAACGGTGCCCGCCCCGCGGAGATCATCGGTATCTTCATCAGCGGTATCGGCAGATTCTCAGTAGCGGCAGTAATCATTGGCTGCGTCCTATCGTGGTTCATATTCGACATGCTGCTCAAGTCGTTCGAACTCAAGGTACAGCCGCCGCTGTGGCTCTTCTTCGTCACCGCCGCCGGCCTGCTGGCCGTACTGGCGGCAGTAGTCGCAGCCAGATGCCTGGCCATCGCAAGGACCAATCCTGCGGATTCACTCAGAACTGAATAAAGATTATATTTGAATTAAAAAACCATACAGATGAAAAAACTCAACATAGGCATCTTCAAGGTACTCTCCCTCGCGGTAGGACTCGCAGTCGGACTGGTGCTCATAGCCAAGATCTCCTTCGAGAGCAGCTATGACAAGTTCTATCCCGACTGGCAGGACATCTATTGCATCACTTCGGAATACACAAAGGCAAGCGAGGAAGGCACCTCGCAATACAGCCAGACCCCCGGAGCGGTAGCGTACTATTTCGGGCAGGAAATCCCTCAGATCATGTACGGCACGCGCGCCACCCCCATTGTCTACGATGATCAGAGCAATGTCTACACTCAGGACAAGCGCAAGCTGACAGTCCACAGCCAGGTAGTCCTCATCGACACCAACCACTTCAAGGTATTTCCCCGTCCCATACTCACCGGAGACCCCGTGAACGTGCTTTCCAACTGGAACCGGGCGATGATCTCCCGCTCCTTCGCCGAGATGCTGGGAGGTGTGGAGAAAGCCGTAGGACAGCTTATTTTCCTGGAGAGTTACCCGACCATCCCGATAGAGGTCGGCGGTGTCTTCGAGGATATTCCCGAGAACTCCTCTTTCCGCTTCGACATCGGAGTATCCCTCGATGCGATGGACGAGATGATGCGCATGATGGGATCCGACTTCCGCTCCACCATGAACTGGGTGGGCAATGACCGCTACATCAGCCGCGTGAAGCTCTATCCGGGCACAGATCCCGCCTCCCTCGAGGACGCCCTCACGGCTGTGGAGGACAAATACCTGCCCCTGGAGGACCTGAAATCCGCAGGCGTGGACATCCACTATACCCTGTCCCCGCTTACCGCCGAGCACTCCTCGTCCCCCAGCACCAAGAGGACCAACCTCATCCTCGGAGTGGTGGCCGCCGCACTGATTCTCGCATCGGTATTGAACTACATCATGATTGTCATCTCCTCCCTGCTCGGCAGGGCCAAAGGACTGGCCGTGCGCCGCTGCTACGGAGCCGGCAACAGCAACATCATGGGCATTGTCTTCAAGGAGACTCTCATCAACCTTGCTGTATCCCTCATATTGGCAGTACTGCTTATCATTGCCCTCCGCAACCCGATAGAGTACGTCCTGACCACCTCCCTCGGAGCATTGTTCTCCCCCCAGAGCCTGTGGGTGCTGGCTCTTACCGTTGCCGTCGTACTGCTCATTGCCGCCTGGATTCCCGGACGGGCCTTCCAGAGCATCCCCATCGCAGTGGCATTCCGCAACTATGTTGACAACAAGAAAATATGGAAGCGTACCCTGCTTTTCCTCCAGATAGTGCTCGCATCATTGCTCATATCACTGCTCAGCCTGATCGCCATGCAGTACAACCGGTGGATCAATGACGATCCCGGATTTGATTACGGGCAACTGGTAGGTTGCCCCATGTCAGGTGTCCCGTATTCTACACGCAATGCCATACTGCAGAGCGTAAGCAGCGTTCCCGGAGTCGAGATTGCCGGCACGGCGGACGAGACCATGCTGTTCGGCTGCAGCGGGAACAATGTGTACATGCCCGGAGAGAGCGAGGAGCTTTTCAATGTCGGCGACCTCTACTCGGCCAACGCCAACTGGAGCAGGCTCTTCGGCATCGACATCATCGAGGGCCGCAACTTCTCCACACCCAAGGAAGTAATGGTAGACGAGAACTTTGCCAAGCGTCTCAGCGAACTGCGCGGATGGACTGACGGAGTCATCGGCAAGCAGATACTGATGTCGGAGCACAGCCAGAGCGGCGATGATGTATTCACCATTGTAGGCGTGTTCGAGGATGTCCGCGTCGGTACGGTAGTATACGAGGACACCCGGCCCAACATTCTGTTCTACACTGAGAATCCTTGCGAATATCTGATAATCAAGGTCTCATCCATGACTCCGGAGGTACTGTCCGGCATACAGAGCGCGCTGGACGGCGTGGAGCCTGACCGCTACGAGCTCATGACATACACATCGGCCATCTACGATGCCTACCAGCCCGCCAGGACCATACGCGAATCTATTCTCGCGGCAGGTGTGGTGACGGTGCTGATAGCCCTGTTCGGTCTGATAGGATATACCGCTGACGAGACCGGACGCAGACGCAAGGAAGTGGCCCTGCGCAAGATCAACGGAGCACAATCAGGACAGATTATAGGTATCTTTATCCGCGATATCGGACGGCTGGCAGTCATAGCAGTGATAGTGGGATGCGTGGGATCATACTTCGTATTTGACCTGTTGCTGCAGTCATTCGAAGTGAAGGCGACGGCTCCTGTATGGCTGTTCATAGCCGTAGCCATAGCACTGCTGGCAGTACTTGCCGCCGTGGTCATCGCCCGCTGCTACGATATAGCCAGGAGCAACCCGGCTGACTCCCTGCGGGCCGAATGACATTGATTTTCGGAATTTAAATTGCATGTTTAAAATATGAGACTCAAATTCAACAGACACAAAACCTTCTCCACCGTCCTCAACGTCATAGGACTGACCTTAGCTTTCTCGGTCTTCCTGATACTGACGGTACAGGTGGTGTATGACACCAGGTACGACCTGAACTATCCGGACACGGACAAGATAGTAAGGCTGGAATACTCCGACCCTACTTCGCCGGGCGTTTACGGAGTACAGCTGTCCAGACCTTTCATAGAAAATCTGAAGACTTTCTTCCCCCAGGCGGAGGCCGTATCCTGCTACTGGTACTACAAGAACGGCAACCGCAGTCCGTTCAAGGAGGCCAATACCGAGACACCGGGCATCATGCTGCGGTACACCCAGACCGACTTCGACCTGCTTCGGGTATTCCCGTTCGAGTTCATAGAGGGCGACACCTCCGGTTACCGGGCTCCCGGCACAGCGGTCATCTCCCAGAAAGCGGCGGCCAAGGTCTTTGGCAGCCAGTCTCCAGTGGGCAAGGACATCCAGTTCGACATCAAGAGCGGAGACGGCAGTTCCTGGCGCATCGTAGCAGTGTACAAGGACTTCCCGGACAACTCCAGCATGGACAACGACCTGCTGCTCAATTTAGGCGACTACTCCATTACCAACTATTCGGAATGGAACTACCCCTGCTACATGAAGATGAACTCCTTCGAGGGCGTAGAGCCGCTGCTGGACTCGCTCGGGGCCGTGATGTTCGGTGAGGATTCGGAATTTAAGGATCAGGTTGACTTCCGTCTGAGCCACCTGCATGACGCCTACTACGCCCGCGACGTGGAAGGAGACAACATGGCCAAGGGCAACCGCACCACCACCATGTCCCTGCTCACCGTCTCGATACTGGTGCTGCTGATAGCGATTATCAACTTCGTCAACTTCGCCATGGCCTCAGTGCCCTTCAGCATCAAGAGCATCAACACCCGCAGAGTCATCGGCTCGACTCGCGGACAGCAGATATGGGCACAGCTCTGGCGGGCCCTCGGGCTGGTGCTGCTGGCCTTTGCCCTGAGCGTGGGCATGATGTCCCTCGCGGCTACCTCCTCCATCGCCTCCAACATATCCGGCTCGCTCCGGGTTGCGGACAACCTCCCGATTATCCTTATAGGCTTAGGCGTGGCTGTAGTCACCGCATTCATCGCCGGTATCTTCCCCGCCCGCTACAGCACATCCTTCAATCCGGCCATGGTCCTCAAAGGCTCCTTCTCCCTCTCGGCCAAGGGCCGCAAGATGCGCTCGGTCCTCGTGGGCTTCCAGTACGTCATATCCTTCATCCTGATACTCTGCTCGCTGTTCATCACAGTGCAGATCAAGTACATGAAGAACTACGACATGGGCTTCGACCGGGAGCAGACAGTGGAGTTCTTCGTAAGCAACAAGATAGGAAACAGCCGCGAGACCCTCAGGCAGATGCTCCTGGAGAATCCCAACATCACCGATGTCACATTTGCCGGCAACCAGGTAGTATCCCAGGGCAAGATGGGCTGGGGCCGCACTTATCAGGGCCAGAGAGTCCAGATGGACTGCCTCCCCGTAGACCCCAACTTCATCTCGTTCTTCGGGATGGAAATAGCAGAAGGCCGCGACTTCTCCGAGTCGGACAACCTGAACCCCAACGGCACCTTCATTGTCAACCAGGCCTTCATGGCCAAATACCCCTTCCTCCGTCTCGGCCTGAAATTCACCGGGCATCAGGGTGATGACATGCCCGCCGAGATAGTCGGCATAGTCAAGGACTTCAACTTCCAGCCCCTGCAGTACAGCGTGGCCCCCATAGTACTCTACAACTTCGGTTCCGAACCATGGTGGCCCCTGACCGTCGGCTACGCCAAAGTCCTGCCCGGCAACGTCCAGGAGACCTTCAAGTTCATCCGGGAGAAATGCGCCGAGCTGGACCCCACATTCGATACCTCCTCCATGGGCCTGTACTTCATGGATGAGGGCATCGGAAGGCTCTACGAGAAAGAAGACAACCTCAACCGCCTGATCACCACCGCAGCATTGATTTCCCTGCTGATATCCGTCATCGGCATCCTCGGCCTCGTCTACTTCGAGACCCAGTTCCGCCGCAAGGAGATAGCCGTACGCAGGGTACACGGCGCATCGGTAGGCGAGATCCTCGCAATGCTCAACCGCTACTACCTCATCATCACCCTCGTATGCTTCGTAGTGGCCGTACCCGTCGCCATAGTCATCATCCGCTCCTGGGTATCCACCTTCCCCTACCAGAGCCCCGTGCCGGTATGGATATTCCTCGCCGCACTGCTCATCATCGGCCTGATCACCATAGTGACAGTCACCCTGCAGAGCCGCCGCGCCGCACTGCGCAACCCCATTGACTCCATTTCCAATGAATAACATATTTACAAACTGACAATCAATTAATTTAAACCGTTATGATACACGTAGAAAACTTAAGCAAGGTGTTCCGCACCGAAGAAATCGAAACCGTAGCCCTCAACAACGTCTCCTTCGACATCAAGCAGGGCGAATTCGTAGCCGTCATGGGCCCCTCCGGCTGCGGCAAGTCCACCCTCCTGAACATCCTCGGCCTCCTCGACAACCCCACCTCGGGCAAGTACGAACTCCTCGGCAAGGAAGTAGGCTCGCTGAAAGAAAAAGAGCGCACCCAGTACCGCAAGGGCAACATCGGCTTCGTATTCCAGAGCTTCAACCTCATAGACGAACTGAACGTCTTCGAGAACGTGGAGCTGCCCCTCATCTACATGAAGATCAAGGCATCGCAGCGCAAGCAGATGGTCAACGACATCCTCAAGCGCATGAACATAGCCCACCGCGCCTCCCACTTCCCCCAGCAGCTCTCCGGAGGTCAGCAGCAGAGGGTAGCCATCGCCCGCGCCGTCATCGCCAACCCCAAGCTCATCCTCGCCGACGAGCCCACCGGTAACCTCGACTCCAAGAACGGCAAGGAAGTAATGGAACTCCTCACCGAGCTCAACCGCGAAGGCACCACCATCCTCATGGTAACCCACTCCATCAAGGACTCCAGCTACGCCCAGCGCGTCATCAACCTCTTCGACGGAAACATCGTCACCGACGTCAAGAACGAACTCTAAATCTCAAGTCTGATCTCA
This sequence comes from uncultured Alistipes sp., assembly GCA_900550465.1. Classification (GTDB taxonomy): domain Bacteria; phylum Bacteroidota; class Bacteroidia; order Bacteroidales; family UBA932; genus Coprenecus. The sequence goes on from URSC01000018.1 coordinate 19,298, forward strand.
TAACCAACCCGGCCGGGCGCAGCAGGACCACCATCCTCCGCGCCCGGCCTTTCCTTTCCCATCCACCCCCTCATTTCCCGTGCCCTGTTCCCTAATCCCCATTCCACTTTCCTCTATTCCACAGCACCTCTTGCTCATACCAGTCTGTTATCCTAATCCTACGCCCACCCCCTGTGTCTGTTATCCTCACACAACCAGCATCCACCTGATTTTCATATACTTAAATTCATTCACTCCTTTACAGACTGCCCTCACACCACGCAAGTCTGTATAAGCCTTAACCGCATAACGTCCTATATCTCATCACATTTCACCCTTTTCCTAAATACAGACTCATACGGACTCAGCCACTAACTCCCCGTCACAGCACGCCCAAGCTCCAAATGCCCTCCGTGTCTGTTATCCCGGATCTGTCATTATCCACTTGATTCTACAGCATTTACGCCCTCTCTTCCTACTACAGACTGGGAGCAATACTTCCCAGTCTGTAGCGCTAACAATCGCCATAAAGCACTAACCTTTAGCATTTTATCTCAAATAGACAAAAACAGACTCACAAGGGATTAAATGCCCAAAAGGCTCCGAATACGTACCACAGCATCCTCCGTGGCAGATAACGGGAGACAGATGCCCCAGAGTCACCTCCTGTCTGTTTTGAGAAATATCGAACAACTTTCAGAGCTACAGCGGATTATGTCGAAATGTGAATTACAGACAGGAGAGGGAGGGGAAAAAAGAAGATCGTGAATTATGGGTAGCAGAAGCCAGTCAGATGGAAAAAACATCGTCAATGGTCCCAGTCTCTGCGGAGGGTGTCGGGCAGGACGGGCATGGCCCCGTTGCAGGTGCAGACGTAGGCGGAGACGTCGACGGCGAGCCGGTGGGCTTCGAGCGGGGAGCGTCCGTGGATCAGGGCTGCGGTAAAAGCAGCTGTGAATGAGTCTCCTGCGCCCACGGTGTCGGCGACTGTCACCTGCGGAGTCTCGAGGAAAGATGGCGTCCCGGACAATGAAGAGAATACGTAACTGCCCTGCACTCCGCAGGTGAGAATCAAGAATTTAAGGCTGAATTGCCGGAGGAGCTGGAGGCATTTTTCCTGGGCTGTCGCCCCTGGGAGGGAGAGCATTCCGGAGAGGACGGCCAGTTCTTCGTCATTGATCTTAAGAATGTTGCATTGTCCCAATGCTTCTAAAATGATGTCGCGGGAGTAGAAATGCTGCCGCAGGTTGATGTCGAGGATGCGCCACTGCCCTTTCCCGCGGGGGACGGCGTTCACGAAGTCGGAGATGGTACGGCGTGAGACGGGGGAGCGGCGGGCGAGGGTTCCGAAGCAGACGGCGCGGGTCCGGGATGCAAGCCGCTGCAGTTCAGGGGTAAATGGGATATTGTCCCAGGCGGCTGGCATGCGGATGTCGTACTGCGGCACACCGGAGGGGTCGAGCCGGATGTCGACGGTGCCGGTGGGGAAGGCTACGCGGGAGAGCATTGTCCTGAATCCAGGGGAAGAACTTTCGCAGTGTATGCCCCCGTCCCCGGATGCCGTTTGCCGGAGCGCACTGGCTTCTTGGGATGCGCGGGCGTTCAGTTCCCGGATTACCGCGTCCCCTGCCTCATCGCACCCTACAGCGCTGACTGCCACCGAGTTGAGGCCGAATTGCGATACGTGATACGCGAAGTTTGCCGGGGCTCCCCCGAGCCTGCGTCCTTCCGGAAGCATGTCCCAGAGGATTTCACCGATACCGACGATATATTCAGCTTTCATGACTTGACTGACCGAATCTTATTTTACTGCGAATATACTGAAAACATCCGTCCATTTAACGGGCTGCCTGAAGTTTCCGGGCTTTAGAGTCGGAGTGGGGAGCCGGACCTGGGCGTTTTTCCTTGTGCGCAAGGTTTCCGTCGGTGCCAGATGGGCCTGCAGAGGACTTCGCCCGGAAGTACAGGCATCTTTCCGCCTGCTCTTCAGACACTTTCCATCGCGAGCGGAGTGCCTTGGCTATCTCCGTTCTCTGTTCCCAGTCCAGCTGCGCGAAACTTGTGAGGCCGTAGTGCGGAACTGCCTTTCCGTCAATCCATTCGCACAGCAGTTGATCGGGGATCAACAGGCTGGAGTGACCTTTCTCGTTCTTCATGCAGGCTTCGATGTCGATACCCTGGCACTCGACGCTCTGGAGGGTTATGGGCTTGACCGAACTGTCCTCCTTTCGTTGCTCCTGCTCCCATTTTGGTCCGGAATATCTTGACAGAAAATACATCAACCTGCCGGAAGAGGTGAAGAGAGTCTCTGTCATCCGAAAATCCACGAAGGTCATCGGGTCGATCATTCCCTCGCGGTCGCTGTTGCTGCTGTATTCGCTTGGAGCAGTTGTCGTAACACGCTTTATCACAGGTGCATGCCCAATACTATACAGTGTTCCGTTATAGGAAAAACAGCATCCGGCCGATGAATACGGGTAGGCGAACGGATGCCCTACGATTCCGTGGTGGACAGGGTTTCGCAGGACATAGGCTATAAGCGTGACAATGTGCAGGTTGCCGATAGCCTCCTGAACAAAACTTGATGTACGCGGCAGGCTGGCTCCGTACTTGTGATAGTAATAGTTTGAATAGCTGACCTTCAGGCTTTTGAAGAACTTCTCAAAGTCATCGGTCATGATGCCGATGTGGTAGTGGTTGGACATCACGGCGAAAGCGAGTATGCGTATGTGGTATTTATACGCCAGCAGTGCCATGTTGTTGATGAAACGGATGTAGTCCTGGCGGCCTCTGAACATCAGACCCTTCTTGCAGGACACGCACAGATGATATACACAGGTGTTTTTCATAATCTGTCCCCTCTAATCTTACTTTGTGTTTAGTGTTTGAGTTCGGTGTTCCGGCTGGTTGGCTGGGTTGCCTTTGCCGTTTCACTTGTGGACAAAGGTAGGCAAATGATTTGGTTTTGGGAAATGCGGGTTGCCAGTTCGGTAAAAAAGTTTGCGTGGTTGAGCGCAATCGACTGAAGGCCAAGGCAGGTGCGTTTGAAAAATTTTTGGGCGGTCCGGCTTTGTATGCCCGGGCGGGTGATTGTGTCCTGACTGGTGCGTCCTTTCCAAGTGTCTGTAATTTTTAAATATGGTCAATCTTCTGGAAATAAGCAAAATAGGTGGTGCTGCCATGCTACAGACTGCTTGTTTAAAATGTATGACATCTGGAAAATAGATACGCTGCAACAGCTGTGGAAAGGGTATGGTGTTTTTGACCTTGTCAGTCTGTTTTTCAATGACGGACACAGTATACTGACAAGCAGCGAGTTATGCAAGCAACCGCTTTACAGACTTGCCGGGTATCAGGGCAGTCTGTAAAAGGCGAAAAGGACGCAAATATAGAAAAATCAGGTAGATAACGAAAAATGTGGGATAACAGACACAGGGGGCAACTGGGGCTCAAGGGAGGTTATAACCGCTGTAGAGTGGTTTCTGGAAAAAAGTTCGTATGAGTCTGTAGAGAGCTGATTTTCGTAAATGAATGAATTACACGCAGATATAAAGAATATGCGCTTACAGACTGTGAGGCGCATGGAGACGAGAGGCTTTCGAGTAAAGGCACTGGAATGGAGCGCTGGAGATGAGGCACTGGAGCGGGGAGGCATGTGCAGGACGTGGGCAAAAAACAACCGCCCCGGGCATCAGTCCGGAGCGGTCGGTCAAACAAGTATTGAGAATGAATTACTCTGCTGCGTTGTCGCGGTTGCCTCCACGGGGGCGGCGGTCACGGCGGCGGCCTCCGCGTCCGCGGCGGTCGTCACGGCGATCACCTGAGCCTCCGGTAGGCTTTGCGAATGTACCTACGTTGGGGGAGAGGTCACGCTTGCCATAGACCTCACCGTTGCAGATCCATACCTTGATACCCAGAACGCCTACCTTGGTGTGGGCCTCGGCGAGTGCGTAGTCGATATCGGCACGGAAGGTGTGCAGAGGTGTACGGCCCTCCTTGTAGAGTTCCTTGCGGGCCATCTCAGCACCACCGAGGCGGCCGCTGATGAGGATCTTGATACCCTCGGCGCCCATACGCATGGTGCTGGCAACTGCCATCTTGATGGCGCGGCGGTATGATACACGGCCTTCCACCTGACGGGCGATGTTGTTGGCTACGATGTTGGCGTCGAGCTCGGGTCTCTTGACCTCGAAGATGTTGATCTGCACCTCTTTGTTGGTGATCTTGCGGAGCTCCTCCTTCAGCTTGTCAACCTCCTGGCCGCCCTTGCCGATGATGGCGCCGGGACGGGCTGTGTGGATGGTCACTGTGATGAGCTTGAGAGTCCTCTCGATGACGATCTTGGAGAGGTTGACTTTGGAGATACGGGCATTGAGGTACTCACGTATCTTGGAGTCTTCGAGCAGCTTTGCTGCATAGTCATCCCCGCCGTACCAATTGGAGTCCCAGCCGCGGATGATTCCTATTCTGTTGCTGATAGGGTTGATTTTCTGTCCCATTTATTTTTCCTCCTGATTAGCGGGTTCGTTATTGACTTCTGCTTTCGCGGGTTTCACTCCGACGATGATGGTCACATGGTTGGAGCGCTTGCGGATACGTCCGGCGCGGCCCTGAGGGGCTGTGCGGATACGCTTGAGGGTCGTGCCCTGGCCGACCATGATGGTCTGCACGATGACGTTGCCGTCCTCGAGTTCCTTACGGGCACCTTCGTTCTTGGCTTCCCAGTTGGCAATGGCGCTTCTGAGGAGCTTCTCCAGACGGATAGAGGCCTCTCTCTTGGTATATTTGAGGATATCAAGAGCATGGTTGACCTCAACGCCTCTGATCATGTCAGCGACCAGTCGCATCTTGCGGGGCGATGTGGGTACATCGTTCAGCTTTGCGATCGCTGTTGTCTTCTTTATTTCTTTCAGCCTGTCGGCCATTTCTTTCTTACGAGATCCCATTGTGATTCTTTTTAATTATTAACGGTTGCCCGAATGTCCTTTGAATGTACGGGTCGGCGCAAACTCTCCGAGCTTGTGTCCTACCATGTTCTCGGTAACGTATACCGGAATAAACTTGTTTCCGTTGTGTACAGCGATGGTATGGCCGACAAAGTCAGGAGAGATCATGCTGGCGCGGGACCAGGTCTTGATGACTTCTTTCTTCTTGGAACCCTCGTTCATGGCCAGAACCTTCTTCTCGAGACTTTCCTGGATGTAGGGACCTTTTCTAAGTGATCTACTCATAATTCTCTGATTTTATTCCGGTTATTTCTTACGTCTTTCGATGATAAACTTGTTCGAAGTATTCTTCGGATTACGTGTCTTGTAACCCTTTGCAGGAATACCCTTGCGCGAGCGGGGATGCCCTCCGGAGGCGCGTCCTTCACCACCACCCATAGGGTGATCGACAGGGTTCATCACAACGCCGCGGTTGCGGGGTCTGCGGCCGAGCCAGCGGCTGCGTCCTGCCTTACCGGACGATTCGAGGTTGTGGTCGGAATTGGATACTGTACCCACGGTGGCACGGCAGGTTACGAGCACCATTCTGGTCTCGCCCGAAGGGAGGCGAAGGATGGCGTGCTTGCCCTCACGTGCGGTGAGCTGAGCGTATGTTCCGGCGCTGCGGGCCATAGCGGCACCCTGACCGGGACGGAGCTCGATGTTGTGGATGACAGTTCCCAGAGGAATCTCTGAGAGAGGGAGAGCGTTGCCGAGCTCGGGTGCCACGCCGGGACCTGACATGATGGTCTGGCCTACGCGGATACCTGCGGGAGCGATGATGTATCTCTTCTCGCCGTCGGCATACACTACCAGCGCAATGCGTGCACTGCGGTTGGGATCGTACTCAATGGTCTTAACGGTTGCGGGGCAGTTGTCCTTGTCACGACGGAAGTCGATGATACGGTACATTCTCTTGTGTCCGCCACCGATGTAGCGCATGGTCATCTTGCCGGTGTTGTTGCGGCCGCCGGACTTCCTGATGGGCTCGAGAAGGGACTTCTCGGGAGTCGTGCAGGTAATCTCGTCAAATGCGCTTATCGCTTTATTTCTCTGACCGGGTGTGGTCGGTTTGAATTTACGTATTGCCATAGGATTAAATGTTGCTATAGAAATCGATCTTATCCTCGCCTGCCAGTGTCACATAAGCTTTCTTATAGTGGTTGGCACGGCCTCTGAGTAATCCCGCCTTGGTGTAGCGGCTCTTGCGTTTGCCATGGTAGTTGACAGTGTTTACGTCCTTCACTGTCACTCCGTAGTGCTCCTCGACAGCCTTCTTGATCTCTATCTTGTTGGCTGCACGGTCTACTATGAAACCGTAACGGTTCAATTTATCGCCCAGAACCGTCATTTTCTCTGTTACGATAGGCTTAATGATAATTCCCATGTCTCCTATGGTTTATTTGCGTCTTGCTGCAATGATGTCCTGAACACCGTCCACCATCACGAGCTGATAGGCGTTCATGATGTTGTAAGTGTTGATCTCGTCTACGGAGATTACATTGACATTCTGAAGGTTGCGTGAAGACTTGTAAATATTCTCACTGTTTTCGGGAAGTACGAACAGGGTCCTTCTTCCGTTGGCTTTGATATTGTCCAGAATCTGGATGAACTCCTTGGTCTTGGGAGCGTCCATGCTGAAAGGCTCCACCAGGATGATGGCATTCTCCTGGGCCTTGTAGGTCAGAGCCGAGTAACGGGCCAGCTGTTTGAGCTTCTTGTTGAGCTTGAAGCCGTAGTCATGGGGCTTGGGACCGAATGCACGGCCACCGCCTACGTAGATGTTGGACTTGATGCTGCCGTGACGTGCTCCGCCGCCGCCTTTCTGACGACCCATTTTCTTGGTGCTGTAGCTGACCTCGGAACGGTCCTTGGTCTTATGGGTACCCTGACGCTGGTTGGCCAGGTACTGCTTTACGTCGAGATAGATCGCGTGGTCATTCGGCTCAATACCGAAGATAGTCGAATCCAGGGTCACTTTCTTTCCCGATTCTGTTCCGTCGATTTTGTAAACTGACAATTCCATAACGTTAGTCCTCCACGATTACGTATGAACCCTTAGCTCCGGGAATAGAACCCTTCACGAGAACCAGATTGTTCTCAGGGATAACCTTGATAACTTTGAGGTTGAGAACCTTTACGCGGTCACCGCCCATGCGGCCTGCCATTCTCATACCCTTGAATACTCTTGAAGGCCAAGAGGATGCACCCATAGAACCAGGGTGACGGAGTCTGTCGGCCTGACCGTGGGTAGCTCCGCCCACGCCGCCGAATCCGTGACGCTTAACGACGCCCTGGAATCCCTTACCTTTAGAGATACCGGTAACGTCTACCCATTCCACTCCCTCGCTGAGGTCTGAAACGGTCACTGTGTCTCCAAGCTTGAGCTCCTTGGGGAAGTCCGCCTTGAACTCCACCAGTTTGCGCTTGGGTGTGGTTCCTGCCTTGTCAAAATGGCCCTTGAGAGCCTTGCTGGTGTGTTTTTCTTTCATCTCGTCATAGGCAAGTTGTACAGCGGCATAACCATCTTTCTCTACTGTACGAATCTGCGTGACAACACAGGGACCAGCCTCAATAACGGTGCATGGGATATTCTTCCCATCAGCATCGAAAACGGAAGTCATTCCGATTTTTTTTCCAATTAATCCAGGCATTGGTTTAATTAATTTGTTGTTAATCAATGAACTAATAGTCTCCGCGCACTTTTCGCGGGCTGCAAATATACCACTAATATTTTAATCTACAAGGATTTTCGTGAATTTTTCCACATCCTTCGGTTTTACGAAAAATATTCGGAAAACTCCTAAAAATATTAGGAGTAACGAAAACTTTTATTATATTTGCACCGTAAAAGGAAAAATCATGAAACAGAGACTCACCGCAAAGGAAGAAGAAGTCATGAACATCCTCTGGAAGAACGGGGACATGTTCATCCGCGACATAGTGGCGGCAATGCCCGAGCCGCGGCCCAACTACAACACTGTGGCCACTCAGGTCAAATTCCTGGAGGAGAAGGGCTTCGTAGTGCGCCGGCCCATGGCCAACTCCTTCCTCTACAGCGTCGCCGTCAGCGAGCGGGAGTACCGCGGCCGCACCGTCGGGGACGTGGTGTCCAGGTACTACGGCAACTCCTACAGCAGCTTAGTATCGCAATTCGTGGAGGAAGAGAAAATGGGGCTCGACGAGCTGAAGGCCCTGATAGCCGAGATAGAAGGTAAAAATAAAAACAAGAGAAAATGATACCCTGGCTCATCAGAAGCACGTTGCTGCTTACGGCATTCTACGCCTTCTTCATGCTTTTCATGAGGAGGACAACGCTCTTCCGCCTGAACAGGATAATCCTGCTGGCGGGGACGGCCGTCTGCATGCTGCTGCCGCTCCTGAGGTTCAATGCGGAAGGCGCGGCGGCAATGCTCGGGCTGCCCTCTCCCGCGGAAGTGCTGCCGCTGCCCCGGATTGTCATTCCCGAGGCGCTGGCGGCGGGAAGCCCGGAGGAGGGCGGAACGGCCGTCAGTGGTGGCTTCGACTGGAGAACCCTCCTGTTGTGGGTATATGCCGCAGGATGCGCCGCTGCCCTGACCTTCACCGGATTGTCCCTGCTCAGGATCCTCCGGGTCATCAGGGACAATCCGGGATTCCGCTACAAGGGCCGCAAGGTCCACACCCCCGGTACCGCACTGCCCTCATTCAGTTTTCTCAACCACATAGTAATCAGCCGCAGCGACTACGAACGGCACCCGGAAATACTGCTGCACGAGTACATGCACACCCGGCTCCGCCACTCCGCCGACATACTCCTGATGTCGCTCGTCTGCGCCATCTACTGGTTCAACCCCCTCGTGTGGATAATGCTCTCGGAGCTGCGGATGCTGCACGAATACGAGACCGACGAGGCAGTCCTAAAACATGGCATCGATGCTACTAAATATCAACTCCTGCTTGTCAGAAAAGCTGTGGGAGACCGACGTTTCCTGATCGCGAACAGCTTCAACCACTGCAAGCTCAAAAACCGAATTACCATGATGCAGAAACTCAAAACCTCTAAATGGGCGGCACTTGCCTGGCTCGCCTGCCTGCCCCTTCTTACACTGATCCTGAGCAGCAGCTCAGACGTAGACACTCCCGTCACCCCTTCCGACTCCAGTACACCTGCCGTAACTGAACTCACCTCACCTAATGCAGACCAGCAGGAAGTTATCCGTTTTGTCGACGCAGATGTCAAACCCAAGTTCAACGGCGGCGATATCAACGAGTTTACCAAGTGGGTTTACGGCAATCTGGTTTACCCTAAGGAAGCCAAAGAAGCTGGAATCTCCGGATTAGTCACAGTAAAGTTCATAATAAACACTGACGGCACCATATCGGACATTTCTGTCATCAGAGGCGTCCACGAACTACTGAACAACGAAGTCGTAAGGATCATCTCCAAGTCTCCGGCCAACTGGACTCCGGGCTATGTGGATGGAAAGCCTGTCCGCATAACCTACGCCATGCCCATATTGTTCCAGCTCCGGAACGATTCCGGCTCCGAGGGAGACAAATAGGACTTCCACAGCCCGGACCGCCGCACCGCAGAAGCCGCGCCCCACACCCCGGAGCGCGGCTTTTTCTTCCTATTCCACCGCCGTTCCGCCGTTTTTTTGTATTTTTGTCAGGTTAATCCGCAAAAAATGAAGAGAAATAAATGGACCATAAAGGCCGTCCTGGCCATGCCCGTATCCTGCACGGTATGTACCGGATGCGGACAGGATGCCTCGGAAGCAGACGGGCAGGAATCCCGCAAACCGCTCAACATCATCTACATCATGAGCGACGACCACTCGTATCAGACCATCGGCGCCTACGGGCACGGCCTGATCGAGACCCCGAACATCGACCGGCTGGCGGATTCGGGCATGATATTCACGCAGAGCTTCGTGGCCAACTCCATCAGCGGTCCCAGCCGGGCCTGCCTGCTCACCGGCAAGCACAGCCACAAGAACGGATTCACCGACAACACCCGCACCTTCGACGGCAGCCAGCAGACCTTCCCAAAGCTCCTGCGCCAGGCCGGCTACGAAACCGCCGTCATCGGCAAGTGGCACCTGACCTCCGACCCCACCGGCTTCGACTACTGGAACATCCTCATCGGACAGGGCCAGTACTACAACCCTACCTTTATAGATAACGGAGAGCGCCGCGTCATCCCCGGCTACGCCACCGACATCACCACCGACCTGGCCCTCGACTGGCTCGAGAACAAGCGCGATCCCGAGAAACCGTTCTGCCTGCTGCTGCACCACAAGGCGCCCCACCGCACCTGGATGCCTGACCTGCAGGACCTCGGGGCCTTCGATGACGCCGAACTGCCCCTGCCTGACAACTTCTACGACGACTACGAGGGACGTCCCGCCGCAGCCGCCCAGGAGATGGAGATAGACCGCCACATGGACTTAGTCTATGACCTGAAGATGGCCGACAAAGAGGGCGAGATACATACCGGCTCCGACTGGAAGAATACGGCCGCGCCATGTACAGCAGCGGAGGCGACGGTAAAAACATCACCGCCGGACACATGACCCCGGAGCAGAAAGCCGTCTGGGACGCCTACTACGACCCCATTATCGGGCAGTTCAAGGCCGACAGCCTCACCGGCAAGGCCCTCGCCGAGTGGAAGTACCGCCGCTACATGAGCGACTACCTGAGCGTCATCCGCTCCGTGGACCGCAACATCGGCCGCGTCCTCGACTACCTGATGGAGAGCGGTCTATGGGACAACACCCTCGTCATCTACACCTCCGACCAGGGCTTCTACATGGGTGAGCACGGCTGGTTCGACAAGCGCTTCATGTACGAGGAATCCTTCCGCACTCCCCTGCTGGCCCACTATCCCGGCGGCTTCCACGGCCAGGTCGACGCCTTCGTCCAGAATATCGACCACGCCCCCACCTTCCTCGAGATGGCCGGAGTGCCCGTGCCCGACGACATCCAGGGCGAGTCCTACCTCTCCTTCCTGCGCACCGGCAAGGTCGAAAAAGGCAAGCACTGGCGCAAGTCCCTCTACTACCACTTCTACGAATATCCCGGTGAGCACGCTGCCCGCCGCCACTACGGAGTCCGCACCGACCGCTATAAACTCATTCATTTCTACGGCCACGACATTGACTCCTGGGAGCTCTACGACCTCGAGAAGGACCCCACCGAGATGCACAACCTCTACGGAGACCGCTCCTACCGCCGCATCCAGAAGAAACTGCACAAGGAACTCCTGCGGCTGCAGGAACTCTACGACGACCCCGTAGAGCAGGAACTGGCTCAGGGGAATCAGTAAAATCCTGTAAAATGGAAAAGGAAGTACAATATTTTCTGGAATGTGCCCACAAGTGTGCCGAGGCCGGGCTGCTGTCGTGCAGCAGTGGCAACCTCTCCCTGCGGTGCAAGGGCCAGGACAATGAGGACTGCGCCCTCCTCTCGGCGACCGGCTCCTGGCTCGGGGAGCTGCGGGAGGACCAGGTCGCCCTCTGCTGCATCAGCGACGGCACCTCCCTGAACGGGGTGCGTCCTACGATGGAGGCCGGATTCCATTTGGGAACAATGCGGAAAAGGCCGGAAGTCGGCTGCGTCCTGCACTTCCAGTCCCCATACGCCACGGTCGTAGCCTGCATGAAGGACAAGCCCCGGGATTTCAACGTAACCCTCGAAGGACCGCTCTACGTCGGCCGTGAAGTGCCGGTGGTGCCGTTCCTCCCGCCCGGTAGCCCGGAACTCGCCGCTGCGGTCGTGGAAGCCCTCACCGCCCACGACATTGTCCTGATGTCCAACCATGGACAGGTCGCCTGCGGCCCCGACTTCCCCGACACCTTCCGCCGCGCCGTATTTTTCGAGATGGCCTGCCGCATCATCGTCCTCTCCCGCGGCAATTACACCACCGTCTGATTATTCTTCCGGGAAAAACTCCTTCTGAGGATTCATCAGCCGCTGCAGGAACATTCTCAGAAGAATATCCGGGACATAATACACTCCGTCCCTGACCGCCAGCAGTTCCATACTTGTCAGCTTGGCCGCCGCTGTCTGCACTGCACTGCTGGAGGCGAGAGAGTGACGGCGGAGGAAATCCACCCCCATTATCTTTTGGGCACGGACATCCCCGGCTACGGCATACAGCAGTTCCTTCTGCCTTAACGGAATATCCGAAAGCATCATACGATAGCCCACAGAAGCCTCCTCTATGATGGAGTCCACAGTCTCCCTCAATATCGCCACCGTACATTCCCCGCCCTCGGGCACGGTCGCGTATGCCTCGTGAAAAGTCTTCTGCATACAGTACGTATTGCCTTCGAAAAGCCCGTACACCTTGCCGACCGCCTCCGAAGCAATTTTTTTCTTTCCTTTCTCAAAATGTCTTATGACGAATTCTGAATATTTCTCGGGATCAATCGGTTTCAGTTCCAGCATCGAGGCACTGTGATAAAACGGCCTGGACGATGACATGAACATCTGCGACAGCATGTGGGTCTCACTGCCGGAGAATATAAAATGCACATTGCCCAGATGCTGGATATGCGAACGGAGAAGGGCCTCGATATTTTTCTCAGGATACTTGCCTATCTGCTGGAACTCGTCGAAAGTCACGATGCACGGACGGTCTGCCTGCTCAAGACACTGGAAGATCTCCGTCAGCGTATATTCGGGGCGGGATATGTCTCCAAGCCCTAAGCTGAATGTCGGAAGGCCGCTGACCGGGTCGAAGCCGAATTCCGCATTGATGGATTTAAGACCCTGGACAAAATTCTGCAGCATCTTCCGGCTCCTGGAGCGCAGACGGTTGAAGACAGCCTGACCGAATTCATATGTAAATTCCTGAAAACATGCAGTATGCAGAATATCCACATAGAATGTGTAGTATCTGTCAGATATTTCCTCCCTGTCATAGCAGAAACGGATGAGTTTGGATTTGCCCAACCGCCTCTCAGAGATAAGGCACATATTTGCACCTCCGGTAACACTTCGGATTATGTGGTCTGATTCTGCTACCCGGTCACAGAAGTATTCTTTCGGAACGTCTCCGACAATGATAAAAGGATTCATATCGCGTCTGTATTTACTACTATGGTTTACAGACACAAATGTAATTATGAATTTTTCATTATGCAAATTTCATTATGAGATTTGCATAATGAAAACCGCATAATTTACGGAATGAGGGCAATGATGACGTAGTAGAGCATCACTCCGGAAGCGGCAAGCTTGAGGCCTGTTCCGAGCAGGAAGCCGAGAAATGAGCCTGTCGCGGCCTTGAGACCCTGCCCCATCTTCTTCTCGCCCCAGTAGAGTTCGGCGGCGAGGGCCCCGATGAAGGCTCCGGCGATCATGCCCCAGGGCGGGAAGAACAGAATGCCTACGAGCATGCCGGCCGTCGCACCGCGCGAGGCGTACTTCGTGCCGCCGGTCACCCGGGTCAGCCAACCCGGCACCACATAGTCCAGCACCGTCACCACCACCGTAACTATCAGCATGATGATCAGCAGACGCCATGTAATGTCGTCCAATGCGCAGGGCGAGCCCCAGAGAAAGAGCAGAAACATGCCTGCCAGACTGCACGGAGGGCCGGGCAGCACGGGCAGAATACAGCCGAGAAGGCCTACGATGCCGAGTATCACGGCTACTATGTCAATGAAAATTTCCATATTGTGCGTCAGTCTGAACTTTCAGTACGCAAATGTAACATATTTGGCAATCTGAGCAAAACTTACGGTCGGTACTGACGCGGGGTAGTTTTGTAATCACTCAATAATCAGAGGCTTATGAAAGGTACATGTGCTTGCCGCCAGTCCGGAGCATGCCGAAAAGCACACCGCCTCATCATAAAGCCTTATACACCAGATTTTTACATTTTTAGGGTGATGCACTACTTACTGTTACTGTTTGCCGTTTATCCGCCCTTACCTCATTCACAGAACCCCTGCGACTTCAGTACTTCCCGCATCTTGGCGGACATCTCCAGGCACTCCTGCCGCGTGAAACGGAAGCGGGTGAATACTTGGGCGAGGTTCTCCGTGCCGTTGAGCTCCACGAAATAACTGCTCTCTGGAAGTGCCTCCTTATCAGCGTATATGCGGTCGATATCCTCCGCGGTGTAGTCGCGATAATGACCGGCGTGCAGGATGGCCTCCACCGGCAGGCGGTCAGTCTGCTCCGGAGCCTCGTCCGGCCAGCCGAGAGTGACGGTCAGCACCGGCACCACCAGGGGCGGCAGATGCAGGGCCTCTATGATCTTATCGGGATTATAGACCGTCGTACCAAGGATGCAGGTACCCAGACCGCACTCCTCCGCCAGAGTGATGAACGCCTGGGCAAACAGCAGTGTGTCCGTAGCCGCGTTGATGAAAGAGACAAAATTGCCATAGCCCGGCGCAGCGTCCCGCTCCTCACACCACCTGCTGAACCTGTGAAAGTCCGCGCAGAACGTCAGCACCACCGGAGCCTCCAGAACCATCGGCTGATGATGATGCGCCGCTGCCAGAGCCTCCCTTTCCGGCCCGTCCTCAGTGACCACCAGCGAATACAGCTGCATATTGCCCATAGTCGCAGCCCTCGAAGCCTCCCCGGCCAAAGCCGTAATCAAACCCTCCGGCAACCCGCGCCGAGAATATTTCCGTATGCTTCTTCTATCCTTGAATCTTGCCATTATACCGAACCTTTTCCTGAAAAGTTCCCAAAAATACAAAACTTTTCTCTTCCCACCTTCCAAAGGAGTGCCATAAACGCACATTTTCACGACTCCTTCCGAAGGAGTGTATTCCGCGAATCCGCAGCCCTTGTGGAAAAGAACGGGCGCTACTTGTTGAGCGGCGCAATCATCAGCACATCATTGTCCTCCTCCGAGAGCACCGAGAGGATTTCCGAGATACGGGCACGGGCGGCATCACTGAGATTGCCGGACTCGAGAGCGGTGCGGCCGTTCTCCATGAAGCTCACCGCATCCGATCTTACAACCAGACAGCCATCTTTAAACTCCTCCGCAAAAGAGCCATCCACCAAGTCGTTAACCAATTCCCCGAGATACACCTCACCAGTCCTGCGGTCTAAGATTACCCCAGGCGATGACTCCACATTGATGTGCAGAACCCCTTCCTTTATCACCGATTTGCCCTGCTTGCTGACGTTCATCACCACATAGTCCGGCAGTACCATACCAGAGTACTTGTAATTATCCTCCTTATACCCGCCGCCACTTTGTTCAGTCTGTCCGAAACTTACGGTAAAGAGCGGGTGAATCTTTCCGCGTCCCACAAGATACGCCGTATCCTGCATAGTATTGGTAGAGTTACGGAACACATCCAGCATCCCCGGTACATTGCGGTCAGTTTCCAACACAACACGGTTGTCTTCCGGAAGCGAATACGTCCTGGGTATCTCCCAGAGCACATTGCCCTCATAGTCCTGGCACCAGGCCAGAGCCGGACAGCCGTTATCCTCCGGCAGCACTGCCACCGTGATGTTCCGCTCACGGCTGTCAACACTGAAACCGTAGTCCAGCCACGACCCGTCATCCGTGCTGTAGGCCAACGGTACATCCTCCATCTCCCCGGTGGCGATATCGTAGGCGTGCAACTGATTGATATCCGGATAAGTCCTCATCCAGATCTTCCCTCCCGCCTCGTCTATCTGCACGGACGATATCTGCAGGAACTCCCCGGGGCCGCGGCCTACAGCTCCATAGGTCCTCAGGAATTTCCCTGTAGAGCGGTCAAAGAGCTTCAAAGGCGTCCGCGGCGCAATCGAATAGGTGGAAATGTAGTTGTCCGACACATTGATCCATGCCATAGGCGTATAGGCCACCGCAGTGTCGCTGTCCAGGACAATGAACTCCGGCTCTCCGACCAGCTCCGACAGCATCAGATCCTCCCCCTGCGGCAGCTGCGAATACTTCACGGAGACCAGCCCCGTACCATTGTCCTTCTGCCCGCACGAAACTGCCGCCAGCATCAGGAATCCGGTCATGGCTGCACACAAGCAGCGTGTTGAAAGAAATGCATTTGTTTTCATGGCTCAGTAGATTTTGGATTTCTGTCTCAAAGTTAAAAATAATTTTTTTCTTTATAGGTTCAGGTGCCGATTATTTTTTGACGTATGCTCCGACGTCCGCTTTTCCACAACGGCACCGATTCGCGGGATTTGCTGCCGTTGCGGAAGGATTGAGTATATTTGCGGACGAATATGGCACAGAAAGACGTGACAGAAGAGAATATGACACAGCTTAATGCGGCAGACCATTCAGCGGCATACACCGCGCAGGACCGCTGGCTGAAAATGCCGATGGCCGAATACATCGCCGGCTACCGGGACTTCGGGAGGGTACGGGGATACTGCCGTGAATGCGGCCGCTACGGCAACTGCTGGGCCTGCCCTCCATACGATTTCGACGAGACGGCACTTCTGGAACAATACACCACCATCTCCCTGCTGGCCACCATGATAACTCCTTCGGAAGGAGTCGCGCTCACACCGGAGACCGCAGACCTGATTATCCGCCGAGAACGGCAGCGGCTCGACCGGATGCTCCTCGGAATGGAGCAGGATATTGAGGCTCAGGCTGAACGGACAACACTTCGAAACCCACAGACAGCCATGTCCAGCGTAGCCAATGCCGGAGGAGCCCCTGCCGCCCGCGCTTTCTTCGCCGGCACCTGCCTGCTCTGCCCGCCGGAGCACTGCACCCGCCGCGATAGCCTGCCCTGCCGCCACCCCGAAAGCATCCGCCCCTCCCTCGAGGCTCTCGGCTTCGACGTAACCCGCACCACCTCCGGACTCTTCGGCATTGACCTCCAGTGGGGCAGACCCGATGCACCTCCCGCCTGCCTCACACTTCTCAGCGCCCTCGCCTGCAGCGGGCAACAACATACCCGCGATTAGGCCAACCATAGGCAGGCACAGCAGCTTTCGACGATTTATCTTTCATTTTTCCGCACTTTTTTCCATCTTCGCATCAGAAAACCTAAGGAAATGGCAGTAGAAACTATCGAACAGCAACTCCAGGCCCACGGCATCCACCCGACCGCGGCCCGCATCCTTGTACTCCAGAAACTATCGGAGCTCACTCATCCCGTATCCATGACAGAACTGGAGACAGAGCTGGAGACCATGGACAAGTCCACGATATTCCGTACCCTCAACGTCCTGCTCGAACATCACGCGATTCATTCGTTCGAGGACGGCAGCGGATCCACAAAATACGAGATATGCCGCTGCGAGTCCACCGTCTGCCGGGTCGAAAACCGTCACATCCATTTCTACTGCGAGGAGTGCCGCCGGACATTCTGCATCGAGGACGTCAAGATACCCATAGTCGCCCTGCCGGAAGGTTATCACATCGAGACCATCAACTATACCGTCAAGGGTCTCTGCCCCGAGTGTTCCAAACGCAAGCCCATAGTCTAAGCGCACAGACACAACTGCCACGACCATTCTCCACCATGCAACCCGGTTGCAAACTGACATCCGGCCCGCCCTCTGAAACTTAGTTGCATCCCGGCATCTGTAATTTCGCACCATAAACAAAATGGAAGTTTATGAGAAAACAGCAACAGCGTGCGATACATCTGCAAAATAAGCTGCAGGCACAGCCGATACAAAGCGAAAACCTGCTGAAATCCGACGGCAAGGCTCACGGCAGCCACAGCTGTCACAGCTGTCACACCCATGAGGACACAGAAGGGCACAACAACCACGAGCACAAGCACGAGCATCACCGCCACGCCCACAGCAGCACGAAGCGGCAGATAATCCTCATCGCTGTCACAGCCGTCCTGCTCGCCGCAGCCGTCCTCATCGAGAGATACTGCGCCCTGCAGACCTGGCAGCTGCTCATAATATATCTCGTCCCCTACCTGCTCATCGGCACCGGCACCCTGAAAGAAGCGGCCGAAGGCATTGCCCGCGGAAACATCTTCAACGAGCACTTCCTCATGTCTCTGGCCACCATCGGTGCCCTCTGCATAGGCTTCCTGCCCGGAGCGGAGACGGAGTTTCCGGAAGCGGTCTTCGTCATGCTGTTCTTCGCAGTAGGCGAGCTGTTCGAGAGTTACGCCGAGGGCCGGAGCCGGGACAGCATCTCGCACCTGATGGAAATCCGCCCGGACACAGCCGAGGTGGAGCGCGGCGGGCAGACCCGGACCGTCACTCCCGAAGAGGTCAGCATCGGAGAGGTCATCGTAGTCCGGCCCGGCGGGAAAATACCCCTCGACGGCACCGTCATCGAAGGCTCCTCCTCCCTCAACACCGTGGCCCTCACCGGCGAGAGCCTGCCCCGGGACGTCGAAAAAGGCGACGACGTGGCCTCCGGCTGCATCAACCTCTCCGGTGTCCTCCGCATCAGGACCACGAAAACCTTCGGCGAGAGCACTGTCTCGAAGATCATCCGGCTCGTGGAAAACGCCGACTCCCGCAAGTCCCGCAGCGAGTCCTTCATCACCCGCTTCGCCCGCATCTACACCCCGATAGTGGTCTCCGCCGCCCTCCTGCTGGCATTCGTACCGCCACTGCTGTCCGGAAACGGCTTCGCCTCCTCCTTCGCCACCTGGCTCCACCGCGCCCTCATTTTCCTGGTGGTATCCTGTCCCTGCGCCTTAGTCATCAGCGTCCCCCTCACCTTCTTCGGCGGTCTGGGCGGCGCCTCCCGCAGAGGCATCCTCATCAAGGGCAGCAGCTTCATGGACTCCCTGGCAAATGTCGGGACCGTGGTATTCGACAAGACCGGCACCCTCACCCGAGGAGAATTCGCAGTGGAAGCCGTGCATCCGGAAAATCTCACGGAGCACGAGCTCCTGCATCTGGCCGCCCACGTGGAGCATTTTTCCACCCATCCGATAGGCGAGGCCCTCAGGGCGGCATTCCCCAACGAGGCGACCGACGGCTGCTCAGTCACGGACGTGGAGGAAATCGCCGGTCAGGGCATCAGGGCCAATGTGCAAGGCCGCACGGTCTGTGTGGGCAACGCCAGGATGATGGAGGCTGTCGGAGCCGCATGGCACGACTGTCACCGCACCGGCACCATCATCCACGTAGCGGTGGAGGGACAATACGCCGGACACATCGTCATCAATGACAGGGTGAAGGAGGACAGCGCGGAGGCAATATCGGCCCTCCGCCGGCTCGGGGTCAAAAACACCGTCATGCTGACCGGCGACCGGGATGAAACGGCCCGCGACGTGACCTCCAGGCTCGGAATCGACTCCTACCGCGCCGGCCTGCTGCCCGCCGACAAGGTCCGGTGCCTGGAAGAGCTGCTGGCCGCCAAGCCCCGCGGCACCAGCCTCGCCTTCGTCGGGGACGGCATCAACGACGCCCCGGTGCTAAAACGCGCCGATGTAGGCATCGCCATGGGCGGACTCGGCAGCGACGCAGCCATAGAGGCCGCCGACGTGGTGCTGATGGACGACCGTCCCACCAAGATCGCAACGGCCGTCTCCATCTCCCGCCGCACCCTCCGCATCGCCCGCCAGAACGTCTGGCTGGCCATCGGCATCAAGGCCGCCATCCTGCTCCTCGCCGCCTTCGGCCTCGGCACCCTGTGGCTCGCCGTCTTCGCCGACGTCGGCGTCACCGTCCTGGCCGTCCTCAACGCCATGCGGGCCCTCCGCGTCCCGACAAAATAATCAGCGGACGACTATCTCGTCGGTGAAGACCCATCCGCCGTAGGGGCCGGAGCGGGCCTGGACGCGGATGTAGCGGGCGGAGACAGAGGCTCCGGCAGAAGCACCGGATACGTCGGAGGCACCGGACGCACCGCCGCCGGCATACCACCCGTCAGTAACGAAGGTTACGCGGTCATCGCGGACCACCTCGCGGGTGATGCGCCGCAGTTCCACAAAACTAACCCCGTCCGAAGATGCGGAGATGACCACCTCCGCGGGCAGGAAGACCTCCGGGCCGCAGACCTGCATGAAGTCCAGCTCCACCGAGCATACATCCTGCACCCGGCCCAGGTCCACGGTCACATCGAGCCGCCCCCGGGAGATGAAGCCCTGCCAGCGGCCGTCCCCGTAGGTCCAGCCTCCGTGCAGACCGTCCGTGAGAGCCGTATCCCCTCCTGCGGCATACGTGGAATTATAAGGTGCATTGTAGATAACCTTACATCTCCGGGCCAAATGCTCCACAGGCTGCTGTGAGGCGGGACGGTCCCCCACCTCGCGGGCCAGGTCGAAGACATTGTACCCCTCTGCCTCCATCTGAGCGCACAGCGCCAGCGCCCGCCGGTGGAAATCCTCATAGTCCCGGCCGGACGCGGGGCTCCAGGCCACCTCCGCGAGGGCATAGAGCCGGGGGTAGATCATCAGCTCGGCATGCGGCTCCGTGGGGACATATTCGCACCAGAGATTGGCCTGCACACCTATTATCTTCGCGGCTTCATCGGGGGAGAGCCCGGATGGTACAGGTTCGAAAGAGTAGACTTTAGACAGCGGCAGATATCCGCCCATAGCCGTAGGCAGCGTGGAGGGATCGTCCTGATAAGTGTCGAAATAACAATACGCTCCGGGGGTCATGACCGTCCGGTTGCCTCCCGAGGCGGCCCGTTCTCCCTCCTCCACGCTCCGCCACGCCATGACCACTGCGGCCGAATCCGCCCCGCCCTGGAGTATCTCGTCCCAGCCGACCGGCGTCCGCCCGTTAGCCTCGAGGAAACGGCCTATCCGTCTGATCATGTAACTCTGTAGTTCGTCCACATCCGCCAGACCTTCCGCCTTCATGCGGGCCTGGCACAGCGGACATTCCGCCCAGGCTTTTTTGGACGCCTCGTCCCCTCCGATATGGATGTACTGCGAGGGGAAAACCTCCATTATCTCCGTGAGTACATTTTCAATAAACTCAAAAGTTTCCTCCTTACCTATGCAGAAATCGGAGTGCCGGTAAGGCTCTCCCGTACACGAAAGCTCCGGATAGGCGGTCAGCACCTCCTCCGAATGCGAGGGCATCTCTATCTCGGGGATAATGGTGATGCAGCGCTCCGCCGCATACTGCACCAGCTCCCTCAGCTCCTCCTTAGTATAATATCCCCCGTAGGCCCCGTGTGTCCCCTCCGGCAGGTACTTCCGCTCTCCGAACCACCAGTCCTTCCACAGCGCTCCCTCTCTCCACGCGGCGAAGGAGGTCAGCCGGGGATAGCGGTCTATCTCCACCCTCCAGCCGGCGGCATCGGTCAGATGCAGGTGCAGGACATTGAGCTTCAGGCGGGCCATGGCGTCTATCTGCCTCTTCAGGTACTCTATGCTGAAAAAATGCCGGGACACGTCCTGCATGAACCCCCTCCACTGGAAGCGGGGCGCATCCTCTATCTCCACGCATGGGACAATGCCTGTGGCCGGGTCCCGCAGCGCCTCCAGGGTCTGCATGGCGTAGAAGGCCCCGGCGCTGTCGGCGGCCTCGACCTGCACACCCCCGGGGGTCACCCGCAGGCGGTAAGCTCCGGACACGGCTCCGGGACTGGGATTTATCCGCACGTCAGGGCAGGCAGAAGAAGCGGCCGCAGGATCATAAACTCCTGAAGTAAAATGGATTGAGGCAGGGCGGGGAATGATGCGGTGTTCTCCGGTACCGCGAGCGGCAAGACCGGCAGGGATGAGCGTCAATACGGCCAGAAGGGCCGTGAGAAGGCGGAAAATGGTGTTTCTGTGACTCATGGTTACAGGCGATGTTACAATTCAAGCATCTAAGATACAACATATTGCCGAAACAGCCGTAACATCATTGAAACTTCTGCTACATTCCCGTAACACCGCGTAATATGATTTTAATCCGCCCGTATCACTGCTGAAACACGCGGGGCATACTTTTGCGGCCGTAAAACAGGAAAGCATATATGAACAGATTTCTTCTAAAAGCAGTTTTCATCATCTCTACTTTCATTTTATTCAACAGTGCGGCGGCACTGGCACAGACTGTCAAGGGCGTGGTCCGCGACAGTGAAACCGGAGAGCCGCTCGCAGGCGTAGTAGTCATGTTCGAGAGGGTTGTGGATGACCCTACCGCGAATATGACCGGCACGCAGACCGAGGCCGACGGGAGCTACATCCTCCAGATACCTGAAGGTGTCGAGGGTGTCCTGGGCCTCTATTTCATAAGCTACGACGACCTCAAGTCCCAGGTCATCAAACTGGGGAAGGGCGATGAGCTGACCCTGGACCTCAGCATGACATTCCAGTCGGAGACACTGGAAACCGCAGTAATCATAGCCCGCAAGGACCCCGAGTCCGTCGGCGCCCTGATCAACGACCGAAAGGTATCGGCCCAGGCCGTGGAGAATATAGGTGCGGCTGAGATATCGGCGAAGGGCCTCTCCAACGTGGCCGAGGCCGTGGAGACCATGAGCGGCGTATCGTTCAACAGCTCCGGACAGCTCTTCGTCCGCGGACTAGGCGACCGCTACAGCCTTACTACCCTCAACGGACTGCCGGTAGCCTCCCCGAACCCGGACAACAAGCTCATCCCCCTGGATATCTTCTCCAGTTCGGTGCTCCAGAACATCACCGTCACCAAGGTCTACACCGCGACCAGCTTCGCCGACTACTCCGGAGCGCATATCGACATTGCCACCAAGGAGAACATCGAGGACAGCTTCCTGTCCGTCTCCCTGGGCCTCAACGGAACCATCGGCACCACATTTACCGACACCTACCGTCCGGACCGCAACGGATGGCTGCTCCACGACAACAACCTGCCCCGCGATGTCCGCGAGATGAGCCTGCCCGACTTCCGCGAGTACATCGTGGACAACGACCCCTTCGGCACCTCGTTCGACATCCGCAAGTCGATGGCCCTGCCCGACATCTCCGGCTCGGTATCCGGAGGACGCACCTTCGGTCTCAGGAACGGAGACGAGCTCAGCCTCCTGGCCTCCGCCTCCATATCCTCCGGCAGCCAGAACATCTACGACGCCTACATCACCAACATCAATACACAGGGCCAGAACATGGACGAGTTCTCCTACAACGCCTACGAGCACAGCCTCGACCTGACCGGACTGCTGAGCCTCAGCTATCTATTCCGGAACGGAGACAAGATAAGCCTGACCACCCTGTACGCCAAGAACGCCATGGAGGACTACAAGCTCCGCGACGGCTACGACGCAGAGGACAACATGCTTCTCGGCAGCAACTCCATAGCACACTCCTACTCCCTGTGGAACACCCAGCTCGGAGGCAGCCACACCCTGCATCCCCATTGGAACCTGGACTGGAAAGTATCCTACGGCATGACCGACAGCAACGAGCCTGACCGCCGCCAGGTAATGTACCGCAAGGGCGAGGACGGCAGCCTGTCCCTCTTCAAGCTCAACCGCCAGGAGACCATGCGCTACTTCGGAGAGCTCTCCGAGCAGGAAATCGTAGGCGAGGTCAAGCCCACCTTCCACTTCGGCGAGCAGAGCCGGCTCATATTCGGTGCCGCCTACAAGGACAAGACCCGCGACTACAACTCCATGAGGTTCTATTACAACCTGACCGGCATCAACCCCGTCATCAGCGACATCTACACCCCCTCCTCCTTCCTCAACTCCCAGAGCATAGCCGACGGCCTCATCACCATCGACAGGGACGCCCAGCCCAAGAACAACTACTACGCCGGGCACCGTATCCTGGCCGGTTTCGCAGAGGTGGAGTACTACCCTCTGACCGACCTGATGCTGGGCCTCGGAGTCCGCTACGAGTACTCGCAGCAGTGGGTACAGTACTGGAACGACGCCTCCAGGGAAAGCATCTCCCGCCTCAACAAGGGCGACTTCTTCCCCGCCCTGAACGTGAAGTACACCCTGAAGAACAAGCATACCTTCCGCTTCGCCTCCTCCATCACCGTGACCCGTCCCTCGTTCATCGAGATGGCCCCCTTCCTCTATAAGGAGTCCTACGGAAGCGCCGAACTCCGCGGTAACGACCAACTGACCAACGGCTACAACTACAACTTCGACCTCAAGTACGAGTACTTCTCCACCAACAACAAGCACATGTTCTCGGTAGGTCTCTACTACAAGATTCTGAAAGACCCCATCGAGCGCGTGCAGGAGACCTCCGGCGGAGCCATCGTACACACCTTCAGAAACGCCGAGCAGGGCATGGCCGCCGGTCTCGAGGCCGAGTTCCGCACCCAGCCCTTCAAGTACTTCACCGTAGGCGGCAACATCTCCCTGATGTACACCGACGTAACCCTCCTGGCCAACGGCGGTATCTACACCGACAGCCGCAGGGCCCCCCCGGGAGCCCCCCC
>URSC01000019.1 GCA_900550465.1 uncultured Alistipes sp.
TGGATATCCGGAGGACAGCGTAATCGGGGAGGAGGATGGGGCTGCGGAAGAGCGTGCCATCACTGAGATCCAGATGTCCAGGCTCGGTGATATCTTCGAACTGGACAGTAAGAATGGGCTTGATCTCCCGGTTCTCCAACACGTACAATGTGTCCTGCGCGGTGTTGTTGCTCTCGAAGCACAGGTCCATGGAGCCGGGGATGTTGTAACCTGTCTGTATGGTCAGGAAGACATTCTCTTCCATAGTGTAGGTCTTGGGGATTTCCCACAGGATGTTGCCCTCCATGTCCTGGCACCATGCGGCTGCGGGACATTTGTCCTTAAAGGGCAGCGGTACGACTGTAATAGTGCTGGAAAGACTGTCCACTAAGAAGTTGAAGCCGTTGTTGGTATTGTTGTCGGCCTTGTAGGGCAGCTTGATGTTCGCAACGAGCCTGCCGGTGGAGATATCGTAACCGTAGATATTGTGCCTGTCTATGGTGCTGATCCAGACCTTTCCGCCGGCTTCGTCCAGTTGTGCCGAGGATATGCTGTTGTACTCCCCCGGACCGCGTCCGATGCCGCCGATGTCCCGCAGATATTTACCTGTGGCACGGTCGAAGAGTTTGAATGGAGTCTCGCTGTTCTTGCGGTAAACGCCTATGTAGTGGTCGGAGATGGTGAACTGCCCGCCGGTAACCAGAGCCTCAGGCCGGCTTTCCAGGGCTATGAACTCCGGCTCGCCGACCCACTCCGATATGAGGATATCCTCTCCCTGTTTCAGGTCGGCATAGTTGACTGAGACGAGTCCTTCCGGGTTGCGGTGAGTAGTGCTTTTCGGACCGCATGACACGGTGCCCAGCAGGACGGCCGCTGACAGCAGGACGGCACTGGAGCAACGTGCTGCGTTAATCAGTAAAGTTTTCATGTGTTAATGTGTTAATGTCTTTCAAAGTTAGCAAACTTTTTCCATTTCATATTCTTGTTACAATTTTGTAATACTTTTGTAACATAACAGCCATACTTTTGCAACCGAAATTTATACACAGTTATGGAGTTTTTGTATATAGGAATCATCATTTTCCTTTTCTGCCTCGCCATTTCGGACATTATTGTCGGCGTGAGCAACGACGCTGTAAACTTTCTCAACTCCGCGGTAGGTTCCAAGACCGCCAAGTTCCGCAACCTAATCATCATCGCCTCCATCGGAGTCTTCCTCGGGGCGTCCCTGTCCAACGGTATGATGGACATCGCCCGCCACGGCATCTTCCAGCCGCAGTATTTCAGCTTTGCCGAGCTGATTACCATCATGCTGGCTGTAATGGTGACCGACGTGATACTCCTCGACGCATTCAACTCCAGGGGCCTGCCCACATCGACCACAGTCTCCCTCGTCTTCGAGCTGCTCGGAGGTACGGTGGCCCTCGCCATGATCAAGAACATCCAGTCCGACGGCGCCCTGACATTCGCCCAGATGATCAACACAGACAAGGCCCTCTCGGTGGTCCTTGGTATCTTCCTTTCGATAGCCATAGCATTTGTCTTCGGTATGGTGATACAGTGGATAGTCCGTACGATATTTACATTCAACTATAAGCCCAGGATGAAATACCTGGCCGGAGTTTTCGGCGGCATAGCCGTGACCGCCATCGTGTACTTCCTGCTGATCAAGGGTCTGAAGGACTCCTCCTTCATGACAGCAGAAGCCAATGCCTGGATTAAGGAACACACCGGCATGCTGGTGCTCTGCCTCTTCGTCGGCAGCAGCGTCATCATGCAGATACTGCACTGGTGCAAGGTCAATATCCTGAAGATAATCGTGCTGATGGGTACTCTCTCCCTCGCCATGGCCTTCGCCGGCAACGACCTGGTGAACTTCGTCGGCGTGCCTCTCGCAGGATTCTCCGCATGGCAGGACTACTCCGCCAACGGAATGGGCGTGGGTGCCGACAATTACCTGATGGGCAGCCTGCTCGAGCCGGCCCACACCCCGATGATATTCCTGATACTCTCCGGCGCCACCATGGTATTTGCCCTGGCCACTTCCCGGAAGGCCCGCAACGTGATTAACACCGAGGTCAACCTGACCAACCAGAACGAGTCCGAGGCTTCCTTCGGCACCTCCGCCACCGGCCGCCGTCTCGTGCAGATAGCCAATTCCTTTGCCATTTGGCTGGAGAAGGTGACCCCCCTGAGAGTCCGCAACTGGATCGACAGCCGTTTCAACAAGGACGAGGCCATCCTCGTCAAGGGTGCCGCATTTGACCAGATGAGGGCCGCCGTCAACCTGGTGGTATCCTCCCTCCTGATTGCCCTCGGTACCTCCCTCAAGCTGCCCCTCTCCACTACCTTCGTAACATTTACCGTGGCCATGGGTACCTCCCTGATGGACCGCGCCTGGGACCGCGAGAGCGCCGTAGGCAGGGTGACCGGCATGATGTCCGTGATGGGCGGCTGGCTGCTGACAGCGGTGATAGCCTTCGCAGTCTGCTTCGCGATAGCCCTCGTGATGCACTACGGCAGCTTCGTTGCCATGATACTCCTCAGCATCGTCGCCATGGTCATCATCATCCGCAGCAATATCAAGTTCAATAAGAAAGCCCACGAGAAGGAGAAGAACAAGACCGTCTTCGACCAGATGATGTCCTCCAACGACCCGGCCGAGGTATGGAGCCTGCTCAAGAACCAGGTAAAGGACAGCACTGTCAAGGAACTGGACTATGTCTCCAACTACTACTCCAACTTCATCGACTGCTTCGTCAGCGAGAACCTCAAGTGCCTGCGCCGTCATTACAGCACCATGCACGCCGAGATAGACGGCTACAAGTCCGTCCGCCGCAAGGAGATTCTGGCCCTCAAGCGCACCGACCCGACCGTGTCCGTGCAGGCCAGCACCTGGTTCCACCTCGAGGCCAACAACACCTCCCAGCTCCTGTACAGCCTCAAGCGTATGTCCGAGCCCTGCAAGGAGCACCTGGAGAACAACTTCAACCCTCTGCCCAAAGACTGCGCCGAGGAGTTCGCTCCCGCCAGCGAGGCATTCCTCGTCCTGCTCAACAAGACCCGCGCCTACGTGGACGACTTCAACCCCGCGGCCGAGCAGCAGTCCAAGGAGCTGATCAAGGACATCTCCGCCTACAAGAAGGAAGTGGCCGTGCTGCGCAAGAACAACCTCGAGCGCTTCAACTCCGAGTCCGACACCTCCAACTTCAACATCTACATCCTCTATCAGACCATCCTGCAGGAGACCCAGCAGATGGCCGACAACCTGAAGCACCTGATCCGCGCCTACACCTACCTCTCCACTGTGAAGGGTAAGTAAAATATACTATATTTGCGTATGCAAAGAATTCTTATAGTCGATGACGAGGAGTCCATCTGTGAGATTCTCCAGTTCAATCTGGAGGTCGAGGGCTACGAGGTAGAAGTGGCCTACAGCGCGGAGGAGGCTCTCGGCAAGGACATTAAAAGTTTTTCCCTCATCCTGCTGGACATCATGATGGGCGGGATGAGCGGATTCAAGATGGCCCAGATGCTCAAGAAGGATCCGGCCACGGCGTCTATCCCCATTATCTTCTGCACAGCCAAGGATACTGAGGACAATAAGATAGCCGGCCTTACCCTCGGTGCCGACGACTACATCTCCAAGCCGTTTTCAGTCAGGGAGGTGGTCGCAAGGGTCAAGAGTGTGCTCCGCCGCTGTGCTCCCCAGGCGCAGCAGTCTCCGTTGAAGCCTCAGCCCGATGTCCCGGCATCCCGTACGGAAATGAGCGGAGACAGCATCACGTACAACGGCCTGCGGCTGGACCTGCTCAAGCACAAGTGCTATATCGACGGGCAGGAAGTCCAGCTGACCAAGAAGGAAATGGAGATAATGATCCTCTTCCTGCGCAACTCCGGCCGTGTCCTATCCCGTGAGGAGATCCTGCACAATGTCTGGAGCGACGAGGTGGTGGTCCTGGACCGCACCATTGACGTCAATATCACCCGCCTGCGCAAGAAGATAGGTGAGTACGGCAGATATATCGTCACCCGCCAGGGCTACGGCTACGGCTTCGACGTATAGAGTGTATAAAGGTTATGCTCAAGGAAATAATACATAGGAAGGAACTTCTCTCCAGACTCGAGGAGTTCGTCTACATGGCCGAGAAGGGCAACCCTCTCGACGACTCTTTCCCGCCCTTTCCAGAAAGCAGGTACGGCCGTCTGCTCAACCGTATAGTCAACACCTACCGCCGCGACATGAACGACCGCGACACCCTCTCAGCCGCCCGCGAGATGGTGGCCCGCGAGTCTCAGGACAATATCCGTCAGAAGAAGCAGCTCACCCAGAATATCAGCCACGAGCTCAAGACCCCCGTCAGCAGCATCAACGGCTACCTGGAGACTCTCGTCAATAACCCTAACATGAGTCCGCAGCAGCGGGACATCTTCCTCCGCAAGTGCTACGAGCAGTCCCAGCGGCTCTCCAACCTCCTGCTCGACCTCTCGACCATCACCCGCATGGACGAGGCCGGAGACAAGATCGAGAAGGAGCGTATCTCCCTCTCAGGCGTGGTGGCGGAGGCTGTCTCCGACATGGAGCCCATCGCCGGCAAATTCGACGGCAAGGACAGCCCCATGGCCAAGATAGGCCCTGAGGACAGGGGAACAATGCAGATAATCAACGATTTCCCGGAGGGAAAGGATATCCTGGGCAATCATTCCCTCCTCTACTCCATCTTCCGCAATCTCCTGGAGAACGCGATTTTTTACTCCAAGGGCACGAAAGTAACGGTAAGGCTTCTGGAGGAAAATGACCGGGAATACAGGATATCCATCGAGGACGACGGAGTGGGGATAGACAGCATGCACCTGCCCCGCATCTTCGAGCGGTTCTACCGCATAGACAAGGGCCGCAGCCGCAAGATAGGCGGCACGGGTTTAGGTCTCTCCATAGTCCGGAACGCGGTATGTCTCCACGGCGGCACTATAAAGGCCGTCCCCGTCACTCCCTCCGGTCTGCGCTTCGAGTTCACCCTCGCCAAGGAATCATAGAAAGGACAGTCAGAACAATGTCGGATCGGGCAGTATCTGGAAGCTCCTGCGGTGCAGGGGCGTGATGCCGTATTGCGCTACGGTGCTGCGGTGTTCCGCCGTAGGATATCCGAAGTTGCGCTCCCATCCGTACTGCGGATACCGCTCTGCGGCCTTCCTCATGTAGTCGTCCCTGTAAGTCTTCGCTAAAATGGATGCGGCGGCGATGGATGCATAGCGGCCGTCCCCCTTGACATAACAGCGGAAAGGTATGTCCCCGTAGGGACGGAAGCGGTTGCCGTCCACTATGATATGCTGCGGGCGGACTTTAAGGGCGTCCAGGGCCCGGTGCATGGACAGTATGGATGCCTGGAGGATATTGATCTCATCTATCTCCTCGGGAGAGGCGGAGGCTACTGCCCAGGCCAGGGCTTTGTCCTGTATGTAATCGCGGAGTCTCTCGCGGGCCTTCCGCGAGAGCTGCTTGGAATCGTTCAGGCCCGGATCCTCGAAGTCCCCGGGCAGTATGACGGCTGCGGCGTAGACGGGCCCTGCTATGCAGCCCCGTCCCGCCTCGTCAGTGCCGGCCTCTATGACGCCGGCGATATCGTAGGCGTTCAACATGCTGCAAAGCAACTAAATTTTTCGCAAAAGACGGTCCTGAAGTTCGATAATTCTGTTCTTGTCGGCCAGAGCGGCCTCGAGTTCCGCTATCCTGCGGTCTTTTTCCGCAATGATGCTTTCGTATTTCTCCTTCTCTCCCGGTTCGTAGCCGAGTACCAGTGCCTCTTCCGAGAGGTCGAGCGCATCCGCTATCTTCGGAAGATGCTCGCTTATCAGTGAGGTCTTGCCTCTTTCGATTTTATAGTATGCGGTCTGGGATATCGACAGGCGTTCCGCAATCTCGGCTTGCGAGAGGTTGTGCTCCCTGCGGTAACGGGCAATCCTATTTTTGATATCCTTGTCGTTCATGTGAACAAAAGTATACCCGAAATAGGAATTTAAAAATAAATTGAAAGTTATATAATACAACCAATAGTTATAATAGATGGTGATATGCCCTAAAGAATCATGTAAAATTGCGTATGTTTTTTAACAAACGGAAATACCAGTCTCCTTAGTTAATAACTTTGAGTTGTAATTTATAACCTATAAAATAATGTTGTTATGATCAGAGATGTTTTATTGCGCCGCTCATACAGGCGCGACAGGAAAATTACAATGGCCCGTCTCCTCTTCGCCCGGGACCTTATGGTGGAGTACGGAGTCCCTTACAGCTGTATCTGGGCCCTTGCCGGCTTCTCCTCCCGGCGTCAGATGGAAAAAGCCTGGAACGCCCTCTTCTAAACCCCTCTAAACCCCGCCCCAAAACAAAAGCCGCACCGGACACAACCGATGCGGCTTCTTTAAATTCAGCAGTTCGCCCGTTATGACGCACCGAATTATTCGTCTTTTTCTTCTTCCTGGTAAGCCTTCAGCAACTTCTCCTGAACGTCGGCAGGTACCTGCTGGTACTCAGCCATCTCCATAGTGAAGGAGGCGCGTCCGGAAGTCAGCGAGCTGAGGGTGGTGGAGTACTTGTAGAGCTCTGCCAGAGGCACGCGTGCCTTGAGCACCTCGAAGCCCTTGACGCTGCTCATTCCCTCGATCATGGCCCTGCGGCCCTGGAGGTCGGACATCACGTCACCCATGTACTCGCCGGGCACCATGATCTCGATGTTGCAGATAGGCTCCATGATCTTAGGACCGGCGTTGCGGAATGCCTCCTTGAAGGCGTTGCGGGCTGCCAGCTTGAAGGATATCTCGTTGGAGTCCACCGGGTGCATCTTTCCGTCGTACACATAGACGCGGATGTCGCGGGCGTAGGAACCTGTCAGAGGACCTTCCTCCATCTTCTCCATGATACCCTTGAGGATGGCGGGCATGAAGCGGGCGTCGATGGCGCCGCCGACGATACAGTTGTAGAACTCGAGCTTACCGCCCCAGTCCATGGTATATTCTTCCTTGGACTTGATGTTGAGCACCATTTCCTTGCCGTCTACCTTGAAGCGGTTGTTCTGAGGAGCACCCTCCACGTAGGGTTCCAGGAGGAGGTGAACCTCTCCGAACTGACCGGCACCGCCGGACTGCTTCTTGTGGCGGTAGTTGGCTGCGGCGACCTTGGTGATGGTCTCGCGGTAGGAGA
Organism: uncultured Alistipes sp.; assembly: GCA_900550465.1. GTDB lineage: Bacteria > Bacteroidota > Bacteroidia > Bacteroidales > UBA932 > Coprenecus. The sequence continues at coordinate 7,181 of URSC01000019.1, forward strand.
TGCGGGGAGCCATGAACTCGATCTCCATTTTGTTGATGTTGTTGATCTGCCACTTGAGGATGTTGATGTGCTGCTCGCCCTGTCCGCTGAGGATGGTCTGCTTGAGCTCCTTGGCGTACTGTACGATGTAGGTGGGGTCCTCGGCTGCGGCCTTGTTGAGGATCTCGCCGAGCTTCTCCTCGTCCTTCTCGTCCACTGCCTTGATGGCTGTGCGGTACTTGGCCTGAGGATAGACGATGGGCTCGTAGACTATTTCCTGTCCGGGAGCGCAGAGTGTCTGGTTGGACTTCACGGTCTTCAGCTTTACGGTGCAGCCTATGTCGCCGGCCACCATCTCGCTGACTTTCTCCCTCTTCTTGCCGGCTACGGCGAAGATCTGGGATATGCGCTCCTTGTTGCCGTTCTCCGCGTTGACGAGGTCCATGCCCTCAGTCAGCTTGCCTGACATAACCTTGAAGTAGGCCACGTCGCCGAGGTGCTGCTCCAGAGCGTTCTTGAAGATGAAAATCGATGTGGGACCGTCGGCGCTGCAGGGTATGCTGCCACCGTCCTTTGTGGGCTCGCTGTCGTTTGCGGGCGAGGGAGCCACGTTGATCATGAACTCCATGAGTTTCTTGACACCGATGTCCTTTCTGGCTGATACGCAGAAGGTAGGCATGATGGAGCCCTGGAGGAAACCGAGGTTGAGTCCCTTCTCAATCTCCTCGCGGGTGAGCTCTCCGGCGTCGAAGTATTTCTCCATGAGGGCCTCGTCGCTCTCTGCGGCCATCTCAGTGAGGGCTGCGAGCACTTCGTCGGCCTGGCCCTTGAGGTCTGCGGGGATGTCATGCTCCTCGCGGGTACCGTTGTCGTCCTTGAAGGTGTACATCTTCATGGTGAGCACGTCGATGAATCCGTTGAATCCGGCACCTACGGCTACGGGGAACTGTACGAGGACTATCTTGCTACCGAAGGCCTCTTTCAGGGAGTCGATGGTGCTTTCCCAGTTGGCTTTCTCAGCGTCGAGCTGGTTGACAGCCACCACGACGGGCTTCTTATAGTTTTCAGCGTATCTTCCGAAAATCTCAGTACCTACTTCCACACCCTGCTGGGCATTGACTACGAGTATACCGGAGTCGCATACCTTAAACGAGGAGATCACTCCGCCGATGAAGTCGTCGGCACCGGGAGTATCCATGATATTCAGCTTGTTGTCCATGAACTCCGTGTAAAGGGGAGTCGAATAGATGGAGCGCTGGTTGATCTGCTCGATTTCGGTGTTGTCACTGATGGTGTTCTTCGCTTCTACGGTTCCTCTGCGGTCAATCACTTTGCCTTCGAACATCATGGCTTCCGACAAGGTGGTCTTTCCAGATTTAGAGCTTCCCAGAAGCACGACATTTCTGATGTTTCCGGTCTGGTAGGTTTTCATATTCTCAAAAGAATTAGTATTAGTTAGTAAATTTTGTCAATATCCTACAAATTTAGGGAATCTGTAAGACAAATGCAAGAATCCCGTAACCTAATTGAAAAAAAGTCCGTCTTTCATCTCCAGCATCCTGTCGGACATGGAGGCCAGGTCCCGGTCGTGGGTTACTATGATGACGGTCTGTCCGAAACGGTCGCGGAGGTCGAAGAAGAGCTGGTGGATGTCTTTCTTGGTGTTGCTGTCCAGGTTGCCCGAGGGCTCGTCTGCCAGAATGACGCTGGGGCGGTTGATGACGGCCCTGGCAATGGCTACCCGCTGCTGCTCCCCGCCGGAGAGCTCGGCGGGCTTGTGCTCCAGTCTGTGCCCCAGTCCCAGGGAAGAAAGCAGCTCTGATGCCTGCCGTCTGGCGTCGGATGCGCCTTTACGGGCTATCAGTGCCGGAATCATGACGTTCTCGAGTGCCGTGAATTCGGGCAGCAGGTGGTGGAACTGAAAGACGAATCCTATCCTCCGGTTGCGGAAGTCCGCCAGGGCGTCGGAGGAGAGGGAAAATATGTCGGTACCGTCGATGATGACTTTTCCGGTATCAGGGCGGGAAAGGGAGCCGAGTATCTGCAGCAGGGTAGACTTGCCTGCCCCGCTGGCTCCGACTATTGAGATCACCTCACGGTCCTCAGCCTGAAAGTCTATACCTTTCAGAACCTTTACAGGACCGAAACTCTTGGTGATGGACGTAGCCTGTATCATTTGTCCGCAGGTTTCTCTTTCTCCATGCCGGGTTTCTTCCACATTCTTATCATCTTTATGCGGAAATCCTCCTCGGCTACATATATGAGGGCGACTTTCTCAACAGGCAGAATCTTGAGAAACTCATCCAAGTACAGCCTTTCCAGTTCATCGTCTTTTTTGCATCCGTCGATGTAGTCCATGAGCTGCTTCTTCATATTGACTTCGGAGACATTTCCTTCCTCGGTCATCCTGCGGAGCTTGTGGAAGTCACCGCGACTGGCCCTGCGGGCCTCGTCCATGGCCTTGCGGTATTCGTTGTATACGGGCCAGAATTTAGCGGCCTCATCAGGAGTAAGATTCATCCTTGAGGTGAAATATGCAATCCTGGCGCTTTCAAGTTTTTCTTTATTCTGATGGCCCGGGGGAACAGATTCGCCAGGTGCTGAGGGCACAGGCTGGGCCGTTAGCGGCAGGGACAGCAGAAGGCACCCTGCAAGGGAGATAATCAGAGTCTTGATGTTATTCATAAGGGATGATGAACTTTAAGGTTAAGGTTTCAGGTCAATATTGTCTTCTTCTTCGAGATATTCCAGGATGTCGCTCTCAGTGAGAGTGGCCTCCAGCTCTTCCTCCACCTCTCCCTCGATGGTTACGGTGTTCTCCAGGGAGTAGGTGAAAGCCTCGTCGAGGTCGATCTCATCACTGTATGCGTAGATAAAACTGCTTTCCAGAAATCCTTCCTCGATCATCGCCATGATGGGATCATCCGATTCCAGAGGGTCCTCGTACAGGAGCGGAGTGACTTTCGACGCCAGCCATCCGAAGCCTGCGATGACAGCGAACATGAGCGCCATCATAAAGGCCGGCTTGGCCTTCATGACGAATGTGGCGAAAGGCGTGGCCGGGCGGTGTATCCTTTCGCGGACCCTGTCCTCCAGCGACTCGAAATAGCCGTCAGGAACGGTGAAGGGATTCCGGTTTATATCTTCTTTTATCTCGCTCATACGTAGATTAGACATCTTGAACAGTCATAGGATTAATCCTCCTCTTCCAAATATCGCTTCATCTTTACGAATGCGTGGTGATAGGAGGCCTTGACGGAGCCTACGGTCCTTTTGAGAACCTTGGCTATGTCGTCGAATTTCATCTGGTCGAAATACCTCATCGTGAATATCACCTTCTGTCTGGGCGGCAGTTTCTCCATCCCGGCGTACAGTCTCCTGGTGATCTCATCTCCGGAAAAATAGGGGTCGGCGGTGAACTTTTCGGCGAGGGTCCTTTCTTTTCCGGTCAGGGAGAACATCGTCCTGAGCCGCTTGCTTTTCAGGAAGTTGATAGTCTCGTTTACGGCTATCCGGTAGAGCCAGGTGTAGAGCCTGCAGTCCTCGCGGAAGTCCGGCAGGTATTTCCAGGCCTTGATGAGTGTGTTCTGGAGCAGGTCGTCCGCGTCGTCATGGTCGAAAACCATCCTGCGGATCTGCCAGTAGAGGTCGCGGGAATACCGGCGCACCAGGAGGTTGAAGGCGTAGTCCTCCTTCCCCTCCTGGCGGAATGCGTCCAGTATTTCCTTGTCCTCTGTCATTTATTTCTTTCTGGAAATGGCTTTCAGTGCGGCGTATACGATATGTTCTGCATCCAGCCCGTAGGCTTTCATCAGCTCGGCGGGCTTTCCGCTCTGACCGAAGAGGTCGTCCACGGCCACTATCTCGACGGGACAGGGGGTGTGGCGGACCAGTACTCCGGCGATCAGCTCTCCCAGGCCTCCGGCGATCAGGTGTTCCTCGGCCGTCACTACCGCTCCGGTCTTGGCGGCGGAAGCGAGCACGGCCTCCGTATCCAGGGGCTTGATGGTATGTATGTCAATAACTTCTGCGGAGATTCCCTGTTTCTCCAGTTCCTCGGCAGCAAGGAGGGCCTCCCATACCAGGTGGCCGGTGGCGAAGACCGTCACATCCTTTCCTTCGACCAGTTTCAAGGCCTTTCCTATCTCGAATACCTGGTCTTCGGGAGTAAAATTGGGTACGGACGGACGTCCGAAGCGGAGGTATACCGGTCCGTCGTAGGAGGCTGCCGCGATGGTCGCGGCCTTGGTCTGATTGTAGTCGCAGGGGTTGATGACGGTCATGCGCGGGAGCATCCTCATCATGCCGATGTCCTCCATCACCTGATGGGTGGCGCCGTCCTCACCGAGGGTGATGCCGGCGTGGGAGGCGGCTATCTTGACGTTGGTGTTGGCATAGCAGATGCCCTGGCGGACCTGGTCGTAGACGCGGGAGGTCACGAAGTTGGCGAAGGAGCCGGCGAAGGGAATCCTGCCGCTGAGCGACAGACCGGCGGCCACGTCTATCATGTCGGCCTCGGCTATGCCGCACTGGAAGAAGCGGTCGGGGTGCTCCTTGGCGAATGTGTTCATCTTCAGCGAGCCGGTGAGGTCAGCGCAGAGCGCGACCACCTTGTCGTTTGTCCTGCCCAGCTCCGTGAGTCCTGCACCGAAGCCCGAGCGTGTGTCCTTGTTTCCTGTATTTATGAATTTTTCCATCATTGTCCTGTACCTTTAGAATTAATAATCTCCGAGGGTTTCCCTTACCTGTGCGAGGGCCTTCTCGCAGAGCTCGGGCGAGGGGGCCTTGCCGTGCCATTCGTTGGTGCCTTCCATGAAGTCCACGCCCTTGCCCATGGCGGTGTGGAAGAGGATCATCACGGGTTTGCCGTGACGGGAGAGGGCCTTTGCCTTGGCAAATGCCTCCAGGATGGCCTGCATGTCGTGGCCGTCAGCCTGGATGCACTCCCAGCCGAAAGCCTTCCATTTGGCCTCGAGGTCTCCGAGTCCGATGACCGAGTCCACGGTGCCGTCGATCTGCTGGTGGTTCCAGTCAGTCATGGCGATGAGATTGTCCACCTTGTGATGGGCGGCGAACATGGCGGCCTCCCAGATCTGGCCTTCCTCGCTCTCGCCGTCACCGCAGAGGACGTAGACGGTGTTGTCCTCGCCGTCGAGCCTCTTGCCGAGGGCGGCGCCGCAGGCTACGGAGAGGCCCTGGCCGAGGGAGCCGGAGGGCATGTAGACGCCGGGGAGGTTGAAGTCAGTGGACGGATGGCCCTGGAGCCTGGAGCCCAGATGTCTGAAAGTTCCCAGCTCGGAGGTGGGGAAGTACCCTGTGCGGGCGAGGATGCTGTAGAGCAGGGGAGACATGTGGCCCGTGGAGAGGATGAACATGTCCTGGCCCTTGCCGCTGCGGCTCCAGCCCTCGGGGGAGTGTTTCATAACGTCCAGATACAGAGCAGTGATGAAGTCAGTACTGCTCATTGAGCCGCCGGGATGTCCGCACCCGGCCTGTGTGACCATTCTGAGTATGTCCCTGCGGACCTGGGACGCTGTGTCGGTCAGCTTTTGTATGTCAGTCATATCAGTTTGTGTTTATCCCGCTAAGATAGTATATTTGCATCGATTATCTGAAGAAAATGAAAAATATCCGGAATTTCTGCATTATAGCGCACATAGACCACGGCAAGAGCACCCTGGCGGACCGTCTGCTCGAACATACCCATACCCTGACCGAGAGGGAGATGGAGGATCAGGTCCTGGACTCCATGGACCTGGAGAGGGAGAAAGGCATCACGATCAAGAGCCACGCGATACAGATGGTGTACAACTATAAGGGGGAGAAATACATTCTCAACCTCATCGACACTCCGGGTCACGTGGACTTCTCCTACGAGGTGTCCCGCGCCATAGCCTCCTGTGAGGGAGCGCTCCTGGTGGTGGACGCCACCCAGGGCATACAGGCCCAGACGATATCGAACCTCTACCTGGCCATCAACCATGACCTGGAGATTATCCCGGTGCTGAACAAGATAGACATGGACGCGGCCATGGTGGACGTGGTCAGCGACCAGATAGTGGACCTGATAGGCTGTGACAGGGAGGACATCCTGCTGTGCAGCGCGAAGACAGGCGAGGGCGTGCCGGCCATCCTGGATGCGGTGGTAGAGCGTTTCCCCGCTCCCAAGGGCGATCCTGAGGCTCCGCTCCAGGCCCTGATTTTCGACTCGGTGTTCAATCCCTTCCGGGGCGTCATCGCCTACTTCAAGGTGGTCAACGGCGTGATACGCAAGGGTGACAAAGTGAAGTTCTTCAACACCGGCAAGGAATACGAGGCCGACGAGGTGGGCTACCTCCGGCTGCGGATGTGTCCTACGGACGAGGTGACTACCGGCAACGTGGGCTACATCATCTCCGGTATCAAGACGGCAGTGGAAGTGAAGGTCGGCGATACCATCACTCATGTGGACCGTCCCTGCTCCGAGTCGATAGCCGGTTTCGAGGAGGTCAAGCCCATGCTTTTCGCCGGAGTCTATCCGGTCGAGACCGATGAGTACGAGAATCTCCGCGCCTCCCTCGAGAAGCTCCAGCTCAACGACGCCTCCCTGGTCTTCGAGCCCGAGTCGTCCCTGGCCCTGGGCTTCGGTTTCCGCTGCGGCTTCCTGGGCCTGCTCCATCTGGAGATCATGCAGGAGAGGCTGTACAGGGAGTTCGACATGGACGTGATCACCACCGTGCCGAACGTGTCCTACAAGGTCTACACGACCCAGGGCGAGGTGGTGGACGTGCACAATCCCTCCGGTCTGCCAGCCCCTACCCTCATCGACTACATCGAGGAGCCCTATATCCGGGCCCAGATCATATCCAAGAGCGAGTATTTCGGTCAGATAATGAAGCTCTGCCTGGACAAGCGCGGGGTGCTCAAGGGACAGCATTTCCTGACCGCCGACCGCGTGGAGCTCACCTACGACATGCCCCTGGCCGAGATAGTCTTCGACTTCTACGACAAGCTCAAGTCCATCTCCCGCGGCTATGCCTCCTTCGACTACCACATCATCGGCTATCAGAAGGCCGACCTGGTCAAGCTGGACATCCTGCTCAACGGCGAGTCGGTCGACGCCCTGTCCTCCCTCATACACCGCGAGCGGGCCTACGACTTCGGCCGCCGCATCTGCGAGAAGCTCAAGGAACTGATTCCCCGCCAGCAGTTCGAGATAGCGATACAGGCCGCCATCGGGGCGAAGATCATCGCCCGAGAGACCGTAAAGGCGGTGCGCAAGGACGTGCTGGCCAAGTGCTACGGCGGTGACATCACCCGTAAGCGCAAGCTCCTGGAGAAGCAGAAGAAGGGCAAGAAGCGCATGCGGCAGATCGGCAACGTGGAGGTGCCCCAGAGCGCATTCATGGCCGTGCTGAAGCTCGACTGATTTGTAACATTATTTTAACAATTCATTTTACAATTTATCCCTAACTTGCGGCAAATTTGTCAATTATGGGAAAGAAAAAGACAATGAAGCCGTATCTCGAGAGGGACATCAGCTGGATGTATTTCAATCGGCGTGTGCTGCAAGAGGCTTGTAAAGAGGAAGTTCCGCTCCTTGAGAGGCTGAACTTCCTGGGGATTTACTCCAATAATCTGGATGAGTTTTTCCGCGTCCGCGTGGCCTCCCAGAACCGTGTGGCCGAGTGGGACGGGAAGACCGGGCTGCGCGAGGCCAGGACGGCGGCCGTGACGGTCAAGCAGATCAACCGGCTCAACAGCAGGTATGCCAAGGATTTTGAGGTGGCGGTAAAGCAGGTCAACGAGGCCCTTGCGGAGCACAATATCTGCATTATCTCCGATACTCAGGCCGATGAGGAACAGATTGCTTACATCCGCAACTATTATCAGGAGCATATAGACGGATACATCGTCCCTATATGGCTGAGCGCAGTGCGGCATCTGGACTATGAGACAGACGAGAAGATATATCTGGCCGTCAAGGCCTGCCGTCTCACCCAGACCGGCAAGACAGCATACGACTACGCCTATTTCAGCCTGCCTGTGGACAGCTGCGGCCGTTTCGTCCGGCTGCCGGACAGAGACGGCAGGAGCTATATCATGTACATTGACGACGTGGTGCGCTGCTGTCTGCCCAAGGTCTTCGAGGGCAACGGTTTCATCTCATTCAGCGCTTATTCCTTCAAGTTTACCCGTGATGCGGAGATGGAGATAGACAATGACCAGCGCAGCGGCATCCTCCAGAAAATATCCAAGGGACTTAAGAGCCGGAAGAAGGGAGAGCCTCTGAGATTTGTCTATGATGAGAATATGCCGGAAGACCTGCTGCGGAGGGTGCTCGGCAAACTGGACCTCGGCGAGAGGGACACCCTCCTGCGCGGAGGCCGCTACCAGAACCACAAGGACCTGATGAAGTTCCCCTCTTTCCCCGAGAGCGCCCTGAAATATCCGCCGATGCCCCCTGTCCGCCGTTCCTCCCTGGAGGGTCCGGAGAGTATATTGGAGCGCATCCGGAGGCAGGACAGATTCCTGCACGTGCCTTACCACAGCTTCGACACATTTATCCGGGTGCTGCATGAGGCGGCCACCAGCCGCAATGTCAGCAGCATCAAGATCACATTGTACCGCCTGGCCAAGGATTCCAAGGTGGTCCGGGCCCTTATCGCCGCCGCCCGCAACGGCAAGAAGGTGACTGTGGTCATCGAGCTGCTGGCCCGTTTCGACGAGGAGTCCAATATGAACTGGTCCCAGAAACTGGAGGATGCCGGAGTGAAGGTCATCTTCGGAGTGGAAGGTCTGAAAGTACATTCGAAGGTTCTCCATATCGGCATGAAGAAGGGAGGGGACCTGGCCTGCATCAGTACCGGCAACTTTCATGAGGGCAATGCCCGGGCCTACACCGACTGCATCCTGATGACCTCCTCCCGCAGGATAGTCAAGGAGGTCGCGCAGGTCTTCGACTTTATCGAGAAGCCCTATGCTCCGATTCAGTTCAAGGAACTCCTGGTCTCCCCGAATGAGATGAAGCGCAGGTTCATCTCCCTGATAAACGCTGAGATCCGCAACAGGAAGAACGGCAAGCCGGCCTATATCCGCATGAAACTCAATCATGTCACGGATCCGGAAATGGTGGAAAGGATATATGAGGCGGCGTACGCCGGAGTGGAGATAGAGATGTCCGTGCGCGGCAACTGCTCGATAGTCACGGACAGGCTGCCGGGGAACTGCCATATCCGTATCAACGGGATTATCGACCGCTATCTGGAACATTCCCGTATCTTCGTGTTCGCGGCAGGAGGAGAGGAGAAGGTGTTCATCGGTTCGGCCGACTGGATGCCCCGCAACTTAGACAACCGCGTCGAGGTCGTCGTTCCGGTCTACGACCCCACTATCAAGCAGGAAATGAAGCGGATAGTGGACTATGCCCTCCGGGATGTCCGTCAGGGCAGGACTGTGGACGGCACCGGCGCCAACATACCGTGGACCTGTGACGAGCCGCTTGAGACCGGTTCCCAGCAGGCTCTGTACAGGTACTATGAGGAACTCGAGGCCAGGGAGCGGGAGTATGATGCCGGGATGGCTTAAACAGGAAAATTATGACAGATATGATCAATAACGAAACAGTAGCGGACTACCGTGACAATGCGGTAACATACGCAGCGATAGACATAGGCTCGAATGCGGTCCGCCTCCTCATCAAGCAGCTGGAGGACGACCATCAGCCCCGTTTCAGCAAGGTGCTGCTGCTGAGGGTGCCTCTTAGGCTGGGCTTCGATGTGTTCTCCAACGGAGGGAGCATATCCGAGCGCCGCCGCAAGGACCTGGTGCGCCTGATGAAGTCCTACAAGCAGCTGATGAAGATTTACAATGTCTCCGACTACCGGGCCTGCGCCACCTCGGCCATGCGCGATGCCGCCAACGGACAGGATATTATCAGGGAGGTACGCAAGAAGACCGGCATAGAGATAGAAATCATCGACGGACAGCAGGAGGCCCGTATGATCTACAACAACCACATCGAGAGCATGCGCGGCCGCCGCGGCAACTTTATGTACGTGGATGTCGGCGGCGGAAGCACAGAAATCAACCTTATGGCTGACGGTGAGCTGATATGTTCCAAGTCATATAATATAGGAACGGTGAGAATGCTCAACGAGGCGGTCACTGACGGGGAGTGGAGGAGGCTCCGGTCCGATATGGAGGACCTGGCCGCGTCATATCCCGGTATCAGCATTGTAGGCTCGGGAGGCAATATCAACAAACTGTACAAGCTCGTGGAGCGTCGGGACAAGCGGTATCCCCGTATGAGCGTCTCGTCTCTTCAGGCCCTTCACGACCGGTTGAAAGCTCTGAATGTAAGGCAGAGAATGGAGGAGTACGAGCTTAAGGCGGACAGGGCCGATGTCATTGTTCCAGCAGGAGAGATATTCCTGACCATAGCCTCCATCACGGGAGCCTCCTACATATACGTGCCCGTCATCGGCCTCTCGGACGGTATCATCGACGGCCTCTACACCAAGCATCTGGCCGAACTCAGCAAATAACCGCAGTACATAGCACAGTCAAAAAATAAGGACCCGACTTTGTCAGCCGGGTCCTTTATATGTTTGCCTATTATGGTTCGCCTAGCGGATCTTGGCAAATTCGATGTCGTTCTCGGCACGTGCTGCGAGAGCCTCATCCTTGGAAGCAATCTCGAGAGCGGCCTTGGCGGCGTCAACATTACCCTGACGGGCAGCAATGATGGCCTTCAGGTAGTTCTTGCACTGGCAAGTAGCGTTGCCCAGAACCTTGGAGGCAGATGCGAGGTCGTTTGTCAGGATGTCGGAGAGAGCCTCGTTGAAGGAGCCTGCACCATTCAGCTTGGCGGCAGCGTCAGCATAGTTGCCGTTGAGGATGTCTACAACAGCGAGGTTGTACTGAGCCTCTTTCAGACCGGACTTCTTGAATGCGGCTACGGCTGCGTCGTTGTTGCCGTTGCGGAGAGCTACTACGCCGGCTGCATTATTATAATAGGTGTTGTTCTTGTCGGATACGCCTGCCAGAGCTTTGTCAGCCTCAGCTGTCTTGCCGAGAGCGAGGTAAGCTACACCGAGGTTGATCTTGGCGCGGTCGCTGTTGAACTTCTCGACGGCCTTCTGGTAAACGGTAACCTTCTGGTTGGCGTCCTTCAGGAGGGAACCGGCGCGGAGAAGAGCCTCCTCGTCGAGAATCTCGATGTTGTCGTTGACGAGAGCTACGAGCTCGTCGTTGGTGTAGTTGGTGAACTCTACGTTGGCGATGAACCTTGCGCGGCGGAGCTCAGGAAGGATGTCCTTCTTCAGGACAGTGTAGACCTGAGACATGTTCTTGATCTCTCTCTCGCGTACGGCGGGATCGCTGTACATCTCCAGGACGCGGAGGATAAGGTCGCGGTCCTCGATGTTGGAGTTGGATACGAGGGCCTTGAAGCCGTCCCAGTCCTCATCTACGTTGGTGGTGTTGACGGTGGTCTCGATGGCGATATCCTTGTTGTTGATCTTCTTGTTGAAGGCGTCGCTTGCAGTCTTGGCGCGCTTTGCGGACAGCTCGGCGTTGAAGTCCTCTTTTCCGTCAGGAGAAGCGTAGGCAACGATGTCGGTGCTTACGAGCTCTCTGCGCTCATCAGCCTTGATGCTGGCGAGGAACTCCTGGAAAGCCTTGATCTCGTCGCTTCTCAGCTGAGAAGGACGTACGGTGGCGCTGTTGATCAGATAGAGAATCTGAGTCTCGTTCTGCTCGGGGATGATGGCCTGGTATGCGTCGGGTGCGTATGCGAGGCTGCCGTCAGTCTTCACGAGCATGTAAGTGGTGTTGGCTCCGTCAGCCACCTTATAGGGTGCAGTGAAGGGGATTCTCTTATCTTTGTGGATAACGGTCATTCTGAGATCCAGATGTGAGTTCTCCATGCCTTCGGCATACTCGAACTCGAAAGTCTTCTTGACTGTGCCCCCGATTTCGGGAACTGTCTCATAGTTCTCGGTTACGTCCTCGCCCTGCAGCATAACGGGATCAAGAGCGACCTCACCTCCGTTGTAAACGAGTACAGGTACGACCTCAACGATAGCTTTGGGGTGGAAGAAGTCCTCGGGGAATGTTACGGTGACATCGGCCTTGATGTTGCCGGCAATCACTTCGAGAACCTGGGGATTGCTGCTGACAGATACTTCCTCGGCGCTTTCCGCCATTTTCTTGGGGCTACCGCAGGAGGTGGTGATGAACAGACCTGCTGCGGCAATCATCAGTACGTTAAAAATCTTTTTCATTTCAGATATTTTAAAAAGTTATTGTCCTTTTAATCTAAAGTAAATGCAAATATAATAATTATTTGAGTTTTGACGACAAAAAATGATAACTTTGCAGACATGGAACTCAGCGAAATCAAAAACCGTTTCGGAATCATAGGCAATGATCCGAGGCTCAACAGCGCGATAGATACCGCGATACAGATCGCCGGCACCAGTCTGTCCGTGCTCATCACCGGTGAGAGCGGCGTGGGTAAGGAGGTGATACCCAAAATCATACATGCTTACAGTCCCCGCAAGCACAACAACTACATCGCCATCAACTGCGGAGCGATTCCCGAGGGCACCATCGAGTCCGAGCTCTTCGGACATGAGAAAGGCTCGTTTACCGGAGCCAACGAGGCGCGGAAGGGATATTTCGAGACTGCGGACAAGGGCACCATTTTCCTGGACGAGGTCGGCGAGCTGCCGCTTCCCACCCAGGCCCGCCTGCTGAGGGTGCTGGAATCAGGAGAATTCATCCGCGTAGGCTCGTCCAAAACGCAGAAAACCGATGTCCGCGTAATCGCCGCCTCCAACGTCAATTTCCAGCATGCCATCCGCAACGGCCGGTTCCGCGAGGACCTGTATTACCGTCTCAATGCCGTACCTATATTTATTCCGCCCCTGAGGGAGCGTAAGGGTGACATCCACCTGCTCTTCATGAAATTTGCCCTGGATTTCGCCGACAAATACAGGATGCCCGCAGTGAGACTAACCCCTGAGGCCAGGATTCTCCTTGAGTCCTACCGCTGGCCGGGCAATATCCGTCAGCTCAAGAATGTGGCGGAGCAGATTTCCATTCTGGAGAAAGACCGTCAGGTGACTCCGGATGTGCTCGTTCGGTATCTGCCTCCTGATGATCCGAACCAGATGCCGGTGCGTGGCTGCGACAGCGGTACGGCCGGCAATATCCAGGACCGCGACATCATCTTCAAGATGCTTTTCCAGCTCCGGGAGGAGATGGATGAGCTCAGGGCTGCCGTGACCGGGGGAAGGGTAATGGACACACCGGTAGCAGTCAAGCCTGCAGCGGAGGACCACCCCGTTCATGTGCTTCCGGTAAAGGTTTCCGATGTCCCTGAATTCCCCCATAAACTTTCTCATGACTATTCCATCACCGTGCCTGCCGCCGAAGTCGTGGATTCCGGCCTTGAGAAAGAAGAGGCGCCCCGCACCATTCAGGATGTCAGTGATGACATGATCCGCCGGGCTCTGGAAAAACATGAGGGACGGCGGAAGGCGGCAGCCGCTGAACTCGGTATATCCGAGAGGACATTGTACAGAAAGATAAAAGAATTGAAAATTAATGATAAATGAAGACTAGGAGATTTAGGCTTACTGCGCTTGCCGCCGTGGTCGCAGCGGCAGTGTCCGGATGCGGTATCTATTCTTTTTCCGGTACCTCCATACAACCGGATGTCAAGAGCATAGCCGTGGAGTATTTTCAGAATAACGCGCTGAAGGTCAATCCTACGCTGGCTCCGTCCCTTTCGGATGCCCTTATCGACCAGTACAGGAGACTGACCAGCCTGGACATTCTGCCGGAGAACGGAGACATGAATGTCTCAGGAGAGATAACATCTTATGATACAAAGCCTATGGCCGTGACGGCCGACGAGGTCGCCTCACAGAACCGTCTTACGGTAACGGTCAAGATTTACTTTACTAACCGTCTGCATCCCGAAGAGGATTTTGAGAAGTCCTTCTCGGCGTATGCGGACTATGATTCCAACCAGCTGCTGGATGCGGTGGAGTCCTCACTGTGTGACCAGATAATAGAGATACTGGTCGAGGATATCTTCAATGCGACGGTGGCCAACTGGTAAAACGCAGATTATTATGGAAGAGTATAGTCTTAAAGGTTATTCCATAGCCGAGCTTGAAAAACTGCTCGACACCTGCCCGTGGTTTCCTATTGCCCGTAAGGAACTGTTCCTCAAGATGTCCGCTATGGGTGAAGAGTACCGCAGGGACACCCTTCGCAGAGCAGTCCTGTATCTGTATCCGGATTACAGTGTGTTCCGTGAGGCTTATGTGCTTTCTTCAGCCGCTCTGGTCAACGAGGCTGAGCAGATGCCTGAACAGGTTTATGAACTGGATCTGAATGTAGGCGGAGAGGTTGAGGAAACCGTGTCTGAAGCTGAGCCCGTGGAGACCGGTCCGGCGGCCGCTCCAGTGTTCCATAAGGAGATATATGTGGTCGGAGGGGATTATTTTATGCCGGAAGAACTGCGCAATGTCCAGAATCAGGATATATCCTCGCTCGGAACAATGCATGATGCCGGGAGTGCGGGTGACAGTTCCGAATTCAATGACGGGGCATATTATACCGAGACACTGGCCAGGATTTACGCTGATCAGGAATTGTATGACAGGGCAAATGAGGTATATGAGAAACTAATTTTGCTATATCCGGAAAAAAGTGCTTACTTTGCAGCCCTTAAAAACGATATAAAGAAACATTTGTAAAGTTATGTTCATAGCAATTTTGATTTTGATAATCATCGCGAGCATCCTGCTCACCTTCGTAGTACTGATTCAGAACTCCAAGGGAGGCGGACTCGCCGCCAACTTCGCGGCCGGCAACCAGACATTCGGCGTGCGCCAGACAGCTGACTTCCTCGAGAAGGCCACCTGGACTCTGGCTATCATCATACTTGCCCTCTGTATTCTGGCTACGGCTTTCACTCCTTCCAGAAGACAGGGTGACAACGCGGTTCTCCAGCGTCTTGAGCAGACCGGCACCAACACCGGTGCGCCTGAGTTCCCTACCACCCTTCCCGGTGGAGAGGCCGCTCCCATTGAGCCTGTTGAGACTCCTGCCGAGTAAAGCGGACGCTGAGGCCTGTAGACAGAAAAAAGTCTGCCCCGCGCATGAGCGTGAGGCAGACTTTTTTTGTACCCTGTGCCGCGCGAGTGTCAGTCGAGCTCCTCGACTATGCGGAGGAAGCGGTTGGAGCAGAAGTCGAAGTATCCGTCGAATTCATGATGTACAGGTTCCCGTACTATGACCTTGGTGTACTTGCCGATGTTCAGGGAGACTCTGCGCTCGATGTCGGTGACGTGGGCGTCGGATGAGAATATGATCGGATCCAGACGCAGGGTCTGTCCGTCCAGAGTCCAGAAGGTCGTGGAGTCCTTCCTGGCCATCTGCTCCAGTCTCATGCCTTCGGTGATGTACCTGGCGTAGGAGCGGAGCGTGCCGTCGTCGTCGTACCGGTTGAGGTAGATGTCCGGATATACCACCAGGAACGGCTCTCCGCTGTCCTTGCCCATGTACAGGAGGTCGTAGCCTGTATGGTCGGCGTCGATGAGCACGTCGTAGTCCTTCCACTGCGATGCGCCTGTGAACTCAATGTACAGGGTGTCGGCAGCAGGCAACTGTGCCTTCCTTACCTGGGTGTCCATGCTGCGGATGGTGGACAGGCTGCCCAGCGAGACCCCTATGAGAGCCAGCAGGGACACCACCCATAGGATGAAGATGATCAGCCCGGGCCTCCACCTGGGAGCCTTGAGCCGGAAAAGCAGGAGAATGCCTCCGTAGAGCATGCCGATGAACGGGAGTATGGCTACGATGCACACCAGTATGGATATAAGGGTCGTGGCCCATACAGGAGTGTCGGAGATGAGGGACAGGAACCAGGATGTGCCGAAGGCGTACAGCCCGTTCCAGATGCCCAGTCCGAATGCCGCCAGTACGGTCGCCGCCGTGCCTGCCATGCCTATGAGCAGCAGTAATATGCCCATGCACATCTCTATTCCGCGGCCGAGGGCCTTCCAGAATCCGCCGGTGCTTCTTACCCCCTCGCGGACGCCTTTCCCGACGCGGCTGCTGACCTCCCTCGCCTCGCGCTCCACTGTTTTCTGGATATTTTTCAGGGATACCGAGCCGCCTTTCATGCTGTAGCGCTGCTCGACCGTGCGGGCCTCGGGCATTGAAATCCACAGAATGACGTATGCGAACATGCCCATTACCGACATGCCCCAGCCCCAGTCCTCGAATATCTCCAGCCAGAAAAAGAAGAATACCCAGACTGCGAAGGCGATACGGAATATCAGGGGATCTACGGAAAAATAGGCTCCGAGGCCTCCGCATACGCCTCCCAGGATTTTATTGTCCGGGTCTCGGAACACTCTCTTCTTGTTCCGGGGCTGGTCTCCGCTTTCGGCTTCTGAGTCGAAGTCCTCCGGGCGGCCTAGGATGTTGATGATCTCCTGGACCGCTTCGGCGGGTACGACCTTGTCCCTGTATCCTCTGTCGGTCAGCAGCTCGGCTATGCGGGACTCTATCTCGGAGAGAATCTCCCCGCAGTTGGCGCTGCCCCTGTAGTGGGACTTGAGACTGCCGAGATAGTCCTCCATCAGTCCGTGGGCGTCCTTGTCCAGGGTGAACGCTATGTTTCCTATGCTTACTTTTACTACCTGTTGCATGGTTCAATGTTTTTAATGGTTTCTATTGACTCCACCAGCTCCTGCCATGCGGAGTCCATCTCGGCGAGAGCCTGACGGCCCTTGTCCGTTATCTGATAATATTTCCGCGGGGGACCCTGGGGAGACTCCTCCCAGCGGTAGGTGAGCAGCCCCTGGTTCTTCTGACGGATCAGGAGCGGATAGATTGTGCCCTCGACCACTATCATCCGGGCTTCCTTGAGTTCGGAGAGGATGGATGTGGCGTAGGAGTCCTTCTTGCTGAGTATGCACAGTATGCAGTACTCGAGGACGCCGCGGCGCATCTGGGTTCTTACGTTCTCTGCATTGGTGTATATATCCATGACTGTTCCTCCTTAGTTAGTAGAATTGTAGAATCTGCGCATATTCTCGGCAGTGACCGGGAGGCCGTGCATCCGGCATTTCTCCGCACTGGTGCGGGCGGCCGGGACGGCTATCCAGAGGATGATGTACACCCAGCCCCCGAAGGAGCCGAAGAGGAAGAGGCAGACGAAGAGGATGCGGATGACCAGCACATCCACGTCG
Organism: uncultured Alistipes sp.; assembly: GCA_900550465.1. Taxonomy (GTDB): domain Bacteria; phylum Bacteroidota; class Bacteroidia; order Bacteroidales; family UBA932; genus Coprenecus. Next base: position 24,421 of record URSC01000019.1, read on the forward strand.
AAGTAGCAGGCCAGGCCGGAGGCGACTCCGCCGAGGACGTTGTGGTCCTTGTCGCGGTAGAGTTTCCGGACGGGGCGGCTTTCGCGGCCGGAGTGCCAGTACTCTCCGGTGCCGCCGCCCGCGGGGCCTGTACTTCCGGGAGCTGTCGAGCCGTCGGGCATACCGAGCTGGGCGATGACCCGCTCTACGAGGGAGATGTCCACTACCTCCTGGCGGGAGGACAGGGATTCGGAGAAGATCTCAGCGATACGCATCTCCAGGTCATCCATGACCTCCTTGGTCTGATAACCCATGCCGGTGCGGCTGCGGAAGGCGTCGAGATAGGCGCTGAGACGGTCGAAGGCGTCCTCGTCGATGACGAAGCTGCGGCCTCCGATACCTACATTGAGAACTTGTTTCATAACTTTACTATTGTATGGTGTTGATTATTCTGCAATGCAAATATATGTAAAATTTTTATTACCTTGTATCACAAAGTACATAAAATATAAAAAATCTTTGTGCCGTATATGCCGTGCACCTATCGGAAGAGATCTTCCATTGTTATGATACTCTGAATCTTTCCGGCGTATTCGTTGCTCCGTAGACCATACGTTGTGATGAATGTCTGATGAATGGCTTTTTTAGGGCGGGCAACATCAAGGAATGTCTGAAGGCGGTCTCTCAACTTACGGTCGTAGTCTTTTGTGACAGTATATTCGGACAGACTGAATTTGATTTCGCACAGGTTTATGATTCTGTCTGCCCTGTCTATCAGCATGTCAATCTGTGTGCCGTCGTGTGTCTCATCCCCTTTGAATGTCCAGGAAAATGTTTCTGTGTGTACTCCGGATATTCCAAGTGCCGATTTGATCTGACGGATATGTGCGAAACAGACATTTTCAAAAGCAAGACCTCTCCAGGCGTTGATGCCCGGGGAAAACAGACTGTTTTCCCAGAACGTTTCATCGTTGGTCTTGTGAGCGTCTATGAATTTGAGATAAAACAGGCAGAAAGGGTCTGTCAGTCTGTACCGCAGATCCCTTGAGCGTCCGGAAAAGTCCTGGAACGCGGATATGAAACCGTTCTCTCTCAGGACTCTGAGTATTTTAGTGAGACCTCCGCCTGATGACGGGGCCTTTGCCGCTATTTCCTCCCTGGTATAACCATTGCTGGAGGTTGAGAGGAACCGTACGATGTGTTTGTAGTCTTCCGGATTTACAAACAGTGAGTTGAACAGCCTGTCAAACTCATTTGATAATTCAGAGCCGTGTCTGAATAAAAGATAATCCACATTCTGGGCCAGGCTCCGTTCCTTTGTCAAGGAGTTCAGGTAATAAGGGATGCCCCCGAATATCATCCAGCTTTGTACGATATCGTATCGGTCTATTCTGACCTGATTGAGTCGAAACAGTTTTTCAGTCTCTGCCAATGTCATCGGAGACAGGCAAATCTGCTTGGTGAGACGTCCGTAAAGTCCTCCTGTATTGTTTATCAGATTGTCGTTGATCCATGAGGTGGCAGAGCCGCATACAATCAGCATAAGATTGTCCTGTCCTGCACCCCATCCGTTCCAGAAATGTTCCAAAGCGGTTATAAAGCCTGAGCGATGAGTATCCATCCACGGTACTTCGTCCAGGAAAACAACCTGTCTGGTTTCTTTTCCCTTGCTTTCCAGTAATTCAATCAGTAGATTGAATGCATCCATCCAGCTGGAAGGAGCAGTGGTGTTTCCTGAACCGTAACGCGCCAGTGACAATGTGAAGTTGCGTAATTGTTCGGACAGCAGTTTCTTGCCGTTTAGCTCAAAAGGCGAAAGTCCTGTATGGTAGAATGCGAATCTGTCCTTGAACATTTCTCTTATTAGGAAAGTCTTCCCGATCCGTCGTCTTCCATAGATAGCGATAAACTCGCTTTTTCCACTGTGGTACAGGTTGTTAAGAGTTGCCTGCTCAATATCTCTTCCTATTATTTCCGTCATAATATCAGATTAAGCTTGCCAAAAGTAGCTAAAAAAGTTGGTTTTGGCAAGAGTTTGCATATTAAATCTTGCCAAAAGTAGTTAAAAAAGTTGGTTTTGGCAAGAGTTCGTGAGCCCGGATGACCTCAGTGCTGAAGGCGGTTGAAGAGGATGCCGACGTAGAGCCTGAGACCGCTGGAGAAGTCGTTCTGGCGGCTTGTGGCGTTGAGGAGCCAGTCGGCCTTGACTACCAGGCAGAGTTTCGGGGTCAGGGATACCTCCATGCCGACGAAAGGGGCTACGGCCATGAATGCGTATCTGTGCATGGCCGCCTGAGGCTCGGTGATGAAATCATCCGTAGAACCTTCGGCTATGATGTGGTTCTTAACTCCGCCTCCTCCTACCAGGCAGCCTATGAATGGATGTACGCTGCTCTTGCTGCGGTGGATATAATCTACGAGCAGTCCGCCCCATCCGGTGTGCGAGTAGGACGGAGAGGGCCGGTAGGAGACATTGGAGCTGTGACCCTCGGCTCCTATGCGGAGCATGTCCGTGGATGTGCCGAACGCGAATTTGACGTGACCGCCGATGCCGGTGGCCCCGCCTTTGATTTGCATGGTTACGGGTTCCGTACCACTGCCGCTGTGCAGTTGAAACCGGCCGCTCTGTATGTAGCCGCTGTGCAGCATCATGCCTCCCGTGTAGCCCCGGAAACGGAATTCTGAGCTGTCGGTCTTATTTGATGCAGCGGTATATAGAGGTGCGGTCAGCAGGAGGACTGCAGTAAGTGCGGCGGTCAGCAGTGGTCTCGTCTTCATACGGAAAATTTGCCGCGAAGATAGCAAAATTTCCTATTCCACCGAGGCCGGGTCTATCAGGTTGTTCAGGAGGGCGTAGACCGTCAGGCCGGCGACGGTCTTGATGCCGGTCTTGCGGGTGATGTTCTTGCGGTGGGTGATAACGGTGTAGATCGAGAGGTGGAAGCGGTCGGCTATCTCCTTGTTGAGCATGCCCTGGGCCACGCAGACCAGGATCTCTTTCTCACGGGCGGAGAGTTCCTCCCGGTTCTCGGTCCGGGGGCCGCCGGCTGACTGCGCCAGTGAGTTCCGGAGCTTGCTGATGACGGCCGCCGGGGTGTCGTAGATGCTGATGGTCTCGTCGTAGCTCTTTATGGTCTCGTCGTCCGTGACGGCTGTCGGGGCGGCTATCACCGCGGCGTCGGTCAGGTCGGAGATGCGGCTGCGGCCTGCCGGGCGGGAGGCGAAGTCGAAGATTATGGGGTCTACGATCACTATGTCCGCCATGCTGTCCCGGACCGTGGCCTCGTTCTCGCGGGAGAGGTCGGTCAGCACGGTCTCGACGGTGAAGCCTCCGTGCTCCTCGAGTATGGATGTGATGCCGCGGGCGATGATCCGCGACGGGGTTATGAGCAGTATTTTCTTCTTTGTCACTGACATTTTCCTTCCAGTCTGTTAACCATAGGGATGAGGATTGAGTTCTCGATCAGGGTATGCTTCTCTAAGTCGGCTTCTAAGGTGCAGAGCCGCGAGAGGGCCTTGATGGCGGTGACCGTGTCGCACACCGGGGGGAGGTACTTCATGACGATGTTCCTCAGGTCGTTGAGATTCTCATCTATGTTGTTGTGGTTCTCTTCAAAGGTCTCCATGCTGTAGCCCTCGACCCTCTGTCCGCCGGCCACCGAGCGCACGTAGGGGAAGACGATGTCCTCCTCGTAGGCAAAATGGTTTTCCACCTCCTTCCGGTATCCGTCGAAGAAGCGCATGATCACGTCCCGCTGCATCGGTGCGCAGGGGCGGAGCAGGTCCTCGAAGATGCGGCTCAGGTCCTGAATCTCATGGTCAAGGTAGTAGGAGTGCGAGGCGTGGAGGTATCTGACCAGGTCAATGGCCGAGGCGGCGGTCATCATCTCCGTCGTGGGGACGTAGCCCTCGGTGGCATACACGTTGGCTATGAGGAGGAAGGTGTCGCAGTTGACCCCGCTCTCGCGGCAGGTTTCCTCGACGGTCTTCTCCCCGAAGCCCAGCTTGATGCCCAGGCGGTAGATGACGGTCAGCAGTCGGTAGTCGGCGCCGATGAGGTCGGCCATTTTCATATTCTTTCTCATTTTTCAGTATTTTCCACAAATATAGTGATTTCATTTCATCTCAAAAGGGAACGGACCCCGGGGCCTGTCGCAGGTGCTGTGGGGTCCGTAACTTTCCAAACTTATGAGTAATTAAGCAAAGATTGAAATAACAACACTACATTATGGATATAACGGGTGCAAAGGTACTGTCCTTACTCTTTCCGGTCAATCCTCATAAATAGGTATTTGCCTTATCATCGTTCCCACATTGTAGGTATTCTGGGAGTTCAGGGCCCTGACTCCCCTTGCTCCACCTTCTCGATTCTTCTGTCCCCCTCTCCCTTCCCCGTGCGCTTATTCTCACGTTGCTTTTTAGTTGTGATGTATATGCTTGATTATCAGCAATATCTAAAAGAGGCGATTTGTAAAGTGTCCTGTTTTTTGCCCAAAATCGCTTATTTTAGCGCCATTTAAAAAGTCTTTTATTTGCTAAATCTCATAGTAAGAGCAAGTTGTGTCGCAACTAAAAAGCAACGTGAGAATGGTTGGTGCAAGGGTGACAGAAGAGAAGGGCCGGCTAATGGTTGCTGATGAGCCGGCGCAATGGTGGCTGAGATGTGTTGCTGAGCATGGACGCTGAGAGAGAAGCCTGATGGGCAACGGGTTTTCCGGCCCCTCCTGACATGGAGCTGTAGTGCCGTCGGGTCAGCGGATGACGTTGGGCATAGCATGCAGTCCGAGGCAGCGCAGTATCTGCTCGTCCCGTACATGGAATTTCCGCTGCACTGCATTTATTACTGACGGCAGTTGTCCGGAGTCAAGCATTGTGTAGGACGGTATGCCTATTTCCGGAAGCAGGACGCGGTCTATATATCCGCACACTTCCATGTCGGTGATACGCAGCCGCCAGGCTCCTCTTTCATAGGCTCTCATATCCTCGATTTCAGACTCGAAACCGGGCTCGGCTCCAGTCAGGGTGATAATCTTGCCCTGAGGGTACTTCTTTATCTGTTCGCGTTCCCAATCCTCAGTGTTCCAGCGGTTCAGCTGATGAATGAAACTTCTCTCCGTCCTATACAGATACTCAGTCCTTCCTGCATTGACGAAATATCTGAGCGGTATCCTGCCGTTTTCTTCCAGGTCGTAGTAGACGTATCCGGTGCCTTTCTTTATTTTGAGCCTGCCGTGTCCTGAGCAGGAGTTGCTGATTCCAGACAGCAGAATTCCATTGTCTCCGTCCCTGAAGTATGAGGCGATAGAGGAGTGCGGGTATCTGAAGGCGGTTTCAGCAACTCCATGGTGGACAGGATTCCGCAGAATGTAGCTGAGAAGTACACGTTGGCGGAGGTATCCCGTTACAGGCCGGCAATATGTGTCGCTTTCGAACAGGATACCTCGGCGTCTGTATTTTGAGTTGAAATGCTTGGTATAAGTGATCTTGAGAATCTTGATAAAGTCATCGGGACAGGTGCAGACCAGCGCGATGTGGTAGTGTGTGGACATTACCGCGTAGGCCAGCAATGTTATGCATGTCTTGAGAACGGTCAACGCAATGCTGTTCTCCAATGCCGTGTAGTCGTGATCGTCCCTGCATATCACATTCGGAGTACCGGAAGACAGGACCAGATGGTACATCTTTTCGCTCGCCTCTTTCATACTGCTTCATTTTGATGTTTGTGCTGCGAATTACGGAAATCAATCCGAGATAATCAAGAGGCGGGGTAAATTAATTTACCGCAGTGGCAAAATAAGGTTGGGAATACTTGGAAGTAAGTGACGGGTGAGGAAAGGAAAGACGGAGAAAAGGAGGCAAAGGGAGGCTAAACTTCACGTTACCTTTTAGTTGAAATGCAAATTGCTTAAAATGAAGATGTTGCAATAATGCAAAAATTCTACATGAGGTGAAAAGGGGCGGTTTAGGGCAAAAAACGGCTCACTTAAAATTCTTGTAAAATGGTAAATGATTTGTAATCAAGAATGTATGATACAACTAAAAAGCAACGTGGAATTGGGACATTCATCATTAAGGGCTTTGAAGGGCCGTGAGGGCCATGCTGTAATGCTGCAATGCAGGAAAGCCATGCAGTGCCGGACGGTGACCCCGGTCGTGGTGTAGGTCGTGCGGTGCTGCTCCGGTGTCAGAGCAGCAGGAGGGCGGTGCGGTAGACGATGAAGGCGACAATCCAGGCGAGGACGATGGTGTAGACGGCAGAGATGACGGCCCATTTCCAGCCGCCGCTCTCGTTCTTGATGGCGACGAAGGTGGCGATGCAGGGGAAATAGAGCAGGACGAAGACCATGAAGGCGAGGGCCGCAGCCGGGGTGGTGGTCCGGGCGAGGGCGTTCTGCAGCATGGTGTCGCCGGAGACGGTTTCGGTTTCAGATCCGGCTGTCACAGGAGCAGTCGCGTCGGTGGTTTGGGATGATACGGTACCGGCAGATGCTGTTCCGGGATCGCCTGCGGCTGAGGGGAAGCGCTCCTGCTCACCGCTGTAGAGTACGCCCATTGTACTTACCACAAGTTCCTTCGCGGCTACACCGGAGATGATGCCGACGCCCATCTTCCAGTCGAAGCCGAGGGGCTCGAGGACGGGCTCGATGGCCTTGCCGATCATGCCGATGTAGGAGTTCTCCTGCTGCTCGGCGGGGGTGGCATAGCGGTCGTGATGGGGGAAATATCCCAGGAACCAGATGATGATCGAGGCAACGAGGATGATGCCGGCCATCTTGTGCAGATACTGCTTGCCCTTCTCCCAGGTGTGGCGGAAGACGGACTTGGAGGTCGGGACGCGGTAGGGCGGGAGCTCCATGACGAAGGGCAGGTTGTCGTCCTTGATGAAGCGGCTCATCACCTTGGCCGAGATGATGGCCATAATGATGCCGAGGGCGTAGAGGCCGAGGAGTACGAGCGAGCCGTTGCGGGGGAAGAAGGCCCCGGCCACGAGGATGTACACGGGCAGGCGGCCGGCGCAGGACATCATGGGGATGATGAGCATGGTGACCAGGCGGCTCTTGTGGTTCTCTATGGTGCGGGTGGCCATGATGGCGGGCACGTTGCAGCCGAAGCCCATGATCATGGGTATGAACGACTTGCCGTGCAGGCCTATCTTGTGCATGAGCTTGTCCATGATGAATGCGGCGCGGGCCATGTATCCGGAGTCCTCCAGCAGTGAGATGAACAGATAGAGTATCAGGATGTTGGGCAGGAATACCAGCACGCTGCCCACTCCTCCGATGATGCCGTCCACTACCAGGTCCTTCAGCATGCCCTCCGGCATGGTGGTGGCCACGAAGGCCCCGAATTTCTCCACCAGCCACTCAATCCAGGTCATCGGGTATTCGCCCAGGCGGAAGGTGGCCTCGAAGATGATGTACAGCAGCAGGATGAATATCGGGAAGGCGGCCCAGCGGTTGGTGACCACGGCGTCTATCTTGTCGGTAATGGTATGCTTTTTCCGTACCTGTCCGGGAGTGTAGGTCTCCTTGAGGGCGCCCTGGACGAAGGCGTATTTGGCGTCTACGATGGCGGCCTCGGCACTGGTGCCTCCGAGCAGTCCCTCTATGCGCCTGTTCTCCTCGAAGCGGGCTGCGATGATCTCGTCGTGGTTGGGCAGGGCCTCGACTATGGCCTCCACATCGGAATCGTTCTCGAGGTACTTGATGGCCAGCCAGCGGGTGGAATAGTGGGTGCGTATGTCGTCGTTCTTCTGAATCAGCAGCTTGATGCGGTCGATGCTGCTTTCGAGCTCCTGCCCGTGGTTGATGTGGATGTGGCGGGACAGGGACGGCTCGTTGTGCTCGTAGATCTGGATGACGGTGTCGAACAGCCTGTCGATGCCCTGCCCGCTGCGGCTGACGGTGGGTACCACCGGCATGCCGAGCAGATGTCCGAGTGTGACGGTGTCGAGCCTGTCTCCGCGGGCCTCCAGCTCGTCGTACATGTTCATGGCCATGACCACGCGGAGGTTCATGTCGATGATCTGGGCCGTCAGGTAGAGATTGCGCTCGAGGTTGGAGGCGTCCACCACGTTGATGACCACGTCGGGAATATTGTCGATCAGATTCTTGCGTACGTACAGCTCCTCAGGGCTGTAGGCTGAGAGGGAGTAGGTGCCCGGCAGGTCGACGAGGACAAAATGGTAGCCCTTGTATTCGAACCGCCCTTCCTTGGCATCGACGGTCACTCCGCTGTAGTTGCCGACCCTCTCGTGGGAGCCGGAGGCAATGTTGAACAGGGAGGTCTTGCCGCAGTTGGGATTACCTACGAGGGCGACCCGTACGGTGTGGCGGCGCTCCTCCGCGAGCTGCCGCATCCTCCGGGCGAGGTCCTCCGCATCGGAGCAGTCCGGTTCGCGGCTGCTCAGTCCGGGGGTGCCGGCAGAATTCCGGGATGCCTCCGGCTCTGCGGCATTGTCCTGAGATGCCAGAGCCTTGGCCTCGCTCTCGCTGATGACCTCTATCTCGCGGGCCTCGTCCCTGCGGAGCGATATCTTGTATCCTATGATCTCGTATTCTATGGGGTCCCTGAGAGGGGCGTTGAGCACCACCCTGACCTCCTTTCCCTTGATGAACCCCATCTCGGTGATTCTCTTGCGGAAGGAGCCGTGTCCGCTCACTTTGACGATAATACCTCTTTCACCTGTTTTCAGATCCGAAAGTTTCATGCTGCAAATGGTCTCTAAATCCGGGCAAAAATACCACTCTTTCCTGACAGAGACAATACCAACTGTTAGGTATTTTTACCCGGCACCGGACAAAAAAGAAGGGAGGCCAGCGAATCACTTCGCAGCCTCCCCGTGAAAAACAGGTATGACAGCTTCGAAAAGCAGTTTATCTGGTCCAGCCTGCCATCCAGTTGCTGTCGGCGGAGATGGCTCCGGCGAAGGAGGCAGACTCGAAGAATGAGTCGATGGTGCTGGCGTCAAGGTCTCCGGCAATGGTTCCGAAGAAGTTGTCGGTCAGGCTGAAGGTGTAGTCCACCTGGTTGTGGTTGACCTCGGCGAGGAACATGTCCTGGGTGTAGAGGACATTGTCGCTGTCGCTGGATACTCCGTTGGAAAGATATACGTGCTTGAGTACGGAGGTACCGTCGGCAAGAGCCTCCTCAGTGTGGGCGGTCTCTGTAGTCAGGGCGCGGGGCTTGCCGGTTACGATGGCGTTGTAGAGCTCGACCTCTGTACCGGCGCGGAGACGGATACCGCGTTTGTTCTCATCGGAGTTGTTGCCTACGAGGGTTACGTTTGCAAGAACGGGGTGGGAGATGGGAGCGGCTACCTCATCGTTGTCATTGTTGTCGCACTCCATGAGGGCGTCGCACTCAGCGGAGATCTGATGGGCTACCATGAACTGGCCCTTTCCGCTCCATCCTTCAGTCCAGTCGAAGGAGTCGTCGGTGTTGTCGGTGGATACGAGGTATCTAACGTTCACTGTGCCGCCGAACCACTCGAAGCCGTCGTCAGAACCGCCGTAGGCCTGGAGATGGTCCACCGTGGTGCCGTCACCCACGCCGTAGAAGGTGAAGCCGTTGGCCTCTTTCTCCTCGGAGAAGGCGTATCCGCCGTACTCTACGCGGACGTACTGGAGAGTACCGGAGTTGTCGTGTGCGTCGTTTCCGCCGTAGGAGGCGTCACCGATCTCGGACTTGGCACCGGCACCGGCATTGATGGGGGCCTTGCCGCAGATGTGGATACCGCCCCATGCACCGGCTTCCTGCCTCTGGGCTGTCATCACGATGGGAGCGTCGGCTGTACCGCGGGCGTCGATCATGGCACCCTGCTCAATGAGGAGATAGTCTACGAAGTCGTCGTCCTGGGCTGTGATTACAGTACCGGGTTCAATGGTCAGAGTGGCTCCTTCCTTTACATGAAGGCCTCCGATAAGGATGTAATTGACACCTGCCCTGAGGGTCATGTCCTCGGTGATGTCGCCTTCGAGCTCTACAGTGGCGGTGCCTGTGCTGCCGCCGTCAGCGGAGAGGGCCCAGCCGCTGGTCCAGTCGTTGCCGGAGGGGAGGGCGCCCACGTATGCTGCGTTGTCGAAGAAGGAGTCGAGGGAGGAGGCGTCGAGACCGCCGTCAATGGTGCCCATGATATTGTTTGTCAGAGAGAAGGAATATCCTACCTCGTTGTGGTTGTCGTTGGCCAGGAAGTCGTTCTGGTCGTAGAGGACAGTCTCGCTGTCGCTGGAGACACCGGAGGAGAGGTATACGTACTGGAGCTTGGAGGTGCCGTCGGCGAGGGCCTTCTCGGTGCCTTCAGTCTCAGTGGTCAGGGCGCGGCCCTTACCGGTTACGATGGCGTTGTAGAGCTCAGCCTGAGTACCGGCGCGGAGACGTACACCGCGTCCGTCAGCTCCGTTGCCCACGAGGGTGAGGTTGGAGAGAACGGGGTGGGAGATGGGCTCGGCATAGTTGTCATTGTCGTTGTTGTCAGCCTCGATGAGAGCGTCGCACTCGTCGGAGATCTGCTGGGCAATCATATACTGGCCCTTTCCGCACCAACCCTCAGTCCAGTCGAAGGAGTCGTCGGTGTTGTTGGTGGAGATCAGGTATTTCACGTTTACAGTACCGCCGAACCACTCGAATCCGTCGTCAGAGCCGTTGATGGCCTGGAGGTGGTCCACTGTGGTGCCGTCGCCCACGCCGTAGAAGGTGAAGCCGTTGGCCTCTTTCTCCTCGGAGAAGGCATATCCGCCGTACTCTACGCGGACGTACTGGAGGATACCGGAGTTGTCGTGAGGCTCGTTTCCGCCGTAGGAGGCGTCACCGATCTCGGACTTGGCGTCAGTACCGGCGTTGATGGGGGCCTTGCCGCAGATGTGGAGGCCGCCCCATGCACCGGCTTCCTTACGGGTGGAGGTCATCACGATGGGAGCGCTTGCGGTACCGCGGGCGTCAATCATTGCACCCTGCTCTATGAGGATGTAGTCTACCTGGTCGTCATCCTGGGCTACGATGGTCACACCGGGCTCGATGGTCAGAGTGGCGCCGGCCTTTACGTGGAGGCCTCCGGTGAGGGTGTATGTCTGACCCTCTTCGAGGATGCGGTTCTCGGTGATGTCGCCGATGAGGTCTACCTCAGGGTCAATGATCTGGGGATTTTTCTCTTCGCAGGATACAGCCACCATAGCTGCTCCGAGGGCGAGAATGAAAAGTTTTTTGTTCATTTTTAAAAGATTTAGAAATGTTTATAATTTTTAATTTTTTTAAAAATCGAGTTTGACTCCCACTCCTATGCCTCTTCCGAGCCTGTAGCTCTCGGTCAGCATGTCAGTGCCGAGGTCGGGAACGTTCTGGGTGAAGCGGTACTCGGAGTCGAGCAGGTTGGTCAGGGAGAGCTCTACGCTCCATATCCTGGTAATCTGGTAGGCGATGTTGGCGTCAATGGTGTGGATGGGGGCCTGCATGATGTTGCCGAGTCCGTAGATACCCACTGCCTGGATGCGGGGGCCCTGGACGTTGTAGAGCAGGGAGACGGACAGGGATGATTCCTCGCCGAACTCGGGGGCGTAGGTGATGAAGGCGTTGCCCAGGTAGGGGGAGGCTCCCTGGAGGGCCCTGCGGCTGTCGGTGTAGATACCGCCGTTGGCCAGGAGGGTTACGTCGG
>URSC01000020.1 GCA_900550465.1 uncultured Alistipes sp.
CCTGGGCGCGCCCTGGGCCATATCCTCGGCCAACGGCAGCGGCACCGGCGACATGCTGGACAGGCTCGTCTCCATGCTCCCGGCCGACAAGGCAGTGGAAGACCCGCACGCCGGAGTTCCCCGCATCGCCATCGTAGGACGGCCCAACGCCGGCAAGTCATCCATCACCAACGCCTTCCTCGGGGAGGAGCGCAACATCGTCACCCCTGTGGCCGGCACCACCCGCGATGCAGTGGAGTCGTACTACAACAAGTTCGGGCACGAGTTCATCCTCGTCGACACCGCCGGCCTCCGCAAGAAGACCAAGGTCAGCGAGGACCTGGAGTTCTACTCCGTGATGAGGGCCATCCGCGCCATCGAGCACTCCGACGTCTGCATCCTGATGATCGACGCCCAGTACGGAGTCGAAGCCCAGGACATGGCCATATTCAACCTGATCCTCAAGAACAGCAAGGGCTGCGTAGTAGCCGTCAACAAGTGGGATCTCATCGAGAACAAGACCAACAACACCATGAAGGAATACGCCGAGTCCATCCGCAAGCGGCTCGCCCCCTTCAGCGACATCCCGGTCATCTTCACGTCGGTAATCAAGAAACAGAGAATCCTCGACGTACTGGACGCCGCCGCCAAGGTCTGGTCCAGCTACTCCCAGAAGATACCCACCTCCACCCTCAACGAGGTCATGCTCGAAGAGATTGAGAACTACCCTCCTCCCTCGACCAAGGGCAAGTTCATCAAGATCAAGTATGTCACACAGCTGCCTACGCCCTGTCCCTCATTTGCCTTCTTCTGCAATCTGCCGCAGTACATCGGGGCGCCTTACAAGAGGTATCTGGAGAATAAGCTGCGCTCGCACTTCGACTTTACCGGCTGTCCCATCCGCATCTTCATGCGCCAAAAATAGTCGGCGCGTCATAGCGGGTAAAATGCAAGCCGCGATACCGCAGACAACGCAGCAGTTTGCCCGCTATGATGCGTTTACTGTTTTTCGATTTTGAGCTGCTCGATATAGTTGCCGGCATCGTTGGTCTTGACCAGAATGGTGACCGTAAAGATATTGCCGCCGCTGTCCAGATTGCCGACGGCATACTCCATAGGATAGGTGCCGCTCTTGTAGACTATCTCGAAGTTGCGCGGAGTGTAGTTGGTGAAGAAGTTACGGATAATCTGACGGGCCTGGGAACGGCTGCAGTTGGAGACTGTGCCCATGACATTGACCTGAAGGTTGTCGGCGAACCAGGCAGCCAGGCATTCCGCATCACCGCGCTGAAGATACTTGGCGATAGGAACAAACACGCTGCTCTCCCCCGCGCTGTCCGAAGTCATGTGCATCAGGTTCTGAGACGCACCGGACAGAGGGAAAAGAGACAGAAGTCCAAGCATTAAAACCAATCTGTTCATCGTACTGTTCCTGTTTTTGTTCACTCAATAGCAAAATTCAGGCCAATCGTAGTACAAATTTTGCTACATTTGTGGGCGAAACAGGCATACTACATGAAAATCACCCTGATAACAGTAGGTAAGACCACTTTCGATTTCGTGAAGGAGGGCATGGCCATGTACGAGAAACGCATCGGCCGCTACCTGAGTTACACCCGGGTGGAGATACCTGCGCTGTCCGGAACAGCCTCCCTCTCGCCGGAGGAAGTCAAAGAGAAAGAGGGCAGTCTCATCCTTAAAAAAATAAAGGAAGGGGACCGGCTGGTTCTGCTGGATGAGAAAGGACAGCGGTACACATCCACGGCATGGGCCTCCCGCCTGGGCAGGCTCATGGACACCGGCTGCAGGAGCCTGGTCTTCGTAATCGGAGGAGCCTATGGGTTCTCACCCAAGGTCAGGGAGGCCGCAGCGGAGATGCTGTCCCTGTCGGACATGACATTCTCCCACCAGATCATCAGACTGTTCTTCACGGAGCAGCTATACCGGGCGATGACCATCCTCCGCGGAGAACCATACCACAACGAATAGACCGCAAGAGCCATGAGGACATTGTTCAGAAATATACGCCGATTCATCTCCGACAACCGGATTTCCATATTCTGGTCCCTCGCCCTGTGCTTCTTCATGCTCTCATTCTTCCATATCACCCCCAACTCCTCAGGCAGAAAGACCGACAGAGTCGAGAGGATGCTGCACAAGCGGGAGAACGTCCTGCAGAAGTACGTAGACCGGGCCTTTGAGATACCGGCGGACCAGTGGATGGAGTTCGATGATTTTCCTGAGGACCTGGTGCTCTACCGGTATGTGGACGGCGAACTGCAGAGCTGGGCCAACACCTTCCCCATCAGCAATGACGACATAGGCATCCGCTCTTCCTGGTACAGGATTCATGACCTGCGCAACCGCAATATATTCAATCTTCCGCTGGCATTCCTCAACGAGCCGGTCCAGTACGTCAACCTGGGGCACTCCTGGTACATAGTAAAACTGTTCCAGCAGGACAATATGTTCATCATCGGTGCCATCGAGGTGATGCAGCAGTATTCGTCCGAGAATTCGGTCCTGCACAACTCCGTCAACCGGAACCTGGGCCTTGCCGCTCCCTACACCACTGCTCCTGTATACATTGACGACATCAACGTAGTCTACACATCCGACGGCACACCCGCCTTCTCGGTCCTGCGCAACGAGACCCTCACGGACAGCAATCACCGGTCCTCCGGCATGCGGTGGGCTGCCCTCCTGATGGCGCTGATGGCCATTCTCTCCTTCCACAGCAAGTACAAGAGGCTTGTGTCGCTGTATTTTACCCTTGGAGGCATCTTCCTGCTGCAGCTGTGTTCCTTCATGATGATACAGGACATTCCAGTCGACGCGCAGCTCTTCTCTCCAATGCTCTACGCCGACGGAAATTTCAATTCATTCGGAGCGCTGATGGTATTCCACATCTTCGTATTGCTCTACTGCATAGCCACCTATAATTCCAGGAAGATCATCATCAAGGACATCTGGACCTCCCGTCCGGCCATACGGAACATCAAGATATCGGCTATCGGGCTGGCGATAATAAGCCTTGCCGCATACATCCACATCTCGTTCCGTTCGCTCATACTCAACTCCAGCATCAACTTCGACCTGTTCCAGATCAACAACATATCCCTGCACACAATAATAACCTTCGTCATATACGGACTGCTTTTCCTGGCAGGACTGCTGCTGCTCAACATCTTTATTCCTTCTGCAATCCGGCACTACAGATTCAGGCGCAAGCGGCACTCCAAGCGTCTCATACTGGGATACGTACTGCTGTCCTCGGTATACATCACTGCCTGCGTAGGAATTTTCAGTTTCCAGAAAGAGTGCGAGAATATCCGGATGCTCACCGGCCGCCTGGCCATAGAAAGGGACCTGGCTCTGGAAATGCAGATTCAGTCTATCGAGAAAAGCATTATCTCCGATCCTCTGATAAGACGCCTGACAGGCAACCCTGAATACGAGAACATCATCCTCAACCGACTGGCAGAACGATACTTCTTCAACATCCTCCAGGAATACGACATCCGGCTGGCCGTCTGCAACCGCTATCAGAACATACTCACCCAGGATTACTCAGGTCCAGTCAACTGCTTCAACTACTACAAGGACATAATAGACAACTACGGAGTACGGCTGTCCGAAGGCTCCGCCTTCTACTATCTGGACTACTTCCGGAACAATATCAGTTACCTGGGAGCTTTCAGCATCATACGTGGAGAAATGCGGTATGACCTGTACCTGGAGATAGACTCCAAGACCAGTTCCGACAACATCGGCTACCCCTCGGCCCTGCTGGACAACCTGACCCCGGCTGCCAACACCGTACGCTACCCCTACTCCCTGGCCAAATACCACAACGGACGTCTGACCAGCCACCAGGGACGGTACAACTTCCCCGTATCCATCAACGTCTACAGCTTCGAGGAAGGCTTCTCACACTACTTCATGGATGTGACCGTGCTCTTCGTCAACAAGCTTCCGGGGACCAACATGATAGCCGTAAGCCGTCCGGCCCGCGGCATCTTCCCCACCCTCATCTCATTTTCCTATGTACTGCTGTGCTTCGGCCTGCTGCTCATAGCCCTGCCGCGCCTGTTCCGCAAACGCAACCGCGAGTCATTGTTCCGGCCCAAACGCTCATTCCGGATGAAAATGACCATACTGCTTACCGCCTCCATGGTAGGCGCGCTGATAATCATGGCCATCGGCAGCGTAGTCATCATCATCGGCTACATCAACGGCAACAACAACATGATGATGGAGGAAACCATACTCTCTGTCCAGAGCACTCTGACCAAGATGATACGCACCACCGAGAACTACGATGAGCTCAACACGGCGGAAGTCTTCAACGCCATGAACATCGTGGCTCAGAACTCGCAGGTGGACATCAACCTGTTCGACCCAGGCGGACGCCTAATCCGGACCACCAAGCCGGAAGTGTTCAACGAATATCTTGCAAGCGCCAGGATGAACCCCGACGCATACTGTGACCTGGTCTACAAGAAGCGCATGCAGGTCATTCTGGAGGAACACATCTCCACCCTGTCCTACCACTCGCTCTACACTCCCCTGTACAATGAGAAGGGCGTCCTGCTGGCCATCGCCAACATCCCATTCTTCATCAACGACACCAACTTCGAGTACGACGCGACTCCGATAATCGCCGCCATCGTCAACCTCTACCTGATACTCATCATCATCGCCCTTTTCGTCGGCATCACCATGTCCAACTCCATAACCAAGCCTCTTAGGGAAATCAGCCGCAACATGCAGGCCATGGACATCACGCACAGGCTGGGACACATCAACTACAAGGCGGACGACGAGCTCGGTCTGCTTGTACGGACCTACAACCAGATGATCGACGACCTCGACCGCAGCACCAAGGAACTGGCCCAGAGCGAGAGAGAACAGGCATGGAGGGAGATGGCCCGCCAGATCGCCCACGAGATCAAGAACCCGCTGACCCCCATGAAGCTCAGCATTCAGCATCTTATCCGCCTCAAAAAGCAGGGTATCCCCGGCTGGCAGGACCGTTTCGATGCTCTCGCATCCTCACTCATAGAGCAGATCGACATCCTGTCCAACACGGCCAGTGAGTTCTCCAGTTTCGCAAAATTCTACAATGAGGAAGTGTCGGAGGTGGATCTGGTCGAAATCCTATCGGAGCAGAGAATCCTTTTCGACAATTACGACCATATCGGCATGACATTCCGCTGCACCCTTGACAAAGCCGTGATCCTCGCACGAAAGAGCCAGATAACAAGGGCTTTCGTCAATCTGATAACAAACGCCATCCAGGCAGTCGAGAACCAGGAACGCGGAGAGATCATCGTTACCCTGAGGATGACACCCGGATTCTACAGGGCCGATATTGAGGACAACGGCGGCGGTGTCTCCGAAGAGAACCTCGAAAAACTCTTCCGCCCCAATTTCACAACCAAGACCCGCGGTTCAGGCCTGGGACTGGCCATCTGTAAGAATATCGTCACCCAGAGCCACGGCGACATCTACTACACCCCGTCGAAGGAACTCGGCGGCGCAGACTTCACCGTCATCCTTCCGATGTACACCGAAGTATCAGAGGACTACACTTAATTGGGCAGGGCGAACATCATCACGTCGTCCTTGGTGATGCGGGCATTGGAAAGTATCAGCAGACGCTCCACGACATTACGCAGCTCGCGGATGTTGCCGCTCCAGGCGTGGTTGCAGAGTTCCTCGACAGCGTCGGCGTCTATCTCCTTGACCGGCTTGCCTGACTCCTGGCATATCTGCTTGATGAAATGGTCGATAAGCATCGGAATGTCCTCCCGCCTCTCGGCCAGTGACGGCACGCGGATGACGATGACGCTGATACGGTGGTAGAGGTCCTCGCGGAAATTGCCTTTCTCGATTTCCTCCTTCAGATTCTTGTTGGTGGCGGCCACGACCCTGACATTCACGGTGATGTCCTTGTCGCCGCCGACCTTGGTCAGCTTGTTCTCCTGCAGCACGCGGAGGACCTTGGCCTGGGCCGCGAGGGACATGTCGCCTATCTCGTCGAGGAAGAGGGTGCCGCCGTCGGCCTGCTCGAACTTGCCCTTATGCTGTTTCTGGGCCCCGGTGAAGGCACCCTTCTCGTGACCGAAGAGCTCGCTCTCTATCAGCTCGCTGGGGATGGCCGCGCAGTTGACCTCAATAAAGGGCATCGAAGCCCTGTCGCTCTTCTCGTGCAGCCATCTGGCCACCAGTTCCTTACCGGTACCGTTGGCACCTGTGATGAGCACCCTGGCGTCGGTCGGGGCCACCCGGTCTATCATGTTCTTGATACGGACGATGGCCGGCGACTCGCCGATAATCTCCTGCACCCCGCCGACCTTCTTTTTGAGGATCTTGGTCTCGCGGACGAGGGAGCCCTTGTCCGTAGCATTTTTCAGAGTAATCAGTATCCTGTTCAGGTCCAGCGGCTTCTGAATGAAGTCGAATGCACCCTTCTTAATGCACTCCACCGCCGTATCTATCGAGCCGTGTCCAGAGATCATCACCACCGGAGTCTCGTTGCCGCTCTCGGCGAGCTTGTCCAGCACCTCCACTCCGTCCATTCCGGGCATCTTGATGTCGCAGAATATCACGTCGAAACTGCCGGCGGATGCCGCCTCCAGCCCTGCCGCCCCGTCTTCGGCCAGCGTTATCTGATGTCCTTCGAACTCGAGAATCTCCTTGAGAGTGTTGCGGATGCTCCGCTCGTCATCTATGATAAGTACTTTCATTGCATTTCTGATTTTCAATCCGACAAATATACAACTTTAATGCCGGAATTCCGGCAGTTTCCGTATCTTTGGCAGTTATTCGAGTTATGGAACAGTTTATAGTATCAGCCAGGAAATATCGGCCCGACACTTTCGAGTCGCTCATCGGCCAGGAGAACATCGCCAGGACCCTGAAGAACTCCATCATAAGGGGGCAGCTGGCCCACGCCTACCTTTTCTGCGGACCGCGCGGAGTGGGCAAGACCACCACTGCCAGGATCTTCGCCAAGTCCATCAACTGCCTCAACCCGGGCCCCGACATGGAGCCCTGCGGCAAGTGCGAGTCATGCCTGTCCTTCGCCGAGGGCCGCTCCTACTGCATCCATGAGCTCGACGCGGCCTCCAACAACTCCGTGGACGACATCCGCAACCTCACCGACATGGTCCGCATCCCGCCCCAGGTCGGCAAGTACAGCGTCTACATCATCGACGAGGTACACATGCTCTCGTCCGCGGCCTTCAACGCCTTCCTCAAGACCCTCGAGGAGCCGCCCGCCCACGCCATCTTCATCCTGGCCACCACCGAGAAGCACAAGATCCTTCCGACCATCCTCTCCCGCTGCCAGACCTTCGACTTCAACCGCATCAGCGTCCCCGACATCGTACGCAACCTCACGGACATCGCCTCCAAGGAGGGCATCACCATAGACAGCGAGAGCCTGCACGTCATCGCCGTCAAGGCCGACGGGGCCATGAGGGACGCCCTCACCATATTCGACCAGATAGTGGCATTCTGCGGGAAGGAAGTCCGCTACGAGGACGTCATCCGCGACCTCAACGTCCTGGACTACGAGTATTATTTCAAAATAATCGACAACTCTCTCTCGGGGGACTACACCTCCTCCCTCCTGCTCCTGGACGAGATCCTCTCCAAGGGGTTCAATGCCCTCTACTTCGTATCGGGCCTGAGCTCCCACCTCCGGGACCTGCTGGTCTGCAAGAACTCCCACGGCTCGGCCCTGCTGTCGCTGCCTCCCTCGCTCATCGAGCGGTACCGGGAACAGGCGGCAAGGTGCTCCGTCCAGTTCATTTTCTCCTCGCTCAACATTACAATGTCATGCGAGGCGTCCTACCGTCAGAGCGGCAACCAGCGGCTGCTCATCGAGTTCGCCCTGATGCGGCTGGCGGAGAAGGCGGCCGCGGCACCGGTGGAGCGGCCTCCGAAACCGGAGCCAGCAGCACCCGCATCCACAGCGCCGGCAGCAGCCCCCGCACCGGCTCCTGAGCCGGCACCCGCCGAAGCCCCGAAGCAGCCGGCTCCGCCCCGCCCCGCCGCGAAGCTCCCGGGATTGTCCCTCAAGAACCTGATTTCCCAGGCAGAGCAGCAGAGCACTACAGGAACAGCCACAGATGCGGCCGCCCTGACCGACGAGCCCCTGACCTTCGAGTCCATGATGAACGCCTGGCAGACCCTGGCCGACAGGGAGAAGTCCTCGGGCCGCAGCTCCCTGGCCACCGCCATGCTCCACCGCAGTCCCGGCATAGATATTGAGACCGCCGTACTGACATTCTTCGTAAGCAACAGCGCCCAGCAGGAATGGATACGGGAGAAAGCCCTCTCCAGAATGGAGGCGGCCCTGCGCAAGGAACTTAGAAACAACAAAGTAAAAATAAACGTCCAGATCTACGAATCCCCCGCCGGACAGCATAAGGAATCCACGCCCTATATGCCGACGGACAAGGCCAAGTTCCTGGTAGCCAAGCAGCCGGAGCTGAACGAACTGGTCAAGGACCTGGAACTGGATGTAAAATAACACAATCACACCGACGATGAAACTCTACAGTGAGAACCTGGTAAAGAAATACGGAGCCCGCACAGTCGTAAAGGGCGTATCCATCAACGTCGAGCAGGGCGAGATAGTGGGTCTGCTCGGTCCCAACGGAGCCGGCAAGACCACGAGCTTCTACATGATCACCGGCCTTATCAAGCCCAACGACGGACACATCTTCCTGGACGACGAGGAGATCACCGACCTGCCGATGTACCGCCGCGCCCAGAAGGGCCTCGGCTACCTGGCCCAGGAGGCCTCAGTCTTCCGCAAGATGTCTGTCGAGAACAACATCATGTCCGTCATGGAATTCTCCAAGTTCACCAAGAAAGAGAGACGCGACCGCCTGGAGTCCCTGATCGACGAGTTCGGTCTCGCCAAGGTACGCAAGAGCTACGGTATCCAGCTCTCCGGAGGCGAGCGCCGCCGCTGCGAGATAGCCCGGGCCCTGGCCATCGACCCCAAGTTCATCCTCCTGGACGAGCCTTTCGCGGGTGTAGACCCGATAGCGGTCGAGGATATCCAGCACATCATCGCCAAGCTCAAGACAAAGAATATCGGCATCATCATCACCGACCACAACGTACACGAGACCCTGGCCATCACCGACCGCGCCTACCTCCTCTACGAGGGCAGCATCCTCGAGAGCGGTACGGCCGAAGAGCTCGCCAACAACCCCGAAGTCCGCAAGAAATACCTCGGACAGAATTTTGAGCTGCGGAAAGCGGTGCTCAGACCCCGCGACTGAGAAACTGTTTCTAAAGGGCTGACAGAGCGGCTGCGACCTTCTCCAGCTGCCATCGGGTAGTGGAGGTGGCGCCGCAGATGCCGACGGTATCGTCCGGGCGGAAGATGCCGGCCGGGATCTCGTCGGCTCCCTCGACTTTGTAGGAACGGGAATTGACTGACCGGCAGAGCTCGAAGAGGACCTTGCCGTTGGAACTTTCACGTCCGCATACGAAGATGATGACCGAGCATGAGGCCGCAAAATCGCGGAGGGCCTTGTGGCGCGACGAGACATGACGGCAGATGGTGTCCAGCACCTCGACGTCCGCGTTACCGGCAGCTGAAGCGGCTTCGCGCAGTCGTGCGGCAAGAGCGGCGAACTCCTCGGGATCCTTGGTCGTCTGGGAGAAAAGTGCGAGAGGGCGGGCCGGGTCTACGGCACCGGAACGGAGCCGGGACTCGAGGTCGTCCATATTCTCCACCACCACGGCATTGCCGTCAGTCTGTCCGACCAGGCCGTTGACCTCGGCATGGCCGCGTTTTCCGAAGATCAGCACCCGGCCGCCGCGGGAGGAGAGTTCCGTATATTTTGCAGCAATCTTTTTCTGCAGGGCCAGCACCACCGGGCAGGTGCAGTCTATGAGTGACACTCCGGCTTCGCGGGCCAGGGCATAGGTGGACGGCGGCTCTCCGTGGGCCCGGATGAGCACTGTCGACCCGCCCAGGGAGGACAGGTCGGAGTATCCCACGGTGTGCAGGCCCAGGCCGGCGAGGCGCTGGATCTCCGCGTCGTTGTGAACTATTGCCCCCAGGGAATAGAGCCGGTCATGACCGCTCAGATACTGTTCGGCGGTGGAAATAGCCCGGCCGACTCCGTTGCAGCAGCCGGAACCCTTATCTATCAGAATCCGCATAGATGTCTCCGCTTTAACAGGTCCTTGAACCACTGTATCTGCTCCTCGACGGTCATGTCGCTGTTGTCCAGCAGTTCCGCATCCGCGGCACGGGACAGAGGGGCCGTCTTACGGTGTTCGTCGATATAGTCCCGCTCCCGGATATTGCCAAGAACCTCCTCATAAGGAGTCTCCTGACCCTTGGAGCGCATCTCCTCGTACCGCCTCCGGGCCCTTACTTCCGGCCTGGCCGTCATGAAGATCTTGATCTCCGCATCGGGGAAAACAGCCGTTCCGATATCCCGTCCGTCCATCACGACGCCCTTGCCGGAGCCTATCTCATGCAGGCTCCTGTCCACGAACTCCCTTACCATCGGCACGGCCGCGATATGGCTCACCACCCTGGAAATCTCTATGGTGCGGATGTCCCTCTCGACATTCTCCCCGTCCAGCCATGTCTCGCTGGCGCCGTCGGGACCTGTCGTCCTGAAGCTTATCACCACTGGATGTTCTCCGGAGAAAAGCATTTTCCGGAGGGCTTCCGTATCTATGGTATTATTTTTGGATACAAAACCGTTCCTAAGAGCGAAAAGTGTAACGGCACGGTACATGGCTCCGGTATCTATGTAGATGTAGCCCAGCTCTTTCGCAATAGCTTTGGCGAATGTGCTCTTGCCGGTGGAAGAGTAACCGTCGATGGCTATGATTACAGGTGAAGTCATAGTACAAAAATACACATATTTTATCTACTTTTGCAGAAATTTAAAGAAGACTGAAATGAAAAGAGTATTTGCCATCCTGCTGCCCCTGCTGGCGGCCCTGAATATGGCGGCCCAGGAAGGCCGTCCCGACATGGAGATCAAACAGTTCGAGGAGCAGAAAGTCGAGTCAGGCAGAGAATATTACGGAGACCTTCCGGCCCGCATGACGAAGGTTGTCATCGCCGGAGACAACTCCATGACCGACCTGATATTCAAGAATGCAGTGGAGGAGAGCTGGAACATCTCCCCCTTCGAGTTCTGCGACTACGAGGAATTCGACCGCATCAAGACCGATACCAACTACTATTTCCTGATGCGCCTGGACAAGATGCACCGGAGCGAGAATGACCCGGTCATGGAGTTTGTCTGCTATCTCAAAGGCAATGAAAAGGCCGCAGACAACATCTCCGCGATGCCGGAACTCATATCCCTTCCCCTCTTCCCCGAGAATGACAACAGTGACCGCATATACTCCTATCTTCCCGCGTACATGAACATCATACAGAATTACCTGCAGAAGATAGTCGACGGCCGAATCTATCCTTCAAAACGGGGTGTGGTTCAGACCGGAGTATTCGAGAAGAACCGTAACACGA
Organism: uncultured Alistipes sp.; assembly: GCA_900550465.1. Lineage (GTDB taxonomy): Bacteria > Bacteroidota > Bacteroidia > Bacteroidales > UBA932 > Coprenecus. Next base: position 11,516 of record URSC01000020.1, read on the forward strand.
AAGTCCTTTTCCGCAAAGGCGATCTGGCTTATCAGCCTGCCATGCAGGAGTTTGAGCGCATGTTCCGCGGCCGGGCCGAAGAAGTGGCTCAGGATGATATCGACCAGGCTCTGTCCAGCAGCACTCCCAACACTCTGGTGTCTCTGGTTGTGGCCCCCTCGGAGATATACGGCAAGGCCTATTGCTACAAGATGATCATCAGTGCCGACACCTACGAGCTTTTCTACTGGAAGCGACACAAACTCTCGGCGAAGAAGGGCCCCGGTTTCCTGAAGGCTGACCTGAAACGCATATCCAAGCTCATAACCCCTGATTTCAAGCCGGTCAAGGCTGCCGACAAGGAGAAAGAAAAATAATGAGATTTGCCTTCAAACGCAGTCTCTCCCCAGTCGCCTACTGCGCCCTGCATATCCAGACAGGAACCAGATACGAGGAGCCAGGCCGGGGAGGACTTGCCCACTTCACCGAGCACCTGCTGTTCAAGGGTACTGAGACCCGCAGCGCCGGCACTGTCAATTCCTACATCGAGAAACTCGGAGGGGAGCTCAACGCATACACCACCAAGGAGGAGACGGTCATCCACGCCACTGTCCTCAAGGAGGATCTGCGCCGGGCCGTGGACCTGCTGATGGACATCGCTTTCCGATGCACATTCCCGGAGAAGGAAATAGACAAGGAACGGAGTGTGGTGCTGGAGGAAATCAACACCTACAGGGACTCTCCCGCCGAGCAGATTTACGACGACTTCGAGGAGATAATCTTCGAGGGGACCCCTCTGTCCATGCCTGTCCTGGGCAAGGCGAAATATCTGCGCAAGGCGGACCGGGAGGTAGTCTCGGACTATTACCGGAAAATGTTCCGGGAAGAGAATATGTATTTCACGGCAGTGGCGGACATGGAGGAAGGCAGGGTGCGGGAGATGGTGGAGAGGGCATTGGGAAAATACTCGTGGCAGGAGGGAGCCGCCCTGGCTCAGGCCGGCAGCTCTCCGGAAGTCCCTGCCGGGGTGCCGGAAATACTCAAGGTCAATCCTCCCTTCGAACGCACCGTCAACCGGCGCAATCATCAGACACACTGCATCCTGGGGGCAAGAGCATACTCCGCCTACGACAGCCGCCGCATCCCCCTGAGCCTGCTGATCAACATCCTGGGAGGTCCGGTGGCCAACTCCAGGCTCAACCTGCTGCTCCGCGAGCGCTACGGCCTGGTATACAGTGTGGACGCATCCTACGGGGTCTACTCTGACGCCGGCATCGCCACCATCTATTTCGGCTGCGACCGTTCCAACCTCGACCGCTGCCTCTCCCTGACTGACCGCGTGCTGACCTCTCTGAGGGAGGATCTGCTCTCGACCCGCGCCCTCAGCTGGGCGAAAAAGCAACTGCTGGGACAGATGGCCATCGCCTCCGACAACGGGGAAGCCCAGGTGCTGTCCATGGGCAAGAGCCTTATGACCTACGGCCGGGTGATAAGCAACAGCGAATCGGCGGCTCTCGTGGAGGCCGTGACCGCGGAGGACCTGCGGAGAGTGACTGCCGAAGTGTTCGACCCTGCGGCCATGTCCAGACTCATCTACGCATAATCTGTCATGGATATAAGCAGACTCAAAGACGCCCTGGCCTTCATCGAGAGGGAGACTCACCTGAGAACCAAGTCCTACAGGATGCTCTCGGACGGTGTGCAGGGGGAGTTTCTCCAGGCATTCTCACTGATGGTCAGGCCGCGTGCCGTACTCGAGATCGGCACTTTTACCGGATATGCGACTCTTTGTCTTGCCCGCGGACTGCAGGAAAACGGCATTGTGGACACCATAGAGAAGGACGACGAGATGACCGATATCTTCACCCGTGCGTTCGGGATGGCCGGAATGCTTTCAGACGGCAGCATACGCTGTCATGCCGGGGACGCGCTGGACATCATTCCCACTCTTCCGGGACCCTACGACATAGTGTACGTCGATGCGGACAAGAGGATGTATCACAGGTTCTATGACCTGGTCTTCGACAAGGTGCGCCCCGGCGGCTATATCCTGGCCGACAACGTACTATGGAGCGGGAAAACGGCTCTGGACGCTCCTCCTGCGGACCGTCAGACCAGCGCAATCCTGGACTTCAACCAAACTGTCTCAGCGGACCCCAGGGTGGAGACGGCCGTCATCCCGGTCCGCGACGGTCTCGCCGTAATCCATAAAAAAAGGGTCTGACCGACATCGCGCCGGAGACCCGAATTTGACAGTCTTTTCCTAGGTTAGTTTCAGTACGCTGTCACTTACTGTTTTTACTCTTTCACGCGCTCGCCGTAGCTGCGGTCCACTGTGTTTACGCGGATCTTGTCGCCCTGGTTGATGAACAGGGGAACCATGATCTCGGCGCCGGTCTCCAGTGTAGCGGCCTTGAGGGCGTTGCTCGATGCAGTGTCACCCTTGACGGCAGGCTCGGTATAGGTCACTTCCAGCTCCACGTAGGTGGGAAGCTCGCATGTGAGGCACTTCTCCTCGTCGGCGAGGAACATCATCTCCACATACTGTCCCTCCTTCATCAGGTCGGCGTTCTCCACCATCTCCTCGGGGATGCTGACCTGCTCGTAGGTCTCTGTGTGCATGAAGTTGAAGCCCATATCGTCCTTGTACAGATAGGTGTAGGGCCTGCGCTCCACGTTGATGGGCTCGATCTTCTCACCGGCTGTGAAGGTCCTGTCGAGAATCTTGCCGTTCTCCAGGTTGCGGAGCTTGGTCTTCACGAAGGCGGGGCCTTTACCGGGTTTTACATGCTGAAACCAGATGATAGATACTGGTTTTCCTTCATAGTTGAAATACAGTCCGTTCTTGAAATCTGCTGTTGTTGCCATAAATCTGAAAAAATAGTGTGCAAATATAGCAAAAATTTTTATCCCTGCCACGGCCTCCCGGACATGTGTCTTGAAAAGCGCTCAGTGCAGGGTACCGTTTTGCGTCAGGCGGGATGCTGCCTCGCGGACAGCCTCGCGGGCCAGGAAGCGGGCGGCGGCACGCTCGGACTCGTTCATGGACTCCTTGAAGGCGGGCATGTCGGCCTCAGCCAGAGGCTCTGCCGGGGGTGATTCCATCTTGAGCGGGTTGATGGGAGTACCGTTCTTCCAGATACGGAAATCCAGATGCGGGCCGGTGGAATAGCCGGTGCTGCCCACATAGCCGATGACCTGGCCCTGACGGACGCGGTCTCCGACATTCAGCCCCTTGCCGTAGCGGGAAAGATGCAGATAGGCCGAGGTGTATACAGAATTGTGCTTGATTTTCACCATATTGCCCTCGGCCCTCTTATAGCCCTTGTAGACCACCACTCCGTCACCGATACTCATGACCTCGGTCCCAACAGGAGCCGCATAGTCAATGCCGGTATGGGGACGGACCTTGCGGGTGATGGGATGCCGGCGGCTGTAGGTGAAGCCGGAACTGATGCGGGTATAGCTCAGAGGGGCGCGGAGGAAGGCCTTGCGCATGCTCTCCCCCTTCTCGTTCCAGTAGTAGTTGCCGGTACCGTTGTCGAACCAGTAAGCCCTGAAGGAGTCGCCCCCGTGCCGGAACTCGGCATAGAGCACCCGCTCCACATCCAGTATCTCCCCGTCGCATACCGTCTTCTCGTACACGGCCTTGAAGGAGTCGCCCTTCTGCAGGCCGAAGAAGTCTATGCTCCAGGCATATATGTCCGCCAGGGATATGGCCAGCAGGGCCGGAGCGCCCGCATCGATGATATCCTGCCACAGAGAGTATTTTATCTCCACCTCCACATAGTCGGTCACGCTGGTGATATCCTTCTCGAAGACCTGCACCGACAGGGAGTCGCGCAGGGAGAAGACCACGTATGACGCGTTGTCCTTCTCGTAGACCACGTATGCCAGGGTATCCGGCTCACCCGGAGCGTAGTAGGCATGGTAGTGGTAGCCCACCTTGATCTGACGCATGTCGAAGACCCCCTTGGACTTGGCATCCAGGGCGTAGATATCGCTCTGGGATGCTCCCAGACGTGTCATCAGAGTGGAGAAGAACTCACCGCGGCGGATAGAGCCCTCCACCTTGCGGTAACGGGAGATGGGGATATTGTACTCGTAGATTTCCTGAACCGAATCCGCCGGAGCCGCTGCCGTACCGACGGCGGGGTTTTCCGCAGCCGGGAGCTGAACCTCAGCTGTTTTCCGCGACTTCCCGGCATCCTGTTCCCTGGCCTGACGGCGCTCCTGCCGGAGTTCCTGCCGCTGCTCCTTCCGCAGTTCTCTCTCCCAGGAATCGGGCAATGCCCGGAACACAAAGATTATCAACAGTATTACGAATTCGACGGCCAGAGTGCCCAAGACACCGTAGATTGCACCTTGATACAGCCTGTCATTCAATAATTTATCCTTGATTTCGCGAAGTTTCATGTAACAAAATTAGAAAATATTTTCAAATTGTGGAAAAAATTGTAATAAAGTGGAAAAATATGTAAAATCTTTTGCTAATTTTGCACCCATGACAAAGTTTGTAGGAGAATATAGGGCCAAGACCGACGACAAGGGTAGACTGGTGTTCCCGTCCGCCTTCAAGTCCCTCATGGACAGCACCCGGCCGCTGCGTCTGGTGGTGAAGAAGAACCTCTTCTCCCCCTGCCTCGATATTTTCACCTACGAGGAGTGGGAACGCGAGTCCGAGGAAATCAAGTCCAGGCTCAACTTCTTCAACCGCGAGCACGCGGCCTTCTGGAGGGGCTACATGAGCGGACGCGCCATGGTGGAGCCGGACGGCAAGCTGGGCCGCATCTCCATTCCACGCCCCCTGCTCGACAGCATAGGAGTGGAGAAAGAAGTGGTCTTCTCCGGCAACGACCACAAGATAGAACTCTGGGCCCGTGACAGATACGAGGCATCAGCCATGCCGGAAGAGGAATTCACGGCGCTGGCAGAGAAAATACTGGGATAAGGAGCCACGTCAGGACTGTAATGAGCGAAACGACATATCACATACCGGTCATGCTCCGGGAGAGTGTGGACATTCTCGAGGTGAACCCCCGCGGCGTCTATGTAGACGCGACTCTGGGCGGAGGAGGGCACAGCCGTGCCATCCTGTCCCGCCTTGGACCCGACGGCAGGCTCATCTGCCTGGACATGGACCCCGATGCGATATCCAACGCTCCGGATGACAGCCGCGTCACTGCCGTCAGGACCAACTTCCGCTTCATCCACAATCACATCCGCCGCCTGGGATACGACAGCGCGGTGGACGGCATCCTGGCCGACCTAGGGGTTTCCTCGCATCAGTTCGACACTCCGGAGCGGGGATTTTCCTTCCGGTTCGACGCCCCCCTGGACATGAGGATGAACACCTCCGCAGGAGAGAGCGCCGCCGACCTGCTGCACACCTGTGACCAAGACTGCCTCGCCGACATTCTACACATCTACGGGGAGGTGGACAACAGCCGCAGGGCAGCCGCACTGATCTGCGCAGCCCGCCAGAAAGGTGCGCTCCGCACCACCGCCGACCTGAATGCCGCCGTCCAGAGCATTCTCCCTCCCGTAGCCCCGCACAAGACCCTCGCCAGGATATACCAGGCCCTGAGAATAGAGGTCAACGGAGAGATGCGCAGCCTGGAGCATCTGCTCAGCGGCATCGCCAGGAGCCTCAGACCCGGAGGCATTGCCGCCATTATCACCTACCACTCCCTCGAAGACCGCATGGTCAAGAATTTTTTCCGCTGCGGGAACATCTCCGGCCGCCAGGAAACCGACATCTACGGCCGCAGACCCGCCCCGTTCTCCGTGATCACCCGGAAGCCCGTCCTCCCTTCCGAAGCCGAGATCTCGCAGAACACCAGGGCACGCAGCGCCAAGCTCAGGGCCGCACGGAGGACGGAGTCATGAAAAAGCGGCTCGTTCAGAACATTCTGGGAGGACAGGTCCTGGCAGGAGGCGGATTTGCCAGACACTGGAAATTCATCCTGTACATCTTCGCCCTGGTGATTCTCTACATCAGCATCCACTTCGGCATCCGCAACACCATGCAGCGGATGATCAGCAACGAGGACACTCTGAGGAACCTGCGTTCCGAATACATGGGCAAGTACACCCGGCTGCTGTACACCGGCAAGAGAGGTGAGATAGAGCAGCTTCTGCAAGACAATTCACTGGACCTGACCGCACCCGTAAACCCGCCGGTCAGAGTTAAAATAGAGGAGGACTGATATGGAGGATGGCGGAACAAATAAGATCTTCACCAGATTCTTCTTCGTCTACCTGTTCTTCCTGCTGACGGGCGCTGTCGCAGTCCTCGGAATCATCAAGGAACAGTTTCTGACCAAGGACCGGGTCACTGCCGACGACCTCTACAAGGAACAGGTGCTGGAGCCGGTCAGAGGCAGCATCCTGGCCTGGGACGGCAAGCCCCTCGCAGTATCCATCCCCGTCTATGAGCTCCGCTGGGACTCTAAGGTGGCGGCGGACTCGGTATGGAGCCGCGGACTGGACTCTCTGGCAGAAGGCCTGGCCGGCATCTTCAGGGACAAGTCAGCCGCAGCCTGGCGCAAGGAACTCTCAGCGGCCCGCCGCAGCGGCAACCGCTACAAGCAGATAGGCAACAGGACCGTGGACTACGGCGAGCTGAGCGAGATAGAGAGCCTGCCCATATTCCGCCTGGGGCAGTTCGAGGGCGGTCTTATCGTCATCAAGGACAATGAGAGGGACCACCCCTACGGAAGCCTGGCCAACCGCACCGTAGGCACCATCAACGCCGTAGGGGAAGGAGCCGGCATCGAATACACCTACGATTACAAGCTGAGAGGCGAGAAAGGCCGCCAGACCGTGCACAGGGCGCTCGGCGGAGAGTGGCTGCCGGTGAACGGCACTCCGGCGGAACCCGCTGTGGACGGAGTGGACATCCGTACGACCATTGATGTCCGCATCCAGGAAGCCGCTGAGACAGAGCTGCGCCGGCAGCTGGCCATGAGCGATGTCTTCGAAGGCGGAACGGCCGTGGTCATGGACGTGGCCACAGGCGCCGTCCGCGGCATAGCCAACATGTACAAGCGGCGCGACGGCTCATTCGACGAATCGTACAACTACGCCACCTCCCACGCCACAGAACCAGGCTCTACCCTCAAGCTGGCCGCCCTGATGGCCATGATCGAGGACAGGCACATCACCCTGGACACCGAAGTGGACGCCGGCAACGGCGTATGGTACTACGGAGGAGCCAGGATAACCGACACGCACCGCGGCGGATACGGCAAGCTGACTGCACAGGAGGCCTTCGAGAAATCCTCCAACATCGCCTTCGCCAAGATGATAACCGAGTCCTACGGAGACGACCCCTCGGTCTACATCTCCCGCCTGCACAACATGAAGCTGGTCGAGAAGCTCAACCTCGACATCGACGGGGAGGGCTACGCCTACATCGTAAGCCCCGGCGACAGGAGCTGGTCCGTGCCGTCCCTGGCCAGCCTCGGCTACGGATACGCCCTAACCCTGACCCCGCTGCATATCCTGACATTCTACAACGCGGTGGCAAACGGCGGCAAGATGATGCGTCCCTACTTCATCGAGGATTTCGAGAGGGACGGCATCGCCGTGGAGGACTTCGGTCCCTCGGTCGTAAGCGGCTCGATATGTTCCCGGAGCACGCTCGCCGACGTAAGGAAAGCCCTGCGCGGAGTGGTGGAGAACGGTACGGCGAAAGTCTGCAACGACCCCCGCTACCAGATAGCCGGAAAGACCGGCACGGCCAAGGTAGCCGTGGACGGACGCTACGATGACGACGAGGGCTACCGGCAGTAACAGGCATCCTTCGCAGGATACTTCCCCGCCGACGACCCCAAATACTCCTGCATCGTGGTGCTCTACACCGGCAAGACCAAGGGAGACTTCTACGGAGCGACCTGGGCCGCACCGGTATTCAAGCGCATCGCCGACAAGATATACGCATCCCATCCCGAGTGGAATCCTCCCGTCTACGCGGGCGGCATGACTCCTCCGGACAACCCTTCCATCGCTTCCGGTCTGGGCGGCAGCAACGGCATGCCCGTGGATTACCTGCCCATGAGCACCAGGCCGTACCTCAAGGGAAAGAACTGGGTGAGGATCGACGGAGGCGGTGACGGAGAACTGCCTGTGGTCTCCGACCTGGAGATCGAGAAAGGCGTAGTACCCGACGTCTCCGACATGGGCCTCAAGGACGCCCTCTATCTGCTCGAGAATGAAGGCTACAAGGTGACGTTCAGAGGATCCGGCAGAGTGTCGTCACAGACTCCGGCGGCGGGTACGGCCCTGGGACGCGGACAGAGAATAACACTTACACTGAAATAACTGACTGGACATGAAACTTGAATATATATTAAAAGGTATAGAGACAGAAAGAGCTGACGGCGCTCAGGACCTGGAGATAACCGACATCACCTCCGACTCCAGACAGTGCCGCCCCGGCTGCCTGTTCATCGCCATTCCAGGCTTCGACAGCGACGGGCACGACTACATAGCCAAGGCCGCCGAGGCCGGTGCCGCCGCCGTAGTCTATCAGAAGCCCGAGGCTCTGGAGAGCATCACCGGCAGAGGACTGACAGCGGTCAGAGTCAAGGACTCCCGCGCCGCCGCCCCGGAGATTGCCGGCAACTTCTTCTCCCATCCCAGCCGGGAACTGCACCTTGTGGGAGTCACCGGCACCAACGGCAAGACCACCATTGCCACCCTCCTCTACCGCCTCTTCACCTCCCTGGGCTACTGCTGCGGCCTGCTCTCCACTATTGCCAACTACATCTGCGGGGAGAGGTTCGAGACCACCAACACCACCCAGGACCCCATCACCCTCAACCGCCTGATGCGGATGATGGCGGACAGAGGCTGCCAGTACTGTTTCATGGAAGTCAGCTCCCACGCCCTGCATCAGGGCCGCGTGGCGGGCCTGAGCTTCCGCGGCGCCATTTTCACCAACATCACCCACGACCATCTGGACTACCACAAGACATTCACGGAATACATCCGCTGCAAGAAACTGCTCTTCGACTCCCTGGTCCGCAGCGCTTTCGCCCTTATCAACTCGGACGACCGCAACGCCTCCGTCATGGTGCAGAACACCGCCGCCAGGGTATACCGCTACAGCGAGGGCAGCATGGCCGAGTTCAAGGTACGGATAGTGGAGCGCAGCCTGGAGGGCTACCTGCTCAGCCTGGACGGAACGGAGGTCTGGACCCGCTTCATAGGGGACTACAACGCCCACAATATCTGTGCGGTCTACGCCGCCGCCGTACTGCTGGGTGCGGACAGGGATGAGGTACTCAGGCAGATCAGCGCGATGGGTCCGGTAGCCGGGCGGATGGAATACATCAGGGGCAGGCGCGGCATCACGGCCGTAGTCGACTACGCCCATACTCCGGACGCCCTGGAGAATGTGCTCAGGACCCTGCTGGATATCCGCGGTAAGTCCGTGCTGATCGCCGTCTTCGGATGCGGAGGCAACCGCGACCGCACCAAGCGCCCGGAGATGGCCGCCATCGGAGCCCGTTACGCCGACCGCGTGGTCATCACCTCGGACAACCCCCGTTTCGAGGACCCGGACGCCATCATCGAGGACATGAAACAGGGCCTGGACGCGGAGGGCATGGCCAAGTCCCTGTTCATCACCGACCGCCGGGAAGCGATACGCACGGCCGTAATGACGGCCCCCGACGGAGCCATCATCCTCGTGGCCGGAAAAGGTCATGAGGACTACCAGATAGTAAACGGAGTCAAGTCCCATTTCGACGACAAGGAAATATTAAAGGAGATACTGCTATGATATACTACCTGTTCGAACAACTTCAACATCTGGACTTCCCCGGATCGGGCCTGCTGCAGTACATCTCGGTGCGGTCCATCCTGGCCAGCGTGACAGCCATAGTCCTGATGCTCTGCTTCGGAGGCAAGGTCATCCGCGGACTTCAGAAACTGCAGATCGGAGAAGAGATCCGCGACCTGGGTCTGGAGGGGCAGCTGGCCAAGAAGGGCACCCCCACCATGGGCGGCGTCATGATTCTCGGCTCGATACTCATAGCCGTACTGCTCTTCGGCGACCTGACCAACATGTACATCCAGCTGCTGCTCATCACCCTCGTGTGGCTCGGAGCCCTGGGATTCACGGATGACTACATCAAGGTCTTCAGGAAGAACAAGGAAGGCATGAGCGGCAAGTACAAGATAGTGGGACAGGTCATCCTGGCCCTGGCCGTAGGCATCACGATATGCGTCCACGAGGACACGGTCAGCACCCTGACCACCATCCCCTTCGTGAAGAACAACGAGTTCGACTACGCCTGGCTGGCCCCCGGCAGCGGCAAGATCAAGGAACTGCTGCAGGTGGTCATCTACGTGGCCGTCATCATCTTCATCATCACGGCCATGTCCAATGCGGTCAACCTCACTGACGGCATGGACGGCCTGGCCGCGGGCATCACCGCCATAGTCGGCGCCGCCCTCGGAGTCCTGGCCTACCTCTCCGGAAACGTGATCTACGCCGACTACCTCAACATCATGTACATCCCCGACTCGGGCGAGATAACGGTCTACCTCTCGGCCCTGGTCGGCGCCCTGCTCGGCTTCCTGTGGTTCAACTCCTACCCCGCCCAGGTATTCATGGGCGACACCGGCAGCCTGGCCCTAGGCGGCATCATAGGAGTGGTGGCCGTCCTCATACGCAAGGAACTGCTCATACCGATTCTCTGCGGAGTATTCTTCGCCGAGTCCCTCTCGGTAATCATCCAGCGGCTCTACTTCAAGTACACCAAGAAGAAATACGGGGCCGGACGCCGCGTCTTCAAGATGGCCCCCCTGCACCACCACTACCAGAAGGAAGGGGTACCCGCTCTGATTACCAAGCCCGTCAGAGCCATTCCGGAGGCCAAGATCGTCATGCGCTTCTGGATAGTAAGCATACTGCTGGCAATAGCGACAATAATAACACTCAAAATACGTTAATCACCATGAAACGCATCGTAGCACTCGGAGGCGGCGAGAGCGGAGTCGGAGCAGCCGTCCTCGCAAAAGTCAAAGGTTTCGACACATTCCTCTCCGACAACGGCAGCATCCCGGCCGAAGGCAAGGCCCTGCTGGAGAAATACGGCATCCCCTACGAGGAGGGTCATCACACCCCGGAAAAAATCCTCAGCGCCGACGAGATCATCAAGAGTCCCGGCATCCCTGACACCGCCCCGCTGGTGAGCGAGGCGCTGAAGGCCGGCATCCCCGTCATCTCGGAGATAGAGTTCGCGGGCCGCTACGACAGGGCCAAGAAGATCTGCATCACCGGCAGCAACGGCAAGACCACCACGACCTCGCTGATCTACTACATGCTGCGCAACGCCGGCCTCAACGTAGGTCTCGGAGGCAACATCGGCAAGAGCTACGCCTACCAGGTGGCCACCGAGGACTTCGACATCTACGTCCTGGAACTCAGCAGTTTCCAGCTCGACGGCATGTACGACTTCAAGGCCGACATCGCGATTATCCTCAACATCACTCCGGACCATCTGGACCGCTACGACCACAAGATGCAGAACTACGTCCGGGCCAAGTTCCGCATCACCCGCAACATGTCGGAGAAGGACTGCTTCATCTTCTGCGACGACGACAGCGTAACTGTCGGACACATCAACGAGATAGTGCTCAGGGCCAAGATGCTCCCCTTCTCCGAGAAGCACGAGGTGGCCGAGGGAGCCTTCGCCGACGATAAGAAAATAACCGTCCGCTACGAGGGCGAGGAATGGAGCGTTCCCACCGAGGAACTTTCACTCAAGGGCAAGCACAACATCTACAACTCCATGGCCGCGGCCATCACCGGTAAGATAATGAACATCACCAACGACATTATCCGCCGGAGCCTGGCCACATTCGAGAATATAGAGCACCGCCTCGAGAAGGTGATGAGTGTCCGCGGCGTCCTCTACATCAACGACTCCAAGGCGACCAACGTCAACTCCACCTGGTACGCCCTCGAGTGCATGAACCGGCCCGTGATATGGATAGCCGGCGGCACCGACAAGGGCAACGACTATTCCGAGATAGAGCCGCTGGTGCGCGAGAAGGTAAAGGCCCTCATCTGCATGGGCAAGGACAACCGCAAGCTCCACGACTTCTTCGGCCACATAGTCAGCACCATCACCGACGCCTCATCCGCACGCGAAGCCGTACAGAAGGCCTACGGACTGGCCGAGGACGGCGACGTGGTACTGCTCTCGCCCTGCTGCGCGAGCTTCGACCTGTTCAAGAACTACGAGGACCGCGGCCGTCAGTTCAAGGCCGCTGTAAGAGAACTGTAACACACTGCAATGGAGATGACAACCGACATATTCAAGGGTAAGGTCAGACTTCGGGGCGACAGGGTGATATGGCTGCTTATACTGTTCTTCGCCATGATCTCCATGGCCGTGGTGTACTCCGCCACCAGCTCCCTGGCCTTCCGGAAGGACACCACCCCCTTCAATTACCTGATGGACCAGGCCGTCTACTACATCATCGGCTTCGTCATCCTCCTGATATGCTACAGAATACCCCTGAAGTGGTACCGGTTCCTGTCATACGCGGCCATGGGATTCGCGATGATACTGCTCATAGTCCCCATCTGCCTGGGAGAGCTCAGGAGCTTCTCGTTCCTGGGAGTACAGATACACCCCTCCGAGATAGCGAAGGTAGCCACCGTCCTGTATCTGGCCCGCATCATTGAAGCCTCGCCCATAGACACATTCAAGGAATACGCTCTGAAAATCCTGATTCCAGTCGGGGCTGTCTGTGCCCTGGCCATGCTGGGCAGTATGTCCGCCGCCCTGATCATAGGCACCCTCACGCTGGTGATTCTCATCTGCTCCGGCATCCGCAGACAGTTCATTCTCTGGACCATTCCCATAGCCGTGGGCGTGGTGGCCGTCGCCTTCGCCGTCAGCGTAATCAGCGGAGGCAAGGTATTCTCCCGCTTCAGCACGTTCGGAGAGCGCATCGAAAGACACTTCTCGGGGGACGACACCGCGGAGATGAGTGCGGCGGAGCTGGCGGAATACAATGAGAAGACCTTCCAGGCGGACCAGGCCCGCGAGGCCATACAGCTGGGAGGAATATTCGGACGGGGGCCGGGCAACAGCATCAAGCGCGACATCCTGCCCAACGCCTACGACGACTACATCTACTCGATCATCATAGAGGAATACGGCCTGATGGGCGGCCTGGCCGTCATCATCCTCTATCTGTGGTTCTTCTTCCGGTGCATGAAGATAGCCCGGGCATGCACACGCAAGTTCTCGATCCTGACAGTCCTGGGCCTGTCCACCCTGATCACCATGCAGGCCTTCCTGCATATATTCGTCAACATCGGCATCCTGCCCGTCACGGGACAGACCCTGCCGATGATCAGCCGCGGAGGCTCGGCCCTGGTCATCATGAGCTGCGCCTTCGGCATCATACTGTCCGTCAACCGGACGATAGAAATCAAAGACTTGAAACTTAAAGCCGAAAAGGAGGAAACACCATGCAGCACAGAATCATAATCAGCGGAGGGGGCACCGGAGGCCACATCTTCCCCGCCCTCTCGATAGCGGACGCTATCAGGAAAATAGAGCCGGAAGCCGACATTCTCTTCGTCGGAGCCGAGGGCAAAATGGAAATGGAACGGGTCCCCGCAGCCGGATACCGTATCATCGGTCTGCCGGTAGCCGGTCTCCAGAGAAGCCTGTCGGCGTCCAACCTGGCCCTGCCCGCCAAGGTCCTGCGCAGCCTGCGCAAGGCCGGAGAGATCATCCGCAGCTTCAAGCCGGACGTAGTGGTGGGCGTGGGAGGCTATGCCAGCGCCCCCATGCTGTGGAAAGCCGCATCCAAAGGCATCCCCACCCTGATTCAGGAACAGAACTCCTACGCCGGCCTGACCAACAAGATACTCAGCCGCAGGGCCTGCAGGATCTGCACGGCATACCCCGGCATGGAAAGATTCTTCCCCGCCCAGAAAATAATCCTCACCGGCAATCCCATCAGGGACAATATGAGACCGTCCACCCCGGAGGAAAGAGCAGAGGGTCAGCGTTTCTTCAACCTCGACCCCGCCCTGCCCACAGTCCTGATGGTGGGAGGCAGCGGCGGATGCGGCACCTTCAACACGGTAATGAAGGTCGCCTGCCATTCCGGAGGCGGAGCCTTCCCCTACCAGATCATCTGGCAGAGCGGCAAGGGCTATTCGTCCCAGGTCCAGGAGATGTTCTCCCGCCTCGGCGGAGTCAGCCGCAATGCCAACGGCGTCCGCATCTGGGGCAATATCCGCAACTGCGACTTCATCACCCGCATGGACCTGGCCTTCGCCGCCGCCGACATTGTGGTGTCCAGAGCCGGAGCCGGAACTATCTCGGAGCTCTGCGCCATAGGCAAGGCCACCATCTTCGTACCCTCGCCCAACGTCGCCGAAGACCATCAGACCCACAACGCCATGTCCCTGGTGGACGTGGACGCCGCCGCGATGGTCTGCGACAGCCGGGCCGCCACCGACCTCTTCCCGGCCATCGAGGAGCTTCTGAAAGACAGTGAGCGCCGCGCCGTCCTCGAGGAGAATATCCTGAAGATGGCCCGTCCCCGCGCCGCGGAGGACATCGCCCGCGAAGTCCTGAACCTCATAGACGACAGCAGACATGAAGACATACAATAACATCTACCTCATCGGCATCGGCGGCATCGGCATGAGCGCCCTCGCCCGCTGGTACCGGCACGCCGGCTGCAGGGTCAGCGGCTACGACCGCACTCCCTCTTCCGTCACGCGGGCACTGGAAGAGGAGGGCATCCCCGTTCATTTCGAGGACAATGCCTCCCTCCTGCCCCCCTCCCCCGAGGACACCCTGGTCATCTACACCCCGGCGGTCCCCGCGGAGATGGGAGAGCTGACATACGCCCGCAGCCGCGGCTACCGCCCCGTCCAGCGCTCGGAGGCCCTGGAGGAGATTACCGACGGGCACCGCTGCCTGGCGGTAGCCGGCACCCACGGCAAGACCTCCACCAGCACTATGCTGGCCCATATCCTCACCGTCTCAGGCGAGGGCTGCACCGCATTCCTGGGCGGCATATCCCGCAACTACGGCTCCAACCTCCTGCTCTCCGACAGCGGAGTGATGGTGGCCGAGGCCGACGAGTTCGACCGCTCCTTCCTGCGGCTGCATCCCGAAGGAGCAGTAGTAACGGCCATGGACGCCGACCACATGGACATCTACCGGGACATCGACGACCTGCGCGGGGCCTTCGTCCAGTTCGGCCGCCAGTGCTCGGACACACTGGTGGTGAAGAAGGGACTGGAGGAATATTTCCGCAGCGGGGACGTCCGCGCCCGGATATGGACCTACGGAGAGGGAGGGGACTTCAGCGCCTCCGACATTGTCTCCGACGGACAGGGGAAAATGTATTTTACCCTCAACACCCCAGAGGGAAGGATCGAGCGCTGCCAGGCAGGAGTGCCCGGAAAAGTCTACATAGAGAATGCGACGGCCGCGGCCGCCCTGGCCCTGCTGCACGGGACTCCGGTGGAGGGAGTCAGGGAGGGCATAGCGTCCTTCCGGGGAGTAGCCCGCCGCTTCGACATCCGCCTCAACGTACCCGGACACACCTACATCGACGACTACGCCCATCATCCCGCCGAACTGGCCGCCACCATTGCCTCCATCCGCCAGGTATGGCCCGGAAGGAAGATCTGCGGCATCTTCCAGCCTCACCTCTTTACCCGCACCCGGGATTTCCACCGGGAATTCGGAGAGAGCCTGAGCCTGCTGGACTCACTGCTGCTGCTGCCCATATACCCCGCCCGGGAGGAGCCCCTGCCCGGAGTGTCCTCCAGCCTCATCTACGAGCATTGTACACTGAAGGACAAGCGGATAATCCAGAAGAAGGAGGTTCTGGAGGAGATTGCCTCACGGGACACCGACATACTGGTAACCTTCGGAGCCGGCGACATCGACCGCCTGGTCCAGCCCATTGAGAACCTGCTTAGAGAGAAATATGCTTAGGAAGACCGTCACATACTGCCTTGCCGCCCTGGCCGTCCTGCTCTTCTGCGGGTACTTCGCCGCGGCTTCCTTCCTCTCCGCAAGAGGCAGGCAGGGAGAGCTGTGCACGGGCATCGCCGTGAGGATCCTCGACAGCGCGTCGAACCGCTTCGTATCCCCGGCAGAGATAGAGGCCATCATCACCTCCTCGGAGGTCAATCCGGTGGGCAGGCCCAGGGAGGAAGCCCGCCTGACCGGCATCGAGGACCTGCTCGAGAGCCGCAGTGCCATCCGCCACAGCGATGTGTCCATCTCCAGGGACGGCATCCTGAGGGTGAGCATCACCCAGCGCAGGCCGCTGCTGAGAATACAGACCGGAAGCGGAGCCTTCTACATCGATGACACCGGATATATCTTCCCATGGGTCAGCACCTTCACCTCGTATGTCCCGGTAGTGTCAGGCCATATCCCTGTGAAGCTGGAGGAAGGCTACAGAGGAGCCCCGGACCGGGACGACCGCGGCTGGGTGGACGGAATCACCGAACTGGCCCACTACCTGGACCGTCACCCGGTGTGGAATTCCCAGATACAGCAGATAGACGTAGAGCAGAACGGGGACATCGTCTTCTACACGGCGGTGGGAGACCAGAAGATAATTTTCGGCACAACTGACGATATTGATTATAAATTTGCAAAACTCAGAACATTCTACCGCCAGATCGTTCCGGTCTACGGCTGGGAGCGGTACTCGGCGGTCAACCTCAAGTTCTCGGACCAGATAGTCTGCACACTGAGGGACAGAACTGAAATCAAAAAAAGTGTAAAGATATGAACAGCAGATACGTTACAGCCATCGACATAGGAACGTCGAAGCTTGCCGCCATAGTCGGGGAGAAGACCTCCACCGGCATCAAGATCATCGGCTACAGCGAGGCCCCCATACCCTCCAACGGAGTGCGCAGGAGCGAGATCATGAATCCCATGAACGTCATCTCCGTCATCAAGCCGGCCATGCAGAAAGTCCTGGAGCAGGTGCACTCCCTGCCCGACACCGAGCACTACAGCGTCCGCGACGTGTATGTCAACATATCCGGACAGAGACTCAGATGCTGCTCGGCAAGCATGAGCCGCAACCGGCAGAACGAGGACTCTATGATCAGCACGGAGGAAGTAGCCTCCATGCTGGACGAGATGTACCTGACCAAGGTCGAGCCCTCGGAGCACATCCTGTTCGTAGTGCCGCAGTACTACAACGTGGATGAGTTCATAGACGCCGGGGACCCCGTAGGCATGACGGGCAAGGAGATCAGCGGCGAGTACCGGCTCTTCATAGGCGGAGCCGGCACAGTCAAGAAATGCGGACAGACAATATCCATGAGCGGTCTTTCCACCAGGAAGATGGTCCTGTCTCCCATCGCGGCGGCCTCAGCCCTGCTTACCGACGACGAGAAGGAACTCGGCACTGTACTGGTGGACATAGGTGCCGGAACCACCGACGTACTGATATACCAGGGCAATATCATCCGCCATGCAGCCGTCATCCCCTTCGCAGGCAACTCCATCAGCGAGGACATCAGCCAGGTCTGCGGAGTATCCCTGCGCAACGCCGAGCTCATGAAGATCCAGCACGGCTCCTGCATCAGCGAATATGCCCCTGAGAACAAGATAATCTCCATCCGCGACAAGAACGGCATCCCCATCAAGGACGTACCCTTCAAGCTCCTGTTCCAGGCCATCGAGGCCCGCACCTGCGAGATACTGGCCACCGTCCGCAGCATCGTGGAGGAGTCCGGATTCAAGGACCGCATCCGCAGCGGAGCAGTCATCACCGGAGGTACGGCAGGACTCAACCACATCCAGATTCTGGCCCGCAGTATTCTGGGAATGGACGTGCGTATAGGACTGCCTGACAGCAACACCGTCATAGGCAACTCGGTGGAAGAGGTGTTCCGTCCCGAGGCTTCGGTGGCTGTCGGCCTGATCATCAAGGGATTCGAATACGAGGAGACCTTGCCGGAATCCGCCCGTCAGAGCACTGCCCAGCCGCAGCCGGACGAGAACGCCACCCTGTTCGGGACACTTCCCCCGGAGGAAACGGCAGGAGCCGGAGCGGACACGGCCCGCGGACAGTCGGGCAGCACCGCACAAAGGCCCCAAAGACCGCCCAGACAGCCCAAGAAGCCCTGGTCCGAACGGATTAAGGGAATATTCGACTCAACGGAGAACGAGGCATAACATTTAAAGTTGAAGAATCATGACAGTTACAGATTTCATACCCGAAGGCATACTCGACAATATGTCGACCATCAAGATAATCGGAGTGGGAGGCGGAGGCTGCAACGCCGTCACCCGCCTTTACAACGAGGGCATAAAGGACGTGGAGTACCTCATCTGCAATACCGACCGCCAGGCTCTGATGGCATCTCCCGTGCCGGACAAGATTCAGCTCGGCTCGGCTCTCACCAAGGGATTCGGAGCAGGCATGAATCCGGAGAAAGGACGTAACGCCGCTCTCGAATCCATTGAGCATATCAAAAAATACATAGGCGGCAATATAGACGTAGTCTTCATCACCGCCGGAATGGGCGGAGGCACAGGTACCGGAGCCGCTCCCGTCATAGCCAAGGCCGCCAAGGAAGCCGGCCTGCTGACCATAGCAGTAGTGACCTACCCCACTAACAACGAGGGTCTGGAATGCCTCCAGAGGGCCTACCACGGAATAGAGGAGATGAGCAAGTACACCGACTCAATCATCATCGTCGACAACCAGAAGATGTACGACTTCTACGGAGACCTAAGCATCCAGGACGCCTACAAGAAGGCCGACGACATCCTCGACACCGCCGTCCGCGGCATATCGGAGATAATCACCAGCACCGGCTTCGTCAACGTAGACCTGGAAGACGTAAAGGTGGTAATGCGCGACAGCGGTATGGCGCTGGTGGGTACGGGCCGCGCCTCCGGCGAGGACAGGGCCAGGGAAGCTGTGGAGAAGGCGCTGACGTCTCCCCTGCTCAAGGACTTCGACCTCAATACTGCCAAGAACGTCCTGGTCAACATCATGTACAACAGCAAGTCCTCCCTGCTGGCTTCGGAGGACACCATGATACTGGATCTCATCCGCGAGAGCACAGGCGGCGGCGTGAGCAAGCAGAAACGCGGGCTCACCACTGATAACCGCCTGGAAGAAGGAGAGATAGCCGTCACCATCCTGGCCACGGGGTTCAAGGTCAACAACACCCCTCCGGCCCGCACCCGCAGTTACAGCAACTCTGATACGGTGGAGCTTACCGACGGCACGGCCGATGGAAGAGGCACCATCACCCTCTCCACAGGCATCACCGGGGATTTTCAGGAAGGCAGTATCCGGGAACTGGACACGGAGAACATCTTCACCTACGGACCCGACTGCAACATCTCCGACCTGGAGAACGAGACAGCCCTGGCCCGCCGCGAGAGACTCAGAAAAGCCGGGAAAATCTGACCCTTAGTCGATCATCAGCATCGCGTCACCGTACATACCGAACTGATAGCCCTCCTTCAGGGCCTCGCGGTATGCGCGCATGACGTTGTCGTACCCGCCGAAGGAGCAGGCGGACATGAGCATGGTGGAGTTGGGCAGATGGAAGTTCGTCACCACTGCATCGGGGATGGAGAACTTATAGGGAGGAAAGATAAACTTGTTGGTCCATCCGTCGAAAGGCTTGAGCTGGCAGGTGGTGGTCACCGGAGTCTCGATGGCCCTGACCACTGTGGCACCTACAGCGAAGACCTTGTGTCCGGAGGCCTTGGCCGCATTGACCGCATCCGCCGTCTCCTCCGGGATAATCATCCGCTCTGAATCGATCTTGTGCTTGGACAGATCCTCCACATCCACATTGCGGAAGTGTCCCAGTCCCATGTGCAGGGTAATGAAACGGGCGTCCACACCCTTGATCTCCATCCTCTTGAAGACCTCCCTGCTGAAATGAAGGCCTGCGGCGGGCGAGGCCACAGCCCCCTCCTGAGAGGCGTAAATGGTCTGGAAACGGTCTATGTCGAAAGGCTCCGAGAAGATGAACGGACCCGACTGCTTAACCGAAGGCAGCCCGTCCCTCTCGCGCTGTGCCTGCCTGGCCACATACACGTACTCGGGCACCGGTATCTCTCCCATCGAATAGAGGGTGGACTTGAACTCCTCGTAGGAGCCGTCGAAAAGGAAGCGGAGGGTCCTGCCCCTGGAGGTGGTGTTGTCGATCACCTCGGCCACCAGCGAGTCGTTCTCACCGAAATAGAGCTTGTTGCCTATACGGATCTTGCGGGCGGGGTCCACCAGCACGTCCCACAGGCGCTGGTCCCGGTTCAGTTCCCGCAGCAGGAAGACCACGATCTCGGCCCCGGTCTTCTCCTTGTTGCCCTTCAGACGGGCCGGAAAGACCTTGGTGTCGTTGAAGACGAACACGTCGCCCTCGTCGCAGTAGTTGATGATGTCCTTGAATATCTTGTGCTCGATGTCTCCGGTAGAGCGGTGGAGAACCAGCATCCGGCTCTCATCCCTGTACTCCGAGGGATAGGGCGCGATGTTTTTCCTGTAATCCAGGTCAAAGCTAAATTGCGAAAGTTTCATATCAATAGTATTTACGGCTCACGCCGGAAAAAGTTTCAAAATCTTTCCTGAAAATCCTCCATTGTCAGGGCATTTCCTATGGAGAAACCGCCGGAGGCAGTCCTCACCAGACCGGAGAGGTGGGCCCCGCTGCCCAGCGCCACGCCCAGATCACGGGCGAAGGCCCTGATGTAGGTACCCTTGCTGCACTGCACCGCCACCTTCAGCACCGGCGGCCTGTACTCTATGAGCTGCGTGGCGTAGATATTGATCCTGGCCGCCTTCAGCGCGACTTCCTCTCCCTGACGCGCCATCTCGTAGGCCCTGATACCGTCCACGTACTTCGCCGAATACACGGGAGGCAGCTGCATCTGCTCCCCCTCCATCGACTTGAGTGCCACGGCTATGGCCTCCTCGGTTATATGCTCCCAGGGATAGCGGGCGTCCACCTCGTGCTCCATGTCGAAGGACGGGGTAGTCGCACCGAAAGTCACCTCCGCGATGTACTCCTTGCGCTCCGCCTGCAGGGCCTCGGACACCTTCGTGGCCTTGCCAGCACAGATCAGCAGCACTCCGGTGGCCAGGGGATCCAGTGTCCCGGCATGACCTACCTTTATGTTGTTCTGATGATACAGCTTCTTGAGCGTGAACTTGATCTTGCGCACCGCATCGGCGGATGTCCACCTGTAGGGCTTGTCGAGGACCATGACCCAGCCCTCCGGATACAGTTCCGGAGACAGGGAAGTGCCGGCAGGAGTATTCCTGTCTATGACCGCGTACATTACCTGCAGGGGATTTTCTCCACTCTCCTCTGATGACGGCCTCCCTCGAAGGAGCTCTCCAGGAACTTCCTGACTATCTTCTCCGCAAGATCCACGGGGATGAAGCGGGCGGGAAGCGAGAGGATGTTGGCGTCATTGTGCTGACGGGCCAGGGCCGCCAGTTCCTCATTCCAGCAGAGGGCGGCGCGGATACCCTGATGCTTGTTCAGGGTCATGCTGATGCCGTTGCCGGAACCGCAGAGGGCGATACCCAGGTCCACCTCCCCTTTCTCGACGCTTTCGGCCAGCGGGTGGGCGACATCGGGATAGTCCATACTCTCGGGCGAGTGAGTTCCGAAATCCTTAACTTCATGGCCCATGGAGGCCAGATACTTCTTCAGGGCTTCCTTCATCTCGAAGCCGGCGTGGTCTGATGCGATTCCTAACAGCATAGCAACATTTGAATTTAACGGCCGCAAAATTAGAAAATTTGAGTATATTTGCAGACAAAATTTTAAGAAAATGAACAACAAAGGCAGGGTACTCGTTACCGGAGCCGCCGGATACATCGGCTCCCACACAGTCGTTGAACTGGTAAACGCCGGATATGAGGTAGTAGGCGTGGACAATTTCTCCAACTCATCCCCCGACATGCTGAAGGGCATAGAGCAGATAACAGGCAAGCCCTTCCCCTTCATGGAACTGGACTGCAGCGACAAGGCCCAGTTCGCACAGGTCTTCGAGAAGTACCCCGACATCACCGCCGCCATTCATTTCGCAGCCCACAAGGCAGTAGGCGAGAGCGTTCAGCAGCCCCTCAAGTATTTTGAGAACAACCTCCGCTCCCTCCTGTACCTCATAGAGCTGTCCACCTGCGACGGCCGTCAGCGCGGCATAGTGTTCTCGTCCTCCTGCACCGTCTACGGAGAGCCCGACCCCGAGAACCTGCCCATCAGCGAGAGCGCCCCGGTCAAGCCGGCCACCTCTCCCTACGGCCGTACCAAGCAGATGTGCGAGGAGATTCTCCGCGACTGCGTGACGGCCTATCCTTCCCTGAAAGTCACAGCCCTCAGATATTTCAACCCCATCGGAGCCCATCCCTCGGCCCTCATCGGCGAGATGCCCATAGGCGTACCCCAGAACCTGGTGCCCTACATCACCCAGACTGCCGCCGGGATCCGCAAGGAACTCAAGATATTCGGCAACGACTACCCCACTCCGGACGGCACCTGCATCCGCGACTACATCTACGTAGTGGACCTGGCCAAGGCCCACGTAGCCGCAGTGGACAGAATGCTCGGCGTGGCTGACTCGGACCGCTACGAGATCTTCAACCTCGGCACCGGCACCGGACTCTCCGTCCTCGAGCTGGTCAATCACTTCATCTCCGCCACCGGAGTCAACCTGCCCTACAGCTTCGCCCCCCGCCGTGCCGGCGACATCATCAAGGTATGGGCTGATCCCAAAAAAGCCAATGAGGTACTCGGATGGAAGGCCGACACCCCCATTGACGACGTCCTCCGCTCCGCATGGAAATGGGAGAAAAAGGTCAGAGGCATTAACTAATCCGGAATCCGGATGGGCCGCAGCATAGAAAAGGACGCCCTGGAACTGCTCACCAAGGAAAATGAGCGGTACCGCCTCGAGCGCCTCGGACTGTTCCGGAGCGTCAGGGAGGAGGCCGCTGCGCTCGCATCCGAATACCCGCCGCTGGAGGGAGAGTCCTTCTTCGACTGGAAGACACGCTGTCTCAGAGAATTTTACCGCGAGAAAGGCTTCAGTGCCTTCTGCCGGGACAACGTCCGCAACCCTCAGTTCGAGGCGGTGACCGCCCCTCTCCT
>URSC01000021.1 GCA_900550465.1 uncultured Alistipes sp.
CTTGCCTGTCAGGAAAGTGTGGAAGCGGCTGTCGTCCGGTATGAAAGAGTTGGACTCCCTGAAACTGCCGGAGTAGTCCAGGTACACCGGGTGAGGGTACCTGCGCTTCATCAACAGAACCTGTATCTCCTCTACTTCGGCAGGTTTCGGAGAGAAAACCACCAACACTTCGAAATCAGGGAAAGTCCTTTCGAGTCCGAACAGCGTATCCAGCTGAGCCAACTTGTCGACCCTGCAGCTGCCGCACACCAGCGAGTCATAGTAGATAACCAGGGCGGCGTCCTTGCGTTCTGGCGGGGCCTCGGAGATGGAATATCCGTCAATCCGGCGCAGGTCGGCGGGAATGACCAGCTCGGACTCCCTCATCTGACGCATCATGTTCTTCACGTCGTGACGGGAACCGCAGCCGGAAAGAAGCAGCGGCAGGATTACCGCCGCTGCAGTCAAAAGTACATTGTTCTCATAGCCATTCGGATAAGTCGTAGCAGTACATTTTCTCGTCATCGTAACTGAGTACAGTGACAACGCCTTCTTCAGGATTGCCGGTAAGGATGTTTCCGTCGATGGGAAGTCTGTACCGCTTTAATGGAGACAGTTCCCGATCGAATACCATCAGGTATGAGCATTCGTCTTTCACCGAGTTGTAGAGTGCTACGATTGTGTTTCCTATAAAAACAACGCCGCCGAATGTCCCGGTTTGGCTGAAATATATTTGAGGGTTAGGCTCCTCACCGATGTATACGGTCTTGATGTGCGTCCCGTCTATGTTGTGCAGTATCAATGCCTGTTGGGTGATACCATATATAGCAAGCAAATTGTTGTCTGGACTAATAGCCGAGAGGGTTTGGAGTTTAGGGGTGTATGTGTAGGATAGTTCCGCAGCTTCATTCACTTCTTCTCCCCATCCTTCCAGATAGCGTTCTTCTCCATCCTTTTCCAGAAAATAGTATCTGTTGTTAAATCCATTGCAGATGTAGCACCCGTCATCGAGAGGATGTGCTTCACGCAAGTTCTTTCCAAAGTCTTTTAATTCCGATAAATGCAGATTTCCGTCATTTTTATTGATGGAGGCATTGTAAAGCCGCCCTGTCTCCCTGTCTAAGAAGTAAATATCCACAGTGTTGGTATGAGCAGTTGTTTTTGACAGTATGGGAAATAGGAATTCTCCTGGCCCATTGCCTTCTCTCCCAAAGCGTGTTATCTCATTATAATCCTTATCCAATAGTACGAAAAATGGTTCTTCTTGAAGTTCATATATCCAGTATCCATTGGTCCATGTGATGTTACCTATAAAATACTCAGTGGGATCGTATGTGACTTCTTTTACCAGTGACGCGTTACATTCTTCTGGAAAGGACTTAATGACATTATAATCTCTGTCCGTACAAGAGAATAGTACGGACAGAGATACGAAAAATCCTAATATGGATTTAGTGTTCATAGTTATCCTTGATTAGTATCTGGGTGACAGGTGCGCGTATTACCTGTCCCAGCATGGTTTTTATACCTTTGACAATTACCGCAATCCCAGTAAGAAGCTCCGAAACTGAATACGGATTGTGAGAAGCAGTCAACAATCCTGTCTTCCACTCCGCGTGTTTCTATGAGCGCCTCGGCATTCGCATCTAGGAACTCATCCGAGGAGACGTGTGCCCAGAGGACTGCCCCTCCGGCGCAGAGCAGCAGTGAAGCGGCTGTTATAAAAATAAAATGTTTCATTGTATTGTAATTTTAGTTAATATAAAGTGTCCCATATCAAAATAGAGGTTGTGATTTTCCTGCACGGTAGCTCAGTACCGTGCAGGACGTTGAACTGCCCTGATGCAGTGCCACGTCCACAGGACGGAGATGTTACAATGTGAACTCGCCATAGTATTCTCCTCCCGGACCGTTTATTATCAGCGTGAAGAATCCTTCTCCTATGCCGGAGAGGTCGTAGAAGTATTCCATGCCGTTGGCAGGCAGGGCTGACTGGAAGACGGTCTCTGACATGCTGTTTTCAATATGTAGGGTGTAGAGACCGTTGTAGTCGAATGAGATACTCAATATATCAGTATCTGTATTAATGTATGCTTCCGGGCATTGTGAGGTACTGCGCGTCAGGTGCTCTGCCTGCTGAATAAGAATTTCATAATTGTCAGCGAATAACAATGAGGATGTTAATAGAGCAATGATAACACTAATGGTTTTTTTCATATCGGCTATGTTTTTATTAGGTTTTAATATACGCAAATGTAAATAATGTTTATGAGTTATACAAGTTTTGAAGTCTTACAACTTGTTTATAATATATTGATCCTCAGATGTAAGAAAATTTATAAACTTACATTTACAAAAATATTGATGCACATATTATTTATGTTAGTCAAAATAGCTGTCTGAAAGATTATTTTTTAAGTTCAGCGTGTGAAACGAAGATAATTCGGTGTTTAAGAATTCGGAAAAAGATTCTCCACATCCCGTCTTTTGAGCAATTCTGCTCTTTGCCGTGTATATTGCGCTCTCACTCCGTTTGCTTATTATGGTAATACTTTTTGTAGATAATTCGTAAAGTTCAAGGGAAATAATGAACAGATCTCCTTCGGTCAGCATCGGGTACTTTTTCTGTATCGCATCCATGAATCCTGGATGTAAGATTTCAGATAATTTGACGATTGTCGAACGTATATCTTTTCCTTGGAAAATTTCACTTATTAATTGTCTGGCTTTCTCCTGAAAATTTTCAGGAAGCTTATGGCTTTTGTACGATGTAAGCAGTTTGTCTGATAATTTTAGGAACATCAAACTTAATTCTTTGAGCTCTCTTTTTTGTTTTGAATTGACTTTAAGATAATGTAAAGTGACGGCAAGGCTGCAGGTTATAAGAATGAGTATGAAAGAAAGATACAGTATAGCAGAGGTTTTGCGGCGGTTCTCGGCCTTTAATTTACTGTTCTGTGCATCATAGTAATTCTCCAAATTTTCCATGCCCAAGGCTTTGCCATTTTTGATAAGAGTTTGTTCCAAATTTGCGGAGGAGTCTCTGTATTTATAGGCAGTTTCCCAGTCTTGCTCGAGTTCAGCCAGTCTGTATTTGATAGTTAAATAATTGGTTGAAAATCCTGTATTTTGTGTTTCTAGAAATGGAAGCAGCAGTCTGGCGGAATCAGGTTTGTTCAATGAAACGTAACCTAATGAAGCAATGGTAATGAGCTGTGTTTTTGTGGACTGTAGAAGTGTGTCCGATATAATGAGAGCGTCAGTAGATGTACGAACGGCATCCTGGTACTGTTGAGTCTGGAGATAATACCATGAAAGTAACTCATAACCGGAACCCAGTTGCAGTGGATCATTATTGTTTTTGGCTTGTTGAATGCCGAGTGTAATGTATTGTAGAGCAGAGTCAGCAGAATCAACTAGTAAAATCCTTGCAAGAGCCATATATGCAAGTGCTTTTCTGTTGTTTACTCCACCCTTCTCAAAACATTCCACAGCCTTCCGGTATCTGTTTATTGCCGGTCCTCTGTCGACAAATGTCATCTGGTACAGCGACCCTATCCTGGTGTGAAGCAGGCCGAGCTGTTCCAGGTCTCCTTTCTTGGCAATCAGCGGTTCTGCCTTTTTGAATGCCTCCAGGGCTGCTGCCGGATCCTCTCTTTCCTGCAGTACTGCTCCCTGCATCATGAGTGCCCTGGCGTAAAGTTCCTCAGGGCCTTTTCTCCTGAAAAAGTCAGCGGCCCGGAATATCGATGTGTCGGAGTCCACGGGCAGCCAGCATTTGTACCGGGCTTCTGTCATGAGCAGTGTGTATGCGGCCCTGTCCCTTTTTCCTGTCCGGCTGAGTGCGGTGCTGTCCAGGGACTGCAGGGTGTCCAGGGCTGACTGAGGCTGAACCGCCATCAGCGAATCTGCGGAGTCGAGGATGGCTCTGACCGGCGACGGACGGTCAGAGCAGGAGGCGGAGCAGAGCAGCGTTGCGGCCGCTGCGGCAATCAGGAGTGTTCTCATTTTTCTATCTCAATGTTATCTTGAAGAGGGTGGTGGCGCCGTCCTCGGAGAAGCGGGACCAGTAGAGGACATTGTCCTTGACATACTGGGGCATGATGCGGTATGTCTCTCCGCCGTGGCGGAAGAGGAATCCCTGATCCTCCCCGTTTTCCATGTCTTCCGCGGTGTAGATGCTGTGAACGGCGTGTTCGCCCGTGCGCGTGTTGACGGCTTCGTAGAAGACGCACATCCCCTTTTCGTAGTAGAATTCAGCGAGATACCAGTCTCCGCAGATGTCCTCAACGCCCGGGAGAAGGTATTGTGATTCCTCTGCTTCTACGACAGTGGCCTCATCCTCAGGCTGTGCGTACCGGCCCAGCTCGACGTGCAGGTAGGGTGCGCCGTCCAAAGTGTAGTAGGTGAATCCACCAATGGGCTTGAACATCGGAGTGGAGTTGTAGAGCAGGACGGGCTCCATGGCGATGAGGCCTTTGGTCGAGAGCTGGCTCTTGTTGTATATGGGCAGGGCCTTGCCAGTGATGTTCAGGTCCCGGTCCAGGTATATGATGCTGCTGTCCCGCTCCGTGTTTGACATCTTTGTGGCTGCGTAGCGGTCTTCGGACACGGCTATGATGTCACCCAGCACGCCGGTGAGGCTGTTGCGCACCTCGTCTATGAACCGGCCGTCGCTGTCCATACGTATGACCTTGTTCTGCCCGTCATAGACCAGTATCTCATGATTGTAAGGGTCGTAGGAGAATACCGGCCAGACGTACTCGCCAGGTCCCCGTCCGACCTTGTTGTAGGCGTGGAGCAGGGTCCCATCCTCGGAGAAGATCACCAGCTTGTTGTCGGCTGTCCTGCCGAACAGCCGTCCGTCATAGTCCGCGAAGATTCTGATGTCGTAGAGGCTGTCGCACTTCAGCTCCACTGTCTCTACTTTCTGCATGATGCTCTCAAGGCCGGCAGTATAGGGTTCCGTAGCGGGAATGTTTTCGAGGTTTACTGTCCTTCCGGCATTTCTGTCGCAGGAAGCGGCAAGCATTGCGGCCGCCAGCAGGATGATGGGCAGATGTTTTTTCATTGTTACAGGTTTTATGTGATAGTGATGCTTTCTATGTATGACGCTAATATACAAAATATGTTACAAATAACTTTGCTTTTGCATAGTCACGCGGGACGAAAAAGACTCCATTCCTACAGCAGGATCTCTGCATAGCGGCCGGCGAGGGAGCGGCGGGTGTAGGCGGAGATGGCTCCGGCATCGGGGGCAAATGAGAGGGTGCGGGTGTACAGGGCTGTAAGGTACTCCTTCAGCGGGCCCTCCTCCTCCCAGTCGAATATCCGTCCGGTGCGGGTGGCGGCGAGGGAACGCTCGAGGACGCTGCCGTGAGGGCCGAATGCGGCTATGGGGCGGCCGGCGGCGAGGTATTCGAAGTATTTTCCTGTGAGAATGCCGGCGGCCTCGGGCTCCTCGCGCAGGGGCAGCAGGAGCAGGTCGGCGGCCTTCTGCAGGCGGTTGGCCTCGTGGTGGGGGATGTAGCCCCGGTCGGTCAGGCGGTCGCCCAGACCGGCCTCACGCACTGCGGCGAGGATCTCCGGGTCAGTCTTTCCGGCAAATGTCAGATGCAGGTCGCGGCCGAAGCCCGGGAGGTCGCGGCAGAGCTCCGCGAGGACCTTCCAGAGCCTGCGGGGATTGCCCTCCGCGGAGAAGAGGCCGGTGTGCACGAGGTTGAATCCTGCCGGGAGCTCTGCGGCAGTGATGCCGGTGAAATCTGCCTCGTCGTAGCCGTTCTCGATGACGTGGAATTTGTTTTTCTGCTCAGTCACAGAGCTGTCACCGGCAGTCTGCCGTCCTGAGGCGCCGCGCTTTTTATCTGCTTCCAGTTCCTCCAGGAAGTCCCGTACCATATTGTCCGTGACGGCCACCACATGGTCTGCCTCGCGCAGCACCGAGAGCTCCATGGCGGCGTACCTCTTCCGGCTCCGGCGGGTCAGCGGAAGGTGTTTGAAGTAGAATATCCGGGTCCACGGGTCGCGGAAATCGGCTGTCCAGGGGATGCCGGTCGAACGGTGCAGGGCCCTTGCTATCAGGTGCATCGAATGGGGCGGGCCGGTGCTGACGATGGCGTCGACGGGATGCTCGCGGAGGTATTGTTTCAGGAACCTGACGGAGGACCGGATCCACAGGAAGCGGGGGTCGGGGACGAAGACATTGGCCCTGAGCCATAGGGATAGGCGCATCAGGGGAGACTTGTGGCCGACGGCGTTGATGGGGTTGACGGCACCCGAGCCGGCCGAAGCCTTCCCGGAATTTTTCCCCTTATTGCCTGTCAGAGCATTGAATACAGCATACGGTTCGAGGATGGGCCGCTTGATGACCTCCGCTTCCGGAGCGATGTCCCTAAGCAGGGATTCATCCGTCATGCCCGCCTCCGGATTCTCAGGAGTATAGATAACCGGCTGCCACCCGTACTGCGGCAGATATTTCGACATCTTCAGCCACCGCTGTACGCCCGAGCCGGCTGTCGGCGGCCAGTAGTAGGTTATGATCAGTACCCGGTTCATATTTTATCCTGATATTCTCTGATGAATTCGTCGGCGATATACAGGTCTCCGTAGAGATACAGGCCTGTCTCTTTGTCGTGCAGGTCGGCGCATGTCTTGCTGCCGTAGAACAGCTGCAGAGCCTCGGAGGGGGATATCCTGAGCCTTTTGGAAAGTTCCGCAGATATGATGCCTATGCGGTTGCTCAGGATGGTTTCCTGAATCTCAGGAGACTTGACGGGATCGTTAAATGTGTTCTGTCCGCTCATAGATGAGATATTTGTCGGTAAGTACCTGATTTAACAGGCAGATTTGGTTGTTTGGCCGGTGCATCGCAAGTCTGCGCAGAGCTGTATCGGAGTCCATCAATCCGGCCATATAAAGGTTTATCGTGTCTATGACACGGTCGTTTGCAACTCCGCCCTCTATGTAATCGTACGGGGCGGCAGGGTTGAGGCCGCGGCGGCTGGCGACTATGAAGTCCAGCCATTCATGGTCGTATGCGTTGAATATCCTGCATTTGCCTTCTTTGATAACAGCTTCTCTGTCTAAACTGTAGACGTTGATGAGAGCACTGCTGTTCCGGCGTTTGGCAGTAGCGGCAGCCCAGTCGGAGGCCTGTTTCAGCAGAGGTGTTATGTAGAATCCACGGCCAAAGTCCAAGTTCTCTCTGCCGAACATGCAGACCGGCCGCTCCACGGTCTGGGTACCTCCATGATATACCGTAATCATCTCTGTGTTTCTTTATTGTTCAGATACTCAATCATATCATCTGTAACACGCTCACGGCTTTGGGTATGGAGCGCATCGTAGCACGGAATGATGAAATCGTCTATCATCCTCACTTTCTTCATCCGCTCGTATATCTCCATATAAGACTTCCCAAGCCGTCTGGCAGTACTCTCAATGCAGAATGCAGCGAAGGCGAGAACGATTTCTGTATGTGATAATTCAATCAAGTTACTCATGATGGGTACAAAAATAACGATTATATCTTAATTTTTAAGATTAATTCAGCCACTCGGAGAGGTCGTAGAGGCTGATGGTCTCCTCGTTGTAGGAGATGGTGGCGAGGATGCCGGTGGCGGGGTCGATGGCGGAATAATTGGCCGGGGCGATGCTGTAGGATGCTTCGGGCTTCAGGTCCAGGTCGAATATGACGATACGCGAGGGGACGGGGCTGTATCCGCCTTTGTCGTTGAGCATACCTACGATATGGTGGCCCAGATATTCGGCAGGGTTGTAGGACAGGTCGGCTGAATAGTTGCTGGAATGGATGTCGTCGGGGCCGTAGTCCACGTACACTTCAGCCAGACGCTCTCCGGTGTCGAGGGAGTGCAGATAGAGGACCGGCCATGTGATGCTGTAAATCAGCAGGCGGGAGCGGTCGGGGGAGACAGTCTCGCTTGTGAGTTGCGGAGGCTGGTAGGTGATCTCGGCTTCGAGGGCTTCGTTGACGCCTTCGCCCCAGCCTTCGAGGTAGGTCTTGACGGTCCCTTGGGAGTCGGTAGTGTAGTAGCGGTTGTTGTCCGCATTGCAGAGCCAGCGTCCCTGGCCGAGCGGATGGATGGCCCTCATGCTCTTGTGGAAGTCCTGGATGAGCTCAGTGCGGTAGCCTCCGTCCCTGGTGTGGGCCGTCAGCCGTATCAGCCTGCCCATACTCCAGTCTCTCACCGTGATGACTATTGAGTCGCCCTTCATTCCTTCATATCCGTGATACGAGGCGTTTATGAACTCCTGCGGTCCGCGTCCCCACGTGCCGAATTGCACCACAGTCCGGAAGTCCCCGTCCAGCAGCGAGAAGCATTTGCCCGACTCCCCGCTGTAGTTCTGTATGTTCTGCGATATCCACCAGTCCCCGGCCCTGAACAGCGCGAGGATATTGCTCTCGACCGGGTCGTAGTGGATGACTTTGACCGGCTCAAGAGTCTCCTCCACAGGGAATTCCTTCACCACTGTGTATCCCTTTCCGTTCTGATTCTGTCCGCAGCCGATGACTGCGATAAGAGCTGATGCGAGCAAAAGAAGTCTTTTCATCATTTTTTTGTGTTTTATCCGTAAAAATAATAAAAGTTTTCCGTTTTCGGCATTGCCCCTCCGTCCCGTTTCCACAACGGCAGCAGATTCCGCGATTCAGTGCCGTTGCGGAATCGCATTCCGCTTGGCCCCTTGCCACAGGCTCTCTCATCATACACCTTATCCTCCTTCCACCTTCCGAAGGTGTGCAGAATACCCGTGTTTTTGTCTCACCTTCCGAAGGTGCGTGGAGTCGCCACAGCTTCGAGAGCGCCCTGTGCCAGTGTTTCTCCTGCCGCCGTGCATTTCCCACCTTCCGAAGGTGTGCAGAATTCCCGTGTTTTCGTCCCACCTTCCGAAGGTGCGTGGAGTCGCCACATCTTCGAGAGCGCCCTGTGTCCGTGTTTCTCCAGCCGCCGTGCATTTCCCACCTTCCGAAGGTGCGCAGATTTCCCCCTTTTTCGTCTCACCTTCCGAAGGTGTGCAGTTTCAAAATGAAAAGGCCGGATGTGCTTTGTCGTAAAACATCTATCGCGATTACGCGGATTTTAGTATTTTTGCCTCTCTTAAATCGGAAGTGACTCGAAATGGCAAACAAGGAAAAAAAGGAAAAGGAGGATACCCCGCTGATAAAGCAGTATTACAAATTCAAGGCGGCTTGCCCCGAGGCCCTGCTGCTGATGAGGGTCGGGGATTTCTATGAGACTTACGGAGAGGATGCGGTGACTACGAGCAAGGTGCTGGGCATAGTGCAGACCCGCAAGTCGAACGGGGATCAGGGCTATATCGAGCTGGCCGGTTTTCCGCACCATTCTCTGCAGAGCTACATGCCCAAGCTGGTCAGGGCCGGGTACAAGGTTGCGGTGTGCGACCAGCTGGAGGATCCGAAGTTTGCCAAGAAACTGGTCAAAAGGGGTGTGACCGAGATAGTGACTCCCGGTGTGGTCTACAGTGACCAGGTGCTGACTCAGAAGGAGAACAATTATATCGCGGCCCTGTGCTTCTACAAGGACAAGGGCGGAATCGCTTTCCTGGACGTGTCTACCGGGGAGTTCAAGGTGGCAGAGGGAGATCTGGACTATCTGGACCTGCTGATAGCGGATTTCGCACCCAAGGAGCTGCTGGTGCAGAAAGGGTTTGAAAAAGGTGTGAAAGAGAGGTTCACGTCCCCCGCCTCGAATATCTACATCTCCACGATGGAGGGCTGGGCCTTCGTGTTCGAGTCCGGCTACCGCAAGCTGGTCAAGCATTTCAAGACCGATTCTCTGAAAGGGTTCGGGGTAGAGGGTCTGAAATTAGGCGTGACTGCCGCCGGGGCCCTGCTGTTCTACCTGGAGTCGAACCGCCTGGAGGACACCGAATACATACCTGGCCGGACATTGGCCCAGATAAGCACCATATCCCGCATTGACGAGGGAGGCTTTGTCTGGCTGGACCGCTTCACCGTCCGTAACCTCGAATTAGTGGAGCCGGCTGCTCCGGGGGGCGTGACCCTGCTGGACGTGATTGACAAGACTTCCTCCCCGATGGGCGCCCGCCTGCTGCGTTCGTGGCTGACCATGCCGTCGAGGGACTTAGCGGAGATATCCACACGGCAGGACAGCGTGGAGGCCCTGCTGAACGACAGGGAATTGTCCTCGGAACTCTCGCAGAGGATAGCCGCGATGGGCGACCTCGAGCGCATCCTCTCCCGCGCCGCCTCGGGCCGCGTCTCTCCCCGCGAGGTGATGCAGCTGCGGCGGGGCATTGACCAGTTCCTGCCGCTGAAGGTATTGCTGACGGAGAAGACCGATAAGAAAGGCCCGCTCGCCCGTATGGCCAAGGAGATAGACGACTGTCCGGAGCTGAAGGCCGAGCTGACGCGGACGCTGAGCAAGGACCCGGCCGCCCAGATTGGCAAGGGCGAGGTGATAGCCCAGGGGGTGGACGCCGAGCTGGACGAGCTGCGCGGCATCGTGACCCACGGCAAGGACATCATCGCCGGCATCCAGCAGCGCGAGATAGAGCGCACCGGCATCACGTCTTTAAGAATCAGCTACAACAACGTCTTCGGCTACTACCTCGAGGTGCGCAACGCCCACAAGGACAAGGTGCCCCCCGAGTGGATCCGCAAGCAGACCCTCGTCTCGGCCGAGCGCTACATCACCCCCGAGCTGAAGGAGTACGAGGAGAAGATAGGCGGGGCCGAGGAGAAGATATACGCCATCGAGTCCCGCATATTCAACGAACTGATATCTCGCATCCAGGCTGCAATACCCGCCGTGCAGAAGGACGCCGCCCTGATAGCCCGCCTCGACTGCCTCCTGTCATTTGCCCAGGCCGCCGCCGACTACGGCTACTGCCGCCCGTTAGTGGACGAGGGCGAGATCCTGAAGATAGAGCAGGGCCGCCACCCGGTCATCGAGCGGATGATGCCCGCCGGAGAGGAGTACGTGGCCAACGACCTGTATCTGGACAGCGAGAAGCAGCAGATCATCATCCTCACCGGCCCGAACATGTCCGGTAAGTCCGCCCTTCTGAGGCAGACCGCCCTGATAGCCGTGATGGCCCAGATAGGCTCGTTCGTACCTGCCAAGTCCGCACACATCAGCCTGTTCGACAAGATATTTACCCGCGTCGGTGCCTCCGACAACATCTCCCGCGGCGAGTCCACCTTCATGGTCGAGATGCTCGAGACCGCCGCCATCCTCAACAACATGACCCCGCGCTCCCTGATTCTGCTCGACGAGATAGGCCGCGGCACCAGCACATTCGACGGCATGTCCATAGCCTGGGCCATCGTAGAGTACATCCACGAGCGGGGCGGCGGGGCCAAGACCCTCTTCGCGACGCACTACCACGAGCTGAACGAGCTGGAGGAAAATTACAAAAGGGTAAAAAACTTTCACATCGCAGTGAAGGAATCTGACGGAAAAATCCTATTTTTGAGGAAACTTTGCGAAGGCGGGGTTGCCCACAGCTTCGGTATCCATGTGGCGAGGCTGGCCGGGGTGCCGCCGGAAGTGGTCCTCTCGGCCGAGAATGTGCTCAAGAAGCTCGAGGCCGGGGCATCCGGGGCCGGGGACTCGTCCATCAAGGGCAGGGTCCAGTCCCTGAGGCAGAAGAAACGGGACCGCAGCGCCGCCCAGGAGGAAGTACAGCTTTCCATTTTCCAGCTCGACGACCCTCTCCTGGTGAGCATCCGGGACACTCTCAAGGCGATGGACCTCAACTCGATGACGCCGATGGACGCATTCGACACGCTGCGGGAGCTCCAGCGCAAGGTAGGTATAAACAAATAACTATAGTTCAGACGTCTTATGAAAAAATTCGTGAAAGAGCTGAGGATAGTTGTGGGGTTGATCGCGGAGAGCGCCTCTTTCGCTTTTTTCTCCATCAAGTCTGACAAGCTCAGGACTTTTCTCTCGCTGTTCGGAGTCACTGTCGGCATCTTCTCGATAGTGGCGGTGTTCTGCGCCGTGGACTCGCTCAAGTCCAATATCATGGAAGGTGTCCGGTCCTTCGGGAGCGACATCGTCTACATCGACCGTTTCCCCATGACTCAGGAAGAGGGGGAGGACGGAGAGCCGCTGCAGTGGTGGGACTATCTTCAGCGGCCGGAGATTACTGAGGAGAATTTCGAATATGTCGCCCGCAACGCCACTCTGGCCGAGAGCGTGGTCTATGTAATCCTCGGCAACGGCAATGCCTCTTACCGCCGCAACAATTATTCCAACGCCTTCCTGGTCATCACCACCGACGGGCTGGAGAATGTGATGAGCTACTCCCTCGCCGAGGGCCGCGACTTCTCCCAGATGGAGATCCGCGGAGGGTCCAATGTGGCTATTCTCGGGTACAATGTCGCCCGGGAGCTCTTCGGGGACTCCTACCCCATCGGCAAGAAGGTCAAGGTCAAGGGAGGCAGTGCAATAGTCATCGGCGTCCTGGAAAAGCAAGGTGAGAGCATGGCCTCCATCGTCAATACGGACGATGCGGTGGTCCTCCCGCTGCAGTTCGGCAAGACGGTGCTGGTCTCCGCGTGGGGCTCTGGGATGATGATGGCCGCTCCGGCTGAGGGTGTCTCCCGCGAGGCCTTCATAGACGAGCTGCGCCTGCTGCTGCGTTCCTGCCGCGGCCTCTCCCCCTCGGAGCGGGATGACTTCGCCATCAACGAGATGACCTTCCTGCTCGACATGCTCGACTCTGTCTTCCGCGGCATCAGTAAGGCGGGCTGGATCATCGGAGCATTCTCCCTCATCATCGGCGGCTTCGGCATCGCCAACATCATGTTCGTCTCCGTCCAGGAGCGCATGAGCCAGATCGGCATCCAGAAGGCCCTCGGAGCCAAGCGCTATGTGATCCTGACCCAGTTCATGGTGGAGGCCTCCTTCCTCTCCCTGGCCGGCGGCCTGGTGGGCATTCTCTTAGTCTTCCTCATTTCCATTCCGGTCAATGCCGCCTCGGAATACTTCACCATCACCCTCTCCCCCGACAACGCCCTTGCCGGCATGCTCATAGCCGTCGTCCTCGGCATCCTCTCCGGCCTCATCCCTGCCTGGAAGGCCGCTACGGTCGATCCCGTCCGCGCTATCAATGGGTGAGCAAGAAAAGATAACTCGCTTAAAATAAATCGATTGGTCGGATTGCTTAAACGATTGATTAGAGGTACTTAGGGGAAAGAGTTTTATTACTTTTGTAGAATTTTTAGATGTTATTTCATGAAGCAGTTGTGGCAATACATCAAGAATCCTCAGGAGAATTGTCCTTATGATTTCAGCATAAGGGTGATGCTGTTGTCAGTCATGCTGTGTCTGTCAGTACCACTGTTCTTTGAAGTTCTGACTGCATCCGTATTTGTCATTGCAGGAGTTGATTTGCCTGCAATGACATCTGATAAATCTGTTTTGCCTCTATGCTTTCTGATTATTATACCCCCAATAATTGAAGAACTTGGATTCAGATTACCATTGAAAAGAAGCAGATTTAATCTATACATATCGGTAGCCGTAATAGCCTTTATCTTTTCTAAGGTAATTTTCGCAGGAGGACTCTATTCGGAACATCTATTATGCCGGATAGTATTTGCAATAATTTCATCAGCTGTCATAAACCTCATTTGGGGCAAATGGCTTCTGCAAGTACGATTCAAGGATTTCTTCTATTCAACAGCAATCCTTTTCGCTATGTTGCATATAGTTAATTACAGCCATCAGACTTTAGATGTGTCACAGTGGTTGTATGTTGTTTGTTATGCTTGTGCCAAGATTCCCGGCTCCATATTATATGGATACGCAAGAATAAAACATGGAATGTTATTCAGCATAGTTGTACATATAATCAGCAATTTGCCGGCAATGATTATTTCTCACTTTACATTTTAGTTAAGACGCATACTTCAGATTATAAGCACTTTATCCATTTGTCAATATGTTAGGTGGGGCGAATATAGGCAAAATTAGGTGCTTTTGTCACCACTTTACATTTTTTCAAAAATACAACATCTTGTTAATCAAATAGTTGCGATATAACTAAAATGTAAAGTGATGACGCCGGCGGACGTAAACGGCTTTAGGGGTATGTAGTTTCATTCCTTGACTTCTCCTGTTTTCTGCTCGGATGTCTTAAAAACTGAATGTCCGCTTCTTAGCAGAGGGCCAGTCCGCGCCATTAATGGGGAAGATTTGAACATTTTGCGGGATAGATTTGAACATTTTGTCGGCATAAATTGAATATTTTGTAATCAAGATTTGAGTATTTTGTATATCTTTGTCTCAAAATAAACAGGCAGTTATGTTCAAAAGACCGCAATTCAAAGAACTTGCATCCCGCATATCGGAAGACCGCAACAAGCTTCAGGCCATGGTGGGCCCGCGTCAGGTGGGTAAATCCACTCTGGTCAAACAGGTGCTCCAGGAGACCGAAGTCCCCAACATGATGGTGTCGGCTGACGGTATCCCGAAGGAAAATACCGCGTGGATAGGAGAGGTGTGGGATACGGCGAGGGCCAGGATGCGGCTGGGCGGACACAGGGAATATCTGTTAGTGATAGACGAGGTGCATAAGATAGACAACTGGAGCGAGGAAGTGAAGAAACAGTGGGATGCGGATACCTTCAATGATGTCAATCTGAAGGTGGTGATTCTCGGCTCTTCCCGTCTGCTGCTGAAAGACGGGCTGACGGAGTCCCTGGCCGGACGTTATGAGCTGATCAGGATGCCGCACTGGAGCTGGAAGGAGATGCACGGGGCATTCGGGCTGGATCTGTCTCAGTATATCTACTTCGGCGGATATCCGGGAGCGGCCAAGTTTATCGGAGACGAGTCCCGTTGGCGTCGGTATATCAAGGACAGTATCATCGCTCCGGCCATAGAACAGGATGTACTGATGACCCGGACTGTCTATAAGCCGGAACTGATGAAACAGCTTTTCGAACTTGGATGCACTTATTCCGGCGAGGAGATTTCACTGACCAAACTGCTCGGGCAGCTTCAGGACGCCGGCAATGTGACCACTTTGGCCAGTTATCTTACCACTCTCTCGGAAGCTCAGATGCTGACGGGTCTGCAAAAATATGCCAGCGACAGTGCGAGAAAGTACAATTCCGTGCCGAAGCTGATGGTCTACAACACTGCCCTGCTGAGTGCCCTTGCCGGGATGAGCTTTGAGAAAGTGTACACGTCTCCTGCTCTATGGGGACGCTGGGTAGAGAGTGCCGTAGGGGCGCATATCCTCAATGCCGCCGAGGAACTGGACTATAAGGTTTATTATTGGCGGGAGCGGGATGACGAAGTCGACTTTGTCATCGACAGCCGCCGCCGTTGTGTCGCGGTAGAGGTAAAGAGCGGCAGCCGGACTGCCGGCCGCGGCCTCCCGAAGTTTGCTGCCGCCTTCCACCCGGTTCATTCACTCGTCGTAGGTACCGGAGGAGTGCCGCTTGAGGAGTTCCTGTCCTGGGATTTGAGTGCATTGTTTGAATAGTATATTATCTCTGGTCCGTAATCTGCTTGTAATCCTGGATGCTGTCGGCGCTGCGGCGGACGTTGACTTTCTTTCCTCCGGAGAAGTTCCATGTGAGCGTGAGTTCGGCGCGGGTCTCCTTGATCCTGTTCCAGACGGACTGCATGTAGACCGGCGTCTCGATGATGGTCCTGCGTCCGTAGCGCCAGAGGGTGAAGTCAAGACGCAGCTCGAGGCGGTCGTCGAGGAATGTCTTGTATAAGGAGCCGTTGACCTGGGCTACCGGTTTCCAGAGGGCGTCGAGCATGCGGCTCTCGGGCTCGTAGTAGGCGTTGAGGGTGCCTCCGAAGGTGGGGGAGAAGGAGAAGTTGTTGCTGAGGGAGAATTTCCACATGGCCTGGTTGCTGACCGTGTACCGGCTGGTCTGGGCGTACTGCAGCAGCAGGCTCACCATGGGCTTGACGGTCCACCACTTGAAGGGCTTGAGGTTGCCCTCTACTCCGAATACTGCGAGGGAGTTGTATTTTCCGTTCTCCGGCATGTTGTAGCTGACGTCGGGCTGTTCCGGGTCTACGTATGTCATGTAGATGATGGGGTTGCTGAGGTGGATGTATCCGGCCATGACGGTCAGTTTGTTGAAGAATCCGGCCATGAGCATGACCTCGTCCTGTGTCTCGGGCACGAGCTCGGGATTTCCGACCACGTAGGAGTGGGGAGAGGAATACTGCCTGAATGAGGATATGGCGCTGTACGGCAGGTCGTTCATCGTGCGCTTGTACTGGAGGGCTATCTTATGCCCTTTCTGAGGATTGATCAGGTACATGAGGCTGGCCATGGGCAGGATGCCCCATTGCAGGTTGCGGTTGTGCACGGATTCCGCCGTCACGTCCATCCAGTTGATCTGGGCCCGGAGTCCGGCCTCGTAGCTGAAGTTCTTGACGGAACCGGAGTACTCGGCGAATACGGCCGGCTGCCATCCGGTCATGACCGTGTGCAGTCCAGCGGGTTGCATCTGTGTGGTGGAGAGGTCGCGGAAGTAGACGTACTGGACGTCGGCTCCGGCGGAGATCATGCCCTTGCCTGCGGGATAGTTGAGGGTAGGGCGCACGCGCACCATGTCCGTGGTCTGGAAGGTGTGGCCGTGGTCTTCCTCAGGCCCTCCTTCAAGGGTGAGGAACTGGTCTACGGTATTGTTGGTGCGGAGGTAGTCGGCAGTGACGGCCAGCTTGCCGCCCTTGTCGTTGATATTCCAGGTGTAGTTGAACACTCCCTGGTACTTGTCGGTGCGGGAGGGGGCGTAGAGCTGCGAGGTGCTGTCGGAGCCGGTGTAGAAAGTGTTGGTATATGGACTGTTGCGGTAGGTGTGGATGTAGCCGGAGACTCCGAGGGAGTGATTCGGGTTTATCTCGTATGAGAGATTGAGCCTGTCGGAGAGGTATCCTCCCCAACTGCGGTACTCCTCCCTGGAGAGGATGTCCGAGCCGGTTTCCTTGAAGAGGTATTCGCTCACATTGTCGCTGAAGTAGCGTTGCCTTACGTATGCGAGGGTGTTGTAGATGCTGAGGTTGCCGGTCCTGGCCCTGAAGATGCTGCGGGCGGACTCACCTCCGTAGCCGTACATGATGGCGCCCGCTGAGGCCTGCAGGTAGCCGGAGAATCCTCCGTCGGCCTGTTTTTTCAACTTTATCCGTATGACTCCTCCCTGGGCGTCGGCCGCCTCCTCCACTCCGCTCATGTAGTCGATGTCGACGGACTCTATCTGCGAGGCCTGGAGGGCCTTGAGCTCGGAGTAGTCCTGGATTTTGATGCCGTCGATGTATATTGCGTGTGTGGTGCGCGAGAGTATCTGTACGGACTCGTCATCGGTGCTGACTCCGGGGAGGAACGAGAGCATCTCGGTGGCCTGGCGTCCTTTGGCGATGGGGTCGTTGCGGAGGTTGATGTGGTAGCCGTTGGGCCTGTGCTCGACCCTGTGTGCCACGACTACGGCCTCCTCGAGCATCTGCACGTCGTCTTCGAGGATTATGTCCCCGAGGTCGGAGGAAGTTCCGCAAACTTGCTCGTGTGGCAGGTAGCCGATGAATGATACCGTGAGCAGGTAGCTGCTGCCCTCGGGAGCGCTGAGAGAGAAGCCTCCGTCGTCTCCTGTCATACTTCCGGCTACGACGGCCGAGTCGGGCAGGCTGCGGAGCACTACCGATGCGAACGGCACGGGTTCCCGGCGGGTGTCGGTCACCTTTCCGGTGACGGTGATGTTCTGGGCTGCGGCGGGTATTGCGATCAGGAGTATCATGAGGGCGATGGATGTGATGAACGTTTTCATGGCTTTCTGTTTTTCTTCTGGTGCAAAGGTCGCCACTACCGGCGGTGCGGGCAAGACACAAAAGTGTCTATGTGCTGAGTGTGAGTGATTTCGACACTTTAGTGTGTAATTGGCTAAGGCCTGATGAAACACTTTTGTGTCTTTTTTATTTTAAATATTTGGTTAAGGGGGGGATATCTTATATTTGTAATGTATCAACATTTGAGTCTGTAG
The DNA here is from genome assembly GCA_900550465.1 of uncultured Alistipes sp. Lineage (GTDB taxonomy): Bacteria > Bacteroidota > Bacteroidia > Bacteroidales > UBA932 > Coprenecus. Next base: position 18,002 of record URSC01000021.1, read on the forward strand.
TTTATGTCAGATACCGCCGAAGTCAGAAAGTCCGATTTCTTCACCTCCAGTAACGCGGTGAGCCCCGTGCCCGACAGCGAGTATGCCCGGGTGGAGTCGTACGTGGAGATGCTCGAGTGCATGTCGCGGCTGACGTACCAGTCGATATATGTGATAGACTACTGGAAGAAGAATTTTCTGTATGTGTCGGATAATCCGCTGTTTCTCTGTGGGCGGACACGGGAGGAGGTGCTGGCCAAGGGGTATGACTTCTATTTCGAGGTGTGCGAGCAGTCGGAACTGGCGGCTCTGGTGGAGATCAACGAGGCGGCCTTCCGCTTTTACAACCGGCTGCCGGTGGCGGACCGCACGGCCTACAGCATCTCGTACAATTTTCATATCCGCGACACCGTCAGCGGGAAGTCCCGCCTGATACATCACAAGCTGTCCCCGATGCGCCTGACTCCGCAGGGGGAGATGTGGCTGGCCCTGTGCTCGGTGTCGCTGGCCTCGGACGGCTCGGAACTCCAGGCCCGTATCGTCTGCGAGAACAGCCCCAAGGTATGGGACTACAGCTTTGAGGGCCGCCGCTGGAAGGAGGGTGAGGAGGATGTGCTGACGGACATCGAGAAGGCCATCATTTCGTATTCGAACCGCGGGATGACCATAGGTGAGATCGCCGACCGGCTGTGCAAGGCGGTGGATACGGTCAAGGGCTACCGCAAGGTCCTGTTCCAGAAACTGGACGTGACGAATATCTCGGAGGCCATCGCCTGCGCGAAGTCCCGCAGGATGCTTTAGAAACATTTTCCCAGGTACAATTCAACACTTTTGTGTCTTGTCCGGATTCCGGATGCTGCCGACCTTTGCGAAAAAATCGGAAATCATGGGACGTTATGACAGGAACCGGATCTATATCTCCGCCGGACAGCAGGAGAGAATCCGCAGTTACCGGGTGTTCATAGGAGGGGCCGGTATCGGCAGCCTCGTGGCGGAGTGTGCGCTCAGGCTCGGCTTCGAGCATATCACCGTCGTGGATATGGACTCAGCGGAGGCAATAGGCGGCAGGCTCAAGGCCATCAACCCGGATGCGGATATCGTAGTTAAGAATACGGCGATGACGCACGATAACGTGCGGGAACTTATAGACGGATGTGACGCAGCGGTCAATGCGCTGGATTTCACGACTGACATTCCGTTAGAGTTCGACGACGTGTGCTTGGGCCGCGGCATACCGGTACTGCATCCCTACAATATCGGATTCTCTTCCTGCGTCATGGTGCTTAATCTCGGCTCTCCGACGCTCCGGGAACTGCTGCGGGAGGGGGCCTCGCCGGCGGGCTTCGAGAAGAGGGCCGTGGAGCATGTAATCCGGCATTTTGACCGGATCGCCGAGCCGAAGCTGTACCTGGACCGCATCCTGTGGAAATACGAGGAGGAGGGCGGTGTCCTTCCGCCTCCCCAGCTGTCCGTAGCCTCGAGCATGCTCGCCGGGATGTGCACTGACATCCTTTTCCGGCTGGCCACCGGCAGCGTGGTCAAGACCTTCCCCAAATTCTATTTTTATTCGATAGCGGACGACGTACTGTGAAGAGAGTATGCGTGATTGACGTCAGAATATTGCAAATTTTCAAAAAAATGCAAGATTTATATTGCAAATTTGATATATTTGCAAAAAATTATTGATGGAGACACTGTTAAGAACATTTCACCAGAGGCTGAATGAGACACCGGCCGGTTTTGTACGTTATCTGCATGACGGCATTGCCTGGGAATCGCAGTTAGTGGCGATACTTGGGGCGCGTGGTGTAGGAAAGTCTACGCTGATGCTGCAGCATATCAGAATGCATGAGGATATCGGCTTGACATTGTATGTGTCGGCTGATGATATCTATTTCAGCAGCCATAATCTGACGGAACTGGCCCACGAGTTTTACGTCCGTGGCGGCAAGGCATTGTACATAGATGAGATACATCAGTATAAGGGTTGGTCGACTGAGGTGAAGAATATATGCGATATCTATTCGGGACTGCGGATTGTGTATTCCGGCTCCTCTATACTCGAGTTGGAGAAAGGCGGCGGAGACCTCAGCAGAAGAAAACTGGAATACAGGCTGCCCGGACTTTCCTTCAGAGAGTATCTCGCTTTGTCCGGAAATGCTGATATTCCAGTACATACGCTTGAGCAGGTGCTGAGCCATAAAGTGGAATTTCCATACGGCCGTCTGCGTCCTGTGGCTATGTTCAATGCATATATTAAGGAGGGTTACTATCCCTATTTTCAACAGACTGGTTACACCCTCCGTCTTCAGTCTGTCATCAACCGTGTTCTGGAGAATGATATCAGGGATTTTTCCGGGATGTCAGTCTCCACGGCGAGAGCCTTGAAAAAACTGATGTACATCATATCGCAGTCAGCTCCGTTCAAGCCGAATATAAGCAAGATAGCGATGAACTTAGGTCTTAACAGGCAGCTTGTGTCCGATCTGCTGGTTTACCTTGAGAAAGCGCAGCTGGTGAGTATACTGCGGGACAGTACCGGAGGTATAAGCGCATTGGGAAAAGTGGATAAGGTCTATCTTGACAACACAAATCTTGCATACGCCCTGGCCGGAGATTCTCTGGATACAGGTAATGCCCGGGAGACGGTGTTCCTGTCCATGATGCGCCCTCTGTTTGACATAACATCTGCTCCGTCGGCTGATTTTAAGATAGGCAAATACACCTTTGAAGTCGGAGGCCGGAACAAGAAACAGCATCAGATCAGCGGAATAGACAATGCTTTCATAGTGAAGGACGACATCGAGTACGGTTATGCCAATGTCGTTCCGCTATGGGCGTTCGGGCTGTTGTACTGAAGAAAAGGCCGGCCCTGACAGCGCGGGACCGGCCTTGACGTGTGTGTTCAGGCGGGATGCCTGTTATTTCTTGTAGGCGAAGTGGAAGCCGTCGGTCTTGTCCCAGTCGCCGCGGGTGAAGTCGGGCACTTCTACGGGCATGTTGCCGTGGAACATGGAGACTGCTCCGAGCTCGCCGACGCAGGACCACTCGGCTGCGTCATAGACGTCCATGTCGAGGGGCAGGCCGTTGCGGAGGCAGTAAACCAGGCGGTAGTCCATCACGAAGTCCATGCCGCCGTGGCCGCCGACCTTCTTGGCTATCTCACCCACCTCGCGGTGAATCGGGTGCATGTATTTCTCCATGAGAGCCTTGCGGGCTGCCTCAGGTACGAAGCTGTGGGAACTGAGGTCCTCGTGGTCAGGCACCTCGTCCGAGCTGATGTTCTCAGGCTCGAATGCGAAGCCCTCGACGGGGTACTTGTTGGCGAAGCCCTCGGTACCGGTCAGCTGGTACTTGCGGTCGTAGGGGCGGGGGGTCATGACGTTGTGGTGGATTTCGATCATCTTGCCGTTTGCGGTGCGCATGAGAGTGATGGTGTAGTCACCGTTGGCGCACTCATCGAGGCCCATCTTCTCCTGCACGAGCTTGAGGCCGTTGACCGACTTGGTGTCGAAGGCCACGAGGGTCTGGAGCCTGTCGCCGCGGTGGATGTTCATGGCCTGGCAGATAGGGCCGAAGCCATGGGTGGCGTAGACGTCACCGCGGTGGTCCTGGTTGAAGTCGAGGCGCCAGTTGCCCTGGTACTCGTCCCAGTAGGGCTCGAGGTTGTGGATGTATCCGCCGGCACCGTGGAGGACCTCACCGAAGAGACCCTGCTGGGCCATGTTGAGGGCGGTCATCTCGAAGAAGTCGTAGACGCAGTTCTCGAGCATCATGCAGTGTCTCTGGGTGCGCTCGGCGGTGTTGACCAGAGCCCAGCACTCGGCGAGGGAGGTGGCTGCGGGCACCTCGATGGCCACGTGCTTGCCCTGCTCCATGGCGAAGACTGCCATCTCTACGTGATTCTGCCAGGGGGTCACGATGTAGACGAGGTCGATGTCGTCTCTCTGGCAGAGCTCCTTCCAGCCTTCCTCACCGCTGTACTCCTGGGCATGGGGACGGCCGGCCTTTTTCAGGATCTCCTGAGCGGCGGCGGCTCTCTCGGGATAGAGGTCGCAGAGGGCCTTGATCTCCGTGCCCTCGATGTGGGTAAAACGCTCCACTGCACCGGGGCCTCTCATGCCCAGGCCGATGAAGCCTACGCGCACTACTTCCATGGGCTCGGTGGTCAGTCCGAGAACGGATTTCTGGCCGTCAACCCTGGGTGGTACCTGGAATACTATCTTCCCATTCTGAATGTCATAGGGAATGGAACTGTCGCAGTGCTGGACCGAGTCGCAGGATGTAGCGGCTGCGAATGCGGCGGTCAGTGCCAGTGCGAGGTAACTTAGTCTGAATCTCATGTCTGAATAATTTATTGTTTGGTATTGGTAAGTAAATTCGTCAGTGCCGTGAAGGCCTCCACCGACAGCTGCTCCGGCCTCATATCCAGCAGCGGGGAGGCGGGGTCCGCCAGTGCAAGGCCGCCCCCGAGGAGGGGCTTGATGGAGTTGCGGATGGTCTTGCGCCTCATGTTGAAGCAGGTCTTGACGACCGCCTTGAAGAGTTTTTCGTCGCAGCCGAGGGACGTCCGGTCATTGCGCCTTATCCGGATTACCGCCGAGCGCACCTTAGGGGGAGGGGTGAACGAGCCGGGTTCCACGCTGAACAGGTATTCGATATCGTACCACGCTTGCAGCAGTACCGAGAGGATGCCGTAGGCCTTGTTGCCCGGAGGTGAGGCGAGACGGTCCGCCACCTCCTTCTGGATCATTCCCACTGCGAAGGGGATATTGTCCTTATGGTCGAGGATTTTGAAAAATATCTGGGAGGAGATGTTGTAGGGGAAATTGCCGATGACTGCGAGCCTGCCGGGGAATATTTTCCCGAGGTCCATCCGCAGGAAGTCCTCCTCGTAGAGCCGCGGCCGGATGGAAGGATAGTTCTGGATGAGGTATTCGACCGACTCCTCGTCTATCTCCACGGCCCTGAAATCCAGGCCGTCCTCCTGCAGCAGGTATTTGGTCAGCACGCCCATGCCGGGACCGACCTCCAGGACAGAGCATTCCGCCCCGCGCGGATCCATCTCTAAGAGAGACTCCACTATCCTGTGCGCGATGCCCTCGTCGTTGAGAAAATGCTGCCCTAACCGTTTTTTCGCCCGTACTTTCATTTCGGCTGCAAACTTAGGGAAAAATGGCGGAATTACCGCAATAAAATTAGAAAGGAGATACGTCCCGGGTGCGGAAGGACTCCCGGGCCTTGCGGACGTAGAGGCGGAGGACGTCTTCGGGCAGGCGGGTCCGGGAGAGCAGGGAGCGGACCGTATCGGGGTATTTGGCGAGGGCGGTGGCCATCAGCCAGGCCATGGCCATGCGGACGTAGTAGGGCGGGCGGCCGGTGGCGGTTCCGGGGCAGAGGTCGGGGCTGTCTCGGTCGGCTTTCCCCTGTCTGTAGTCGGAATGGATGTGCTCCAGGTCCAGCCCCTCCATCAACCGGAATATTTCCGGCAGCGTGCTCTCCTCCATCATGCGGGACATGTACAGGATCAAGCCGTAGCGCACCTCGAACTCCCTGTGCGAGGCGAGGTGCTCCAGGGTAAATGTCCATGTCGGACGGTCTCCCGGGCGGGTCCACTTCGCACCGGCGCAGACATGGTCGCACACGGCCCAGTTGTCGATATGGGGAACGAATGCCCGCAGTCTGTCGAGACGCGCTTCCAAAGGCATCTTCATCCGGTTGAGCATCATGCCCCAGACCATGTACTCCTCGTAGTACAGGCTCCGCTCCGGGGCGGCCTCGAACTGCCTTATGAGTTCCGCCGCACGGTCGGCTGAAGATGTCAGCTCCGCAGCGGCCTTCCTCATGTCGGGAATGTGCAGCCCGAGCACCCGTGTGCCCGGCAGCGGGTTGATTACGCGGATGTGCCCCCTGCGGTACCGGGCATCGCTGACGAATCTCTCCGGGATGTATGGTCTAAGTATTTGCTCTATCATGCCGGCAAATGTAGTAAATTTGCGGACATGAAAGTACAGTACGATACGGCGTACATACGGGCCCTTATCTCGGAGGGCGAGCATGTCCGGCAGGATTTCAAGTTCGAGATTTCGGACTCGCGGAAGATTGCGCGGTCGCTGTCGGCGTTTGCCAACACTGAGGGAGGCCGGCTGCTGATAGGGGTCAAGGACAATGGCCGCATCGCCGGGGTGCGCAGCGAGGAGGAGATGTACATGGTCGAGGCTGCGGCTCAGGTCTACTGCACTCCGGCGGTAGAGGTGGACATGCGGGTGTACCGACCCGAGGGCCGTTCGGTGCTGGTCGCCTCGGTCGGGCCGGCTGTCCGCAAGCCGGTGCTGGTGAAGGAGGAAGACGGGCGCAGACTGGCCTACGTGCGTATCGCCGACGAGAACATCCTGGCCTCGCCGGTGCATATCGGGGTATGGCGGTGCGCTGCTGATGCCGTGCCCTCCGAGGCCGTCAGCTTCACCTCTCAGGAACGCGAACTGCTCGATGTCCTGACCTCCGCCGGCAGCCTTACCCTGTCTCAGATATGCCGCCGCGTGACCATCCCCCGACGCCGGGTCGTGCACCTGCTCTCGCTTTTCGTCCACTGGGGTCTGGTCGGAATCCGTCACGACAGCCGCGGCTTTTTCTACTGCGCTCTGGATTAACGGTAAGTACGCGCACACCCATAAAATGTAATCACTCGCTGATCAGGATGTTACCAAGGCAATGTGTGCTTTTTGGCCGGTTCGGACGCCTCCAAAAGATCACTCTACATTGCTAACCCGCTGATCAGTGAGTGATTGCAAAACACCCCTGCTGCACTGCTTACCGTTACAGAAATGTCTCGGGGTCCCGGCGGGCGGAGCAGTGCTCGTGGAGGAAGGCGGTGAATGGAGTGGTGTAGGTGCGCAGTCCGGCGGGGCAGGCCCTGACGCAGGCGCAGCAGCGGATGCAGAGGGCCGGGTCAGTCAGCACCTTCCGGGCATTAAGGTCAATGCTGACGGCTCCGGTCGGGCAGACCCTCGCACATTCTCCGCAGAGGGGGCAGCCGTCGGCAGTTTCTGGAACGGTTTGATTTCCGGAGTGTTTAACTTCCTTGTAAGGCCGGTTGCCCTTGATGTGAAAGGGGGCAAATGCTCCGGAGCTGTCCAATTTCCGGGCACATTCTCCTCCGAAAATACGGGCATCGGCCAGGTCCAATGTGTCGGGACGCCCCTCGGCCACGGGCATCTCCGGGGTGCTGTAGCTGTGCTCCCCGATGAAGGCTCCGGCTGCGAAAGGACTGAGGCCCAGCGAGGCGGCCAGGTCGTAAAGTTCGACGAGGGCATCCTCGTAGTCGCGGTTGCCGTAGGTGACGGTCAGCACCGCGGGGACGGAGGCTCCCGCCGCCACCTGTATCCGCCTGAGCCGCCGTACAGCCTCGGGAGCCACCCTGCCGGCATAGACCGGGACACCGAGCACTACGGTCTCTCCGGCCCCGACAGTTATCGGGGAGTCCGAGCGGTCGAGGGTCAGGTCGACGGTCCGGATATGGGCTGTGTTCATTCCGGCTGCAACAGCCTCTGCTATTGTCCTTGAAGTGTGTGTCGGTGAGAAGCATATCACCGTGATGTCGTTCAGTATATCCATAATGCAGTGTTTTATTTTCTCTGTTCCAGTTCCAGAAGGAATTGCTTGGCTCTGAGGCCTCCGCCGTAGCCGGTCAGGCGGCCGTCGCTGCCGATGATGCGGTGGCAGGGGAGGATGATCGAGATGGCGTTGGCGCCATTGGCATTGGCCACTGCACGGACGGACCTGGGGGATCCGATGGCGGCGGCCAGTTCTCCGTATGATGCGGTCTGCCCGTAGGGGATGCTGGGGAGCTGCTGCCAGACGCGCTTCTGGAAGTCGGAGCCGGCCAGCAGGAGGGGGATGTCGAAGTCCCTGCGCTCTCCGCGGAAGTATTCGTCCAGTTCCCGGACGGTCCGCCGTAGAACCTCGGGCATGGAGGTCCGGCATTGTTCCGGGATAATGCCGCCTTCGGATTGTACCTGCCCGCACTCCTCGAATTCCGCTTTGAGGATGGTCCTGAGCCGCTGCTCCACCCTTCCAGGATGCAGCTCCTGAGCCCAGTTGCAGAGGCAGAGCCGGTCGCCGACAGCCCCCAGCATCATTTCCCCGCACGGCGCATGGTACCGGACAGTCCGAATTGTTCTGGGCCTGACGAAGAGCCAGTGGGGCATCTCTACTCCTCGGTAGTGCTTGACCATTACCCCTGCCTGACGGGTCATGCCGTTGCGGAGGGCCACCTGCTGCGAAGGGTGGTTATTGTCCCGGATGATGGAGCAGACCAGGGGGGAGTTCAGGGTGCCGAAGGCGTAGTCCATGCAGGCGCGGGCGGCCTCCGTGGCGTAGCCCTGATGCCAGTGGGAGCGCTGGAAGAGGTAGCCGGCCTCCAGCATTTCCCGGCCGTTCCACTGCTGGAGGGTCAGACCGCATTGGCCTATCATCTCTCCGGTGGCCTTGAGCACCACTGCCCAGAGGCCGTAGCCGTACTGCCGGTAGCGGGCGAGCTGCCGCTCCAGCCATTCATCCACTTCCTCATCCGAGAACGGGCCGTTGTAGGCGTACATGACTTCGCTGTCCTGCAGGATGCGGCACAGGGCGGGCCGGTCGGCAGGGGTCATCCTGCGCAGAAGCAGGCGTGGGGTTTCGATGACGGTAGCTGTTTCCATATTATTTGCAGTACGAAGATACGACATTCTGAGTAATTTTGCGCCCGGTTTAATCGAAGAGTTGAAAGACATGAGCAATATCAGGAGAAGCAGGGCGGAGTGGTTCCGGCGCTACTTGAGTTTCGTGGTGATCCTGTTCGTTATAGCATTCGGTACATCCCTGTCCATCAGGGCCAATCTCGGTTCGTCGCCTATCTCGGCGCCTCCATACGTGCTGTCATTAGTGCCCGGGATGAGCCTCACCATGGGACAGCTCACGATATGCATGCACGTGTTCTTTATTCTGTCCCAGATACTGCTGCTGCGCAAGGACTTCGAGAAGCGGCAGCTGACTCAGATACTTGTCTCGTTCCTCTTCGGGCTGTACACCGATGTGACTATGTGGCTGACCGGTTTCCTGCAGGTGCCTTTCGACATCAATCCGGCGGTGGGGTATCCGCTCAGGTTTGCGGAGCTGCTGCTCGGCGGTGCCATCTTAGCCTTCGGTATCGCGTGCGAGGTACGCTGCGACTCGCTGATGCTGGCCGGTGAGGGATTTCCGCTGGCGATAGCGAAGTTTCTGAAGAAGGATTTCGGTAAGGTCAAGATATTCAGCGACACTTCGTTAGTGACCATAGGTGCGGTCTTCATGCTCATCTTCTTCGGGTACTGGGACTGGAAGATGATCGGGCCCGGAACTCTCGTGTCAATGTTCTATGTGGGCTTTATGGTGCGGGTGTTCTCGCCCCGGATCGGGTGGCTGGACCGTATATTCATTCCCCGGTCCGAGCGTGCGGCCCGGGCTTCAGCGCAGGCTCAGCAGGCTGCCCTCTGGGCTTCTCACCGCGTGATTACCATCGCCCGTACATACGGCAGCGGTGGCAATGAAGTGGGCGAGAAAGTGGCCCGCCGTCTGGGCTGCCCCTGCTACAGCCGCCAGCTCATAGACCGGACCGCCGAGCAGATGGGACGCACACCCGAGTTCGTGGCAGAGAACGAGCAGAATATCTCCACCGGCAAACTCTGGGAGATGATATTCGAGGACAGCGGCATACCTGTCTCGATGAATCCGTCGAAGGATGACGCTATCTACGTCAGTCAGAGCCGGACGATACGGGAGCTGGCCCATCACGGCCCGTGCGTCATCATAGGCCGTCTAGGCAACTGGATTCTCCGGGACAATCCTCATGTTCTCCGCGTCTTCGTCACTTCCGGCCCCGGTTCAGCGGCATCCCGTGTCGCTTCCCGGTTCAATATCTCCGGGGAAGAGGCTGCCCGGAAAGTCGAGCGGATCAATTCAGGCCGTGCCAACCACTACCGCCGCTACACCGGCCGCCAATGGACCGACATCGGCGAGTACGACCTGGTGGTCAACACTGACCGCGTGGGCATCGACGGGGCGGTCGACACCATCCTCCGCGCCTCGAAGGACCTCAAATAGCCCGAGCAGCTGTCTGCTTGCCACAACGGCAGCAAATTCCGCGATTCGGTGCCGTTGTGGAAAGTCCTTTTCAGCAGTACCCTTCCTGCAGGCCTTCTGGACGGCATTGCCCTTCTGTCCCGATGCCACAACGGCAGCCTTTCCCGTGATTCGGTGCCGTTGTGGAAAGTCACTTTCCCGCCGTGCCTTTTGAGTCAGCCCATTTCAGTGCCCTCCTGCTTCCTGGAGAATTGTTATATTTGCCCGATAGTCTTGAAAAAATAAAAATGGAAAAAGCATTGGAATTTCTCAAAACGCACAGGGACGTGGCGCTGGCGACTGTCGAGGGAGACCGTCCGAAGATCCGCGTGTTTCAGATTATGCTGCAGGAGGGCACGACTTTGTATTTTGCTACTTCGGCGAAGAAAGAGGTATACCGTCAGCTGCAGCAGAACCCGAATGTCGAGCTGCTGGCAATGGACGGCGACATCTCGGTCCGCGTGACCGGCCGCGCATGCTTCGATGTGCCGGACGACACAGCCCGCCGTATATACGAGGGGAATGAAGTCCTGCGGCGCCTCTATCCCGGCTACAAGACAATGGTGTATTTCCGTCTGCCTGTCATAGCTGTAGACTATTACGACCTGGCACCTACTCCTCCGGTGCTGGAGCATTGGGAACGGTAGTCTGGAGCCATTCAAAAATAACGGATGCCGGAATATCGAGTTTCGAAAAGGCGAAGAGTTTCTTGCCCAGGTCTTTAAGGGATGCTCCTATGTGGTATACTTCTGAGCCGTCGATGATTAGGAAACGGTCATGGGACTTCGTGCAGGTTCGGACCTCGATGGGTGGATACTGCGAGTTGAACCGGTCTATGTCCAGCCGGAGCTGATGACTTATGAGTCCGGTGTAGACGGTCGCAGAGACGTCCACGTCCCTTTTGCTGAGCATCAGCAGGACTGACTCGTCGATGTAGTTGTCGATAAGAACTATGGACTGCCTGGCCGAGCGTATTCGGTCTGTAGCGAACTTATAGGCATCGAATATCTGTCCGTTGAAGAAGATGCCCTCGACCGGAGGCAGGGATGTCCGCACAAAGAAATCGATTTTCTTCGAGTGTTCGGCTACGGTATGCTCCAGTTCAGTAAGTCGATGATTCATGGAGTTGTTTTGCAGCAGATATTCCTTCAGCACTTTATTTGCCCATTGACGGAACTGAGTACCTCTTATGGATTTTACCCTGTAACCTACAGAAATAATGACATCAAGATTGTAGCAAATGATTTTACGTTTGACAGTGCGTCTCCCTTCTTTTTGAACTGTCAAGTATTCCTTGACAGTTGAATTTTGCGAAAGTTCACCTTCTTTGTATATGTTGCTGATGTGTAGGCTGATATTTTGTTTGCTGGAATTGAATAACTCTACCATCTGCGCCTGTGTCAGCCACACGGTCTCATCCTCCATGCGCACCTCCAGCCTTACTTCCTCGTCAGGCTGGTACATTATGATCTCTCCCTTGTTTTCCATGCGCGAATATAAGAAGACGGCCTGGGATTATCCATACTCGAAACGGTTATAAACGGCTATAATCGTTTATAATCGGTTAGCATAGAACCAAGTTCAGGTAATTCAGGCACATTTATCAGTTATGCGGGTAGCCGTAGGTAAGTTTGGAAGTGCTATTTTTGCGGCGTATTCTGGTGAAATGTTTAAAATACAAGATATGAGACGCGCAATGATTACAGCTATGATGACGGGCGTGCTGGCGGCAGGGTCGGCGGCATGTGCCCAGAATGCTCAGAAGGCTGAGCCCGTGCCCGGAAAGGACGGCAACAAGTACGTGCCCTATGAGGAGCGTACCGGGAACGAGTCGATTGTTTATTTTACCCGTGACCTCAGCCCGGAGGGACTGAGGAAGGCCTACGAGGCGGTATGCGGCGACATCGTGGGCCGTGTAGCCGTGAAGCTGCATACCGGCGAGCAGAACGGCCCTAACATTATCCCGAGCTCCTGGGTGAAGGAACTGATTGAAAAAGATATCCCCGACGCCACTATTGTCGAGACAAATACCTACTACACAGGCGACCGCTACACCACTGAGCAGCACCGCAAGACGCTGGAAGTCAATGGATGGACTTTCTGTCCCGTGGACATCATGGACGAGGAGGACACCCTGACCCTGCCTGTTAGAGGCGGCAAGTGGTTCGACCGCATGTCGATGGGCAGCCACATCACCTACTACAACTCAATGGTCGTTCTCACCCATTTCAAGGGACATTCCAAGGGTGGTTTCGGCGGCAGCAGCAAGAACATCGGCATCGGCTGCGCTGACGGCCGCATTGGCAAGGCCTGGATCCACACCACTCCCGGTCAGGACGACCAGTGGGATATCTCCGAGGAGGAGTTCATGGAGCGCATGACCGAGTCCAGCAAGGCGATAACGGACTATTTCGGCAAGCACATAACGTATGTCAATGTGATGCGCAACATGTCCGTCTCCTGCGACTGCGAGGGTGTGGCCGCCGAGCCGGTAGTGACTCCCAATGTGGGTATCCTCGCCTCGACCGACATCCTGGCCATCGACCAGGCCTGCGTGGATATGGTATATGCCATGACCGAGGAGGAGCATCACGCTCTGGTGGAGCGCATCGAGTCCCGTCACGGCCTGCGGCAGCTCTCCTACATGAAGGAGCTCGGCATGGGCAATGACCGCTATATCATCATCGACCTGGACAACGGCGGCAGGCGCATCACCGTCGGGGAGGCCGTCAAGGACCTGAAGCCCTTCGTCGCGGAGCAGAAATAAGAAATAATTGTGCTATATTCGCCGCATGAAAAAAGCGGATATAGTATTTGCTTGCGCGGTGGTGGCGGTGTTCCTGCCCTTCGTGCTTTCGGAGCCTGTCTACGAGGCCTATAAGAGTTTCAATGCCGCTCACGGGATGATCGTGAGCTTCATCAAGTTCGCTGTGCTCTCGACCGCCGGCGAGATGCTGGGGGCGCGTATCACCACCGGACATTACTACTACAAAGGCTTCGGCCTGATATCCAAGATGCTCGTCTGGGGCATCCTCGGCATGGGCATCAACATGGCGATGATCATCTTCTCGTCCGGCACTCCGGCATTCCTGGAGTACATGGGACTGACCGGCGCCACGGAGTTCCTCGCCGGGCCGATGTGCTGGCAGAAGGTGCTGGGGGCCTTCTGCGTCTCGGTGGCCATGAACTCGATATTCGCTCCGGTATTCATGACCCTGCACAAGATATGCGACATCCATATAGCGGATTACAACGGCTCGGCCCTGGCCCTGATACGGCCCTGGAAGATGGGCGAGCTCTTCTGCCGCGTCAACTGGAAGGCCCAGTGGGGCTTCGTCTTCAAGAAGACCATTCCCTTGTTCTGGTTCCCGGCCCATACGGTGACCTTCCTGCTGCCGCCCTCCTGCCGTGTTCTCTGCGCCGCCCTGCTCGGGGTCGCCCTCGGCGTGCTCCTGGCCCTGGCTGCCCGCAAGAAATAACGTGATTCACAGGAGAATATTTGCAAAAACGGATTTTAATATTTAACTTGCAGCCACTCACTTTTAAAATCATAACAGTTATGGGAAGAATTATCAAGCTTCTGCTTATATGCTTGGGTTTTAAATCGTTGACGGCTTGCGACGTGGAAGTGTGGCAGGGGACGGTAGAGTATGGAACACCCTACGCTGAATACGAGGTCAAGGGTCGGGTATCGGATGCTGAGGGAACTCCGATATCAGGTGTCAGGGTAAGCATAGGTGAGGAGAATCGGGTTGATTCCGTGGCTGTTACGGATGTAGATGGCCGTTTTCATGTGAATCACGGCACGCATCCTTTCAATAACAGTACGTTTGATATTCTTTTTACTGATATAGACGGTGAGGCCGGAGGCGGACTGTTCGAAAGTGATACCGTCACTGTCCGCGCTGAACTGGTCAAAGAAGGTGAAAACGGCTGGGACAGCGGAGATTATGCCGTTCCAGGAGAGGTGGAAGTTACCTTGTATCATAAAACGGAGAGCGGAGAGTAACTGTCTGTATGCGCTCTTTGTCACTCAGGCAGAAACTTGCCCTTGAGCTGGTCCGTCCGTTGCACAGGGAGTTGGCTGAAAAGCACGTTCTCCGCGACCTGTTCTGGGAATGTACTCTAAGATGCTCCCTGCGCTGCCGTCACTGCGGCAGTGACTGTCACACTACAGCCTCTGTGAAGGACATGCCGTTCGAGGATTTCGCCAGAGTCCTGCGCCGCATATCCGAAAAATACGATCCGCACAAAGTTTTCGTCATCATTACCGGCGGAGAGCCGTTGATGCGTCCCGACATAGCCTCGTGCGGAAGGGCCATCTACGACATGGGCTTTCCGTGGGGTATTGTCACAAACGGTATGCTGCTGGACCGCAGGCGGTTTGACTCTCTGCTCAAGGCCGGTATCCACAGTGCGACGATAAGTGTGGACGGGTTCGAGGCCGATCACGACTGGATGCGCGGTGTCCAGGGCAGTTTCAAGAAAGCGACAGCAGGTGTACGTATGTTCACGGAAGTAGATGACTTGAAGTTTGATGTCGTAACATGTGCCAACCGGCGCAACCTGGCATCGCTGCCCGAGTTCAAGGAGTTTCTTATATCCCTTGGCCTCAAGCGATGGAGGATATTCACGGTCTTTCCGTCAGGCCGGGCTGCCGATGACCCGGAAATGCAGCTTTCTCCGGAACAGTTCGACTCTCTGATGGAATTCATCGTGAATACCAGGAAAGAAGGGCGTATAAGGCTCAATTACGGCTGCGAGAATTTCCTAGGAGGCTACGAGGGCCTTGTCCGGGACAATTTCTTCAGCTGTAACGCCGGTCTTTCCTGCTCTTCCATCCTCGCCAACGGAGACATTGCGGCCTGCGCCAGCATCCGCAGCGACTACGCCCAGGGCAATATCTACCGGGGAGACGATTTCATCGATGTCTGGGAGAACCGCTATCAGGTATTCCGGGACCGCAGCTGGATGCGGGAGCGCGGAGATGAATGCGGTCACTGCAAGTATTTCCGGTACTGTCTCGGAGGTTCGATGCATCTGCGCGAGTCCGACGGCTCTCTCCGTCCCGGTACTTGCCGGATGCTGCGGTAAATCAATTGCTTCAGTAAATCAGAATAGAATATCCGCTATCTGAGAAGGCCTGTCTACGATGTGGGCGGGGGAGTAGGAGGCGAGTTCCTCCCGGGTGCGGCAGCCCCAGGTGACGGCGACGGCCTCGAGGCCGGCGTTGGCGGCGGTCTGCATGTCCACGCCGGAGTCTCCGATGTACAGGACGGACGGGCGTTCGTCGGGGAAATTCCGTCCTGGACCGTCTGCAGCGGGGCAATGTATTCCTGCTTCACGGAGAATGTCCCATACTATCACCGGCTCCGGCTTGCGGGGCACACCCTCCCTTTCTCCGAATACGGCGCAGAAAGGTATCTCAGGGAAGAAATGCTGCATGAGCTTGACTGTCGCGGGATGGTATTTGTTCGAGGCTACGGCTACTTTGATGCCGCGGCGGCAGATTGCGGCGAGAAGTTCCGGGATGCCGTCGAAGGGCCTGGTCATGTCGGCGCAGTGCTCGCCGTAGTAAGGCAGGAAGAGGCTCCTGATGCGCAGGACTTCTTCCTTGTTGCGGGCTTCTTCCGGCAATGCTCTCTCGAACAGCTTGTTGATGCCGTTTCCGATATATGATGCTATTTCCTTTTCGCTATGGACGGGATAGCCGCAGGCTGCAAGGGCCTGGTTGGTTGCCGCCGCGATGTCGGGGACGGTGTAGAGCAGGGTGCCGTCCAGGTCGAATATCACTAATTTTTTCTCACTCATAGGTCTGCAAATTTAGTATCTTTGAATGATTTTTTCACAACGATAATTCAAGCGATATGAAGAAAGCACTCAGGATTACTTCAGCGGCGGTACTGTTTTGTAGCGCCCACAACCGACGCGGGGGCGGCTCTCCCTACC
>URSC01000022.1 GCA_900550465.1 uncultured Alistipes sp.
CCACTAGCGAGCCCTTCCCCGGCCGGCCGTTGTCGCGGAAGAGCCGGGCCGCCTCGTCGTTGGTCATCTTCTTCTTCTCGAAAGGCAGGTCGGCGGCGATTATCTCCGCCATCCGCTTGCGGAGGGCTCCCACCCTGTCCGCTCCTGCCGGTTCGGTGACATATACCCTGTCTCCGGTATCGCGGCGCAGCTCGCCGTACAGGCCGTTGGGCAACGTATAGTCTAAGAAAAGGCTGAGATCGGGGAACAAGTCCACCGCCGCCTTCTGCAGCACGAACGACAGGGAGCGGGAATAGGTCCTGCGTCCGTCCGGATGCGTGCAGTCTATGAACTTGACGGTATGGGACGTATATATCGGGAAGGTCAGTTCCTTGAGCATGTTGTCCACAAGCGCGGCCACCACCGGATACCTGCATCCGGTGTCTATCTTCCGTGCCAGCTCGCCCACCGTCGTCCCGGGAGCGCAGTCGTAAAAGCCCTGCAGGCTGTCGCAATATACCGTAATCATATCTTTCATCTTATAGTTTCAATAGGGATCTGAGGTAGGGACCGGTGACCGAGGCGGGGTCTGCGGCGACCTGCTCGGGGGTGCCCTGGGAGACGATGCGGCCTCCGTCGCGGCCTCCTGCCGGGCCCATGTCGAAGAGATAGTCCACGGACTTGAGCACGTCAAGGTTATGCTCGATGATGACGACAGTGTTGCCGCCCTCGGCCAGACGCTGAAGCACGTTCATGAGCACGGCGATGTCCTCGGAGTGCAGGCCGGTGGTCGGCTCGTCGAGGATGTAGAGGGTGCGTCCCGTATCCTGCCGGGCCAGCTCGGCCGCTATCTTGACCCTCTGGTTCTCTCCGCCGCTGAGGGTCAGGGAGGACTGTCCGAGACGGATGTAGCCGAGGCCTACGTCCTCGAGAGTCCTGAGCTTGCGGGCTATCGAGGGCACGGGGGCGAAGAACTCCACGGCCTGGGAGATAGTCATCTCGAGGACATCGTTGATGCTCTTGCCCTTGTACTTGACCGCCAGCACGTCCGGGTTGAACCGCTTGCCGTGGCATTCCTTGCAGGTGACTGTCACCGAAGGAAGGAAATTCATCTCGATGACCTCCACCCCAGCGCCCTTGCAGGCCTCGCAGCGGCCGCCCTTGACATTGAACGAGAACTTATTGGACTTGAAACCGCGGATCTTGGCGTCCGGGGTCTCGGCGAAGAGGTTGCGGATGTAGGTGAGCACGCCGGTATAGGTCGCGGGATTGGAGCGCGGGGAGCGGCCCACCGGAGACTGGTCTATCTCCACGAGCTTGTCGATGTTCTCCAGGCCCTCCAGTTCCCGGTACGGCAGGACCTTGTATTTCGAGCGGTAGAGCCGGTTGCTGATGACCGGCATGAGGGTGTCGTTGATCAGGGAGGACTTGCCGCTGCCGCTGACTCCGCTGATGCCGATGATGCAGCCGAGCGGGAGGCTGATGTCCACATCCTTGAGATTGTTGCCCGAAGCCCCTCTGAGAGTGATCAGTTTCCCGTTGCCCGGACGGCGGTAGGACGGCACCTCTATCTGCCGCGTTCCCTTGAGGTACTCGAAGGTAAATCCCCCGTGAGCCTCCCTGTCGATGACCGGCAGAGCTGCCGGCAGCCTGAACGCAGGGTCCAGCTTGAGCTGCGGCGGCCCGCTGAAAAGCACCTCGCCGCCCTTCTCGCCCGCGCCCGGACCGATATCCACGATCCAGTCCGCACTGCGCATCATCTCCTCGTCGTGCTCCACGACCATGACTGTATTGCCCTCGTCGCGCAGCCGTCTGAGGGAGTTGATGAGTTTTATATTGTCCGACTGATGCAGCCCGATGCTGGGCTCGTCGAGGATGTACAGCACATTGACCAGCCTGGAGCCGATCTGGGTGGCTAAACGGATGCGCTGGCTCTCCCCTCCGCTGAGCGACATAGTACTGCGGCTCAGCGAGAGATACGACAGCCCGACATCTACCAGAAAGCCTATCCGCTCCCGGAGTTCCTTGACGATATCTGCGGCCACCGCCTGCCCCCTCGGGTCGAGTTTGTCCTTCAGACCGCCCACCCAGTCGTAGAGCACGCTCACGTCCATGTCGCTGACTTCCGCGATGTCCAGCCCTCCGATCTTGAAGCAGAGCGAGTCCTTCCTCAGCCGCTTGCCGTGGCACTCCGGACACACCACCTCGCTCGAATACCGGCTGGCGACGCTGTCATCCTCCTCCTCGCCGTCCACCTCGAACCGCGAGAGCAGCCCCGGGAAGGTGACCATCTCCGAGAGCCCGCCGCGGGTATCCACCCGGATCAGGTCCTCCGAGCCGTTGAGGATGATGTTCATTGTCTCCTGGGGAATGTCCTTGATCGGGTCGAAGAGGGAAAAACCGTATTTGCGGGCCACCGCCTCGAGGACCGTGAACACCGCATTGTCCCGCTTCTTGCCGAGAGGGGCGATGCCGCCGTCCGCGATGGACAGCGAGGGGTCGGGGACTATCTTGGCCATGTCCACCTCCCGGACGGTGCCGAGGCCGTTGCACACCGGGCAGGCGCCCGCCGGGGAGTTGAAGGAAAATGTATGGGGCGCCGGCTCAGGGAAGGATATTCCGCTGTCCGGACAGATAAAATGCTTGCTGAAATGACGGACCTCCCCGGTCTCAGGGTCGAGGATCATCAGGGAGCCCTTGCCCTGTGTCAGAGCGGAGAGGACCGAGGCGCGGATCCGCTTGCCGTCCTCCTCCTTGGGCACCACCCGGTCGATGACCGCCTCGATGAAATGCACCTTATAGCGGTCCACTCCGGAGGCCATGTCCCCGAGCGGACGGATCTCCCCGTCAATGCGGGCGTAGGACAGGCCCTTCTTGAGCAGGCTGTCGAAGAGCTCGCGGTAGTGACCCTTGCGGCCCTTGACCAAGGGGGCCAGGATGATGCACTTGCGGCCGGCGTACTCCTTCATGATCAGGTCCACGATGCCGGAGTCGGTGTATTTGACCATCGGCTTACCGGTTACGGGCGAATAGGCCGTGGAAGCCCTGGCGTAGAGGAGGCGGAGGAAGTCGGATATCTCGGTAATGGTGCCGACGGTAGAGCGTGGGTTGCGGTTGGTGCTCTTCTGCTCTATGGCAATGGTCGGGCTGAGGCCGTCGATGCTCTCCACCTCCGGCCGCTCCATCACGCCGATGTAGTGGCGGGCGTAGGCGGAGAGGGTGTCCATGTAGCGGCGCCGGGCCTCGGCGTAGATGGTGTCGAAGGCCAGCGACGACTTGCCGCTGCCGCTCAGGCCGGTGATGACCACGAGGGCATGCCGCGGTATCCTCAGGGAGATGCCCTTGAGGTTGTGGACCGAGGCCTTGCAGATGTCTATGTAGCCGCTGTCCTGCATGCCTATGCGTTCTGCTGCCGGTCTATCTCCCTTGCAATGATATCTTCTAAGAAAGGATTGGTCATCTTTTCCCGTCCGATATCGGTGGCGGGACCATGACCGGGATATACCACTGTATCCACGGGCAGGGGCAGTATCTTGGTGCGGATGCTCTCACTGAGCAGGTCGAAGTCCCCTCCAGGAAGGTCGGTGCGTCCGATGCTGCCGCAGAAGAGGGTGTCGCCCGTGAAGACGTAACCGCCCTTCTCATCGTAGAAGAGCACCCCGCCGGCGGTGTGTCCGGGGGAGGCCAGTACCCTGAGCTGTATTGTCCCCACATTGATGATGTCTCCGTCCTTTATGTCGTGGACATTGTCCTCCGAAGGCTGCTCGAACTCGTAGCCGAAGTAGCTGCCGTAGGAACTGGAGCGCCTGAGCTGAGGGATGTCGGCCGCCGCGAGGTATGTGGGTATGTTCCACTTCGAGGCCACGAAGGCATTGCCCATCACGTGGTCGAAATGGCCGTGGGTCTGGAGTATCATCCGGGGATGCAGATGCTTCTCCTCGATAAACTTCACCAGTCTGTCCTTCTCCGACTGCTTGATGCAGCCCGGGTCGATTATCGCGCACTCTCCCGCCTCGTCGTAGAGCACGTAGCAGCAGGTGCGCAGGTCGTTGAAATAGAATGTCTGAATCATGTAGCAAAAATAGCAAGATTTACCGAATCTCGGCTATTTTGACTAAATTTGGAGTCGGAAACGAAAACGCGCATGACCATGGACACACAGCAGAGACTATACCCGATAGGCATACAGACATTCGCGGATATACGGAATGAGAACTACCTGTACATCGACAAGACCGAGTACGTGTACCGCATGACCCACTCCGGGGCAAGGTACATCTTCCTCAGCCGCCCCAGGAGGTTCGGCAAGTCACTGCTGGTATCCACCCTCCACAGTTACTTCGAGGGGCGCATGGAGCTTTTCAAGGGACTGGCCATAGAGGTGCTGGAAAAGGACTGGACGGCGTATCCGGTGCTGCACTTCGACATGAGCTTAGCAAAGCATACGGACAAGGAGCAGCTGGAAGCAATGTTGGGAAACCAACTCTCTTATTACGAGAAAGAATACAATGTCGCTCCAGAAAAGATAGGCCCGAACCTCAGACTGAAAAATCTGATTGAGGCCGCATACAGGCAGACCGGGCAGAAAGTGGTCGTGCTCATCGACGAATACGATGCACCCCTGCTGGACGTAGTGCACGAGGATACGGTCCTTCCGGTGCTCCGCAACGTCATGCGCAACTTCTACAGCCCCCTCAAGGCCTGCGACCCGTATCTCCGCTTCGTCTTCATGACCGGCATCACCAAGTTCTCCCAGCTCAGCATCTTCAGCGAGCTCAACAACCTGGAGAACATCAGCATGCTGGAGCAGTACGCAGCCGTATGCGGCATCACCGAGGAGGAGATCCTTACCCAGATGAGCCCGGACCTGGAAATTCTGGCCGGAAGGCTGGGCCTGAGCCGGGAAGATACCTTCGCCAGACTGAAAGCCAAGTACGACGGTTATCACTTCACCTGGCCCTCCCCAGACATATACAACCCGTTCAGCCTCATCAGGGCCTTCGCCAATGCAAAACTCGACTCCTACTGGTTCGGAAGCGGAACTCCGACATATCTCATAGAGATGATACGCAAGTTCCGCATGACACCCATCCAGCTGGGAGAGACCTGCAAGGCCGGCAAGGACGAGTTCGACACTCCCACAGAGAGGCTGTCCAGCATCATCCCCCTGCTCTACCAGAGCGGATACTACACCATCAAAAAGGGCATTCCCGCCATCGAATCCTATACTTTGGGCATACCGAATCAGGAGGTACGCATAGGTCTGTTCCGCTCGCTGATACCGTACTACGTGACTCCTGACACCATATCGGCCTCCTCAACCCTCATAACCATGGCCGAATGCCTCCTCGAAGATGACATGGACGGAGCGCTGAAGGCCATGCAGACCTTCCTCGGCACCGTCCCCTACACCGACAACACCGGTTACGAGGGCCATTGGCAGCAGGTACTCTACATCATCTTCTCCCTCCTCGGCTACTTCGCGGACGTGGAGGTCCGCACTCCGAAAGGCAGAGTGGACATGGTCATGCGCACGGCCACCAGACTCTACTTAGTGGAGCTGAAGCTCGACGCCGGCGCGGATGCCGCCATGCAGCAGATAGACCTGAAGCAGTACCCCGAACGCTTCGCCCTCTGCGGCCTCCCAGTCGTCAAGGTCGCGATCGGCTTCGACCGGGAGACACACAACATCTCCGGCTGGAAGATTTCACAATAATTTCCTTACTTTTGCACATAGAAAGATTAAGTCAAGACAATATGCACATAGCGGTAGCAGGAAACATAGGCAGCGGCAAGACCACCCTGACGGGTCTGCTGGCCAAGCATTACGGATGGGAGCCGCACTTTGAGTCGGTGGATTTCAACCCCTATCTCGTGGATTTCTACAACGACATGCAG
This sequence comes from uncultured Alistipes sp., assembly GCA_900550465.1. Classification (GTDB taxonomy): domain Bacteria; phylum Bacteroidota; class Bacteroidia; order Bacteroidales; family UBA932; genus Coprenecus. The sequence goes on from URSC01000022.1 coordinate 5,878, forward strand.
CGCTGGTCGTTCAACCTCCAGGTGTACTTCCTCAACAAGAGGCTCAAGGACATCGTCGAGTTCCAGAACTCGGGGAAGAACGTGATTCAGGACCGCACCATCTACGAGGACGCGATGATATTCGCGCCGAACCTGCACGACATGGGGCTGATGGACTCCCGCGACTTCGACAACTACACCTCCCTCTTCGAGCTGATGCAGAAGATGGTGGGCTACCCCGACCTGCTGGTCTACCTGCGCTCGTCGATTCCGAACCTCGTGGAACAGATCCAGAAGCGCGGCCGCGAGTATGAGAACAGCATCCGCATCGACTACCTCAAGGGCCTCAACGACCGCTACGAGCAGTGGATATCGGAATACAAGGGCGAGCTGCTGATAGTGGACGTGGACACCTGCCGGTTCGAGGACCGCAAGGAGGACTTCAGCCAGGTCTGCGACCAGATAGACGCCAGGCTCTTCGGACTTTTCCAGTAAAACAGCAAATCAGCTGTAAAATTAGAGAGGCCGTCCCCGATCTGGCGGAGACAGCCTCTTTCTGTAAGGTGTGAGCGGGTTATTAATGGTTATCTGTTAGCGTTGACACTGTGGCGGTAACCGGCCTCGAGGGCGGCTATGTTCTTGTCCACGATATCCTGTCCCTTGCGGGAGAACACCTTGGCCACGGCGTCGCGGACGGCCTCATAGCTGAGGTCCATCATGGGGATGGCGGCACCGAGCAGTACCATATTGGCGGCCTGGGCGGGTGCTCCGGCCTCTTTGGCAAGAGCCTCGACATCCAGCATCACCGTATGGGGCAGTTTCTGCAGATGCGCGTATATCTCCTCTTTGTCGGGATAGTTCGGAATATTGACGAAAGGCACCGACGATGTTACGATCCATCCGTCCTTGGACAGCTCCTGCACATAGCGGAGGGCCTCCATGGGCTCGAGGGACATGATGATGTCCACCTTGCCGTAAGGGATCAGGTCGCTGTGGATAGGCTCGGAGGATATGCGCAGGTTGCTCTGTACGTCGCCTCCGCGCTGGCTCATTCCGTGAACCTCGGCCTGCTTGATGTGAAGACCGTTGGTGAGGGCGGCCTCTCCGAGGACTGTGGCGATGGAGAGGATTCCCTGTCCTCCCACACCGGCTAATATTATGTCTTTTTTCATATCGGATTCTAAGTTTTTACGGATTTGACATTACTGCTGCTTTTTCTCCCTGGCGTGACGCTTGAAGGTCTGGATGCACTCGCGGCGGGGGATGACCACCGATACTCCTTTATATTCAACCTCCTCGCGGATAACGTTCTTTATCTCCTCCATGTTCTTGGCCAGAGGCACCACCACGCGGATGTGGGCCGGATCGACTCCGACTCCGGCGCAGATGCTCTCTATCCTGCCCGTACCTGCCGAGTCCTGTCCTCCGGTCATACCGGTGGTGAGGTTGTCGGAGATGATGATGACCACATTGGCCTCTGAGTTGACGCAGTCGAGCAGACCGGTGATACCGGAGTGGGTAAATGTGGAGTCACCTATGACGGCGAACGAGGGGAACTGCCCGGCGTCGGCGGCTCCCTTGGCCATGGTGATCGAGGCGCCCATGTCGACCGTAGTGTGGATAGCCCTGAACGGAGGCAGAGCACCGAGGGTATAGCAGCCTATATCGCTGAACACGCGGGAGTTCTCATACTCGGCAGCCACCTCGTTGAGAGCGGCGTACATGTCCCTGTGACCGCAGCCCTGACAGAGGGCGGGCGGACGGGGCACTACGATATCGTCCTTGGGGAATGTCTTGTGGGGATTGAGATGCAGGGCTGCACGGACGCTGTCGGGGCTAAGCTCGCCGGTACGGGGGAGCAAACCGGTAAGACGTCCCTCCACCTGTATCTCGGAGCCTATCATACCGCGGATCTTGTCCTCCACGAAAGGCTGTCCCTCCTCCATCACGATGACGCGGTGCACGCCCGAGGCCACCATCTCGCCCACCAGCTTGCGGGGAATGGGGTAGCGGGTGAGTTTCAGGACACCACAGGGCACTCCCTTGGGAAAATTCTCCATCAGGTAGTTGTATGCAATACCGCAGGCGACGATGGCCAGTCCCCTGTCCTCTCCTGGTGTGAAGCTGTTGTGAGGGTCCTCTGCGGAATCCAGGCCGAACTGCTTCTTGTCCTTGATGAGCTGTTCGTTGCGGACGCGGGAGTTGGCGGGAAGGAGGATCCACTGCTTGGGATTGTCGGGAAAATGAATCCGGTTCTGGGGGCGGATGTCCTCACTGCCGTCCTTCAGGGTCCAGGTGGACACCTCCGCCCTGGAATGAGCCATACGGGTGGTGATGCGCATCAGTACGGGAATCTTCATCTTCTCGGAGTAGTCAAATGCCTCCCGCACCATGTCGTAGGCTTCCTGCTGGCAGGACGGCTCATAGTAGGGAATCATGGCAAAACGGCCGTAGAAGCGGGAATCCTGTTCATTCTGAGAGGAATGCATCGAGGGGTCGTCGGCGGCCACCACCACCAGGCCTCCGTTGGCTCCGGTCATGGCGGAGTTGACGAAGGCGTCGGCGGCCACGTTCATGCCGACGTGCTTCATGCAGACCATGGCGCGCTTGCCCATATAGGACATGCCGAGAGCCGCCTCCATGGCGGTCTTCTCGTTGGTGCACCACTTGCAGAAGATACGCTCAGAGGCCGGATCGGCCTTCTGACGGTTCTGGATGTACTCGGTAATCTCCGTAGAGGGAGTTCCGGGATAGGCGTAGACACCGGAAATGCCCGAATGTATAGCCGCCAGTGCTATGGCTTCATCGCCAAGTAATAGTAATTTCATAAAAAAGTATAATTTGCTCTATCAATTTTAAAGGAAAATCAGTGCGTAGGTTCAAATTTATAACGAATTATCCGAAAAGGCAAAATTTTTTCATTCAAATTACATAAAGTCACTGAAAATACGTATGTTTGCCCCCGATTTCCGTAAAGTCATGAACACAGCTAAAACCTTGGCGGACTTCGAGTCCGCCCGCAAGTCTCTAGGAGACAAAACAGTAGGATTCGTCCCCACAATGGGGCCACCTCACGAGGGGCACGCATCCCTTATCCGCAGGGCAGTCGCCGAGTGCGGCGCCGTAGTGGTATCCGACTTCGTCAACCCGACCCAGTTCAACAATAAGACCGACTTCGAGACCTATCCCCGCATCCTCGACCAGGACAGCGCCTTCGTCGAGGCACTCGGAGCGGCCGTCCTCTTCGCCCCCAGGGTAGAGGACATCTATCCCGCCGGCACGGATTATGATCAGAGAATCTTCGACCTCGGAGGCCTGGACCAGTACGGCGAGGGTCCCCGCCGCCCCGGACATTTCAACGGCATGGCCCAGGTGGTCACCCGCCTCTTCGACATCGTCCGCCCCGACAGGGCCTATTTCGGAGAGAAGGACTTCCAGCAGCTGGCCATCATCGAGTATTTCGTCAAAAATCTCCACTACCCCATAGAGATAGTCCGCTGTCCCATCGCAAGGGCAGAGGACGGACTGGCCCTGAGCTCCCGCAACAAGCTCCTGACCCCGGCCCAGAGAGCCGCCGCCCCCCACATCTACGCCTGCATCCGGCAGACAGTGGACATGGTAGGCAAAATGCCGGTGGCCGAGGCGGTAAGGAAGACCACGGAACTCATCGACGCCGAACCGCAGCTCAGGACGGAGTATGTGGAAATCATAAATTCATTAAATTTGCGCCCTGTCTCCAGCTGGGACGAGGCGGAGCACCTGCGGCTGACCTGCGCGGTCTACGCCGGAGAGGTCCGTCTGATAGACAACATAGCACTCAAGTAGAATGTACATCGAAGTAATAAAATCCAAGATCCACAGAGTCACCGTGACCCGCGCCAATCTCGACTACATCGGCAGCATCACGGTGGACCGTTCCCTGATGGAGGCCGCCGGTCTCTTCGAGGGCGAGAAAGTCTCCGTGGTCAATGTCACCAACGGCAACCGGGTAGAGACCTACGTCATCCCCGGAGAAGAGGGCAGCGGCAGCATCGAACTCAACGGCGCCGCGGCCCATCTGTTCGCTGCCGGAGACATCGTAATCATCATGTCCTACGCCATAGTGACTCCGGAAGAGGCCGGGACCTTCCGTCCGAAGGTTATCTTCCCCGATACCAGAACCAATAAACTCGTCCTGTAAATGCCGGTACGGAAGCAGATAAAGAAGGTACTGCAGTGGACACTCATGCTGCTGCTGGCCTTCGTACTGCTGTATTTCGCGTTCCGTGGAGTAAAATGGGCGGACTTCATGGAAGGAGTCCGCAGCTGCGATTTCCGCTGGATAGCCGTATCGATGGCAGCAAGCATCCTGGCATTCGTCATCAGGGGACTGCGGTGGCGTCTGGTAATGCTGCCCCTCAACCCTTCCATCACCCGCCGCGAGGCATACGACGGAGTGACGGTCGCCTACCTGACCAATTTTGCCCTGCCCAGGGCCGGAGAACTGGCCCGCTGCGGAGTTATCTCCGCCACCGGCAAGGCATCCTTCGAGTCGGTGCTGGGAACGGTGGTGCTGGAGCGGAGCTGGGACATGGTAACCTACCTGATTATCCTGTTCATTGTCCTGCTGGCAGGCGAGAGTTCCTTCAGCCAGTTTGTCTCCGATGAGGTATGGGGGCCGGCAGTGGACTCCATGCCCTTCGACATCCTGTGGATCATCGGCGGAGCTGCCGCCGTATGCGTAGCCGCCTGCATCCTGATGTTCTGCCACAGGAAACGTCTGAGCCGATATAAACTGTTCGCCAAGCTGTTTTCCCTGGCCAAAGGGCTGATCGGAGGCCTGACGGCCGGACTCCGGATGAAGGGCAAATGGAGATTCCTCCTCTACACCCTCCTGCTGTGGCTCTGCTACTGGATCATGAGCTACTCGACCATCCTGGCCATACCGCAGGTCGCCGGCCTCAACTGGGCGGACGCCCTCTTCCTGATGGTCGTCGGCAGCCTCGGTTGGATAGTGCCGGTGCAGGGCGGAATAGGCGCATACCATTTTATATTGTCCCTGGCCATGGCCTCGATTTACTCCATACCCCAGACCTCGGGCGTGATTTTTGCAACCATTTCCCATGAGAGCCAGGCCCTGACAATGCTCCTTTGCGGAGCCCTGTCCCTCGGCTCTATATACCTCAAGAAGCGTAAAACCGAAAAACAGTCCTGATTATGAAACATGTTCTTACAGCCGCAGCTGCTCTTTTGCTGATATCATCCGCCGCCTTCGCCCAGAAAAACATGGTGAGGGACGTGGATTATTTCCCCCGCAGCGAGATTTATCTCCAGTACGGTACGCCTTCCCTGATGGAACTGACCACTATTCTGTCGCCCAACTTCCACGACGAGGTGACCAACGGAGAGACCCGCAACCACAAGTTCTCCGGCATCGCGGCCATAGGCTACAACTTCTTCATCCATCCGAGAGTGTCCATAGGCCTGGATTTCGGCTACGGATACGGAAGTTCCGACATGTACATCTCCGATGTGGATGAGTTCGGCCCTGCCGGAGAGCCGGAGTTCATGTGCAGGGCTGTCGTCATGAACTACTCCTGCCACCTGTCCGGGGCATTCACATACTGGCAGCAGGGCCCCATGGAGTGCTCCGGTGCCCTCTATCTGGGTGTCAACTATATGGATGAATCGGTAAGGGATGCCGTCAGCGATGAGCTGGAGCCCAACGACCATCTGAATTTCTCGTTCCACATCACCGCCGTCAAGTTCCGCTACGGGGATATGGTCGGAGGCTTCGCCGAGCTCGGCTTCGGCTACCGCGGGCTGCTCAACGTAGGCCTCTCCATCAAGATCTGACCTCCTGCCCCTACTCCGGTACGTAGATAATCTCCCCGTTCTCCAGCTCGTAGGCTATGCCCACGCGCTTGCCCCTCTGACCGGACTTGGACTGGTCCTCGGAAGGGGTGTAGCGGTCGATGTTCTGTCCCTGCTTGACGATGATCTCCATGTCCTCCTTGCCGGGGTTCTTGACCATCGTGAAGTCTTCGGGCGAAAGCATCTCGGTCATGTTGTAGCGGGTCACGAGGGCGACCATAAGGGCCACTGCGAAGACCATGGCCACGTCGAAGAGATTGCCCACCACGCTCATCGGGTCGTTCTCCTCGTCCCCTCCCAGCAGTCTTCTTCTCTTCATCGCACTTCCTCCCTCGTCCTGGTTTCCACTTCCTGCGCACCGGCGCATCCGTCCAGCACCTCCGACACGAACTCCAGCCGGTTCAGGTCGCGGGTGTACCAGCGCTGCTTGACCTGCTGGGTGATGAAGCCTATCGCGGCCGAGAACAGACCCACGACGGTCGTGGCGAAAGCCACCTGCATGTTGTAAGCCATCGAGCCGATATCGCCGGTGGACAGGCCCACGAGAGCCGGACCCATAGGAATCAGGGTACCCATCAGACCGAGCATAGGGCCCATCTTCGAGAGGGTCTTGGAGGTGCCCAGGTCCTTATCAGCGGCTATCTCGTAGTCGGAGAGCAGCAGCTGGCGGTGCGCCCGGTCCTTAGTAGTGTCCAGCATACCGGCCAGGCAGCTAAGCAGAGGGGACTTGGTATTGGCAGGCAGGGAAGCCCTCAACTCCCCGACAGTAGCGGGAGTCAGCGCCTCGACCTTGGTCATGAAGAGACGGTCCACCTTGCGTATCTGCAGGTACTGTCCGAAGAAATTGCCGATCAGCAGCAGCGACCGGAGGAAAAACAGGATAAGCAGGACCACTACCGGTACGAGCAGTCCGTTGGAAATCCAGAAGAGAACATCAGATATGTAGTTCATACGTTTTTATATTTGATTACTTTTTTAAATTATTGTTCGTTTTTAAAAATCTCCGGAAAGGCCGGGCCGTCCTCACGAAGGAACCGGCCAGTACTCCGGCGGCAATAAGCCCCAGCACACCGGCAAGGGCCCTCCAGTCTACCTCGCTCACCCCCGCCACGGCAGTCTGTCCGTTGACGGTGGCTATCACCGCCACTATCCCGGTCAGGGCGTTGGTCAGGAAGAACATCTCCAGGCGGCTCTCCTTGTCGGGGAAGAGCAGGCGCATGAGCCAGGCTCCTCCGGCTATGACCGCGAAGACCACGGCCGCGGCACTCCAGGCGACTAAAGGGAAGGATACACCCGGGAAGGCAAATATCAGATAGACCAGGAAACTGAACAGCACCCCGAATATCAGCACCCCCGGGAACCAGCGCAGGATGCGGTAGCCCCAGACGGTGGAGAACTTCAGTTTCCCGGAGCTGAGCAGATGCACCGACAGCAGGCAGAAGGAGATCTGGAGGATGACCTCGAGAGTAATGACCACCGAGGTGTCGAGCATCAGGTCCGGATTGGCCAGCCAGGCCTCGATCTGGGAGCGGGACTGACGCACTGCCACCGGCCACATCAGACCGGTAAAGAGGGCGGCCGCGGCGGCATGGGCCAGGACCGACCACCACTTGTGCCAAGTCTGCTTCAGCACGAAGTTGAAGCAGACCAGCACCAGGAGTATAACGACTAGACTGTACATAGGCAGAGTCTTGATGATTTAAATGCCGCTGGACTTCCTGCGGCGGCGTATCAGCAGCCCGCCTCCGATGAACAGGGCGATGATCAGCACCGCCACGGCTATGTTGCTTACCAGCGTGGTTTCCTTCTCCGTCTCACTCTGCAGCCGGTCCTTGCGGAGCACCATGCCGTCCGAAGCGTCGCTTACCGAAGCCTCCCGGATCTGTCGGATAGCCCCCCGGTACTCTGAGGCGGAGGTCTCGGGCAGGGCGGAGGCAATGTAGTCCTGCAGGGCCGGATTGTCACAGACAAAGCCGGAGCACGAGGGCGCGAACTCCTCTATCAGGCCGGTGTGCAGCTCCGCGATATCGGCCACCTGCTCCGGCGTTGCGTCCCAGAGACCCTTGCGGACCGACTCGAGCATGACGGCCGTCACCTCCTCGAGGGCCGCCGGATTGACCTCCCTGAAGTGCTCGTGTACTCCGAGGTCAAATTTATCCTGCACGTACACCTCGTATATCTCGTCCCACACCCGGTCATCCACGACCTCCGGCTTCATCACGTTCCAGCCGAAGGTATTGGTGACAGTTTCCGCTATGGCAGCCGCATCTCCCGCTCCGCCGTTGAGTTTCTCGGCGATGTACGAGGGGTTGAATATCGTCGTGCGGCTCTCCACCCCTATCGCCTCCTTGAGCTCCTGCATCCTCACGCGGTTGCGGTTGCGGTAGTCGCTCAGATAGGCGTCGGGGTCCTTGCCGGTCACCTCCTTCACGGAAAGATTGAGTCCGCCCATAAACTCGTACACGTGGTCGAGACTGAGGGCGCCCCAGGTATTGCTCTGACGGGGCTGCACCACGGCGTCGGTGCGGGAGAGGGCCGCTTCGAAGGCGTACCGGGAGAACTCCTCCCAGCCCTCCTCGCTGCCGTAGTAGGCTCCCATATTGTTCATGTAGACCTGGGCTATCTCCGAACTGGAGGTCCAGCGGTCGGAGGCGGTCACCATGCCCTGGATGCCGGTGCCGTAGTTGCCGTTCACCCCGCCGAAGACCCTGTAGGAGGACATCCTGCGGGCATCGGCCGGAGTCACGCCCTTCTCGGTGAGTATCCGCTCGGTCTCGCGGATACCCTCGGCCACATTGTTTACATACTCCCCGTCCTGAGCCTCGGCGGCCATACGCACAGCCCTGTCTATCAGGAAGAGGCGAGAGGCCGCAATATCCCGGAGCTGGCCGCTGGTCTGCACCACCACGTCTATCCTCGGACGGCCGAGCTTCTCCGACGGTATCAGGCGGATATCGGTCACGCGGCCGAAGGTGTCGTAGACCGGCTCGACTCCCAGCATGTAGAATATCTGGGCTATCGTCGCGCCCTCCGTCTCGATGAACTCGCTGCTCCACAGCGTATAGCTGACCTTGCGGGGCAGGGAGTCGCAGTGCCGCTGGCGGTAGAGCCGCAGGGTATTCTCGGCCAAGGCTACTCCCTTCTCCCAGGCGCTGCGGGTCGGGGTGGCCTCGGCGTTCACGGCGAAGAGGTTGCGGCCGGTAGGCAGGGTATTGGGATTGGCCACGGGATCGCCTCCGGGCGAGGGCGAGGTATAGCCGCCGTCCAAGGCGTTGAGCATACTGCCCAGCTCGGCGGAAGGGCTTTCCATCAGGGCCTTGCGGTAGTTGTACACATTGAGCACGGCCTGTTCCATCTCAGTCACCGCCCGGGCGAAATCCTTCTCCGCCTGCGTCGGCTGCGCTTTCCGGCCGCCCATCATCCGGCGTCCGACCGCCGACATCATCTCACTCATACCCCGACCGGCAGCCGAATCCTTTTTCAGCTGCTGCATCCCGGCCATCTGAGCCATCATCGACATCATGTCGGGCGGGGCCTGCAGCGAAGCGGCCACCTCCCGCGCACGGGCAAGTTCCTCCGGAGTGATACCGGCTATCGAGCAGAGCTGCCGGTCATCCGCCGGACGGCCCTGGGACAGCAGCCGGGCCACGATCTTCTTTGCCGGAGCCACATACCTGCGGTTGAATACCGACAGCTGTTTCTCCACCCCGTCCACGTCCTTGCCGCGGGCCCGGTCGATACCCAACAGGCCGTAGGCCACCGGCTCGGTGCTCATGGCATAGACCGTAGACTCGATCTGAGCCGGCAGGTAGGGCTCGCCCATCACGTAGAGCCGGCCCGTCACCTTCTCGGAAGCCAGTTCCTCGGCAAAATTCCCGATGCGCAGGACCTCCTCCTCAGTGTAGGGCACACCCTTATCCAGAGTATCCAGCCCGAGGTCGGAGGCAATGCCCATCTCTATGGTCAGTTCCTTGATTCTGAGTGCAATGCCCTCAGCGCGGGAGGCATCCGGCCTCTCTCCGTAGAGAGCATCCTCATAGTGCGAAAGCTCCTCCGAGAGGTCGCGGTACAGCCCCCTGACATTGCTCTCCATAAAAGGAGCGGTGAGGTAGGACTGGAGCGTAGCGTAGGCGCGGCGCTTGGCCATCACCCCCTCCCCGACATTGGAAATGGTGTACAGGTAAAAATGCGGCACGGTGCCCACTAAGCGGTCCGGCCAGTCGTACTGACTCAGGGCCACCTGCTTTTTCGGAGTGAATTCGAGGCTGCCGTGGGTTCCGAAGTGAATCATGGCATCGGCCCCGAAGCCGTAGCGGGCGTAAAGATAGGCCGCGATATAGTTGTAGGGCGGAGCGGCGTGCGTGCCGTGCACCATCTGGAAGTCATTCTGACCGCCGCCGGCCGCGGGCTGCGGCAGCAGCACCACATTGCCCAGCTCTATCCGGGCCAGGGCCAGACGGCCGTCCCTCGACATATAGGGTCCGGGGAATTCCCCGTTCAGGGCCTTGACCTCGTCGCGCAGCCTCTGAGGCAGAGCCTCCTGAGCCCAGCGGGCAAATGTCGGAGCGTCCACCCACTCGGGAGCGCCCTCATTCATGAAGCGGGAAGCGGCCCCCTCGGCGTAGGATCCGAAGACCGCGCCGCGGCTCTGAATCAGAGCGGCCAAGGCCTCGGGAGAGGACGGCAGCCCCTCCACACTGTACCCTGCCGACTGCAGAGTCTTGAGAAAATTGTACAGCGAGGGCACCACCTCCATGCCGGCGGCCGTCAGGGCATTCTGCCCCGCCCCCTTGTAGTAAAATATGGCTATCCTCTTCTGACTCTCTGGCTTGCGTCTGAGTTCCAGATAGCGGTTGACCGTCTCGGTAAACTCCTGCAGACGCTCCGGAATGGCCTTGAGCCGCTGCAGCCCGCCCTCATCCTCGTAGTGCCCGAAGAGCACGTAGGGGCGGATGGCCCCGTCTATTTCGGGAGTCACCACGCTCTGGGAGAGGAAGCCCCCGGCCATGCCCATCTCATCGGCCTCCCAGTCGGAGACCAGGGAATTGACATTCAGGGGAGCGAAGAGGGGGATGTTGTATTTTTCCAGGAACCTGACCATCCCGTCGCCCAGGCGGCCGTGCGCCATGTTGATCACCGCCGAAGGGGCAATGGAGTCGAGCTGCCCGGTGCGGAGCATGGGCATGGTGCTTCGGATCGGATAGACGACGTTGCCGGTCGCCTCGAGGGATGCTATCAGGTCGGTGGGGTCGCCCATCTGGCCGGTGACGATGATGCGGGGAGCGTCCTCCTTCCATAGGCCATTGTCCCTGAGCCACTGATTATAGGCCGCGATGGAGCGGAAGCCCTCCTCCTCCCCTCCTCTGCCGTCCAGGGAGGGATGGAAGATATTCTCCACCGTGTATTCCTCGGCGGGAGCGGGTTGCGGGGCTGCGATGACCTTGCGGTCTATCCTGCGGCGGATGAAAGCGAGCATGTTGCGGTAGTTCGCCGGACCGCCGTTGGAGAGGTAAGCCTGAAGCTCCGGGGCGAGGGTGGAGTCCACGGTGTTGATGTCGTTGGCCGGGTTGGTGACCATGGTCGAGAGCACGGGGAGGCCCCGGTCGGCGGCCTTCTGTATCTGCGCCCGCTGCTCCTCGGTGATTCTCAGCCCCATGCCGTTGATCAGGAGGATGTCGTAGTGTCCGGCCCTGGAGGCTTCCTCTGGGGTGAGCTCGTAGAGGCGGACCATGCGGCTGTCATTGGCCTTGGAGATCTGGCCGAGGGTGATGACCTGGTAGTTCAGGAAGGCCACCCGCGTAGGGGCCGCTAAAAACGCCCAGAGTCCCCACAAAATGAGGACTGCCAGGATAGATACCACTATGAATGTTATGAGTTTTGCCGTTTTTTGAATCATGCTGCGTTTTTATATTTTCTATTTTTTATTGAAAAACTCCTCGATATTCATCGAAAGGGAGACTGCGGCCGTAGTGCCGACGGTGCTCGGAGTGCTGCTGTAGTAATAGTCGGGCCGGTAGTTGAAGAGGTTGTCCACTATCACGTTGAGCTGTATGCCCCGCCAGATGTCCTGCGACACGGTCAGTTTCCAGATCGTATATGCCGGGTATGTCTGGGTCTCGGTCTCCTCGTAGTTGGTGGCGGAGGTGTAGACCTCGGTGGTCACGGCAGAGAGGACGCGGCCGCTGAGAGCCACGTTGAAGCCGTAGTTCTTCCAGGACCTGCCGTACTCGATACGGGCCGTGGCCGAGTGGGGACGGGTCTGGGAGAGCAGGGGCTCGCCGGCGCGTATGGCCTCGTCGGTAAAGGTATAGGCCAGCCGGGCCCCGAGACCGAAGGGCAGGCGGGTCGAGACGGATACATCCACTCCGCGCACCTGCAGGGGGCTCATGTTGGTGTACATCATGCCGCCGAGTTCTTCGTTCCAGACGGTGGTGATACGGTTGTCCACGAAGTTGTAGAAGCCGGAGACAGAGGCGGAAAGATATTTCCAGTTGTACTCGGCCGAGACATTGAGGTTCTCGCTGGACTCGGGCTCGAGGTCAGGGTTGCCGTAGATCATGAAAATGCTGGCCATGTCGAATGACATGTACATCTCCTTGAGGGTCGGGGCCCGGAATCCGCCGGAGTAAGAGCCGCGGAAGGACCAGCCTCCGGTGCGGTACATCACGCTGAGCTTGGGGGAGAAATGGCTGAGCCGCTTCTGGGAGAAGAAGTCGTAGCGCATGCCTCCGATGAGGTTCCAGTGCTCGTTGATATTGGTCTCCACCTGGGCGAAGACGTCGGCGGTATGCTGGACGTAATATCCGTTGTCCTCGAACTGATAGGACATCAGGTAGTCGCGCATGTAGTCGCCCCCGACTATCATGGTGCTCTGGCCGTCGGCGGTCAGGTCGTAGGTGTATATGCCGCGGACGGTGTGCTGGACGTTGCTGTAGTCGCGCACGTCGGTGCTGTTGAAGAGCAGGTAATCGCTCTTGTCGTACTGGTCGAAGCCGTAGGAGAGCTCCACGCGGTTGCGGTCATTCACGTTCCACTCCCCGCGGAGACCGCCGCTGAAGTCGCGGTATCGGTCGCGGGTATCGCTCTGCAGGTCCCTCTCACGGAAGAAGTAGCCGGCGCGGGCGGTCAGTTTCAGACCCTCGACCGGCTCGTACTGCAGGCGCTCCTTGACGCTCCAGTTGTAGCCGCCGTAGAAGGTGCTGTAGTCGCCCTCCGAGGGCATGGCGTAGGAGTCAATGCTGGTGTACTGGGCATTGGTCATGCTGTTCAGCTTCCCGGCCTGGAAGCCCACCGAGCCGCCGTAGCGCTGTTCGTTGTGGGCACCGTAACGGGCGTTGACGTTTACGGACCAGGGCTCCGTGGCTCCGGCGCTGATGAGATTGACCACCCCGCCCACGGCATTGGAGCCGTAGAGGGAGGAGGCCGCACCCTTGATTATCTCCACGCGCTGGACATTGTCTAAGTTCAGACGGTTATAGTCAATATTGTCCAGGGTCTCGCCGGCTATGCGCTCCCCGTCCACGAGGAAGAGGACCGAGTTGCCGCCGAAGCCCTGCATGTTCAGGGTCACCTGCTGGTCCATCGCGTAGGAGAACTCAATGCCGGGGAGCTCCGCCTCGAGCAGGTCCCCGATATTGAGGGCGTCCACCCTCTCGATATCCTGCACGGTGATGACACGGGTGAGTATCGGGCTGTTCTTGAGCAGGCGCGGGGTGCGGGTACCGGTGACCACCACCGTCTCGAGGTTCATGTAGTCCTCCTCGAGCACCACGTCCACACTGCCTTCAGGATGCTCCGCGAGGGATATGTCCTGCGACAGGAAGCCTAGAAGATAAAAATGCAGCACCGCCTTCCCTCCGTCGGGGACTGTGATGCTGTAGCGGCCGTCCTCTCCGGTGGCCGTGTAGAGTGTGGAACTGCCCTCCACGGTGATTTCCACGCCGGCCAGAGGGCTGCCCTTGACATCCGAGACAGTGCCTGCGACCGTGCGCTGCTGAGCGTGCAGGGCCGCGGCCGCCAGCAGGAGGACCGTCATCAGAAGTATTGTCCTTTTCATTGTCAGAATTCTAAGGGATATACGTAGTCAATGGTCATGAAGCCCTTGACCTTGCTGTCGTTCATGTAGTTGGTAAGCTGTATGGCCGCCGCTTTGCCCTCCGCCGTTATCAGGACATAGACTTTGCCGGACATCGTGTATATGGGAGGCATGGTGGAGGTATCTACGTTGAGCCACTTGGAGAGCTCCGGGTTGTACCACGAAGGGGCGTAGATGATGATGCCGTCCATCATCCGGGACATGTCTATCGTGACGCGGTCCTCGGTCCAGATGTCCTCGACGTATGTGCCTGCAGGCAGGGAGCCGGATGCGAGGAGTTCATCGATGGAGGTGAAGGAAGTCTCTATGACCCGGCCGCCGTTGGTCTTAACATCGTAGCGGTGTACGGCGAAATCCCAGCCTTCAGTCACCTCTCCTGTCTCGGAACCGTCCTCCGCTATGGCTGTGGTATCCAGGGTGAATGTCTCGAAGTCGATGTAGTTCCACCGGGTGTAGGAGGTCGCATCGAGGTATATCGTACCGGAGGACGTGGCCTGTTCCACCTTCGTAAAGCCGAAGTCCGCGGTTATCACCGGCTGGTCGTAGATGCCTTCGAAGATACCGTTGCATGAGGGGAGCGACACGGCCGTCAGGAGTGCCGCCCCCGCCTGCAACATTATCAGTAATGGCTTTGGGATTCTTTTCATTTACTTGGAACCTTCAAATTCTACGTTGATGGTCATAGGCATGGCTCCTGGCTTGATATCTGCGCTGACTGTCAGCTTGCTGCCGTCTGCCGTCACCGTACCTGTAAGGCTGCCGGTCACGTTTATGTCTCCGGCCATAGTATCGATGCTCTCAGCCGCCAAAGCATAGCTGCCGTCAGCAGACTCTGTGAGTGTCACGTCCACTGTGATATCCTCGAGAGTCATCATGCCCATGCCGAAAGAAGAGATGGTGAGCACAGTCTTTCCGTCATCCGCAACATCGAGAACCATTGTCGCATTCTCCACCGGATCCATGGCGCCGCCCATGACGGACATGTTCAGAGTACCGGTATATGTGCCGCTGAGTACCAGACTGGCAGGAGCCTCACCGGGCTGCACGGTAATCTTCAGGCCGCCCATCACGGCTGGGATGTCGAATGTGAAGGTGAAGTCATCATCACTCTTTATGGTCGCCGAGAGGGTGCAGTCGTACTCGCTCTGGGAGTCGGCGGACATGCCCATGACGGTCTTGCCGCTGCCGGTCACTGTGTAGGTGCCGTCAGATTCGGCAACCGCTGCGCCGGCGACTGTGAATGTACCCCAGGTGTCGGAGGTATAGCTGACTGCCACGGTCTCGCCGTTTTCCTCTACGGTAACGGTAATGGTCTGGCTCTCACTTACCATGGGTGTGGGAGAATACTGGAACTCCGCCTTCGACCAGCCGGAGTAGGTGCCGGCCACCTCTGTTGCGGGTTTGATCTCTTCTACGGGATTGCAGCTCATGGCTGCGAGGGCCGCCATAACGGCCACGGGAATGAATTTTGTCAGTCTCATTTTATTTATCTTTTATAATTCTTTCAAATGACACTGCAAAATTACCGTCCGCGCCCTCCCCGGACAATCGCCAAAAATAGGGATTCCGCCATCCCCGCATAATCATCTGTTGCGAGAATGACGGAATCCGTCTATAATTTCAATCTATTCAGTCTTTATCTGAACAGACATTCAGGCACCTCTCTTCCTAAAAGATAGCGGTACCAGAAGATCAGGTCGGAGTTGGAAGAGTGAATGCCCTGATAACCGCCGTAACCATGATATGCTCCGGGATAGATCATCAGTTCAAACTGCTTGTCGGCTTTCTGAAGCGCATCCACGAACTGGAGTGTATTCTGCATGTGAACGTTGTCATCGGCTGTTCCGTGGGTAAGACGAAGCATCGAACCCTTGCCTCCGCGGTACTTTTCGGCACGCTCCCACACGCGGGTGAAGGCATAGCCCTCGGGATTGTCCTCGGGTGTATCCATATACCGCTCGGTATAATGCGAGTCATAGAGCTGCCAGTCGTACACTCCGCCGCCGGCGATACCGTACTGGAAATAGTCGGCACCGTCAGTCAGTGCCAGAGCCGTCATCGTGCCGCCGAAGGAGAATCCGGTGATGCCTATCTTCTCAGCGTCCACGTAGGGGAAGGTCCTCAGGTACTTCACCCACTCGATGTAGTCGGCCAGTTCGGTCTGTCCGAGGGAGCGGTAGACGTAGTTGACGCCCTCCTTGCCGCAGTGGCCGGAGGCGCGGTGGTCGATCGATATCTGGATGACGCCCTCGATGGCCCAGAGCTGGTTGCCGCGGGAAGGTGCGCTCCAGCGGTCCATCACCGTACCGGAGTTGGGACCGCCGTACATTGAGACGATGACGGGGTATTTCTTATTGGTGTCCAGGTCTATCGGGAGACGGATCGAGGCCGGGAGGGTATAGCCGTCCACCTCGATGAAGAGCATCTGCGCCTCTGCCAGCTTATAGTTGTCATACTCAGGGCCCTTGGAATCGCCGAGGACGGTGTACTGAGCCTTCTTGCCGCTTCCTATCTTCACCAGGACGGTCTTGGTAGGGGTGGAGACATTGGATATCTGCGCGGCATAGTACTTGTTGTCGGGTGAAATCTGAACTGCCGAGAAGTTGTAGTCGCCGAATGAGATGCGCTCGGTGGTGCGCTTCTTCAGATCCAGCCTGTAGACGTCATAACGGGTGGATATCTCGGCCCTCGAGGTGAAGAAGAGCACACCCTTGTCCTCGTCTAACTTGAGGATGCGGGTGCCCCAGTTGCGGCCCTCGGTGAGCTTGATGTACTGCGAGCCGTCGAAGGGCTGGAAATAGATCTGCTCCCATCCGTCGAAATCGCGGGTCATGTAGAAGCCGTCCTCGGTGAAGACCATATCGTCGATCCAGTCGATCCAGGTCTTCTGATGCTCCTCGTACAGAGGCTTCTTCGAGCCGTCGAAAGGAGATACCTCATAGAGTATCAAATGGTTCTGGTCCCTCGGCATCCAGGGCACCATGAACTTGTCCGACTCAGCGCTCCAGAACGGAGTACCGAAATACTGGTCGTCCTCGCGGTCGAAGTCAGCCCAGACGGTCTCGCCCGTGGTCAGGTCGATCATGCCTATCTCCACCTTGGGATTCTCGTCCCCGGCCTTGGGGTAGCGGGTCTCGTTCAAGGTGCCGTGCTTGCCCTTGGCGTCGTAGATAGGGAACATCGGCACGTTCGTGTCATCGAACTTGTAGTAGGCCAGGCGCTTGCTGTCCGGCGACCACCAGAAGGCCTTGTAGCGGGTGGCCCTGCCGAGAATCTCCTCGTAGTACACCCAGGAGGACCAGCCGTTCAGGATCAGGTCCGAACCGTCGGTAGTCAGCGCGGTGTGCTCGCCGGTGGCAACGTCCATCACATAGAGGTTGTTGTCCTTGGTGTAGGCGATCTTCGTGGAGTCCGGCGAGAACATGGGATTGTCCACGGTCTTACGGAGTTCCTCCAGGATAGCCGGCTGCACCTTGGGCGCAGGTCTCTGATATGAAGCCGTCTCCCCTGTCTTGATATTGTACAGGCCTAATTCCCGGTTTTCCGAGACGATCAGATTACTGTTGTCATACCATCCGACGGGGGTAGGAATAGGGTTGACAATGCCGTCAGGCATTCCTTTGGCCACCTGCTCGACAGTGAGATTCTTCTTCTCCCGGCCCTGGTCCTGAGCCTGCACAGAACCCACCGCAACAGCGAGAAGAGCGGCAGCTGCTAATGATATTCTTTTCATCTTGTTCAGATAAGTTTTTATGTGGTTAGATAATCAATTTGGCAGTCCAAATTTAATTCTTTTTTCCACAAATCCCAATTCCACGTTCAAAATGAAAACCACACCCGCTCCCGACGGCATCATTCCGAGGAAATCGAGTCCACCGGATTACGCAACGCTGCCCTCCGGCTCTGGAGCGTGACAGTAACGGCCGTAATCAGGGACACCAGTACCAGCGCCACGAGGAATATCCACACCGGTACGGGACTCTGGTAAGGAAATGAGGAGACCCACCGGCGGATGATGAACCAGGCTACGGGCACCGCCACGGCAAAGCACACCGTGGTAATCCTCAAGTAATAACGGTTGAGCATCAGCAGTATCTCCCCCACGGAGGCTCCGTGTACGCGGCGGACCGCAATCTCCTTGCGGCGGAACTGCGTCTCGAAGTACACTAAGCCGAGAATACCTATAACGGATATCAGCAGGGAAATCCAGGAGGCCGTGGTAATCATGCGGACCAGCCTGTCCTCCTGGGCGTAGAGGCCGGCGACCGCATCATCGAGGAAGCGCACGTCCATGCTCCCGGTGTTGAAGGAGGGATCCAGCCCGCTGAGCGTCTTCCGGATGAAGCTGAACGTGGCCGGGATATCCCCGGTCATGACCTTGGCGTATCCCACCTGGAGGGGCCACCACGGAGTGCTGCCGAAATTGTACAGGCAGAACGGGCTGATACCGTACTGCAGCGGCTTGAAGTTGAAGTCCCGGACGGCCCCGATTATCTGTGCCTCCACGTCCGACCTGTGCCCGGGATAGGTCGCCCCTACCCTCAGGAAGGGATACGAATTCAGGAAGTTCTGATTGACTATCATCGTTCCTCCCGGACTGTTGTCGTCCGAAGGCAGAAAGTCCCGGCCCTCCGTCAGCTCAAGGCCGAAGAAGGAGACGAAGTTGCGGTCCACCGGAAGGCACTCGACCGGCGCGGACTCTCCGTTGATGACGCGGCCCCACGGCATCTTGGTCTCCTGTGCCATGGAAAAGCCGGAGAACGTGACATCCGTGATATTCGGATTCTCCAGAAGCATCTCCTTGAGCGTCTCCCGCTTCTGCCCGATGCTGTAGGAGAGGCGGAACTCCACCACCTGTTCCCGGTCATACCCCATGTCGAAACCCTTCATATACCGGACCTGCACCGAGATGAACAAGGCGCAGATAACCAGAACAAACGAAACGAGATACTGAATCCCGACCAAGGAGGTGCGCAGACTGCGCCCTTTGGCCGAGAGGGAGAAAGAGCCCTTGAGCACCATCGCCGGGTTGAAGGACGTGCTGTAATGGGCAGGGAAAATACCTGCAATCAGGGCGGTGAGCACTGCTGCGGCAAGGGTTATGAGCAGTACGCCCCAATTGTCCTGCACCCGCAGCGAACCGGAGACGTACGAGGCGAGGTCAGAGGTCGCTGCCACGGACATCACGCCTATGCTCAGGACAAATGCCGGCAGCATCAGCGTAAGGGCCGACCCGAGCTGACGCAGGACCAGAGATCCCCTCGTCGCCCCAAGCACCTTCCGGGTATTGAGCGCCTTGATGCGGAAGGGCACGGAAGCCATGGAAAAATTGATGAAATTGATCGCCGCTATCAGCAGTATGAGGATAGAAATGGAGAAGAGCGTTACCGTAACCGGACGGTTGCCCTTGGCAGTGTTGTCGGGAGAAACATCATGGATGTAGTAGGCATCGTGCAGGCCGGTAAGACGGACCATGAGGCCATTGCCTCCTGCCGAGGTTATAGCATATTCCATGTAGTCCTTCAGCACCGGCAGGGCCTGCTGCGGCGCGGCCGTCCGGATATAACAGCCGTATGCCCACGTGCTGCCATTGTTCAAGTCGTAATTGCCGAGATTGATGAGCAACTCCTTGTCCACACTGGAGTTCTGGGGAAAATCCCTGTAGATCCCTACAATAGTGAAGCGCGTCGCGGCTCCGTACCGCTGCACGTCCGAAGAGGCGAACTCCACGTATTTCCCGACCGGGGACTCTCCGCCGAAAAGCCTGGCCGCCCCCCGCTCGGAGATAACCGCCGTATTGGGAGTCCGGAAAAGGGAGGTATCCCCCTCGGTAAATTCAAAGGGGAAGACCTGCAGCAGACCGTAGTCGCAGTCCGCAAAGGAAACGGATACCCCGGAGCCGTTGCTCCCCACTTCCCTCATCGGCTCACTTCTGTCCTTATAGTAGAGGTAAGTTCCCACAGCCTCAGCCTGCGGCAGGGATGTCCTGATTTCCTCTATCATCGGTCGGGAAAAACTCGCCAGGTAGTTACCTGCCCTTTCACCTGCTAAGCCGCTGCATTCCAGCCTGTAAATATCCTCATGCCCCGCATAGCATCTGTCATATTTCCAGTCGTACATCACCTGCACCGTCAGTATCAGGAACACGGACAGGGCGAGGGTCAGTCCCAAGACGTTGAGCACTGAGGAAAATACGGTATGTCGGTTAAAGCGTATGTATCTCATGATTTGTTATGTTTAAAAGTTAAATTTTCTACTTCCTCCGAAAGAGCCTGCAGCCGTTCCGCCAGAGCCAGGAACTCAGCATCGTCCAGGCCCTTCCGCAGCAGTGAGCGGACCAGGCCGCTGCACTCGGCCAACCCCTCTGCAATGCCGCGGAGCTCCTGAGCAAAGACCTCCTCCATCCTCCCGCCACACCTCATCGGATCCGTCTCTAAATCCTTCGAAATACCGTAAAAGATGGATGTCTTCCTCCGCTCCCGGCTCAGCCTGACGGCACAGACAAACAGCGCCGCCATACTCGCAGAAAGGCACAGGGCCAGCACAATTATTATAATTGAATTACCTTCCATATCGAGCACAATTATTTACATCTCGCGTATAATCTCCTCATGCGCGGCAGCCCTCAGATCCTCCCGCCAGTAGGTCAGCATGACGAACCAGTACAGGCTGTTGTTCACGGCCTCGCTTCTTTCGAGGCTCACCGTGCAGACCGCACTGTCGGAGCCGGTATAGGTCACGCTGCGGCGGGCACCCTCTGCGGAGGTCTCTTCCTCCCTCCGGATGTCTTTCACACGGCCGTATTTACTGTCTAAGTCCGTGAGCAGGGACGTGTATTCAGGCTCCGCCTCCCCGGGCGTGCCGAAGCCCTTGTTCATGCTGACCATGTAGAATATACCGCCGGGGCTGAAGTACAGATTGAAGTTTCCCCATTCCCGGCCTCCGAAGCGGATGTCCCGGAGTCTCTTGAACTGCCCGGCGTACACCCGCTCAGCTCCATCCCGCCGGCAGCAGTCCCGGCTCCGGCCTCCGAGTCCCGGAATTTCCAGCATCTCCCCGTAGGTCTGCCCCAGCTCCAGGCCGAGGAAGCGGCCCTGTGTTTCCCTCTGTGCGGATGCCGCTATGGCTGTCACCGCAGCACCCTCCATATATTGTGAGCTGTGCTCGGTTTCCAGACTTTCATCACTGTAGTACAGAAAGACATAGTAGTACATGCGCCCGCCGGCGGAGGGCCTGTACTGAAGCACTAAGGAGCACGAGCGGCCGCCTTCATCGGTAAAGGTGACTGACTCCAGCATCTCCCTCTCCCACTTATCCGTCACCGTCCGCTCAAAGCCGGAGTCCTCCGGATACCTTGCGTCCAGATTTTTCAGGACAGTCCTGTAGCGGGCCCGTGCATGTTCCTCGTAGGAGAAATTGGCGTAGAAACGGACCTTGTACAGAAGGCCCTCGTCGGAGAAATAATAACGGCACTCGCTCCACGTCTGGCCCCCGAAAACGACATTCGGGTTCAGACCGGTGTTCACGGCGAAGTACCCGTCACACCGCGAGGATGTAGTGTTGAAGCCCCGGCATTCCCATCTTTCAGGGTTGCTCACCGACCGGAAGTCCTCTCCCAACCGGCAGCCGAGGAAAGTGCCCTGCACCCTGTCCTGCGCCGATGCGGCCAGGGCGGAGCTGACAGAATAAAAAGCTGTCAGAATAACGATCAGAAATGTTGTTCTCATGATGCACTCGGTTTTATCGGTTCGAGTGCAAATTTAGATGCGGGGACAGCGCGGTGCAAGGGAAAAAGACTTCCCTAAAATGAGGGTAATTCTATGACATTCAACATATTGCGATTATTATAAAACTTCCGCTAAAATGCAAGTTGCTGATTTTCAACGCACTTCATTTTACACCCGTGGAAGTTTTTTAAAACCATCAAATCACTATGAATCAACCGATTAAACATTGATATCGGGAAGTTTTTTCTTCTAAAGAAAAACACCGCCAATACGACAAATCCGCTCAACCTTTCCTATTGCAAGGATAGGAATTCATTTTCCAATCACAGCAAATCCCTACTGTTTTTTTCCTTTTTACAAGGAAACATTATAATCGAGAAGTTTTTCATTGAGGAACTTGGACAGGCGCACCGGACTTCCCATCTTCTTGGCCAGCTGGGTCTTCCATTTGCTGAGCCGGTTCATGTCCATTCCCATGATGACGCTGACCGCATTCGGGGAGATGCCGCAGCACATCAGGGCCACTAGCTGCCGGTCCTGGTCGGTCATCCACGGATATTCGGAGTAAAGCCCTTTCAGGAAGCCCGGATAGGAGGCCTCCATCAGCGAGTCCACCTGTCCGAACGTACCCCTGTCCGCGATGGTCGAGTCCAGCACCTCCCTGACCCTCCGGCCCAGCGTCTCAGGGTGCGCGGCGCTCTCGAGGTAGACATTGGCCAGCTCGTCCGTAACCAGCAGCAGCTTCTCGGTGAAAGCGATAAGTTCCCCGCTGCCCTTGGGCCTCTGCCGCAGCATCCGCGCCATCGCCTTGCTCTCCCGGACCTCCGCCGCTAAGTTCTCGATCTCCTCCCGCTGCCCCTGGATCGTATCCTTCTGCCTCCACGTATCCCCCTCCAGGTCCCTGGACAGCCCGTAGAACACGGAATTCATCTTCCGCTCCCGCCTCAAGTTCTCCCGGCACAGGAAATACCCATACGAGACGAGGGCAAGGGCCACCGCCAGCACCGCTATCACTATAATCGCGACAAAATTCATACTTATCTTTTTCTTCCAAATTTCAAAGATAGCGAATTTCCCCATAATCCTACTGTCTGTAATCCACATTTCCTCATAAGCCGTTATATCTCTGACTATTGTCCGATTTCTCCCAAAACAGACTGAAAGGCACTCCGGGGCATCTGTCTCCCGTCACCTGCCACAGAAGGTGCTGTAGCGCGTGTCCGGAACGGCCTGAGCATTTAATCTCCCGCGAGTCTGTTTCTGTCTATTTTAAATAAAGCGCTAAAATTTAACGCCTTACATTGACCACCGGTACTACAGACTGAGGACAACACCTCACAGTCTGTAATTCCCTCAGTCAGCATAATGCACTTAACTGAATTCGTTTACCGGCAAAAGATCAAAACAGACCCATAAAAGTTGAAAAAAAGCCGTCTTGTTAACTAAAAATTAATTATTTTTGTAACAATATTCAAAATTCATCCTCTATGAAAAGTTACAACCTGCTAAAAATCACACTGCTGGCTGGAGCGCTCACAGCCGGAATAGGATCAGTCCCGGCAGCGGGGCAAGTCACGGCCACCCCTCAGGACAATGAGATATTTGCGGAAATAGACAGAATGATGGGAAGATACGACTACATCGGGGCACTGGCAGCGATGGACAGTCTCATAACGGTGGACGCGCAGGACTCCGTGGCAGTGGCGGCAATGCCGGAGCAGGAGCGGATGGTGCAGAAGGGGTTGCAGAGCCGCAGGGCGCAGTGCCTCAGGAAGATGTACCGCTACGATGAGGCGGTGGAAGCTCTCGGGGCAGTGGTCGCACTGGACCGGAAGGCCAATCCGGTGCCGGTGATGGCCGAGATAGCCGACTGCCGGATCCAGCAGGGAGACCTGACCGAGGCCCTGAACCTCTACGGTTTAATCACCATGATCGACCCCGTGAACCTGTATTTCAGGGTGCAGCAGACAATGCTTTACTATTACTGCGGCCTGTACGAGGACTGCATCGCCAATGCGGAGATGGTGATGGCTGTGGACAGCATTCCCGCGATAGTCTCCCTCGCCGGAGACAGCTGGAACATGCTCGGGCAGCCGGACTCGGCCCTGGTCTGCTATCGGGAAGCCCTGTGGCTCAATCCCTACAACGAAAAGGTCATCGACAAGGCCTCCAGCATCCTGCTGCGCCGGAAGGAATACGGGGAAATAATGTACATGACCGACAGATACCTTAAGCGGGATACCTCCCTCAACGTACTTGGAATACGCGGCATGACATTCTATCTCCAAAAGGCCTACCCGGAGTCCCTCAGACTCTTCAAGCGGATGCGGGCCCTCGGAGACTCCACCTACAGCACGAATTTCTACTTGGGACTGAACTACCTGGAGACCGACCCGGTAAAGGCCCTCTACGCCTTTGAGGACGCCTACCGCGCCGATACCGCGAACATCGAGGGCGTCTACTACTATGCCTACACCCTGGGCCGCGTGACCATCAGGGACTCCCTCACTCAGAGCATGTTCGACAAAGGCATAGAACTGCTGCAGCCCGACCCGGACGCAATGTACCGGTTTCTCTCAGCCTACGGGGACTGGCTGGTCAAGAAGGAGCGCTTCGATGAAGCCCGCGACAAGTACATCGCCGCCCGCAGCTACGACCCGGAGCGCCTGACAGTCCTCCCCTCCCTCGGCTTCTGCTACGAGCGCCTCAAGGACTGGAAGAACGCCGCCAAGTATTATAAGGAGTTCATGGACCGCGCGGAAAACAAGGAAAGCGACGTCTACAACTTCACTAAAGAAGCCCTCGACTACGTAAATGGAAAACTCTTCATGGAAGAGGAGTGAACACGAATGCCCGAGTCCTCTCAAGGCCATGGAGAACAACTTCGTCTTCGAGTCGGTGGGCCTGACGCAGAAGTCCGCCCCCATCATCCGCTACGACTGGGACCGCAGGAAAATGAAGAAGGACGAATGGCGGAAATATGAGCGCCGCATCTACGAGCAGGCCGGAGTATTCGCCCGCAGCACAGGCACGAGGATACTTATAGTCAATGACGGTCCACAAGGCTCCCGCCGCCTCAGCGAAAACGACAACTGGTCGGAATACCATATCACCCTCGAGCGATAACCAGCCGCGAGGCGCCAGCCAGCGGCCGTCCGCAACAGCGCACCCAAAACGTGCCCCAGAATCCACCGCCGCCCGAATAGAAGAATACCCCCCGAACCACACGCACTTTCGGAGCTTCGGCACGAAGCGACCAAGCCTTCCCCCTCGGGGAAGGTAGGGATGGGGGTAGGAAAAGAAAATGCTACGCATTTTCCTCCCTTGCTCCCCACAAAAAAAGGAGCCATCGAACGATGACTCCTTTTTTTTGTGGAGAGCAAGGGAGTCGAACCCTTGACCTCCTGCTTGCAAGGCAGGCGCTCTAGCCAACTGAGCTAGCCCCCCAAAATGTTCAAAAAAAAATTCAGTCCAACGCAAGGCACTGAATGTAGTCCCGAGCGGACTTGAACCGCTGACCCCTACATTATCAGTGTAGTGCTCTAACCAACTGAGCTACGGGACTGAATAGTATAAAAAATAGCATCTGAGTGAAAAAGGAGAGAAATAATCTCCTTCCGATCAGTAAAGCTCCAAAAAGGAGGTGTTCCAGCCACACCTTCCGGTACGGCTACCTTGTTACGACTTAGCCCCAGTTACCACTTTCGCCCTAGGCCGCTCCTTCCGGTCACGGACTTCAGGCGCCCGCGGCTTCCATGGCTTGACGGGCGGTGTGTACAAGGCCCGGGAACGTATTCACCGCGCCATG
>URSC01000023.1 GCA_900550465.1 uncultured Alistipes sp.
GCCCTCCCACCGCTTCGCGGCGGGCCCCTCCCTCTAGAGCCGAGGGCGGCTAGTCATTTCTCGTCGCTGCATATCTCCTCCTGCTACTGCAAAGCACGCCAGATGCGTACGGTGCGGACGGCCTCTGCGACGTCGTGGACGCGGAGGATGGAGGCGCCGCGCTCGAGGGCTGCCAGGTGCAGGACCTGGGTCTGGGGCAGGGACTCCTCGGGGGTTATGCCGAGAAGGCGGTAGATCATGCTCTTGCGGGACACGCCGACGAGTATCGGACGGCCAAGGGCGGCGAAACGGTCCAGGCCGGCCAGCAGCCGGTAGTTCTGCTCCACAGTCTTGGCGAACCCGAATCCGGGGTCCGGAATCCATTCCCTGATACCGTGCTCAGCGGCCCGGCGGCCGAAATCCCCGAAGTAGGCCAGCACGTCCTCCACCACATCTTCATATTGGCACAGCGACTGCATGTCCGCCGGAGTGCCGCGCTTGTGCATCGCCACGTATTCCAGCCCCAGCCGACCCACCAGCGGCAGCATCGCCGGATCGTCCTCCCCCGCCGATATGTCATTGACCATGAACGGGCCGACCGTGTCGAAGCAGCGTTCCACGACCGAAGCCCAGTAGGTATCGACCGATATGCGGACGCCGTCCCCGAAGGCCCTGCGCACCTCCCGCAGGAAAGGCCCGAGCCTGCGCCATTCCTCCTCTGCGCCCACTCCCTGCGATCCCGGACGGGTCGAGCACGCACCTATGTCTATAATGTCGGCGCCCTCGGCCAGCATCCGCTCCGTGCGGTCGAGGGCCTTGCCTATGTCCACCTCTCCGGTGGGGCCGAGGCAGCGGCTGGAGGCAAAATAGGAGTTGTCCGTGAGATTGACGATCCCCATGACGGAAATCCTGCGGTCGGGGGAAAATGCTGCGCTGTTCATGTCCTGTGAGTCTTTAACGGACCGCCAAGATAGGAAAAAATGGAGTATCTTTGCGGGCATGGAAGTATTTTATTCAAATGATATCCGCGACGGGAGGATCCGTCTCTCTCCCGAGGAGTCCGCTCACTGCGTCAAGGTGCTCAGGCACAGGGTGGGGGATGAGGTCTACGTGAGCGGAGGGGACGGCAATCTCTACCGCTGTTGTCTCGAGGAGGCGGACAGCCGCGCGGCCGTGGCCCGGGTGCTCTCGGTCGAGGGCGGCTTCGGGACGCATCCCTACCGGCTGTGGATGGCCGTGGCTCCGACGAAGAATATCGACCGCTTCGAGTGGTTTACCGAGAAGGCTACGGAGATGGGAGTGGACCGGATCACACCCCTGCTCTGCGCCCATTCCGAGCGGAAGGTGTACAATCAGGAACGTGGGCAGAGGGTCATCGTCGCGGCCGCCAAGCAATCTCTCAAGGGGGCAGTGCCGCAGCTCGACGGACTTACTCCGTTCCGGGCCCTGATGGAGGAGGTGCGCTCGGCAGGGTTCTCCGGTAAGAAGTTCATCGCATACTGCGACAGCGATATAGCGGCGGGGCTGAATACCCGTGTGCCGCTGATGGAGGCGGTCGCCGCCTTGAAGGCCGGAGGGGAGGAGGCTGCCGGAGAGGCCCGGCCCGGGGCATTGTTCCTGATAGGGCCTGAGGGGGATTTTTCCTCGGAGGAGATCGCGGAGGCCCTGGAGGCCGGTTTCGAGCCCCTGTCCCTCGGACCCTCGCGCCTGCGCACCGAGACTGCGGCAACTCTCTGTGTGTCTGCGGTGTATATTGCACTATGCTGTATTTGAAATCTGACTTGACATGAAAAATACCGTAGACAGACCTGTGGCCGCATCGGCCTTCGCGGATTCCAAGCCGCATTACGCCATTCTGGACGGGCTGCGCGGAGTGGCCGCCCTGGTGGTGATATGGTATCACGTGTTCGAGGGCTTCGCGACCAGTCCGCTGGACCAGAAGTTCAATCACGGGTATCTGGCCGTGGACTTCTTCTTCATCCTCTCCGGCTTCGTGGTCGGATACGCTTACGATGACCGCTGGAAGGGACGGCCGGGGAACGCTTCCGGAGTCCGCGGGGGCATGAGGATAAGGGATTTCCTCAAGCGACGCCTGATCCGTCTGCATCCGATGGTGGTGCTCGGCTCGGTGCTGGGAGCGGTGACCTTCCTGATTCAGGGCTCGGTGCAGTGGAACGGGACACACGTGCCTTTCTCCGAGGCGTGGCCGTGGGCGGTGACGGTGTTCCTGGGCAGCATAGTCCTGGCGTACATCGTCCTGAAGGTGTATGACGAACCGCTGCGCAGGTGGCTGAGCCGGAAGTGGCTGTTGCAAGTGAGGTAAATTTTATCTACTTTTGTAAGTTGCAACATTAAAGAAGACAAGCGATGGGTATAAGTTTTTTCAAAGTCCCCAATCACCGCGTGTTCCACTACGAGCCCCGCTACTGGGACGAGCGGAAGGAACGCCGCGAGATGGTCAAGAACGAGACGCTCCGCGAGAAGGCCCTCCGGGAGGGCAGGGAGTGGAAGGACGAGTCCTACAGGCCCGGCATGTATATCAGCGGCAAGTTCCAGGAACAGGCCCGCAACAACAGACGCGGCTCGCTCAGCAAGAATCTCACCCGTATCATAGGACTGGTGTCGGTCGCCACCTTCCTGGCGCTTCTGTACTTTTTCGCCAAATACGCGACGATAGTCCTGGAGGGCATACGATAACAGAATACGATGCTTAGGATTCTGCCTCCCAACATATCCAACCTTATAGCCGCCGGGGAAGTGGTCCAGCGCCCTTCCTCTGTCGTCAAGGAACTTCTGGAAAATGCCATAGACGCCGGAGCCGGCTCGGTCAGCGTCATCATCGAGGATGCGGGCAAGACCCTGATCCAGGTGATCGACGACGGCTGCGGCATGACTCCGGAAGAGGCGCGGCTCTGCTTCGAGAGACACGCTACCTCCAAGATAGCGCAGGCCTCCGACCTGGACTCGATTCTTACCTACGGTTTCCGCGGGGAGGCCCTGCCCTCCATCGCGGCGGTGGCCGAGGTCACGCTCCGTACCCGCAGGAAAGGCTCCGAAACCGGCACTGAGACCGTTTTCACTCCCTCCGGCCTTGTCTCCCAGGAGGAAGCGGCCATGCCCGAGGGGACCAACATCGCCGTCCGCAACATCTTCTACAGCCTCCCGGCCAGGCGCAAGTTCCTCAAGTCGGACAATACGGAGCTGCGTCAGATCATCGCCGAGTTCTCCCACGTGGCCCTCTGCCGTCCGGACGTGGGCGTCCGCCTGTCCCACAACGGTAAGGACATCTACAACCTCAGGCGGGCCAATACCCTCAAGCAGCGCATCCTCGAGATCGAGGGCAAGGACATGGGCAAGGAACTCATCGACGTGTCCACCTCGACCCGCATCATAGAGATATCCGGCTTCGTGGGCAATCCTCAGGATGCCCGCCGCAGTGCCGGCAACCAGTATTTCTTCGTCAACGGCCGCTATTTCCGCTCTCCCTATTTTCACAAGGCGGTGATGAAGGCCTACGACAAACTCATCCCCGAGGGGACCTATCCCTCCTACTACCTCTTCTTCTCCACTCCTCCGGAGAATGTGGACGTGAACATACATCCCTCGAAGACGGAGGTCAAGTTTGAGAATGAGACAGAGATCTTCGAACTCCTTACCGCCGTGGTGCGGGAGGCTCTGGGACGGGGCTCGTTTATCCCTACGATAGATTTCGACCACGATACCCTGCCGGACATTCCGGCTCCCTCGCAGTTCCATTATTCCAAGGGGGGCGGTGGAAGTTTCGGGGGAGGACGCTCCGTATCCGGGAAGAAGGTGGACTATGGGGCGATTTTGCCGGAAACAGCTGATTTTCCGGGGCATCGTTCTACGGCTTTTGCAGCCGAGGCATTGTCCCCCGCTGAACCGGATGTCGCCGGTTACGGCCATATCTTCGAGGACAGCGGAACGGCCGGAAGCGGAGCGGGGGTCCTTCAGATTTCCAGCCGCTACATTGCGACCCCCATGCGCTCCGGCCTGCTGATAGTGGACGTGCGCAGGGCCAGGGAGCGGATATTCTACGAGAGATACCTGAGGCAGCTGGACGACAGCTCGCCCATTTCCCATCAGGTACTCTTCCCGTGTGCGGTGACCCTTCCGCCCGAGCGGTACCATCTGCTGATGGAAGACCCCGGAAGGCTGCGGCAGCTGGGATTCGACATTGAGGATGCAGGGGATTTCACCATATCCGTCAAAGGACTGCCCGAAGGGTTCGGTACGGACGGGGAGGCTGTGCGGAAGGCTGTGGATGACATAGTGGCAGCGCTGATGGATGCCGGACCGGATGGCCTCGTAAAGGCCTCTGCGAGGGAGGAAATGGCCCGTAAACTGGCCCGTGCCGCCGTTTCGGGGACTGACACCCGGATATCGGGAGATGAGGCACGACTTTTGGTAGATACCTTGTTTTCCTGCGCAGAGCCCGAGATTTCGCCGGCCGGCCGCAGGTGTATGTTTATATTGACAGAACAAGACATAGAGAGACATTTATGAATTACGGCTATTACCGACCCGGACTGCCCTTTGTAGTCAAGAACCTGATAATCATCAACGCGATAGTCTTCGTCGTCACGATGTTCGCCCAGAACTTCATGTACGGGACATTCTCGCTCTTCTATTTCACCTCGCCCTTCTTCAAGCCCTTCCAGCTGATTACCTACATGTTCATGCACGGGGGCTTCTGGCACATCTTCTTCAATATGTTCTCGCTGTACATGTTCGGCAGCGTGCTGGAGAACTACTGGGGCGGGAAGAAATTCTTCCTCTACTACATGGTCTGCGGTATCGGCGCGGGCCTGATCAACGAGCTGGTGATGTATCTGCAGATCGCTTTCGCCGAGACTCCCGGACTGGTCGAGGCCGCCATCAACCGCGTGCCCACCGTCGGTGCCTCGGGCGCCATCTACGGTCTGCTGCTGGCCTACGGCATGATGTTCCCGAACAATGTGCTGCAGTTCGTCTTCCCTCCCGTCGCCATGAAGGCCAAGTGGATGGTCATCATCTTCGGTGCCATCGAACTCATATCGGGCCTGTCCGGCAGGGGCGGCAATGTGGCCCATTTCGCCCATCTCGGAGGTATGATCTTCGGTATCATCATGATACTGTACTGGAAGAAAAAGAACCGGCTGTACTCCTAGCGTGTCTTGCTTCAGATGACCCGGCGCGAATCCAGAAAGAGGCGCAGTCCTTTCCTGAGCCTATCCTTCCGGCTGGTGGCGACAGTATGCTGCATACTGCTGCTGCTCAGTTACGTGTCGGTGCTGATCGACCCGGGAATCTTCCCTCTTGCGGGATTTTTCGGCTTGTATTTCATCCCCATGCTGGCGGTCAATGTGCTGCTGCTGGTCCTGGCCCTGCTGAGATGGTCCTCCTCGGCCTGGATACCGGTCATCGCCCTGCTGCCGTCTCTGTTCTTCGTCGGGTTCTTCTTCCGTGCCGGGGACAGGAACGCGCTGCCTGAGAGCGTAGTGGCCCGCACTGACGGGCTCAAGGTGCTGACGTGGAACGTAGGAGGCTTCCGCTCGGGAGTCTCGGATGAGGTGCAGGACAATATCCGGGGAGTGACGGCCCTCGTCGCCTCGGAGTCCCCCGACGTGGTCTCTCTTCAGGAGTTCCGAACCGACGATCCCTCCGGGCTGCGGCGGATGTTTCCGGGGTATCCCCACGTGCGGGAGCATTTTTTCCAGCTGCGCAACGGGGACTATGTGGGCAATGTGACCTTCAGCCGCCTGCCTCTGCGCGGGGACGGACATCTGCCGTTCCGCGGTACGACCAACATGGTGCTGTACACCGATGTGGAATATGCCGGGAAGGTCCTCCGGCTGTACAATGTGCATCTGGAGTCGAACAATATCTCGCTGACCTCGCTGATACAGGACGTGCGGGGCGGGGGATATGACGAGCTGCAGCAGGAACTGGCCGAGGCACACGAAAAAGTACGCAGATCCTCGTCCCGCCGGGGCAGTCAGGTACGGGCTTTGCTAGAGGATATTTCAGGGAGCGGTCTGCCCTCGGTGATCTGCGGGGATGTCAATGATACGCCGATGTCCTACTGCTTCCGGAGCCTGCAGCATGGCCGCAAGGATACGTTCTGCGAGGCCGGCAAGGGTTTCGGAGCGACCTACAGGGTGCTGTGGCCGCTGCTCAGGATAGACTACGTCTTCGTTCCGGAGGATTTCGAGGTGCTGGAGCACAGAACGCCGCGGGTCGGGAACTCGGACCACTATCCGGTAATAGTGAAAGTACACATGTAAACATAAGAGTTATGAAAGAGAGAAAAGAACAGATCGAAGAAGCCGTAAAGGTGCTCAGGGCAGGAGGCATCCTCCTCTATCCCACTGACACTATCTGGGGCATAGGCTGCGACGCCACGGATGAGAAGGCGGTCGAGCGGGTCTTTGAGATCAAGCAGAGGGCGGACTCCAAGAGCCTCATCATTCTGGCCAGCGACATGGACATGGTGGCCCGCTACGTCCGGGAGATTCCCGAGATGGCCGTCACTGTCGAGTCTCTGAGCGACAAGCCCCTGACCATCATCTACCCCGAGGGCATCAACCTCGCCCCCAACGTCACCGCCGAGGACGGCAGCATCGCCATCCGTATCCCCAAGAACGATTTCTGCGTGGAACTTGTCCGCCGTTTCGGGAAGCCCATCGTCTCCACTTCGGCCAATGTCTCAGGCACCCCGGCCCCCCGCCGCTACATCGACATCCCCGACTCAGTCAAGGCATCTGTCAATCTGTGCATTGACCCCTCCTTCGACCAGGGCTCCACGGGCAAGGCCTCATCCATCATCAAGCTCGGACTGCACAACGAGGTCCAGGTAATCCGCGAATAAATTCAAAAATTTTTTGAATTTTGTAAAAATTGTCTACCTTTGCGCTCCGATTCCAATTGAGCTATGGTGTAATGGCAGCACGACAGATTCTGGCTCTGTAAATCTAGGTTCGACTCCTGGTAGCTCAACAAAATGATGGCGAGATAGCTCAGCTGGTTAGAGCGCATGATTCATAATCATGAGGTCCCCAGTTCAATCCTGGGTCTCGCTACTGACTTAGAGGCGCCTGAGGCCGTGTGGCTCGGGCGCTTTTCTTTTGGGTGATATTCATGATATCCGTGCCTTTTCGGAATTACTTTATCTCCAATTCCTTTTCAATTTCCTCAATTGTAGGCAGACTGCCCCGGAAATCTTTCGGCAAAGCTTGTCCCAATTCGTAGTCGGAAATTCCTATCGGTTTCTGAATATCGCGCAAGGCATATTCCGCTTTGATACGGTCCTTGGTCTTGCAGAGCAAAAGGCCAATGGTGCGGTTGTCACCTTCACGGCAAAGTATGTCATCCACGGCAGAACAGTAGAAGTTGAGCTTGCCTATATATTCTGGCATGAACTCAGTGTCTTTCAGTTCAATCACCAGATAGCGGTGCAGGAAGGTGTTGTACATCAGAATGTCGATGAAATAGTCATCCCCCGACACTTCAATATGGTACTGCCGTCCCATAAAGGCGAATCCGGCCCCCATTTCAATGAGAAACTTCTCCACATGGCTGATCAGACCTATCTCCACATCTCGCTCATTATACTGGTCCGTGAAAGTCAGCATGTCGAATATGTACGGGTCTTTAAGCATTGACTTTACATCGCTTGCTTCCGGTGCCGGAAGGGTCTCGGTGAAATTGTTTGCCAAAGCCCCGTGCTTGCCGTAATGGTCAAGTTTGATAGCCTCCTGTAAATAACGGGTATTCCAGTGGGATATAATGCATTGTACCATGTACCAATACCTTGCCCGTATGTCCTTTACCTGCTGCATCAGTATCAGATTATGCGTCCAATTCAGATGCCTTACGGGAAGGGTAAAATTGTATCTGTCTAATTGCGCAATCATTGATTGCGCAATTGGCTTTGAGCCTTTGTCCGGTTGCGCAATCGCTGATTGCGTAATTGAGGACACGGCTCCTTTTACCATCGTCAGATCCTGATTGTATTCATTGAAGAACTGCATCATGCACTGCATATTACGCACAGAAAATCCTTTTATTTCAGGATAGTCGTTCTTCATATCTGCCGCCAGCCGCTGCAGGGTCTTTTTGCCCCAACCTTCGGTCTCCTGACTTTGTTGCAGCATTCCACCAATGTCCCAGTACATCCGCAGCATTTCCTCATTGGCGGCATAAATCGCACGCTGTTGCGCAAGCAATACTCTCTGCTTGATCTGACGGAGTAATTTCGCATAACCATGGAAGCTATCCGCTAATGTATCATTAATTTGATAACTCATATCCTTTCTTCTATTTGATCACAAAGGTACATTTTTAATCAGACGGGGCATTAATGGTCCCAGATAATATTTCGACATTTTTACGCAGTTCCAAACAGACCTTACTGTTTTCTGCCTCCTTCCCTGTTTTTCTGTTCACCCCAAGCAACTGCGCTTGTGCCTCGTTTACCTGCTCCTGCGGCCGTGTGGCTGCGGGCGTTTTTCTTTTGGGTGATATCTATGATATCCGTGCCTTTTGATCGACTCCTTCGGAAGGAGTGGGGAGGTGGGACAGAATGGGGCAGGAGATGGTCTCACCTTTGGAAGGTGGGAGGAGTACGGTGGATTGGAATGTGTGGCGGAGGATGGTTGGCTGGATGTTGAATGGCTGGCGGAACGGACGATGTGGCTCAATATTTGCGGTTGTGGAGGGGACTATGGGAAAATCTGTAAAATATGTGGCTGTGATGATGCTGGCGGCATGCTGCGCGGGCAGTGTTCTGGCGCATGGGCAGGAGCAGGTGTCGGCAGCAGTTGCGAAAGATGTCCGGCAGCAGGAGCGGGATACGGTAGCGTCGCTGGTAGCGGAGTACGAGGCGGATATCCGTGCACTGATGGACCGGGCCGTGGAGGTCGGGATGCTGGATGAGGCCGGGCGGGATTCGGTGCTGCTGGCGGCGGGGCTGTCTTCGGCAGGCATGCCGGTCGCAGAAGGAGGGCCGGAGGCGGTGGGCCCGGACGTGCTGCGTGCAAGGGCGGGATTTCTTATGGAACTGCGGCAGGAGTGGTACGGCAGGCTGCGGGGCGAATATCTGCGGCAGGATGCGCTGACGGATCTGATCGGGGCTCCGGAGCAGATGCCGGCTTCGGCGTTTCATCCGAGATATCTTCCGCTGGATGTCGTTGAGGACAATCTGAAATGGGCGGCCAGCCGTCCCCTCGAAGTCAGCGAGATACTGGCCAGGGACCGTAGGCTGATACTCACCCGTATGATAAACGGCAGCGCTATGCCTCAGTTCCTGCGGGATCTTCGGGCACAGAATCCGGCTGTCTACTCAGTCGTGGCGATAGTAATGGGGATACTCGGCGGGGCCGGAGGCGGTTTCCTGAGCGGCTCCACGATGGAGATGCTCGTGCCGCGGCCCGTCGTAGGGGGACAGCCCTGGTTCGACGATATGATATTCCTGGACCCGAATTTCGATCCGAGGGTCTATTATCCGTCGCTCCCCGTGCCGCAGTACGACCCGGAAAATCCTTCGCACCAGTACAAGGCGGCGCTCAGAGGAGACAACGGACAGGAAATCAGAGTCGTACCCATAAGAAGCGCCGGCAGTTCCGGGCCCACGGGACCGCCGCCGGTTCAGAGGTCCAGATACGACCTCCGGTAGCGGACGGAGTTTTTGGCACGCGGTTTGCAAGAGAATAAGTCAAATAGTTTTTTCATAGGTTAAGTTTAGGTTAATAAGGAAAAAAGGACATCAGTTTCTGTGGCTGATGTCCTTTTCTCTTTTGCGCATCTCAGGCGCCCGTCCCGGTTCCTATCCGCAGTGATAGTACTTGCGGACAAGTTCCATCATCAGACCTTTGTCGCGGGCGGTCTCCTCGCGGATGTTGGCGTCGTTGTAGGCGCGGAGCATCGCGATGCGGCCGTCGATCATGCTCGGAGAGAAGACTCCCTTGGCCTCGTAGAGGGCTCGGTTCTTCTCCAGCTCGTCGGCTGACTCTGCACAGGAGGTGGGCAGCTGGGCGAGGGAGTTGAGGATGGCGGCGTTCTTATCGTCGTGGATGTTGACGTCCACGTAGGTCTTCCTGGCTATCTCGAGTGCGTCGGGCAGCTCGAAGCCGATGCGGGCGGCTGTCACCAGTCCGGCGAGCATCAGGTGGATGTCGGCCGATCCGTCGCCGGAGCGCAGCTCTACGGTCTGCTTGTCAGGCATTACGATATCGGGGTTCTGGGGCAGGCCGTTGGCGATGGCGGACATGTCGCTCTTGCCGGTCCAGCCGAGGGGTACGCGCACGAGCACGGAGCGGTTGCGGTCTCCCCAGCAGATGCTGGTGGGTGCCTCCTGGTGGGGTACGAGACGGAAGTAGGAGGTAGGGTTGGCGTTGCCGAATGCGGTCAGCGAGGAGGCGCAGGTCATGTATCCGGCGATAGCCTTGCGGGCCTCGTCGGAGAGGCGGCCGTCCTTGAGCATTACCGAATGCTCTCCGTTCATCATGCGGGTGTGGAAGTGCAGTCCGCTTCCGGCCTTTCCCTCGGTGATCTTGGGGGCGAAGGTGATGTCGAAGCCGTACTGCCATGCGAGGGTGCGGAGAATCCACTTGGCCATCACGAGCTGGTCAGCGGCGGACTCTACGGGCGATACGAGGAACTCGATCTCGTTCTGCTCGTACACCTTGCCGTCGAGGGTGAAGTTGCCGACCTCGGAGTGGGCGTACTTGATGTTGCCGCCGACCTGGGAGATGAGCTTCATGGCCTCGGTGCGGAATGCCTCGACCTTGGTGAAAGGTGTGGACTCATGGTATCCGCGCTGATTCTCCGAGGGGAAGCAGCAGTCGTCGTCATAGATGACGTAGAACTCCAGCTCGCCCATGGCCTCGAAGGTGTAGCCGGTGGTCTTCTTGAACTCCTCGTGAGCCTTGTGCAGGGTGTACTCGGGAGAGCTCTCCAGGGGCAGTCCGTCCTTGGTAAAATAGGAGCAGAGCAGTCCGAGGGTGGGAATCTCAGCGAAGGGGTCGAGGTAGGCCGTTGAGAAACGGGGAATGACGTAGAGGTCGCTCGAGCCGGCCTGGATGTAGGAGAAGAGGCTGGAG
The DNA here is from genome assembly GCA_900550465.1 of uncultured Alistipes sp. Classification (GTDB taxonomy): domain Bacteria; phylum Bacteroidota; class Bacteroidia; order Bacteroidales; family UBA932; genus Coprenecus. The sequence continues at coordinate 11,082 of URSC01000023.1, forward strand.
CCGTCTACTCTCTCTCCGAACGAGAGGATCAGGTCGAGATACTGGAGGCTGCTGACCGGGAAGTTGAGGGTCTTGAGCCTGCCGTCGCCCGCGATGTAGCGGAAGTTGACGACGCGGATGTCGTTGGCGGTGATGAAATTGATTATGTCCTCCTTGGTGAACTGGTCGGGGGTCTTCCCGATGGCGCTGACCAGGGGATTGATGTTGTACTTCAGGATGCTGTTGTCCATAAAAAATGAAGTTTAGTGTTTGTGTCAAATTTTAAGCAAATAAGCGTAAAATAATTGGGATTTGCAACTATTCCCGGCAGAATATTTTATCTCTTTCAGTCGGAAGGGAAGTTCCTCCGGAAAGTTATGCCCTCGGTGGATGAAAAATGCTATATTTGTAAGTATTTTTAGAAAATTTCAGATATGAATCTCAGAGGGAAAAAGACAATGCTCCTGATTCTCGCCGCAGCAGCGGTGTCAGGCCTCTCCGCACCGGCCGCTTCTGCCGGACAGGCAGGAGCCGCAGAGGAGTCAGTGAAGGAGGCCAGGCGCCTCAACCCCACATCGGCCGAGCTTATTCTCAGCGACGGCCACCGCATGACAGTGGATTTCTACGCTCCGGATATTTTCCGTCTCTTCCGGGATGACAACGGCGGCATCGTCCGCAACCCGGAGGCGGAGCCCCATGCCGATATTCTCGTGCAGAATCCCCGCCGGGGAGTGTACTATACGGTTGAGGAGACCGCCGGTTCATGGAACCTGTCCACCGGCGTGATATCGGTATCTTTCGACAAGGAGGACGGGACCATGTCCGTCAAGGACCTGCGGAGCGGCCGCTCCGCAGGTCTGCGATGCCGTGACCGTCAGCCCTGCACTTGAGTATCGTTATATGACAATCGAATAAAGTACAGAATATGAATTGTTTCAGAAAAATCTCACTGCTGCTGGTATCTCTCCTGCTTTCGGTGTCCCTTCGGGCAGCCGGGGCTGAGTCCGCAGCTCCGGTAATCAACCCTACTCCCCACGTCATTGAGATGCATCCTCAGGAAGGGACGGTGGACGTTTCCGGAGGCGTGCGCGTCATTGACCGGCAGGAGGCATTTGTCCATGATGTGGACTTTCTTGTCCACGGTGACAAGAAGTCCCTGAGACTCGAAATCGACTTTCATCCCAGAAAGGCCGTCAAGGCCGGGGCAAAGGCAGTATCGGGCGCCTATCTGCTCGATATAGAGGAGGACGGCATCTCCATCATGGCCTACGACGAGCGCGGAGCATACTACGGCCTGCAGACCCTGCGCCAGATAGTGGAGCAGCATCCGGACGGCCAGCTGCCCTGCCTCAGCATCAACGACTGGCCGGACCTGCCCGCCCGCGGAGTGGTCGAGGGATTCTACGGCACACCCTGGTCCCACCAGGCCCGTCTGTCCCTGATCGACTTCTTCGGCCGCTACAAGATGAATACCTATGTCTACGGGCCCAAGGACGACCCCTATCACAGTTCGCCCTACTGGCGCGATCCCTATCCGGCCGCTGAGGCCAGGGAGATATCGGAGCTGGTGCGCTCCTGCGGGCGCAACCGCGTGGATTTCGTCTGGGCAGTACATCCCGGTCAGGATATCCAGTGGAATGAGGAGGACTACGGCCGTCTGGTGGCTAAGTTCGAGGCAATGTACGACCTGGGTGTCAGGGCATTCGCCATCTTCTTCGATGATATCTCCGGAGAGGGCACCGATCCTATGCGACAGGTGGAACTGCTCAACCGGCTTACAGCCGAGTTCGTGGCCGTCAAGGAGGACGTGGCCCCTCTGATTATCTGCCCTACAGACTACAACCGCTCCTGGGCCAATCCTACTGACAGCGGCAGCCTGGCTGTCTACGGCCGCGAGCTCAATCCCTCTGTCCGTGTATTCTGGACAGGTGACGCGGTGTGCAGCGACGTGACCTCCTCGACCCTCAAGTGGGTGGGGGATAGGATACAGCGTCCTGCGCTGGTATGGTGGAACTTCCCCGTGACCGATTACTGCCGCAATATCGTGATGCAGGGACCGGCCTATGGTCTGGACAACAGTCTCAGCTCCAAGAATCTCTGCGGTCTGCTGAGCAACCCCATGGAGCACGCCGAGGCCTCCAGGCTGGCTCTCTACGGAGTGGCCGACTATGCCTGGAACATCAAGGACTACGATGCCCTGGCCAACTGGGAAAGGGCTCTGACCGTACTGGCCGGTGAAGAGGCGCGGGACGCCTACCGCACCTTCGCCATACACTCCTGTGACACCGAGTCCGGCTACCGCCGTGAGGAGTCCTGGGAGACAGAGACCTTCCGTATCGGGGACGACTGGACCGAGCAGCAGTACGCGGCTCTGATGGAGGATTTCGAGGAGGTGGAGAGGGTACACGCCCGGATGTCGGAGCTGTGCCGTAACGACGCCCTCATGCGCGAGCTGCATCCCTGGCTCGAGGAGTTCACCAAGCTCGGGGAGAGAGGACGCAGGACCCTCGACCTCATGAGGATATACGAGACAGGGGACAATGCCTCTTTCTGGGCCGCCTACGTGGCCAATCTGATGGATCCCGCCGACCGTGCCGCCTACGAGGCCCACAAGTCCGGCACCCTCAAGCTCCAGCCCTTCTATGAGAATGCCATGGACGATATGGTGAACGTCTTCTACCGCCGTCTGGCAGGACGCGGACCTTTCTCCTACACGGCCATCGGCTCCTTCCCCAACTCGGGGACCGTCTCCGGAAAACTGATGTTCGACGACGACTCCACCACCTACTACACCTCGGCTTACGGGCAGAAGACCGGTGACTGGATCGGAGTGGACCTCGGCATCGTCCGGGGGCTGAGGGAGGTGGTCATCCTCCAGGGCCGCAACTCGACTGACGATGTGGACTATTTCGACCTCGCTACCCTGGAGGCTTCCAAGGACAACCGCCTGTGGTATCCCCTCATCGACACCATAGACCATCAGTATGTCATCAAGTGGCAGGGCCGCGGCGTAGACGCCCGCTACGTCCGTCTGCGCAAGCTCGAGTCGGACAAGACCAACTGGTGCGCCATCCGTACCTTCAGCGTCAACCCCCGCCGGACCCAGGATCTGGACTTCGGGGTGCAGGCCCCGGACATCGTAAAGGCCGTATATGCCTTTGACCGCGATCCCCGTTCCTACTACACCCTGGACGGAACCCTTTCGATGGAGACTCCCTTCGGGGACGAGCGCCGCAACCTCAGGATCCTGCTGCTCAGACCTCGCGGCAGCATTGTCATCCAGCAGTACAGCTCCGACGGGATACGTCTCGGGGAGACGGTCACCGATGAGTACTACCTGGAACTGAGCCTCGACCCCCGCACCGCCAGAGTGAGCGTCGAGGGCACAGCCGATATATTCGAGATTCTGTAATCCATTGAACCTTACTGTATGAAAAAGACCATAACAACCATACTCCTGGCCCTGACAGCAGCCGTTACGGTGCTTGGCGCCCGGACCTACAGCTGTATAGTCCCCCGCCCCCTGAGCATTGAACCCGGTGAGGGTCAGCTGCTGCTTGAAAAGGGGACGGCCCTGTATGCCTCCCCCGGCCTGGACTTCGAGACGGCCTTCCTGAAGGAGCGCCTCGGAAGTGTGCTGGCATTTGACATTCCCGTGGTGAAGACTCCTTCGGAAGGGGGCATCAGCCTGGTCCTGACCGAAGGATACGGCCCCGAGGCGTATTCGCTGAGAGTGAATGCGGAGGGGGTGCGGATAGAGGCCTCGGCATCCGCCGGAATATTCTACGGAGTGCAGACCCTCCTGCAGATGCTGCCTCCCGCCGTGTACGGGGATACCTCTCTGGAACTCACCCGCTGTGCCCTGGATGCGGTGACGGTCGATGACTCGCCCCGCTACGGCTACCGCGGAACGATGCTGGACGTTTCCCGCACATTCTACGACACTGACCATGTGCTCCGGCTCATCGACTGGATGGCGGCCCATAAGCTCAACCGCTTCCACTGGCATCTGGCCGACGACAACGGCTGGAGGATAGAGATACGCAAGTACCCTGAGCTCACGGAGAAAGGAGCCTGGAGGGGAGACGCGGAGGTGAGCCCCGCCGCCTACGGTCAGGGACACGGCCGCTACGGAGGATACTACACTCAGAAAGAGATACGTCAGGTGGTGAAGTATGCCGCCGACCGTCATATTGAGATCATCCCGGAGATAGACCTGCCGGGGCACAGCCGCTCCCTGGTGGGAGTGTTCCCGGAGATGGCCTGCCCGGTGGACGTGCCGTATATCAGCGCCAACGGGGAGACCGACAACGTGCTCTGCGTGGCCCGCGAGGAGAATTACCGGATGCTGCGCGACATATTCAAGGAGATAGCCTCGCTCTTCCCCTCGGAGTACATCCATATCGGTGGGGACGAGGTGGACCATACCCCCTGGAACAACTGCCCGCACTGCCAGGCTCTGGCCCGGGAGCAGGGACTGGAGGGACCGCAGGAGATTCACAGCCACTTCGTGTACCGTCTGGAGGACATCATCCACGGACTGGGCAAGAAGATGGCCGGCTGGGATGAGATAGTCATCTCCGACGCCCGCTACGACACCTCCTCGATGGTGTACGCCTGGAGGAGCGTCAAGAGCGGACGGATGTCGGTGGACAAGGGCTACCGGACCGTGGTCCAGATAGGGGAGTTCTGCTATCTCGACATGAAGCAGTCGCGAGCCGAGAGGGGACACAGTTGGGCAGGGATAGTGCCCCTGTCGAAGACCTATTCCCTGGAGCCGGACGAAATACTGGTGGGGGCTCCCGCCGACAGTGCTCTGATAGTCGGGGTGCAGGCCGGTCTGTGGGGCGAGCTGCTGGCATGGCCGCCGAGGCTGATGGAGTATCAGCTCTTTCCCCGTCTGTGCGCCCTGGCCGAGGTGGGCTGGAGCAGCAGGGATAGCCGGGATTTCGCCGATTTCGAGCGGAGGCTGTACGGGGAGCATTTTTCCCGTCTGTACAATATGGGCATCGCCTTCCGCGTGGCGCCTCCCGAGGTGGTCTATGACAGCCTCAGCGGCAGCCTGCGGGTAAGGCCTCCCCATCCTTCGGCGGTGGTGCGGTATGCGGTGGACGGCGCTCCGACTTCTGCCTCGCCGGTATGCCGCGGAGAGGTCGTGACGGATGCTCCGGAGCGGATGCGCTTCGCTACATTCTTCGGAGACGGGTTGAGGAGTATTGCCGTGGGCGCCTCCAACATTGACCTTTATCACTACATTGACCCTGAGATGACGGTGGAGAGCAATTTCCCCCTGCTCGAGGGCAATCTGGAGAGTCTGGCCCGCCGCGGCGGCACCGGATATTCGGACCGGGTGCTGCGGGAAGGGGACGTGCTGACCTATAGGATGGCCTCGCCGGTGGAATGCAGCCGGATCACGGTGTCCAGCGGAGCACCCTCGTCGGGGATGTTCTATGTGACTGACGCTTACGTGGAGTATGAGACGGAGGACGGAACTGTGGTGAGGGCCGGAGACCTGTACCACGGAGAACTGAGCTTCGAGCCGTCCGCGCCCGTGACTCAGGTGCGGATCGTGATGACGGACTCCAATGACGGCTATACGGCTGTCTTCCATGGATTGAGAATTGAGAAATAATAAGATATATGAAAGGATATAAACTGAGACTGATTCTACTGAGCTTCCTGGAGTTTGCGGTATGGGGGGCTTATCTGACCAGCCAGGGACGTTATCTGGCCGGAGTGGGGTTCGGGGAGAGGATAGGTATGTTCTACGCTATCCAGGGCATAGTGTCGATATTCATGCCCGCCATCATGGGTATCATAGCGGACAAATGGATTCCGGCGCAGAGGCTGCTGGGTATCTGCCACGCTCTGGCGGGTGCGGCCATGATAGGGGCAGGTATCTACGGCGTGGCGGCCGGGGAGGCGGTGCAGTACGGTACCCTTTTCGGGCTGTATGCGGTAAGCATCGCCTTCTTCATGCCTACCATCGCTATTTCCAACTCGGTGGCCTACACCATCCTCGAGAAGGTCGGAAAGGACCCCGTCAAGGACTTCCCGCCGATCAGGGTCTGGGGTACGGTGGGCTTTATCTGCTCGATGTGGTTCGTGGACCTGGTGCACTTCCGCGGTGCGGCGATGCAGGAGACCTCCATGCAGTATGTGGTGTCCGGAGCGCTGAGTATCGTGCTGGCTCTCTATACGCTTACCCTGCCTGAATGCCCTGTGAACCGCGCGTCGGAGATGAAGTCTCTGGTGGACGCCATGGGCCTGCGGGCATTCACCCTCTTCAAGCAGCGCAAGATGGCCGTCTTCTTCATCTTCTCGATGCTGCTCGGAGTGGCCCTGCAGATTACCAACGGCTTCGCCAATCCCTTCCTGGCCGACTTCGGCAACCTGGCCGAGTACCAGGGCACCTTCGGAGTGGAGCACTCCAACATGCTCATCTCCCTGTCCCAGGTGTCCGAGACCCTGTGTATCCTGCTGATACCCTTCTTCCTGAAGCGGTACGGCATCAAGAACGTGATGCTCATAGCCATGCTGGCCTGGGTGCTCCGCTTCGGCTTCTTCGCCGCGGGCAATCCCGGCAGCGGGGTATGGCTCATCATCCTGTCGATGATAGTTTACGGAGTGGCCTTCGACTTCTTCAACATCTCCGGCTCGCTCTTTGTCAACGAGACCACCGACAAGTCGATACGCTCCAGCGCCCAGGGTCTGTTCATGCTGATGACCAACGGTATCGGAGCGGCTGCCGGCACCATCGGAGCGCAGGCCGTGGTCAATGCCCTGGTCAACTCCCACCGCGTGCCCGGAGCCGACGGGGTCATCGACTGGAACGCCGTGATGACCGGCTGGAGCCATGCCTGGTGGCTGTTCGCCGCCTACGCCCTCGTGGTGGCCATTCTGTTCGCCATTCTGTTCCGCTACAAATATCAGCGGCCCAAGGAGGGATGACGATGAGGAGAATTCATATAGTCCTGACAGCTGCTGTACTGATCGTCTCAGCAGTATCGTGCACGCTTCCAGAGCCGGGCTACGGCTCTCTGAACGGCAGGGTTACCGATGCGGACGGCAAAGGAATCGCTTCGGTTGCGGTGGTCTACGGAGACTCCGCTGTGTATACTGTCCAGACTGGAAATTATGTGTATGAGACGATTCCGGAGGGGCTGCAGGGGATACGCTTCATCAAGGACGGATATTACGGAGCAATGCGTCTGGTCAATATTCCCGAAGGCGGGAATGCCGTCTGTGATGTCGCTATGGACATCTATACTGCGGGATGGGCTGCAGGAAATGGAGACAGCGGTTACGGGACCATCCTGTATACATCTGACGCCGGCAGGACCTGGGTGCGTCAGGGCAGCACTCAGATGGTTCCCGACACGGATTTGAGGGATGTCTGTGCGGTAAGTGACTCGGTCTGCTGGATTGTAGGTGACATCGACGCATTCCGGAACCGGACGGTAATCCTCCGGACGGATGACGGAGGGCAGACCTGGGCCAATCAGATAACGTCGGGCTCAATACCTGCCATGAACCTTTCATCCATCATCTCCCGGGACGGTGTCAACGCCTGGGCGGTAGCGGCTGATACCTGTGTGATACTCAGTACAAATAACGGCGGCGGCACGTGGAATGTCTGTCATACTTCGGCCGCTGCCGCCGGATACAGTTCCGTCACTACATCTGACGGAGTGAATATCTGGTGCTGCGGCGCGGGTGCGCAGGGGGATGCGGTGGTCGAATACTCTCAGGACGGCGGTGCTACATGGACTGCGTTTCCGGTGACAGCCGCTTATCCAGGACAGATTCCAGGAGATATTTGCGTTTCGGATGCAGGCGTGCTCTATCTTATCGGCAGCGGTTCCATGGGAGTGCTGCGTTCTGATGACGGAGGCATGATATGGACAGTTGTTGCAGAGGCAGGCGGTTCACAGTCAAGTCTGGACATCTGCGGAGAGGGCAATATCTGGTTCTGCGGCGAAGGGGGAATGCTGTATCATACGGCTGACGATTTCTTCACCCGCAGTGAGATGGCTCCGGCATCGGATGTCTATCCGGGAGGAGAGGCTGTGTCAGTGGCATTTCTCAGGGATGCGGTCAGGGGTGCTATGGCAGTTAAGTCCCTGACAGGTGAGACCGGAACCATACTTTATACCCTGGATGGAGGCAATGTCTGGAACGGAAGTTCAGTGCCTTTCAGCTTCAGTATAGAAAAATTGGATTTTGTCGGAGGGTATAACTGAGTTTGGCACGGTGTTTGTAAGTAAATAAATCGATAGTTTTTTCATAGGTTAAGTTTTAGGTTAAGTTAAGCAGTGCGCCTTTAGTCGTGAGATTAGAGGCGTACTTTTTTTGCGTCAGCGACGGATGACGAGTTCGGAGAGGGTGCGTTTGGGAACGTGGTGGATGCCGTCTGGGGTACGCCAGTACTTGAACTGGCCGTCGGTCATCTCCTCGATTACGACGGTCTCCTTTGGCTTGCCGAGAGCGATGACGTTGATAATCTTCAGGTGCTCGGGCAGTTCCAGTATCTCATGCAGTTCCGGGCGCTTGACCGCGGCGATGATGCAGCCTCCGTAGCCGAGCTCCACTGCCTGCAGCAGCATGCTCTGCGCGGTGATGCCCTCGTCGCACAGGGTGCCGGAAGCTATCGAGGTGTCGAGCAGCTGGACGATGTAGGCCGCCGGCCTCTCTCCCTCTTCGGGACCCGGCCATTCCGGCAGGTATCCTGCCCATGCGAGGGTGGAGAAGATCCTGGAGTTGAGCTCCCGGTCGTTGGTTATCAGAAATTTCAGAGCCTGGATATTGCGTCCCGAAGGTGACAGGCGGGCCGCGTCGGCGATGGTCATGAGATCCGCCTCAGGCACCGCCGTCTCCTGATAGAAACGGCGGTAGCTGCGGCTGCGGTGCAGGGCTTCTCTTACGTCCATGGCCTAGAGTACCGGGGTTATGGATATGATGCGCACGTCCTTGAGGGGACGGTCCATGGCATTGGTCCTTATGGAAGCGATCCTGTCGATGACCTCGAAGCCGTCGAGGGTCTCCCCGAACACGGTATAGGCTCCGTTGAGGTGGCTGCAGCCCTCCTCGCTCTGGACGATGTAGAACTGTGAGCCGGAGGATTCCCTCCTGGGGTTGGCGGTGTCTCCCAGGCGGGCGGCGGCCACTGCTCCTTTCTTATGGGTATGGGCGGGGATTATCTCTGCGGGGATGGTGTAGTCGGGACCGCCGTTGCCGTACTCATCCTCCTTGGCGGGATCCTTGGTGTTGGGGTCGCCGGTCTGGATCATGAAGTTGTAGATGACACGGTGGAAGAGGACGCTGTCGTAGTAGTGCCGTGAGGCGAGCTTTACGAAGTTGTCCCTGTGAAGGGGAGTGTCGGCGTAGAGCAGGATGGTGATGGTGCCCTCTGTGGTGTGAATCTCGAAGATGGGCTCTTCCGGCAGTGAGGCCGGGTCGAATGCGAGGTTGCTGTCCATGGTCTTGGTGTTTTCAGTGGTTTCTGCTGTGGCCTCCGGGGCAGCTGTACCGTCGGAGGAGGTTTTCTGAGTGTTGCGGTTGCCGCAGGAGGCGGCTGCCAGCGATACGAGTAGTATCAGGGCAAAAATTTTTGATTTCATAGCGATGTTTCCTTATCTTTGAGTGATTTTACAAAGATAATAATGCGGCCCGGAAAAATATCCAGTTTTCTCATTTTATTGTGTCTTGTCATGACGCCGTTGTCTCTGGAGGCCCAGTCTGTAGGTCTGGTACTGAGCGGTGGAGGTGCGAAGGGACTGTCTCACATAGGTGTCATCAAGGCCTTGGAGGATAATGAGGTCCCCATAGATTACATCTGCGGGACCTCGATCGGTTCGATAGTCGGCGGGCTGTATGCGATAGGAATGTCTCCTGACGAGATGATAGCCCTGATGAAGACCCCCGAATTCCAGTCCTGGTATACCGGGGACGGCGAGCGGGAGTTCTTCACCTATCTGTATTCAGGCTATCCTACGCCGGCTATGGTCAATCTCAATATGAGATGGGATGAGAAGGAACTGGCCCAGGGCAGGCGCAGGATGAAATTCACGCTTCCCACCAGCCTGGTCTCTCCCTTTCCGATGGACATCGCATTCGTTCAGATGTTCGCGGGGGCATCGGCAGCGGCAGGCTATGATTTCGACAGACTTATGATCCCGTTCTTCTGTGTGTCGGCGGACGTCCTGCACAAGGAGCCGTATCTGTCCGACAGCGGGGATCTGGGTACGGCCATCAGGGCATCGATGACCTTCCCCGCTTATTTCAAGCCTGTGGTCATAGACTCGACCCTGCTTTTCGACGGAGGCTTCTACAACAATTTCCCCTGGGAGATAATGCGGGACAAATACCGTCCGGACTTTCTTATCGGAGCCAAGTGTGTCAAGGGAGAACCTATAGGGGCGGACCAGGATGATCTGTACAAGCAGCTGGAGACCATAATGACGGTGGATACGGATTACGATATCCCCAGGGAGGAGGGCGTCCTGATCTCCGGAATCTATGACTATTCCCTGCTGGAGTTCGACAAGATAGACGAACTGGTGCGCAAGGGGTATGATACGGCCATGTGCTACATGGACGAGATACTGGCCAGGGTGCACAGGCGCCGTTCCCGGAGTGAGGTGGATTCCATGAGGATAGAGTTCCGCAGCAGGTGCCGGGACCTGAGATTCGACTCCCTGTCGGTTGAGGGCCCCCTGACCGAGGCTCAGAGAAAGTACATATCGGCGACCATCACTGACCGGAAGGACACCTTTACCTTCAATGACGCCAAGAGGGGATACTACCGCGTGCTCTCGACCAATGCCATCCAGTCATTTTACCCTACCGCCACCATCAACCGGGACTCCCTCTACACCCTGCACCTGCAGACCGTCCCCAAGAACGTGCTGTCGGTGTCTGTCGGGGGCAATATCTCCTCGTCCTCTCTTATGCAGGGCTTTCTGGGACTGTCGCATATCCATTTCTCCCGTCACCCGTGGAACGCCGCCCTCAATCTGGACATAGGCCAGTTCTTTACGGGGGCTGGACTGTATTTCCGCCAGCATATCGGCATCCGTCCGCTCTTCCTGTATGAGGTGATGCTGAATGCACATCAGTTCGACTATTTCGGCAGCAGTCAAGGACTGCTTTTCTCCAAGGCTCTGGCAGGCAATATCAAGGAGAACGAGACCTATCTGACCGTCAATATGGGAACTCCTGTGTCATACAACAGCAGTATCCTGATGGAGTTCGGCTTTACTGTCGGCAGCAACCGGTACACCTATTTCCCGGCGGACAACTACACACAGTATGACCGTGAGGACCGTACCCGTCTGTCATACGCTACGGCCAGGCTGAAGGTGGCTCAGACGACACTGGATTACAACATGTATCCTACCTCCGGGAGAAGGCGCCTTCTCGAGCTGCGCTATATCTTCAGTCACGAGAGCCATGAGGAAGGCACCATGTACGCTGACGGAACGGAGGTACTGCAGCCGCTGAAGCACACTCTGCTGGCCAGGCTCAATCTGGAGGATTACTACGATCTGGGGAAATGGTTCTCCCTGGGCTACAATATAGACCTTACTGTCTCCACTGCCCTGAATTTGTGTGACTATACCTCCACGATGATAGCCATGCCGGCCTTTCAGCCTACGGTGCACAGCAGGACCCTTATGCTGGGGGCCTACCGGGCGCCGATATATCTGGGCGCCATGATTACACCTGTGGTGAAGTTCTCCAAGACATTCTTCCTGCAGCTGTCCGGAGGATATTTTCAGCCGTATAAGTCCTTGGAGCAGACTGCTGCGGGAGGATATGAGTACTCGGAACCTTTCCCTGACGGCAGCTTTATCGGCAATGCGGCCCTGGTGTGGCAGTCCCCCATAGGCCCGGTGTCCATTTCCTGTGCCTACTACGAGAGGGCGGAGAAAGCGAAATGGTACCCGTCGTTCAACATCGGCTTCCTGATATTCAGGGAGCACGGACTGAAAAACTAAAATGTTCTGAATCTTATGGGAATGAAACAGATACTGGGTAAACTGGCCGGGCAGACGGCAATCTACGGGACCAGCACTATAGTGGCCCGCTTCCTCAACTACATGCTGCTGCCGCTGTACACCTATACTCTCTCTACTGCGGATTACGGTGTACTGACGGAGTTCATGTCCTATATCGCGGTCCTGCAGGTCCTGCTGACCATGGGACTGGAGACCGGCTGTTTCCGCTTCGCCAACAAGGAGGGCTATGAGCCCCGCCGGGTGTTCTCCGGTGCGCTGGCCGCAGTCTCGACGGTGTCGGCGGTATTTCTCCTGCTGATGCTCCTCTTCGGAAGGGGGCTGTCGGAGCGGATGGGCTACGGAGGATACTGGAACGTCTATATATACATAGGTATCATACTCTTCTCCGACTGCTTCACGGCCATACTCTTCGCCAAGCTGCGGCAGGAGAACCGGGCCTGGCGGTTTGCGGCCTTCAAGGTGGTCAAGATCCTGGCCGAAGCCGGCACCAACCTGCTGCTCTTTCTCTGGTACCCCCGGTATGCCGCCGCGCATCCGGACAACCTGCTCTCGGGCCTGATACCCGCCGTACCGGATTTTTCCTACCGGATACACTCCATACTGGTCAGCTGCGTGCTCTGCTTCCTGCTTTTCATCCCCGAACTGCTGCGCCTGGGCCTGAGCCCGGACAGCCGCACACTGAAGGACCTGCTGCGCTACTCCCTGCCGCTGATGGTGGCCGGTCTGCCGGGTGTGATGAACGATTTTCTGGACAGGATACTATTCCGTTTCTTCAACGTGGACGACAGCCTGTGGAGGGCTGACCTGGGCGTATATCAGGCGGCCGTGAAGGTGGCGGTGATCATGAGCCTCTTCGTGCAGATGTTCCGCTTCGCCGCGGAGCCGTTCTTCTTCTCCAACACCCGTCAGAAGGACTTCAAGCGGGTCTACGCCTCTGTGATGGAGTACTTCGTGATGTTCTGCATGCTGATATTCCTGGGAGTGACCTTCTATCTGGACATCATCCAGCTCATCGTGGGCAGCGACTTCCGCGAGGGCATGGGCATAGTCCCGGTGATGCTGCTGGCCTACATGATGATGGGCATGCTCTTCAACGTGTCCATGTGGTACAAGCTCTCCGACCGTCCCTCCTTCGCCATATACATCACCCTGGCCGGTCTGGCGGTGACAGCCGTCATCAACATCGTCTTCCTCCCGGTGTACTCCTATCACGCCGCCGCGTGGGGTCATTTCTTCAGTTACCTGACGATGCTGGTGCTCAGCGTTCTGCTCGGCCGCAAATACTACTCCATACCCTACCGCTGGGGCAAGATAGGCGCATCTGTCCTGCTCGGTCTGGCGCTCTATGCCGCAGCCATGGCGGTGCCGGACTCCGTTCCATACGGATGGGTGCTGGTGATACGGACCATGCTGATAGGCGTCTATATGGCGGGTCTGTTCTGTATCGAGAAATATTTCAGAAGACATAATACATCACTCAATGAAAGTCAAGATAGTCAATAAGTCTCATTTCGAGGCACCTTCTTATGCCACCGGCCAGTCTGCCGGGATGGATCTCAGGGCTGATATCGCCGAGCCCGTAACCCTCGGCCCCCTGCAGCGGGAACTCATACCCACCGGTCTGTACATCGAGTTGCCGGCCGGATTCGAGGCGCAGATACGTCCCCGCAGCGGCCTGGCAGTCAAGCACGGAATCTCCCTGGTCAATACCCCGGGCACGATAGACGCGGACTACCGCGGGGAGATCAAGGTCATTCTGGTCAATCTCTCGTCGGAGCCGTTCACCGTCAATCCCGGCGAGCGCATAGCCCAGATGGTCGTAGCCCGTCACGAGCGTGTGGAATGGGAAGAGGTCGAGGTGCTGGAGGAGAGTGCGAGAGGGGAGGGAGGCTTCGGCTCCACCGGACGGAAGTAGAATGTTCAGAATTTCTTAAGACAATGGACAGGACAATAGAAAACAGGCTGTACGACGCATTCCTCTCCTCCACGGGAGTGTCCACCGACAGCCGCAGGATAGAGCCCGGGGTGATGTTCTTCGCCCTGAGGGGGGACAATTTCGACGGCAACCGTTTCGCCGCCGCCGCACTGGAGTCAGGAGCGGCATGGGCGGTGGTCTCCCGGGACAGCGGAATCCTGGACGGAGGACAGTACATCGCGGTGGACGACACGCTCGAGGCCCTGCAGGCCCTCGCCCGCCGTCACCGCTCGTCATTCCGCATACCGGTGCTGGGCCTTACCGGCACCAACGGCAAGACCACGACCAAGGAACTCATCTGCGCCGTCCTCTCGGCCAAGTACCGGGTGACGGCCACCATAGGCAACCTGAACAACCACATCGGAGTACCCCTGACCCTGCTGCGCCTGACCCCGGAGACCGAGATAGCAGTGGTGGAGATGGGGGCCAACCATCCCGGGGAGATTGCGGCCCTGGCGGCCATTGCCCTGCCGGACTACGGACTCATCACCAATGTGGGCAAGGCCCATCTCGAGGGTTTCGGCTCCTTCGAGGGGGTCAAGCGGGCCAAGGGCGAGCTCTACGATTATCTCCAGCGCACCGGGGACACCGTCTTCCTCAATGCCGGTGACCCCGACCTCTGCGCCATGGCCTCCATGCGGCCGGACCTCAGGACGGTCCGTTACGGGGTGGAGGCTGCCGGAATCTCCTTACTGCCGGTAACGGCGGAGGAACCCTGTCTCCGTCTGAAGCTTCCCGAAGGGATCACAGTGTCCACCCACCTCGTCGGCTCCTACAATGCCCCTAACGTGGCGGCAGCCCTCTGCATCGGGCGCTATTTCGGAGTTTCCCTGGAGGATGCCGCAGCCGCCGTGGAGGCATACGTGCCCTCGAACCTCCGTTCCCAGCTGGAGCGCACGGCCCGCAACCTGCTGGTCCTGGATACCTACAATGCCAACCCCTCCAGCATGAGGGCCTCCCTGAGCAATTTCGCCGCTTCGCATTTTCCCAACAAGATGCTGATCCTGGGGGAGATGCTCGAACTTGGACAGGACTCAGTCCAGGAGCATGTCAGGGTGATGGAGACTGCCGCCGGGATGCAGGACTGCGGGAGAGTGCTGCTGGTGGGCGGGGAGTTCCTGCGTGCTGCCCGGGAATGCCCCTCCCTGGCTGAGGACGGCCGCCTGACATTCTGCCGGGATGTGGAGGAGGCCCGGAAGGTGTTGGAGGAGAGGCCCGCTGACGGCTGCACCGTCCTGCTCAAAGGCTCCAATGCGGTGCGTCTGCCTATGTTGAAGGAAGTCTTATAACGTCGGAATATGTCACGGACTGCTGTAGTCATACTTAACTGGAACGGAAAGGCGTTCCTCGAACAGTTCATCCCCTCCGTCCTGGATTGCATGCCCCCGGACGATGTCCTGTACGTGGCCGACAATGGTTCGCAGGACGGCTCCGTGGAACTGCTGCGGGAAAAATGGCCCTCGCAGGTCCGGCTGATACTGCTGGACCGCAACTACGGTTTCACCGGAGGTTACAACAGGGCGCTGGCGCATCTGGAGGCCGATCCCTCTGAACGCTATGACTATTATCTGCTGCTCAACTCGGACATAGAGGTGACCCCGGGCTGGCTCACGGAGTTGGAGGCCTTCATGGACAGCCGTCCCCGCTGTGCGGTGTGCGCTCCGAAGATATTGAGCTACAGCCGCAGGGGGTGGTTCGAGCATGCCGGAGCCTCGGGCGGCTTCGTGGACAGGTGGTATTTCCCCTATTGCCGTGGAAGGATTCTGGACAGGATAGAGGAGGACAGGGGGCAGTACGATGCGCCCTGCCGGGTGTTCTGGGCCTCCGGCGCCGCCTGTATGGTGCGCTCCGAAGTCTGGAGGGAACTGGGAGGCCTGGAGGAGAGTTTTTTCGCCCACATGGAGGAGATAGACCTATGCTGGAGGGCCATGCTAGCCGGCTGGGAGGTCTGGGTGGATCCGCGCTCTGTCGTGTATCATGTGGGGGGAGGCACGCTTCCCAACAACTCTCCCGGCAAGCTCTACCTGAACTTCCGCAACAACCTCCTGATGATGTACAGGAACCTGCCGCGCCGCTCCCGCTCCAGGATTATCCTGGCCAGGATGTGCCTGGACGGAGCTATAGCCTGTGTTTATCTGCTTACAGGCAAGTTTTCATTCTTCAGATCCGTTGTCAGGGCTCACGGGGATTACCGCAGGATGCGTTCCCGGATGGCGGTTTCGGCTCAGGGATGCGGGGTGCCCCGTCCAAAAGTGTCTATAATCCAGTTGGCTCTCGGAGGCTTCCGGTATCCGTCCGGTAAAAGAAAAATTGGAGATTAGGGATAAAGTGTTACATTTGCAGCGTTTTTTTAACGAATTAGAAGTTATTATATGGCTTTTACAAACAATGTGATGATTGTCCGCCACAAACTGCTGGCGATGATGGTTAATAAATGGAAAGAGGACCGGCTCGTAGCCGATATCGACAGACTGCCTATCCAGCTCAGTCCGCGCAAGGCCGAGGTGCTGGGAAGGTGCTGCGTGCATAAGGAGAGGGCTGTGTGGAAATACAAGATGTTCCCCCTCCTCGGTTATGACATGAACGACGAGAAGGACGAGCTCACACCCCTTTCGGAATATGCCCGCCGGGCAATCAGCGGAGAGAGGGAGCAGAAGGACAACATCATGTGCGTCATAGACGAGGCATGCTCGTCCTGCGTGAAGACCAACTATGAGATAACCAACCTGTGCCGTGGCTGTGTGGCCCGCAGCTGTTCCATGAACTGCCCCAAGGGCGCCATCAGCCACGACATCAAGCGTCACGGCCAGGCTGTGATAGACCACGACCTCTGCATCAACTGCGGCAAGTGCTATAACAGCTGTCCTTACCATGCCATCGTATATATCCCCGTGCCCTGCGAGGAGGCCTGCCCGGTGAAAGCCATATCCAAGGACCAGTACGGTGTGGAGCATATCGATGAGAACAAGTGCATCTACTGCGGCAAGTGCTTGAACGCCTGTCCATTCGGTGCTATCTTCGAGATATCTCAGGTCTTCGACGTACTGAACAATATCTGGGAGGGCCGTCCCGTGGTGGCCATGGTCGCTCCCTCCATCCTGGGACAGTTCAATACGACCAAGGAGAAACTCTACGGAGCCATCAAGGCAGTCGGATTCTCGGCAGTGGTGGAGGTGGCCGAGGGTGCTATGATGACGGTGACCAATGAGGCGCATGAGCTGAAGGAGAAACTCGCCGAGGGCCAGCCCTTCATGACCACGAGCTGCTGCCCTTCATGGATAGAACTGGTGCGCAAGCACATCCCCGACATGGCCCCCTTCGTGTCGTCCACCGGCTCGCCCATGTATTACAGCGCACAGATAGTCAAGGAGAAGTATCCTGCAGCCAAGCAGGTCTTCATAGGACCCTGCATCGCCAAGCGCAAGGAGGCCAAGGGCAATCCCAACGTGGACTATGTCATGACCTTCGAGGAGCTCGGCAGTGTCCTCTCCGGTTATGAGATAGACTTCGACAAGGTGGAGCCCTACGAGGTAGAGACCCTTTCGGTCAAGGAGGCCCATGCCTTCGGTCAGAGCGGCGGAGTCGCCGGAGCCGTGAAGGCTTTCCTGGGCGAGGATGTCAACTCCCTCCGCGTGGCCGGCATGGACAAGAAGAACATCGCGCTGATGAAGAGCTACGCCAAGACCAAGAAGGCTCCGGCACAGTTCCTCGAAATGATGGTATGCCCCGACGGCTGTATCTCCGGCCCCTGCACCTACAACGACGCGGTGTCCGGCAAGAAGCAGTACAATACCGAGCTTGATACGATCGACGATACCTATGCCTCACGTCGTGAGGCATAGGCATCAGTCCTAGAATAAAGAAAGCGGCCCGTTCTTAGTGAGCGGGCCGCCTTTTTATGCGTTGAAGTGCTGATTACTCGGCTGCGGGAGCCTCTTCTGCGGTCTCGGTGCCGTCTCCGACTACCTCTACCTTGAAGTCAGCCTTGATGTCCTTGTAGAACTTGGCGCTGGCGTCGTAGATGCCGGCTTCCTTGATGTTGTCCATACCGGCGATGGTGATGTTGCGGCGGTCAACCTCCACTCCGAGTGCTGCGATGGCCTCGGCGATCTGGATGTTGCCCACAGAACCGAAGATCTTGCCCTTGGAGCTCATCTTGGCTGCAACCTTCACTGTCAGACCGTTGATCTTGGCTGCGAGTGCGCTGGCCTCCTCACGGATCTTGGCCTCCTTGTGTGCCCTCTGGCGGATGTTCTCGGCGAGTACCTTCTTGGCGGACTCGGTGGCGAGAATGGCCATGCCCTGGGGAATGAGGTAGTTGACAGCGTAGCCGTTTCTTACCTTTACTATATCGTCCTTATGCCCGAGATTGGCGACGTCCTGTTTCAGAATGATTTCCATACACTGTCCTCCTTATTTCAATAAGTCTGTTACGTAAGGGAGCAGGGCGAGATGCCTTGCACGTTTAACTGCCTGGGCTACTTTGCGCTGGAACTTCAGGGAAGTACCGGTCAGACGGCGGGGAAGAATCTTTCCCTGCTCGTTGAGGAACCTCTTGAGGAACTCAGCGTCCTTGTAATCCACGTATTTGATGTGCGCTTTCTTGAAGCGGCAGTATTTTTTCTTCTTTACCTCTACTGTAGGAGGGTTGAGAAATCTGATTTCGTTGTTTACGGCCATGGCTTATTCCTCCTTTGCTGCTGCGGTTGTTGATTCTTTCTTGTTGGCGCGTCTGCGCTCAGAGTAGGCGATAGAGTCCTTGTCCATCGCGAAGGTCAGGAAGCGGATGATGCGCTCGTCACGACGGTACTGTGTCTCGAGCTTCTCGATGAACTGTGAGTCGGCCTTGAACTCGAACAGGTGGTAGAACCCTGTGGTCTTCTTCTGGATGGGGTAGGCCAGTTTCCTCAGGCCCCAGTCCTCGTCGTTCACGATCTCACCACCCTCGGAGAGGATGTAGCCGCGATACTTTTCTACCGCTTCCTTTATCTGTTCCTCAGATAAAACGGGAGTTGCAATGAAAACGGTTTCGTACTGTT
Source organism: uncultured Alistipes sp. (assembly GCA_900550465.1). Taxonomy (GTDB): domain Bacteria; phylum Bacteroidota; class Bacteroidia; order Bacteroidales; family UBA932; genus Coprenecus. The sequence continues at coordinate 30,095 of URSC01000023.1, forward strand.
TTAACATCTTGATTGTTATTAAATTAGTAATTAAAAAGCCCTTTCCGCATCTTGGGAAAGGGCTGCAAAGATAGTAATAATCTGTCAATTACCAAAATTACTTCACGGGAATGTTCTTGAGGACTTCCTTGATGAAGTTCCAGAACTTCTCCACGGTGGGGATCAGCAGTCTCTCGTCGGGGGAGTGAGGAGACATCAGGGTCGGTCCGCAGGAGATCATGTCCCAGTGAGGGTAGTTGGTCGAGAGGATACCGCACTCGAGGCCGGCGTGGATGGCCTTTACATCGGGCTCCTTGCCGTAGAGGGCCTTGTAGGTCTCCTTCATGGTCCTGAGGATGTCGGACTCCATGTTGGGCTGCCAGCCGGAGTATCCGCCGGAGAACTTCACCTTGGCGCCGCCGAGCTCGAGGGCGCTCTGGATGGCGTCTCTCAGGGCGTACTTGGCGGAGTCTGTAGAGCCTCTCATGAGGGTCTTGACATTGATCTTCTTTCCGTCGGACTTGACGATGGCCAGGTTGTTGGAGGTCTCTACGAGGCCGGGCATCACGAGGCTCATGCGGTCTACGTTGCAGGGGCAGGCGAGGAGGGCCTTCACTACATTGAGGGCTACGTCGGTGGGGATGATTCTTCTGGCACCCTTGGTCTTCTCCACGAGTACTTCCAGACCCGGGTCGATGGGAGCGTACTCATGCTCCATGTCGGCTACGGCTGCATTGATGGCCTTGAGGGCCTTGGCGGCCTTCTTTTTGGGCAGGGCCACGACGGCCTCGGCCTCGCGGGGGATGGCGTTGCGCATGTTGCCTCCCTCGATGGAGATGAGCTCGCCCTTGAAGTCCCGCAGCAGGGGAAGGAGGAGGCGGGCCATCAGTTTGTTGGAGTTGGCGCGTCCCTCATTGATCTCCATGCCGGAGTGGCCTCCGCGGAGTCCCTTGATGATGATGCGGTACTGGTCGGTGTCCTTGCTTACCGGCTCGGACTTGTAGCTGAACTCGGCGTCGGTGTCCAGACCGCCGGCGCAGCCTACATAGAGCTCGCCCTCGGTCTCCGAGTCGAGGTTGACCAGGATGTCACCCTTGAGGATGCCGCCCTTGAGGGCCTTGGCGCCGGTCATGCCGGTCTCCTCGTCGATGGTGAAGAGGGCCTCCACGGGACCGTGTACCAGGTCATTGGACTCGAGGACAGCCATGGCTACGGCGCAGCCGAGGCCGTTGTCGGCTCCTCGGGGGGGGCCCTTGGGC
>URSC01000024.1 GCA_900550465.1 uncultured Alistipes sp.
GCGGGCGCGCCCCGCCTCTCTCATGAGAGTCCATCTGAGGAAAATGTTCGAGGCTTCGGAACGGACAGACACCGACCGGTACCTGGCCCCGGATGCAGATACACTCTCCTACGCACTGGAGCCGGATCTTTTTCAGGAACTGTACACCATCAACTTCTCAGGGATGCCCTCATTCGGCAACACCGGGGAACTGGACAGTTTCTGCAGGAATATGGCAAAGGACAATTTCCCAGTCAACGAGACCCGTATCATCAAGGACATGAGGGACAACAAGAATTTCTACTGGGAAAAGTTCTACCTCAAGCTGAAACCGATCACAGCAGCCTTCTGCTACCAGATGTCCGGAATCGCAGGAGACAACAACATACACGACATCTGGAGCGACACCTGCATCTCGGTCAACCGCGCGGTAGTGGAGCGCCGCCTCAAGGAGCCGGTGGACTCGAAAGCCGTGATATCCTACTCGGTAGGAGTCCTGAAAAATAAGAACAAGGAACTTGCCCGCAACCGTGCCAAGACCCCTGCCGACATCGATGCCATTCAGTATAAGCTCACTGCGGAGGATGACGAAAAATATTTCAACAATCCTGTTACAAAACCTGAAAATTTTCCGTCACAAGCAGGAGGCCTTGCCAATTATATCGACTTTTCGGACAAAGATTCCGTCCAGGGGTATTTTGTCGTCATATTATATAATAAGGAGCACCCGCTCCATGACGAACTGATCAAGGGATACGAGGACAAGGTACAGAGGATGTTCGAGCATTACATAGACGGACTTTCGTACGAGAAGATCGTCGCCCGGCACTTCGGAGACATGGAGGGAAAGGAACTGGTGAAGGAATGCGCCAGAGTCAGACAGGAGATAAAAAGACTCAAGACCAGCCTGTATGACCGGTATAAGAAAATGATTGAGAAATACAGATGAGCGGACATATCGACATAAGGACACTTTCGGACTACTTCCTGAACCGGCTCACCTCCGAGGAGGAGACCGCTGTTCAGGAACATCTTTCCGTATGTCGCGAATGCAGGGCCAGACTCGAGGCCATGCGCCGCCTGCGCCGGGGGATGTTCGGGGAGGAGGAAAGCAGCATGGAGCGCCGCCCCGTATTCTTCCGGGTTCTCCGCTCCGGCTGGACCAAGGCCGCCGCGGCCGTCATCCTCATCTGCGGCATCGGCATATTCACCTACGACACCGTCCGCAACAGGAGCAACGTGGTGGAGCAGCACCAGATCCGGAACGCACGCGACATCGAGAACGAAGTCTTCGCCATAGACACATTCGACACAGAGGATTCTCTTTACTACCAGGAGAAATACGGAGACAAATTCCTTTACACCAGATAATTTTAAAAAACTGCATAAAGTTAAAAACGGATATTTCATGTCCGTTTTTTTTTATTTTATCCCAGACCGGCCCCTCCTTCCATATCTTCGCCGCATGGAATACGACGAGACAGTATATGCCTGCGCCCTCAACAGGGTATTCAACTACAACTGCCGGGATGCCCGGCGGCTTACGGACATGTTCGCATCCCCAGGGGACATTTTCGCCCTGTCGGAAAGGGAACTGCTGGAGCTGCTCGGTGACGGCGGCCATTACAGCAGTGCTCTGAAGGATCCGCGGACATTGAAGACCGCGTGGGAGGAAGTGAAGTGGGTAAGGGAGCACGGCATCCGGATCATATACATCCGCGACAGGGAATACCCCGGAAGGCTGAGAGAATGCCCGGATGCACCCGTCATCCTGTTCCACATGGGCAGAGCAGAACTTAACCACGCCCGGACCATAGCCATTGTAGGGACAAGGAAGGCCACCGTATACGGCAGGGAACAGTGCCGCAGGATAGTGGAGAGTCTCTCCCGCCTGAGCGTGAAACCGGCCGTCATAAGCGGGCTGGCATACGGCATAGACATCACAGCGCACACCGCCGCCATGGAATACGGGCTGCCGACCATAGCAGTCCTGCCCACAGGACTGGACAGCATCTATCCCCCGCAGCACAGGCAGCATGCTGTCAGGATAGCGGGCCAGGGAGCCCTTGTCACGGATTTCCCGAAAGGCTCCACCCCCATGGCCGTCACATTCCTCAGGCGCAACCGCATCATAGCCGGGATGTCCGACGGCGTAGTCCTGGTTGAGTCGGCAGAAAAAGGAGGAGGCCTGATTACCGCCCGCACCGCCCTTTCCTACTCCAGGGAGGTGATGGCCGTCCCCGGACGTGTCGGCGACCCGCTGTCGGCAGGATGCAACCGCCTGATCGAGGCCAATGCGGCCGCACTCATATCATCTCCGGAGAGTGTAGCGTCCTATATGGGCTGGAACGACAGGAATGTAACAGGACGGCGGGAAGTTCTTGAGCAACTTTTTGAAAAAAGTGACTACATCCGACGGAATATTTTACTAGCTTTATCGGCTGATTCGGTTCTCAGCCGCAACGAACTGATAAGGAAATCCGGAGCCGATCCCTCCGATACCCTGGCGGCTCTTACCGAGATGGAGCTGGACGGGACTGTCGGATCGGACATTTACGGCAATTATATATTAAAGGTATAGTATGATCGACACACACTCCCACCTCTATGACGAGGCCTTCCGCGAGGACTTTCCACAGGCCCTTCAGAGAGCTGTGGACGCAGGAGTAGAACATCTGGTATTTCCAGGCATCGATTCATCCGTCCACGGGCGGATGATGGAATGCGCCGCCGCGGCAGACGGAAGGGTGAGTGTCGCAACAGGCCTCCATCCGACATCCGTGGACAGGAACTGGAAACACGAGCTGGACTTTGTCGAGGCCAGGCTGGCCGAGGGCGGATGGACGGCTATGGGTGAGATAGGGCTGGACCGGCACTGGTCCGATGAATTTTTCAGGGAGCAGGTGGAGGTATTCAGACAGCAGATGATATGGGCCGATGAAGCCGGCCTGCCGGTCATCATACACGTACGCGACGCCCACGACACGGTGTTCGAAGTCCTGGACGGACTGGCTGAGGCCGGCATAGGCATGAAAGGTGTCTTCCACGCCTTCTCCGGCAGCATTGAGACTTACCGCAGGATCCGCCGGTACGGAGACTTCCGCGTAGGCATCGGAGGAGTCGTCACATACAAGAACGCCGGCATAGCCTCCACCGTAAAGACTATTCCGCTAGAGGACATCCTGCTGGAAACTGACTCGCCCTGGCTCACTCCCGTACCTTACAGGGGCAGGCGCAACGAGTCCTCATACCTGGGCCTGATAGCCGGAAAGATCGCGCAGATCAAGGAAATGCCCGTCGAGGCCGTAGACCTTGCGACAACCGCCGCAGCAAAAGCATTATTTAACCTGACATAACATCTGACAGACCTTATGCAAGACAAGAGAACATCCATCCTGCTCGTCTATACAGGCGGCACCATCGGAATGAAACAGGATCCGGTTACCTTCGACCTGCGTCCTTTCGACTTCTCGCAGATCCTCGAAGAAGTGCCCGAGCTCAAGAAGTTCGGATACCGCATCGACACATACTCCTTCGATCCGGTCATAGACTCGTCCGACGTCAACATCGAGTTCTGGAAAAGACTCACCAGACTCATCGAGGACAACTACGGCAGCTACGACGGGTTCGTCATCCTGCACGGAACGGACACCATGTCGTTCTCGGCCTCCGCACTCAGCTTCATGCTCGGCGACATCACCAAGCCCGTGGTCTTCACCGGCAGCCAGCTGCCCATCGGAATGCTGCGTACGGACGGCAAGGAAAACCTCATCTCGTCAATTGAGATTGCCGCGTCCAAGGACCCCTACGGCCATCCCATGGTTCCCGAGGTCTGCATCTACTTTGAGAGCCAGCTGTACAGGGGCAACCGGACCACAAAATACACAGCGGAGAACTTCAGGGCCTTCCGCTCCGCCAACTACCCCGTTCTGGCGGAAGTAGGCATTCACATCAAGTTCAACACCGCGTTCATCCGCTATCCCGACGACTGGTCCAGACCGCTCAGGCCGGTATACAGCCTGGATCCGTCTGTACTCATCATTAAGGTCATCCCAGGGATGAAACAGGAGATACTCGACGCCATGGTGAGCATCCCGGGCACCAGGGCCATCATCCTGGAAACCTACGGCTCCGGAAACGCACCTTCCGGGAAGTGGTTCACAGACACTTTGAAAAAAGCCATCGACAGGGGCCTGATAGTTCTCAACATAACACAGTGCCTGGCCGGCAGGGTCGACATGGACACCTACTCGACCGGAAAGTCGCTGAAGAATATCGGAGTCGTCGGAGGTGGAGACTGCACCACGGAAGCCGCAGTGGCCAAGTTATTTTTTTTACTAGGCCAATACGCTGATAATAAGGATATTGTTTATTTTCTTGAAAAAAATATGCGCGGAGAACTCACTGAAATGTAGATTTTATGAAAAATAATTTCTAATTTTGGCGGTGTTTTTAACGGAGAGGTGGCCGAGTGGTCGAAGGCGCGCGCCTGGAAAGTGCGTAAACTCCAAAAGGGTTTCGCGGGTTCGAATCCCGCCCTCTCCGCAAATTAGCTGATTGAAAAAACTCATTAAAAACTTGTTTAATAACTAATCAAAAATTGTATGAAAAAAATCTTCATGTTTTTGGCAGTTATGGGTCTCATGACTTTCACTGCACAATACGCATCTGCGCAGGACGGAGACTCTCTCACCACTGCTGATTCATCCGAACTGGTAGCCTTCGAGCCCGTTGACGAGGCTGCCGCAGAGGAGGCTCCCGCTGAGGCTCCCATGCATCAGGAAATCAAGAGGCTCTTCATCGAGGGTGGCGCCGGCTTCATGGCCACCATCATCGCCTGCCTCGTATTCGGTCTTGCCGTTGCCATCGAGAGGATTATTTACCTGAACTTGGCCAGCACCAACACCGAGAAGCTTCTCAAGAAAGTTGAGGACGCTCTGAACAACGGTGGTGTAGAAGCAGCTAAGGACGTTTGCCGCAACACCCGCGGTCCTGTTGCATCCATCTTCTATCAGGGTCTGCTCCGCTACGACAAGGGAGTAGAGGAAGTTGAGAAATCCATCACATCCTACGGCTCTGTTCAGATGGGACAGCTTGAGGGCGGTCTCTCCTGGGTTACCCTCTTCATCGCTATCGCACCTATGCTCGGATTTATGGGAACTGTGATCGGTATGATTCAGGCATTCGACGAGATTCAGAGAGCAGGTGACATCAGCCCGACCCTCGTTGCAGGAGGTATGAAAGTCGCTCTGATTACCACCGTCGGCGGTCTTATCGTCGCCATCATTCTCCAGATACTTTACAACTATCTTATCGCCAAGGTTGACGGCATCGTCCTCTCCATGGAAGACGCTTCCATCTCCCTCGTGGATATGATCGTAAAATATCAGAACAAGTAATTTAACAATCTCATGACAAGCAAATTCACAAAAATATTAGAGATCTGTCTGCTGGTACTCTCTCTGGTAGGTCTGGTTGCATTCTTCATCTACAATGCGAACACCGGACTCTACACAGTAGCAAACGAGGCCGAGGCACTTGCCACCACCGGCATGCTCGATGTAGTGCTCTTCTGGGCATACGCGCTGGTTATCGCAGCCATCGTGCTTGTAGTGGTACTCTCGCTCATCAATATGGCGGGAAACAAGAAGTCCCTCAAGAAGACAGGTTTTCTACTGCTGATAGCCGTTGTGCTCATCGGCCTTTCCTACCTGCTGGCAAGCGGTGACCCCATCGCTGTCAACATGGAAGTACAGCCTACACATGCTACCCTGAAAATGACCGACACACTGCTCAACCTGAGTTATGCACTGGTTGTTATCGCATTACTTGCTTTAGTATGGGGCAGCGTAAGAAATCTTATTAAAAATAGAGGTTAATCAATTATGGCATCTAAGAAAACACCTGAAATAAACGGAGGTTCCATGGCGGACATCTCGTTCCTCATGCTGATCTTCTTCCTGATGGTGAGTACGATGGACCCTGAAACAGGTCTGTCCCGCCGTCTCCCTCCTATGCCTCCCGAGAACGCTCAGCTGGAGGACTTGAAGGTGAACCGTCGAAACATGCTCGACGTGAAGATCAACTCCAGGAACGGCGTTATGGCAGGCGGACAAGTTATTCTTTCGGATGCGCAGCTTGAAGAGATTATTATTGAGTTCCTCACTAATCCCAATGACCGTTCGGATCTTCCCTCGAAGACCGTAAAGAATATCGAAGGCTTCGGAGAATACCCGGTATCTGAAGGTGTGATTTCACTCCAGAACGACCGTCAGAGTCTCTACAGCAAATACATCGAGATTACGGACGTTATAGTGAGAGCCATCAATAAGGTCAGGGATGATTTCGCAATGGCACATTTCGGTGCCGTCTACAACGACCTTCCTGTTGACAAGCAGGATATCGTCCGCGAGGCTATCCCTAACCGTCTCTCAGAGGCAGAACCTTTGGATGTAACTAAGCAATAAGGAGGACTAAACAATGGCAAAATTCATCAGAAAAGGAGACAAAGGAACACCCGGTATCAACACGGCATCCCTCCCGGACATCGTGTTCATGATTCTCATGTTCTTCATGGTCTCCACCAGTATGCGTCAGACTGACCGTATGGTGAATGTGAAGCTGCCTGAGGCTACAGAGGCAACCAAGCTCGAAAGAAAGGACCTCGCCTCCTACATCTTCATCGGTACTCCCTCACTGCAGTATCAGAAAGAGTACGGAACGGACTCCCGAATCCAGCTCAATGACTCCTTCAGGACCGTAAAGGACATCAGCGACTTCGTAGCCGCTGAGCGTGAGGCCCTGAGTGAGGTTGACCGCGAGCTGATGAGCATCTCTCTTAAAATCGACGAGGGCACCCGTATGGGTATCGTCACCGAGGTTAAGCAGGAGCTCCGCCGTTGCTCCGCACTGAAGATAATGTACGCAGCAAGAAAGACTGCTCCCGCAGCAGTGAACTAAATCTTACTGCTCAGATTGAGAAATGGGTGCCTCATGCATAGTGGGACACCCATTTTTAACTAAATAACTTATTGTAACACAGAGTAATGAAAAAGTTCTCACTTCTCATCCTAATCCTCCTGCTTCCCCTGGTTGCTTCCGCGCAGCAGAAGGCAAAATACGTATTCTACTTCATCGGTGACGGCATGGGATTCAATCATGTTTCCCTTACCGAGTATTGGCTGGGCTACACCCAGGACGTATTCGACAGCAGACCGCTGTCCTTCTCAGCTTTCCCCGTCCTCGGCTGGGCGGTGACGCATTCCGAGTCCAACCTGATTACTGACTCGGCTGCTGCAGGAACAGCCCTTTCTACCGGAAGCAAGACCAAGAACGGCATGCTGGCGACAGGGCCCGACTCGACAGCCCTGGAGAGCATATCCTACAAAATACATGATGCAGGCTACAAGGTAGGCATCTCCTCGACGGTAGGCATCAATCACGCTACCCCCGCAGCATTCTACGGTCATAACGTGAACAGGGGCAACTACTACGAGATCGCGTCAGAGATACCGGCATCTGAGTTCGAGTTCTTCGCAGGAGGCGGTGCGATAGAGAGCACCGGAGATGATGAGGACAGAGTATCAGTATACGAGGCCATCGGGAAGGGAGGCTACGTGATTGCGGAGGGCATGGATGACTTCGCATCCAAGAAAGACGGAGCAGAGAAAATGATGCTCCTGCAGAAAGACGGACGGCTCAGGACCGAGCTGCCCTACGCCATAGATATGAAGGAGGATGACATGACTCAGGCCGACCTGGTCAGGGCATCCATTGATTTCCTCTACGAGGAGGATGGAGAAGGCTTCTTCGTAATGTCCGAGGGCGGCAGGATAGACTGGGCCAGCCACGGCAACGACACCAAGGCCGTGATCCTGGAGACACTCAGCCTCTCGGACGCAGTAGCCGAGGCTGTCAGATTCTACAATGAGCACCCTGACGAGACCCTCATCGTAGTCACCGCCGACCACGAGACCGGCGGCCTTACCCTGAGCTGGGAGAAAGGCTATAACCTGTATTTAGACAAGCTGGAGGAGATCCGCTGCTCGAAGGACAAAGTTTCCGAGGAAGAGAGGGAACGCATGAACGAAATCTCGCATGAGGCCCACATCGGCTGGACCACCGGCGACCACTCAGCAGCCAACGTGCCTGTCTTCGCCATCGGCGCTGGCAGCGGCCTGTTCTCCGGAAGGATGGACAACACCGACATACCCAAGAGGATATGCGAGGCAATGGGAATTGAATTCTAAAAATACGATATACACGACAATGACACTCAAAAGACAGAAGATAGCAGCCCTCCTCAAGGAGACTCCGGGCCAGGAAGTTCTGGCCAAGGGCTGGGTAAGGACCAAAAGAGGCAACAAGAATATCACCTTCATCGCCCTCAACGACGGTTCGACCATCAACAACATACAGATCGTCTGCGACATGGCTACTTTCACTCCGGACGAGTCCTTCAAGGACATCACCACCGGCGCCTGCATCGCCGTAACCGGAAAGCTCGTAGAATCCATCGGCAGCGGTCAGAAAGTGGAGATCCAGGCAACCTCCATCCAGGTCTACGGTACGGCAGACCCCGAGAAATACCCCCTACAGAAGAAGGGTCACAGCATGGAGTTCCTGCGCGAGATCGCACATCTGCGTCCCCGCACCAACACCTTCGGAGCCGTGCTGAGAATCCGCCACGCAATGGCATACGCCATACACAAATACTTCAACGACAAGGGTTTCTACTACCTTCACACTCCCCTCATCACAGCATCGGACGCTGAGGGTGCAGGAGCTATGTTCCAGGTGACTACCCTCGACGTGAGCAATCCTCCCCGGACTCCGGAAGGTAAGGTGGACTGGTCGCAGGACTTCTTCGGCCGCCACACCAACCTGACTGTCAGCGGTCAACTCGAGGGTGAGCTCGGAGCGATGGCATTGGGCGAGATCTACACTTTCGGACCTACATTCAGGGCCGAGAACTCCAACACTCCCCGCCACCTGGCCGAGTTCTGGATGGTAGAACCCGAGATGGCCTTCTACGAGATAGAGGACAACATGGATCTGGCCGAGGACTTCATCAAGTACCTCGTAAGATACGCGCTGGAGCACTGCATGGACGACCTCATCTTCCTCAACAACATGATAGACAAGGGGCTCATCGAGAGGCTCAAGGGCGTAGTGAACACCGACTTCGTCCGCACCACATACACCGAGGCCGTGGACATCCTCACCAAGTCCGGAGTCAAGTTCGAGTACCCGGTATCGTGGGGCGTGGACCTGCAGAGCGAGCACGAGCGCTATCTGGTCGAGCAGCACTTCGGCAAACCTGTCATCCTCACCGACTACCCGAAGGACATCAAGGCCTTCTACATGAAGCAGAACGACGACGGCAAGACCGTACGCGGCATGGACGTGCTCTTCCCCAAGATCGGCGAGATCATCGGAGGCTCCCAGAGAGAGGAGTCCTACGAGAAGCTGATGGCCCGCATCGACGAGCTGCACATGGACATGACCAACCTGTGGTGGTACCTCGACACCCGCCGCTTCGGCACCGCTCCGCACAGCGGTTTCGGACTGGGCTTCGAGCGCCTGCTCCTCTTCGTCACCGGCATGAGCAACATCCGTGACGTCATTCCCTTCCCCAGGACACCCAAGTCCGCAGAATTTTAAAGACCGGCGCCATGCTTACTATCGGTATAGCCGGCGGCACGGGCTCAGGCAAGACCACAGTGGTCCAGAAGATCTCGGAACACTTCAAGAGAGGAGAGGTCGTTGTTGTCCCCCAGGACTCCTACTACAAGGACAACAGCGACATCCCCCTGCTGGAGGACCGGCAGAAGATCAACTTCGACCATCCCAACGCCATAGACTTTGACCTGCTCATCGAACAGCTCGACGAGCTGCAGCACGGCAGGACGGTGAAGCAGCCCGTCTACTCCTACCTGACCTGCACCCGCTCGGCCACCGAGACCGTGACCGTCCATCCCGCCGACATCATACTGGTGGAGGGCATCCTGATTTTCACCGACGCAAGGCTGCGCAGCATGCTGGACATCCTGGTGTATGTGGACGCCGACCCGGACGACCGCCTGGTCAGGGTAATCTCCCGCGACATCATCGAGAGAGGCCGGGACGTGGGCAAGGTAATCGAGCGTTACGAGAGAGTGCTCAAGCCCATGCATCTGCAGTTCATAGAGCCCACCAAGAGATACGCCGACCTGATACTGCCCCAGGGCGGGCACAACCAGGTGGGTATAGACATGCTCATAGCCACCATTGAAAATCATCTCAAAAATAGCTGACCGCATCCGGCCGCTCACCGAGAAGCTGCGCAGGGGCCCGCTGTCCAGGATCAACGCCTGGCTCAGGCCCCTGCTGAAGTATCTCCGCGTAGATACCGACGACAAGGCCGGGCTCTACCTCACCCTTATCGTCCACCTGCTCCTGATCATCGTCCTGCTGAGCTGGTCGATACACACCCAGCTGGTAAGGGATACATCTTTCGTCATAGACTTCTCACAACAGGAAGCCCAGGAGGCAATGGAGGCCAGGGCACAGATGCAGGAGAGCGTGAGCGAGGAACTGGAAGCCGAACTGGAGGCCCTCCTCAATGCCTCCCGCAGCCAGAGCGCCCAGTCCATCCGCAATGTGGCCGTTGATGCCTCCGAGCCCCTCCGAGATGACCGCTACGACAACCCCGAGGACATCTACCGCGAGGCGCGCGAGCTCCAGGAGCGTTTAGACCAGTCCCGTCGGGAAGTGGAGGAAGCCTCGTCTTCCGAAGACCAGGTCTCCGTCTACCGTGAGGACGACGGCCAGAAAGCCGAGGCGTACCAGGGCCCCTCAGTCATTTCTTACACCTTAGAAGGCCGTAAGGCCATGAACCTGCCCGTACCGGCCTACAAATGCATGGGCGGCGGCGATGTCTCGGTAAGCGTCATCGTCAACCGGAAGGGTTACGTCATCGGGGTGAAAATCATAGAATCAGTCTCATCTCCGGACCAATGCCTTCGGGACTACGCCCTCAGGGCCGCATCCGCCTCCCGGTTCACCGCATCCCAGGACGCCCCCGAGCGTCAGGCAGGCGAGATAGTCTACCGCTTCGTAGCGCAGTAGGCGGCATATTTTTTGCATAATCACAGCCATCCCTTAATAGGTTTATTAAATACTTTTTAAAGATGAATTACCGCATATTCGGAACCATCGCCGTCAGTGTCGCCGCAGTGCTTGCAGCTGTATCACTAACAGGATGTAAATCAAAAGATAACGGGCAGCATAAGGAAGTTGCCGTACCCAATGTCAGAACGGCAGCAGCACAGAGCATCGGCAGCACCCGCACTGTCTCCTACCCGGGCCGGATTCAGCCGGCAAAAGATGTCAACCTGTCATTCAGGGTTGCGGGTCCTGTAGCCGCCGTACACTTCCGCGAGGGTCAGCACGTCCGTCAGGGTGACACATTGGCTGAGATAGAGGAGCGCGACTACGCCATACAGTTAGCCGCCACCACCGCCCAGTACGAGCAGGTCAAGGCCGAGGCCGGCAGGGTCATCGAACTCTCGGACCGCGGCAGTGCCACTCAGAACGACTATGACAAGGCCCGGTACGGTTTAGAGCAGATAACCGCCCTCTACCACGCCCACCAGAACGCCCTCAATGACACGAAGATGCTCGCACCTTTCGACGGCTACGTCCAGCAGGTACACTTCGAGGCCGGCGAGACGGTCGGGGCCGGTATGCCGGTAATCACCCTCATCAGCGACGGTGCCCCGATCGTGAAGGTGGACATACCCGTGGATGACTTCGTCAATATCGACAAGGCCGTCCACAGCTGGTGCACCGTGGACGTGTATCCCGGAAAGACATTTGAGCTCAGGCTCATCGACATAACCAAGAAGGCCAATCTCAACCAGCTCTTCACCGCCCGCTACGCCCTCCTGCCGGCCTCTGACGGGACCCTGCCCCACTCCGGCATCAGCACAGGAGTCTGCATCGAGTACCGCACTGACGAGGACGGCACGGTCAGCATTCCGGCCACAGCCCTCTTCGAGGACAGGGGAGAGACCTGCGTATGGACAGTAGGCCCGGACAATACGATTCAGAGAAGGGCCGTTACCGCCGATGACATCGACCGCGACGGCAACGCCCGCATCATCTCCGGACTGAAGGCCGGAGAGACAGTCGTAACCGCCGGAGTCAATTCCCTGAAGGACGGAGCCCGCGTCAAGGTACTTCCCGGCAAGTCCGCCACCAACCCGGGTAATCTTTTGTAAACCTACGGAGCCATGAACATAGCAGAATACGCCCTGAAGAACAAGATACTGGTCGTAGCGGTGCTCATCTGCCTCATAGTGGGCGGAGCATTTGCCTACAACAGCATGAGCAAGCTCGAGGACCCGGAGATCAAGGTCAAGGTCGCCGTAGTGGCCGCCGTCTACCCCGGGGCGACCGCCTACGAGACGGAACTGGAGGTAACCCGCCCGCTCGAGGAGACCATCCGCAGGATCAGCGAGGTGGGAACGGTGACCTCCCAGTCCTTCGATGACATGGCCATCATCACGGTCACCCTCAAGACCACAACCCCCGACTCCGACACCCAGCAGGAGTGGGACATGCTCCGCCGCAAGGTCAATGACGCCAAGGCAACCCTCCCCGCCTCCGCCCAGGTCATGGTCATGGACGACTACGGGGATGTCTACGGCATGTTCTACGCCCTGACATTCGACGGATACGGGTATGAGGAGGCCGGACGCTACGCAGACATGGTCTGCCGGGAGCTCAGCGACATCGAGGGAGTGTCCAAAGCCATTACTTACGGAGAACGCACCCGCTGCGTGAACATCGACATGAAGGCCGACCGCATGGCCAACCTCGGAGTGCATCCTACCGAGCTGCTGACCACACTCAACTCCCAGAACTCTATCATCTACTCCGGATACTTCGACACCCCGGACCGCAGGATGAAGATAGAGATGGGGGATGCCTACGAAAGCATCGACGACATACGCAACCTCATCATCCAGGGCCACGAGGACGACCAGCTCAAGCTCTCCGACGTGGCCGACGTCACCTACGGCTGGCAGACACCCGTGCGCAACTCCATGAAGTACGACGGACAGCCGGCCATCGGCCTGCTCATCTCCGCCGAGTCCGGCACCGACATCATCAAGATAGGCAAGGAAGTGGAGGCCCGGCTGGAGGAGATCAAGGCCGAGTCCATCCCCGCCGGCATGGAGTTCCACAAGGTCTTCTTCCAGCCCGAGATAGTCGGCAGCTCCATCAACACCTTCATCGTCAACCTGATAGAATCCATCGTAATCGTCATCCTGCTGCTGATGCTGACCATGGGCTTCCGCAGCGGAGTCATCATAGCCACCAGCCTGGTGGTGATAGTCTTCGGCTCGTTCTTCATCCTGGACATGATGGACGGCACACTTCAGAGGGTATCCCTCGGCTCCTTCATCGTAGCGATGGGCATCCTGGTGGACAACGCGATAGTGATAGTGGACGGCATCCTCGTGGACATGAAGCGCGGAGTACCCAAGCCACAGTGCCTGACCAACATCTGCAAGAAGACGGCCATGCCCCTGCTCGGAGCCACGGTCATCGCCATACTGGCATTTTTCCCGATATTCATGTCCCCGGACATGGCCGGAACCTACGTGAGGGACCTCTTCATCGTCCTGGCCGTCTCCCTGCTGCTGAGCTGGGTGCTTGCCCTGACCCACGTCCCGGTCCACTGCGACCTGACCCTGCGCTATCCCAAGGGCAGCGGCACCGCTTCTGAAAGCGTCGATCCTTTCGATTCGAAGATATACCGCTGGTTCCGCCGCGTGCTGGACCACGTGCTCTCCCACCGTCTCATCGCCGTCGGTATAGCCGTCATCCTGGTGCTCGGCAGCGTATGGTGCTATCAGTACATCCCCCAGATGTTCTTCCCAGACATGGCCTACAACCAGCTCTACATCGAGTACCGTATGCCCGAGGGCACCGCTCCCGGCAAGGTGGAGAAGGATCTGGAGGAGATGGAGGCATATATCCGTCAGGATGACAATGTCAATCACGTCGTCACCTCCCTCGGCGGCACTCCGGGACGGTACTGTCTGGTAAGGGCCATCGCAGACCCCTCGCTGAGCTACGGAGAGCTGATCATCGACTATGAGGATTACGACAAAATGATAGAGAGCATCCCCAGGATACAGAAAGAACTGATGGCCGCCTACCCCGAGGCCTACGTCAGGGTAAAGCAGTACAACCTGATGTACCGCCCCTATCCCATCGAGGCTATGTTCCAGGGACCTGACCCCGCCGTGCTCAAGGATCTCTGCGCCCAGGCCCAGGCCATAATGGAGGAGAGCGACGCCACCTGGCTGGTGACCGACGACTGGTCTCCGATGGTACCTGCCGTCAAGGTGGAATACGACCAGGCGGCAGCCCGTCAGGCCGGCATCTCCCGCAGCTCGGCCGGTATCTCAGTGATGGCTGCGGCCGAGGGTATCCCCTGCGGCACCCTCAACGAGGGAGGAGAGAGGCTGGGCATCTACATCCGCAGCACCGGCATGGACGGAGAGCCGGTGGAAAGCATCCGCAACACCCCGGTATGGGGCCTGCTGCCGTCCTTATCGTCGGTAGCCAACATGGAGACCGTACAGGGAGTGATGACCGGCACCACCGGCCGGGCGGACATCATCGACGCCCTGGTATCGCCCCTGCCCCTGAACACCATAACCTCGGGCACCGTCATCGAGTGGAACGAGCCCAAGATCTGCCATTATAACGGGCAGAGAGCCATCAAGGCCCAGTGCAACAACACTGCCGGATACACCGCAGCCCAGGCCCGCGACGCCATAAAGGAGCGGATAGAGGCCATAGATCTGCCCGACGGCTACACCCTCACCTGGCTGGGCGAGTACGACGCCAGCCGGCAGTCCACCCGCTACCTGTTCAAGTACTTCCCGCACGCGATAGTGGTCATGCTGCTGATCATGATTGCCCTGTTCAAGGACATCCGGAAGCCGCTTATCATAGTCTGTTGCCTGCCCCTGGTGGCCATAGGCATAGTATTCGGCATGCTGGCCGCCGGCATGAGCTTCGGCTTCGTAGCCATGGTCGGCTGCCTGGGCATCATCGGCATGATGATCAAGAACGGCATCGTCCTCATCGACGAGATAGACCGGCAGCTGAGCCTCGGGGTCGAGCCCTACAAGGCCGTAGTCGACTCCACCCTGTCCCGTCTGCGTCCCGTGATGATGGCCTCGATGACCACCGTCCTGGGTATGGCTCCGCTGCTCACCGACCCTCTCTTCGGCTCGCTGGCGGTGACCATCATGGGCGGACTGACGGTGGGCACCCTGATTACCCTCGTCTTCCTGCCCGTACTGTACTCATTGTTCTTTAAGATTAAAAAGGCGTGACCATGAGACACATACCTACATTTACCAGGATTCTGTTCATTATTGCATCAGCCGCCCTCCTGCATCCTGCCGCCATGACGGCGCAGCCGCAGAAGCGCTTCCTGACATTGGAACAATGCAGGGCCATTGCCATTGACAGCAGCGCCATCCTGCGCAGCGCCCGGATGATGGAGGAGAAGACTGAATTTGACCGCAAGGCCGTCCTGACCAATTTCCTGCCCAAGATTTCCGGATACGGGCTCTACCTGTGGACCTCCAACTCATTTGACTACGATTTCGGAGGAGGTGCCCTGCCCATCTACAAGAACGTCTATGGGAACCTTGTTCCCGACCTTATGAAGGACGCCGCCGGCAACATCGTCTACAACAACGGGATACCGGTATTCAACCAGTACGCCGTGATCCCGCCGATGACCCTGAGCGTGGATCTGGCCAACACATTCACCGCAGGTGTTTCCGTAACGCAGCCCGTGTTCATGGGAGGCAAGATCGTCTCCGGATACCGCATGGCGGCCATCGGCACCGAGATGTCCGCCCTCAACACCCGGCTCAAGGCAGAGGAAGTGACAGTATCCGTGGACGAGGCCTACTGGCTGCTCGTCAAGACATGCCGGCTGCTGGAGACCGCAGAAAGCTTCAGCGCGACTGTGGACAGCATGTATGCTTTCGTGCAGAACGCTGTTGAGGTAGGAATGGCGACCAGGACCGATCTGCTCAAGGTCGAGGTGCAGCGCGGCAACGCAGCCCTGATGCTCGCCAAGGCCGACAACGGACACCGTCTGGCCATGATGAACCTCTGCCACATCCTCGGCCTGCCCCTGACGGCCAAACTCGAGGTGGACCAGAGCGGATTTGACATAGACAGTACGGAACTGCTGCCTGAATCCGTGTACTCAGGCGCCGACTCGGTGGAAGGAAGGACCGACTACCAGCTGCTGGTCAAGCAGGCGGAACTGAAAAGGCGCAACGTGGACTTCGTCCGCTCCGATTTCCTTCCTCAGCTGGGGGTGATGGCCAGCTACGGGTACACCTACGGCCTCAAGCTGATGGATAAGACACTGCTCAACCAGGACGGCTTTACGGTCATGGCCACACTCAAAGTGCCCATCTTCGCATGGGGAGAGGGCTACTTCAAGGTACAGTCCGCGAAAAAGGAGTACGGGATGGCACTGGAGGAGCTCGAAAGATTAGAAGGGCTGATGGAACTTGAGCGCACGCGCAACCAGTACGCAGTATCCGAGGCCGCCCTTCAGGCCACTCTGGCCCGCAAAGCCATGGAGAGCGCCGAAAAGAATCTCACGGTTTCCCGTGACCAGTACGAACTGGGCATGGAGACTCTGGTCAATGTTCTTGAGGCTCAGACCCAGTGGAGCAAATGCCGCAGCGAATGGATAGAGGCCGTGGCCGACTACAGGCTGGCATGCACGAAATATCTGAAATCGGTCGGTTCCCTGTAAACTGTTTTGTTTTTTTTCACAAAAAATTGCCAATTTTGCGCTTTATTCGCACCTATAAACGGCAATTATGAAATATCCAAAACTGTTATTTGCAGCCGCAGTGCTGCTGCTTGCAGGCATCTGCCATACATCCTACGCAGACAACCAGACCAAGAGAGTCCGCGGTGTCACCGGCAGATGCGAGATTACCAGACACATAACCCTTGACCAGGCCGAGCAGAGAGCCCTCCAGGACGCCAAGACCAACGCCCTGCGCAAGGCCGGAGTACCCGAGAAGCTGTGGACCGTCACAGGTCTGATCAGCCAGGACGACGGCAGCGAGTTCAGCCAGGTACTCTCCAGAATGACCACTCTTCAGGTCGACGGCTTCATAAACATACGCGATGTCGCATACTCTGAGATAGAGGAGAACGGCAGGCGCTACGCCGTAGCCACCATCGACGCCGACGTACAGAGAGGCGGCGAGATAGATCCCACATTCGTACTCGACATCAACGGAGTCGACGGAATCTATGCCAACGGCAGCGAACTCAAGTTCAAGGCCAAGGTCTACGGGCACGACGCCTACATCCACCTCTTCTGGTTCGACGAGACAGGAGGTTCCGTCATCTTCCCCAGCAACTACGAGAAGAAGCGCCTCTTCATCAAGGAGACCGAATACACCTTCCCCGTCAACCAGCACATGCAGTACCTGATGGAGAGAATGAATCCCGACAGCGAGTACGAGACCATCAACCTGATAGCCGTCGCCACCAAGAGGGACATCCCCTTCCTGGAGGAAAACATCACATTCGAGTCCCTCCTGAAATGGATCTACGCCATACCCGCAGACGAGAGAGCCGCCTGGAGAGAAGCCGTAGTCATCAAATAACCATAGAAAGACCATGAAAAAGTTTCTTACCGTCATCACGGCTGCCCTTATTATGGCCGCCGCCTACGGACAGACTGAGTCCGACATGGGTTTCAAATGGGTGAGGACACTGCACGAGGATGCCGTACGCCCCTATTCCGAGGGAGTGGCGGCATACTGCGTGAACGGAGAATGGGGCTATATGGATACCTACGGTACTCCTGTCATAACTCCGACATTCGACGACGCCCGAAGTTTCAGGTACGGAGTGGCACTGGTGTCCAAAGACTCCAAGTGGGGAGTGATCAACCGTTCCGGCTATGTAATCATCCCCATCCAATACGACAGCATAGAGCAGTTCTCCGACAATACAGCACTGGCCGTCAAGGACGGCAGGACCTACTACCTATACTCTTCAGGACAGATAAGGGAACTTCCCGGGAACATCCGTTTCCACTCCTACAGCAACGGCATCGCCAAAGTCATGAAGACATCCCGCAAGGGAGACCGCTACGGATTCATTGACAATGACAAAGGATACTATGTCATCGAGCCCCGCTACGATGAGGCGTCCGATTTCCAGGGAGAGTTCGCGATAGTCAGCAGGAAGGGACGCACCTACATCATCAACCGGAACGAAAGGAAATTCAAAGTGCACGGAAACATATCCGTCGACGGCACATCGCTCTCTCCTGAATCAGGCAGCGGGTTCATCCGCAAGGAGGACGGTACCTACAACCTTCTGAGGAAGGAACGCAACACATTCACCGAAGTACCTTCCTCATACAGCAAGGCCAATCCTTTCCACGAAGGTCTGGCCCTCGTAAACTCAGGCGGAAGTCTCAGGTTCATCAATCCCTCCGGAGCCATCGCGATAGACCTGAGCGGATACGACAACGCCGGCAACTTCTCGGACGGCCTCGCATGGGTAGAGTCCAATGGGAAATACGGATATATCGACACCAAGGGCCGCCTGGTCATCGATACAGTCTTCTCTCTCGCTGGGGATTTCAGCGAGGGCTTCGCCACTGCCTCCTACCAGGAGCGCAGGGGCATCATCAAGAAAGCCGCACCTTACGACACATATCCAAGACTGGCCGTCAGCTCCGTCAAGCTCAGTGACGGGAACGGCAATTCGACCGTAGAACCCGGTGAGTCCTTCCGCTACAGCGTTACCATCGAGAACTCCGGAGACGAAGCGGCATCAGGAGTCTCGGCCGCCCTGGCAATAACCGGAGGCAGGACGGATCTGACCATAGAGTCGGCTGCCGCGGCAGTCCCTGTCATATACTCAGGAGAGTCCGAGACAGTGACATTCTCCGGCAGAGCCGGCAGCTATCTGTCCCCCGGAGAGATACCGCTGAACATATCCGTCACCGCCGACAACCTTCTGGGCACGGTCACAGACTCCAGGACCATCAAGTCCGGAGCGGCAAGCCGCAGCCGGCTCGTGATAGCCAGCTACAGGGTATTCACCCCTGACGACACCCCTATACAGAAAGGCAAGGACATACGCCTGGAGATATACATCAGGAACGAGGGACAGGACGTAGCCAGGAACTCGTCTGTAAGGCTCAGACTGCCTGACGGGGTATCCGCCAAGTCCATCGAGCTCAGCGCAGGCAATGTCGCTCCCGGACAGTCCGCCAGGGTGACCACCCTCCTTGAGGTTGACGAGGCCGAGGCCCAGAACATCTTCTCGATTATCACCAGCGTATCGGAGATGTCCAAAAAGCAGTCCGATGTCAAGTTCGTATCTTTCGAGATAGGCAAAGTAAGTTCATCCGTTAATTTCCTTCTTCAGTAGACTATGAAAAGACTACACGCCATAATACTCACCGCACTCCTGGCGACCGCGCTCGCCTCTACCCGTGCGGAAGCCCAGTTCGTCAAATTCTCTCTGGGGCTTGAGGCCGGAGGTTCCGGTCTCCTGCTCCTGCCAACACCTGAGAGCGGCCTCAACATCAGCGGAGGCGCGCAGGGCGGACTGGCGCTGGACCTTCATTTCGGACGCTTTATCGGAGTAAGCGCAGCCGCCCACTACGCCTTCCATTACTATAACTTCAACATAGCCGGCGACTACACCGCCTCATCCATGCAGCACTACATACAGGTCCCCGTACTGCTGCAGCTCCGCACCGGAAAGACCGTAGCCATCGAGGCGGGCATAGTACAGTCCATCCTGGCTGCCTCCGAATACAGCGAGGGGGTTAAGGGCGAAGACCCGTCCTGGAGCTCCAACCCAGACCCCGGTGCCGCCCAGTACATCCTGAGCGCGGCGGCCGGCCTGAAATTCTACCTGGGCAATACAGTTTACCTCACCCTCCGCGGCACCTACGGCCTGAGCCGGGCATACAACATCTACGGTTACGGGGCCATTCCCGCCTCCGCCCAGCTGGGTATAGGATTCAAACTGTACAACTACCGCAAATCCGCCTTCAAACTTTAAACTGTACGGTATGAGAAACATCATTATACGCATACTTCCGATACTCACCGCAGCCGCACTGCTGGCCGGCTGCACCAGCCCCATAGAGCCGGATGATCCGGGATCCCTCCCCTATCTTTCCGTCGGCATGCAGAGCATCACAGTGGACGGCTCGGACCAGACTGAGACCATCCGGTTATTGACCAACCGGACCCCGTCCTTCGACTGCGACGCGAGGTGGCTGACCGTCACATATAACAGCACTGCCGGATCCGTCACCCTGAACATAGAGCAGAACACCAGTTATGAATCCAGGACAGCCTCGGTCACCATCTCCATATCAGACGGGATGATCTCCGAGACGCTGAGCGTGATCCAGAGCGCATCCGGCACACCCCACATATCCGGGCCCAGAGTCCTGAGCTTCACGGACACCGAGCTGACCCTGGCCGCAGACATCCTCAGTCAGGGCACAGATGCCGTAACCTCCGCGGGCTTCCTGATCGGAACAGTCCGGGAGAGTCTGTCCCAGACCGCCGGCACTATTGAGGGTCAGAGTTTCTCCGCCACCATAGGTTCCCTGACCCCGTCCACCGTCTACTACATAGCAGCATACGCCGCCAACTCCGCAGGACTCAGCTACACCGACACCGTCACGGCCTATACCGGCGGCCTGCCGGTACTCAAGGACCAGGTGGACGACGTGACCCCCGGCTACAGTGAGATGACCATCACCGCCACCATGGAATTCCCCGGCACCCTGACCACCACCTACGGCACCATCCTCAGCACGGAACCGGAGCTGGACATCGACAATGCCCTGTCCATACAGACCCACCGGTATGAGAGCACGGAAGCCGGCTCCATCACATGGACAGACACCCACTCCGGACTCAACCAGGGCAGAAGCTACTACTACCGTACATACGCCACCAACGAGTACGGCACAGTATACGGAGAAGTAGAGCAGGCCTTCACCTACGGCACCCCTGACCTGCCCACATACTTCGTGAACATAGACCCCGTACTGACTCCGTACGAAGGACTGCCTGACAGTTACAACCCGCTATACAGCACAGACATATCCTACCTCTACCATTCCTACTACAGGGATGACATCACGGGCAGCGGAGAATGGGAAAGCACCTACTACGACTCCTCCGACACCACGTACCGCTTCCAGGAGTACGAAGGCTGCCAGACCCTGATATTCACAAATACCGACCCCGGCACCTACTTCCTCGAAGGGGTGGAGAATGAGGATGAGCTGCTGCGGTACACGCTGAAAGACGGCTACAGCATGAACAGCATCATCTACGCCGTCGAGGAAATGGACCTCAGGCAGGAGACGGACATCAGTCCGGAATTCAGGTACCTAACATCCTATATCGACCTGGAGATGACCTATACTGACGCCTCCGGCAACAAGGTCTCCGACCTCTCCTCAGTCCTGCTGCCCGATGCCAGTCTCACCATCGGAGGACTGAGTTCCGACTGCGCGGTCCTGACCGACGGAAGCTGCTTCTACGAAGGAGAGGTGGAACATTACGTAAGTTACTATGACACCGGAAACACCGACACCCGCTCCCTGGGAGGCACGGCAGTATTCCCTTCCAACGGCCGCAGCATCACCATCACCATGACACTCAACCTCACTGACGGCTCCACCAAGACCCTGACCTGCGGCTACGGTTCCATCAAGCCAGGCCGCTACTACCGGATCCTCCTCAACGTCCTGGAAGTCTCCTACGAGAACGGGACCGACTTCGAACTGGATGTGATGGAGGACTACGACGAGAACATAGACATTGACTTCTAAACGACCACAACCATGAGAATCCAGCATATACTTCTGACCTCCGCCGCTGCCCTGCTTGTACTGTCAGGCTGCAGCAGGAGTTCCCGGACCGGGCTTCAGACAGGAGACTACCCGGTAACCATCACCGCCACCGGCTGCCGCATCGAGCCTTCCGGGACCAAGGCCCTGGTGGACCTGAGCACCGACCTCATCTACGCCTACCCGTTCTCGCTCGACGTCATCCCTGCCCTGACAGGAATTCCGGTATCCCCCTCCGGAATAACCGGGAACCGTTTCACATACCTCATGCCTGAGCCCACCCAGGACATCATCTTCAGCAACCTCTACGAGGGGCTTGAAGGCTGGACATACACCACCGGCACCACGGCACCGCTCATGACCGTCACCATGGACGGAACCACCGGCAGCGACCACGACTTCGTCCTCGGCCTCCTGCCCGAGTCCAGCATGAGTTCAGAATCCACGTCCTATCCCGTAGACCTGAGGCGCAAGGCCGCCCGCGTCAGCGTCAACCTCCTGGCAAAGACCTCCAGCAGCGACGAGCTCATAGCGGACCTGTCCTCGCTGTTCTCCAGCATATCCCTGTCGGTCAACACCTATTCATCATACCAGGTCAACTCCGTAACCCTCGACGGGACCGGTGAGGCCTACAGCGGAGAGACTGCCGTCACATGGGAGTGCACCGCAGTTCCGGCCGGAGACACCGCGACCATCGTCCTAGAGCGGTTCATCCTCCCCGCCACCAGCCCGGTACTGACCCTCACCCTGACCTCTCCCTCCGGCTATCAGAAGACCCTCGAGGCGACCATGAGCCAGACCATCTCGGCCAACCGCAACTACAACCTGACCCTGACCCTCCGTCAGAACGGCAGCGGCTTCGACTTCAACATCGACAGCTTCACCGAACAGGACATGGACATCGAGTTCGGCCAGGATGACCTCGTGACCCTCTCCGTCGCCCCCTCCATGCTCAGCATCGACATGAACACCAAGGCCGGCGAGGACGACACTTACGACGGTTTCGTGCTGGGCCGCGACGACCTCTATCTCTACTGCTTCTCCGCCCAGACCGATTCCCTGCTCCAAGGCTATCCCATACCGCAGACCTCCATCAGGGAGGACGGCAACTATACCTTCCGCCTGCCGCAGGGCAGTTACAGGCTGGCATTCATGAATATGGATGTCATCGCTCCGGGCAGCAAGTTCCGGATAGACACCACATCGCGGGATTACCGCAGGTACTCGAACTTCCGCCTTAGGATGGACCGCAGGAATCATCTGTCGACCCCGTTGATAGAAGGGCACTACGATGATGTGATGAATATCATTGACGACGAAGTAAGTGTTCCTGTCAATCTGTCAAAGTACACTACCGGCTACAGAGTACTGCTTAATATAGAGAATCCAGACAACATAGGCCTGAGCCAAGTTATAGACCGTATGTGGATCTCTTTTTCCTATTTTTACGACTACTGGACCGCCATTCAAAACTGGTATGGTTCTTCCTCTAACATGGTATTTACCAGCCCTGCCCTCTTCCCCAACAGTATTCAGAATATCGATTACAACGGAAACACATACCTTGAACTTCTGAATGCAGAACTCATCACAACCGATGGTGAACTATACTTCGACATTCTCACAACTGATGGACAGACCAGGCGCCTAACCAGCAATATCAGCAATATCACTGATTTTAGCACTCTCATAATAACCCTGAACATCAACGACATACTGTAGACATGAAAAAGTTATCCGCATACCTGCTGCCTGTCCTGCTGACTGCCGCCATATTCAGCTGTAGCCGGCAGGAGCAGAAACTTCTGACCGGAGGCCCCCTGGAGCTGACCGCCTCCGTCCCCTACTTCGACATAGAGACCAAGGCCGGTGAGGAGTTCACCGACGAGGTGACTGCATATCCCCTGGCCGGAACAGCCATGGCTGCGGATCCCGTACTCCAGAGCTATGCCGCGTCCGGCTCATACTTCTTCAATATCCCAGGAGGTGCCGATAACATAGTATTCACTACTGTCGAGGCCGCCCCCATCACCTATACAGCCTCCATGGACTTCGTCAACGGCTCCATCTCAGTATCCGCAGCCGAAGGACAGCCTGTAGGCCGGGACCTCATCTTCGGCTGGCTGCAGAACTACTCCGCCGGTCAGACCCAGGCCACTACCGACCTCCGGCGTGCCTCCGCCAGGCTGAACATCAGCCTCAAGGCCATCTACGGAGTGGATACGGTCAGCAACCTCACCTCCACATTCCAGAGCGCGGAGGTGAGCGTATCCGGGATGCACACATCGGCTGTCCTGGAATATCAGACCCTCAAGTACAGCTATTCCGGAGAAGGGAACGTAGCATTCCCCCTCAACCAGGATGAAAACGGAGTCTACGCCGCCCGCATCATGACCCTGCCTTCCACCGGCACAACAACTCCAGTACTTACTCTCACCCTCACCACCCCTGACGGCAGCGTCCGCAGCTACTCCTCTCCACTGCCCTCCGGTATCAGCACCAACTACAGTTATAACATGAACCTCCTGCTGAGCTGGGACAATGCCTCCGCAGACTTCACCCTCTCCGACATTCAGATGAATACGGTGGATATGGACGGCATCCCCTCCCAAAGTTTCGACCTGCTCCGTTTCAGCGAAAATCTGCTGACTTTTAGAAATGAGGGTGGATACTTGAAATCAGTAGAAATCCTGGAAAGCCGTTTCGGCACATGGACTGCAGATATACCGGCTGAGGCTTTGGAATATTTCTCATTCCGGAATGAGACAAATGACATCGAAGCAACCGCCGAGAATCCCGATTTCTATGGCGAGGAAGGCGACCATATATCCGTACACACTTTACAGACCAACAACACCGGAGGCTATATCAGATTCTCAATACCATTCTCTATCTCTGATGGTGAGAACACCTACACCTACTATCTCGACATTATACAGTCTGACGGAAGTATTCAGAGTATCGAATACAATACTGATTCATACCATTATCTACAAGTAGGAGGAGTGAACCTTACATACATAAAGTTTGACAACAGCGGAAATCCGGACACTCTGTCATCCGGCAACGGTTACTACGAAATCGGGCACTACAAAATATGCGGAGAGTTCATCACCAGCCTAAGACTCGACAATGCCGACCTGACAACACTTACTTTCAACAACTGTACGATGCTGGATGATTTAACAACATATAGCTGTACAGGAGACATCAGCAGTATCGACCTGTCGTCTGCAGAGAATCTTGAAAGGCTAGATATCGATTTCAATGACACACAGATTACCTCCATTGACCTTACTCACAACACTTCCCTCAAGAATATCAATATCGAAATAAACACCCTGACTGAACTCACTCTGCCTCCCGCCTCGGATAAGTTGGAAACTCTGACCCTGTACAATTCCAGGAAACTTACAGTCCTGGACGCCAGCGGGCATACAGGACTGCAAACACTCAGTCTCAGCAACAGCATTAGTGCTCTTACCTCCCTTACCCTCAACGGCTGTACATCCCTGAGTGAACTAAATTTATCATACGATGCGGGCAACCTTGAAACTCTCGACATAGCCAACTGCACTTCACTTAAAAAATTCTACCTCAGTGGAGAGAATCTCGTGACAAGCCTGGACTTCTCCGGCTGCGAGTTTCTGGACGACGTCATGATAAGCGGGAACAGCACCATTACCGGCATCACCATACCGGACGCCCGCGACCTCAGCCGCCTCAAGATTGAGAGTCTGAGCGCCCTGACAAGCCTTGAACTCTCCGGATCCACCATCGACTGCCTGGAGATCTTCGGCTGCAGCAGCCTGACCTCCCTCAATGTGGCCGAGGGCAACCGGCTTAAAAAAGTATCCCTTAAAATTAACTCGTCTCTTAAATTTCTCAACACAGACCTGAATGCCGCATCCACACTCGAAGAACTGAGAATCGAGTCCTGCTCACAGCTCTCCGACGGTTCCATCCCGAGAGACAGCATAGACCTCTCCGACTACTCAGCCTTGAAACTGGTCTCTATCAGAGACTGCTGGAACTACGGTGCGTCATTCGAGGGATGTACTTCCTTAACGGACCTGCGCCTGCAAAGCAACCATCAGATTGAGAATCTTAACATCTCTGGATGCACCTCCCTCAGGACCATGGACCTCTATGACAACAACCTGGACAGCGCCGCCCTGACCTCCGTGCTGGGGTCACTGCCGGACCTCAACGGCACCTCCGGAGGCCAGTACTGCATCCGCTATAACCTACCTGAAGACAATAACTACAGTTCCATCCAGACCGGAATAGACAGCGCGGCCGACCGCGGCTGGACCCTTTCCGAGGAAATGCTGCCGGACCTGGATTTCTCCTTCAACTATAACTAAAACCCTTATATCATGATTTGCGATTACAGACTCAAAGTATTTCACACAGTGGCCGTGAAGGGAAGCTTCACCGCCGCCGCAAGAGAACTAGGCATCACCCAGCCGGCAGTCAGCAACCATATCTCAGAACTCGAAGGGTCAATAGGAGACACTCTTTTCTACCGCAGCCGCAAGGAGACGGTCCTCACTCCCAAGGGGAAGATCCTGTTCGAATATGCGGAGAAGATTCTCAATCTTTACCGCTGCGCGGACCGCGAGCTGATGCCGTCCAGAAGGAACGAGCGCCGTCAGCTGGTCATCGCTGCAGTTCCGGAAGCAGCCAGATTCATCCTCAAACCTCTGGTTGACAACTATACCCGCATCTATCCCGGCACCGAAATCTCCATCCTGGAACGCAGCCGGGAAGAAGCCGCCGACCTTCTGGCCGACACCGCGGCCGACCTGGCCGTCACCGAATCCCCCATTGAAGGTACGGACAGCTCCGTCTTCGCCACCGTGGCCATTACCGGTGCTTCCAGGCCCATGGCCGTCTACTACCTCAACAAGGCCGCAGATAGGAACAACGATGAGGTCCTCAACGACTTCATCCTCTGCTGCAGGACCTTCAAATGAGCAGGTTCTGGAAGATACTGAGCGCACTGCTCCTGCTGGCGGCAGCGGCATCCGTCACCGTCATTACTGTAAACGGAAGATCCGGAGAGAAGGACAATACGGCTGAAAGTCCCGCCGACGGCAGCGCGGAGGAGGACTACATCTCCATAAACAGCTTCCTTACCAACGACCTGAGCGGCTCGGAGAACTCCGGAGCCCTGGACTCCTATATAGAAAAATTCATGAAGAGATGGGAGATCAAGGGCGGCAGCCTGGCCGTGATGAAGGACGGCAGGCTGGTATATGCCAAAGGATACGGATGGGCCGATGAGGAGGAGGAGATCCCCATGTCCCCCGGCCACATCATGCGGATAGCATCCCTCTCCAAGCTGATTACCGCCACTGCAGTCATGCAGCTGTGCGAGCGCAAGGTCCTGAGCCTCGACGACAGGGTATTCGGAGACGGCGGCATCCTGGACTGTCCCCAGTTCAGCAATATCCGGGACAGACGGGCCAGGGACATCACTGTAGGACAGCTGCTGCGTCACGAGGCGGGCTTCACCATGCACAAGGGAGACCCTCTCTTCACCACCAGGGAGATCATCATCTGGGAGGACCTGGACACCGTCCCCGACATGGACCGCGTCATCGAGTACGCCCTGGGTGAGAGGCTCGGCTACACACCGGGGCAGGGATTCAGATACTCCAATCTGGGCTATCTAATCCTCACCAAGGTGATAGAGGTGTGCAGCGGCATGGACTACGAGGAATACTGCCAGGAAAACATCCTGCATCCGGCCGGCTGCTACGACATGCACATGGCCCGCAATCTCTACGAGGACCGCTATCCCAACGAAGTGCGCTACTACGAGACCCACGACGCGGAGCCTGTTCCTGCATTTGACAACAGTGGAGACACCCTTTGGCGCCGCTACGGAGGAAGCAATATCGAGGGCCTGCGCGGTGCCGGAGCGTGGGTTGCCTCGCCCTCCGAATTCGTACGCTTCGTAGCCTCTATAGACGGAGACCCGGCGGTACCGGACGTCCTCTCCCCCGAAAGCATACGCCTGATGACCGCAGACCCGGAACATCCCTACCACCCTATCGGATGGGTCCGCGCCGGATCCCGCTCCGACTGGTCCCGCACCGGAACCCTCGCAGGCACCAGCGCCATGGTCAAGAAACAGGCGAACGGATACATCTGGATGTTCGTCACCAACACCAGTTCCTGGAAAGGCTCCAAGTTCACCCGGTACATCGACCGCATGTACCGCACAGCCTCCTCCAGAATGCCCGACTGGCCGTCAGAGGACCTCTATTCCATCACTGCCCGGACCGGATAAAAGATGGCAGGGGATTTGCATTTTCGTATAAAAAAGATAACTTTGTAGGATGTATACGGAAAAATGGATAGAGTAATCATATTTTTTATGACCCTGCTGTCGTGGCTGCCCTTGAAAGTGCACTACGCCTTCTCCTCCTTTCTGGCATGGCTGCTGCAGAAAGTCATACATTACCGCGTCCAGACAGTAAACATCAACATAGCAAGATCCTTTCCCGAACTCAATTACCCGCAGATAGGCGAAGTGGTGAATGACTTCTACCGCCACCTCGCGGATACCATCGTGGAGTCGGTGTGGATGCTCACCGCATCGACGGAAGCCGTGGGCAGGCAGGTGCGCATCACCGGGCAGGACAGCCTGAACCGGGCCCTGGACCTGAACCGCAACGCCGTCATCATGGTGGGACACCTGGGCAACTGGGAGATATTCACCGGACTGCCCGACCTGAGGACCCATTACGGGATAAACATAGACAACAAGGACTTCCTCTACGTCTACAAAAGGCCCAAGAGCAGACTGGCGGACAAAGTCATCACCCGCATCAGGACCAGGCACGGCTCCTGCTCGCTCATCGAGTCGCACCAGATTATAAGGCACATAGTCCGTCACCGGGAGGGGCGCCAGGCATTCTTCTTCATCTGCGACCAGAATCCGCCCCACTGCATGAGCCGCTTCACCGCAGACTTCCTGAACCAGAAGACATACATGATCGAGGGACCTGAGACCGTCGCCGCCAGGATGGGCATGCCAGTCCTGTACTGCGGACTGATAAGACACGGACGCAGGGACAACGAGGCCCGCTTCGAGCTTATTACCGAGAACGCGGCGGAATGTCCGGAAGGCTACATCACGGAGCGGTTCGCCCGCCTGCTGGAAGCCGACATCAGAGAACACAAGTCAACGTGGCTGTGGAGCCACAAAAGATGGAAAAAACGTATATCATGAAACTAAGAATCATCACAGTGCCGGTACTGGCCGGCATCATGGCGCTCACAGCCGCAGGACAGAATGTCAACCGCCTTGAAAAAGGGCAGACACCGCCCGACGGAGTAGTCATCTACTCCCTGCCCATGACATCCATTCACCTGAGCGTAGAGGCCGTCTGCGAGACATACACACCGGGTCCGTACAGCAAGTGGGCCAAGAAATACCTGGGCATAGACGTCCCGCAGGAAGCCAGCACATCCTATACCCTGAGCAACATCCGGATGACCCCGTATCTGGAAGCCGACCGGAGCTGCAGCTACATCGTCAACCTCGACGGTTTCCTGGGTGAGGCCTCCCCCGCCTCATTCTTTGAATTCTCATCCCAGGGCCTCCTGCTTCTCTCGGACGAGAGCAAGGGTAAGGGCGACTCATGGAGATTCCCCTCCATCGCCCCCGGCACCGAAGTCCTGTCGTCCGAGGCCACTGCCAACCTCACTTCCACCGAGACCACACTCTACCGTACCGTCCGCAACGAGAGCGGAGGCTACGACAGAGTGGCAGTACGCCAGAGCCAGGTAGTGGAGAAAAGCCCCGAGAAGAAAGCCCAGGAGGCCGCGGCCATGATCCTCTCACTTAGGGAGAACCGCATCAACATCATTACCGGCAATACCGACGCCACATTCAGCGGCGATGCCCTCAGGGCCGCAGTGGAGGAGATCGGACGCCTCGAAGAGGAGTACATGAGCCTCTTCACAGGCACCACCGCCACATCCCTCCAGCAGATGAGTTTTGACGTAGTGCCGGAAAGCGGCAAGTCCGAGGAACTGACAGTGGCGTTCCGCCTCTCTGACACCCAGGGCCTGCTCCCCCCCGACGATGTCTCCGGACGTCCGATAGTAATGGAGATAACTCCGGAGGACAATGAAGACGTGCTGTACACCGACCAGATAATCGCAGAGGTCGAGCCCTCCAAGGCCAGGGCCAGGCACGAGGCAGCCCTCAGGGGAAATATCTTCTACCGCATCCCCGGTATCTGCACCATCCGTGTCATCGACGGTCAGAACCTCATCCTCAAGAGCCGGATGCCGGTATACCAGAAGGGCGAGGACCTTACATTTCCCGTCCATGTACTTGTAAAATAACATTCAACAACTTATAAACACTAACGACGTATGACAATCGACAATCTAGATCCCAAATGCGTATGGAAGAATTTCTACGCGCTGACACAGATTCCCCGTCCCTCTAAGAAAGAGTGGAGGGCCGTGGATTTCATGGAGAATTTCGGAAGAAACCTCGGACTGGAGACCATCCGAGACGAGGTGGGCAACATCATCATCCGCAAGCCCGCCACCCCCGGTATGGAGAACCGCAAGGGCGTAATCCTCCAGGGCCACCTCGACATGGTGCCCCAGAACAACAATGACGTACAGCACGACTGGGAGAACGACCCCGTGGAGACATGGATCGACGGCGAGTGGGTAAAGGCCAAGGGCACCACCCTAGGAGCCGACAACGGCCTCGGCTGCGCCGTAGCCATGGCTGTCCTCGAGTGCCACCAACTTGGACAC
>URSC01000025.1 GCA_900550465.1 uncultured Alistipes sp.
TACTCCAGATAAAATTCCAGTAAGTCCATAATAATATCCTAATAGTATCGAAAGTCCTATATTTAAGACAGCCTCTGCTATAGGTGCCCATACATCTTGATAAAGTCCATATGCTGATATGAAAATATCATTTGTGCGTGTCATTCGAATAAATGCTGTGAACAATATCAATATAAATGGAGCTTTAGGTAAAATATATTCTTCGCCCACCCATAACGCAATAAATGAATCTCCCATAATATAGAATAGAAAGCAAAAAATTAGAGCTAACCATATCCTAATAGACGTGATTTCCCAAAAGACTTTTTTTATCTGTTGTTTATTTCCTTCTGCAACCAAATTCCCAACCCCAGCTCCTATCCCATTTAATAATGATTCCATTAACATAATCACCGCCGTAACTATAATTAGGTAATTACCATAAATTGCAACCATGGTCAGAGATGCAAATCCATATATTACTAGCGGTGTTGTTTGAGTCAGTACAAATCCACTAATTTTATGAAAGAAAACCTGTCTTGTTTTCCCTATAACATTTGGATAAACTTTTCTTAATTGTCCACCTGATGCTATATCCGTTTTTAGCCATGGATATTCATGTTTTACGCATTTTGACAATGCGTATGCAGTAAACAATGCTGCTACTGCCTCCAAAACCATCCACCAGACATATCCATTGGAGAAATACCTTACTACTAAAATCTGAAATATTATTTTTATAATTTTGATACTTTGAGCAATATAAGTTATTTTATATTGTTTTTGATCAGCAGATAGAATTATTAATTTATAATTTACAAAATATCCCAACATAGCTCCCAACAGCAATACACAGAAAGTTCCATACGCGTACCACAAAGGAACGTCCGCCTTTGCAAAAATAAGGGGAAAGAAAGCCATCATTATTACTGCTCCAACGATAACAACAATAGCTATTCTTTTGTAGAGCCATCCTTGAATAGAAATTATTTCACAGACAGATTTGCGATTATTATTGTATAACGGTTTGTACAAATTATACGCAACAGCCGTACCTATACCCAGTTCAGCTATATTCAAAAAGCCTAGCAAATTCTGAGCTGTAGTATTTAAACCAAGAATTTCACCACCAAGGTAATCTAGGAATATTTTTCTGGAAAAAAATTGAAGAATTAGGTTTACAATATAAAATATTGTTGCAACTTTTATATTTTTTATTGATCTTCTAGTACGAGAATCCGACATTAGCCTTTTCTATCGCATTATTAATAATCAATTTATACCTGATACTTACAGCATTACAATTTCAATGTGTTAATACAACATTAATATCTTTAAAGTATGTCTCAAAGAATATTCCCAATATAAAATATCGAAACCAAATGCATCTTTTACCTTTGCTTTGTCCAGAACTGAAAAATGCGGTCGTTTGACCTTGGACGGGAACTCATCGCTGTGGCATGGACGGATGTCGCAGGTATTGCCGCAAAGGTCGCAAATCTCGACCGCGAAGTCATACCACGAGCATACTCCTTCGTTCGAAAAGTGATAGATGCCCTGACGGTCCAGCATCCTGTCGGTGATGACCTTGTATATCAATGCTGCGAGGTCGGCGGCACAGGTCGGTGTCCCCACCTGGTCAAACACGACGCTGAGGCTGTCCTTCTCGGCGGTCAGCTTCATCATCGTCTTCACGAAGTTCTTGCCGTAAGGGGAATAGAGCCAGGCCGTGCGGAATATCAGGTACCGGCAGCCGGATTCGATAACGGCACGCTCGCCGGCAAGCTTCGTGCGGCCATAGGCTCCGGTGGGAGAGGTCGGGTCGTCCTCCTTGTAGGGAATGCTGCTGCGGCCGTCAAACACGTAATCCGTGGATATGTGGATCAGGGTCGCACCGTATT
Source organism: uncultured Alistipes sp. (assembly GCA_900550465.1). Lineage (GTDB taxonomy): Bacteria > Bacteroidota > Bacteroidia > Bacteroidales > UBA932 > Coprenecus. Next base: position 1,881 of record URSC01000025.1, read on the forward strand.
TTGCTGCGGCCGATGCGAGGATTGCCACTGCCTTGTGGTTGATGAGGTCGGCGGTCTGCTCGTCGTCCTCAGCCTCGTCGACATTGGTGTATGCGGCGCAGTTGACGATTACGTCCACGTGCTCTGAAGAGACGGTTCTGTCAACTGCATCGGCATCCGTGATATCCAGTTCGGCGACATCAGTAAATATGTACCTGTCGGTGCTGGCGGCGGACACATTGCGCATCTCCATACCCAGCTGCCCGTTGGCGCCGGTTACCAGTATGTTCATCGCTTGCTAATGGTTGATGGTTATTCGTAAAGGTTCACGTTATAATCAAAGACATCCTCTATGTCTTTCAGCAGGGGATGATGCCTGTCCTTCTCCGAAAGAAGCACCTTGTCGGCGGGAATCCTCCAGTCTATGCCGAGGGCAGGGTCGTTCCATGCGATAGCGCCCTCGCTATGGGGAGCGTAGAAGTTGTCGCACTTGTACTGGAACAGGGCGGTCCCGCTGAGCACGCAGAAGCCGTGGGCGAATCCCCTCGGGATGAAGAACTGACGGTGGTTCTCGCCCGAGAGCTCCACAGCCACGTGCTGACCGTATGTGGAAGAACCCCTGCGGATGTCCACTGCAACGTCAAGGACTCGTCCCTGCACTACCCTTACGAGCTTGCTCTGGGCGAAGGGAGGTTTCTGGAAGTGCAGTCCCCGCAGCACTCCGTAGGACGAATACGACTCGTTGTCCTGGACAAAACGCACAGGACCTATTTTCTCGTCGAATTCCTTCTGATTGTAGGACTCGAAGAAGTATCCTCTCGGATCCTCGAATACGCGGGGCTCGATAATCCAGACCCCGTCTATTAATGTCCGTATTATGTTCATTATATAATTTCTGTAAAAGACTCTTTAAGTTTATTCTTTCACAGCCGCAAATCACAGTTCCTTAGAATGGAGCATTCTTCTCCTATGTTCGGTCTATTTTGTTATTTGGACTTTAACCTCCGGGTGTGCATTCGGGAAGTTGCCGCCAACTCATACGTATTACTCATCTATTTATTGTATATGACAGATACGTAAAAGGTCATACCATCTATGTCGACAGCCTCATTGATCATCGCCAAATATTCTAATTTAAGATTTCCCGAATTTTCGCAACGATGATTCCTTGTGATTCCAGATCCGATAAAGGACGTCCCTCACGGACACAATTTACCACAGCTGCCTTTCTATCCACAAACTGCTGCAGGAATCTTTTGACATCCTGTTTGCTTCTTACCTGGTTGATTGTTAAATTTTTTCCCATCTCACTTGTCCTTTTGTTTCTGCAAATATAGTAAAGATACTTGTAAAGTCTATGATATTTTATACTGGGTTTTCAGCTGAAAATTTCCTGCCCGCCTGGGGCTGCGGACATATCGACCAGCGGCAACTTGAGGACGCGGCAGGGGCAGCCGGTCTGCATGAGGAAATCGCGGATGGTGCCGCGCATTATGTGTCGTTCGATAAGTCCCCAGTACACCTCGTCAGTCTTCCGTATCAGGTCCTGGTAGGTCTCGGCGTACACTGCCAGATCCAGCCAAGGGCAGTACGATACGTAAAGGTACGGATCTTTGTACTGGATGTAATCCATTTCAAAGTTCAGCACTACTCCGCTCCTAAAGTCCGGTATCCCTACTATGAACGGCTGCGTCAGTGTTTCTTCCGGACTGATGTCCTTTCTCTGTTTTTCCATAATCTTCCCTCCTTTTTTAAATCTATGTTAAACTAAACTTTGTTTCCTACAGCATTTTTCAGCCTTTCCGGCAAAGTCTCCGGATTACTGCGGGTATCGACCAAATCGATTATTCTCACGGCTTCACCATCAGGACTGTTCTCAATAACATAGTAAAGTCTGTAACATTCGTGCGCCAATACGCTCCGTATCTCATGTTGCTCCAGTCCTTCGACTTCAATACGTTTGCCCAAGCGCGGATTAGATTCTCGTAAGCGACTGTATTCCTTTTCTTCCCAGATTACTTCAGCCATGCGAACACCCTCCTCAACTCTTTATCGGCTTCTTCCTCTGTGTATCCTTTCCTCTCACCGACTGCGGTTAGGGAGTGTTGAATCCTTTTGTGTACTGCATCAGGGGCGCTGTGAGAACGCATCCACTGTTCCATTCTGGGAATCAGTTCTGAGCGGGTGGCTGGACCTCCATTCCTATATATGCGGAGACATTCCTCCAACTCCATCTGTATATCGGATTCCGTATTTCGTCTGATATTTTTCCTGCGGGTCATGCTTGCTGCCTTTGAGCGTTTATCTACTCCATAAACAACTTCCGGCTCCGCCAGCCTCCTGCTCTCATTTTTCTCTTCCTCGTATCCCATGACCTTTGAATTATAGTTTCCACAAAGTTATGTATTTCTACCGAAAGTTCCAAATGAAGTGAAATATTACCACCGTCCGACTTCGCGGAGGATGCGGGTGGCGATGGAGGCGAGGCGCTTGAAGTGCTCGAGGGCCTTGGCGGGGGCGTTCATGGCGGTGACGCGGGTGCGGATGTCGCGGGCGAGGTCCTCGAGGGGTTTGGAGGCGGCCTCCAGGCGGTCGAGGAGGGTTTCGGAGGTGGCGTCGATGAGCTCGCGCTCGAGGTTGCGGAGGGTGAGGGCGGCGGCGTCCATGTCGCGGCGGTCTGCCTCGGGGAGGGAGGGATCGAGACGGAGGGTGTCGCACTCGGCCAGGGCCTCACGGACGTCAGCGAGAGTCTGAAGCAGGTCCGGCTGCTGAGCGGCCGTCCGGGACTTCTCCGACGATGTCGACGATATGGGGCTATATGTTCCGTCCTTCTCCATTACATATCTTAATTTAATTTTCCAGCATCTCCGACACCTGAGCCGCCAGCACATTCAGCCTCAGCACCTCATCCCACAGTTCTTCGGGGACTTCCTTCTTTCCGGCGGCGAAATCAGCGGCCAGCTTGGCATGGGCATTCTTGAACGAGCGCAGGGCCGAGACGCAGCTGTTGCGTATGTCAGGCAGTTCATCGGCGCGGCGGAGCAGTTCCACGTACAGGCGGTCACTCTCAAAGGGTACGGGTTCTCCGCGGAGTTCCAGGGCTGTCAGATAGGCGGCGTAGTTGTCGCGAAGGCTTTCCCGCTCATGGCGGATCAGTTCGTTCATCTCATCGCTGCGGAGGATGGCCATCAGGGAGTCGCAGCTTGCGGTCACCAGGGTATCTCCCGCCACTACTATATTGCGTACCGCGCGGCCCTGTACGCCCTGCATCACTTCCTCAGCCACGTAGGCCAGCACCCGGCCGGCCATCCGCGCATATCCTATGGGTATATCCTCGTATCCTGTATCCAGTCTGTTGTATCTGTAGAGCACCGAATCTACGCGGGTTCCTATTCCCCGGATCTCGGTTCCTATCCCTTTCCATCTGGCTTCTGCGCTCACGCTGTGCAGGGCGCGGACGTAACTGTTGAAGGCGTCCACATAGCCTGAGGCCTTGCGCACCAGGGATTCGTCGTCCATCGAGGTTTCTGCCAGGGCGGTCACTTCCTCACACCTTGCTGTGCCGGAGGTGAGGGAGGCCGCATAGAACAGTCCGCGCTCCAGCCTCAGTTCCGACATCTCCCCGAACAGCACCGCCGGGGAGCGGGAGATAGTGTCGCTGCGGAAAGTGAGCTCGCCGACGGCCTCTATCTGAGCCTTGGACAGCGGAGAGCAACCGGCCGCGGCAAACACGGCCAACAAACTTAATACAAGGAAGTTATATGTCGGGCAAAACCTCATTTCCATTTACAGCTCCGCCTCCTGAGTCCCATCCGGTCACTCTTTCTGAGTCTCCATCATAGAACACAGCAGGCTGGACATATCCCGCGGAATCAGACCGCAAAGATACTCAAAATCGTCAAGAGTCGAGCCTCTCGTAACGAGAGTTGGCGCTCTTGTACTCGGGAACGATGCTCTTCATCGACAGCACAGTATCGTCTTTCTTCATTCCCAGGGCAGCTACACGCAGGTTCTCCAGTTCCCTGTCGACTTCTGCCATATCGTATTCGCGGACCTTGGCCCGGAAAATCTTCTTGTGGACAGTGGGCAGCGTATTCTCCTCGTCCTTGAGCAGTTCCTCGTATAGTTTCTCTCCGGGACGCAGTCCCACGTACTTTATCTCAATATCCTTGCCAAGCTGCAGGCCGGCGAGGGATATCATCTTCTTGGCCAGGTCGTCTATCTTCACGGGCTCGCCCATGTCGAAGACAAATATATCGTTGCCCTCTCCCATCGTCGCGGCCTCCAGCACGAGCGAGCAGGCCTCGGAGATGGTCATGAAGTAACGTATGATACGGGGGTCGGTGACGGTGACGGGACCGCCCTTGGCTATCTGCTCCTTGAAGAGCGGGATGACGGACCCGTTGGAGCCGAGCACGTTGCCGAAACGGGTGGTGACGAACTTGGTCTTGCCGGGCATCCGTCCGGAGGATATCTCGTTGCCTACTGTCTGGACATATATCTCGGCTATGCGCTTGGACGCTCCCATGACGTTGGTCGGGTTGACGGCCTTGTCGGTGGATATCATCACGAACTTCTCCACATTATACCGGATGGAGGCGTCTACGACATTCTTGGTGCCGAAGACATTGGCCTGCACGGCCTCCACGGGATTGGACTCCATCAGGGGCACGTGCTTGTATGCTGCGGCGTGGAAGACCACGTTCGGGCGGTACTTGTCGAAGAGGGCATCTATGCGGTCCTTGTTGCGTACGTCGGCTATGACGAACTTCTTCTCCACCCTGGGTGCCTGGGAACGGAGCTCCAGCTGCATGTTGTGCATCGGCGTCTCGGCGAAGTCCACCAGTATCAGCTTGCGGATAGGCATGTTGACCAGCTGGCGGCAGAGCTCCCCGCCTATCGAGCCGGCACCTCCCGTGACCACCACCACCTTGTCGGTGAGGAACTCGCGGATCTCGAGGATGCTTATTATGATCTCGTCGCGGCCCAGCAGGTCCTCTATCTTGATTTCCCTTATCTTGTTGCGGAAGATGCTCTCGTCGAAAGTAGCCAGTGAGGGACGGACCAGAATCTGGATGCGGCGCTCGGAGCAGAATTTGACCAGATTGTCCTGCTCGTTGCGGGCAGCCACATTGCTGGGAAAGACTATGGCCGAGATCATGCGGGATGTGACCAGACGGGCAAAGTCCCGCTTGTTGTCTATATGGTAAATCTTATAGCCGCACAGCAGCTTGCTCTTGTCGTGGGTATCGTGGGTAATGAATCCGGCACAGCGGTAGGACGAATGCAGGGTCTTCTCCAGGAAATTGAGGGTATAGACCGAGTCGTCGTCAGTTCCGAAAATAAGGGTGTTCTTGACATAATAGTCCGGCACGGACGTAAGGGACAGGGCACTGTAGATGTTTGTCAGCAGAATCCGCACCATTATCAGCAGGAAGAGGGTGAGAATCATGTCCAGAACAGCAAACATCAGGGCCCAGTTGCTGCGGATGAAAGACAGTCCGGCATACTTTATCAGAATATAAAGCGTACCCATGGCCAGCATCCCCTTGATGATGGATGCGAACGATATGCGCCACATCTCCCTCATGGTGGTGTGGCGCACTATCCCAGCGTAACTTTTTGTCAGCGAGAAGGATATGAGTGATATAACAATCGAAATGCCGGCTCCGATAAGATAATACTCAGTGGAGACCGTCATAGTCGAGAAGTAGTCGAACACGCCCATAACCAGAAGCGTCGACACGACAGAAGTTACAGTGTCTATGAGCAGTACCCAAAAACGGTTGACGTAATGCTTAGCAAAATATGATATAAGTTTATCAATTCTCTCGTTCTTCATAATCGGATGGATCAGGACATGTCATACCTATTGACCCACAAAAATAATACATTCTGTCTACCGAGCAAAAAAATATGTTGCGCATTGGCAGCGGTTATCTGCTCAGCAGCATCTCCCGGTACTTGGGCAGCGGCCAGAGCTCATCGTCCACAAGCATTTCAAGCTTGTCCGACACCTCGCGGATCCTCTGCATATATGGCTGAACACATGCACAATAGGCCTCTGCACGAAGAGTGACATCCGTAATCTGGTTGGCCCTGCGGCGCTCGTCTATCATGTCATGCACATCCTTGCGCAGGGAATCCACATAGCGGGATATCTTCTCGATCATGCGCAGCTGGGAGGTACACATCTGGCGCATCCTCTCGGCACCGAAAAGGTCCTTCAGGCCCTGGCAATTCTCTATCAGAGTATTCTGGAACTTGATGGCTGTCGGCACGACATGATTGACTATCAGGTCTCCCAGCACACGTGCCTCTATCTGAAGCTTCTTGGTGTAGGTCTCCTGCTGCACTTCATAACGGGCGTAAAGCTCGCGGTCGGACAGAATGCCCTGCGAGGAGAACAGCTCTACAGTTGCCGGCTCGATGAGCGCTTTGTTGGCCTCCGGCACCTCGCCCACAGGACGCAGACCGCGCCTCAGAGCCTCCTCCTGCCATTCCTTGCTGTAGCCGTTGCCCTCAAAGCGGATATCCTTGGATTCCAGGACATACTGCCGTATGACATTGAAGATGGCATCATCGTGCTTCTCACCCGCCGCAATACGCTCGTCCACCAGGGAGCGGAAGCGCACCAGCTGCCGGGCCACCGCCGCGTTGAGCACGTACATCGGCGCCGACACATTGACAGAAGAGCCTACAGCCCTGAACTCGAAACGGTTGCCTGTAAAGGCAAAGGGCGAGGTACGGTTGCGGTCCGTATTGTCGGGCAGAATCTCAGGAATGTCGTTGATCACCTTCAGACGGGCCCTCTCTCCATCCTCCCCTCCGTAGTCGCTCATGTCCTCGATGCTGCGGAGCACCTTGTCCAGAGTAGTGCCCACGAATACGGACATTATCGCGGGAGGAGCCTCATGCCCGCCCAGACGGTAGGAATTGCTCAGGGAGGCCACACTGGACATAAGCAGGTGGCTGTGCTCCTGGACAGCCCGGATCACAGAGACGAAAATGCTCAGGAACTGGAGATTGGTCCTCGGAGTACGGCCAGGCGACAGGAGGTTGACTCCCGTGTCGGTGACCAGGGACCAGTTGCAGTGCTTGCCGGAGCCGTTGACTCCGTCGAAGGGCTTCTCGTGGAAGAGCACCTTGAAATGATGCTTCTTGGCCACTTTCCGCATCAGGAGCATGAGGATGAGGTTCTGGTCTATGGCCAGATTGGCCTCACAGTAGAGCGGCGCACACTCGAACTGATTGGGAGCCACCTCGTTGTGACGGGTCTTGAGCAGAATTCCGAGCTTGTATGCATTGACCTCGAAGTCCTTCATGAATGCCATGGTCCTCGAGGGGATGGTGCCGAAATAATGGTCCTCCAGCTGCTGGTCCTTGGCGGCGGTATGCCCCAGAAGGGTACGGTTGCAGATCTGGAGGTCAGGCCTGGCACGGTAGAATGCGTCATCGACCAGGAAGTATTCCTGTTCCGGTCCCAGCATCACATTGACTTTCCTTATGTTACGGTCAAAGAGGTGCACCACGTCCACGGCTGCCCGGTCCAAAGCCCTCAGGGACTTGAGCAGAGGGAGTTTCATGTCCAGGGACTCGCCGGTATAGGCGACAAATACTGTAGGAATGCAAAGGGTACTGTCCAGGATAAATGCGGGAGAACTCGGATCCCAGGCGGTATAGCCACGGGCCTCGAATGTATTGCGGAGGCCTCCGTTGGGGAAGCTGGAGCCGTCGGACTCCTGCTGCACGAGAGTGTTGCCCTTGAATGTCTCGAAGACATGTCCCTCGGAATCACGGTCGATAAAGGCCTCATGCTTCTCTGCGGTAGAGTCGGTCATGGGATGGAACCAGTGGGTGTAATGGGTGGCTCCCATCTCCACGGCCCAGGCCTTCATGCCGGCGGCTATCTGGTCGGCGAAGCGGCGGTCAATGCTCGTTCCCTCGCGGATGGAGGACTGCACGTGAGCGTAGGCATCGGGAGAGAGGTACTTGCGCATCCTCTCCATGGTGAACACATTCTGTCCGAAGTACTCGGACACCGGCCGGTTCTCCTCGAAGAACCGCTCGGCCCTGTGCGTGGAAAACTCCTGCAGGGCCCGTATCCTGAAATTGCTCATTTATTTTTCCTTTATGGTTACTTTATACATTCGGGGCCAATACTTCCCGGTAAGATAAAGGGACCCGTCAGCGGGGTTCCACGCTATGCCGTTGAGCACATCCACGGCAGTGGTGCGGTAACGCGCGTCCAGCAGTCCGCGGCAGTCCACCTTGCCGGTCACCTGCCCCGATACGGGGTCGATGATGAAAATCTCGTCGAGGCCGTAGACATTGGCCCAGATCTTCCCGTCGATGTACTCCAGTTCATTGATATACTGCACCTCCACTCCTCCGTCCCGGACAGTCAGGGTCCTCTGCTCGATGAAGGTCACGGGGTCGCGGAAGGACAGTCTGGAAGAGCCGTCGCTCATGATCAGGGACCGTCCGTCGGTGGTCAGTCCCCAGCCCTGGCCCTGGTATGCCAGCTCGGCCAGCTTGGTGAACGAGGCTATGTCGTAAACCAGGCACGTGCCCTCGTACCAGGTGAGGATGTAGGCCCTCCCGTCGAAGACACAGGAGCCCTCGCCGAAAAGGTTGGCCGCCAGCACTTCCTGCCTGAGCACCTTGCCCGTGGCGGGGTCCACCTCACGGAAGGAGGACTCGCCGTACTGGCCGGTACTCTCGTAGAGTTTTCCGTCATGGAAGAACAGGCCCTGGGTGTAGGCCGAGAGGTCGTGGCGTATCTCCTCCTTGGAGGCTATCTCATAGCGGACGGCATCACTCTGAGGGACTGGTGCGGAGGAATGTACTCTGGAGGCAAATCCGGTAAAAACGGCAGCTGCCAGGAGGGCGGCCGCCGGTATAAGGAACTTCCGGCCGGTCATCGCTCGGAGCCTCCTTCGGTATTATGCCTGTCGTGGTACTCCATGGAAGCCTTGACGAAGGCTTTGAAAATCGGCTGGGGATTCTCGGGGGTACTCTTGTATTCGGGATGGAACTGCACTCCTATAAAGAAAGGGTGCGAGGGTATCTCGACTATCTCGGCCAGGCCGGTCTCCGGGTTGCGGCCGGAGATGCGCATGCCGGCGGCGTTGAGACGCTCCACGTAGTCGTTGTTGAGCTCGTAGCGGTGACGGGGACGCTCGCTGATAAGGGGCTTGCCGTAGATGCGGTAGGCCAGGGAGTCCTCGTCCACCAGACACTTGTAGGCGCCCAGACGCATGGTGCCGCCCTTGACGGTGGTGGTCTTCTGGTCGGCCATCAGGTCGATGACGGGGTTGGGGGTGTTGGCCTCCACCTCGGTGGTCATGGCGTCGGCCAGACCCAGTACGTTGCGGGCGTACTCCACTACGGCCATCTGCATGCCAAGACAGATGCCGAAGAAGGGCACTCCCCTCTCACGGGCATAGCGGACGGCCTTGATCTTGCCCTCCAGTCCCCTCTCTCCGAAACCGGGAGCGATGAGGATACCGTCCATGCCGGCCAGTTTCTCCTCCACATTGTCCTCGGTGAGGTATTCGCTGTGGATGGGCACCACCTTGACCTTGCAGTGGTTGGCGGCTCCGGCGTGGATGAAGGACTCGAGAATCGACTTGTAGGCGTCCTGGAGCTCTACGTACTTGCCGACCAGGGCGATGGTGATGCGGGATGTGGGGTTGGCCAGCTGGGAAAGGAAGTTCTCCCACTTCTCCAGGTCCGGCTCCTGCACGTCGGTCAGGCCGAACTTCTCGAGGACGATCTCGTCCAGTTTCTCGTCCCTCATCATCAGGGGCACTCTATATATGGTATCGGCGTCTATGGACTCGATGACGGCGTTGGGCTTCACGTTGCAGAAGAGGGCCAGTTTCTTGCGCAGATCCTGGGAGAGCTTGTGCTCGGTGCGGCAGATCAGTATGTCCGGCTGTACTCCGTCCTGCTGCAGGAGCTTGACAGAATGCTGGGTAGGCTTCGACTTCAGTTCCTTGGCCGCACTCAGATAGGGCACCAGGGTCAGGTGAATCACCAGACAGTCCTCGTCGGGAAGCTCCCACTGCAGCTGCCTCATGGCCTCGATGAACGGCAGGGACTCGATGTCTCCGACGGTACCGCCTATCTCGGTGATAATCACGTCGTACTGTCCGCTCTTGCCCAGCAGCAGCATGCGGCGCTTGATCTCGTCGGTGATATGGGGGATGATCTGGACGGTCTTGCCCAGGTATGCTCCCTGACGCTCCTTGTCGATGACTGTGCGGTAGATCTTACCGGTGGTGACGTTGTTCGCGCGGGATGTGTAGATATTGAGAAATCTCTCATAATGACCCAGGTCCAGGTCGGTCTCGGCCCCGTCCTCGGTGACAAAGCACTCTCCGTGCTCGTAGGGATTCAGCGTGCCGGGGTCCACGTTGAGATAGGGGTCGAACTTCTGGATGGTGACCCGCAGTCCCCTGGACTGAAGCAGCTTGGCTAATGAAGAGGAAATGATGCCTTTTCCTAACGAGGATACGACACCTCCCGTAACGAAAACATATTTTGCAGACATACTATATTATTTACTTACGGGGGTACAAAGTTAATGCAAAAAAACTATCTTTGCAAGATATTTTTTCAACCTTATCTCTGAATGAAAAGTCATACAATAAGATACAGAATCTGTACCTGCGACGTGGACATCCGCAAGAGCTACAAGGCATTCTCTTTCATGACGCAGGCACAGGAAATAGCCAATTACCACGCCTCCAGCATCGGTTTCGGCTACTCCGACCTCATAAAGGACAATATCGTCTGGGTACTCTCCAGAATGAAGGTCGTCTACCTCCGGTCTCCCAAGTGGGAGGACGAGGTGGAGCTGACCACCTGGCACAAGGGCCGCGAAGGCGTATTCTCCCTCAGGGACTTCGAGGTATCCGGCACAGATGGCGGCGGACCGTTGATTCAGGCTACCAGTTCCTGGCTGCTCATCGACGTAAATACCAGGAGAATGCTGCGCCCCGACCACATTCTGGGTGAAAAGAGCCTCACCACAGCCCTCGACCGCAACGCCATAGCCGAGGCCTGCGGCAAGCTGACAACTCCCTCCGAAGGGATGGAGCTCGTCCGGACGCACGAGGTCCTGTACTCCGACATTGACTTCAATGCCCATACCAACAATGCAAAATACATTGAATGGGCTTTCGACACCATTCCCTCCGACGAGCTGCAGAAGAGAGGCGGCATTGACTCCTATCAGATCAACTTCAACCACGAGACCCGCCTGGGCGACCGGGTTGACCTCTACCGCGCCTCCACCGCTACCGGAGAATTCTTCGTGGAGGGACGCTGCGGAGACAAGCCTGTATTCCAGACTGCCGTACGTCTTAAACCTTAATTGAAATTATCCAGAATTATTAACCGTATTAAAACCTGCAACCGTGAATCTGAACGAACTGACAATATTCACCCCACACTTCTTCCACATCGTAGAGCGAGTGATGATCGTCCTGGCCGTAGTGGTCTTCGTGGCCCTGCAGTACTTCAAGGCAGGCTACGGATACCTCCGTTCCAAGGGCTGGGGTCCCATGATAGACAACAAGCTGGGCTGGATTATCATGGAGATTCCCGTGCTGATAGCGTCTCTGCTGATCATCATACCCGCACGCGGCTGGGAGAATATCACGGCCTTCATCCTAGTGTCCTTCCTGCTTGTGCACTACATACAGCGTTCCCTCATCTACCCCTTCCTGATGAGGGGCAAGAGCCGGATACCGGTCTCAGTCGTGCTCATGGGAGCCGTCTTCAACGTGGTGAACGCCTACCTGATCTGCGGCTGGCTCTTCGTCATTGCCCCCGAGGGACGCTACACTCCCGAGTGGCTTCTGTCACCGCAGTTCATCATCGGAGCCCTGATATTCATCTTCGGCATGGTGGTCAACCTGCATTCCGACTACATCATACGCCACCTGCGCAAGCCCGGTGACACCAGACACTACATTCCACGGGGAGGCATGTTCCGCTACGTATCTTCGGCCAACTACTATGGTGAGATTACCGAGTGGTTCGGCTTCGCGATACTGACCTGGTCCCTGCCGGGAGCCATCTTCTGCATGTGGACTTTCGCCAACCTCGCTCCGAGGGCCAACTCCCTGTACGAAAAATACGCCAGGGAATTCGGTGAGGAATTCACCTCACTCAAACGCAAACGACTCATACCTTTTATATATTAGACATGGAATCACTGCTCTTCACTCCGGCCAAGATAGGCCCGATAGAAATTAAGAACCGCGTCATACGCGCCTCTGCATACGAAGGCATGTGCGACGGGCATGTCCCCACGCAACAGCTCAAGGACTACCATACGGCAGTGGCCCGCGGCGGAGTCGGGATGACCTCCGTAGCCTACGCCTCCATCAACAAGAGCGGCCTCTCGTTCCACCGCCAGCTCTGGATGCGTCCCGAGATCATCCCCGGCCTGAGAGACCTGACCGACTCAATACATGCGGCAGGAGCCAAGGCCTGCATACAGCTCGGACACTGCGGCAATATGTCCCACAGGATGTACTGCGGACAGAGACCAGTAGGAGCATCCAGCGGATTCAACCTGTACTCCCCTACCTTCGTACACGGCCTGCGCGAGGACGAGATACTGCAGATAGTCAAGGACTTCGGCAATGCAGTGCGCATCGCAAAAGACGGAGGATTCGATGCCGTCGAGATACATGCCGGCCACGGCTATCTCATCTCGCAGTTCCTCTCGCCCTACACCAACCACCGCCGCGACGGCTACGGCGGCCCGCTGGAGAACCGTATGAAATTCATGGACATGGTCATGGAGGAAGTGATGAAAGCGGCCGGAGACGATATAGCGGTGCTGGTCAAGACCAATACCCGCGACGGGTTCAAGGGCGGTCTGGAAGTGGAGGACTGCATCAAGGTGGCCAGGCGCCTGGAGCAGGACGGAGCCCAGTGCCTCGTACTCAGCGGCGGATTCGTCAGCAAGGCCCCGATGTACGTCATGCGCGGAGCCATGCCCATCAGCGTACTGACAGGCTACATGCCCTGGAGGCTGTGGTGGCTCAAGCTGGGCGTCAATCTCTTCGGCAAGATGATGATAAAGGACGAGCCCTTCAAGGAGGCCTTCTTCTTCGATGACTCCATACAGTTCCGCAGGGAGCTGAAGCTGCCTCTGGCCTTCGTCGGAGGAGTCAACTCCATGGCTACCATCGACAGAGTCCTCAACGCCGGATTCGAGTTCGTGGAAATGGCCCGTCCACTGGTATACGATACGGATTTCGTCAACAAACTACGCGACGGAGTCTGCTCAGAGAGCGGCTGCCGCCACGCCAACTACTGCGTGGCCCGTATCTGGAACTACGACATGCAGTGCCACGAGAACTGCACCCTCTCCCCGCGCATGAAACGCGAGGTAGAGCGGAACATAAGAAAGTATTACGACAAGAAATAACGGATTCCAAACGAATCGTCAAACAAATAAGGCGGGGCGCTCTATCGCTGCCGGACCGTCACAGGTCCGGGGGAGGAAAGTCCGGGCAGGACAGAGCACCGCACTGTGGAAAGCACAGGTAGGCGAAAGCTTACGTCACGGGTAACAGAAAACAACCGCCCCTCCCTCGGGAGAGGTAAGGGTGAAAATGCAGGGTAAGAGCCTGCGTCCGTTCGATGGCGACATCATCGGAGTATCCGCCTGCGGCCTGCAAGGCCAAATATACCGGCAGTCAAGGGCTGCTCGTCCTTTGCCGGGGGGTAGGCTGCTCAGATAAATGATAGAGGCCGACGGAGTCCGCTCCGACGGTACAGAACCCGGCTTACAGTCCCGCCTTTTTATTTTTGCTTTTGTAACATTTATTTAACAGCCATTTCAGATTCATTTCAGAATTATTGTTCATATTTGCGTCACTGAAATTTACACCTTTGTCTATATGAGCAGACTTCGACTTATATCAGCCGCCGCAGCCCTTGCAGGTGCGGTCCTGTGCGCCGGAGCCCAGGATTCCCCTAGATACGATGTGTTCGAGAGCACCATACCCTCCGACTTCCAGCCGAGGGTGGACGTCGGATTTGAGTTCCCGCTGGCGGACGATTTTACCTTCACGCTCAACAACGAGCTGCGTTTCCGCGACAATATGACCAGAATCGACCGCAACTACCTCCAGGGGTCATTCTCCTGGGAGACCTGCGACTATTTTTCTCTGGACGCCGGCTACATCTTCCAGTCGGTGCTCAACATCGGAGACGTGGAATACGAGCGGGAGTGGCAGTACCGGCACAGGGTCTTCCTGGACCTGAAGGCCGAAGTCGAGCTCGATGACTGGAAACTCTCCCTGACCGAACGTCCGCTGGTCAACCTCCGCCCCTGGGCTGACGGCATACACGACCCGCTGGACGAATGGCTCATCCGCTCCAAACTCAAGGTCGACTACAACATCCCCAAGACGGAACTCACCCCCTACGCATTCTTCGAGCTCTCCAACACCCTCAACACAGTGGACTACGGCGGAGGTCCCTTCGTAGACCGCCTGCGGTTCTGCCTGGGCGTGAAGTGGGACTTCTCGGACTTCTGCAACATGGAGCTCTACTACTACTTCGACATCCGCAACTCCCGCGATGTCAGCTACACCACCGGCTCCTCCGGAGTCTACGACATCTACCTCAACAAGGAGCAGCAGTACATTCACGTCCTCGGCCTCTCGTTCAATTTCGGGTGGGACTAGTTTGAGCGGGACCAATTTCTTCTTCCACTTACACCCTTACCCCATCCACAATGGCAGCAAATTCCACATTTCTCTGCCATTGCGGAATAGCTTTTTCCACCGTATCCCTGCTGCAGACCCTCTGGACGCCATTGTCTCTCCGGCCGCCTTTCACAACGGCAGTATTTCCCGCGATTCTCTGCCATTGCGGAAGCCCTGTTTCGCTATCTCCTTCGCCATAGCGCATGTGAATGACACTGTCGTCCCTCCATCCCTTTTCGGTTCTTACCACAACGGCACCGATTACCTCATTTTCCTGCCGTTGTGGAATAGCTTTTTCCGCCGTATCCCTGCTGCGGACCCTCTGGACCCCATTGTCTCTCCGGTCCTTTTCCACAACGGCAGCATTTCCCGCAATTCACTACCGTTACGGGAGCCCTGTTTCGCTATCTCCTTCGCCATAGCGCATGTGAATGACACTGTCGTCCCTCCATCCCTTTTCGACTCCTTCCGCAACGGTACCGATTCCCGCATTTCTCTGCAATCGTGGTAAAGATAGACGTGCGCACCTTCGGAAGGTGAGCAGAAAACGCGGGGAAACTGCGCACCTTCGGAAGGTGGAAAGAGGCAGCTGGAAACAGAAACGCGGGCATAGACGCTACAGAGGGCCCCGTGCGATTGCGCACCTTCGGAAGGTGAGCAGAAAACGCGGGAAAACTGCACACCTTCGGAAGGTGGGAGAAGGCGGCTGGAAACATAAACGCGGGCACAGGCGCTACAGAGGGCCCCGTGCGATTGCGCACCTTCGGAAGGTGAGCAGAAAACGCGGGAAAACTGCACACCTTCGGAAGGTGGGAGAAGGCGGCTGGAAACATAAACGCGGGCACAGGCGCTACAGAGGGCCCCGTGCGATTGCGCACCTTCGGAAGGTGAGCAGAAAACGCGGAGAAACTGCACACCTTCGGAAGGTGGGAGGAGGCGGCTGGAAACGGAAACGCGGGTACAGGCGCTACAGAGGACCCCGGGCGATTGCGCACCTTCGGAAGGTGAGCAGAAAACGCGGAGAAACTGCACACCTTCGGAAGGTGAGACGAAATGCGGAAAAGCACGACTCCTTTCAAAGGAGTGAAGAGGTAAGCGGGAAGCTTTGGAATGAGGGAGATGCAAAAGGCTGGACGGGACCGAAACGAGAAGGTGACGGGCAAACTTCACCGGCACCTTCTGGATAGGGCTCCCGGACAAGGCCGGCGAGGGAGGCTTCTGAGACCGGTAGGCTTATAACGAAATCCAGAAGGTGGTGGAGAAAGGCCGTTTCACCCGGCACCTTCCGGACAATAGGGGCGAAACTTCAAGAGGGGGAGCATGTGGCGCGGCGACAGCGTGGGCATGAGCCCGGATTCTGCGCATATTCGGCTTAGCCGCATATAATGTGGCGCCTCGGTATAGCAAATAAATTTGCTCTGCTCTCGGCTTCTGCGTATATTTACATATCGAAATATGAAATAGGTTATGAAAATACGAAATGTGCTCTTACTCTGCCTGATGGCTGTTTTAGCCACTCACACAGGCATGTCTGCTGACATACTAAGTTCCGGCAACACGGCAAACATTCCCGAGGCCGGTGTGCCGCAGGAGCTGGCGCGGTGGCGGAAAGCCACTTACACGGATGTACGGTACCGGTTGCATTTCGACATACCGGAAGAACGCACGGAGAGGGTCGACGGGTGGATTACCGTAAGGCTTAGACTGGACGCTCCGGCAGATATCGTGTTGGATTTCAGGGAGCCGGCATCGAGCGTACATGAGGTCAGCATCAATGGAATAAGAACGCTCATGACTTCCAATGGAAAATCCGGGATGCAGACAGACGGGACAAGGGGAGAGTCAAGTTGGGCTGATGGAGAAAGGATAAGCCGGGCAGACAGAGAAACGAACTCGGCAGACAGAGAAACGGGCCGGGCTGACGGAGAAACAAGCGGAGCAAACGGAGAAATCAGCCAAGTTACTGAAAATAATGGAAGAACAGCGGGGGATGCCGGCAGTACCGACGTACAAGGAAATAGGACAGGTAAAGACAGACAGCCGCAGCCGCGCTGCATCATTCAGAACGAGCACATCGTCATACCGGCGGCGCTGACCAGGGCCGGGGAAAATACGGTGGACATCGTATTCACTGCCGGAGACCAGTCCCTGAACCGCAACGACGAGTTCCTGTACACGCTCCTAGTACCGGACCGGGCCCGCACCCTCTTCCCCTGCTTCGACCAGCCGGACATGAAGGCTCTGTACACCCTGTCGCTCGAAGTTCCGATGACATGGAAAGCAGTATCCAACACACACATCGCAAAAGAGCACCTGATATACACAGGCTGGACAAATGTACAGAAACACATACATCAAGGAAACTTGATACACGATCAGGCAGGCAATAAACCGGACGGCAATGACCAGGACGGCAACAACCAGACAATCAACGGCCAAACCGGTAACCGAGCTGGCAGCAAAACAGACGGCACTAAAGGCAGACAGCCCTCCTCCCGCAAGCTGATCACCTTCTCCGAGACCGAGCCACTGAGCACCTACCTCTTCTCCTTCGTGGCCGGAGAATTCTACCGAAAAGACTATGACGACGGCCGGCACCGTTTCAGCGCCTACTACCGGGAGACCGACACGGCCAAGACCGCCCAGCTCGACGACATCTTTGCAGAAGTAGCCGCCTCGCTCGAATGGCTCGAGGAGTACACCGGCGTACCCTACCCTTTCGCCAAATACGATTTCATCATCCTGCCCGGCTTCCAGTACGGCGGGATGGAACACACCGGAGCCACCCTGTACAACGACGGCCGTATGTTCCTGAGTCCCAACCCAACCCTCGGGGACAGACTCTCAAGGACAGAACTGATAGCCCATGAAACGGCCCACATGTGGTTCGGAGACCTGGTCACCATGAAATGGTTCGATGAGGTCTGGACCAAAGAAGTATTCGCAAACCATTTCGCGGCATGGATATCCGAGCCGCTGTATCCGGAAGTCAACCACCGTCTCAACCGCCTGCGCTCGTTCAACACATCGGCCCTGAGCGAAGACCGCACCGAGGGCACCGTCTCCATATCCCAGGAACTGCCCAACCTGCGCTACGCCGGGCTCGTCTACGGCCAGATCATCTACAACAAGGCCCCGGTAATGATGGAAAAACTCATAGAGATCATGGGCCGCGACGCCTTCCGCCAGGGCATACAGACCTACCTGAAACGGTATGCCTACAGCAACGCCACCTGGGATGACCTCGTAGGCATCCTCGACAGCCTCACCTCTGCCGACCTGCGTGGCTTCAGCCGGGCCTGGGTCTACGAAAAAGGCATGCCGGACCTCACATTCCGCATCACAGGCAAACACAGAGACAGCCTCACCGTCACCCAGAGCGACCCGCTCGGACGCGGCATACTCTGGCCACAGAGTTTCGGAGTAACGGTCAGCGACGGTACTCAGTCCGTACAGACGGAAGTACGCATGGACGCCGCCGAAATAACCATACCCATCGTGCCCCATGCGGCCGGCACACCCTCAGGCACCGGAGTTACCGGAGCGCGTTACATCCTTCCCAACACCGACGGCCGGGGATACGGCCGGTTCATCCTGCCACGGGAATCCGCACGGTGGCTGCTCGGCCATTGGCCTGAAATACAGGACGGCACCGCCCGCTTCGCCACTCTGATGAACCTCCAGGAGAACTACCTCGCCGGCCTGATATCCGCCCGGGACTGGAGCCGTTCCATCCTCGCCGGCCTGGTGAAGGAGACCGACCAGCTCACAGCTTCCTCCCTTTCCGGTTTCCTCGGCCGGGCCATGGACGACCTCAACGGGACAGACCGCGAGGCCGTAGAGCAGCTGCTGTGGACTCTGGCCCACACCCATCCCGAGCAGCCCATCCGCACGATTCTCCTGCGTTCCTTGCCGTCCGGACTCACCACCACTGCCCTCTGCGACAGCCTGTACGCCATCTGGGAGACCCAAAGCGAGCCCCTGTACAGCGAGAACAACTACACTTCCCTCGCATGGGAACTCGCCATCCGTTTCCCGGACCGGGCCGGACACATACTCGCCACGCAACGGGCCCGCCTGACCGACCCCGACCGGCTCCGCCGCTTCGACTACATCTCCAGAGCGGTAAATCCTGACGAAGCTGCCCGCGACACCCTCTTCCAAAGCCTCATGCAGGCCGAAAACCGACGCATAGAGCCCTGGACATCCTCCGTACTCAGCTACCTCAACCACCCCCTGCGCGAGTCCTCCTCCGTCAGATACATCCGTCCCGGCCTCGACATCCTCGAGGAAGTCCAGCGCACCGGCGACATTTTCTTCCCGCGCAACTGGGCAGGAGCCCTGCTCGGCAGCCACCGCAGTCCGGAGGCATGGCAGGAAGTTCAGAAATTCCTCCAGGACAATCCGGACTACCCCGTCCTCCTGCGCAACAAGATACTCCAGGCCGCCTACTCCCTTTTCAGAGCCAACACCACCGTTGCGGTCAGCACGACTCCCGAAGACTCCCTCATCTACGCCCGGACCATGCAGAAACTCCTGCCCCTCGCCGGCCGTCCCTCCGGAGATATAATGACAGCTGCCGCAGAAGCCCTTTGCGGTACACCATATAAAGGCGGCACGCTCGAGAGCACCCCCGAACATCTCACGGTCAACCTGAGGGAGACCGACTGCATCCTCCTGGTGGAAGCATGCACCGCAATGACCCTTCTGCTGAAGGACAATCCCGGGCTGAAGGACAATCCCGGAGACGGCATTCCTCCATTTGAGGACTTCTGCACCACGCTCCGCAGCCTACGCTACCGCAACGGCATCATCAGCGGCTATCCTTCGAGGCTGCATTACACCTCTGAATGGCTGCTGCAGGCCCGGGACAACGGCATTTTACGGGAGGTGAGCGAGGAGCTCGGCGGCATCCCGCTGGAGCAGGAATTCTCCTTCATGTCCTCCCACAGGGACAATTATCCCCAGCTTCGGGGAAATGCCGGGACCGCGGCCGCAGAGCAGATACGCAGGACTGAAGAACGGCTGGACACAGCTGCCGCCTACCATTACATTCCTGCTGAGAAAATACGGGAGGCAGAGGCCAATATCCAGGACGGAGACATCATCTGCATAATCAGCAGTACATCAGGTCTGGACATCACCCACACCGGCATTGCCCGCCGCGCCGGGGACGGCAGCCTGCACTTCATCCACGCCTCCATGCGGGAAGGCAGGACCGTCATGGAAGCCCGCACCCTCAGGGAATACGTAAAAAAAGGCGGGATCCGTGTGGCCCGCCTTTATTGAAATTCCTGGACTGGAACTGCCTCTATTCGCCGTAAGTATATTTCGCGATAACTGTTGATGGAAGAGACTCTTCTGAATCTGAAGAAGAATCCGATTGAGAACCGGTCGCCTTGTGGATCTTCACCGTACCTTTCAAATTCAGATTTCCTCCAAGATGTCTCTCATATACGGCATTGCAGGCCGCTATCACATCACTGTCCCTGTTGCTGCCTATAACATAATTAACACCACCCAACAGCTCTTTTATAGCATCATTGTAATCTGTAAGACCTCTGTCATAATAATTTCCATCACTCGAAGAAACAGAGTTTACATTACCATCCGCATAGTAGCTGATGACTTCCTGAGTTTCCTCATTTCCCTCGCAGGAGGATACTGCCGCCAGCATGGAGCCGGCACATACCAGCATAATAAATGCTTTTAATACTTTCTTCATTTTTTTATTTGTTAAAGTTCCTTCAAAATGGAGCGCAAAATTAAAAAAAATGGCTATCCGCAAAATATCCTTAGGCCACAATAAATCTCACATGCCGCAACGGCACTGAATTGCGCGAATCTCTGCCGTTGTGGAATGATGCGGAAGTGGACACGGCCTCGGAACGGCATCTTGGGTGCCCACTACGAAGGCACACGTTTCTACTCCTTCGGAAGGTGCACCCTAAAGGCGGGAAAACGGTTCACCTTTGCAACTGGGCAATGCCGGGAACGCCGATACGGACCCTGGGGGGTATTTGTAGACAGCCATTAAAAAAAAGTGTATGAATATTTGACATTTTCAAAAAATTAGACACTATCTGTCAAATTAATTTACACTAGACCGCTGACACAGAAAGCACGTATTATCTAATAATCAGTGCATTACAATAAGTGGCACAGTTTTTGAAAACAATCTTGCTGATAAACCGCAAAAAACTGCCTGCCATGTTGAAACTAATACTCAGAAATCTGGGCCATACCCTCAGAAGATACCCTCTCCCGGCGGCCATAAATCTCGCCGGTCTGGTCGTGGCCCTCACCGCATTCATCATCATCATGTCCCATGTGGAGTACGAGACCACCTTCGACCGTTCCTACCCTACCTCCGGGAGGATTTTCAGGGTGGACTGCCCCGGTAACGACGAGACTTTCCGCAGTATCCTGCCCAACGCTTTCGCCCGGGACGTCATCAACTCCTCGGCCCACATCGAGGCCGGAACGATGCTCATGCCCTACTTGGGCAAGCTGCCGTTCTACATCGACGATGCTGCCGGTGAACCGCACGGATACGAGCTGAGATGCGACATGGTGCAGCCGGACTTCATGAAAGTATTCGGAGTCCGCCTGACAAGCGGAGATCCGGAGGCCCTGACCCGCCCCCAGACCGCCATCATTCCCCAGAGCATGGCCGAGAATCTCTTCGAAGGGGATGCTGTCGGCAAGACCCTGCGTACCGACGGCAACTGGTTCTTCCCGGAAGGCGAGCTGACTGTGGGAGCCGTCTACGAGGACTTCCCCTCCAACAGCAACCTGCAGAACAGCATCTATTTCGCAGTGGATGAAAGAGTGACGCCCTACACCTACGGAGGGGCGAACTTCATCTGCTACCTGCTGCTGGATTCCCGGGAATCCGCGTCCCTGGTAGAGAACGAGTTCAACTCCAACTTCGACTTCTCCCTGAGCTGGATGAGCCCCATAGAGCTCGTGCCGATGGAGGACATATACTTCATGGAGCAGGGCGGAGACGGCAGGGTGTTCTACAGTGGCAGCCGCAGCACGACAATCCTGCTGACGGCCATCGGCATACTGGTGCTCCTCTCGGGAGTAATCAATTTCGCCAACTTCTTCACCTCCCTCGCCCCGGTGCGCATCCGGAGCATCAATACCCAGAAAGTAGTGGGCGCATCCACCTCCAGACTGCGCTGGATGCTGACCATGGAAACAGTCGTCATTGCGCTCATCGCCCTGATCATCTCCTTCCTGCTGGCCGGTTGGATATCCCCGATGCTGGTCAGCGCCAACATCCTGAAAGGGCTGTTCACGGCTCACAGCATCGGTATCATCGTCACGGTCAGCGTCATCACCATTGCGGCCGGAATCCTTGCCGGACTGTATCCGAGCTGGTACGCCACCTCATTTGCCCCGGCACTGGTGCTCAAGGGAGATTTCGGCCTCTCTAAGGGCGGACGCACGTTCCGCAACGTGATGAGCGGCATACAGTACACAGTAGCCTTCGTAACACTGGTGTTCATGACCTTCGTGCTGCTGCAGAACCGACTGATGCGCAACACCATATTGGGATTCGACAAGGACGAGATAGCTGTCGCCAACGCCAGTGCCACCATCACAGCAAAAATGGATATGCTCCGCAGCTCCGCACAGAAATACCCATCGATAGCCGGCATAGCCTATTCCTCAGAGAAAGTCGGTGCCTCGGACTCCTACAGCACACAAGGCATCGATTACAACGGGGAGAAAATCCAGATGTTCTTTATCGGAGTGGACCCGCAGTTCATGGATGTCATGGGCATAGAGATGGTGGAAGGGCGCAACTTCAACCAGTATGACTCTGCCGGAGTCACGGTAGTGACCCGGTACATGATGGACCAGTTCGGAATAATGCCCGGCGACATCCTACCGGAGACCGGTGAGGTAATAGGCATCTGCGAAAATGTCCGATTCAACTCGGTCCGCGAGCCCAATACCCCCATTGCATTCATTCCTTCCGGCATATACAGCGGAGTTAACGGAGTGCTTTACTTCCGCATCACTGCCGGCAGCAATGCGTTCCAGGCCGCGTCCGATATAGAGTCCCTCATACGCGAGGCCGACCCCTACTGGCCCTCACAGGTAGAGTTCTACGATACCATACAGAACAATCTGTACCAAAATGAGATCCGCACATCCCGCCTGGTGGTGGCGTTCAGCGTCATTGCCGCCATCCTGGCTCTATGCGGAGTCATCGGCCTGGTGCTCTTCGACACCGAGTACCGCAGGAAGGAGACCGCCGTCCGCAAGATTTTCGGAGCCAGCGTCGCCTCCATCCTCGAGCGGGCCAATATCGGCTACGGTACCATTGTCCTCATCTGTTTCGCGCTTTCCTGCCCCATAGCGGCCGTCATCACCTCGCGCTGGCTGCAGAACTTCGTCGACCGCGTCCATATCAGCCCCTGGGTCTTTGCCCTTGCCCTCGTGGCCGTATCAGCTGTCACTGCACTGATCGTCACCGCCGTCTTCTACCGCCGGGCCACTGCCAATCCCCGCGACGGACTGCAGTAGGCCATACGAAAAAAAGCCGGCGGAGAATGTCCGTCGGCTATGCAATCTGATGACGCGGTGAGAATGCTACTTGGCGAGCTCCTCGTTGATGAGCTTGACCATGGAGGCGAACTCGGCCTCTTCATAGAGGCGGGTCAGCATGATGATCTTGCCGGTACGGTCGAGAATGATGTTTCGGGTCACTCCGGCACCCTTGTCGCAGAAGAGGGCAAAACGCTCTCCGTCAGGGTCGAGGGTCAGGGGATAGGTCACGGGGATGGCCTTGGCGAAATCGGCGGTCACCTCGGGTGTCTCCTTCAGGTCTATGCCGTAGAGGGCAAACTCGGGGTTGTCTTTCAGCTTCTGCCATATCTCGCTCTCGATGTGGGGCATCTCCTTGCGGCACACACTGCACCAGCTGGCGGTGAACTGAAGCATTACGACCTTACCCTGCAGCTCTTTGATGTTGAGGGTAGTGCCGTCCAGCATCTGCAGGTCGAAATCGGGGACCTGGTCGCCGACCTTGACGATATAACCCCTTTCGTCGGCCTGTACGGCTGTTGCAGCTGCTTCGGCGGACTTGTCCTCAGACTTGGCCGAAGAGTTCTTATTGTTGCCGCAGCTCACGGCAGTCATCGCAGCCAGTACGGCTACCACGGAAATAGCAAATTTGAATTTCATAACCTGGTTATTTTTAGAAGTTAGTTTCTATCCTACAAATTTAAGTAATTTTTTATATTGTCCAGCGCCTTACGGGAAAGTCTCCGAGTACTTTGAGCGGATCTGCCGGCGGCCATTTCATATTCCAGATATTAAACCGGGCGCAAACTTATAAAAATTCATCCATGTTTATCGTCATTTCATCCCAAATAATCGTTTTGTTCCCGGATTTGTCTTCGATTTGTAATATCTTTGTTAGCAATTAGAAAACACAAACTGAGATGAAAAGACTGCTTGCAATGAGCGCGGCCGCGATGATGAGTGCGGCTGCGATGGCGGCACCCGGAGCAGGAGCCGCAAAGAGCGACAGCCTGAGCCTGCTGTCACCCGACAAGAAACTGGAGCTCAACTTCTATCTTACAGACAAAGGGGAACCCTTCTACTCCCTGAAATTCAACGGACAGAATGTCATAGATGACAGCCGCCTCGGATTCGACATACGCCACGAGGGCGGAGTCAGCGACATCCAGCCCTTCATGAACGGCTGGGAAGTCAAGGAAAGCAACACCGTCCTCCGGCCTTCACAGATGTGTGAGGGCTTCATACTGGACAGCACCGCCCGCACGACAGTCGACTACACCTGGGAGCCCGTCTGGGGTGAGGAGAAAGAGATCCGCGACCACCACAACGAACTGGCCGTGTACCTCCGCCAGCCCATGAGTTCCGCATTCGGCACAGAAACGGACGGAGACCGCATGATTGTCATCCGCTTCCGTCTCTTCAACGACGGGCTCGGCTTCCGCTACGAGTTTCCCAAGCAGAAGACCCTCGGCTACTTCATTGTCCGCAACGAGCTGACGGAGTTCACATTCCACGAGGATCTCACCACCTTCTGGATTGCCGGTGACTACGACTCCAACGAATTCATCTACGAGACCTCGCCCATGAGCCGGATTGCCGCCCTCTACCCGGACTTCGACCGCAGCGGCAACGCCTGCATCTGCCCCATGCCCGTGCCCGGAGTGCAGACCCCGGTGATGTTCAAGCGCGACGGCGGCGGGCTGTACGTCAACATCCATGAGGCCGCCCTGGTCAACTTCCCCGCCATGCAGCTCGAGGTACAGGACGCCGGTGAGGGCCGCACCAAATTCGTCTCCCACCTCGTTCCCGACGCCCTCGGCAACAGAGGCCACGTCCAGACACCCCAGACCACACCCTGGAGAACCATCATCGTCACCGACAACGCTCCCGCCATCCTCGAGAGCCGCCTGATCCTCAACCTCAACGAGCCCTGCGCCATAGAGGACACCGACTGGATACGGCCCCAGAAATTCGCAGGAGTATGGTGGCAGATGTTCGCCCCCGGACGCGGCACCTGGAGCTACACCAACGAGCCCAATGTACAGCTCGGCATCACCGACTACACCAAGACCGTACCCAACGGCACCCATGCCGCCAATACCGAGAACGTCAAGAAGTACATAGATTTCGCAGCCGCCAACAACATCCAGGGAGTCCTCGTCGAGGGCTGGAACCAGGGCTGGGAAGACTGGTTCGGCCAGTTCAAGGAGTTCGTATTCGACTTCCTCACTCCCTACCCCGACTTCGATGTGGCTGAGCTCCGTGACTACGCCAAGAGCAAGGGTGTCCAGCTCGTCATGCACCATGAGACCTCCGGCTCGACCCTCAACTACGAACGTTACCTCGACCGGGCATACCAGTTCATGAAGGACAACAACTATTCCGTAGTCAAGAGCGGCTACGTAGGTCCCATCATCCCCCGCGGATCCCACCACTACGACCAGTCCACGGTCAACCACTTCCTGCACTGCATCAGACGCGCCGCCGACTACCAGATCATGATTGACGCCCACGAGCCCGTAAGACCCACCGGACTGCACCGCACCTGGCCCAACTACCTGGCAGCCGAGTCCGCCCGCGGCACGGAGTTCGAGTCCTCCGACGCCATAGGCAATCCGCCCGAGCACACCACCATCCTGCCCTTCACCCGTATCATGGGCGGCCCGATGGACTACACCCCCGGCATTTTCCAGCAGGACATGAAATACTACGACGAGAATGCCAAGGGCCACATCCACACCACCCTCGTGAAACAGCTGGCCCTCTACGTGGTGCTGTACTCCCCCCTGCAGATGGTGGCCGACCTGCCCGAGAACTACGAGCGCTTCCCCGATGCCTTCACCTTCATCCGGAACGTACCCACCGACTGGGACTACACCAAGGTGCTGGAGGCCGAGCCGGGCGACTACATCACCACAGCCCGCAAGGCCAAGGGTGAGGACAAATGGTACATCGGTGCCATCACCGACGAGAATGAGCGCACTGCGACCATCGACTTCTCCAAGCTGCCCCTGACAAAGGGCAAGCAGTACACCGCCACCATCTACGCCGACGGAGAGGACGCATCCTGGGACGGGAATCCCCAGAGCTACAAGATATCCGAGACCCTGATCACCTCCGACTCCAAACTGGAGATTCCCCTGGCCCGCAGCGGTGGCGTGGCCATTGAGCTCCGGTAATCCGTCTCTACCTTACCTCTGCTGCCCACCAGGCGGCAGTAAGTTTTTCGCCCGTGGCACGGCTGATCATCTCATTCCAGGGATACAGCTTGCCGGGGGCGAAAATTTTTTCTGAGAGCCAGCGTCCCACTTCAGGGCAGCCGGTGTAGGAGTCGGAGGCCAGGTCTCCGCTGCGGGTGATATTCTCTACGATGTAACGGTGCATCTGCGAGGCAAAGAGCTCGCCCATCTGGTAGTTGTGGTAGTAGCAGGGATAGAGGGCAATGTGGATCTTCGCGGCCCAGTCCGGCTCGTCGCGGCCTTCGGGGTAAGTCAGCAGCTGGTACTTCTCCACGAGGTCACGCCACAGGGCATTGAGGTCCTGATCCGGGTCGGCGTACATGGCTTTCTCGAAGCGGTAGACCACCTGCATGAAACGGGCCTGCACCAGCTGGCTCAGGCGGGCGGCACGGCGGCAGTCGGGAGCGATACTGGCGGCCTCCTCAGGGGTAATCCCGAGATTGAGCCACATCCACTCCGGGTTGCGCGAAAGGCGGCCGAACATCATGGCCACTCCCTCGGTAGTGAAAATACCGGCGGCCTCCCTCAGCAGGAAGGGTAGATCCGGATTGGAATCA
This sequence comes from uncultured Alistipes sp., assembly GCA_900550465.1. Classification (GTDB taxonomy): domain Bacteria; phylum Bacteroidota; class Bacteroidia; order Bacteroidales; family UBA932; genus Coprenecus. Next base: position 28,944 of record URSC01000025.1, read on the forward strand.
TGCCCCACGCTGTAGGCCGCATGGCCGAACTCGTGCAGCATGGTCTCCATCCACCTCTCGTTGT
>URSC01000026.1 GCA_900550465.1 uncultured Alistipes sp.
TCCAGGGGGGTTACTTTGGGCAGCCGCAACAGCCGGAGCAGCCGCGTATTCCCCTCTCCGGATTGAGGAACTTGGAGTTACCGTACCATCCGGTCAATCAAGGGAATACTCTTACAGTGACAAGGAGGCCGGTTTCTATTACGGCCAGACTTCCGCGGACGATTTCGGCGACTGGTACGCCGGGTGGAATATCCGGGCCAAGAGGATTTTCGCCGATTACCGGCTGTATGTGGACGGCAGGATGCTCAGCCGCAGGAATGCCTCCGTTACGGTGTGGCCTGACCGGCTTGAGAGGGTTCATGACTGCGCTGTGGAGACATTTGCCCTGGTGGACAGCCGGAAGGTACTGTTTGTCGGAGTGGAAGACGTGGCCGGCAGCTGGATAGGACTGGAGCTTACCGGCAGCAATGTCACTCTGCCCCGCAAGGACGGCAATTCCGTGATATACGCGGCGGTGGAGGCACGGGGAGGTTTTGTCCGTATCTCCGCTCTGAATCCGGATGTTCAGCTGAGCTTCGACGGTAAGGTAGTGGAGGCTCCCCGCAATGCAGGCGGCTTCATCATCTCCTACGGCAATGAGACGGAAAGCCGGGAACTCGCCTCGCAGTTCCGCTCCGAAGGGCGGCAGTGGCTCGCTCAGCGGCAGCAACGGATGCAGGCTCTTCTGGATGACAATGCCATGCGCTCCGACCTGCCCTCTCTCGACAGGGCTGTCGCATGGATAGAACTGACTGCGGACGAGCTGGTGACCCGTCAGCACGGCGGCTGGGGCATGTACGCCGGCTTTCCATGGTTTACTGATTTCTGGGGCAGGGACATGTTCATTGCGATGCCGGGAGCAGTGCTCTGTACCGGAGAGTTCGATGTCGCCCGGGATATTCTTATGTCATTTGCCCGCTATCAGGATACCGACCCGGAGTCGGAGACTTACGGCCGCGTACCTAACCGCCTGAACCTCGACGGTATTCTTTACAACACCACCGACGGTACTCCCCGCTTTGTGATTCAGGCCTACGAGTATCTGAAATACACCGGAGACGTGGACTTCATCAAGCAGATATACCCCGCCGTGAAGACCGCCACTGACGCCTCGGCACGGCTTTTCACCGACGACCGCGGCTATCTGACCCATGCCGACGCCGATACCTGGATGGATGCCAAGCGTCAGGGCCAATACCCGTGCTCTCCCCGCGGAGACAGAGCGGTGGATATCCAGGCCCTATGGTATCAGCAGCTCAGATGTGCGGCAGACATGGCCCGTTACATGGGCGAGGAGCGCAAGGCCCGGCAGTGGGAGGCTCTGGCCGAAAAGGTCCGCGCAAATTTCGAGCACGATTTCATCGACCGCGAGTCGGGCATCATATACGACCATCTCAATTCCGACGGCACTCCCGACCTGCAGCTGCGTCCCAATACCGTCTACGCCCACGAGCTGATATCCGATACCCTGCTGAGAATGCAGGATACCCGCCGGATGTGGGAGCACCTGGTCTATCCCTGGGGCGTGTCGAGCCTCGACCAGAACGACGCTCAGTTCCATCCGTGGCATGAGATGTGGCACCGCTACCATAAGGACGATGCCTATCACAACGGCACTGTCTGGCTCTGGCTCAACGGTCAGGCGATGCAGAGGATGATAGAGTACGGTCAGCAGGACCTTGCGTTCAGACTTTTCTCCAACATGAACCGGCAGGCTCTCTGTGAGGGTGCGGTCGGCAGTCTGTCCGAATGCGCAGATCCATGGCCCCGTCCGGGCAGCACTTGGGTAAGGCGTTCGGGTACATTCCTCCAGGCCTGGAGCAACGGAGAGCATATCCGTGTGTGGGATCAGTATTTCCTCGGTGTGCGGCCCGATATGCTCAGCGGCCGGATTGATATCCAGCCCCGTATTCCTTCTGTAATAACCTCTCTGGACCAGCGTGTCAGCATTGCCGACGGAGCGCTGGACTGCAAGTACGCCACCCGCCCCGGCGGCCGGACCGAATACCGCTATGAGTGGACCGCTTCCCGGGAAGTCACTCTCAGCATCGCCATCGGGGCCTTTGCCCCTGTCGAAGTGACAGTTCCACAGGGCGGCCTGCTGACCCTGTCGTGTTCACCCGAATCCCTCACAGCCAGATTGTACGCTTCCGACGGTACGGTGCTGTACGAGACGGAGGCTGAGGCGGACCCGCACATTGCCGCTCTCCACGAGGAGTGGAACCGCTTCTTCGAAGGTACGGACTTCGCTGCTCCCAACTACCGCGAGAACCTCAAGTCGCTGTCCCGCTATTTTGACCCTCCCCTGGATTATCAGAGTATAGAATAATTATAAAAAGTAAGGATTATGTTTATTGTAAATTGGAACAGAAGTACGGTGGCTTTTCTGACCGCCGTACTTTTATCGGTATTTCCGGCCGGCGCACAGCAGGCCATCTGGTCTACACGGGCAGTCACCTCTCCTGAAGTATATCCTGACGGCAGGGTTACATTCCGTCTGTTCGCACCGAAGGCGGTGGAGGTATGGGTCGAGGGGGATTTTCTCTCCGATTCACTTTACGGTGACTCTCAGGGCAATTACAGGGCAGAGCTCCGTGAGGGCGAGGACGGTGTCTGGGAGCATACGACTCCTCCGCTTCGTTCAGAGCTCTACAGCTATACTTTCAGAGTGGACGGACTGAAGGTGCTGGATATGTCCAATGTTTTCATTAAGAGGGATGTCTCCTCTCTGACAAATTATTTCATCGTGGAAGGGAATCCCGGAGACCTGTATTCCGTGCAGGACGTTCCGCACGGCACTGTCTCCAAAGTATGGTATGAAAGTCCGGCTTTAGGGACGGTCCGCCGCATGACGGTCTACACTCCTGCGGGCTATGACAGCGGCAAGGGCCGGTATCCTGTGCTTTATCTGCTGCACGGCATGGGCGGGGATGAGGAGGCCTGGAGCGACCTGGGCAGGGCAGCGGAGATTCTGGACAATCTCATAGCTGCCGGCCGCTGCTTGCCGATGATAGTGGTAATGCCTAACGGCCATGTATTCAACGATGCTGCTCCCGGTCAGACACCGGGCGGTCTGGAACAGCCTGATTTCAACCGCTCCGGAGAGGCAGCCTGTACGATGGAGGAGTCCTTCCCCGATATCCTCAACTATGTCGAGCAGCATTACCGTGTGCGCAAGGACAAGGCCTCCAGAGCCATAGCCGGTCTTTCGATGGGCGGCGGCCATGCGATGAACATCTCCAGGATGTACCCGGACATGTTCGATTATGTGGGCCTGTTTTCAGCGGCTGTTATGCCGAGGGAGAAGAGGACGGACGGCGGTTCTGCCGCAGGGGCGTATTCGGATATTGAGAGCAGCCTGGCGGTGCAGTTCTCCAAGGAACCGGCCCTTTACTGGATAGGTATCGGAAAGGAGGATTTCCTGTACGGGTATAATGAGGACTACCGCGCATTTCTGGACAGTCATGACTGGCCCTATACCTACTATGAGAATGGCGAGGGGCATATATGGCGCAATTGGCGGATCTACCTCGCGGAGTTCCTGCCTCTGCTGTTCCGGTAGTCACTTTCCTGTCCTTCAGTCCTGCAGGGCCGAGGCTACGGCATGCCGGATGATGGCCGGCGCGTCACTGTAGGTGTCTTCGCCCGGGGCTGCCGAGGATGAAAGCTCGATGACACGGGAAATGCCTATGGCTGCAAGCTGGTCTGCCGGAACCCTGCAGGTGCCGGTGACGACCCAGAGGGGCTTGCCGTAACGGCGGCACAGGGTGGCGATGCCGGCGGGGAGTTTGCCGGTCAGGGATGACTTGTCGAAGCGGCCCTCGCCGGTGATGACCAGATCGGCCGACGCAATCTCCTCTTCCAGATGCAGCATGGAGGCGAAGACCTGCCATCCGGCCGCAAGTTCCGCTCCTAAAGCGGCTTTCAGGGCGTATCCCGTACCTCCGGCGGCTCCGGCCCCGGGGAAGTCTGGAACTCCGATGACCCTTACCCAGTTTTCCAAAGCATTCTCGAATACCGGGATGTCCTGCTTGCGGCATCCTTTCTGCGGACCGTATACCGCTGTGGCTCCGAGAGGACCGAGCAGCGGGCTTGTCACATCGGTGGCTACGGTGATGCGGGTCTGACGCAGGTGAGGGCAGATGTCAGCCACGGAGCGGTCCGAGGCTGCTTCTATGCCGCTGATGAAAGTGGGTATGTCCTTGTTGCGGAATGGATTGGAGTTAGTGAAGGACCAGCCGAGGGCGGAGAGTAGGCCGAAGCCGCCGTCGTTGGTGCCGCTGCCGCCGATAGCCAGGAGTATCTCCCGCACCCCGTGGCTCTCGATACATTCGCGCAGGACGGTGCCGAGGCCGTAGGTAGTGGAGCGCAGCAGGTTGCGCCGTTCCCTCGGAATCATGTTGAGGCCGCAGACCGAGGCCATCTCCACGAATGCACGGCTGGTGCCGTCCTCCGCGCCGTACAGCAGTACCGGGGCGAGTATCTGCGATCCCAGGTGATTGACCGTCGGAATGAATTCCTTCCTATAGCCTATGCCGCTCTCCCGCAGGGCTCTCTCCATTACTCCCATGCTGCCTTCTCCTCCGTCCGCCATGGGGCGCAGGAGAATCTGCGGCATTGTCCTTCCTGCCTCCTTGCATCCCTCCGTGATACCGTCCCGGACGGCCTCCGAAGCCTGCACTGCTGTCATTGAGCCCTTGAATTTGTCAGTTGCTATTACTATTTTGCCAAAACCGCTCATAATTTTTATATTTGTGTTTCAAATTTAAAAAATTTCAGAAAAATGAAAAAATCTACATTGCTTGGCTTGATGCTGCTGCTTATGCCCCTGGCTCCCGTAAAGGCCGACGAGGGTATGTGGCTGCTGCCCCTGCTGGAAAAGATGAACAGCGGGAAAATGACGGAGTTGGGATTTGAGATTACTCCCCAGGAGATCTATAACCTGAACACTTCGTCCCTGAAGGACGCCATCGTGGTTTTCGGCGGCGGATGCACCGGAGAGATCGTCTCTGACAAGGGACTGCTCTTCACAAACCACCACTGCGGCTTCGGTACCATTCAGAGCCTCAGTTCCGTGGAACATAACTACCTCCGTGACGGCTATTGGGCCCTCAGCCTCGACGAGGAACTGCCCGCACCGGGCCTCAGCGTGAGGTTCCTCGAGAGCTTCACCGACGTGACGGCAGATGTCAACAAGGCCCTGGCCAAGGCCAAGACCTCCGAAGACAAGGAGAAGGCCATGACCAAACTGCAGAATAAACTCGCGAAGAAGGCAGGCTGCGACGGTAAGTTTATCGTCGGAGGCATCAACTCGTTCTATGGAGGAAATACCTACTATTTCATAGTTTACAAGGTATTCAGGGATGTGCGTTTTGTGGGCGCTCCCCCTCAGTCAATCGGTAAGTTCGGCGCCGACACCGACAACTGGATGTGGCCCCGTCACACCGGAGACTTCTCCATCTTCCGCGTGTATGCCGACCAGAACAACAACCCCGCCGAGTACTCCGAGGACAACGTGCCCTATACCCCGAAACAATATCTGAAGGTGTCCATAGCCGGCTACGAGGAGGGTTCTCCCGCCATGATCATGGGATATCCCGGCTCGACCAACCGTTTCATGACTGCTTCCGAGCTGCGTGAGACCACCGAGAAGAACGAGGCCGCCATAAAGGTGCGCACCCTCCGTCAGGATGTGCTGATGGCCGACATGGAGGCTGATCCCAAGATCATGCTCCAGTACGCCAGCAAGTACGCCGGCTCGTCCAACGGCTGGAAGAAGTGGATCGGCATGAACGAGACCTTTGCAAAGCTCGGAGTCGAGGCACGCCGCGCCGCTGAGGAACAGGCATTCACCGAGTGGGTCAATGCAGGCGGAGAGGAGCGTATCGCCCGCTACGGCAAGGCTCTCGAGAACATCAACGCTGCTGTCGAGGGACGTAAGGCCGACTATATCCTGATGACCTACATCAACGAGAGCGTGGGCCGTATCGAGCTCGTGAGCGCAGCTGCCAACGCCAAGAGGATTACCGATGCCCTTGCAGCAGAGGATCCCGCTGAGAAAGAGGAGCAGCTTGCAGGTGTAAGCCGCCGTCTGGAGTCCTTCTACGAGGACTATTCCATGCCGACTGACAAGAAAGTGGCTGTAGCCATGATTCAGCTGCTCAAGGAGAGCATCCCCGCAGACCAGCTGCCTTCATTCTACAAGGATATCGACAGCCGGTTCGGCGGTGACATCAATGCATACGTGGAGGATCTGTATGCCAAATCCGTATTCACATCTCTCGATAAGGTCAATGCAGCTATAGCAGCCGGTGATGCCGATGCTCTGCTGAATGACCCTGCATGTGCAGTCCGTACATCCTATCTTGAGAGTTCCCGTCCTCATGCTGAGGTCTACAGTTCATTCTCCGAGCAGTTCGCCCAGGGTAAAAAGGACTATATCGCAGGAACCCTCGAGATGCGTGAGGGCGAGGCCATCTATCCCGATGCCAACTTCACCATGCGTCTGACTTACGGTACCGTCCTGCCCTACTATCCCCGCGATGCCGTTTTCTACAACTACTACACCACCCTCAAGGGCGTGATGGAGAAGGAAGATCCGAACAACTGGGAGTTCGTAGTGCCCGAGAAGCTGAAAGAGCTGTACGAGGCCAAGGATTACGGCCGCTATGCCAACGAGAAGGGTGAGATGCCCGTGGCTTTCATCGGCAACCTCGACATCACCGGCGGTAACTCCGGCTCTCCTATCATGAACGGCCGCGGCGAGCTCATCGGTCTGGCCTTTGACGGCAACTGGGAGTCCATGAGCGGTGACATCATCTTCGAGCCCGAGCTCCAGAGGTGCATCAGCGTGGATATCCGCTACGTCCTCTTCATCATCGAGAAGCTGGGCGGTGCCACCAATCTGATCGACGAACTGGATATCGTTGAATAATTTACTCTTACACGGAAATGATTTTAGAAACCCTTTCAAAGATCATTCATCCGGCGGCTGACAAGGACATCGTCTCCCTCGGTCTCGTCGAGGACATTAAGCTCTTCGACGGGAACGGGGCTGCCGTCGAACCTACGGATCCGCAAGCCGGAGAGAAGGCCGTGCTGGTCCGTTTCAAGTTGGTAGTGCCTTCTCCGGACCCCCTTCTGTCCTCTATCAAGAAGGAGTGCGAGCAGGCTATGGCCGCGGAGTTCCCTCACGCCAAGATATCCATCATCGAGCTGGTGCGGGAACGCAAGCCCACCAAGAAGACGGTCAATGACCTGGACGACACCCAGCTCCAGGGCATCGGCAAGATTATCGCCGTGGCCTCCGGCAAGGGCGGCGTGGGCAAGTCCACCGTCTCGGTCAATCTGGCCGTAGCCCTGTCCCTGAAGGGATACCGCGTAGGCCTGGTGGACGCCGATGTCTACGGACCCTCCATCCCCAAGATGACCGGCACAGAGGGGCAGGTACCCTACATGGATGAGGAGAAGGACCTGATCGTTCCCCTCGAGAAGTGGGGCATCAAGCTGCTCTCAATAGGTCACCTCGTGGCTCCCGAACAGGCCCTGATATGGCGCGGCCCCATGGCCAGCAACGCCATGAAACAGATAGTCATGCAGGTGGACTGGGGCGAGCTCGACTACCTGCTCATCGACCTGCCTCCCGGCACGGGCGACATCCACATCTCGATGGTCCACGACATCCCCCTGACCGGAGCTGTAATCGTCACCACTCCCCAGCAGGTGGCCATCGCCGACGTGATAAAGAGCATCAACATGTTCCGCCACAAGGACGTGAACGTGCCGATACTCGGACTGGTCGAGAATATGGCCTGGTTCACCCCCGCGGAGCATCCCGAAGAGAAGTACTACATCTTCGGCAAGGACGGCGGCAGGAAGATGGCGGAGGAACTGAATATCCCGCTTCTGGGCAGCATTCCCATCTACATGTCAGTAGAGGAGGGCGGAGACGCCGGCAGGCCCGCCGCATTCTCCGACGGTCCGGATGCCGCTGCCTTTGCTGCCATCGCCGACAAGCTGTAAACTGCAGATCAGCTTATGGCCAATATCGCAGAGGACATACGTAATGGAGACGGGAAGGCGTTCGAGGTGTTCTACCGCCTGGAATACAACAATCTCGTACACTTCATTACAAGTTATATCTGCGACAGCGAGAAGGCCCGCGACCTGGCCCAGGACGTCCTTTGCACGGTATGGGAGAAGCGCTGTTCCATACGGCCTGATTCGAATCTCCGTGCATGGGTCTTTACCATAGCAAGGAACCGGACCCTGAATTTTCTGAAGGAGAAGAAACTGTTTTCCGATCCTTCCCTTACGAGTGTTTTGGAAGAAAGGACAGCTGCCCTCGAGGACCCGTCAGTGGAACATCTGATAGACTCGCTGGAGCTGTCCTCTTTAATTAGGAAGACATTTGATTCTCTGCCTGATACTGCCAGGGAGACATTTCACATGAGCAGACTTGACGGTATGACAAACAGGGAGATATCCGTAAAAAAAGGGCTCAGTGTCAAGGCTGTGGAATACCACATCAAGATATCGCTGCAGCATTTCCGCAAGAGGCTGAAAGAATATCTGTAGTGAAAATTTTGAAAAAATTTTTAGGACAGAGCACGGGTAAATTGTATTATAAATATAGTATAAGATTCGAGACTGAATTATGAAAGAAAAGCCGGAAAAGGAAAAACTGAGTAAATTCAATGCCGAGGTATTCTCGACCATGCCGGACGAACCCTATCTCGGGCCGGTTCCGTCGTTTGGAGGCGGAAGGCGGAAAACCCCCGCCTTGGACTGGTGTTTCCGTGCGGCTGCTGTTATTCTTGCCGGTCTTTTCTGCTGGTCGCTGTTCAGACCGGAGCCTCCGGTGGATCCTGTTGTATTTACAGCGAAGGCGGCTGATGTCTATACGGTTGCCAATGGCGTCCGGAGCCGTGTCATCCTTCCTGATTCTTCCGTTATCTGGCTTAACTGTGGCAGCGAGCTGCTTGTAGCTGAGGATTTCGAGGACGGTAACAGGGAGGTCTCCTTGCGCGGGGAAGGCTATTTCGACGTGCACTCCGACCCTTCAAACCCGTTCTATGTCCGTACTCCTGGCGGCCCGACAGTCAAAGTTACCGGAACAGTGTTCAACCTCTCATGTTATTCTCCCGATGAGGAACTCAAACTGACATTGCTGGAAGGGTCTGTTGAAGTCCTGACGGATAAGGAAGAGGTTTTCACTTTGGAGGAAGGCTCAAAAATCACTGTTAAAAGCGAGTCCGCTTATACTGACAGCACTCCCGACATAGATGGTGATACCGCCTGGAAAAACGGAGTCCTGCATTTCGACAATACTCCTATGAAGGAGGTTCTGGAGTCTCTCGAACGTTGGTACGGTGTCGAGATTACCGTCAGCGACATTTCTATATACAAGAATTCTTTTACAGCGGATTTCAGGTCTGAATCAATAAACCAGGTGCTTGAACTTATGGCGATTGCCTGTGATATAGTCTATTCCCTAGACGGTAATTCGGTTACTATCGGATAAATTTTCTTTAGGGTAGTCCGGTTGAATATTGTAATTATTGTAGTCATACGACTATAACCAATATTAACCGAGATGAAATCTATATTGTTGAAATTTTTGCCGGCGCTTGCGATGTTGCTGATGTTGTCCATTACATCGGCTTCGGCGCAGCAGAACTACGAGGTGAACTGCAGTAACCTCAGACTTTCTGAAGTCCTTAAGGAGGTAACACGGGAGACCGGTTACAATTTTGTTTACAGCAATAGCTCTGTGAATGTTTCCCAGACTGTGACAGTCAATGTCAGCAGCCCTGATATCAATACCGTCCTTGAAGCGGTATTCGAGGGTACCGGGATTACATGGACATTGATGGATAAGCAGATAGCCCTGCATCAGGAGGCAGTGCCGCAGAAACCGGCAGCTGCTGCCAGGCAAGGGACCCGTATAATCAGCGGTCAGGTCCTTGACAATGAGGATAGTCCCTTGGTCGGAGCGGATGTCTTGGTGAAAGGCACTACAGTCGGGGTATATACCGATTCTGAGGGTAACTATGAGATAGAGGTCCCGGATAATCCGGAAACAACCTTAGTGTTCAATTTTTTCGGCATGAAATCCCAGGAAGCGCTTATCGGAGCCCGTGAGAGAATAAACGTGCAGCTTCTCCCGGACGCGGAGATGCTGGATGCAGTAGTGGTCACAGGCTATCAGACCATTTCTAAGGAGAGGACTACCGGAGCCTTTGCCAAAGTCAATTCCGAACAGTTCGAGACCCAGCGTATCTCAAATGTCAGCACCATGCTGGAAGGACGTGTCGCAGGTCTGACCGACGGGCAGATAAGGGGTGTCACATCCATGAATGGTCTGACGACTCCGCTCTACGTTATCGACGGCTTCCCGGTAGAGAAGACCACCAATGACGGCTACGGCAATTGGGTGGAGAGCGTGCCCGATATCAACCCTGAGGACATCCAGAGCATCACCGTCCTGAAGGATGCTGCCGCAGCTTCCATCTACGGAGCCCGTGCGGCGAACGGAGTGGTGGTCATCACTACCAAGAGGGCGCAGAAAGACCAGATGAATGTGTCCTTCTCCGCCACACTGTCACTTCAGCCCTATTCCACTTACGCCGATAAGTATCTGGCCGATGCCGCCACTATGGTGGAACTCGAGCGCGAGTGGGCTGCCCAGAACCCTAACCTGCAGGGTACCGGAGCAGCGGCATACGCCCAGGGACTGCTGGATGACAACACATTTACTACCCAGGGTATCCGTACTCTCCTGCGCGGTTATGCAGGACAGATGACTCAGTCGGAAGTGGACGCACAACTCGCGGCTCTTGCGGCTATGGGTTACAGCTACTATGACGACATAGAGCGTTACGGCACCCGCAATCCCTTCAGCCAGCAGTACAACCTCTCTCTCGGCAGGGGTACAGAGAAGAATTCTTTCAATGCCTCCATCACCTATCGCAATAACCTGGGTAGCGACAAGTACACCGATAATGACGATATCGGCATCAACATTCAGAACACTACCCAGATAACCAAATGGCTGACCTTGGAAGTAGGCTCCTATCTCAATTATGGAACCGGCAGTACGCAGAGTTTCAGCCTCTTTTCTCCCGGATATACCTACATGCCCTACGACAGACTTGTGAACGGGGACGGCTCGTACTATACGAACCGTCAGGAGGACAGGTACTCGGCATACAATATGAGTATCCTGAATTCGAACGGCCTGTATAACCTGGACATCACTCCTCTGGACGAGATAGGCATGAACCTGACCCGTCAGAAGAACTTCAGCAACCGTACATACGCCCGCCTGTCGATTAAGTTTACCGACTGGCTGAAGTACACCGCCTCGTTCCAGTATGAGTATGCCAATTACGCTACGGAGCAGCTGCGCAGCAAGGATTCCTACGATGTCCGCAATACAGTCAATACATACGCCTCCTCCAACGGGGACGGCACGGCGACCTTCAATATCCCTTACGGAAACATTTATTTCACTTCAGACAATACGACCAGAGCGTACAACTTCCGTCAGCAGTTGGACTTCAACAAGACCTTCGCCGGCAAACACGAGGTTACCGCGTTGGTGGGAACCGAAACCAGGGAGAACAAGAACAATTACGAGAACCGCACTCTCTACAACTACGACCCGGATCTGATGACCTATTCCCTGATCGACCAGGCCGCTCTGAGTTCCATGGGCAGAATCTGGGGCTGGGGCAGCTTTACTAATCATAATGCGGCATATCTCCTGGAGCTGGTCAACCGCTACGTATCGTTCTACGGCAATGCGGCCTACACCTACGACGGCCGGTACACCGTGAGCGGAAGTATCCGCTGGGACAAGACCAACCTCTTCTCCACCGGCTCGAAATACCAGAAACGTCCCATCTGGTCCGTGGGAGCCAGCTGGAATATCGACCGCGAGGAATTCATGCAGGGTGCGGACTGGGTCGATATGCTCAAGCTGCGTTTCAGCTACGGTATCGGCGGTAACATCGCGAAGAACTCCGCCCCGTATATGACGGCCTATTTCGGCAGCAACCAGCATGTAGGCGGTATTTCCGGAACCATTCAGAGCCGCCCGAATCCCAATCTGAGATGGGAGAAGACAGCCACCACCAACGTCGGAGTAGACTTCTCCCTGCTGGACAACAGGTTGAGCGGTACAGTGGAGTACTACTATAAAAACGGTACAGACCTCCTGGCCAACACCAACGGCGTGCCGACCGAGGGCTGGGGCTACAGCACCTACACCATCAACAACGGAGAGATGGTCAACGAAGGCTTTGAGATCTCCCTGAACGGTACGGCGGTCAGCACCAGTGACTGGAGATTTGACATAGGCGCTATCTTCAGCTACAACAGGAATGAGGTGACCTACGTCAATGTTGAGGCCCCGGTGTCCTATATACTGATAGATTATCCTACTGCCTATCCCCGTATCGGCAATCCCTACAACGCCATTTACGGCTACCAGTGGGCAGGTCTGAGCGAGCAGGGAACCCCTCAGCTCTACGACCGTAACGGAGAACTGTACGATGACATGACTCCGTCCGATATCGAGGATCTGCTCTATTTCGGAACAACGGTGCCTGTTTACAGCGGTGCGCTTAACCTCAATCTCAGGTGGCGCAACTGGGAACTTGCGGCTCAGTTCCTCTTCGAGGGCGGGCACAAGATGCGCAATACCAGCATTCCGTTCATCGACGGCAGCATAGCCCCTGTAAGCAACCGTATATCCGACCGCTGGCAGCAGCCCGGTGACGAGGCCCACACAGACGTGCCCCGCTACATCTCTTCCGAGAGCCCGCTGTACAACTACAACTACTACACCATGTATGCCCGGTCTTCCGTCAATATCATAGATGCTTCCAACCTGTCGCTGAACAACCTGTCACTCACCTACAGGCTGCCCTCCGGCGCATGCAGCAAGCTGGCAATGAAGAGCGCGCGCATCATGCTGGCAGCGGAGAACCTCTTCATGATAGCGGCAAGTCCCGAGGCCAAATACCTGCTGGGAGGCTACAACAAGCCGACCTTCATTCTCGGCCTTTATTTGAATTTCTAACGTAGATAAAAATGATACTTATGAAAAAGTTTCTGTACATATTCATCATAGCATGCCTTCCGGTCTTCTCGTCATGCGACGATTACCTGAATATCGTTCCTAAGGGAGAGAAGATACCCACTACGCTTGCAGACTTCGAGTCACTGCTGCGTGACGAGTACACCATCGGACAGACTCCCGTCAGCAACGCCCTTTATCTGCTGAATGACTACTATGTGACCGTCTCCAATCTCAACAGTCCCACCCTTACCCGGGCCAACTACATGTGGGATGAGTCGGCCGACCGTATCATGCTGAACAACTCGGATGAGGGTACATATTACCAGATGTATGCCGCCATATCTTCCTGCAACCTTATCATTGAGAATGCTCCCACAGCGACTGAGGCGACCGATGCCGAGAGAGCTGAGGTGATAGCTTATGCAAAGGTCATCCGTTCCCTCTGCTATTATGTGTTGGTCAATTACTATGCCGATACATATGAGGCTGCCACTGCAGGTGAAAAACTTAGTGTGCCTCTCATTACCAGTTCGGTGATAGATGCTCCCAGCGAGCAGGTGACCATACAGGAGATGTATGACTTCATCATAGATGGTGTGGAGGAAGCCATCGACGGAGGTCTGCCCGAGGAGTCCATGACGGTGATACATCCGAACCTTGGTGCAGCCTACGCTCTCCTGGCCCGTGTCTACCTCCAGATGCAGGATTACACCGAAGCCCTCAGGTATGCCGACCTGGCCCTGGGCCAGAACAGCGCCCTCTACGACTGGAACGCCTATTATGACGACCATATCGCCGCCATAGAGAATCCCGACGACTATACAGGCCTGCCTACCCCGACAGATTATTCCTACGTGGAGAATTACTATTTCCGCTGCGGCAACGGTTCTCCGAACTATACCACCAACGAACTGGATATTCCGGTCTGGAGGGCGGAGCGTTTCGAGAAAGGAGACGCCAAGTTCATGTCCCGCTGGAAATACCGCTCCGAGAATCAGGATACCTACTATGACGGAGTGGGTAACGGATATTTCAACTGGGGCGGACTCACTACCTGCGAGGTGTACCTCATCAAGGCCGAGTGTCTGGCCCGAGGAGGAGATATTCCCGGAGCAATGGACGTGCTCAACACCGTGCGTCAGACCCGTATCCGTCCGGATGTGTACGCGCCCCTGACCGCAGCAGACCTTGAGGAGGCCATTAGCCTTATCCGCCGGACCAAGGACAACGAGCTGATTTTCTCCATCGTGCCCTTCGCCGACGCCCGCCGCTTCAACGCCGAAGGTACCTACGCCCGCACCCTGACCAAGGAATACGACGGCCGGACCTATACCCTCACTCCCGGCTCCCATCTATGGACCATGCCATTCCCGGCCGGAGCCATCAACAACCCCGGAAACGGCACCATTACGCAGAATGTAGACAGATAACATAAAATCAATGTAAAATGAAAAGTAATCTTTTTAAACTGGTTCTCCTCTTCGCATCTGTCGCAGCTGTCTCGGCATGCGGCCCGAAGGCGCCAAAGGGCGGTTACATCATCAAGGGTTCAGTTGAGGGTATCCCCGACAATGCGGTCGTTCAGCTTATACCTGTCGCTCACGAGGTGATGGATCCTCTGGCGGAGGCAACCGTAACGGACGGTAAGTTTACCTTCACCGGTATCGTGGAGCAGCCTACGGCCGTGTCGCTGATAGTGAAGGATGCCTACGGCTACCGCAATCTCATGGTGGAAAATACCAAAATGGAGATATCGGGCTCAGTGTCATCCTCTGCCGACGCTGACGGCACGGCAAGTTATGGGCTGGAAGCTCTCAAGGTGGCCGGCTCTCCTATGAGCGACCGTTATTATGAACTCATGCAGGTGCGCTACGGAATGGATTCGATTTTCAGTGCCAATCAGCGCAGGCATGCAGAGATAATCGCTGCTGTCGGAGAGGCAAAGGGAAAGGGCGATACCAGGAAGGTCGAGGAACTTATGAACAGCAAGGCCGGAAAAGCGATGCTGGCAGACGAGCATAAGTTCTTCAGCACCTTGGATTCCTTGTACAACAAGACCTTCATGGACAATAAGGACTCTTTCTGGGGACCTCTGATGATGATATCCCTGACGACATATCTGTCCGAGGACATGCGTCCCGTATATGAGGCTTTCAGCCAGGAGGCTAAGGATTCCTATTATGGAAAGATGGTGCGTGCCGAACTGTATCCCGCCGGAATGATAGGTGAGAAGGTGCCCGACTTCACCGTCAAGGACACTTCCGGAAAGGAATATTCCCTTGCGCAGCTCAGTGAGGGCAAGAAATACATCCTGATCGATTTCTGGGCATCGTGGTGCGCCCCCTGCCGTAGGGAGATACCCAACCTCAAGAATCTCTATGCCAAGTACAGCTCCAAAGGTTTCCAGATTATAAGCATCTCCAGAGACAAAAATGCGGAGGACTGGAAGAAAGCCATCGAGGATGAGCAGCTTACATGGCCCAACTTCCTCGATGAGTCCGACATTGCCAAACTCTACAAGGTGAGGGCCATCCCTACGATGTACCTTGTGGATGCAGACGGCCGTATCGTGGCTGAGAATGTCCGTGGAGAGGCTCTGGCGGAGAAAGTAGCCGAACTGTTCAAATAAATAAACTATGAACTTCAAAAGAACTGTCATGGCCGTCTTAGCCGGCCTTATAACCCTGTGCGCCAGCGCCCAGGGAGTAATCTCAGTAGACTCGAAAGCCTCCGTCCTGCCCGACGGGAACGTCGAGCTGCTCTTCACCGTCAGCCTCGAGCCGGGCTGGTACATGTACAGCACCGTGCCGGTGAGCGGCGGCCCGATGGCCACCTCCTTCACCGCGGACGAAAGCGCCGCCTTCACCCTCTCCGGAGGGCTGCAGGACGTTGAGGAGGCCCACGTCAAGCTGGACGAGGGATTCGGCATCGACGTCAAGTACTTCGAGGGCACTGCGCAATTCCGCCAGGTCATCGTCCCCGCCTCGCAGGAGACCTTCACCGTGACCGGATACCTCGAGTACCAGACCTGCAACGGGGCCGAGTGTACCCTCAACGAGAGCGAGATCTCCGTCAAGGTGGACCCTGCTGCTGCGCCGGGAGAGGCATCCGCTCCCTCTAAAGGTGCCAAGGCCGGTGGTCAGGGCTTCTGGAGCTTCCTGCTCATAGCCTTCCTCGCCGGACTCGCCGGAGTCATCACCCCCTGCGTCTTCCCCATGATACCCATGACCGTGGGCTTCCTCATCGGAGGAGGCAGCACCAGGAGGGCCGGCGTCCTCAAGGGCGTCATCTTCGGCCTCTCCATCATGGTCATCTACACCCTGCTGGGCCTGATAGTGGCTCTCTTCCAGAGCACCGCGGCCACCGACGCGATAGGCACGCACTGGATACCCAACCTCATCTTCGCCCTCCTCTTCCTCGTCTTCGCCGTATCGTTCCTCGGCGCGTTCGAGATAACCCTGCCCTCTGGCCTGGCCAACAAGGCCGACCGCGAGGCGGACAAGGGCGGGTACGTGGCCGCCTTCTTCGTGGCCCTGGCGATGGTCATCGTCTCCTTCTCCTGCACCGGTCCCTTCGTGGGCTCGATCCTCGCCGCCGCCGTCCTCGACGGGGTGGCCCTCAGGCCCATCGTCGGCATGGCCGTCTTCGGACTGGGATTCTCACTTCCCTTCGTGGTGCTCTCCTTCTTCCCCGGAGTTATGAAGAAGCTCCCGAAGTCCGGCGGCTGGCTCAACATGGTCAAGGTCGTCTTCGCCTACATCATGCTGGCCTTCGCGATGAAGTTCCTCTACAACATCGACGCGTACTTCGGATGGGGCGTCATCACCCGCCTGGGCTTCATCGCCTCGTGGGTTGTCCTGGCCCTGCTCCTGGGCCTGTACTTCCTCGGGGTGTTCCGCACCAGCCACGACTCCCCCACTGAGGGCATTGGCTGGGGCAGGCACATCGCAGGAATCGTCTGCATCACATTTGCCTTCTACCTCATCCCCGGCCTCTTCGGAGCCCCGCTCCAGAGCATTTCCGGCCTCATTCCTCCGATGGACGGCTCCACACTGACAATATCCTCAGGGAACAATGCCGCCGGCGCAGGGGACAACACAGCTGCCTCGGGCTACTCCACCATAAAGAGCTATACCAACCTCGAAGAGGCTCTCGCCGAAAGCAAGGCTGCCGGCAAACCGGTGTTCATCGCCTTCAAGTCCCACACCTGCAGCGTGTGCAAGCAGATGGAGGCAACGGTACTCTCCTCTGCGGCAGTAATGGAGAAACTTTCTGCAGACTTCGTGATCGCAAATCTGTATGTGGATGATAAAACAGAAGATCCTGAGTTCCGCACTCTCGGACGCCGCTACCGCGACTTCGAGATGAAGCAGTTCGCCTCGGCGTCCCAGCCGCTTTACGCAGTGGTGGATTCTGAAGGCAAAACACTCTCAGGCCCCATCGGAAGCTGCTCCGAAGAAGAGTTTATGGCGTTTCTGAATTTTTAAGAGGCCCTTAGTGTTACGGTTTCTGCTACCATCCCGACCGGAGAACGGTCTCCCAGTTGACCAGTCCCCACCAGGCGTTGATGTAGTCTGCACGGCGGTTGCGGTAGTCGATGTAGTAGGCGTGTTCCCATACGTCCACAGTCAGCAGGGGACGCAGGCCCTTGCGCATCGGATTGCCGGCGTTCGGCTCTGCTGTGATGAGCAGTTTCCCGTCCCCGTCCATAGCCAGCCATGTCCATCCCGAGCCGAAAAGGGATACGGCAGTCTGGGTGAACTGTGCCTTGAAGCTGTCGAGGCTTCCGAAGTCCTTTTCGATAGCCTTCAGCAGTTCCTGAGGCATCTCCCCTTGCTCCGGGGTAAGTCCGTTGAAAAAGAATGTGTGGTTCCAGGTCTGTGCGGCGTTGTTCAGGATACCGCCGTCGGCTTTCATGACTATTTCCTCTAAAGGAGAGTCCTCGAAGGGTGTCCCCTGAATCAGTCTGTTGAGGTTGTCTATGTAGGTCTGGAGGTGCTTCCCGTAGTGGTATTCCAAGGTCTCGCGGCTCATGGCCGGCTCCAGTGCCTCAAGTGCGTAGGGCAGTTCCGGTAGTAGATGTTTCATGATGCTTGGGAGTTAAGTGAATAAATAATGTCCCAATATAGCGAAATTTGTCCGGATTACCAAGAAAATCATCAGTTTATGCCGGTTTTGCCCATGCGTCCCGGAGATATCAGCCTTCGGTGCCCAGTGCTGCCTCGCCAATCTCACGTTGCTTTTTAGTTACGATGTATGTCTTTGGCTATCATATATTTGCCAGAACGACAGGTTTCTATGTGGCCGCATTTTCGTTGAATATGCCGCGTTTACCGCTCATGTAGAATTGTGGAATATCACTAATAACTTGATTTCCTGCACATTCTGTTGTAACTAAAAGGCATCGTGGGGCAAGACCATGCTTGGTTTACGAGGCTGGCAATGATTCTTTGGCAGATAGTGGTGCGGTAGGTATGTCTGACTGTCACGATTGTTCCCGCTCCATCTGGACGCGGCTCTTGCTGGCTGTGACCAGCCAGACTCCGGTGAAGATGAGCAGGACGGCGAGGACTTTCAGGTAGCTGAAAGTGTCCAGGCCGAGGAAGATGGAGGCTGTGACGGAAACGATGGGCTGTATGTAGTTGTACATGCCGGCGACAGTGGGCCGCAGGGCCTTCTGCCCTACGACTACCAGGACATAGCAGAGGAAGGTTGCGAGGACCACAACGTAGAGGATGCCGCCTATATTGCCCCAGGTCAGGCCGGCCCAGTCGGTGGCGATCAGGTCGTGGTAGGAGAAGGGCAGCAGGCAGATGAAGGCGTAGGTGAACATCCACTTCATGATGGTGAAGATGGAGTATTTGCTTACAAAATTCTTGAAAAGGACGAGGTAGGAGGCGTAACTGAGCTGGGCGAAGAGTATCAGCAGGTCTCCGCCGACATTGGTGGTGCTTCCGGACGCTGCCGCTGCTGCATGGCTTCCGCCGAGGATGAGCAGCAGTGCGCCACCGGCTCCGAAGGCGATGCCGCCGACCTTCTTGCCGGTGATGGGCTCTTTGAGGAAGAATGCTGCCAGAATCATTGCCCACAGCGGCATGCTGGTGGTTATGATGGAGGCGTCGGCAGGGGAGGTGAGGCTCACTCCGAAGACGTACAGGCCCTGATTGAACACTATTGCCAGGAGAGAGGCCGCGAAAAGTCTGACCATGTCCTTCGGTTCGACCTTCTCCGGCTTCCGGAAGAGGGACGCCACCCAGAAGAGCGCCATTGCCCCGAATACCCGCAGGTCCGTGAGCACCAGCGGGGTGATGATGCTTCCCGCCATTACTATTTTCGCCACCGGGGCCATCAGCCCCCAGATGCAGTTGGCCGCCAGCATTGCGCCGTGGCCTTTCCAGCTGAATTTTTCCATATTCCTCTAGTAAAGCGGCCGCAAATGTACACTTTTTCTAGTTCCGTAATTTCAGCGGAACCGGAATGATTTCCATATCCTCGATATACAGGATATATTCTACTGTCTTTTCCGGAACTAAAAATACGTTGACGGTAAAAGGACCGGAAGGAATGCTTTCCATGTCTTTACGTGGAACTGCTATTCTTGATGAGTCTGTTTTTACCAGAGGAATCCGGAATGTCCTGCCGGTATGTCTGTACTCCATGATATAGCGGCCGCCTTCATTGTCCGGTAATACGGGAAGAAACAGTGTGTCCAGAAGATATCTGGAGCTGTGGCTGTATTCTGTATTTGGAATGGGAGGTGTAGTGTCAGTATCTCCAAAAATGATACTGAAGATTTCTGACCTATAAGCCATCGACATTGCATTTACAGGCATCAGATAGTCAAACACAGACTTCTTGTTCTTCCCCTCCATCTCTTTCGCGACAAGAACCAGAATCTGCCGGCTGTCCGTTCCGATTACCTTGATGCTCTGAAGGTCTTCCGTCCATTGAATATCTTCTGTCTCTTTGAAAATATCTCCTGCCGAGAGCATCCTGCCGCCGATTCTGACACTGTCGGTATTGACGTACAGAATCCGGTAATTCTCTGCCTGAAGCGCAGCAGTCATGGTGAATACTGCCGTCAGCACTGCTATGGTCCTGAATATTTTCATTTTTTGAGATGGATAAGCTGTTTCAGCAGCTCAAAGGCAGTAGCGACAATGAGTATGTTGAATACAGAGTGGAAACAAATATACGAAATAACGCAGATGACGGCAAGTATAATCGAGTAATTCAGCCATGACAGCAGGATTGTCAGTAATCTGCTCTTGGGATTAAAGAGGTTTTTCCCGGTCAGGCAGTTGATGCTCATAAGAAAAAATACGCTCCACAAGAAGATGACGGAAATAGCCCGTATGCAGTGTTTGCCCTTGGCAAGGGACAGGAATACGTTAAAATGAATGAGGCATCCCGGAACATCTCCGCGGAAAGTGGCATGTATGTCCTTCTCATGGAATGCTCCTATTATGAGGTATTTGCCATCAAGCATTTCTTCGAGCATTCCGTATTGTCCAAGAGACAGCAGGTCTTCGGAGAGATTCAGGATATTCTTGCTTCTGTCCTTTCCGTAGTCCTGTATGTTGGACAGGTCCAGGGTGGGGAAGATAGATTTATGCATCAGTTTTCTGCCGTCCTTTGCGTATAGAAGATGGGATTCCAGCTTCCTGTCATAGAGGTCTTCGTACATGACTGCTGCCAAAGTCGCCTCATTTTTGACAAACAGAGGGTATTTGACGAATCCGGATTCTTCAATGTCAGTCCTGTAGTCGGCATAGGCCGCTTTCGGCAGCAGTATGCTGTCGGCGAGTATCCTTCCGCGGTGCTTGGGTATGACGATGCGCGGCATACCGGCAATCTGATGGAACAGCAGGGAGTCAAATGGTGTCGAATATCCCTTCTCAAAGAAAATGTCCAGCAGGATGTATTTGTAATTTCCGTTTTTCTCAGCCGCCTGGAGAAACTGCAGAAGTTTTTCCCGGTCAGTAATATCTGTCCTGCCCATCGGGACTCCGAACTCATCGTGAACAGGTACGAGGGTTTTGTCGTAATTCACATTTATCAGCAGAACGTCTTCCGGAACCGGTGTGTCATCGGATTTCAGGATCTGCTCGGCAATGTTGATGTATTTCAGAAGTTTTACCTCCCCTTCCGTTGAGAAGCCGGTTATATCCATGACATAGAGGACCAGCAGCATCAGCAGTGCGAGCCCGGATGCGTAGACACCTGTCAATATGTGTTTTGATGTTATTTTCATTTTCCTGCTGCAAATGTAATTATTCCGCGCAAGGAAGTCAGTAGATTTTTCCTAATTTTGCAGATGAAATTTGAATTAAACATAATCATGATGAATCTCTTCAGTCTCATCGTACAACGTGCATATCTCCGTACGGTTGTCCTTGTTTCAGTATTGTTTCTGCTTTCATTTACGGTTTCAGGACGTCAGGCCGATGACCCGGTGCCGGAGAAGGAGAGGACACGCGGTGACTTTACGGCAAATATCAGTCTGGCCTTCCCGGTGTTCACCAGCGGACCCGAGAAATTCGGCTACGAGGCGGTTGGGTTTGGATACACTTTCCTCAACAATAATCTGGAGGCGGGCATCAATCTCGGCGGCCTGGTCACCAAGGGCACGATCTATACCCACTCCAGGATGAAGGGCATGATGATGGGTACGGCCTATCTGTCCCTGCTTTTCGGAAACCAGACGGGCAGGCTCACCATCTGTCCTACGGTGGAGGCCGGTGTGGGCCACGGCACCATCCATCAGGTCCCCGAGTCGACCAGAGCCGTGTTCGGTGTCGGCACGACGCTGCTCTACCGTCCTCTTAAATGGTTTCATACGGGCATAGACCTCAAGTACGTATTCCTTTCCAACAGCGATAACCGCTGGCTGATGCTCGGCTTCAAGTTCGGAGTGGACTTTTAGCAGTCAGGCAGGATAAATGAGTGCATTTTTTTCCTACTTTTGCACCTGCAAATTATCGACAAGTTATGTACAGGACACACACATGCGGCGAACTTCGCCTTGCAAATGCCGGACAGAGGGTCACTCTGGCCGGTTGGGTCCAGAGGGTCAGGAAGATGGGCGGTATGAGCTTCATCGACCTGAGGGACCGTTACGGTATAACACAGATTGTTATCGACGAGTCGGCTTCTGCAGAGCTCAATGCTCAGGTGGAGAAGCTGGGCCGCGAATATGTAATACAGGTTTCGGGTACAGTTCTGGAGCGTCAGAGCAAGAACTCCAGAATCGACACCGGTGACATCGAGGTGCGTCTCGAGTCCCTGAATGTGCTAAATGCGGCTGCCACTCCTCCGTTCACCATCGAGGACGAGTCCGACGGTGGCGATGACCTCCGCATGAAGTACCGCTACCTTGACCTGCGCCGCAATCCGCTGAAGAAGAATCTGATGTTGCGTCACCGCATGGCTCACGAGGTGCGCAACTACCTAGACAGCAAAGGTTTCATGGAGATAGAGACCCCTTATCTGATCAAGTCCACTCCCGAGGGTGCCCGCGACTTCGTGGTGCCTTCGCGCATGAATCCCGGTCAGTTCTACGCCCTGCCCCAGAGCCCCCAGCAGCAGAAGCAGCTCCTCATGGTGGCCGGATACGACCGCTACTTCCAGATCGTGCGCTGCTTCAGGGATGAGGACCTCAGGGCCGACCGACAGCCGGAGTTCACCCAGATAGACTGCGAGATGTCCTTCGTGGAGCGTGACGACGTGCTGGAAATGTTCGAGGGCATGATCAAGACCCTCTTCCACAACGTGCTCGGCAAGGACTTCACCGAACCTTTTTACAAGATGCCATATTCCGAGGCCATGGACTCATACGGCTCGGACAAGCCCGATATCCGCTTCGGCATGAAGCTGCACGAGATAACATCCCTGGCCAAGGGACATAACTTCCCTGTCTTCGACTCCGCTGAGTATGTAGGCGGTATCGCCGTTCCCGGATGCGCCGGCTACTCCCGCAAGCAGACCGACGAGCTGACCGAGTGGGTAAAACGTCCACAGATAGGCGCCAAGGGCTTAGTCTACATCAAGTGCAATGAGGACGGCACCTTCAAGTCCTCGGCCGACAAGTTCTTCACTCCCGACGACCTGGCCGCCATGGCCGCAGCCGTCGAGGCTCAGAAGGGCGACCTCATACTGATTCTCGCCGGTGCCCTGGGCAAGATGCGCACTGCCCTCGGTTCCCTGCGTATCGAGATGGGTAACCGTCTCGGCCTGCGCGACCCTAAGGTATTCGCCCCCCTGTGGGTGGTGGACTTTCCCCTGCTGGAGTGGGATGACGAGACTTCCCGCTTCTACGCCATGCATCATCCCTTCACCGCTCCCAAGCCCGAGCATCTGGACTGGTTCTACAGCGACAGGAAGGAAGACCTGGAGCGCGTGTGCGCCAATGCCTACGACTTCGTGCTCAACGGCACGGAGGTGGGCGGCGGCTCCATCCGTATCCACGATTCCAAGATACAGGAGCGTATGTTCGAGGTTCTGGGCTTCAGCCATGAGGACGCTGACTACCGCTTCGGCTTCCTGATCAATGCCTTCAAGTACGGCGCACCCCCTCACGGAGGCATTGCATTCGGTTTCGACCGTTTCTGCGCCCTCTTCGGCGGACAGGAGAGCATCCGCGACTTCATCGCATTCCCCAAGAACAATCAGGGCCGCGATATGATGCTCGACGCTCCTTCCCGCATCGACCAGGTGCAGATGGAGGAGCTCTTCCTGCAGAGCACTTATAAGGGAGAGAAGTAATTTTAAAATTTCTCAAAAATTTAAAAACAGAAAATATGTCACTTGAACAGCAGATACAGTCCGACATCAAGGCGGCAATGGTCGCCAAGGACAAGGTGGCTCTCGCGGCCACCCGTGCGGTGAAGGCCGCAATTCTCCTCGCCAAGACCTCCGAGGGGGGAGCCAAGGACAGCCTCGAGGATTCCGAGGTGGTCAAGATCGTCCAGAAACTCGTGAAACAGCGCAAGGAAAGCGCGGAGATCTACTCCCAGCAGAACCGTCAGGACCTGGCGGACAACGAACTGGCGGAGGCCGCCGCAATGGAAAAATACCTCCCGGCTGCCCTCTCCGAGGCTCAGGTCGAGGAGGCTGTCAAGGCCATTATCGCTGAGACCGGCGCCTCATCCATGGCCGACATGGGCAAGGTGATGGGCGTAGCTACCAGGAAGCTCGCCGGCCAGGCCGACGGCCGGGTGATTTCCGGGATTGTCAAAAAATTATTATCTTAGCGTTCCATATTAACTAATATTCATACCATGAAAAAATCATTAATCTTTGCGGCAGTTATATGTCTGCTCTCAACAACAGTACTGAAGGCTCAGGATCCCGGTAATATGTACATATCCGGAAGTATTTCCATGGCCGGCAACAGTACTACTGCTGTTTATGGAACAGAATCGTCTAAGGAGCCCGGCGGATTCACGATGAGCCTGACTCCCCAGTTCGGTATTTTCGTAATAGAAAACCTGGAGGTTCACCTCGGACTGGGATATTCCTTTACCCGGGATCCGGAAGTGGATATCAACTCCAGCGGAGATCAGGTCATAAACTCCACCAATATAAATCTTTTCACCATCATTCCCGGTATCAATTATTATGTGCCTATCGTAGAATATAAGTTCTACTACACACCCGGTATCGACTTGAGCGTAGGCTTCGGAGGAACAAACTATAAGACAGCAACATCCAAAGAAAAACTGTTGAGCAATACTACTTTCGGCATATCTCTGGCTCTCCTGTCGTTCGAGTACAGGCCCCTGAAGCACTTCGGTATTTCCTTCAGGGCAGGAGACTTTACCTACGGGCTGAATTCGATGAAGTCCCCCCAGAGTGATGATGGAAACGGGACAACTGCAAAGTACAATACAAACAACGTTAGTTTCGGTCTGAATCTCAATGCCACCATTGGATTCAGGTGCTATTTCTAGCACGGTGTCCGTATAAAATTTACAGGTGCTGTACAGCCTTCGGGAACTGTGCAGCACCTGTTTTATTTATTGTTTATCAGTGGGGTCCTGTCAGGATTTCTTGTAGGTGATGGTGCCGGTGGCCTGGTTGGTGGGCATGACGAGGACTTCGGCGATCTGCATGTACTCGGGGGCGCTGGCGGCGAACCATGCCACTTCGGCGATGTCGGCTCCGGTCAGGGGGCGGATACCCTTGTAGACGCTGTCAGCCTTGGCCTTGTCACCGCGGAAGCGCACGACGGAGAAGTTGGTCTCCACGAGGCCGGGCTTGATGTTGGTGACTCTCAGCGGGGTGTCCACGA
The DNA here is from genome assembly GCA_900550465.1 of uncultured Alistipes sp. Taxonomy (GTDB): domain Bacteria; phylum Bacteroidota; class Bacteroidia; order Bacteroidales; family UBA932; genus Coprenecus. Next base: position 25,359 of record URSC01000026.1, read on the forward strand.
GGTCGATGCGGAGGCCGTCGGAGAGTGCCTTCACTGCGGCCTTGGTGGCGCAGTACACGCTGCCGCCGGGATAGGCCGCGTCACCGGCGATGGAGCCTATGTTGATGATGTGGCCGCGTCCGCGCTCGACCATGCCGGGCACTACGAGGCGGGTCATCGAGAGCAGGCCGCGGATGTTGGTGTCGAGCATGATGTCCCATTCGTCGAGGTTGCCCTCATGCTCCTTGTCCACGCCGAAGACGAGGCCGGCGTTGTTGATGAGCACGTCGATGTTCTTCCATTTGCCTTCAAGGGAACCGAGGGCCGCGATAATCTGGTCCCGGTAGCGGACGTCGAAGGGCAGGACGAGGGCGTCGGCTCCCAATCCGGCCAGCTCGGCCTTCAGGGCCTCTCCCTTCTCGGGCTTGCGGCAGTTGATGATGATGTCATAGCCGCCTGCTGCGAACTTTCTCGCGCAGGCCTCGCCGATACCGCTTGTGGCACCGGTGATAAGTGCGATTTTTCTTTCCATATACTTTATTTAAGTGGTGCTGTCATGAGTATGATGTTGTCGTTCTCGGTCAGGCCGTCGAGGATGGAGGATATCCTGGAGCGGGCGGCTTCGCTGAGATTGCCGTCGGTCAGGGCCTTGGCTCCGGCTTCCTGGAATGTCAGGGCGTCGTAGCTGTTTACGAGATAGCCGTCTGAGAATCGGAAATTATTGTCGTTCCATGTCATGATGTCGTCCACGATGTTGCGCAGGGATACTTCCTCTGTTCGCCGGTCCATGACCACGTTGGGCAGATATTCATATTTGACGAAGAATTCCGTACCCCTGCTGGTCACTCCTGCCGACCTGGATATCCGGAGGACAGCGTAATCGGGGAGGAGGATGGGGCTGGGGAGGAGCGGGCCATCACTG
>URSC01000027.1 GCA_900550465.1 uncultured Alistipes sp.
TGTATTTCCCTACAGGCTATAATGTCCTGACGGGCCTTCCCAACAAGGCTGAGACCGCTATCTATTTTACTTCCGCCATAACCCCCGTGACGGAGGATGAGGTGCTGCTGGGATATGACTATGTATTTGTCAACGGTGAGAGTACCACGGTCAATATCACCCTTACTGTCATGGATGCCGAAGGGGAGGTGGTGAATACCTATTCTGGCCTGGAGGCAGTGATATACAAGGGCGAGACGACCATCCTGCGGGGCACCTTCCTGACAGAGGACAGGGGCTCGGGAGTCGGTATCGACCCCGGATTTGACGGAACTATTGATATAACATTACCTGATTGATGCTATGAAAAATAAAGTGATATATGCAGTGTTTGCGGCAATTATCCCGCTAGTAGGATGTACACAGTCCGGAGGCTCAGGCAGTTCTCCGGAACTTGTGGAGGGGACGGTGGGGATTTCTGTCCCGGCCGAGGTCAAGGCTGCTACGGACGACAATACGCAGGTCCGGTACATCATGCAGGCATGGACAGTCGGAGAGAACGGCGCTTCCGGTAAGCTGGCGTTTGAATACGTCTGGCTGGGCAGGACAGTTGGGAAGGGTGTGAACGAGCCGGTGAGGATGATACCGGGAGTGTACAATATCCTCTTCTGGGCGGACCGGGATGCGTACGGCAGCGGGGATGTCTACAAAGCAGAGGATCTGAACAATGTCCGGGTAGTCGGACTTCAGTCCGGCGCCTCCGGCACGGGGGAGAACAGCTATGTCAGCGGGGATGAGCGGGATGCGTTCTGCGGAGTGCTGAGGAACTATAGTTTCACTGCCGGGGCGGCTATGGACATAACCCTCAGTAGGCCTCTGGCCAAGGTCGTGGTAGCCAATGCTTCCGCCATCTCCTCTTCCCAGAACGTTTTCCTGGAAATAACCGGCGGTCTTCCTCTCGGCTATGATGTCCTGAATGGACAGCCGCTTACAGGAGAGCAGTCCCTCACTATCGCGTATGAAACGACCACTGCCGGAAGTACGGCTATCCTGACCGACTACTTCTTCCTTCCCGTTTTATCCGCACCGATAGGGGGGACTCTCAAGGTGGGAGAAGCAGAACAGACGCTGTCCCTCGGCTCAGAAGATATTGTGGCCAACTACACAACCAACATAACCTTGAATTTAAATATCCGATAATATGAAAGCCAAACTATTGACAATCTCCGCGGCAGTCATGGCACTGCTCGCGGTTTCCTGCCAGAGGGAAGAGACCGGCTTCGGTCTGCCTGCCGGCGAGGAAGTGACAGTAACGCTTTCCGCATCGGTGCCCACAGGCGGCCCTGCGGTGAAAAGTGCTGAGAATCCCGGCAACGGTAGTGAGGTCAACCGCTGTATCCTCGGCGTGTATATGGTGGACGGGGAGAACGGGCCGCAGCTGTATGGAACTCTTAGCTATGAGCAGGTGACCGGACAACAGGCAACCTTTGAGGATGTGACCCTGCTTACCGGCTATGACTACAAGCTGGTGTTCTGGGCGGACAACGTGGCATCTACGACAAACTTGCAGACGGACAACCACTATGTTACTAAAGATTTCCCGACGGTTACATACAAAGACGGACACCAGTATATGAGCAGCGAAGACACCCGCGATGCATTCTACGGAGTGTTCGACCTTAACGACTTCTCCGGGGAGGTGGAGGACAGCTATACCCTGACCCGTCCTTTCGGCCAGCTCAACATTTTCACCACAGACTACGATGAAATCAAGAGCGATGCTCTCAAGCCCGCAAAAGTGCGGATGACTTTTACTTCCATTCCGACCGGAATGGACCTTATCAACGGTAGTCTGACAGAGCCTGCGGAAGGTGCAGGCGGAGTAACCGGAGAGATATCCGCCATACCTGACGATATCAACTCCCCCGTCGTTACCGGAGCCCAGCAGCTTTCATTCGACTACATCTTCGCCCCGGCAGACAAGCAGAGGATGATAAGCGGGATAACCATGAGATTCTACGATGACAGCGACAATGAGCTGGGTATCGCACCCTACTCCTTCCCCGAGCTTCCCGTCCAGGCCAACTACCGCACCAATGTCTCCGGAGCGCTGCTGACCAAGAGCGCGGATCTGAATATAGATATGCCGGATGTTTACAATGGAGCAGGGGCTGACGGTGGCAATCTGATTATCACCGGCGGCTTCTTCAGGGACAACCAGGCTGCGCTGCCTGAAGGCTATGAATACCAAAGCAACGTCCAGATCATCAACGGTATAACCTATAATTACGAAGTTGTGAAAATAAATTAAACTTTAGAATATCATGAAAAATCTTCTTTTAACCCTAGCGGCAGCCGCATTGCTGCTGCTGACCTCCTGCCAGCACAACGAACACCCCATGGGACTTCCCTCCGGTGAGGAGGTGAGCGTCAGCATCTCTGCGGTCCTGCCTGGTGACGGCGGTGCGGTGGTCAAGAGTAATGCGGTACCCGGCAATGGCTCGGAGGTCAACCGCTGTATTCTTGAAGTGTATCTGATAGGTGATAATGATGCGGCCAGTCTCTATGGCAAGCGCGAGATAGTCGAGGTCACTGGCTTGAAGGCGTCTTTCGATGACCTGAATCTGATTACCGGACAGAAGTACCGGTTCGTGCTGTGGGCTGACCATGTGGAGGACGGTCTGGCAGCGGACAACTTTTACGACACCAATGCTGAAGGTGTTGGTTTGAAGAAAGTGACCATCAAGGATGTGACGGCATACGCCGGCAACGACGACCGGCGCGACGCATTTTTCTACAGCTCGCCGGAGGATGTGACGGTGACCGGTCCCGCGGACTACACACTGGATCTCAAGCGTCCCTTCGGCCAGCTCAATATCATCACCACTGATTATGGTCTGATACCAGATAAGCACAGCAGTCTGCGGCCCGCAAAGGTTCAGTTGACTTACAAGAACATTCCCACCGGTATCAATCTGCTTACCGGTGAACTTCTGACCACAGACACAGACGGATCCGTAACGACAAAGGAAGTCGCCGGCACCGCAGTTGATATTGCCGGTCCCGCAGTTGAAGGGAACGACGATGCCAAGCAGCTCTCATTTGACTACATCCTGGCCCCTGCCACCGGCCAGCATGTCATCAATGAACTTAAGATGTCCTTCCTCAAGTCAGATGAAAGTGCCACAGGCATCACCGACTACACCTTCAAGAGCCTCCCCGTCCAGCGCAACTACCGGACCAACGTCTCCGGCGCCCTCCTCACCGACCGCACCGGCCTCAGCATTGAGGTGAAGCCCGATTTTGATGAAACAGTGACAGTCGCAGAGCAGGCCGAGACCATTGAGGCCGCCCAGCTTGCGATCAATGCCGGCATGACTGACATTGAATTTACAAAGGCGGTAAATGGCACTATCACTCTGCCTGAAGGAACTGAAACATACAATATTTCCTTCAACGAAGGAGTTGATGGCGACATTACCATTCAGAGCGATACCTATACGGGGCATCTTTACATCGAGAATCACGGAGTGCAGAGTGAGCATACTCTTACAATCAATCTTCCGGAAGGCTCTGCAACCCTAGATTCCGGTGCTTGGAGCAGTGTCAGCGTCAGCACCGCTGACAACACCTTCATCCTCGGCGAGGACGTCACCATCTCCGGCACCCTCACCGTCAACAAGGGCAATGTCGAAATCTACGGCCGTGTAGGCAGCATCGTATTCGAGAATGATGAAAGCGTCGTTACTGTCTTCACTGTCTACGACTCCAAATCCCTGAAGTATGCTATGACGCTGGCTTTGGAAGGAAGATGCTTGACCGTTGCCCTTGGAAATGATATAGAACTGGATGGAGGGATAGCAAATGCAAGTAATACTGCCGGTGGGGAGGACATTGCATTTGTGCTGGATCTCTCAGGCAACAAGTTGTCTATATCTCATGATAAAACTTTGATGAATTCGTCAAATGGAGCATCGGTGACAATTAAGAACGGCGATCTGTCTGTGATGGGAGTTCCATCAGATAAATACACACTTTGTGCATCCGATAAGGGCAAAATAACTCTTGAGGGGCTTAATTATGAAACGACAGGAGGCGGAGTGGGAGTATATCCATGCACAAATGGCGGTGAAATCTATGTGAAAAAATGTAATATCAATACTTCATTCTATAATGAAGGAAACGGTACTACGGGGAATGGCCCGGCGGTAATGACAACAGCAACGGGCGCAACAGCTGAAAATACTAAAGACGTGCTGATTACTATAGAGGATACTCATATGGAATCATTCTCGGATGCAATTATATTTAACGTAAATGGAAGGATAAATATCAAAAATTGTACGACAAAGGCACAGTGGCACGGTCTGGTCTTGCGTGGAGGTACGGCAGTTGTGGAGAATACGGTATTTACGCATGACAATCACAATAATGATCCCGAATCAGTCTCTCAGGGGTGGTATAATGAGGACTGGGGCGACGGAAACGGACAGCCGCGGGCAGCCATAACCGTAGGTAACAGAGGCAATGGGGCATATCAGTATCCTTCTAACTTGACATTGATAAATACCAAAGCCAAGGTCATCGGTCAGGGAGTGAATCTATTTGCTTCTATGTATGTGTGGGCCAATGAGACTCCGGCTTATGGCGTCACCATCACATACGATGATGCAACAGAGTTTGTAGGAGGAGATGTAATCTATGGCAATGATGGGAAAAATATCACCGTCAATGGCAAGGCACTGGATCTGTCGGAACAAGTTTTCGAAGTCTCTAATATAGAAGAGTTGCTTAGTAAGATACAGAGTTTGGCGACATCCGGAGGAACTTTGGTTATCAAAGAAGGTGCTGATATCACATTGACAGGAGATATGTTCAGCACCCCGTTGGCAATCAATAAACCGACTGTTATCAAGGTCAATGGAACTTTGTCTTCGGGAAATTCTAGTTTTTATCTGAACAATTACAGCAAACTTAGGATAGAGAGCTCAGGGAATGTCAATTTCAACAGCAAAATTGTGAGAAATTACGGTGTGTTGACAGTAGAGGGAGGCTCTTATCACACAGAAGATTTGAACGATGGTTGTGTGTTCGGCAATTTGGATGAAACTGCTGTGATGACGTTGAATAATGTGATAGTCAATGCCAGTCGTTTCGCGGTGGCAGGAAGAGGCAGGATAGAAATAAACGGTGGTGTCATAAGCTCTATCTCTTGTAATTGGCAGGGTAAATTTCCCTATTGTGTCAGGGCGGAAGGCGGTGGTGAAATGACAATCCGTGATGCAGAGGTCAACGGCATTCAAGGATGTATAGCATCAATAGAAGATTCCTACGTCCTATTGGACAATGTCAAGGCAAGTGCGAAGAATACAGAAGGACGCACAGATGCTTGGTATGCATTGTATCCTGCATCGCTGGGAGTGATAGAAGTGCTCAGCGGAGAGTATTACTCTGACCGTACTCCATGCTGCTATGCTTCTGATGACGATATAGAACCGAATCCTACAGGCTGCTTTATATTGAAGGGCGGAAAGTATAGTTCGATGCCGAAAGTTTATAATAAGTCCAATGAAACGACATCAGACGCTGTGGCCGCACCTGGTTATAAGTTCCAGCAGATATCTGACGGAAGTGAATATAAATACAAAGTAGTCCTGCAGTAGAACTAATCGAATAATCAAAACCTAAAAGATATGAAAGCAAAATATCTGACAATTACCGCAGCAGCCGCAGCACTGCTGCTCAGCGCCTGCCAGCGCGACGAGCTCGGCGGAGGCTCTCTTTCCGGCGAGGAGGTGACAGTAGGCATATCCGCCATGATGCCGCTTGACGGCGGGGCAGTGGTCAAGAGTGATGCCGAGCCCGGCAAAGGCGACGAGGTCAACCGCTGTATCATGCAGGTTTATCTTGCGGATGATACGGATCTGTCCAATGCGACAAAAGTAGGAGAGCCTAAGACCGTAGAGGTCACCGACGGCAAGGCCTCGTTCGGCTCCCTGCAGCTGGTGGCCGGCCATACCTACCGCCTGGTGCTTTGGGCAGACTGCGCCACAAAGACTTCAGGAACAGATGGTGCGACTGCATCATTCAGTGACCTTTATTATAATACAGGCAATTACCCTGAAGTTAGTTTCAAGGATGGTGTTGAATATGCCGGCAACGACGACAGCCGCGACGCCTTCTTCGCCTCGTATAAACTGGAGGTGTACGGCCCGTCCAACCACACCGTCAAACTTCACCGTCCTTTCGGCCAGTTGAACATCATTGCTACTGACTATGAGATCGTCAAGGATAATTTCAGTACATTTTTACCCACTGCGGTCAATATTGAATTTGCAAATATCCCCAGTGGAATCAACCTGTTTACCGGTGACCTTACAGAAGCCGTTCAGCAGACCCTTACCAGCGGCCCCGTACCCATCGCAAATGTGACCCCCGCTGCGACCGACGGCAGCCGCCAGCTTTCATTTGACTACATCTTCGCCCCGCAGGGAGATGACCAGCAGCTCGTGCTGAAGGACTTCAAAATGTTCTTCCTCGACAATGACGGAACTGAGAAAGTGTCTCACTACACCTTCCAGAACATTCCTGTCAAGCGCAATTACCAGACCAATGTCTCCGGTGCCCTTCTGACTGACCGCACTGGAATAGATATTGAGGTCGTACCCAATTTTGATGGCCAGCATAATGAGGATGTGCCGGATGCTAAAGTCGTAGCATTGGATGAGGACACACGCTTGAGTAGTGTGATGACTGAGGAAGAATTGCTGCAGTATACCTCTTTAAAGATAAATGGAATTATGAAAGAGGAAGATTTTGAGTTTATATCCCCTGCAGTACATGTATTCTCATGGCCAGATGAACCTGCTCCAGGAGAATATCATTTGGAAACATTGGATCTTTCTGATGCAGAGATTACGGTCATGTATCCTATTGGAGATGAAGGCCGTTCCAGCAGAAATCCTAATAATGTACTTACTACGGTAGTTTTACCGGAAGGACTTGAATCAATACGCGGTAATGCATTTTCGCATTGCTGGGCATTGTCCTCAATCAATCTGCCTTCAACTCTAAAAACAATGTCAGTAGGAGTGTTTTACTATGCGTATGCACTCACGGAAATAGAATTGCCAGATGGTCTGGAGAGTATCGGTGATGCTTGCTTCTTGAACTCTGGAATTACCTCAATTACAACAGGTGCTGCTCTGACAAAATTGGGAGGACCCAGTGCCGGTGGCGTGTTTAGTTCTTGTGATGATCTTGTGACAGTTGACCTTAGTTCATCTACGGGGTTGACTGAAATAATGGAGAGAACTTTTTATAATTGTTCAGCATTAGAGACCGTGCTATTGCCCAGTACGATTGAAGAGATAGGATCTAATGCTTTCTATGGTTGTTCTAGTTTGAAGTCTCTTACACTCCCGGCATCCGTAACAAGTATTTATGACAATGCTTTTGACAGAGTATCCAGTATTACATTGACAGTTGAGGCAACAAAACCTCCGACTATTGAAGATGGAAATCTCCCTGCAAGGGTCTTTGATAAAATACTTGTACCTTCAGAAGCTGTTGACACTTATAAGAAAGCAGAAGGATGGGCAGATGTGGCAGATAAGATAGCACCCATACAATAAGTAAGATGTTTTTGTGGCCGCATCGACATCAAAATCCTAAAAATGCAGCAGTTGTGGAAGATGAAGATGGACAGAACGTGGGCAGATAGAGAATAGAAAAACGAAACAATGATAAAAGACTAAAACAATGAAAATGAACAGAATCACATTGACAACCATAGCGGCCGGAGCAGGCATCCTGATGCTGCTCGCCTCCTGCCAGCGCGACGAACTCACCGGTGGAACCCCTGCCGGCGAGGAAGTGACCGTAAGTATTTCGGCTGTGATGCCGGAAGGTGATGAACCAGTGGTGAGAAGTGCCACGGACCCGGGAGACGGCAGCGATGTGAACAGATGTATCATGTCGATATACCTGGCGGATGAGGATTTACAGGCACCTATACTTTATGCTGAGAAGGTGATAGCCTCTGTCAACGGAAAGACAGCGGTCTTTCCCGACCAGCGGCTGGTGTCCGGGCACGAGTACCGTTTCGTGTTCTGGGCGGACCATGTGGCGAACAACACCTCAGAGACTGGACGGGCAGCCGACCTTCATTATGATACGCAGAATTTTCCTACCGTATCCTTCAAGGACGGAGCGGCATACAAGTCCAACGACGACACCCGCGACGCCTTCTTCCTCGTCGAGGACGTGACGGTCTCCGGTCCCAGCACTCAGAGTTTTGAACTGCGCCGCCCCTTCGGTCAGCTCAACATCATTACCAATGACTGGGGTGCCATACCGGAAGGAGAAGCAGCCGATCAGCTGCGGCCTGCCAAGGTGAAGCTGACCTTCAACGGTGTGCCCAATACCATTGATCTGCTGACCGGCGAAGTCAGCGGTGCGGCCAACTTCTCGGGCGAGGCCGTCGAAGTTTCGGAAATCGCACAGGACGGCGATGCCAAGCACCTCTCCTTCGACTACATCCTGGCCGAGCCCGACGACCAGACCATCCTGCCCGGCTTCACCATGGACTTCCTGGCCGATGACGGTAAGACCAAAGTTACCGACACCTACACCTTCACCAACATCCCCGTCCAGCGCAACTACCAGACCAACGTCCGCGGCAACCTCCTCACTGACCGCACCGGCGTCGAGATTGAGGTCGTCCCCGAGTTCGATGGAGAATATAACGAAATAGTCCCAGAAAAAGAGGTAGACAGTGAACAGGCACTTCTTGAAGTGCTGAAGGAAGGAGGATATGCTAAACTCAAGAAAGATATCACAATAAATGGCAATTCAAGTGTTGCGGACGGAAAAGAGGTAGCACTGGACTTGAATAATTGTACGCTTACTCTTACAGGAACAATGAGTACAAAAGGAACTTCGAGTCTTACTCTTATCAATGGAACTGTTAAGTCTCCGAAAAAGTATGTGGCGAATAAGTATCTTGTCTCAGCTTCCGCAGGAGGTTCTGTAGCATTGGAAAATGTGGTAATGGAGTCTGTTGGAGCCGGTATTGGAATAGCACCCAAAGGAGATCCCGGTAAAGTTACTGTAAGAAATTCTAAGATTACAGCATATTCTTATGCGGTAGGTACTAATGCTAAGTCACCGATTTATAAAGCTGAAATAGAATTGATTAACTCTCAATTGGTGGGCATGAGTGCCGTACTTATGAATCTTCCTTCCAAGATAACAGTTTCAAAGTGTGTTCTGCAGGGTAGTATGCAAGCAATGATTTTGCGTGCAGGTACAGCAGAAATAACTGATAGTCAGTTGAAACTGGTGTATGATAGCAGTAATGGGGAAGGAGACACGCCGGAAGAAGCAAAGGACAAATACATTGATGACTGGTTGACAGGAAATGCTGTTCCTTTGGCCGCCTTGACAGTTGGTAATGATAATAGTGATGGGTATCTTTTTAAAACAGAACTGTCACTAGAAAATGTAGATATTATATCAGAAGAATCAGCCCCTCTTCCTGCAATGTATGTAAGAGCAAATGAAGATGCTGGTAAAGGTGTAACAATCACTTATGGCGCAGAGTGCAGAGTCAATGGTGAAATAGTATATTATGATGGTGGCAAGAATATCACAATTAGCGGAACTCCTGTTATTGTCATTGTCGATGCCGATGATGACACCCGTCCATAGTGTATTTTGCTAGCCGCAACGGCAGTAAAACCCGTGAAACGCTGCCGTTGTGGAGGAGGAATGGAATAGCGATGCCGTCTAGAAAGCGCACAGCATGGATGTATGGCAGAACGTGATGCCGCAACGGCAGCGAAACCCGCGAAATGCTGCCGTTGTGGAGGAGGAATGGAATAGCGATGCCGTCTAGAAAGCGCACAGCATGGATGTATGGCGGAACGTGATGCCGCAACGGCAGCAAAACCCGCGAAACGCTGCCGTTGTGGAAAGCGGAAGAGTACAGACAGAAACAAACAAATAAACAATACGAGACATACAAAGACTAAAACGATGAAAATGAACAGAATCACATTGACAACCATAGCAGCCGGAACGGCTGCCGTGATGCTGCTGGCCTCCTGCCAGCGCGACGAGCTCCGTGGCGGGGCTCTGGAAGGGGAGGAGCGTGCGGTGACGGTGACGGCCCTGATGCCGTCGGATCCGGTGGCGGTGAGAAGTGCGGAGACGCCCGGCGACGGGACTCTGGCCAACCGCTGCCTGATGCAGGTCTACGTAGTGGACGACCCCCAGGCTCCGGTAGCATACGGAGAGCCTCAGGAAACGGCTGTGACCTCTCTGAGTGCGACTTTCGAGGCGCGTCTGATGAGCGGCCATGCCTACCGCCTGGTCTTCTGGGCGGACTGCGCGACGGCTCCGGCTGCTGAAGGCGGAGAGTACAAGGACAAGTATTACGATACCGGGGAGTTCCCTTCCAAGGTGAGTCTCATAACCACGGCTTTCCAGGGCAACCAGGATGAGCTGGACGCCTTCTTCGGCGAGGCATCCGTGACAGCGGAGCAGCTTGCCGCCGGTCCGGTGAGCGTGACAGCTGACCTGACCCGCCCTTTCGGCCAGCTGAACATCTACGCCACCGATTATGCGCAGATCCCGGTCGAGAGCATGAAGCCCGCCGCAGTGAATATTGCCTTTACCAGTATTTACACCTCCATAGACCTGACCACCGGAGAACTTTCCGGCCTGGAGCCGGTGACTTATGCCGCCGCCGTGACGCCTCATGATGCTGCGACCGGTCACCTGACATTTGACTACCTGCTGGCTACCGGCGAGGAGGACGCCATAGCGGATTTCACGATGAATTTCTATACCTCCGCCGATGCAACTGCCGGGGCAGCCGAGCCCTACACCTTCTCCAGCATCCCCGTGCGCCGCAACTACATCACCAATGTCCGCGGCAACCTGCTTACAGACCGCACGGCAGTGACGGTGGACGTTGTCCCCTTATTCAGCAATGCTGAGGACAACCCCATCGAGGTCAATCTCGTTGAGGCCGGCTCTACGGTCAATATGCCGGATGATGACATCGTGGTGACTGTTCCCGAGGGGACAATGACTTCCTCCGAGGTCTACACCATCACGGCCAAGTCCGTGGTGCTCGCGGGTGAGGGTGCTGCCGCTGAGGACAATATCATGGAGAGCATCCGGATGAATATCACCGCCGAGGAGGGAGTGACCGTCCGCAATCTGGCATTCACCGGAGAAACCCCGAAGGTGGACGGCAACGCCTCCATCTCCATCAAAACTCCCGGCGAGGTGGTGGTAGAGAATATTGCCTGGGACAGGGACTGCTACAACCCGATAGAGATCAACCTTGATGAGAATGGTGCACCATCTTCCGCCGTCACCGTCCGCAACTGCGACTTCCAGACAGCCGTGAGCAACAACTGTATCTCGGTCTTTGGAATGAGCGAAGGGGGAGTGGTGAACATTGAGAACTGCACCTTTGCGAAGGCCAATAATGCTCTGCGCATGAGCAACCGCACCAATGCCGAGAACGTGGTGCTGAACATAACCGACTGTACCTATGAGGAAACAACAGATGATGCATATGCCGGTTTCCTGCTCTTCCAGGACTACACCAGTGCGGATCCTCTTACGGCCAAGGCTTTCTCTACCTGGACAGTCAACTTCACCAATCTCGTAGGTCCTGAAGGAACCAAAATCACTGAGGATTACGAAAGTCAGGTATGGTACATGTACTACGATAACGGAGGCGGTCTGGTCAATGATGAAACCCAGTTCCCTGTAATCAACTATAAATAATATCTAAAAATAATGAAAAACACACCATTCAGACTATTCGCAGCGGCATTGGCCCTGCTGTCACTCGGACTCAGCTCCTGTCAGGAGACGGAGAGGGAATCCCTTGCCCCTGAGGAAGCTGAATGGAGTATCACCGTTACGGCCTCCATTCCGACAGCACCTGTTGTCAGGAGTGAGGCCGCTCCCGGTGACGGTACTTCCGCCAACCGCTGTATCCTCGAAGTTTATGAGAACGATGTGTTCAGCGGTGCCCGGTATGTGGCTCCTGTGCAGGACATGGGGGCCGTCTTTGAGGATGTGCATCTGATTGCCGGGGGCTCGTATGAGCTGGTCTTCTGGGCTGACTGTGCCGCCGAAGGAGAGGACGGCAGCTTTACTGACCTGTATTATGGAACTGAGGCCGGTCTGACGCAGATAGCCCTCAATACCGACAACTACATCAACAGCGAGGACGGTCACGATGCCTTCTGTGCTGTACTCAGTGTCGCTGAACTGAGCGACGATCAGCCTCTTGAAGCAACCCTTACCCGTCCTTTCGGCCAGATCCGCCTCTACACGGATGACCTTGACTGGCTGCCTGAGCCGGTAGTGGACCTGACGCAGATCCGTGCCGAAGTGGCGTTCTCCCGCATATATACGGTTTACAATGCCTTGACCGGAGGGATGTCCGGCCTTCTGGTGGACGCCCTGATGCCCGCGGAGGTGTCCGTGCCGGTGGACATTGTTGCAGGAGATGACGCCGCTGCCCCCACCGGTCAGATTTCATTTGACTACTTCCTGGCCTCTCCCGAAGAGGACCAGACCCTCATAGATTTTACCCTGACCCTTACAGATGCCTCTACAGGCGCCCGGCTCTGCGCGCCCTTCGCCGCCTCCAGCATTCCCCTCCAGCGCAACTGGATCACCAACGTCCACGGCAACTTCCTTACCCGCGGCCTCGATATCACAGTTGACCTCGTCCCTGACTTCACAGGAGTGACCGACTAGTCCTGGAACTACTCATACCGCAGGCACTCGATAGGATCGAGGGCAGCAGCGCGTTTTGCGGGGAGATAGCCGGAGAGGATGCCGACGGCCATGCAGAGGGCGATGGCCAGGAGCATCCACAGCCAGGGGATGATGAAGGAGGCCTGCATGACGGCGGCGATGATGTTGCCGATGAGGATGCCGGCGACTATGCCTATCAGGCCGCCGGTCTGGCCGATGATTACCGACTCCATCAGAAACTGTGCCCTGATACGTTTCGAGGCTGCTCCCAGTGCCTTGCGCGTGCCGATCTCCCTGGTGCGCTCGCGTACCGATACCAGCATGATGTTCATCAGGCCTACTGTCGCTCCTGTAAGGGTGACCAGTCCGATTACGATGGCGGCGATGGTGAGGGTGCGCATCGTGGAGTTCAGCTCCTCGATGACCGCCTCGCTGCGGGTGATGCGGAAGTCAGCGTCGTCGAACGGGGCCAGCCTCCGGACTGCCCTGAATGTCATTTCGGCCTCGGTAGCGGCTGTTTCGGAGCTAACGGACGGTTCCGGGAGGATGCCGATCGTGAAGTCGGGGGTGGATGCGGCGAGATTGGCCAGGGCATTGGTGTAGGGCACCAGAATGTTGTCGTCCATGCTGCCCCCGGCATTGTTCCCCACCGGAGCCGTTACACCTATTACTATATAGCTGCGTCCCGAGATATGCACCGTCTGGCCCACCGGGTCGTCCTGCGCTTCGAAGAGGGTGCGGGCCACATTGTCCCCTATGACACAATAGAACCGGCCTCCCTCCACGTCGGCTGCCGAGAGACTGCGGCCGGAGGAGAGTTCCAGCATATTGTACTTCATATAGTTGCCGTCGGTGGCGATGACGTCGGTCGTGGGATTGGTGCGCTTCTGTCCTGCCTCGGCTCTGGTGCCGGAGAGGACTGTGGTGAATATGGAGACTGTCGCTGGAGTGCTGTAGTAGTCTGTGAACCGCTCGGCCTGGGCTCTGGATATCTCCCGTTGGTTGCGGATACGGTGCATGCCGGCGGGCATGGAGTAGAGCGAGCGGATGTTGATGATGCCGGCGCCCATACGGCTGTAGGCGTTCCTCAGTGTGGCGTCCATTGAGCTTACGGCTGTGAGAATGCCCACCAGGGAGGTGATGCCGAGGGCAATGATGGCTATGGTCAGGGAAGACCGGAGCTTGTTGGACCTGATGGCCCTGAATGCCATGGCGATGTTCTCGGCGGCAAGGGTGAGGCGGCGGTTGCGGCGGGGGGTGGCTGATATTCTCCTCTTCATGACTTTCACACGTTTTAGAAAATGATGTTGTAAAAATAGGAAATTATCTCCGATTGACATACCTTTGCACGCAATTTCAGTAAAAATTTAAGATAGCTATCGACATGAGACCACGCATCAGGCGGTCGCAGACCCGGGAGGGACAGGACCACGCAGAGTACAGGACAACAGAACACAGAGACTACAGGGCTTCCGGAGAGAAACCATCTTACAGACCCCGCAGGACCTTCGACCGCAACGGTGAGGGACGCCCCGAAGGCAGATTCTCTGACAGACAGGATTTCCGCGGCGGCAGGCCCGGATACGGCGGACGACGTCAGGACAATGGCGGAAGGTCCGAAAACGCAGGTGCCCGTCCGGGATTCCGCGGAGGTGACAGACCGGGATTCCGGGGAGACAAGCCCGGATTCCGCGGAGGAAAACCCGGATTCGGCGGCAGCAGGCCCGGATTCCGCGACAAGGGCGGCAGGTCCTTCGCGGCAGGAGAGCGTACGGACCGTCAGCCAAGGGAGCGCCGAGGCTTCGAGCACCGTCTCCGCTCCGAGCATCCCGGCATGGAGAAGCCCCGTGTCCCGCAGACTCCGGCAGTGGTGAAAGAGGACGACGGATTGGTGCGTCTTAACAAATTCATCGCCAACTCCGGCATCTGCTCCCGCCGCGAGGCTGACGAGTACATTTCCGCCGGTCTGGTGACAATCAACGGTGAGGTCGTCACCGGGATGGGAGTCAAGGTCAATCCTGACCAGGACGATGTCCGCTTCAACGGAGAGCGTCTGCGCGGTGAGAAGAAGGTCTACGTCCTGCTCAACAAGCCCAAGGACTTCGTGACCACTACCAGCGACCCCCATGCGGAGAAGAACGTGATGCAGCTCATCAGCAGGGAACTGTGTCCTGAGCGCATTTTCCCCGTAGGTCGTCTGGATAAATCCACGACCGGAGTACTGCTGCTGACCAACGACGGGGAACTGGCCGAGAAACTCACACACCCCTCGTATCAGAAAAAGAAAATATATCAGGTGACCCTGGACAAGAACGTGAAGCCTGAGGACATGGACAAGCTTGTAAGTGGCGTGGACCTGGAGGACGGCCCGGCATACGCCGATGAAGTGGCCTACAACGGGGATGACCGCAGCATCGTGGGCATCGAGATCCACTCGGGCCGCAACCGTATTGTCCGCCGCATGTTCGAGGCCCTCGGCTACCGGGTAAGAAAGCTCGACAGAGTGTATTTCGCCGGACTTACCAAGAAAAATCTGCGCCGCGGCCAGTGGAGATTCCTCAGCGACGAGGAGGTGACCATGCTCAAGCTCAATTTCTATGAGTAATCCAGTTCCCCACCGCGCCGGTTTCGTCAACATCATAGGCAACCCCAACGTGGGCAAGTCCACGCTGATGAACGCCCTCGTCGGGGAGCGCCTTTCGATCATCACATCCAAGGCCCAGACCACCCGCCACCGGATAATGGGCATAGTCAACGGGGAGGACTACCAGATAGTCTACTCCGACACTCCGGGAATCCTCAAGCCGGCCTACAATCTCCAGCGCTCCATGATGGAGTACGTGGATACCGCCATCGGAGACGCCGACATCATCCTGTACGTCACCGATGTGGTCGAGAAGGGAGACAAGAACCGGGAGTACGTCGACCGGCTGTGCAGTGTGGACTGCCCGGTGCTCATCGTCATCAACAAGATCGACCTGAGCGACCAGCAGACCGTGGCCGCCCTGGCCGCGCAGTGGTCCGCCGCCGTGCCCCATGCGGAAGTCTTCGCGGTCTCGGCTCAGGAGCGGTTCGGGCTCGAGCCGGTGTTCGGACGCATAGTGTCGCTGCTGCCCGAGGGCGAGCCCTGGTACGACAAGGACTTCTTCACCGACCGCAACCTCCGCTTCTTTGCCTCCGAGATCATCCGCGAGAAGATACTCACCAACTACGACAAAGAGATTCCCTACTGCACCGAGGTGGTCATCGAGGAGTTCAAGGAGAATGCTGACCGCTACGATATCCGGGCGGTCATCAACGTCATGCGCGACTCCCAGAAGGGCATCATCATCGGCGCCCGCGGCTCGTCCCTCAAGCGTGTCGGCACCCAGGCCCGCATCGACATGGAGGACTTCTTCCAGAAGAAGGTCTTCCTGCAGCTCTACGTCAAGGTCGATCCCCACTGGCGGGACGACAAGCGGAAGCTCGCCGCTTTCGGGTATTAGCCTACTCCTTCGGAAGGGGTAGGGCTCGGCTGCTTTCCGGCTGTTTCTGCTCACCTTCGGAAGGTGGGATTTCATCGGTCTGCTTGCGAATGCCCTCAGAACTGTTGTAGCGCGGTTTTGCATTTTCCCCTTACCTGCGCACCTTTGGAAGGTGAGCCGTTTTGCCGTCGTTTCTACTCACCTTCGGAAGGTGAGTAACTGCAGCATGTCCGCGAGAGGTGCCTGTGGCCGTACATCCCATCGCATTGTCCCTCTCCCACCTTCGGAAGGTGGGCTGCTTTCCGGCCATTTCCGCTCACCTTCGGAAGGTGGGATTTCACCGGTCTGCTTGCGAATGCCCTCAGAACTGTTGTAGCGCGGTCTTGCATTTTCACCATACCTGCACACCTTTGGAAGGTGAGACATTTTGCCGTCGTTTCTGCTCACCTTCGGAAGGTGAGGAACTGCAGCATGCCCACGAGAGGTGTCTGTGGCCGTACATCCCATCGCATTGTCCCTCTCCCACCTTCGAAAGGTGGGCTGCTTTCCGGCTGTTTCTGCTCACCTTCGGAAGGTGGGAGAGGAGGGCGTGCCTCCATTTCCCGTATCTGAATTTTTTTAATATCTTTGTCGGCTGAAAAACGAAAAATGATGAGCAGAGAAGACGAAGAAAAAGATGGCCTGGAGACCTCTGGGAACGGAATAGAAAATGTGTCCGGCGGGAGTGTGTTGGAACAGAACGGCGGTGACGGCGGTTATGCCGATATAGGCACCTACGCAGGTACCGGAGTTGATGCCGACACCGGAGCCGACATCGGAACTGACACCGGAACCGACACCGGGACCGATGCCAATGCCGGCCCTGACGCATACGCCGACGCCGATACTGGCACGGACCCCGACACCTACGCAGGTGAGGACGGCGAGGACGAGGTGCTCTCCGGCAAGTTCGACAAGGTGATCTCCGACGGCACGAAGAAATACAAGCTCTCGGGCATGTACCGGGAGTGGTTTCTCGACTATGCTTCCTACGTGATACTGGAGAGGGCCGTGCCGCATATCGAGGACGGTCTGAAACCGGTGCAGCGCAGGATTCTGCATGCCATGAAGGAGGAGGACGACGGGCGGTTCAACAAGGTGGCCAGTCTCGTCGGCGCGACCATGCCGTACCATCCTCACGGAGACGCTTCCATAAAGGATGCCCTCGTACAGCTCGGACAGAAGGACCTGCTCATCGACTGTCAGGGAAACTGGGGCAATATCCTCACCGGGGATCCGGCCGCTGCCGGCAGGTATATCGAGGCCCGGCTGACTCCGTTTGCCAACGAGGTGCTGTACAACCCCAAGCTCACCGAATGGGTCAATTCCTACGACGGCCGCAACAAGGAGCCGGTCAACCTTCCCGTGAAGTTTCCCCTTCTGCTCGCCCAGGGTTCGGAGGGCATTGCCGTAGGACTTGCCTGCAAGATTCTCCCTCACAACTTCAACGAGCTGCTGGATGCCTCCATTGCCGTGCTGAAAGGAGAGGATTTTACCCTCGAGCCGGATTTCCCCACGGGAGGCTATGCCGACACATCCGCCTACAACCGGGGAATGCGCGGAGGCCGGGTGCGCGTACGTGCCAACATTCAGAAAGTCAACAAGAATACCCTGGTCATCACCGAGATACCCTACGGCACCACTACCGGGGATCTTATCGACTCGATACTCAAGGCCAACGACAAGGGCAAGATAAAGATACGCAAGATCGACGACAACACCGCCGAGCATGCCGAGATAGTTATCCAGCTCTATGCCGATACCTCTCCCGACCGGACTATCGACGCTCTCTACGCATGCACCGACTGCGAGGTGAGCATTTCGCCCAACACATGCGTGATCAAGGACAAAAAGCCTCACTTCATGGGAGTGGACGATGTGCTGCGCTACAACACGGAGCGGACCCGCGAGCTGATGCGTCAGGAACTGTCCATCCGTCTGGACGAGGTCGAGGGCGAGTGGCACTACACTTCACTCGAGAAGATTTTCTTCGAGAACAAGGTCTACAAGGTGCTCGAGAACGACGCCCGCACCTGGGAGAAGCAGCTCAAGGACGTGAAGGCGGCCATGCTGGAGTACCAGCATCTGCTCAGGCGTCCGATAACCGATGCGGATATCCTGAAACTGGTCGAGAAGCCTGTCCGCAAGATATCCAAGTTCGACATCAAGGCCGTCACGGACAAGATACGCGCGATCGAGAAGAAGGAGGCCGAACTGCGCTACCATCTGGAGCACCTGACGGAGTACTGCATCGATTACTTCCAGTCACTCAAGGACAAATACGGCGCGAAGTACCCCCGCCGTACCAAGATTACCTCCTTCGAGAACATCGAGGCCACCAAGGTGGTAGCCTCCAACGCCAAGCTGTACATCAACCGCTCCGAGGGCTTCATCGGAACCTCTCCCAAGAAGATAGAGGAGGCCGAGTACGTGAGCGACTGCTCTGACATCGACGAGGTGATAGTGTTCATCAAGGACGGCCGGTACACCCTCCGCAAGGTGACAGACAAGCAGTTCGTCGAGAAGGGCATCATCCATGCCGCAGTCTTCAAGAGAGGCGATACCCGCACCATATACAATGCCGTGTACCGCGACGGCAAGGGAGGCACCATGTATGCCAAGCGCTTTGCGGTCACCGGCATCATCCGCGACCGCTGGTACGACCTGACCAAGGGCACTCCCGGCTCGCAGGTCTATTGGCTTACGGCCAATCCCAACGGCGAGGCCGAGACCGTGAAGGTCTACCTCCGTCCCCGTCCGGGTCTCAAGCGTCTGATAATCGACTACGATTTCTCGCAGCTGGCCATCAAGGGCCGCGGCTCAATGGGCAATATCGTCACGAAATATCCGGTGCAGAAGGTCCTGCTCCGGGCAGCCGGCGTATCAACCATCGGCGGCAAGCAGATGTGGTTTGACCGCGACATCGACAGGCTCAACGAGGACGGCCGCGGCGAGCTTCTGGGCGAATTCCGGGGTGACGAGCACATACTGGCCGTATGCAAGGACGGAACATTCTATACTACGGGGCTGGACCTCAGCACCCGTTTCCAGGGCGACCTGCTGATAGTGGAGAAATTCGACCCCTCGAAGGTCTACACCGCCATCTATTGGGACAAGGCCTCCGGCTACTACTACATCAAGCGTTTCTGTTTCGAGCTGAGCGACAATACCGCCCAGAGCTTCATACCCGTCGACGAGGGTGCCCGTCTGGTCGCAGTGTCCGAGGACCGCTGGCCGTCCGTCCATGTCGAGTTCGTCCCTTCCGGCAACAAGCCCAAGGAACCTGTGGACATCGACGCGGAGGAATTCATCGCAGTCAAGGGTTTCCGGGCCAAGGGCAAGAGGGCAGGGGAGAAAATAGCCTCGATTGCCTTCGGGGAGCCTCTGCAGAAAGAGGAGCCCGAGGACAATGCTCCGGACGGGGACAATGCCCGGGATGCGGAGGATCTTCCCGCAGGGGAGGATACCTACGACCTCGAAGATCTGAACTACCCTTCGGCATCCCCCGCCTCCGCTGATTCCAACGGAAGTTCCGCAGCTTCCGCGGAGGACCGCAATGACGCCGGAGCCGGTGACAATGACGGCAGCGGTGCCAGACCCGGCGACGTGGTGGAATTCTCCTTAGACGATGACCTTACCCTGTTTTAAGTAGACAGCGATGATTATTTCCCTTATAGGTTTTATGGCAGCGGGCAAGACGACCATGGCCCGCGAACTCTCCGCCAAGGTCGGCGCCCCGATGATTGACACCGACGCCTACATCGAGGAGCGCGAGGGCAAGACGATTTCCGAGATATTCGCCGCCGTCGGAGAACCCGGCTTCCGCAAGATCGAGGAGGAGTGCCTGGAGGACATCCTCGAAGAGCACATCTCGGAGCACCCTGAAACCCTCGAGGACATGCACCGCTGCACCCTCGTCCTCTCCCTCGGAGGCGGCATCGTCACCACCCCCGGCTGCCGCGACCTCATCTCCCGCTTCACCTACTGCGTCTACGTCAAGACCGACATCGACACCATCTTCAACCGCCTGTCGAAAGACACCGGCGGCCGCACCCTCCTCGAGAACCGCGGCGACACCCCCCTGCGCGACGTCATCGACCGCCTCTACCGCGAGCGCGAGCCGCTCTATGAGACCCTGGCCCGCACTACCGTCTGAACATCCCGTATTCGGTAGGGAAATTTTTCCTGGCTGTGTCATGCCTCCTTCGCATGCTATCCTGCCTTCGAAAGAGGTATGAAATGGCTGTGGAGTGTCTCACCTTCGGAAGGTGAGCGGAAAATGCGGGAAAGTGCCTCACCTTCGGAAGGTGGGAAAGGTCCGCTGGGAGGTGGAACGCGGCAGTATGGGGTTCTGGAGGCGGTACTGCGTTTACTCACCTTCGGAAGGTGTGCGGAAAACGCGGGAAAGTGTCTCACCTTCGGAAGGTGGGAAGGGTCCGCTGGGAGGTGGAACGCGGCAGTATGGTGCTCTGGAGGCGGTACTGCGTTTACTCACCTTCGGAAGGTGTGCGGAAAACGCGGGAAAGTGCCTCACCTTCGGAAGGTGGGAAAGGTCCGTTGGGAGGTGGAACGCGGCAGTATGGTGCTCTGGCAGCGGTTGTGCATCTACGCACCTTCGGAAGGTGTGCGGAAAACGCGGGAAAGTGCCTCACCTTCGGAAGGTGGGAAAGGTCCGTTGGGAGGTGGAACGCGGCAGTATGGTGCTCTGGCAGCGGTTGTGCATCTACGCACCTTCGGAAGGTGTGCGGAAAACGTGGGGAAACTGCACACCTTCGGAAGGTGGGAAAGGTGAGAATGTGTCTGTAATAGTTTTTTTTGTGTATGTGCCCGAGTATTAATAAATTATTTCTTTTTGTGCTTTACAGACTATGAGGTGTAAGGATGTGTATGTGCTGATATACGCTGTGTGGAGGCTATTGTAAGCGATATAACTTATGAGTCTGTAAAAGGGTTTTTGTGATAAATTATGGATAATGAGTATGTTATGTAAATACGTGCTTAACAGACTCTGAGGGTGAGGGCTGTGTCTGTTATGTGATGGCTGCATGCAATGCAAAACGTGTTGCCGCAACGGCAGCGAATTGCGGGAAACGGTGCCGTTGTGGTGTGTCTTCGAGGGGAGAATGCTGTTCAACGGGTCTGTGACTGGGGTGCCGGCGTGAACGTGTTGCCGCAACGGCAGTTAATTGCGGGAAATGGTGCCGTTGTGGCAAAATGGGAAGGAGTGAAGTGGGAACAGATGTTCGGACCAGCGTAGGGCTCTTCCAGGGGCGGTTCGGCGATTTTACCCCTTCGGAAGGAGTAGGGAGATGGCGTGGTTTCGAGACTCCTTCGGAAGGTGAGCGGAAAACGCGGGAAAGTGTCTCACCTTCGGAAGGTGGGAAATGTCCGCTGGGAGGTGGAACGCGGCAGTATGGTGCTCTGGAGGCGGTACTGCGTTT
>URSC01000028.1 GCA_900550465.1 uncultured Alistipes sp.
GCTCTTCCGGGACAACGGCCGGCCGGAGAAGGCCTCGCTAGTGGCCGATATGGAGAAGTTCTTCGTGTCGGTGTACTGGCTGGACGGCTATGCGGACACCTTCTACGGCCCGCTGCTGGAGCGTACCGGAGAGATTGGCGTATTCGACCTGATACCCTACGGGGACGGCTTCTGCCTCCAGTCGCCTTCGGCCTCCGACCCGTCGGTAATCTCGCCCTACAAGTACCAGGACAAGCTCAGCGCCGTCTTCAAGGAGAACTCCCGCTGGTGCTCCATCCTCGGAGCCCACGGTATCGGCTCGGTCAACGAGGCCGTCAGGCGCGGGGAGGCCAAGGACCTGATAGCCGTGGCAGAGGCCCTGCACGAGCGCAAGTATGCGCAGATAGCCGACCGTATCTACGACAGGCGGGATACGGTCAAGCTGGTGCTGATAGCCGGGCCGTCGAGCAGCGGTAAGACCACTACTTCCAAGCGCATAGCCATGCAGTGCCGGGTGCTGGGACTCCGTCCCCTGGTCATTGCCATGGACGATTATTTCCTGGACCGGGACAAGACTCCCAGGGACGCTAACGGCGAGTACGATTTCGAGAGCATTTATGCCCTCGACCTGCCATTCCTCGGAGCCCAGCTCAATGACCTGTTCGACGGCAGGGAGGTGGAACTGCCCAAGTACGACTTCGTGAACGGGTGCCGCCGCTTCGACGGCCGCAGGATGCAGATGCGCGAGGGCGATATCCTGATTATGGAGGGTATCCACGCCCTGAACCCCGAGCTGACCAAGCACATAGACGGGGAGAAGGTCTTCCGCGTCTTCGCCTCCGCCCTGACCTCCCTGTCGGTGGATGAGAACAACTATATCTCGACCGCCGACAACCGTCTGCTGCGCCGCATGGTTCGGGACAATTTTACCCGGGGCATCACCCCCGAGGACACCATCCTCCGCTGGAAGAGCGTCCGTGCCGGGGAGGAGAAGAATATTTTCCCCTATCAGGAGAATGCCGACGCGATGTTCAACTCGGCCCTGCTCTTCGAGCTGCCCCTGCTCCGCTATTATGCCGAGCCCCTGCTCGAGCGCATCCCGCCCCTGTCGGAGGCTTACTCCGAGAGCGTGCGGCTGCTCAAGTTCCTCTCCTACATTACTCCATTGACACCGGACGAGATAGACTGCATACCGCCGACTTCCGTGATGAGGGAGTTCATCGGAGGCAGCAGCTTCGAGTATTGATGATTGCCGGATAGAGGATTTTACCGCAGCCAGTTTTCTGGATTCTGCTTCTCGGTGCCCTTCCACAGCTGGAAGTGCAGCTCGGCGTTGCCGTCCTCGTTGAGGCTGATCTGGCCGATGCGGTCGCCGGTGGATATCTTGTCCCCGCTCTTGACGTAGACCCGCTTGAGCTTGCAGTAGAAGGTGAAGTACTCGCCGTGCTGGACGAGGACGCACTGGTCGTAGCCGGGCATGACGAGAATCTGCTTCACTACTCCGTCAAATACGGCGTTGGCGTTGCTTCCGGCCGTGGCAGATATGTTGATACCGTTGTTGTAGGGCATTTTAAGATTCTTGAATACAGGGTGGTAGTTCTGGCCGAACTTCTGGATGACCACTCCGCTTACGGGCCAGGGCAGTTTGCCTCTGTTCTCTCCGAACTTGGCGGAGAGGGCATAGTCGACGGCTGCGCCCTTGCCGGATTTCTGCTGCTTGACGGCTTCTGCCAGGATGCGCTCTATCTCCTTGTTGAGGCGCTCGACCTCCTTCTGCTTCTGCTGCAGCTCGCGCTTCATGGCGCGTTCCTGCTTGGAGAGCTGGACTACCATGGAGTTGGCCTTTCGCTCCTCGGTGCTGAGGGCATCCCTTTCCTTTTCCCTTTCGGCCTTGGCCTGCATTGAACCTGCCTTAAGCTCCTCCAGGCGGGCATTCTCCAGCTGCAGGTCGAGTTCCGTGCTCTTGATGGCCATGGCCTGCTGCCGGACGGAAAGGGATATGTTCTTGAGGTAGGCCCAGCGGCGCAGTCCCTGATTGATGTCCTTGCTGGAGAGGATGTACATGAACCAGACTTTGTTGTCGCGGGTCTTGTAGGCTCCTCTGACCAGGTCTGCATGGTATTTGCGGAGAGTGTCTAGGCGGTCGTTGAGACGGCCGATCATGACATTGGTGGATGATATGGAACGGTCGTATCCTGCGATATCGTCATCGAGCTGGTCGATGAGTTTCTTGCGTGCCTCTAATTTCCTGCGGGTGAGGATAAGGGTGTTGAGACTCTCTTTCCGCTTCCTGGCAGTGGTGTCCAGCTGCTTGTCGATCATGGCTATTTCGTCCTCGAGCAGCTTCTTGCGCTCGCGCTGCTCCTTGACATCCTGTGCCAGGGAGGGCAGGCTGACAAGCACAGCCAGGATTATGACCGCGGCTTTCTTCATTTCTTTCCGGCCTCCTCTCTGCGCTTGGCTATCTTCTCGCTAAGTCCCAGACTGGGGTCGAGCTTGTCGGCATTGCCCCAGTAGAGGAATGCCAGATTGTAGTCCTTGAGTGCGAAGAGGGCCTCGGCATAGTGGTCGAGCACCTCTGCGCTCTCCTTTCCGCCGTAGACCATGGCGTCCTTGAGATACTTGCGCGCCTGCTCGTAGTCTCCGGTCAGGAACAGCAGCCATCCGTAGGTGTCCAGATAAGTGGCGTTCTCGGGCTCGCTGAGTACGGTCTTGCGGCTCATCTCCAGTGCTTTTTTGAGATTTCGCCTCTCCTCGCTCAGGTAGTATGCGTAGTTGTTGAGTATGGGATTGTAGTTGTCATCGATATGCAGCCCTTTCTCGTAGTATGAATAGGACCGCCGCCGGTTGCCCATCTCGTGGTAGAGATCTCCCAGTGAACCGTAGCAGTTGATGAGCATCGGATGGTCTTTCGGTATGACTCTGAGTATGCTCTCATAGGCTTTGACTGCCTCTTCCAGGTCGCCGTTCTGCCAGTATGCGACTGCCAGGACTTCCCTGAGCGTGAAGTCTTCAGGGAACATGGCTGTGGTCTCGGCTGCCAGAGGTATCAGCCTTTCCCAGTCCTGCATGTAATACAGCTGGCCCATGTAGGCAGAGCGTACAGACTTGACGTCCGGATGCAGTTCAAGGTTGCGCTGCATGAGCCCTAGCCCCTTCTCTATGCTGTCAACGGCAATGAAATACGCTCCTCCCAGATTGAGAACAGTGGTGTCTTCCGGATGGGCCTCAAGGGTGCGGAGTATCATCGTATCTACCTGTGGCCTGAATATCTGGACCATGCCGGACGGGAACACCACTTCCTGGAAGTAACTGGCCTTCATCTCGGGGTTCATCTCCGGACGGGACAGGAAGATGTTGATGTTCTTGAAGAAATAGTAGAAATTGCGCTGCATCCGGTACACTTCGGCAAGGCCCAGATATGCGGGAGCGAAATCAGGGTTCAGGGACAGAGCCTTGTTGTAGTACCGCAGTGCAGTGGAATCCTCGTAGCGGGATTTGTGAAGGTCTCCGAGGAGCAGAGCCGTGCCTGCCGAGGGAAACTCCTCGTCCATTTTTCGGACTACGGCCTCGGCCTCGTCGAAGCGCTTCTGCTGGATGAGTATCTGGTATCTTGCATTGCAGGTAATCTCGTCGCTGCCGCGCAGCAGCTCTATTTTGTCCAGGGTCTCCAGGGCTTCGTCCAGCTTTCCGTTCTGCACCAGCAGGTTTATCAGATCGTAGTAGTAACTGCTTTTCGCCGGGCTGGCTGCTATGAGTTCCTCGTAGATGCCTATGGCCAGGTCAGACTCGCCTATGCCGGAGTACAGCTGTGCCATGGCCAGCCTGTACCATTCGTTTTCAGGAGATATTTCCGATGCCTTGCCCAGAAACTCCATCGCCTTGTCCGTATCGTTGTCCGCCAGGCTTATCATTGCCAGATAGTACAGGGCGGCGTCGTTTTCAGGAGTCAGCCTCAGGCTGGCTGAAAGATGCTGCCGTGCATGGCTGTAGTTGCCGGCGCAGTATTCCCTCACACCTTCTATATAGTAATCTTCGGCCCTCAGAGAGTCTTTCTCATGGGCTGCCGCATTGATTGTCAGAGGCATGAATGTAAGGATAAGCAGTGCTGCCGAGATAATTGCTGATTTCATGTGCAATACATACAATATATATCCGGACAAAGATACAACATTCGAGCCGAAGATGCAGCAATTTGAATTATTTTTGCATCTACTAAAAAGGCAGATTAATGTCATCAGGCAGAATTGACCCGGATACCGAGGAAGAACTGGTACAGGGATGCATAAGGCAGGACAGGAGGGCTCAGCGGGCCCTGTACGGGAGATTTTCCTCCCGTATGCTGGCCGTATGCATGAGATATGCCAAGGACCGTGATGAGGCTCAGGACCTGCTTCAGGAGGGCTTTATAACGGTGTTCTCGAAGATATCCACATTCAATTCGGCAGGTTCGCTGGAGGGATGGATGCGGAGGATTTTCGTCAATACTGCACTGATGAGGCTCAGAAAAGGAGATGTGCTGCGCGGTGCCGCCGACGTGGATGAGCCGGTGGCCAGGAGTGTGAGCAGCGGAGAGGATATCCTTTCAGGTGTCGGAGGGCAGGATATAATGCGGATGATCGCGCAGATGCCGGAAGGGTTCAGGACAGTGTTCAATATGAATGTGATCGAGGGGTATTCCCATCAGGAGATATCCAGGGAACTGGGGATTTCGGAAGGAACGTCCAGGTCACAGCTGAGCCGGGCCAGGATATGGCTGCAGGAAAGACTGCTGGAAAGGAGGAACAGGAAATGAAAGAAGAATTTTTTGACAAGAAAATCAAGGAACTGGCCGATTCTTGCCGTCAGACCCCGGATCCGGAGGTCTGGGACAGGATAGAATCAGCCCTTGACCGGAAAAGGAGAATGAGACTCTGGAGAAATGCGGCCCGTTTCTGTGCCGCTGCGGCTGTCGCGGCGGGGCTTTTTGCCACGGTGCTGCTGGACAACAGCGGTCAGGAGGCTGTTCAGGAGTATACAGCCGAGGCAGTGGAGCCGTCTGTACCGGTGAGAATATCGGTTGAGGAGCAGAATGTGCCGTTACGGGCGTTGCCCGGAATCAGTGCCGGAGCGGTGGCTGTGCGGGAGGACCGTGTACTGAGCATGCCGGAGCCCTTGTCGGTATCAGCGGAGGATGTGCCGGAAGAAGAGGAGCCTGTAAATGTATCCGGTCTGCCGTCTATCTACGACCAGGCCGCGCGTATGGAATATATAGCCATGGCCTCGGATGAGGACGGCAATACGGCTTCGGAACGAAGGAAGTCATCCTTCTCGTTTGCAGCCGGCGGCAGCATGTCCGCCTCCAGGGCTTCCGGAAATGTGGACTTCTCGCAGCCGAATTATTCTGCCGGAGCCGGTTCCCAGACGTCCTCAAAGGGGATAGTGCCGGTTTCCGAACCCAGGCATTATTTTCCGGTATCGGTGGGAATTGAAGCCAGATACTCCTTCCTCAATGACCGCCTGGGAGTAGGCCTTGGCCTTAATTATACCTTCCTCAACAGCCGTTATGAGGCTTTGGTGGACAGACAGTACCAGGCATCAGTGGACCAGTCGGTCCATTATCTTGGAGTACCTCTTACCTTCTATGTCAACATCCTGTCAGGAGACCGCCTGTTCTTCTATGCAGACGCCGGATGCATGATGGAACGTGCGGTGAAAGTGTCATATGAGATGACTGATCTGTCTTCCGTTACATATCAGAAAGACGGCAAGGCGTCCGGCCTCCAGTGGTCGGCCAATGTCGGAATAGGTCTTGAATACCGCTTCCTCGATTTCATGGGAGTATATGTGGATCCGCGTCTGACTTATTTCTTCGACTGCGGCCAGCCCTATTCGGTAAGATCCGAGCAGCCTCTTCAGTTCAATCTGCAGATGGGCTTCCGTTTTCATATCTGAGCCGGAGTTCCCTGGCCATGCGGGAGGCGAAGATAAAATCTTCGAGTTCCCTGCACCCGGAGGTCATGATGCCCTCGTTGGAACCCTCCCATATCTTCTCCCCCTGATGGATGAACATCACCTTGTCTCCTATTTCCATGACGGAGTTCATGTCGTGGGTATTGATTACAGTAGTAATGTTGTACTCTCGGGTGATTTCCTGGATAAGCCGGTCTATCATTACGGATGTCTGGGGATCCAGCCCTGAATTCGGCTCGTCGCAGAAAAGATACCTGGGACTCGTGGCTATGGCGCGGGCGATGCCCACCCTTTTCTGCATTCCTCCGGAAAGTTCGGAGGGGTATTTGCCGTTGACATCGTCCAGTCCCACGCGGTGCAGGCAGAAGCAGGCCCGCTCCACCTTCTCCTTACGGCTCATGTCCGTCAGGAAATCCAGAGGGAACATCACATTCTCAAGTGCGGTCGCGAAATCAAAGAGGGCGCTGCCCTGGAACAGCATGCCCATCCGGCTTCTTATCTCTTTCCTTCCGTTCTGGTCCAGCCGGTTGTATACGGTCCCGTCCATGATGACTTCCCCTTCGTCAGGCTCGAGCAGTCCTACGATGGACTTGAGCAGGACGGTCTTGCCGGAGCCGCTGGCGCCTATGACAAGTGAGCACTGTCCCGGGAGATAGTCTGCGCTGATGTCGCGGACGGCGGGGTGTCCGTCAAAGTATTTGGTAAGATGCCGGATGGAGATCATAGCATGATTCTGGTAAGTATCAGATTGGTTATCAATATGAGTGCGCTGGCAGTCACTATGGCTTTCGTCGCGTTGCGGCCTACTCCCAGAGAGCCTCCGTCGGCCCTGTATCCGTAGTATGCGGAGATTGAGCTGATGATGAAGCTGAATACGGCTGTCTTGACCAGGCTGTAGGTGATGTAGTATCCGTTGAAGGCAAACTGGATTCCAGTCAGGTAGTCGGAGACTTTGATCATGCCCGTCAGCGCTACGATGAGGTAACCTCCGAGCAGTCCGACGATGAAACTCATCAGAGTAAGCAGGGGATTGAGGATGGTCGTGGACAGGATTTTCGGAAGGACCAGGAAACTGGCGGAGTTGATGCCCATCATGTCCATTGCGTCTATCTGTTCGGTTATCCGCATGGTACCCAGCTCGGAGGACACATTTGAGCCTATCTTTCCAGCGAGTATCAGGCATACCATGGTGGAGCAGAATTCCAGGACCAGGGACTCACGCGCCATGTAGCCGATGTACATTTTGGGAAGGAAAGGCGATGTCATGTTGTTGGAGGTCTGAATAACCAGGACAGCACCTATGAATATCGAGATAAGGGCTATCAGCGGAATGGAGTTGAGCACCAGTTTCTCCGTCTCGGTCATGAACTGCTTCAGCAGCAGTCTCCATTTCACGGGGCGGGTGAATACCTGTTTGAGAAAGAGCAGGTAACGTCCGGTTTCATATAAGAATCTCCTGATCACGACGGCGTTGTAGGTGTAAACAGGCCCCAAAGGTACGAATTTTAGGTTTATGATATTTTTTTAAAAACGTATAATCTTTTTTTAAAACGTCCATCCGGGTAAATTTTCTGCCCGGCCGCTGTTGACGTCCATGTCCCTGAACTGTAATTTAGCGCTCAGTATAAATGAAAGTCAACGGCTATGAATGAATGTCAAGAAGCGTCCCTGTGCAGGGCATATACCGCAACATGTGTCGGTATGGAGGTGGTGAGGGTTACGGTTGAGGTCTCCATAACTCCCGGAGTGGGAATTTTTCTGGTGGGACTTCCGGACAATGCGGTGCGGGAGTCCATGCTGCGGGTTACCACAGCCATGCAGCGCAACGGCTACAGGATACCGGGCCGCAAGACAGTAGTCAATATGGCTCCGGCGGATATCAGGAAGGAAGGTTCCGGCTACGATGCGGCAATCGCCGTGGCGATGCTGGCTGTTTCGGGGCAGATGTTTTTCCCTCAGCCTGAGAAGTATCTGATAATGGGAGAACTGTCCCTGGACGGGAAACTGCGTAAGGTCAGGGGTGCCCTGCCCATAGCGGTGGCGGCATCGGCCATGGGGTATGAGAATGTGGTCTTTCCGAAAGAATCGGCTCAGGAGGCATCCTGGGCATCGGGAGTGAGAATATTCGGAGTGGCGGACCTGCAGGAACTGGAGGCGGTAGTCAGAGGCGGAGATGAGGCTTTGGAATATGTGGTGCGCGGCAGGGAGTTCCTTCCTACCCCTGAGCCTGGTACCTGTGATTTCTCGGAAGTAGCGGGGCAGCCTTTTGCCAGGAGAGGGCTGGAGATAGCCGCTTCGGGCGGGCACAATGTTTTGCTCTGCGGGCCTCCCGGTTCCGGCAAGAGTCTCATGTCCAAATGCCTGGCGTCCATTCTGCCGCCTATGACCAGAGACGAGGCAGTGGAGACCAGCATGATTTATTCGGTCGCCGGTCTGCTTCCCGAGGATTCCGGGCTCCTGACTTACCGGCCATACCGTGCGCCGCACCATACTGCCAGTCCGGCGGC
This sequence comes from uncultured Alistipes sp., assembly GCA_900550465.1. GTDB lineage: Bacteria > Bacteroidota > Bacteroidia > Bacteroidales > UBA932 > Coprenecus. The sequence goes on from URSC01000028.1 coordinate 8,439, forward strand.
AGTCGTGGGAGGCGGTACCAGGGCCATGCCGGGCGAGATATCACTTGCGCACAACGGAGTATTGTGCCTGGATGAGATAGCCCAGTTTCCTCCGTCGGTCCTGGATGTCCTGCGTCAGCCGTTGGAAGACAGGAAGATCGTGGTGTCCAGAACCAGGTATAAGGTGACCTGGCCCGCAGCCTTCATGCTGGTGGCATCCATGAATCCATGTCCTTGCGGTTATGCCGGAGAGGATGACGGACGCTGTACTTGTTCTGCCGGAATGATTCACCGTTACAGGTCCAGGGTCTCAGGTCCGTTGCTGGACCGTATAGACCTCAATATCAATGTGAGGGCAGTTGACAGTGCGGCAATGTCCTATAACCCCGCCCAGGAGGGCAGCAGGGAGATAGCCGCCAGAGTCTCCAGGGCGAGGGAGGTGCAGCTCAGGCGTTTTGCAGGTCTGGAAATCAGGACCAATGCCGGTATGGAGCCGTGCCATATCAGGGAGTTCTGCCGTATCGGGGAGGACGGGGAACGGCTGCTGAGAAGGCTGATGGACAGTTACGGACTGTCTGCCCGCGGCTATGTGCGTGTGCTCAGAGTCGCCCGCACCATAGCGGATATGTCAGGGTCGGAGAATATAAAAATTGCCCATATTTCGGAGGCTGTGCAGTACAGATTTCCGGAAAATGTGTAATTTAGCCCTTCAATTAATTAGACAGCATCCATGAACACGATAAATGTGCGCGGTCTTCAGAACCTGGAAGAGGCTGCGCGGGAGTTTCTGAAACGGACCCAGGGGACATCAGTCTATGCTTTCTACGGCTCGATGGGAGCCGGAAAGACTACATTCATCTCGGCCTTGTGTTCGGTCCTGGGGGTCGGGGATGATGTCGCCAGTCCTACTTTCACCATCGTCAACGAGTACAGGGCTGCTGACGGGACCCCTGTATACCATTTTGATTTTTATAGGATCGAGAAGCCGTCAGAGGTGATGGACATAGGCTATGAGGAGTATATTGACGGTGACGGCATCTGCCTGATGGAGTGGCCTGAGAAGATAGGGGAACTGCTGCCGGAAGATGCTCTTAGGGTGAGTATAAAGGAGGAGGAAGACGGTTCCAGGACCATTAGTTTCTGAATAATTCAAACCGATTGATATGTTTAGATATCTGGTAATAGGCAGCGGTCTGGCCGGACTCTATACGGCCCACAAGGCCTCGGCATTGGGACAGGTCCTGGTCGTGACGAAAAAAGCGCTCAGGGACAGCAATTCGTTCAATGCCCAGGGAGGCATAGCCGCGGTCACGGACATTGAGGACAATCCCGAAATCCATTTTACCGATACCGTGATAGCCGGGCGCGGCCTGTGTGAGAACCGGGCCGTACAGGTGCTGGTGCAGGAGGGGCCGCAGCGCATCAAGGAGATTATAGGGGAGGGCATGAAGTTCGACACGGAGAACGGAAAGCTGTCCCTGGGACTGGAGGGCGGCCATCACCGCAAGCGCATCCTGCATGCCGGCGGGGACTCAACCGGACGCTATATCACGGAGTTCCTTATATCCAAGGTGCAGAATGACCCGAACATCACCATCCGGGAGAATGTCTCCGTGATAGATTTTCTGGTCCGGGACGGAGTGTGCTACGGAGCCCGCTGCTGGGATGAGGAGAGAAACTGCGAGGAACTGATCTATGCGGAGCATACCTTCCTGACCACCGGAGGCACGTCCGCGATATATACCCGCACGACCAACCCGGAGACCACGATAGGAGACGGCATAGCCATGGCATACAAGGCCGGTTGCCGGATTATTGACATGGAGTTCATACAGTTTCATCCTACCTCCCTGTTCCTGGAGGACTCCCCCAAGGCCTTCCTTATCAGTGAGGCCGTCAGAGGAGAGGGCGCCTGGCTGCTGGACAAGGCGGGCAAGCGCTTCATGCTGCCGGTCCATGAACTGGCGGAGCTCGCTCCGAGGGATATCGTTGCCCGCTCGATTTTCAAGCAGATGGCCCTGGACGACAGGCCTTATGTGGTATTGTCCCTGAAGCATCTGGATCCTGAGAAGATACGCAGCCGCTTCCCCAATATCCTGGCCAAATGCGCCGAGTACGGGTATGACCTCACTGACTGGATACCGGTAGCCCCGGCGGCGCACTATACCGTGGGAGGGGTGGCGTCGGACCTTTACGGCCGTACCGACATCCGCCGCCTGTATGTCTGCGGGGAGATAGCCTCCACCGGTATTATGGGTGCCAACCGGCTTGCATCCAATTCGTTGATAGAGTGCCTCGTATTTGCCCATAGGGCCATCGGGGTAGCGGAGGAGTGCGGTCCTGTAGGTGACCTTCCGCATTTTGACCTGCTGTATCGGAAGGATGAGTCGGCGGCTGAGCGTTACTACGCACTGAAGCGGCAGATAGCCCATACGATGAACAACTGTTCCGGCATCATACGCTCCGAGCTGCTGCTCTCGACCGGCCTGAATCTGGTTAAGAAAGAACTCCGGGAACTCGGGGATGTGAAGTATGAGTATTACGACGAGGCTTCACGCAAGCTGCTGACGGTGGCGTATCTCATCATGACCGGGGCCAGATTCCGCAGGGAGAGCCGCGGAGGACATTACCGCGAGGACTATCCCATGCTCAGTGAGGAGTATGCCCTGCATACCGTCCAGAAGGCAGGGGAAAAGCTCACGACCAAGAAAGTAAATCAAGAATAACTATAGAATCATACTTATGACAACACTGCAGAGCCACCGTGATAATCTGGTGGAAAGATTGATTGACCTTGCTATAGAAGAGGATGTTTACACAGGGGATGTGACCACAGACTCGATTGTCCCGGAGTCTACTTCGGCCGTAGCCACCATGACGGCCAAGGCGGACGGCGTGATTTCCGGACTGCCGGTAGTGGAGAAGGTGTTCCGCAGGTTCCAGGAGGACATCGTGTTCAAGCCTGTGGTGCGTGACGGCGATACTGTCCGGAAAGGAGATGTGATACTCAGGATAGAGGGCAGTTATCCCGCGCTCCTGAAGGCCGAGAGGACTGCGCTTAATTTTTTCCAGAGAATGTCCGGAATAGCTACCGAGACCGCTAAATATGTCGCTGAGCTCCGCGGTACGCATACCCGTCTGCTGGATACCCGCAAGACCGCTCCGGGCATGAGGGTGACCGACAAGATGGCCGTGCACGACGGAGGCGCCGTGAATCACCGCATGGGCCTGTACGACATGGCCATGATAAAGGACAACCACATCAAGATGGCCGGCTCGATAGCCAAGGCGGTGGAGCAGGTGCGCTCCAAGGTGGCTCCCGGCATACAGATTGAGGTGGAGGCAACCAACTTAGATGAGGTCAAGGAGGCTCTTGAGGCCAGGGCCGACATCATCATGCTGGACAATATGTCTACGGAGATGATGTGCGATGCCGTCAATATCATCGGCGGCCGGGCCAAGACGGAGGCCTCCGGCAACATGACCCTCCCGAGGATTGCCGAGGTGGCGGCCACAGGGGTGGATTTCATCAGCGTGGGCGCTCTGACCCATTCGGTCAAGGCCCTGGACATCAGTATGAACATACAGCTTACTCCGGAGTATCTGACCAAGGCCATAAAGGAGTTGAAACAGAAGCACAATGCCGTGATTCTCGCGCATTACTATGTTCCTGCCCAGGTGCAGGATGTGGCAGACTTCGTGGGAGACTCTCTCGAACTTTCCCGCAAGGCCGCTCAGACAGACGCGGATATGATCGTGTTCTGCGGCGTGAGGTTCATGGCCGAGACAGCCGCCGTGCTTTCCCCCGGAAAGACGGTCCTCATTCCGGTGCCTGACGCCGGATGCTCGCTGGCGGGCAGCATAGAGGGGGAGGACCTGCAGGCCTGGAAGAAACGTCATCCGGACGGTACGGTCATCTCCTATGTCAATACCGACGCCCGGACCAAGGCTGCTGCGGATATCTGCTGTACATCGGCCAATGCCGTGAAAGTGGCTGAGGCAGTGGCGGCAGGGGCTAAGGGCAGAAGTATCCTCTTCGTCCCCGACCGCAATCTGGGCGCATACGTCAATTCAGTCGCCGGACTCAGAATGGAGCTCTGGAAAGGCTGCTGCCACGTGCACGAGCGCATCATCTCCAAATTGGTGGAGGAGGCCCTGGCCAAATATCCCGAGGCCGAGATCCTGATCCATCCGGAGGCAGCCTGCTCCGCAGATCCCAAGATTACGGGCAATCCCCGCTGCTTCTTCTATTCCACCTCCGGCATCATCCGCCACGTCCGGGAGTCGGAGCGCCGCCAGTTCGTCATAGCTACGGAACTGGGAGTGATGCACCGCCTCAGTCAGGAAGCGCCCGGAAAGGAACTTATCCCCCTGTCGGAGACTCTCGTCTGCGAGGACATGAAGAAGGTGACCCTGCTCTCTCTCTTCGAGACTCTGCTGCATCAGAACCCCCGCAAAACAGTAACGCTGCCCTCCGAGACAGCTCAGAAGGCAGCGTCGCCTGTGCAGAAAATGCTGGAATTATAGATTCTCGGCGATCAGGGCGCGGATTTCCCGTTTCGCGGCCTTCCATCGCGGAATATCAATTTTAGGTCCCACCACCTCCACTACTTTGGAGGCGGTGATGGAGCCTACCCGTCCGCATATATCTAACGGCATGCCTAAGGCATGGGCGTAGAGGAAACCGGCGGCATAGAGGTCTCCGGCTCCGGTGGCGTCCTTGACATCGGCCGGGCAGGCCTCGATGTGGTGGAACTCGTCCCCGCTCCTGATGTATGAGCCTCTGGCGCCTATCTTCACGACGGCGATGTCGCACATGCCGGCGATGATGTCCACCGCCTCGCGGGGCTCGTGCCGGGTGAAGCTTTCGGCTTCGGTCTCATTGGCAAATACTATGTCTACGTACTGCTCCACGATGTCGTGGAGAAAGGTGTCGTTGGACTCCACCACGTTGTAGGAGGCCATGTCTATGGCGATGTAGCAGCCGGCCTCCCGGGCAAGCCTTACGGCCTGCCTCAGGAGCTGCTGGTTCTGCACTAAATATCCTTCGATGAAGAAGTAGTCGTAGCCGGAGAAATATTCCGGTCTAAGGTCCTCGGGACAGAGTTCCAGGGCTGCGCCGAGATATGTGGCGAAGGTCCTTTCTGCGTTAGGCGGGGTGATGAAGACGGAGGCCCGTCCGGAGTCTTCCTTTCCGGTCAGGAGTATCGACTTGATGCCGTTGCGCTCCTGGTCCGAGCGGTAGAGGGCGCCGACCTCGTCGTCTCCCACCTTGCCGATGAAGCCGGAGGGCATGCCGAAGACTGCTGTGCCGGTGATGGTGTTGCCGGCCGCGCCGCCTGCGACGTACTGCGCTCCCATTTTCTTGAGCACCTGCCAGATCTTGTTGCCGGTTTCCCGGTCGACATGCTGCATGCTCCCCACCGGCAGGTGGAACTGCCGCAGCAGGCTGTCGTCGGGGAGCACTGCGAGTATGTCGGTCAGGGCG
>URSC01000029.1 GCA_900550465.1 uncultured Alistipes sp.
CCTGTAGGGAAATGCAGGGCATAGTCCCAGCGGACAGTGTACTGCTCCCAGAAATCCGCGCCGGGGGGCTCAGGCAGGTCCATCGTCATGTTCTGCAGGAACTCGGCGGCATCGGTCGAGACAGCCTCCACCCGCCCCATAGGACTGTGCATGGTCTCGGCGACATCCATCGTAGTGAACCATTCGTCTGACGAGATATTCAGGTCAAAACGGGCCTCGTAGCATTCCTTCAATGAAATGGAGCCTTGATATGTGTCATCAAAGACAATTCTGGAAAGATCCGACATGTCATAGACAGAGGAACCTCCCTGCATATCCTTGGTACATACCGCAAAAGCCGCGACCTTATAGTTCCCTGCATGCAGGGTGTCTGTAAAGCGCACGCTGGAAGATCCGTCCTCAGCCCTGACGGCTCCGGACTCCAGGCGGCTGACAGGATCTCCCGTGAAATCGTTTCTGTAAATCTCCATGATAAAATACATGCAGCCGTCCTCATCGCTGCGTCCAATGGTGGATGTTTCAGCTACGGCCGGATCCGTAGTCAGGTCGATATTGACAACTATCATTGTCGGATCCACGCCCGGACCTACCGGATACTCATGAATACGGCAGGAGACTACAGCGATACCTGTAAGGATTGCGGCCACGTATATCAGGACCGCCGTGAGGGATGTTTTTGGTGTATGTTTCATGTTCATCTCCTCCTATAACTTATATATCAACGATATTCCAAGCCGGGTAATACCCAGATAATTGGCAGTGGAGGTATCCCAGCTGATACCGTTCTCGACATTGTAGAATGTATCGTAGCGGGTCCAGATATAGCCTACTCCGATGTTGAACTCCATGCCCCAGCGCTTTGAGAACTTGAGGGCGTATCCGTAATCCAGTCCCGCGCCCCACATTCCGTCAGTATCCTGATAGCGGTTGCGTTCATCCACCGAGATGTTGAACATACCGCCTAGCAGATGTACGCCGAAGAAATGACCCTTCATTCCCGGCTTTAGCCAGTAACGGGCCGACGGCTGCAAAGCGAATACCCTGTACCGGTAATTACGCGCCACCGTATAGGGACTGTAGAACACTGGTATATCGAGCGACCACTGATCAGCCAGACGAACCTCTACCGCCAGATTCGGAACGACCAGGGCATAAAAAGGCAGGTTGGTCTTGAGCCACCAGCGGGATGATTCCCAGGTAAATGAAGACTTCTTCCTGCCGGAAACGGTCTTGCCGGAATCAACGGCAGGTACTACGGCTACGGCAGAATCCGCTTCCGGAGCCACTGCTACCGCCGAATCTGCCGGAACTACAGATGCGGCCCCCCTATCTCCGGCCACTACAGCAGGCCTTTGCGCCGCTAGTATAGGATCTCCTTCACGTGCAGAAAGGGCATAGACCTCCGGCACACTCTCGGGAATGTACTGCCGGAGCGGCTCCCCGGCATCCCGCCTACGGACAATCAGGAGCACCGTCATACTGTTGCGCAGCTTTGGAAACATGTGCTGCTTCATATAAGCGTAAGCGCGGCCTCCCGCTATGGTCAGAAGCCGCACCTTCAGCTGCTCCTTCACCATACCGGGAGCATATTCTACCGTCTCAGGCACCGTCCTCAGGGCATCCAGCACCTGTTCCCGATCCGGAACTTGAGTGTCTTTCTCCACCAGAGTCCGCAGAATATCGTACCCGATACCCTCCGGTTCGCATGTCACTTTTCCAGGATCTATACCTGTATACCTTATTATATATGAAGCCAGCGAGTCACCACGCAGGCGTGTTAGCCTATTATTCGAGCGCAGGTCGCCATCAGGTGATGAGTACGAGCGGATTACTACTTCAAAATCCCTGTTCTCATCCATATAGGAGCGAACTTTTGTGATTACGGAATCCAATGCCGCCGCATTGCCGTTATAACTCGGAATCACATACCGGTATCCGGACGGATAGTGTACCGTGATACTGTCCTCAGGGTGCAGCTGCATCGGCTCATCCAACAGCATCTCCGCCACGTCAGTTATCTCTTCTGCCGGATCCGCCGGTCCTGGCACCGCTCTTCCTTCTGCCACCCCGGATAAACAGCAGCAGGACAATAAAAGAAGAGACAGTCTTCTCAGTATGGGTTTGCTGTACATTTTAAATCTTCGTTTAGGAATATAAAGATATTAAAATAAAATAACACTTTTGTAAAAATTTTCAAAAAATTTAAAATTGGAGTAAATTATTTAAAAATCAGATATCTAATACTCCAAATCCTGCGCTATTCTGATTGTTGTTTCTGAATTACGGCAGAATTGCCTGTGTGCATTTTAAACGAAGGTTTTTCCAGCACTCTATCAATTGATCAGTTGTTCTATGGGCTGCATCTGCAGATTATGCAGATAATGATGCAACGTCAGAGCAGCTCCAGCAGCGCATCGACATCAGCGGCAGTGGTTGCCCAGTCGGTGACAAAGCGGATGGCGCTGCGGGAATCGTCGAGATGCTCCCAGAGGGAGAATGTGGCCTGGCCGCGGAGGCGGTCGATGACGGTATTGTCGACAATGACAAAGAGCTGGTTGGTCTGAGGTTCGGCCAGGAAACGGTATCCCTTGGCTGAAATGCCGGCGGCGAGACGGCCGGCGGCGGAAATGGCATTGCGGCCCACACGCTCATAGAGGCCGTCAGTGAAGAGGGTGTCGAACTGGACTCCGAGCAGACGGCCCTTGGCCAGAAGGGCGCCGCGCTGCTTGATCAGGGAAAACAGGTTGCCGACAAGGCCGGGACGGGGTACGACCAGAGCCTCTCCGAAGAGGGCCCCGCACTTGGTGCCGCCGATGTAGAACATATCGCACAGAGCGGCTATATCCTTCAGTGTTATGTCATTGCGGTCAGAAGCCAGGGCATAGGCCAGGCGCGCTCCGTCCAGATACAGGGGTATATGGTACTCGCGGCAGACAGCGGCCATCTCCTGTAACTCGGCCAGGGAATACAGGGCGCCCTGCTCAGTGGGATGGGTGACGTACACCATTCCGGGCTCGACCATGTGGGCAAAGTTCTCGTCGGCCCAGTACGCACGAAGGTATTCGCGTACTTCTGCCGGACGGAGCTTGCCCCCGTCATGGGCGGGCAGGGCCAGGACCTTGTGCCCGGTGGCCTCTACGGCTCCAGATTCATGGTGGTTGATATGCCCGGTAAGGGGTGAGATGACTCCCTGGCAGTGACGGAGCACAGCGCATATGGCCAGGGCATTGACCTGGGTGCCGCCTATAAGCAGACGCACCTGGGCATCCGGACAGCCGCAGGCCGAGCGGATCTTGTCCACAGCCGCGGCAGTGTACGGATCGTCCCCGTAACCGAGAGTCTGTTCCATATTGGTGCGCACGAGGGCCTCCATCACTTCGGGACAGGCCCCGCGCATATAGTCATTTTCGAAGTTGAGCATGGCAGTGTTGCCTCCTATATCTTTCTAGAAAAGTTCTTTCTTACGTATATCCTTGACCCGAAGCTGGATATTGGCTATGCCGCGGTAGTAGTTCTCCGCGATGGAGTAGCAGATGTCCACCGGGTTGCCGGCGTGCAGGTGCTCGAAGTGCTCGGAACGGTTGAAGGCTATCGCCGAGATGTGGCGGTAGGGCTCGTCCTCCTGTATCAGCTCCAGCTTCATGTGACCGTTGTCAGAGCCTACGAGGCGCCCGTTGCCGTTGTCATAGACATTCTCGGTAATGAACACAGGCGAGAGGTTCCCCGGGCCGAAGGGCTGGAACTGCTTGAGTATCCTGAAGAACTTCGGGGTAATCTGCTTGAAGTCCAGATAGGTGTCGATGGTGACTACGGGCGTGAGGATGTCCTCGGTGATCTTGGCCGCGACGACCCGCTCGAACTTCTCCGCGAAAGGCTTGAGATTCTCCTGCTTGAGGGTGAGACCCGCCGCATACATGTGGCCACCGAAATTTTCCAGATACTCCGAACATTCCTCTATTGCCTCATAGAGGTCGAAGCCGGCAATACTGCGGGCCGAGCCGGTTATGAAGCCGTTGGACTCCGTGAGGACGATCGTGGGACGGTAGAACGCCTCCACAAGCCTTGAGGCCACGATGCCGACCACTCCCTTGTGCCACTTGGGATTGAACACGACGGTGGACTTGCGGAGGGGGTAGTCCTTGGAGCGCTTGACGGTCTCTATCGCCTCGCGGGTGATCTCCTTGTCCACGCTCTTGCGCTCCTTGTTGTGGGTGTCGATGGCCTTGCCGATGCTCTGGGCCTCGTCGTCATTGCGGCAGACGAGGAGATGGACGGCGGTGCGGCCCGACTCCATGCGGCCTGCGGCATTGATCCTGGGACCTATCTTGAACACAATATCGTCAATGGTGATTTTATGGTTCTCCAGCCCGGAGAGCTTGATGATCGAGAGGAGGCCCTTGCTCGGGGAACTGTTGAGCCGTTCCAGACCATAATAGGCCAGAATACGGTTCTCTCCCGTCATTGAGACCAGGTCGGCGGCGATGCTGACCGCCACCAGGTCGAGGAAGGACTCCACCCAGGCGAAGGGCAGTCCCTTGCGGAGGGCATAGGCCTGGACCAGCTTGAAACCGACTCCGCAGCCGGAGAGATCGTCGAAGGGATAGTTGCAGTCATGCCGCTTGGGGTCGAGGATGGCGGCGGCAGGCGGCAGGGTCTCGTCGGGGAGATGGTGGTCGCAGATGATGATATCGATGCCCTTGTCGCTGGCGTAGCGCACTTTCTCCACGGCCTTGATGCCGCAGTCCAGGGAGATGATCAGGGTGTAGCCGTTCTCCCAGGCCCAGTCGATGCCCTTGTAGGAGATGCCGTAGCCCTCGTCGTAGCGGTCGGGTATGTAGTACTCGACGTTGGGGTTGAAATTGCGTATGAAGGTGTACATCAGGGCGACGGCCGTAGTCCCGTCCACATCGTAGTCTCCGTAGATCATGACCTTCTCCTCCGAGGCTATAGCCTTTTCAAGACGGTCCACAGCCTTGTCCATATCCTTCATCAGGAAGGGGTCGTGGAGCTTGGAGAGGTCGGGCTTGAAGAACTCGCGGGCCCGGTCGGCAGTGGTGATACCGCGCTGTACCAGGAGGTTGGCGAGGACCTGGTCGATGCCCAGCTCCGAGGAGAGGGCACGGACCAGAGCCGGGTTGCCCTGCTCTTTAACTATCCATTTTTTTTCGATTGACATGAGCGCAAATTTACAAAATTTATCGAATGGTGCGGAAGTTGTTTGAAATACTTTCTTAAATTTGCCGTTTGAACTAATAACGACAAGATGGAAAATATAGAACTGAACGAACAGGAGCAGAACCGCCGCGACGCCGTCACCAAGCTCCGCGAGCTGGGGATAGAGCCTTATCCCGCAGCGCTTTTCGAAGTCAATACCACATCAACCGAGATAAAGGAGAAATACGATCCGGAGAAGTGCCCCTTCCCTGAGATATCCATAGCCGGCAGGATGATGAGCCGCCGCATCATGGGCGCCGCCTCGTTCATCGAGCTGCAGGACTCCGAAGGCAGGATTCAGGTCTATATCAAGCGCGACGAGATCTGCCCCGGCGAGGACAAGACCATGTACAACACCGTCTTCAAGAAGCTTCTCGACATCGGCGACTTCGTGGGCATCAAGGGCTACGCCTTCATCACCCAGACCGGCCAGCTCTCCATCCACGCCAAGAGTCTGACCGTCCTCTCCAAGTCCCTGAGAGTGCTCCCGATAGTCAAGGAGAAGGAGGGCGAGGTCTACGACGCATTCTCCGACCCCGAGCTCCGCTACCGCATGAGGTACGTGGACCTGGTGGTCAATCCCCAGGTAAAGGACGTCTTCGTCAAGAGGACCCGCATCATACAGACCATGAGGGAGTACTTCAACTCCTTCGGCTACATGGAGGTCGAGACCCCCATCCTCCAGCCCATACCCGGAGGCGCCAACGCCAGGCCCTTCATCACCCACCACAATGCCCTGGACATCCCCCTGTACCTGCGTATCGCCAACGAGCTCTACCTCAAGAGGCTGATCGTCGGAGGCTTCGCCGGCGTCTACGAGTTCGCCAAGGACTTCCGCAACGAGGGCATGGACAAGTCCCACAACCCCGAGTTCACCTGCATGGAGATCTACGTGGCCTACAAGGACTACATCTGGATGATGGAGTTCGTAGAGAACCTCCTCGAGAAAGTGGCCGTGGCCGTCAACGGCAGGACTACGGTCACCATCGGCGGCAACGAGATAGAATTCCGCAAGCCCTACCGCCGCCTGCCCATGCTCGAGGCCATCAAGGAGTACGCCGGAGTGGACGTGCGCGGCATGGACGAGGAGGCCCTGCGCAAGGTATGCGCCGACCTGCACATCGAGGTGGACAACACCATGGGCGTGGGCAAGCTCATCGACGCCATCTTCGGCGAGTACTGCGAGAAGCATCTGATCCAGCCCACCTTCATCACCGACTACCCCTGGGAGACCTCGCCCCTGACCAAGCGTCACCGCAGCGACCCCTCCCTCACCGAGCGTTTCGAGCTCTTCGTAGGCGGCAAGGAACTGGCCAACGCCTACAGCGAGCTCAACGACCCCATCGACCAGCTCTACCGCTTCAAGGAGCAGCTCAAGCTCAAGGACAAGGGCGATGACGAGGCGATGTACATCGACATGGACTTCGTCCGCGCCCTCGAGTACGGCATGCCCCCGACATCAGGCCTCGGCATGGGCATCGACCGCCTCACCATGTTCATGACCGGAGCGCCTTCCATCCAGGACGTGCTCTTCTTCCCGCAGATGCGTCCCGAGAAGAAGCCCGCCGCCCAGGACAATACCGAAGCATCCACGGCAAATGAAAAATAACCGGCACGACCCGGAAATCATCACCTCCCTCCAGAACCCCCGGGTCAAGGAGGTGGCGGCCCTACAGAGCAGCTCCTCTCTCCGCCGGGAGAAGGGGCTGTTCGTCGTGGAAGGGCTCCGGGAAGTGGAACGCTGCGTGGAGAACGGCTTCCGCCTCCGGTCGGTGTTCTATTGTCCCTCCGTCTCCCAGCACATTTCCTTCCCCTCCTGCGACTCCTTTCGAAAGAGTCACGTCCCTACTCCTTCCGAAGGAGTGAGGGTTTTCGAGGTCTCCGAAGCGGTATATGGGAAAATGGCCTACCGCGGGGGCACGGAAGGAATCCTCGCAGTGGTCTGCGGCAGTGCGGGGGACCGGTCGCTCGAGGCCCTCGACCGTGTATTGTCCGATGACACCTCCGCCCCCCTCATCGTCGTCGTCGAGTCCGTCGAGAAGCCCGGCAACCTCGGGGCAATGCTCCGCACCGCCGACGCCTCCGGAGTCTCCGCCGTCCTGGTCTGCGACCCGCACACCGACCTCTACAACCCGAACCTCATCCGGGCCAGCCTCGGCGGGGTATTTACCCGCAACATCGCCGTCTGCTCCTCGGAGGAGGCCATCGCCTGGCTCAAGGCCCGCAGCATCAGCATCCTCACCGCCCAGCTGCAGGACTCCGAGCTCTACTACGACACCGACATGACCCGCCCTACCGCCCTGGTATTCGGCACCGAAGCCGACGGCCTCACCGACATCTGGAGACGTGCCGCCGACGCCCACATCCGCATCCCCATGCTCGGCCGCATCGACTCGCTCAACGTCTCCGCCTCCATGGCCGTTCTGTGCTATGAGGCCCTGCGCCAGAGACATGGACAGCCACAACGGTAGGGCCACCCCAACGATTAGACCTGACATGCCATGAAAGAATCAGACAATCCCAAAAACCTGGCAGAACCGGAATGGCCCGGCACATCCGGCAGCCGGAACGACCGTCCCATGCGCCTCGGCCTGATCGGCTGCCCCATCAGCCACAGCAAGAGCCCGGCTCTATTCCTGGAACACTACGCCTCAAGACCGGACATTCTGGAACACTGGAGCTACGACCTCATCGAGCGGGACACCTTCGACGAAGCCTGGGCGGCATTCCT
>URSC01000030.1 GCA_900550465.1 uncultured Alistipes sp.
GTAAGAAAAGTCCACGAACAGCCAGTACATCGGGCGGGTGAGGAAGCTGCCTCCTGCGATACCGGCGGTGAAGCTCTCGGCGAGGAGCCTGACGGGGAAAATGGCCCACAGGCAGTACATGGCCAGGCGGTCCGGTATCTGGTTCTTAGTGGTCCTGCGCATGCCGAACATCATCGAGCGGATGCGCTTGAACATGGCCAGGAAGACTCCGCTGAGCACCACGAGCAGGAAGAAGTCCATCAGGAAGAAGAAGAACGACCCCTTGAGGGTGTGGTCGGTCTCCATCACGAAGAATCTGAAGAACACGGGGTAGTAGAATGTCGATAGACGGTCGGGCACGAACAGCCAGGTCTCGATATGTCCTAAGACTATCAGCATGAACCATCCAAAGGCGATGCTCGAGTGCATGTAGCCCAGAAGGGGCTTGCGCTTCCATATCTTGGTATGCAGGAGGACGTCGCAGATGATGTCCTTGAGATTTATGACCCAGAGTCTGGGATTGATCAGGGAGAGGAAGAACTTCTTTCTGTCCGCGGCCGGCAGCTGTACGATGACCCGGATGATCCCTATGACGAGATAGGTAATGATGAAGATCATGCCTATCACGAAGGGGAGGACGAAATCGTTGTATCCTGATATGAACCTGTCTTTCACTTCTTTTGGTAGATTTTAGTTACACTTAGTATCAGATGCCTGGTGTTGATGCCGCGGGGGCAGACTATCAGGCATTTGCCGCAGAGCATACAGTGGGAGACCATCCTCAGGGCCTCGTCCTCGCGGCCTCGTCCGAGCAGCAGTATCACCCTCCTGAGGTTCATGTCGCTGTGTCCGGCCGTGGGGCAGGAGGCCGCGCATGAACCGCAGGCCATGCACTTGAGCACGTCCGGCTCCTCGCGGGCAAGTTCCTCGAATCTGGTCCTGTCGAACTTGTCCAGATTGATGGCGGAGCTGGGTGATATGCCGTATCCGAAGTCTATCATTGTTCCTGCAGGTATTCGTGAATACTGGTAGCGGCGGCCCGGGCCTCGGCCATGGTCTCGGGCAGTGTCTTGGGACCGGTGCATGCCCCGGCGTAGAATACCCCCGTGCAGTAGGACGCCTGTGCGGCTGTGAGAGAGTCCTTCGGCTTGAGGAAACCGTCCTCCATGGTGGAGAGCGCGAGGGTGCGCGCTATCGGATCCACAGCCCTGTTGTGGGACATCCCGGCCATGAGGACCAGCAGGTCCAGGGTCACTCTGAGCGGCTTGCCGGAGAGCGTGTCCTCCGCCTTGATGAAGAGGTGCCCGTCCTTGTCCTCGGAGACTTCCGAGACACGGCCCCTGACGAAGATCACGCCGTATTTCTTCTGCGCTTCGAGATACATGTCCTCGTATCCGCGGCCGAACATTCTCAGGTCCATGTAGAAGCAGTAGACCACCGCGTCGGGGAACTGCTGCTTGATCTCGCAGGCCTGCTTTACCGCAGTGGCGCAGCAGACCTTGGAGCAGTAGCGGTTGCCCACCTTCTCGTCGCGGGAGCCCACGCAGTGCACGAAGCCTATGCGGCGGGGATTGTCGACGGCGGGTACCGGTATACCTGAGAACCAGTCCTCCAGGTCCGCGTTGGTGATTACCCTGTCGTAGATGCCGTAGCCGTATTCCTCCTTCTTGGATGCGTTGAAAAGGGTGAAACCGGTGGTCAGCAGCAGGGCGTCGGCCAGGACTGAGAGACCGTTGGAGAGGATGACATTGTAACCCCTCTCGAGCTTATTGACCTGAGTCACCTCCGTGGAAGTAAACCACTTGATCCGTCCCATCGAGGCCGTCAGCTGACTCAGGACGTCCTCCGCCGGTGTGCCGTAGGGGAAGAGCCTGTCCCAGCGGCCTAAATGTCCGCCTAAGCGGCTATCCCTCTCCACGAGGAATACGGTATAGCCCATTGCGTCTAAGGCGCGGGATGCCTCTATTCCGGCCGGTCCTCCGCCGATTACCACTATATTGCGCTGTTGATTGCTTATTTCCATATATGAAGATTAGAAGATTCTGATATTGGCAGGGCTGGCGGGGACTCCGAGGTCCTTGCCGCCCAGACCCTTGTATTTACGGGATTTGTCGTACTTCACACCCATTTTATCCAACAGAGGCTCGACGGCCACCTGATGCATCTGCAGGCCGAGGTCCCAGGGGTCGTAGCCCATGACCAGCGCGGCCACCTCCTCGGAGGACAGCACGGGGATGCCGTAGCCGGGGGTGTCGCCGTAGGTCTTGCCGGTAGTCTCGGCGATGACGTACTGCCAGCGGTCTAAGAAGTAGTTGCAGCCCGGGCAGTTGGTGATGATCAGGTCGGGGTGGAAGGGTTCCATCGACTCGAACTTCTTATAGGTGTTGGTCAGTGAGTAGCCTCTGTTGGCCTTGACCAGGTACTGCCGGAAACCGAAGCCGCAGCAGTGCCTCCGCTCGGGGTAGTCCACTACGCTGCCGCCGAGGGCCTCTACCAGTCCGGCCAATACTCTCGGGTACTCGGCTCCGCCCACTGACTTGGAGGGGAAAATCTTGGAATAATGGCAGCCGATGTGCTCCACCACTTTCAGGGGCTCTCCGGTATGCACGTTGATCAGCGGGTACTTGGCCTGCTCGGAGATCAGGAAGCGGTAGTGGTACATCATGTCGCTGGAGTGCATCAGGAAGTCCGGCTTTACGAACTCCCTCTTACATGCTTTCCACAGCAGTTCGTGTATCTTCTCCTCGATCTCCGGATGCTCCTCCCATGTCTGGAGAATCTCGGTATGCAGACCGAAGGAGGTGACGCAGGATACCACGAAATTCCTGTAGCCGGCCTGGTTCATCAGCGAGAACTGGCGGGCGATGATAGTCATCGACGTCTCTTCAGGCGTGGTGTCGCTGTGGTAGGCTATGCCTCCGCAGGTAGTGTGGAGCGGATCCTCGTAGAAATCCTTTCCGAAGCGGTTGCGCACTATGTCCAGAAAGGCCTGCTCCGCACCGGGGTTGAAGTTCTGGCGGATGCAGCTGCGGGCGTAGAAATACCTGTCGTCAGGTATCTCCTTCTGGAATTCGGACCATATTCTTTTCTTTCCTTCGTAATTCATGTAATACTACTGATTCTGTGGGTTAAGGTGCTCACCATGAGTCTCATTGAACACTTCGTTGAAATACTCTTCCTCGCTCAGTCCCATCTCCTGAGCCTTCTTGCGCGAGAGGTCCTTGATCTTCTCGACCCGGGCCGAGCCGCCTGTCACGTCGAATATCTTCTGCAGGTCGTCAAGGGATTCGCGGGCAATCTTGCGCAGGGGACCCGGGCCGCTCTTTCCGTAGTTGGCGCCCACGCGGTCGTACACGTCCTGCAGATGGTCCTCGATCCATTTGCCCACCGTCCCGTATTCGGGATGATTCTCGTACTTGAAAGTCTCGGGATGGACGCAGTAGCCGTAATTGAGGACATTGCCGCAGAGCACCTTGGCCAGGGCATACTGCTGCCGGCCTTTCTCGGACTCCACGAAGTAGCCCAGCTCGACGGAGAGGGTGCGCAGGGCGATGATGACCTGCCCGGGGGCATTGGTCCTGGGACAGCGGGTCACGCAGGACATGCACTCGCCGCAGTACCATATCGTATCGCTCTTGAGCAGCTTGATAATCTCCTCGTCGTCCTGGGTCTGGACGATGTTGACGATGTTCTTGGGGTTGTAGCGGTAGAATTCAGCAGCCGGGCATACGGCGGTGCAGGTCCCGCAGTTGATGCAGGCCTTCAGTCCCTCCTGGAGCCGGACGTCGCTCATCAGCCGTTCGTATATCTTACCCATAATGATTGCGGTCTATCTGTATTCGTCCCAGGACTTGATCTGGATATTGTCGAGGGGCATGTTGCAGAATGCCGTGATGAAAGCCGATGCAAGTCTGGTGTTGGTTATAATCGGGATGTTGAAGTCCACGGCGGCGCGGCGGATGCGGTAGCCGTTCTCCAACTCTTCCTGAGTGAGGTTCTTGGGGATGTTGATGACCAGGTCAATCTTGCGCTCGTGGAGCATCTCCAGGGCCTGGGGATGCTGGTCCGGCTGCGAGGGCCAGAAGACGAGGTTGGCGGGCACTCCGTTGTCCACCAAGAATTTGTAGCTGCCGCCGGTAGCATAGATAGTGTAGTTGTGCTTGGCCAGCAGCCTGCAGGCGCTCAGGAGTTCGACTTTCTGCTTGGCGTCTCCTGAGGACACCAGGATATTCCTGCCCGGCACGGTATAGCCGACTGAGAGCATGGCCTTGAGCACGGCCTCGTTGGTGTCGTCACCTATGCAGCCCACCTCTCCGGTGGAGGCCATGTCCACTCCGAGGACGGGGTCGGCTTTCTGCAGACGGGAGAATGAGAACTGGGAGGCCTTCACGCCTACGTAGTCGATATCGAAGGCGCTCTTCTCGGGAGGAGTGACCTTCTCGCCGGTCATGACCTTGGTGGCCAGTTCGATGAGATTGATCTTAAGCACCTTGGACACGAAGGGGAAACTTCTCGAGGCCCTGAGGTTGCACTCGATGACCTTGATGTCGTTCTCCTTGGCTAAGAACTGGATGTTGAAGGGGCCCGAAATCTTCAGGGCCTCGGCTATCTTGCGGGCTATCTTCTTGATCCTGCGGGCGGTCTCCACATACATCTTCTGGGGCGGGAACTGAATCGTAGCGTCGCCCGAGTGTACGCCGGCGAACTCGATGTGCTCCGAGATGGCGTAGGCTATGACGGTGCCGTGGTCGGCCACTGCGTCGAACTCTATCTCCTTGGCGTGCTGGATAAATTCCGATACGACAACAGGGTGTTTCTTAGAAACTTCCGCCGCCAGCTTCAGGAACTGCTCGAGCTCGGTATCGTTGGAGCATACGTTCATCGCTGCGCCCGAAAGAACGTAGGAGGGACGCACCAGAACGGGGAATCCCACGTCGCGGATGAAGCTGTGGATGTCGTTCATCGAGGTCAGCTCCCTCCAGCGGGGCTGGTCGATGCCGAGACGGTCGAGCATGGCCGAGAAGCGGTTACGGTCCTCGGCGTTGTCGATTCTCGTCTGGGGGTGCGGGG
>URSC01000031.1 GCA_900550465.1 uncultured Alistipes sp.
CGCCGCCCGCAGGTGCAACTGCCGCAGCAGGCTGTCGTCGGGGAGCACTGCGAGTATGTCGGTCAGGGCGTTGCCTATTCCGAGGATTGATTTCATTCTTTGGCCCGGATTACTTGTCGTTGTTCAACTGGCGGATATCCACGTCGTTCTCGTAGTCTCCGATGAGATAGCGGCTGTAGAAGTCGGCCATCTTCCAGAAGAAGTATTCGTTCATGTCGCCGAATCCGTGACGCTGTCCGGGCAGATATAGCATCTCGAAGCGCTTGTTGGCGCGGATGAGGGCATCGACTACGCGGGTGGTGTTGGCGGGGTGTACGTTGTTGTCCATGTCACCGTGAACGAGGAGAAGGCGGCCCTTGAGGTTCTTTGCAAACTCATGGTTGGCCTCGATGCTGTAGTTGAATGTGGTGTCGCCGTCGGCTGTAACGACCTCCTTCACACCGTGATGGGTCTCGCTCCACCAGCGGTTGTAGATGTTGTTGTCGTGGTTGCCGGCGCAGGATACGGCTACCTTGTAGAAGTCAGGGTAGGTGAGGATGGCTGCCGTCGACATGAATCCGCCGCCGGAGTGGCCGTGGATTCCGACCTTGTTGATATCCATGTACTTGCGCTCGGCGGCAAGGTTCTGAATCACATACTTGTGGTCAGCCAGAGGATAGTGGCGCATGTCACCGTATCCGTAGTTGTGATACCATTTCGAGCGGTCGGGATGACCTCCTCTGTGGCCCACGGTCACTACTATGAAGCCGAGCTGGGCCAGACGGTCCACGCGGGTCATGTTGCCGTTCCAGGTATAGTTGGTGGACTCTACCTGGGGACCGGGATATACGTACTCGATGATAGGATAGAGTTTGGTGGAGTCGAAGTCGAAGGGCTTGTAGATGACACCCCAGAGGTCGGTCACACCGTCAGCGGCCTTTGCCTTGAAGATCTCGGGATACTTGTAGCCGGCCTTGAAGAGCAGGCTGAGGTCACATGTCTCCAGGTCCATGATCTTGGTTCCGTTTGCGCTGTAGAGAGCGTTCATGGGAGCCGCGTCCACTCTGGAGGCGTTGTTGACGAAATATTTGAGGTCATCGGGCATGTAACTGCTGTTGTAGTAGTTGCCGGGGTTGAGCATCTTGAGGCCGGAACCGTCGAGGCCTACACGGAAGATATGGTTGTAGTAGGGATTCTCGTTCTTGTCGTAGCCGTTTGCGGTGAAATATACCGTTGAATTCTTCTCGTCCACACCCATGATGGCTGACACGTGGTATGCTCCGTTGGTCAGGGGACGGATGAGCTTGCCGTCAGCACCGTGCAGGTAGAGCTGTGCCCAGCCGTTGCGCTCGGAGCGAATCACGATCTGGCCGTTCTTCATGAGCTCGAAGTCGCACACGTCGATGTAGGTGTTGAGTCTTTCCTCGATGAGCACCTGGACGGAGTCAGTGTCTATGTGGTAGATGCAGATGTCGACACGGTGCTCGTCACGGCTGGTGCGTGTGAAGTAGAATGAGTTGTTGTCACCGAGCCATACGGAGGCCACGTAATCGGCGTAGCGGTCCTTGTTGGTGTAAGGCTTGCTGTGAATGCTGAGGCTCTGGTCCTTGAAGGCCCATACGTCGATTCCCTTATGCGATTTGTCCTTCATGTCGAAGAGCATGGTGTAGGTCTTGGGACCGGGTTCTCCGGGCATCTGATACTTGTAGGTCTCGAGTTTGGGACGGGGCTCGGCGGTGGAGTTGATTACCCAGAGCTCGCCGATTTCAGTCATGTCGTATTTCTCCATTACGAAATACCTGGAGTCAGGGGACCACTGTACGTATACCCTGTATCTCTTGGTGGTATCCCTGTCATCTACTCCTGAGTAACTGCTGCCGCCGTAGGGTACTTCCTTGGTTCCGTCATCGGTAAGGGCGTACTCGACGATGGTGGAGTCCTTCTCGTCCTCCATGGCCTTGCGCAGGTTCTCCATGTCCATGTACCAGAGGTCATAACCCTTGGCATAGACTACGTAGCTGCTGTCGGGGGATATGTTGGCCCAGCGGGGGAAGTCCTTCTTCTCCTCCTGGTCGGATACATCGGTCAGTTTCCTGGTGTTGATGTCATACTCGAAGCGGAAGGTCTTTTTCTCCATCTTGGGATTGGCCTTGGCTGCTGCTGAGGTGTCCTTGTCATTCTTTACGGGCTGCTCTACCGTCGAGGGAATCTCGAAAGTGAAGGTCCTGTCGTCCTTGAGCCGGAAGTTCTGGAAAGGTATGTGCTGGGCATCGAAGGGGTCCTTGATGATCATAGTCAGCTCCATGGCGAGCTTGTCCATGTCGAAGACAGCCGTTTTGGTTTTGGCAGCGGGGTCTACAATCCAGTACTGAACGCCTTCGTGGCTCTTCCACATGTACCAGAACTTGTCGGAGTTGGGGAACCATGAGGGGCGGATGTTCTGTGAGAACACCATGCTGTTGATTTTGTTGGGCGAGAACCGCTCGGCCAGGTCGTAGTTGGCCTCGGTTACCGGGGTCTGCTGGGACCAGGCCAGGGGCGCGGTCAGGCACAGCAGGGCGATGATTGCGATAATATTGCGTTTCATAAGGTTTAGAGTTGTTTTAAAAAGCGGATGTAAATATAAAAATTATTTGATAAATCGTGGCCATTCGCCGATTTCCATGCCGTGAATATTTCCGTCGTCGATGTGGACGCGGATGGCGGTGCGTACCTGGTGGAAGCCTTGGATGCCTGCGGCACCTGGATTGACGGTGAGCATGTTGTATTTCTTGTCGAAGATGACTTTGAGGATGTGGGAGTGGCCGCAGACGAAGATGTCGGGCAGATGGGCGTTGATGAGCTGGAAGGCCTTGTAGTCGTAGCGGCCGGGGTAGCCTCCGATGTGCATCATCAGGACTCTCTTCCCTCCGCACTCGAAAAACTGTGTGTACGGGACTCTGCCGCGGACCTGAGTGCCGTCGCAGTTGCCGTAGACTCCTTTGAGCGGCTTGAAATCCGCAATCTGCAGCAGGGTCTCCTCGTTGCCGAAGTCCCCCGCGTGCCATATCTCGTCCACCGGCTCGAGGAACTTTTTCAGCGGGTCGTCGAACCAGCAGTGGGTGTCTGAAATGATTCCGATGTACATGTGTCGGTTGTCGTATTAGTGAGGGCAAATATACGGCTTTCGCGGTTTTTTTGTTTACATTTGTGCCCTGACCGTTAATTTTATTCAAATGATGACTTCTCTTCCATTCAGAATAGGCCACGGCTACGACGTGCACGCCCTTGGCGACGGGCTGGAGCTGTGGCTCGGCGGGGTGAGGATCCCGCACACCAAGGGCTGTATCGCCCACTCGGACGGGGACGTGGCCATCCACGCTCTCTGTGACGCCATGCTCGGGGCCCTGGCT
This sequence comes from uncultured Alistipes sp., assembly GCA_900550465.1. GTDB lineage: Bacteria > Bacteroidota > Bacteroidia > Bacteroidales > UBA932 > Coprenecus. The sequence continues at coordinate 3,372 of URSC01000031.1, forward strand.
CTCGGCGACATCGGTCAGCATTTTCCGGATACTTCGGAGGAGTACCGCGGCATAGACAGTAAGATCCTGCTGCAGCGGGTGGACGCCCTGGTCCGTTCCCGCGGCTATGCGGTGGCCAATGCCGACATCACCATAGCCGCACAGCGTCCCAAGCTCGCCCCCTTCGTCGTCCGGATGCGGCAGACCTTGGCCGGCATCCTCGGCGTGGACATTTCTCAGGTCTCTGTCAAAGCCACCACGACCGAGCACCTCGGCTTCACCGGCCGTGAGGAGGGCATCGCCGTCTGGGCCTCAGTCCTGCTCAATCGCTCCGACGGAGGAGATATGCAGCGGTCGAAATGACCAGGCCCTCCCACC
>URSC01000032.1 GCA_900550465.1 uncultured Alistipes sp.
AGCGGATCAAGAATGCCCGGGGTATGAAAGCAGAAGGTATCGCCGACGAGATAATTGCCAGAGTCACGGGCCTCACTCCGGAGGAAATGGCTGCTCTCCAGTAGTGTGGATGTAACTATAAATCCCGGAACAGATTCAGTGTCTGCTCCGGGATTTTTCTGTATAAAAACTCCAGGTTACTTCTTAAGACGGGCTATGATCTCATCGGCGACTTTCTTGCCGGAGAGGAGCATACCGCCGAAGATGGGTCCCATGCGGGGTGTACCGGAGACGGCGGAGGCGGCCATGCCGCAGACGTAGAGACCGGGGTAGATCTCCTTGGTGCCGTTTACGACTTCCTGTTCTCCGGAAGTTACGTCTAGGGAGCGCTCTCCGATGACCCCGCCGGTCTCGGTGGCCAGGCGGATGCCGTTCTTGCGGGCGACGGTGGCGGCTATCTCGCTGTCATGGCCGGTACCGTCGACTACGACCTTGGCCAGGATGTTCAGCGGGTCCACATGCAGGCCCTCGCGGAGTACGGGAGTCCAGTTGACCACCACTCCGCTGACCTTGCCGTCCTTGAAGATTACGTCCTCTACCGAGTAGCAGTTGAAGATGCGGGCTCCGGCGTGTACGGCGTGATAGAGCAGGGAAGAGGTGCTCTCGACCGAGTCCATGGTGTAGAGGCCGTCTCTGTAGGGAGTATGGTTGATCTCGAAGTCGCGCACGATGTGCATGGCCTCCTCCTGGATGACGATCTGGTTGAACATCATGGCACCGCCCCACATGCCTCCGCCGGGAGCCAGTTTGCGGTCGAACTGGGCCACCTTGAGCCCGGCCTTGGCCAGATAATAGGCGGCTACTATGCCAGAGGGACCTCCGCCCACGATGGCGGCGTCCAGCTCGAGGCAGTCCTGGAGTTTGTCGAAATAGGTACTGATGATACCTCTGGAAACTTTTGTCTCAATCATTGTGGTATATAATTTAAATTGTCTGATTCGGTGAAACTTCCTCACCCTCGGTAGAGAGGCCGCAGTCGCGGAGCTGGCTGCTGATGCGCATGGCGCAGAAGTTGGGGCCGCACATGGTGCAGTACTTGCCGCCCACGTGGTTGGCTTCCTTGTAGTATTCGAGGGCGCGTTCAGGATCCAGGCTGAGGTTGAACTGGTCCTTCCAGCGGAACTCGAAGCGGGCCTTGCTCAGTGCGTCGTCCCTCACCTGTGCTCCCGGATGGCCCTTGGCCAGGTCGGCGGCATGGGCGGCTATCTTATAGGTGACGACACCGACGCGCACGTCCTCCTTGTTCGGAAGGGCCAGGTGCTCCTTGGGTGTCACATAGCAGAGCATCGCGGTGCCGAGCCAGCCTATCTGGGCGGCGCCTATCGCACTGGTGATGTGGTCGTAGCCGGGAGCTATGTCGGTCACGATGGGACCCAGAGTATAGAAAGGTGCGTTGTGGCACTTCTCGATCTGCCGCTCCATGTTCTCGGTTATCTTATGCATAGGTACGTGGCCGGGGCCCTCGATGAAGGCCTGCACGTTCCTGGCCCATGCTCTCTCCACCAGCTCGCCCATGGTGTCCAGCTCTGCGAACTGTGCTGCGTCGTTGGCGTCGCGGATGGCTCCTGGACGCAGGCCGTCACCGAGCGACAGGGCCACGTCATACTGGGCGCAGATGTCGCAGATGTCGTCAAAATGCTCGTAGAGGAAGCTCTCCCTATTGTGCGCAAGGCACCACGAGGCGATGATGCTGCCTCCCCGGCTGACCATTCCGCACAGACGGCTGTCGGCCAGATGCACGTTCTTCAGGCGGATGCCGCAGTGTATGGTGAAATAGTCCACTCCCTGCTCGCACTGCTCTATCAGCGTGTCGCGGAACAGCTCCCAGGTCAGTTTCTCAGCCCTGCCGCGCACCTTCTCCATGGCCTGGTACATGGGTACGGTGCCCACGGGCACGGGGCAGTTGCGGATGATCCACTCGCGGGTCTCGTGGATGTTGTCTCCGGTAGAGAGGTCCATGAGGGTATCTCCGCCCCACTTGCAGCTCCAGACAGCCTTCTCGACCTCCTCCTCTATGGTGGAAGTGGTGGCGGAGTTGCCGATGTTGGTGTTGATCTTCACCAGGAAGTTGCGGCCTATGATCATGGGCTCGGCCTCAGGGTGGTTGATGTTGGCCGGCAGGGCAGCCCGTCCGGCGGCTATCTCGTCGCGCACGAACTCCGGAGTGATGTGGGTATCGATGCCCAGTGCCCTGCAGTTCATGTTCTCGCGGATGGCCACGTACTCCATCTCGGGGGTTACGATGCCCTGCTTGGCGAAGTACATCTGGGTAATCTGCGAGCCCTTCCTGGCCCGGTAGGGCAGGCGGATGTGCTCGAAGCGAAGGTGGTCCAGGGACTTGTCGGCCAGCCGTTCCCGGCCGTATTCCGAGGTGGCCTCAGGCAGCTGCTCCACCTCACGTCCCAGTATCCACTTTTCGCGGAGCCTGGGCAGACCGCGCCGCAGGTCGATGTCCGCCGCAGGGTCGCTGTACGGCCCGCTGGTGTCGTAGAGGTAGACGGGAGGATTCTCCGTCATGATTTTCTTTCCGTCCTTGACGGTCACTGTGGGGGTGAGGTTCACTTTCCTCATGCCCACTCTTACGTCCGGATGGAGCGAGCCCTGCATGTAGACTTTCTCCGAGTCCGGGTAGGTGATTCTGATGTTGTTGTTATTCATATTTCTCAAAAAATATATTTTCAGTCCAATGCAATGGAGGCGGCTATGTCCATCACCCTCCGCATCTCCGCCACCGGGTCCTCCGCCCTCAGGATGCTGCCGCTCAGGGCAATGCCGCTGAGTCCTGCCTCCGCCAGGGCCGGTATGTCCTCCGCCGTCACTCCTCCGATGCCCACGACGGGCAGAGCGATGCCCTCGCGGCGCATTCCGTCCATGAGGCTCCTGTAGCCTTCGAGTCCCAGGGTCGGGGCCAGCCTGGCAGGGTCCTTGGTGGTGGTGAAACGGAACGGGCCGCAGCCGATGTAGTCCGCCCCGCCCGAGGCATGCAGGCGGATGTCCTCCAGAGTGTTGGCGGTGCCTCCGATGATGAATTGTCCCCGGGGTAAGATCCTCCTGGCTTCGGCCACCGGCATGTCGGTCAGTCCCAGATGGACGCCGTCCGCTCCGCACTCACGTACCAGTTCCACGCGGTCATCGAGAATCAGGACGGCCCCGTACTGCCTGCAAAGGGGCAGGGCCTTTCCGGCGGCGGCACGGACCTCATCCTCCGGGGCATCCTTCATGCGCAGCTGTATCCAGCGGCATCCGCCTTTGAGGGCGATTCGCACGGAGTCGAGGTAGGAGAGGGTCTCCGTAAAGTGGGTGATGAATTGTACTTGAAAACTCATTTTCCTCAATGTATGGTGTCTGTCGGAAAATGAGGAATGCGGCGGAAATGCCGGCAGCGGAGCGAATGTCTTCGAAAAGTCCCTACGACGGTACTGACCGTATCAGGTTCGACGGGTGTAATCTCAGCCTCCGGCCGCTTCAGCGGGAGGCACCCCTCTTTTCCTTGTGCAAATATATGGTAATTTTCTTGAAATTCAAGAGCAAATCCTATAATCCCGGCAATAGTTTCAGCCGGATATGCAGAAAAAAGAAGCCGTACCTAAATTCACATTCGGGTACGGCCTCGGAACTAACACATCATTTTATT